>NZ_JBNPTH010000001.1:0-1232500 GCF_051167555.1 Bradyrhizobium sp. HKCCYLS3077 | reverse complement strand
CTTCAACCTGCTCATGGCTAGATCACTAGGTTTCGGGTCTAATACAACGAACTTGACGCCCTATTCAGACTCGCTTTCGCTACGCCTACGCCTATCGGCTTAAGCTTGCTCGTTAAATTAAGTCGCTGGCCCATAATACAAAAGGTACGACGTCACCCAGAACGCATCTTGGGCTCCGTCTGTTTGTAGGTGTCCGGTTTCAGGTCTATTTCACTCCCCTCGTCGGGGTGCTTTTCACCTTTCCCTCACGGTACTGGTTCACTATCGGTCGCTGAGGAGTACTTAGGCTTGGAGGGTGGTCCCCCCATGTTCAGACAGGATTGCACGTGTCCCGCCTTACTCGAGCATGAATGTTCGCATTACCCATACGGGGCTATCACCCTCTGAGGCCCTGCTTTCCTGACAGGTTCTGGTTGGCTCACATTCATGACTGGCCTGGTCCGCGTTCGCTCGCCACTACTAGCGGAGTCTCGGTTGATGTCCTTTCCTCCAGGTACTTAGATGTTTCAGTTCCCTGGGTTCGCTTGAAACCTCCTATGTATTCAGAAGTCTCATACCTTCTCTTGATAACCGGAAATCCAAGACCTCACGGCCTCAGATCCTCCAGCATCCTGCTTTCGCAGTCTCCTGTTTGAACCCCAAAACCAAGGTCTTGGAGTTCCGGCTATCGAAGGTGGGTTTCCCCATTCGGAAATCCGCGGATCAAAGCTTCTTCGCAGCTCCCCACGGCTTATCGCAGCGTAGCACGTCCTTCATCGCCTCTCAGCGCCAAGGCATCCACCGAACACCCTTAAGGCACTTGATTGCTCTCATTATCAATGTCCACACACTCGGCAGAATGTTGTCAGCCCCTCACCTGCCCCGAAGGACAAGCGTCAGGAAGCCACAGGACACTGATTAGAAAGACCAGCTTGCTTCTTAAGATCGAACCGATCGCCGTGCGGTCAAGCGCAGCGAACAGAGTCATTTACAACAAGCAGCCCGCTTCACAGCGTTCAGCTTGCGCCGAAATGACCCGGAGATAGTGAAGGCGTCGGTGCAAAGTCGAAGTGCGGACCGCTTGCGCGGTGGCCCTTCATTGCACGACCCTACTCGGATCGATCTCCTCTTCACGATGTCAGATAACACGCAGTTGCCTGAAGTCCCGGTGAGGACCAGACAATGCGAAATGTTGTCTCGCGGACGAATTGAACACGTAAGCGATGCCCCAAAGGGCGAAGCGTGGTGGAGCCTGTCGGGATCGAACCGACGACCTCATGCTTGCAAAGCACGCGCTCTCCCAGCTGAGCTAAGGCCCCATACTCGGAAAGACGAAAGCTTGCGCTAGATCGTCGAGACGATTGACCGACTGCCCGTCTTCGCCAAGTGGCTTCGCCGGGCACGCTTCGCTCATTGAAGAGCGAGGCTGCGCCACGCGTAGCCGAAGGCGAAGCGTGGTGGGCCTGGGAAGACTTGAACTTCCGACCTCACGCTTATCAAGCGCGCGCTCTAACCAACTGAGCTACAAGCCCTAACGCTTGAGAGGCTCGGATCAAGTCAACCACCCGGCACTTCTCAGCGCCATGATGATGCACAGCGCCAAGCCCCAGGCAGCGTGTTCGTCCGCGAAGAAAGAGAAACGAAGACGGCGAAATCCCGCCAATGGAACTCAACCCGATCTGGCGATCGTGTTGGCCCCTGATGTTTCTAAAACAGCTCGATAGTGCGCGATCCGAAGATCGTGATCCGAAGATCAGACTGAAGAGCCATCCTTAGAAAGGAGGTGATCCAGCCGCAGGTTCCCCTACGGCTACCTTGTTACGACTTCACCCCAGTCGCTGACCCTACCGTGGTCGGCTGCCTCCATTGCTGGTTAGCGCACCGCCTTCAGGTAAAGCCAACTCCCATGGTGTGACGGGCGGTGTGTACAAGGCCCGGGAACGTATTCACCGTGGCGTGCTGATCCACGATTACTAGCGATTCCAACTTCATGGGCTCGAGTTGCAGAGCCCAATCCGAACTGAGACGGCTTTTTGAGATTTGCGAAGGGTCACCCCTTAGCTTCCCACTGTCACCGCCATTGTAGCACGTGTGTAGCCCAGCCCGTAAGGGCCATGAGGACTTGACGTCATCCCCACCTTCCTCGCGGCTTATCACCGGCAGTCTCCTTAGAGTGCTCAACTAAATGGTAGCAACTAAGGACGGGGGTTGCGCTCGTTGCGGGACTTAACCCAACATCTCACGACACGAGCTGACGACAGCCATGCAGCACCTGTGTTTCGGGCTCCGAAGAGAAGGTCACGTCTCTGCGACCGGTCCCAAACATGTCAAGGGCTGGTAAGGTTCTGCGCGTTGCGTCGAATTAAACCACATGCTCCACCGCTTGTGCGGGCCCCCGTCAATTCCTTTGAGTTTTAATCTTGCGACCGTACTCCCCAGGCGGAATGCTTAAAGCGTTAGCTGCGCCACTAGTGAGTAAACCCACTAACGGCTGGCATTCATCGTTTACGGCGTGGACTACCAGGGTATCTAATCCTGTTTGCTCCCCACGCTTTCGTGCCTCAGCGTCAGTATCGGGCCAGTGAGCCGCCTTCGCCACTGGTGTTCTTGCGAATATCTACGAATTTCACCTCTACACTCGCAGTTCCACTCACCTCTCCCGAACTCAAGATCTTCAGTATCAAAGGCAGTTCTGGAGTTGAGCTCCAGGATTTCACCCCTGACTTAAAGACCCGCCTACGCACCCTTTACGCCCAGTGATTCCGAGCAACGCTAGCCCCCTTCGTATTACCGCGGCTGCTGGCACGAAGTTAGCCGGGGCTTATTCTTGCGGTACCGTCATTATCTTCCCGCACAAAAGAGCTTTACAACCCTAGGGCCTTCATCACTCACGCGGCATGGCTGGATCAGGCTTGCGCCCATTGTCCAATATTCCCCACTGCTGCCTCCCGTAGGAGTTTGGGCCGTGTCTCAGTCCCAATGTGGCTGATCATCCTCTCAGACCAGCTACTGATCGTCGCCTTGGTGGGCCATTACCCCACCAACTAGCTAATCAGACGCGGGCCGATCTTTCGGCGATAAATCTTTCCCCGTAAGGGCTTATCCGGTATTAGCACAAGTTTCCCTGTGTTGTTCCGAACCAAAAGGTACGTTCCCACGCGTTACTCACCCGTCTGCCGCTGACATATTGCTATGCCCGCTCGACTTGCATGTGTTAAGCCTGCCGCCAGCGTTCGCTCTGAGCCAGGATCAAACTCTCAAGTTGAACTTGAAGCTTTGAACCGGCTGATCACAACGTTTGACGAGGTCCCACCAATCAGTCCCGCGCTTCACAGCGCAAAGACCATGGTGTTACCTTTGAAACATTGTCCGCCGAAGTCTTCTCGTCCGATCTCAGAACCAAAAGCCGAAGCTCTCAATCCCGAGACCCGCAAGGACTCCGCCGTCCACGTTTCTCTTTCTTCATCTTCACTTGTCAAACAGCCCGGGACCTCAGTCCCACCCTCTCTTGGAGGGGTTCCGCAACCTTATTCGACGGCGATGGGCAACCGGGTTCTACCGGTTGTGCACCACTCAACGAAGTGAGGAGCAGTATTGGCGCGAATGCTCGCCTCGGTGTGTCCCGAAGCGGCGCCGCGCTCAGTGATCGGGTGTATAGGGGGAGCCGATCGGGGTGTCAACGACGAATTTCATGAAATCGTCGCATCGGGTGATTTTTTCCGTAGCCACCCGGATGCCCGATTTCTTGCGGACATCGTGCCCCACTTGGGCCACAATCCTGCGACGATTTGTTAAGCATCGACCTGAGCTGATTTGGCTCCAGCGGGGAGCGCCATCGGCTCACGGATGATCCAGATCAAGGAATTGGCGAGCCCTTCGCCCGATTCAGACGACCGAGACGACATCGAGAGATCCTGAAGAACAACAGCGGTTGGCGGTTTGCAGGGTTCGACACCCAAGAGCCTCGAACCGTCAGAGACGCGCCATCATTCCGAGCCGTTTGTCTTAGACGCTAACGCTACGCCAACCGGCAGCTGAGTGATCTCGGTGCTGACTTTGAACTTGGGGGACTGAGGTTGAACCATCGGACGTCACGCGGGGGGTATGGACGCGAGGTCGGCATGATCGATCTCGGTCATGAGCCGCCGCTATCGGTCGATGGCTCCGAAGCCGCGGTGATCGATCGCCGTCGCGTCTCTGTCCAATGGTTTTCCGGTACGATTCTGACGGGTCTGTGCGGCGCGGCTCTCATCGGCGGCGCCGTTTTTGCGTCGCTCGACGGCGAGATGACCTTCGCGCGCATGCCCGAACGGGTGGAGAGCGCGTTGCGCGGCGCGTTCGGCGCCAATGATCGCGTCGCCACCCTGCGCAAGAGCGATCGCCTGCCGCCGCCGAGCGAAGCGGCCGCCGCCCGCAACGTCGTGCGTATCTCCACCGTGACCCGCGCGGGGACGCGCGAGGTGATCCGGGTCCGTCCCTATGTACGGATCTCCGGCAACCTCTCGATGACCACGAGCGATCTGTCGGCGAAGATTCCTCCGTTCAACGCGCAGCGCCTGCTCAGCGACACCGATAACGACAAGACCGGCTCCGGCGAGGATCCCAACAATCCCGAGGCGGTCGAGCCCGACGCCGAGGTGTCATTCGTCACCAAGGACCTCGCGACCGTGCTGCCGAAGGCCAAGATCGCGGCCTCGGTGGCGCTCGACGAGATCGTCATGCGCGTGCGCGATGCGGCCAACTGGCGCGGCAACACCGGCGGCGTCCGCTATGCCTCGCTCGCCAACGCCGCGGCCGATGTCTCCGGCGCTGTCCAAGGTGGCGACATCAAGCTGTCCTATGCCAGCGACGGCAGCGCGCCGGACCCCTATGCCGGGTTCGAGACGCGGGTGGTTCCGGAAAACGTGACCCTGCTGCCCAAGACCAAGGACCAGATCACCGGCGGCAATCCGCTCGGCGAGCGCGTCCATCTGGTCAAAAAGGGCGATACGGTCGCGACGATTCTGCGCGACCAGGGCGCCACGCCCGACGAGGCCAAGGCGATCGCCGCTCAGCTCGGCGCCCGCGGCCGTGACGGCGGCCTGAAGGAAGGCGAGAAGCTGCGCATCCTGATGGCGCCGACCAGCCCTGCCCCCGGCGCCCGCCTACAGCCGGTCCGCGTCGTCGTCGCCAACGACACCATGATCGAAGCCGTCGCGGCGCTGTCCGACCTCGGCCGCTACGTCGCCGTCGACGTGCAGAGCATGAATACGGTCACCGAGACCGCCGACAATACCAATGACGACGAGGATGACGGCACCGGCGTCCGCCTCTACCAGAGCATCTACGAGACGGCGATGCGCAACAAGGTGCCGGCGCCCGTCATCGAGGACATGATCCGGATCTATTCCTACGACGTCGACTTCCAGCGCAAGGTGCAGCCGGGCGACTCGTTCGACGTGTTCTATGCGGGCGACGACGACGACAAGCCGGGCAATAACGACAAGACCGAGGTGCTGTTCGCCTCGCTCACGGTCGGCGGCGAGACCAAGAAATACTACCGGTTCCAGACGCCCGACGACAGCGTCGTCGACTATTACGACGAGACCGGCAAGAGCGCGAAGAAGTTCCTGGTCCGCAAGCCCGTCAACAACGCGATCATGCGCTCCGGCTTCGGCGGCCGCCGCCACCCGATCCTCGGCTATGTGAAGATGCACACCGGCGTCGACTGGGCCACCGCCTACGGCACGCCCATCTTTGCCTCCGGCAACGGCGTGCTCGAGAAGGTCGGCACCGAAGGCGGCTACGGCAAGTATATCCGCATCAAGCACAACAACGGCTACGAGACGGCCTACGGCCATCTGTCGGCGTTCGCCAAGGGCATGGAGCCCGGCAAGCGCGTGCGCCAGGGCCAGGTGATCGGCTTCGTCGGCTCGACCGGCATGTCGACCGGCCCGCACGTGCACTACGAAATCCTGGTCAACGGCCGCTTCGTCGACCCGATGCGCGTGAAGCTGCCGCGCGGCCGCTCGCTCGAAGGCCAGATCATGGCCTCCTTCGAAAAGGAGCGCGACCGCGTCGACCAGATGATGACCACCCGCGGCGCCGGCGCCTCGCGCATCTCCGATGCCGGACCGATCCAGGTCAACCGGTAGCCTCGCTCCCCGGTCGGCCCCGAACGCAAACGGCCCGCGCTGAGCGCGGGCCGTTGCCGTTTCAATGCTGGCCGTCTGAGTGCGGCCGATCGCCGGGCTCAGTTCAGCTTGCGCTTCGGGATCGGAGCCTCGAACGTCGCGATCTCCGCGGTGCGATGCGCGCGGCCGTTGAAGGTCAGCACATTGCCTTCCGAGGAGATGGCGACCTTGTCACCATCCTTGATGTCGCCGGCGAGAATCATCTCGGCGAGCGGATCCTGCACGCTGCGCTGGATCACCCGCTTCAGCGGACGCGCGCCATAGGCCGGATCCCAGCCCTTGGCGGCGAGCCAGTCGCGGGCATCATCGTCCAGCGACAGCGTGATCTTGCGATCCTCCAAGAGCTTCTGGAGACGAGCGAACTGGATCTCGACGATCCGGCCCATCTCGCTCTTCTGCAGGCGGTGGAACAGGATGATCTCGTCGACGCGGTTGAGGAACTCGGGCCGGAAATGGCTCCGCACCGTGCCCATCACCAGCTCGCGCACCTCCGACGTATCCTCGCCCTCCGGCTGATTGACCAGGAACTCGGAGCCGAGGTTCGAGGTCATGATGATCAGCGTGTTGCGGAAGTCGACGGTGCGGCCCTGGCCATCGGTCAGGCGGCCGTCGTCGAGCACCTGCAAGAGCACGTTGAACACATCCGGATGCGCCTTCTCGATCTCGTCGAACAGCACGACCTGATACGGCCGGCGCCGCACGGCCTCGGTCAGCGCACCGCCCTCGTCATAGCCGACATAGCCGGGAGGCGCGCCGATCAGCCGCGACACCGAGTGCTTCTCCATGTACTCGGACATGTCGAGGCGGACCATCGCGGTCTCGTCGTCGAACAGATAGCCGGCGAGCGCTTTCGTCAGCTCGGTCTTGCCGACGCCGGTCGGGCCTAAGAACATGAACGAGCCCATCGGCCGGTGCGGATCCTGCAGGCCGGCGCGCGAGCGACGGACGGCGGTCGCGACCGCATGCACGGCCTCGAACTGGCCGACGACGCGCTTGGCGAGGCTCTCCTCCATCCGCAAGAGCTTGTCCTTCTCGCCCTCGAGCATCTTGTCGACCGGCACGCCGGTCCAGCGCGAGACCACCTGCGCGATGTGATTGGCGGTGACCGCCTCCTCCATCATCTCGCCGCTCGTCTCCTTGGCCTCGATGTCGGCCAGCCGCTTCTCGAGGTCGGGGATGCGGCCATAGGCCAGCTCGCCCGCCTTCTGGTACTCGCCGCGGCGCTGCGCGTTGGCGAGCTCGATGCGCAAGGCATCCAGCTCGCTCTTGAGCTTCTGCGCGTTCGACAGCTTGTCCTTCTCGGCGCTCCACTTCGCGGTCAGCGACGCCGACTTCTCCTCGAGATCGGCGAGCTCCTTCTCCAGCGTTTGCAGCCTTGTCTTGGAGCCGAGATCGTTCTCCTTCTTCAACGCCTCCTGCTCGATCTTGAGCCGGATGATCTCGCGGTCGAGCGAATCCAGCTCCTCGGGCTTCGAGTCGACCTGCATCTTCAGCCGCGCCGCCGCCTCGTCCATCAAATCGATGGCCTTGTCGGGGAGGAAGCGGTCGGTGATGTAGCGGTTCGACAAGGTGGCCGAGGCCACCAGCGCGCTATCGGTGATGCGCACGCCGTGATGCTGCTCGTATTTGTCCTTCAGGCCGCGCAGGATCGAGATCGTGTCCTCGACGGTGGGCTCGGTGACATAGACCGGCTGGAACCGGCGGGCGAGCGCGGCGTCCTTCTCGACATGCTTCTGGTACTCGTCGAGCGTGGTCGCGCCGATGCAATGCAGTTCGCCGCGCGCCAGCGCAGGCTTCAAGAGGTTCGACGCATCCATCGCGCCGTCGGCCTTGCCGGCGCCGATCAGGGTGTGCATCTCGTCGATGAACAGCACGAATGTGCCTTCGGCCGCCGTCACCTCCTGCAGCACGGCCTTCAGCCGCTCCTCGAACTCGCCGCGATATTTGGCGCCGGCGATCAGCGCGCCCAGATCGAGCGACAGCAGCCGCTTGTCCTTGAGGCTCTCCGGCACGTCGCCATTGACGATGCGCAGGGCGAGGCCCTCGACGATCGCGGTCTTGCCGACGCCGGGCTCGCCGATCAGCACGGGATTGTTCTTGGTGCGCCGTGACAGCACTTGAATGGTGCGGCGGATTTCCTCGTCGCGCCCGATGACCGGATCGAGCTTGCCGTCGCGCGCCGCCTGGGTCAGGTCGCGGGCATATTTCTTCAGCGCATCATAGGCGTTCTCGGCGGTCGCCGAGTCGGCCGTGCGCCCCTTGCGCAAGCTCTCGATCGCGGCGTTGAGGTTCTGTGCGGTCACGCCGCCCTTGGCGAGAATGCTTCCGGTCTCGCTGTTCTTGTCGAGCGCAAGCCCGAGCAGCAGCCGCTCGACCGTGACGAAGCTGTCGCCGGCTTTCTCGGCCGCCTTCTCCGCGGCATCGAAAGCGCGCGCCAGTTCGGGCGAGAGATAGATCTGCCCGGCGCCGCTGCCTGACACTTTCGGCATCTTGTTCAGCGCGTCTTCGGTCGCTTTCAGGATCGCGCGCGAATTGCCGCCGGCGCGATCGATCAGACCGCCTGCGAGGCCTTCGCCATCGTCGAGCAGGACCTTCAGAAGATGCAGCGGCGAGAACTGCTGATGTCCGTCGCGCACCGCCAGCGACTGCGCCGATTGAATGAAGCCCCGCGCGCGCTCGGTATATTTGTCGATATTCATGATGTTTCCCTCAGCCTGCTGTGACGCCCCGAAGGCACGGTTCCAGCATCTTCATTGGGTTTCGATTGGCACACGTTGACGTCCGTCAACGCCGCAACCCGTGACGTCGCCGGCCTGTGGCCCGGCTTGACACGAAATGTGGGAAGGCCTGCCGAAAACGGAAGAGGTCGTTTCACAAATTCGTGTGCCCTGGCCGGCAGGTCAGGAATCTCCTATGAGGCGGCATGATCCAGATCCCTTCCGCGCGCATCACCGGCCTGTACCGCTACCCGGTCAAGGGCCTTACCCCGGAACCGCTCCAGACGGCGCCCTTGCGGGTCGGCGAGACCCTGCCGGCCGACCGGCGCTACGCGTTGGAGAACGGCCCGACCGGCTTCGATCCGGGGGCGCCGGTGTGGAAGCCGAAGACGGCCTATCTGATGCTGATGCGGAACGAGCGCCTGGCGGGGTTCAAGACCCATTTCGAGGACGCGACCAACATCCTCACCATCCGCAAGGAGGGCGCGATCGTCGCGCAATCCGATCTCGAAAGCACCGAAGGCCGCGCCGCCATCGAGGCATTCTTCGCGCGCGAGTTCGCCGATGAGCTGCGCGGCCCGGCCAGGCTGCTGTCCGGCGGCGGCTACGCCTTTACGGATCTGGCGCGCAAGGTGGTCTCGATCATCAACCTCGCCTCGGTCACCGAGATCGAAAAGCTGGTCAGCGCGACCGTGCATCCGCTGCGCTTCCGCGCCAACATCTACGTCACCGGCTGGCCAGCGTGGTCCGAGGCCACGCTGCTGGGCGAAATGATCCGGATCGGTTCGGCGCGGCTGAAGGTGGTCAAGACCACCACCCGCTGCGCCGCCGTCAATGTCGACCCCGACACCGCCGCGCGCGACCTCGACATCCCGCCCGCGCTGATGCAGGCCCGCGGCAACAACGAATGCGGCATCTACGCCGAGGTCATCGAAGCCGGCGACATCGCGGTCGGCGATGAGCTCGCGGTCGAGCAGCCGCGGCTGGTGTGAGTTCAGATTTTTCCGCGCGTCATTGCGAGGAGCCGCAGGCGACGAAGCAATCCAGACCGTGAGCGTGGCCCTGGATTGCTTCGCTACGCTCGCAATGACGACATTGTTGGAGCCAATCTCTCGCCCCGAGTCGCGGTGTACTCCCTCGCCCCGTTCTTACGGGGAGAGGGTTGGGGTGAGGGGCAGCCGCACGGGCGGTGCCGCCCTCACCCGGCTTGCCGAACCTCTCAGTTCGGCATCACATACGCATACACGCGGCCACGCGAGACCGCCGTCTCACGGACGCGGTTGCCGTTGTTGCCGGAGATGACGATCGGATTGCCCTGGGCGTCGACGCCCGAGACGACGCCGACGTGACCGCCGCCGCGGCGGCTCATCACGGCGATGGCGCCGACCTGCGGGCCGGAGACGCGCTGGCCATAGCTCGCGAACGAGCGCGCCATGTCCGAGCCGGTGCCGCGATGGCCGGTGCGCTCCAGCACCATGTTCATGAAGCGCGCGCACCACAGGCTGCGCCGTCCCGTCGGATTGCCGCCGCCGATGTAGCTGCGCGCCGCCGAGACGACGCTGCTGCCGCCGCCGAAACCGCCGGACATGCCCTCGGACGCCGTTCCCGGCATCATCAGGCTGGCCTGCGCGTCGGCGACGCCGGTGACCTGCATCCTCGCCACGCCGCGCTCCCAGCGCGACATCCGGGCCGTACGACGGTGATGATGATGTTTCGTGTAGTGATGCCCGCCATAGCTGCGGTGGGCGTGATGCCCCGAGCCGTGATGCGGACGGGCTTGAGCCGGTGTTGCAGTGGCGGCAATCACAGCCGCTCCCATGGTGAGCGCAACGACGTGAAGCGACCGGCGAAGGGTAGACACAACCATACTCGTTCCTTCTGTTACTTCCCCCGAGGACCTGACTTTGGCCCCCTGACCTGCACCCCCGTGTCCTCAGCCCGGCTCCGTTCGAGCCGCCAGCGGGGTCCGTAAAAAGTCGGGATGTGACGAAACCATGACCATGGATGGCGAAAAAGCGGCGACGAGAGGGTGATTCCGCGCTTATTGTGCGACCAAAATCGGACGAGGAGGCGCTGCGTTGTCGCGCACAGCGCGATCAGTCATGATCGGGCACGCGACACGGGAGGAGCTGACGATGCCCTACGCCACGGCGAAAGACGGCGTTCGCCTGTATTTCGAAGAGGTCGGCGCCGGCACGCCGCTGCTCTTCCTGCATGAGTTCGCAGCCGACCACACCAATTGGGAGCCACAGCTGCGCTTCTTCGCGCGCCGCCACCGCTGCATCGCCTACTCCGCCCGCGGCTATACGCCGTCGGACGTGCCGGCCTCGCCCGACGCCTACAGCTACGTGCATTTCCATACTGACGCGCTGGCCGTGCTCGATCACCTCGGCCTCGACAGCGCGCACTTCGTCGGGCTGTCGATGGGCTCCTATTCGTCGCTGCAGGTGGCGCTGAACGCGCCGGATCGCATCCGCTCGATGGTGCTGGCCGGCGTCGGCTCCGGTTCGGACCTCGCGCAGCTCGACGCCTTCCGCGCGCAGTGCCGTGCCACCGCCGAGCAGTTCGAGACGCTTGGCTCAGCCGAGACCGCCAAGGTCACGCGCGAGGCCCCAGGCCGCATCCCCTTCCTGGTCAAGGACCCGCGCGGCCACGCCGACTTCTACGCCGCCCTGGCCCGCCATGACGCCAAAGGCTCGGCCAACACCATGCGCGGCTTCCAAGGCGCGAGGCCCTCGATCTACACGATGGCGGACGCGATCCGCCGCGTGACCACGCCAGCCCTGATCATCTGCGGCGACGAGGACGACGCCTGCATCGAACCGAGCCTATTCCTGAAGCGGCACCTGCCGGCGTCGGGTCTGGCGGTCTTTCCGAAGTCGGGGCATGTATTGAACCTGGAGGAGCCGGCGCTGTTCAACGAGGCCGTGGAGCGTTTCATCGCGCTGGTGGAGGCCGGGCGATGGGAGCCGCGCGATCCGCGGTCATCGGGAGCATGAATGCCGAAAATCAATTTAGCGCTCGCAGCGGCCGCTCTCATCGCAACATCGACGGTGTCGGCCAAGGCAGCCGAGCCGTCCACGATCATCGGCGCTTGTTGGGAATACAACCTCTACAAGACAGACACGAAGAACGGAGTGGAGCGCACCAGATTGGAGGCGTCCCACAAGATCTGCTTCCGGCCTGACGGTGTGGCCGACGGCCTCACCTATCACGCACACGACGCATGGGATTGGAGCGAAGAATACATGCTCAGCGGCAATGAGCTCCGCTTAGGCGGCGAGAGATTCGGCGATATCACTGCCATCGATGGGCAGAGTTTCACGATTGAGGCCGGAAGCGACCGCCGGGTTTACACGTATCTATGCCGGACAAAGTCTGAAAATGCCGCATGCGAGCCGTTCTAGTCTCGCCTGCTGTAGGTCCCCCGAGAAGCTGCGGCGTGCTGGATGCCCACCGGCGCACGCATGACAGCGGAGGCCGCGGCCGCCCTCCCTCCGTCATCGCGAGCGCAGCGAAGCGATCCAGGGGCCACACCGAAGGACCTCACGCGTAGCCCCTGGATTGCTTCGTCGCTTGCGCTCCTCGCAATGACGACCGGGTCTGATGACATCGCCCTACTCCCCGATGATCTTGATCAGCGCCCGCTTGCGCCGGCCGCCGTCGAACTCGCCGTAGAAGATCTGCTCCCACGGCCCGAAGTCGAGCTTGCCTTGCGTGATCGCCACCACGACCTCGCGACCCATCACCTGCCGCTTCAGGTGCGCGTCGGCATTGTCCTCGCCGGTGCGGTTGTGGCGATAACCGGAGACCGGCTCGTGCGGCGCGAGCTTCTCGAGCCACTGCTCGTAGTCGTGATGCAGCCCGCTCTCATCGTCATTGATGAAGACCGACGCGGTGATGTGCATGGCGTTGACCAGCACCAGCCCCTCGCGCACGCCGCTCTCCTTCAAGGCCGCCTCGACATCTCCGGTGATGTTGATGAAGGCGCGCCGGCCGGGCGTCTGGAACCAGAGTTCCTTGCGGAAGGATTTCATCGCGATCGATCCTGTCAGTTAGCCATGTCCCCCTGCGACACGGATGCGGGCGTGACGCCGGGCTGCAAAGTGTAATCCAGCTCACATCTCACACCGCGCGCGGGCGTCTATGTGTAGCCTCAATATGGTGGCGTGCACACCGCAAGAACGGGCGATGCAACCGCCCGCCGCAATGCAATCAAAAATTGAACCTAGCGTGATGCAGCAAGACATAACTGCATTGCCAATCTCATTTCGACGACAATCAACATGGCGGCTCGCCATTGGGCGACCACGGTGCGAACCCGCTTGGTCCGAGAGCCGCTCATTCTTATCGCGCGAGGACGCTCGAACTTGATGGACTGAGGCCGATCGACGCGAGTCACCATTCAGAGGAGAGAGACAATGGGCCTGTTGCGTATCAATCTCTTTGGCGGTGTCGAAATCCGGCAGCTCTCCGGCGAGGAGATCGTCATCCCGAGCCGCAAGGCCGCGACGCTGCTGGGCTATCTCGCCCTCACCTCTCCGCACGGCATTTCACGCGGCAAGCTTGCGGCGCTCCTCTGGGAGGGACGCTTCGGGGACAATGCGCGCGCCAATCTGCGGCAGACGCTGCTGACCTTGCGGCGGATGCTGCCGCAATGCAGCGCCGTCATCGCCACGGAACGCGACGACCTCCGCGTCCCAGCCAACGCTGTCAGCACCGACGTGCAGGAGTTCGAACACCTCCTCCGATCGGATGATCTGGAGTCGATGGCCCGCGCGGCCGCGCTGTTCCGCGGTGAGCTGCTCGACGGCATCAGTCCGACCTCATGCGCCTTCGAAGCCTGGCTGTCGGCCGAACGCCAGCGATTGCGCATCTTGGCGACACGGGCCATCGCCGGCCTGCTGGATGTCGGCGGCCGCGAGCACGTCGAGATCGCCACGAGCTTTTCGCTGCGCGTCCTCGCCGCAGATCCGCTGCAGGAGGACGTGCACCGCACCTTGATGCGCTGCTACGCGCAGCAGGGCCGCCGGGCCGATGCGCTGCGTCAGTATGACTTTTGCCGCAGCATCCTGCGCCGGCAGGTCGGCGCGGTGCCCGAGAGCGAAACCGAAAGCCTGCAGCGCGAGATCAGGCGCATGATGCGCGTGTGAGAGTCTGTGAGACCTTGCGCATCGCTCGACTGATTTTGACGCCACATTCACGCTCCGCTTGACACCTGCATCACGCCTGAACGCGCACCCTCGGTCTCGATCGACGTCGCGCATCATCGGTTCCTGAAGCGGAATCAGCGCGCCGCTCGGGCTCAAGCAACAAGCGAGGAGACACACCATGAGTGGCATGCAGCAGCAGACTGAGGATTTCAGCCAGCTCAATCCCGAAGGCATTTTCGGCTCCGTTCTCGGCAAGATCGCCGGCCAGGTGATCGGACGCGTGATCGGCGGCAAGACCGGCGGCAACATCGGCAGCGTTGCGGGCGGCATCGCCGGCGGGTTCCTTCCGTTCTCGGTCGCACCCGGCACGGAACAGCCGTCCGAGATGGAACTGCAGGGCTTCTGGAGCGTGCTGAAGAAGATCGGCCAGGGCGTCCAGACCGGGCTCAACGTCGGCCACAATCTCGGCATCTTCAGCGCCGATCCGCAGGCCGCAGCGGTGGCGCAGCCGACCGACATGGAGCTGCAGAGCTTCTGGAGCGTGCTGAAGAAGATCGCCCAGGGCGCGCAGACCGGTCTCGATGTCGGCCACAAGCTCGGCATCTTCAGCGCCGATCCGCAGGCGGCCGCTGCGGCGCAGCCGACCGACATGGAGCTGCAGGGCTTCTGGAGCGTGCTCAAGAAGATCGGCCAGGGCGTCCAGACCGGCCTCAATGTCGGCCACACCCTCGGCATCTTCAGCGCCGGTCCGCAGGCGGCTCCCATCGCGCAGCCGACCGACATGGAGCTGCAGAGCTTCTGGAGCGTGCTGAAGAAGATCGGACAGGGCGTCCAGACCGGTCTCAATGTCGGCCACAACCTCGGCATCTTCAGCGCCGGCCCGCAGGCGACCGCTCCGTCGCAGCCGACGGACATGGAGCTGCAGGGCTTCTGGAGCGTGCTCAAGAAGATCGCCCAGGGCGCGCAGACCGGCCTCGACGTCGGCCACAAGCTCGGCATCTTCAGCGCTGGTCCACAGGCGGCTCCTGCCGCACAGCCGACCGACATGGAGCTGCAGAGCTTCTGGAGCGTGCTGAAGAAGATCGGACAGGGCGTGCAGACCGGCCTCGATGTCGGCCACAGCCTCGGCATCTTCAGCGCTGGTCCACAGGCGGCTCCTGTCGCACAGCCGACCGACATGGAGCTGCAGGGCTTCTGGAACGTGCTGAAGAAGATGGGACAGGGCGGCTATGGCGGATACCGCCCCCCCACCTTCGGACAGCCGCTCGGCACCTTCAGCAACGGCCAGGCCGGCACGATGCACTAGCGCGACAGATCTGAAGCAGAAGCCCACGGCATCGGCGCGTGGGAGACGAAGCGCGAAGCGGCGGGCGCACGCAACGTCCGCCCGCCGCTGACCTGACACGGAGGAAACGACACATGGCGGATCCCAACGCACCGCAGGAATTCATCGTCCAAGGCGAGCCCGTGAAGTCCGGTCAGCTCGCCGCTCATCTGAGCAGCGAGCCGAGCGTCAAGCGCGTCGGGCAGGTCGCGCCTGATGTCGTGATCCTCTCCATGACCAAGACCCAGGCCGATCATCTCCGATCGACCTTCCGCACGATCGTGGTGGAGCCGAATGCTCCGCTGAAACCCTTTGACGCCGGCTGACCGCCGCTGCGTCGCCGACGATGTGACGAGGATGAGGGAGCCCCCAAATGGCCGCACGAAACAAACCTGATAGTTCCGATCAGAAGGATCTGGCGGCCATGGCCGTCAACGGAACGGGAGCACAGCCAGCAACGGGCGACCAGCCGGCCGCCGACACGGCTGCTCCGGCGCAAGCCGCGGCAGCGGTGACACCCCAGGCGTCCCCTGCCCCCCAAGCCACGGCTCGAGCGGACAGCGGCAACGCTGCGCCACCGAAGGGCCAGGCGGTCGCGACGGTGGCGCAGCGGCGGGCGCAGTACATCCTGGCGCCGCGGCAGCAGATGGGGCTCGGCACATTCAGCGCCGACTTCATCGTCCAGCAATTGACGGGCAGTCCCGAGATCGACGTCGTGAAGACGATCCAGCCGCCGCGGCTGTTCGGGTTTCAGAGCGCCGACCCCGGACAGGCGCCGCTCGGTCCGATGGTGCTCGCCCGCATGGCGCCCGACAAGGCCGAGTTGCTGAAGAGCCAGGCCGGTGCGCGGCTTGCCGTCGAGCGCGACGTGCCGCTCACCTACATGCTCGATCCGACGCTGCCGCAGATGCCGGCGCCGCATGCGCTGCCGAACCCCGGCGTTCTCGTTCCGCTTGCCGACGGGTTCTCGACGACGATCGAAGTGATTGGCGAAAGCGGTCCCCTGCCCGAGACGGAAGTGTATGTATTCGGCAGCGTGTGGCCGGTCCAGGGCGTCACCGACGGCAGCGGCCGCGTCACGCTCCGGATCCAGGGCGAAACGCCCGACACCATCCGCTCCATCCTGATCAAGCCGCGCGTGGATTACTGGACGTTCTGGCTCGAGCGTCCGCAACTGGTGCCCGACAGCGTGAACCGCATCGCCGCTAAGACGCTGGGCGCCTATCTGAACGGCTTCCCCGGCCAGCAGATCCTGGGCTGGGGCCAGCGCGCCATGGGGCTCGATCGTCTGCCCCTCACCTATAATGGTGCGGGCATCAAGATCGCGATCATCGACTCCGGCACGGCGCCGACGCACCGCAATCTGCACGGTGTCTCCATCGGGAAGAGCATCGTCGGTACCGATCCCGCCGCCTGGACCGTCGACACCATCGGTCATGGCTCGCATTGTGCCGGCATCATCGCCGGTGGTCCGGTCGGATCCGGCGGCGGCATTCGCGGCTTCGCTCCGGCGGCCGAAATCCACGTCTGCCGGATCTTCCCAGGCGGCCGCTTCAGCGATCTCGTCGAGGCGCTGGACTACTGCATGGAGCATGGCATCGACGTCGCCAATATGAGTCTCGGTGGTGGCGAGCCGTCGCAGATCATCGAGGACCGCATCCTGCGCGCCAAGCAGTTGGGCCTGGCCTGCATCGTCGCCGCAGGCAACTCATCGGGCCCGGTGCAGTTTCCCGGCTCGACGCCGCACTGCCTGTCCGTCGCCGCGATGGGCAAGTGGGGCGAATTCCCCGAGGACAGCTTCCACGCCCAGCAGGCCCTCGACGGCTTCCGCAGCAGCGACGGCTATTTCCCGGCGAAGTTCTCCTGCTTCGGCCCGGAGATCGATGTCTGCGCGCCGGGCGTCGGCATCGTGTCCTCGCTCCCGTCGGACGGCTTCGGCGCCTGGGACGGCACCTCGATGGCGACGCCGCACGTCACCGGCCTCGCTGCGCTGGTGCTCGCGCATCATCCCGACTTCAAGGGGCCGTTCGCGACCCGCGACGCACGGCGTGTGGAGCGGCTGTTCCAGATCCTGAAGGAGACGGCGACGCCGTTGCAGTTCGGCGATCCCAACCGTTCGGGCGCGGGCCTGCCGAACGCGATACGCGCGCTCGGACTCGAGAGCAGCGTCACCACGGCACCCTCTGCCGATCCGTCGCTCGACGTGCTGCGCCGCCTGCTCGGACTGACACAGGGCGCGGCGCCGTCGGCGATCCCGCCGCAGGCGCCGAACGGGAAGCTGAACGGATCAAGCCCCGTTGCAAGGGGGCCGGCGACCACGGCCGGCGCGCAGAGCCCGCCGATCGGTGACCCCACCCCGTCCCAGATCCGCGACATGATGCACAAGGTCGGATTGCTGTAGGCCTCGTGACACGCGCCAAGACCTGTGGACTCACCTGATTGCACGACGGGCAGTTTGCGCATGGATCTCATGCATCAACTGCCCGTCGTGTTAGTTTGTCGCAACGTCGAGCCCTTGCGTCGTCGGGCAAATCGGGCGCAGATTTTCGCCCGTCCCGCCTCACTGCAAGAGGGGCGTATCGCGGTCGTCACGAACGCTGAGGTGGGATGCGGTGGGCGTGTCGGGTTGCGCGTGAGTTCGCTCGCGTGGACGAACAATTCCGATGCGCACGGTCAAGTCGCGCGGTCCTGACATCCCGACGCTGATGTCAACTCACGGCGAAGCTTTCGCTTCTCGTGGGGATGGTGGCCAGAAAGCCCGGCGCACCAGGGAGAACGCGAAGCAGCCGTCAAACCATCGCGCAGGGAAGGCCGGGTGTTCCCGGCTCGTACCTGTGGTACCTGCCGCCTGCATTTTTTCTCGCAGGCGGGCCATGGGTGCGGCCAGCATCCGGCCTTCCCTGCGCCTCTGCGTTTTCCAGAGGCGGCGACTGATGCAGAGCCCGGGCGCGGATGCGCGGCGGGAGGTTTATGCCTTGTCTCAACCACATCGGCTCTTTGAAAAGTGAAAAACGCCAACCCCAAGCTCGTCATGGCCGGGCTTGTCCCGGCCATCCACGTCGCTCCGCATCCGCGATCTACATTACGATCGTATCGTAGAGATCGTTCCAGTCGGGGTTGCTTGCAACGATCAGCCCAACCTTCCACGCGCGCGACCAATGCTTGATGTTGTGCTCGCGCTGGATGGCGCTTTGGATATCGTCGAAGATCTCGAAGTAGACCAGCCGCCTCAAGCCATATCGCTTGGTGAAGCCGTCGATCAGGCCACACCGATGCTGATAGACGCGTTGCACAAGATTGCTGGTCACGCCGACATAGATCGTGCCATTGGGACGATTGGTCATGAAATACACGTAGCCACCCGCCATCGCGGGATACTACGACGAGCCATTGTCACGAGCAATATGGCAACTGATTTGCTCGTCATGCCCGGGCGCAGTCCCGGCCATGACGGTGGAGAGAGGTCGACCATCACCCACTCCGTCCCATGTCGCAATTGGGTTACTCGTCATGCCCGGGCTCCGTCCCGGGCATCCACGTGGTTCTCAGGGTGCCGCACGACGTGGATGGCTGGGACAAGCCCGCCATGACGGTTGAGAGAGCGGGACACAAACGTCTACAGCATGCTGGGCAGCGGATGGCGCCCTACCGCCGCTCCCCTCGGCTCAGCAGAAACACGCCCTGCTCGCCGAACATGTTCCAGAACCACCAGGGCATCGCGACGCGCAGCGGACGGCCGTCGCTGTCGAGCGCGACCGCGCGCTCCATCTTCACGCCGATCTCGTCGCAGAGCTGGACGAAGTCCTTGATGGTGCAGAAATGGATGTTGGGCGTGTCGTACCAGGTGAAGGGCAGATTGTCGGTGCGCGGCATGTGGCCGCCGACCAGCAGTTGCAGGCGCAGCCGCCAGAAGCCGAAATTCGGGAAGGTGACGATGGCGCGGCGGCCGATGCGCAGCAGATTTTCGAGCACGGCCTTCGGCCGGCGCGTCGCCTGCAGGGTCTGCGACAAGATTACGTAGTCGAAGGCGTCGTCGGGATAGTCGACGAGATCGGTGTCGGCATCGCCCTGCACCACCGCGAGCCCCTTGGCGACGCAATGGTTGACGCCCTCGCGCGACAGCTCGATGCCGCGGCCGTCGATGCCGCGGCTCTCCAGGAGCTGCAGCAGGTCGCCATCGCCGCAGCCGATGTCGAGCACCTTGGAGCCGCGCTCGACCATGCCGGCGATCAACAGATGATCGGGGCGATAGGCCAGCACCTCGCCGCCGGAAAAGCCGTCCAGCGGCAGCACACCTTGCAGGCTCATGGCTCAGCCTCCGTTCGCGGGCTTCAACCCGCGCGCCTTGCCGGCGGAATCGAGAAACGCGCTGGCGATCTCGAAGAACTCGGGCACGTCGAGCAGGAACGCATCGTGCCCCTTGTCGGTCTCGATCTCGGCGAACGACACCCGCGCGCTGGACGCGTTGAGCGCATGCACCAGCGCCCGCGACTCCGAGGTCGGAAACAGCCAGTCGCTGGTGAACGACACCACGCAGAACCGCGTCTGGATGCCGCGGAACGCCGCCGCGAGGACACCGTCATGATCCGCGGCGATGTCGAAATAGTCCATCGCCCGCGTCAGATAGAGATAGGAGTTGGCATCGAAGCGCTCGACGAAGGACGAACCCTGGTAGCGCAGATAGCTCTCGACCTGGAAATCGGCGTCGAACGAGAACGTCGGCAGCTCGCGGTCCTGCATGCGGCGGCCGAACTTGCGATGCAGCGCGGCGTCCGACAGATAGGTGATGTGCGCGGCCATCCGCGCCACCGCGAGACCGCGATGCGGATGCGTGGCCTTGTCGGCGTAGCGGCCGTGGTCCCATTCCGGATCGGCCATCACGGCCTGGCGGCCGAGCTCGTGGAAGGCGATGTTCTGCGCCGAATGCCGCGTCGCGCAGGCGATCGCGAGATTCGCGAACACGCGGTGAGGATAGGCCACCGTCCATTGCAGCGCCTGCATGCCACCCATCGAGCCGCCGACCACGGCGAACAGGGTGTCGATGCCGAGATGATCGATCAGCATCGCCTGCGCGCGCACCATGTCGGGAATGGTGATGATCGGGAAGTCGAGACCCCACACCTTGCCGGTCGTCGGGTTCAGCGAGGCCGGGCCGGTCGAGCCCATGCAGCCGCCGATCACGTTCGAGCAGATGATGAAGTAGCGCGCGGGATCGAGTGGCCGTCCGGGGCCGACCAAGGTCTCCCACCAGCCGGGCTTGCCGGTCATCGGATGGCGGTTGGCGACATGCTGGTCGCCGGTCAGCGCGTGGCAGATCAGCACGGCATTGGACTTGTCGGCGTTGAGCTCGCCATAGGTCTGGTAGGCGATCTGGAACGGCGAGAGGTCGACGCCGCAATCGAGCTTGAGCGGCTTGTCGGCGCCGAACTGCGCGACCAGCGAGCTCGGATGGTCGACCTCGTGCGAACGCTCTTCCGGCGCAACGCTGCGCAGCGCGGAGGTGGATTTCGGCGTCAGGCCTGTCATGTCTCTCACCCCGGCCTTCCGGCAAGGGCTCCCGAACCACGTGACATATCAGGCCATGAAAAACCCGGCCTGAACTGGGGTTCGGCCGGGATCGATAACGTCCCCGGCCTGTTTAGCGAGTTTTTTAACGTGGCTGCAAGCCGGCCGGCTCAAATGACCACGGAACGAGCAGAAACTAGTCCCGCGGGCGCTCCTCGTCAAGGCAAGCTGGGGTTGACCGCCAATCGGACTTTCCACGGCTGCAGACCAGCCAAGCCTAGGCAGCACAAGGTAAACTTGCTGTTGCACAGGCCCGGCGCATCGGACAGAACGGCACTCGTTCCCCCCGCGCAGAGTGATCCGGACATGTCGAACCCGCCGCCCGCACCGCCCTCGCTCGCCGATCTGCGCAAGGAGATCGACGCGATCGACGAGCAGGTGCACCACTTGCTGATGCAGCGGGCCGACATCATCGACCGGCTGATCAAGGTCAAGAAGACCCAGGAGGTCGGCTCGGCGTTCCGCCCGGCCCGCGAGGCCGACATGATGCGCCGCCTGGTGCAGCGCCATCGCGGCATCCTGCCGCTGGACACCGTCGAGGGCATCTGGCGGGTGATTGTCTCGACTTTCACCTATGTCCAGGCGCCGTTCTCGGTGCATGCCGACGTCTCCGTCGGCGAGTCCGCGATGCGCGACTCCGCGAGGTTCCATTTCGGCTTCGTCGTGCCCTACGTCGCCCATTTCAGCGCCCAGGCGGCGGTTGAAGCAGTGGCGCGCTCGAAGGGTGATCTGGCGCTGGTATCGACGACCTCGGGCCATACGCCGTGGTGGATCACGCTCGAGCCTGTCGGCGCGCCGAAGATCATCGCGCGGCTACCCTTCATCGAGCGTGCCGACCATCCGGCCGCGCTGCCGGTGTTCGCGGTGTCGCGCGTCGCCGACGACGCACTGGTGCTGGAGGTCGAGACCTGGAGCATCCGCGTCTCCGGCTGGAATGCGCAGGTGTCGCGGGCGCTGTCGCCGCTTGCGGACGTCGTCGCGGTGCCCGATACCGCCTTCGACAGCGCCGCTCTGCTGGTGTCGATCGAGGCGCCGTCGAACCTCGACAGCATCAAGGCCGCGCTGATCGCGGCGGGCGCCTCTGTGCGCTCGGCGGCGCTCGTCGGCGGCCATGCGAAACGCTATACGGTTCCGAGCTGAGGCCAACCTTGCGCCCGAGATGATTGTCCGGAGTTGATGATGAACCGCCCCGTGCCGAACCCCGGCATTCTCGACATCGCACCCTACACGCCCGGCAAGAGCCCCAAGCCCGAGCCCGGCCGCAAGGTGTTCAAGCTGTCGGCCAACGAGACCCCGTTCGGCCCCTCGCCGAAGGCCATCGAGGCCTTCAAGAGCGCGGCCACGCATCTGGAGGACTATCCGGAAGGCACCTCGCGGGTGCTGCGCGAAGCGATCGGCCGCACCTACGGCCTCGATCCCGACCGCATCGTCTGCGGCGCCGGCTCCGACGAGATCCTCAATCTCCTGGCGCACACGTTCCTGCGCGAGGGTGATGAGGCGATCTCCACGGCGCACGGCTTTCTCGTCTATCCGATCGCCACCATGGCCTGCGGCGCCAAGAACGTCGTGGCCGCGGAGACCGAGTACCGCACCGACGTCGATGCGATCCTCGCCGCGGTGACGCCACGCACCAAGCTCGTCTGGCTCGCCAACCCGAACAATCCGACCGGCACCTATATCCCGTTCGACGAGGTCAGGCGGCTGCGCGCCGGCCTGCCCGCGCATGTCCTGCTGGTGCTCGACGCCGCCTATGCCGACTACGTCTCGCGCAACGATTATGAGTTCGGCCTCGAGCTGGTGGCGACCACCGAGAACACGGTGGTGACCCACACCTTCTCCAAGATCCACGGCCTCGCGGCACTGCGCGTCGGCTGGATGTTCGGACCCGCCCACATCGTCGATGCCATCAACCGCATTCGCGGGCCGTTCAACGTCTCGGCGCCGGCGATGCTCGCGGCCGTCGCGGCGATCGAGGACACCGCGCATCAGCAGATGTCGAAGACGCACACGGAGACGTGGCGCAACCGGCTCACCGAGGAGATCGGCAAGCTCGGGCTCAAGGTGACGCCGAGCGTCACCAACTTCATCCTGATTCACTTCCCGGCCGAACAGGGCAAGACCGCGGTCGAGGCGGACGAATTCCTGACCCGGCGCGGCCTCGTGTTGCGCGCGGTCGCCAACTACAAGCTGCCGAACGCCTTGCGCATGACGATCGGCACCGAGGAAGCCAACCGTCTCGTGATCGATGCGCTTCGTGACTTCATGGGGGCGAAGTGAGCGTCGCAGGGCATTTCGAACGTGTGGCGCTGATCGGCTTCGGCCTGATCGGCGGCTCGATCGCGCGCGCGGCCAAGCTGCAAGGCGTCGCCGGCGAGATCATCACCACGGCGCGCTCGGAGAAGACGCGGGCGCGCGTCGCCGAGCTCGGCCTCGTCGATCATGTGGTCGCGAGCAATGCGGAAGCGGTCAGGGATGCCGATCTCGTCATCCTCTGCATTCCCGTCGGGGCCTGCGGTCCGGTCGCCGCCGAGATCGCTCCGCATCTCAAGCCCGGCGCCATCGTCTCCGACGTCGGCTCGGTCAAGGGCGCGATCGTCCGCGACATGGCCCCGCATCTGCCCGCGCACGTTCATTTCGTGCCGGCCCATCCGGTCGCCGGCACAGAGAATTCGGGACCGGACTCCGGCTTCGCCGAGCTGTTCATCAACCGCTGGTGCATCCTGACGCCGCCCGACGGCGTCGATGCCGGCGCGGTCGATCATCTGCGCGCGTTCTGGGCGGCGCTCGGCGCCAAGGTCGAGATCATGACGCCGGATCATCATGACCGCGTGCTCGCGATCACCAGCCATCTGCCGCATCTGATCGCCTACACCATCGTCGGCACCGCCGACGAGCTGGCCCAGGTGACGGAGTCCGAGGTGATCAAGTTCTCCGCCGGCGGCTTCCGCGACTTCACCCGCATCGCCGCGTCAGACCCGACGATGTGGCGCGACATTTTCCTGAGCAACAAGGACGCCGTGCTCGATATGCTCGGCACCTTTACCGAGGATCTGTCGAAGCTGACGCGGGCGATCCGGCGCGGCGATGGCGAGGCGCTGTTCGACCACTTCACCCGCACGCGGGCGATCCGCCGCGGCATCGTCGACATCGGCCAGGATTCGGCGGCGCCGGATTTCGGCCGGCCGCTGCCGCAGCTCAAGAAGCCCTGAGATCAGAACAGCGGAGGAACGCGGGCGACCTTGAACGGACCGAGCACGACGACGCCATCGGAGAAGCGCAGCGGGAAGGTCCGCGCCTTGCGTCCCTCGAGCGTGGCTTCCTTGCCGAGCGCATTGATGCCGAACGCGACGCCGACATTGGCGTTCTGCTTGACGACCTTGCCGAGGCCGGGAATGGCGCGATCGAGCGCGCCCAACAGATTGTTGACGTCCTGCGACTTCACGCCGGGCGCGACGCGGTCGAGCGTCCCCTGCGGCACGCCATTGTCGAGCATCTTGTCGAGGCCGAGCGCCGGGATGACCTTTTCGATCCCGGCCACTGTCATCTGCACCTCGCCATCGATATTGCCGTTCGCCGTCAAGGTCAGCGTACCCGAGGCGACCGCGAGTAGTTCGCCCTGCTGGATGCGCGACTGGACGATCTCGACATGACCGCCCGCCGCCTGGATCTCGCGAAACCGCTCCGGCCAGGGCTTGGGCCGGAAATCCTTCAGCCCGGTGACGCGGGCCTGGATGTCCGTGTTGAAGGATTCGGCGAGCAGCGGATGGCCACCCTGGATGCTGCCGTTGGCAATCTGCAGCGCGGTTTCCAGCACCGGGTGATCCGACGGCGTGCCCTCAGCCAGCCGGCCATGCAGTTCGGCGTGGTCGGCACGCGCTGTGGGTACGGCGGCGTTGCCCTCGATGCGATCGATGGTCGGCTGTTCGAACACGAGGTCGGCACGCTGCGGCGGTCCGGGGAGGCCGCGGACGCTGGCCTGGCCGACCTGCCAATTGACGACGAACGAATCCGGGCCGCGGCCATCGGCGATCTTTGCCGGTCCCTTGAACTCGGCGATGACCCGCTTCGGGTCCCACACCTGCGCGACGACCAGGATCTCGTCGAGCTTGGCGTTCATCAACGGCGTGCCCGCCGCCTGCGAGAACAGCGCGACGCTCGGATCCGAACAGCGCACCTCGAGGCGGAACGGAAAGCCGGCGACGGAGCGCTTGGCGCAATCATAGACGCGGCCGGACTTCGCCTCACGCGCGCGCCAGGCGTCGGCCTGGACATCGACCTGCGAAGCAGCGAAGAACCAGAAGGCGCTCCAGCCGACGGCGGCGATCAGGAGCAAGACGGGGGCAATGAAGAGCCCCCAGAGCGGGCGCCTGCGGCGCGCTTGTGGCAATCGAGACATGCAGGACACCCTTTGGGCAGCAATTTTGGCGATTCCGCGATCACGGATTGTGTACATAAGTTAACAATTCGCGAGCCCCACACTTAGGCGTCCGCTGTCATGTCCGCAATGACCCTCTCCCCACGCGAGCTTCCCCAAGGTGACCTCTGGGTGTTCGGCTATGGCTCGCTGATGTGGCGTCCCGGTTTCGACTTCGTCGAGCAGGTGCCGGCACGGCTGATCGGCGAGCATCGCGCGTTGTGCGTCTACTCCTTCGTCCATCGCGGCACGCCCGAAAAACCCGGGCTCGTGCTCGGCCTGGATCGCGGCGGGGCCTGTCGCGGGATTGCGTTCCGGGTTGCGGAAACAAAACGCGACGAGACGATCGCGTATTTGCGGGCTCGCGAGCAGGTGACCTCGGTCTACCGCGAGGTGACACGCTCTGTATGGCTCGAAGGCGACGCGCGCGAGCGGGTGAGCGCGCTGGTCTACGTGGTCGATCGCGGCCATGTGCAATATGCCGGCCGGCTGTCGCTGCAGGAGCAGCTGCGTCATGTCCGCCAGGGTCACGGCCAATCCGGCGCCAATCGCGACTACGTGATCTCGACCGTGCACGCGATCGAAGCGCAGGGTTTTCGCGACACGCAGTTGCATCGGCTGGCGACGATGTTGCACGACGACGGCCACTCGCTGCATCTGCCGTCCGGAGGCGCGGCGTGACGCGCATCAAGCCTGCACTTCGGCCGGCACGCGGCCGAACAGTTGCGCCTGCTCGGCCTGCCCCGCGGCGACGAGACGGCCGGTCGCCTCCTCGATCATGGTTTGGAGGCGCGTCATGAACTCGTCGCGCGGCAGGCCCGGCGGCAGCGGATCGAGAAACTCCACCACCAGCGTGCCGGGATAGCGGAGGAACGTGCGGCGCGGCCAGAACAGACCCGAGTTCAGCGCCACCGGCAGGCAAGGCACGCCGCAATCCGTGTAGATCAGGCCGACGCCGCCCTTGTAGTCCGGCGGCGCGCCCGCCGGGCGCCGCGTGCCCTCCGGAAAGATCACGAACTGCCGGCCATACTTCACCTCTTCCGCAGCCCGCCGCATCACCTGCTTCAAGGCGCGGGCGCCGGAGCTGCGGTCGATGGCGATCATGTTCGCCTTGAGCAGATACTGCCCGAACAAGGGAATCCGCAGCAGCTCGCGCTTCAGCACGAAGAACGGCGCGTCGAAGAAGTGCAGCAGCGAGATCGTCTCCCACATCGACTGGTGCTTGGCGGCGACGATCAGCGGCCCCTTCGGGATCTTCTCGACGCCGCGATACTCGACGCGGATGTTGCAGATGGCACGCATCAACAGGATGTTGCTCTGGCCCCACCAGTTCGCCACGCGCAGCAGCGCCTTGCGCGGCATCGCGAGCGTCGGCAGCGCGACCAGCGCCCAGAATACGAAGTTCGGATAGAACAGGATGTTGAACAGGAGCGAACGCAGGAAGATCGAGACCATCAGAAACCCAGTTCAATTGGCTTGCGCCGTCGCCGGCCGGCGCGGCACCGAGCCCGTCGGCGGCTCGGCCTCGGGCACGAGATCGATACCGAGATCGGCAAGTCGCAGCCGCACCTCTGCGGCGACATATTTGGCATATTCGGACAGCAGCAGCCTGAGCGTCGGCGCGCTGGTCCACCACGGCTCGTCGCGCCATTTCTCGCCGACGACGGCATAGGGAATGAGATCCATGCTCGGCATCGCGTGCGACAGCTCCACGATGGCGCGCGGCATGTGATAGTTCGACGTCACCACGATCAGCGACTTGAAGCCGCGCTCGCCGGCCCAGCGCCGCGTCTGGGCGGCGTTGCTGCGGGTATTGATCGCCGAATAGTCGAGATCGACGCAGCAATTGATGAACGACCGCGCCTCCGGCAGCGACCTGGTGATGTCATTCGCATCATTGGTCGGATGAACGCCGGAGATCAGCAGCCTGCGGCCGTAGCCACCGGCGAGAAGTTCCACCGCGTCCGACACGCGGGACGAGCCGCCGGTCAAGACCACGATGCCGTCCGCCTTGCGCTCGGGCTTGATCTCGGCGCCGCGCAGCTGCGACAGGAAGCCGACGAAGCCGACGGCGGCGACGAAGAAACCGAGTCCCAGCGTCGCCACGGCGCCGGCAAGCGCGCGCCCCGCCACCACATAGAGCGGCAGCTTGCGTCTGCTATCGTCGGTCTCTGGCCCCATGCCGTGCCTGGATCGTCCTTGGCTGCTGGTGCGCGACGCCATGCCGTCGCGCGATCCCGTCGTTCAAGTCCGGGAGCGCTGGCAGGTTTCGCCGGTCCCCCGATCACGTTCGCTCGCCGCCATCCTGGCGCACGACCGTGCCCGTGTTCGTGACCCCGCTCACCCCTGTCCTGCCTCACCCGACGCAAACGATTTTAGGCGGTTTTCGGGCGGAGTGAAATCCGCAACCAAACGGCTGGGGACAGACCACCGTCAATCGATGCTCGCCAATGTCGTGAACAGGGTGCGGCGCGCGGCCCAGCCCGTCACCGCCGCGATTACGATCGCCTGCAGCGCGATCACCACATAACCGATGGGCCGCAGCGAGAACGTTCCGAGCAGCGCGGCGAACTGATCCCCGACCGGCGTGCCGGAGAACCAGTTTGCGATCGACTCCGAGAAGCCGAAGCCGAGCATCGCCAACCCGCCGCCGATCACGCCGCCTTCTAGGCCGAGCTGAAGGAAATGACGCAGGAAATGATTGGCGATGTAGCGGTCGCCCGCGCCGACGAAATGCAGCACCTCGACGATCGGCCGGTTCGCCGCCATGGCGCCGCGGGTCGCGAAGGACACCGAGATGATGGTCGCCGCGATCACCAGCAGGAGGATGCCGAAGCCGGCGAACAGCGTGGCGCCGGTCATCGACCGCATCCGCTCGATCCAGGCGCGATGATCATCGACGCTGGCGGTCGGCACGACCTGCGCAACCCGTGTGCGCAGCGCCCCGAGATCGAATGGCGTGCCCGGCTGGACCCGGGCGATGATGACGCGCGGCACCGGCAGTTCGTCGAACGACAGGCCGCTGCCGAGCCACGGCTCCAGCAGCTTGCTCGACTCGTCCTTGCTGAACGGCCTGACCTCGACGATGCCGGACTGCGCCCGCATCGCTTCCGTCACCAGCGCCGTGTCGCGCTCCAGATCACGGCCGGTCCGCGGGCGCACCTGCACCGTGATCTCGCTCGCCACCTCCGACTGCCATTCGGCCGCGGACTCGCTGACCAGCAGCACCGCGCCGGTGGTGATCGAGGCCAGGAAGGTCATGATCGCCACCACCGCAACGAGGGCGCGGCCGGCGATCGAGGCACGCGGCACGATGGGGGACACGATGCGGGCCTGCGCCGGCAGCTGCGGGCGGTCATCGCCGAGATCGACCAGAAGGCCGCGATCGTCTACGCTACTCATAGATGTGCAGCCGTCCCTGATGCAGCACCAGCCGGCGGGCCTCGTACTGGTCCATCAGCGTGATGTCGTGGGTTGCGATGATCACCGCCGTGCCCGAGCGGTTCAACTCGATGAACAGCCGCAGCAGCCGGCGTCCGAGCGTCGGATCGACGTTGCCGGTCGGCTCGTCCGCGAGCAGTAGTTGCGGCCGCGAAATGACGGCGCGCGCGATCGCCGCACGCTGCTTCTCGCCGCCCGACAGGATCGGCGGCAGCGCATCCATGCGCTCGCCGAGGCCGACCCATTTGAGGAGATCGATGACCTCCTTGCGATAGCTCGACTCGTCGCGCCCCATCACGCGGAAGGGCAGCGCGACGTTTTCATAGGTGGTCATGTGGTCGAGCAGCCGGAAGTCCTGCAGCACGATGCCGATCCGCTTGCGCAGATCGGCGATTTCCTCCTTGCTGAGCAGCGAGATGTCATAGCCGAACAGGTTGACCAGCCCACGGGTCGGCCGCAGCGACAGAAACAGGAGCTTGAGCAGCGACGTCTTGCCGGCGCCCGAAGGGCCGGTGAGAAACTGAAAGGAATGGGCCGGAATCTGGAAAGTGAGGTCGCGGAGGATTTCCGGCCCCAGTCCATAGCGCAGCCCAACATTTTCGAACCGAACCAAAGCGTCAGCTCCGTCGGACGGCGTGCGGAACCGACCCGCGCGCCACAACCCCGGTGGTACGATAGCCCGATTGAGCGCCCGTTATGGTTTCCGGTTCGTTAATGGTTGCCATGTACCATTCGTACGATTGAGTTCCGAAGTTCGTCCACATGGGGGTCCTTGTAGCACGAACTGCCGGAAACAAAGCGGCAATGGCCGTTTGGAGAACAGGCGCGATGTTCATCGTTTGCCCCCATTGTACGACGTCTTATGCCATCGACGTGGCAACCCTGGGTATGGCGGGCCGCAGCGTGCGCTGTGCCCGTTGCAAGGAGGTCTGGCTGGCCCGCCCCGAGGACGCCGTCGAGGCGCCTGCGCCGATGCCGGCGATGGCCGAGGCCGACGCGGCCCCTGCGCCGCGCGATGCAGCCGACGAATGGGAGGCCCTGGCCCGGGAGGAACCCGACGAACAGCCGCCGGAGGTTGACAGCCCGCCGATCGCCGCCGGCTGGCCCGAGGATGTCGCCGCGGAGGAGCCCAGCGATGCATCCGCCGAAGCCGAGCCGCAAGACCGGCCCGCGCGCCTCGCCGGCCTTACCAGACATCTGAAGCGCCCGTCCTTGCCGGATTTTCCGGGCAGGAAGCTGCTCAAACTGCCAGCGCTCACCGCCGCCATGGCGGCGGCCGCGATCGCGCTCGTCTTCTGGCGGGCGGACGTCGTCCGGCTGCTGCCGCAGACGGCATCGTTCTACAGACTCGTCGGGCTCGATGTGAACCTCCGCGGGCTGTCCTTCAAGGACGTGAAGATCGCGACCGAGACCGTGGACGGCAAGCCGGTGCTGGTGATCGAAGGCACCATCGTGAGCATGACCAAAAAGGCCGTAGACCTGCCCCGGCTTCGGTTCAGTGTGCGCGACGCGCAGGGCATGGAGATTTATGCCTGGAACGCGCTGCTCGAGCAGACCGCGCTCAAACCCGGTGAACGCACGACGTTCAAGTCGCGCTTGGCCTCGCCCCCTCCCGAAGGCCGCAATATCGATATACGGTTCTTCAATCGGCGCGATCTCGCCGCCGGCAGTGCATGATGGTTCCGGTCTCGTGGGTCGCCCGCGGGGCCCACGAGACGGAGACGAAACGACATGTCGCGCGTGCTGATCGCCGACGACGAGGATTCGATGCGGACGCTGGTCGCCCGCGCGATCGCGATGGACGGCCACGAGACGGTCACGGCGCAGGACGGCGCCGAGGCGCTCGACATTCTCACCCGCGAAAACGGCGCCTTCGACCTGCTGCTGACCGACATCCAGATGCCCGTAATGGACGGCATCGCGCTGGCGCTGTCGGCGGCGCGCGATTTCCCCGATCTGACGATCCTCTTGATGACCGGCTTCGCCCACCAGCGCGAGCGCGCCTCCAATCTCAGCGCCATCGCGCATGACGTGATCACCAAGCCGTTCTCGGTCGCCGACATCCGCACCGCAGTCGCCGACGCACTGGCCTCGAAGGCGGCGAAGGCGTGAGGCGCTGCACTCCCATTTTCCGCCGTCATCCCGGCGAACGCCGGGATCGATAATCACCGGCGGTCGTTGAAACACCACGCTGGTCCTCCATCTCGCGCAAGTCACGTCTCACTTGGGCTATGGGTCCCGGGTCGGCGCCTCGCCGTCGCTTCGCGACGTCGCGGCTTGCTCCGGGACGACACCTTTGTCTTGGCGCGCGCAGGCGATCCCCGCGGCATCTCATGCCCGAGCTGTGCTGATCATCGTCACCCTCAAAAGTCGGAGGGCGCAGGGAATGCCGGGTGAAGGCCTCACCCATGGCCCGCCTGCGGAAAGAAATGCAGGCGGCAGGTACCACAGGTTCAGCCGACATTCCGGCATTCCCTGCGCGATGGGTTGACGGCTGCTTCGCGATCTCCCCGGTGCGCCGGCTTGTTGGCCACCGTCGTCCACGCCGTGCTCTCCGCAGCAGCGCGCACTTGACCTCAGCGTCGGGAGGCCAGGACCACGCGACTTGACCGTCCGCAAGCGCCCGTTCGTCCGCACATCGATGAAGACATGCTGCGAGCTCTCGCGGCCATCGCATCCCCGCCTCGCGTGTCGTGACGATCGCGCGCAACGCCCCTTCCGAGTGAGGCGGGATGCGCGGAAATGTGCAGGTGATTTGCCCGACGACACAAGGCTTGAGCCGTGCGACAAACTGGCTCGACGGGCAATTGGCACAGGGGAGCCATGAGCAAATTGCCCGTCGGGCGTATCAGCAGCAACGAACTCAGTGGACGTTCCTCGCAGGCGTCTCACATCGGGTGTCGTCCCGGGCAAGCTCGGCAACGCGCAGCGTTGACGGGCGCTGACCCGGGACCAATACGCTGCGGCGGATGTGGCTGGGCGAAATCGATCTGCCGTCGTGCCTCGAACCTCCCCCCTGGGGATATGGGTCCGGATCTGCGCACGCGTACCGCGCGCTTGTCCGGGACGACACCGAGTTTGTTGCTCGACATTCGCGCCTCATGCACTCAGCGCGCGCATCTCCGCATACAGATCCGACTTGCCTTCGAAGCCGATGCCGGGGAGATCGGGCATGGTGATGTGGCCGTCGACCACCTTCACCCCGTCGGGGAAGCCGCCATAGGGCTGGAACAGGTCGGGATAGCTCTCATTGCCGCCGAGGCCGAGGCCGGCGGCGATGTTGAGCGACATCTGGTGGCCGCCATGCGGGATGCAGCGCGACGGCGACCAGCCGTGGGTCTTGAGCACGTCGAGCGTGCGCAGATATTCGCACAGGCCATAGGACAGCGCGCAGTCGAACTGCAGCCAGTCGCGGTCCGGGCGCATGCCGCCATAGCGGATCAGGTTGCGGGCGTCCTGATGGCTGAACAGGTTCTCGCCGGTGGCCATCGGGCCGGGATAGAAGTCGGCCAGAGTCGCCTGCAGATGATAGTCGAGCGGATCGCCGGCCTCCTCGTACCAGAACAGCTGGTAGTCACTCAACATCTTGGCGTAGGCGATCGCCGTCTCCAGGTCGAAGCGGCCATTGGCGTCGACGGCGAGCTGATTGCTCGGGCCGATCTCCTCGAGCACGGCTTCGATGCGCCGGCGGTCCTCGTCGATCGGCGCGCCGCCGATCTTCATCTTCACGACGTTATAGCCGCGCTCGAGATAGCCGCGCATCTCGCGGCGCAGGGCCGAGAGATCCTTGCCGGGATAGTAGTAGCCGCCGGCGGCGTAGACGAAGACGCGCGGATCGGCCTTGCGGTCGTGACGCTCTGCGAGCAGGCGGAACAGCGGCTTGTCCGCGATCTTGGCGACCGCGTCCCAGATCGCCATGTCGAGCGTGCCGACCGCGACCGAGCGCTCGCCGTGACCGCCGGGCTTCTCGTTGCTCATCATCGCCGCCCAGGCCTTGTCGGGATCGATGTTGTCCCTGGTCGCATCCAGCAGCGAGGCCGGATCGGCCTCCAGCAGGCGTGCGCGAAACCGCTCGCGGATCAGGCCACCTTGGCCGTAGCGGCCGTTGGAGTTGAAGCCGTAGCCGACGACGGGTCGCCCGTTGCGTTCCACGTTGGTGATGACCGCGACCAGGCTCGACGTCATCTTGGTGAAGTCGATATAGGCGTTGCGGATGGGTGATGAGATCGGCTTCGTCACCTCGCGGACGTCGACGATGCGGATGGTCATGGGTCTTCTCCTGGTCGTGGTCGCGCGCTGCCCCTAGAGCGAAGCGCCTGCGCAGATGGTGATGCTCTGTCCGGTGATGGCGCCTGCCTCGCCCGACAGCAGGAAGGCGGTCAGCGCGGCGACTTCCGCGGGATCGACGAAGCGGCCCATCGGCGGCAGCACCGGCGCGGTGCCGGCGCGGCCGGGATCGCGCAGGAACGGCGTGTCGGTGGCGGCCGGCGCGATGACGTTGACGGTGATGCGGCGCGGCGCCAGCTCGATCGCCCAGGAGCGCGCGAGGCCCGTGAGCGCCGCCTTGGTCGCGGCATATTGGCTGCGTCCCGCGGCGCCATTGGCGGTGCGGCTGCCGATCAGCACGATGCGGCCGCCGTCGCTCATGTGGGGAGCCAGCGCATTGGCCAGCGCCTCGGCCGCGCCGACATGGACTCGCCACATGCCCTCGCCATTGTCGGGCGCGAGCTCGCCGAGCCGGCCAACGCGCATGTAGCCGGCGGCGTGAACGAGCGCGGTCACCGAGCCGATGTCGGCAAGTCGCGCAGCCAACGCATGGGAGTCGCCGAGCTCGGCCTGCAAGCCGGCGAAGCCCGCATGCGAGAACGGCGACGGCGCGCGATCGATCCCGGTCACGCGCCAGCCGCTGGCCAGCAGGTGCTCGGCAATGGCGCGGCCGATGCCCGAACTGGTTCCGGTCACCACCGCGTGGCGAACACCGGAGCCGCTGTCGTGATGCTCTGCCGTCATCCCTTGTACGTAGCCGCCTCGGCCTTGACCTTCACCGCATCGAAATTGTTGATCGTCTCGATCAGCTCATTGGTGTAGAGCGCATTGTAGTCCTTGATGTCGAGCCCGTTCATCGCGGCTTCCGTGCGGAACTCCTGCTCGTTGATCGCGCCCATCTTGGTGTCGGCATAGGGCGGCGTATAGAGCTTGATGCGGCGGCTGATCGACTGCAGCACGGCCTTGACCGCGTCGTCCTCGCTGGCGCCCCGCGGCGCCGTCTCGGGATAGAGCTTGAGGAACGCCCTGGCGCCGGCGGCGGGATTGGCGATCAGGAACTGCGAGGCCTTGCACACCGACCGGCCGAAGCCGATCAGGAGATCGCGATCCTTCTCGAACGTTGTGGGCATCGCCATCAGGAACTGGCCGCCGACCATCGGGATGGTGGTCGGTCGTGGCAGATAGGCCAGCTCGATGCCGGCGGCCTCGATCTGGCCGAAGCCGGTGTCGAAATAGGCGAGCGCATCGATGACGCCGCGCTGCAGGGCGACGCCCGCCGGCGTGCCGTTGCCGACGGCGACGAAGCTCACATCCTTCTCCGGATCGAGACCGAGCGCCTTCAGCACGTTCTTGGTCACCGGATATTCGGTGGCGCCGAAATCGGAGACGCCGATCTTCCTGCCCTTCAGATCCGTATAGCTCTTGAGCGCCGAACCGGGCGGAACGGCGATATCCCATTTGTAGGGGTAAGTGTACTGATAGAACATTTTGGCGCCGCTCCATTCGCCCTTGGCGAGCAGCGGCAGCGCCGTCGAGGGCACGCCCACGCCGATCGCCACGGTGCCGCGATCGGTCGCGACCTGGACATTGGCGTTGGTGCCGAGCGCCTGAACGTCGAGCGAAAAACCTTCCTGCGCGTTGTAGCCGAGCGCTTCGCCGATCACGCAATTGATGACGGTGGCGTTGAGCGCCTTGAGCCCGACGCCGAAGCGGAGCTTCTTGGCGTCAGCCGCCATCAGACCGGCCGGCACACTGCTCATCAGCAGCGCCGCGCCGGCGCTGCCCTTCAGGAATGACCTGCGCGATACCATGTTCGTTCCTCCCGTTCTTATTTCTTTCTGTTCGCACCCCAATGCACGACCTTGGACTCGCACCAGCGCACGATCCCGTGCAGTACGATGCCGAGCACACCGAGGATGATCAGCGCGGCGAACACGCCGGCGACATCCGACACCGCTTGCGCCTGGGTGATCACGACGCCCATGCCACGCTGCGCGCCGAGAAACTCGGCGACGATGGCGCCGAGCAGCGCGTACACCACCGCCATGTCGAGGCCGGCGAAAATGAAGGGCGCGGCGTTGGGCAGCTTGACGATGCGATAGGTCTCGAAGCGCGAGGCCGACAGCGAGCGCATCAGGTCGATCCGCTCCGGCTCGACGGCGCGCAAGCCCGTAAAGCTGTTGATCAGTACCGGGAAGAACGACAGCAGCGCCGAGATCGCGATCTTCGAGCCGTCGCCAAAACCGAACCAGATCACGATCAGCGGCGCGATTGCCACCTTCGGCAGGCTCTGCAGTGCGAAGGCATAGGGCATCACGAGGCGCTCGATGGCTTCGACTTCGGCCATCAGCGAGCCGATCACGAGGCCGAGACCGACACCGATGGCGCAGCCAGCGGCGGCGTTGCTCAGCGTGCTCCATAGCGGCAGATAGTAGCCGAGCGGGCTCGCCGGGCTGACGGCAAGGCCGGACCACAACGCACGGATGACGGCCTCGGGCTTCGGCAGGATGTAGGACGGGATGTTCAGCAGCTTGACGGCGGCGATCCAGCTCAGGACCAGCACGGCGAGACCGATCCACGCGATCGGCGAGCCCAGGCTGAGACGGCGGCGTGATTTGGGCGGGTGCTGGGTCATGGCGGGCGCGGCGATGTTGGCGAGATCAGTCATGGCCGTGCTCCTGGGCATTGAGCAGTCCGCGGACCTCCTTGGCGAGCCGCGCGTAGTCCGGATGCAGCACGATGTCGTCGAACGTCCGGGGCCGCGGGATCGGGACGTGAAGATCGGCGAGGATGCGGCCGGGGCGTGCCGACATCACGACGACGCGGTCAGCCAGGAAGATCGCCTCGGAGATCGAGTGCGTGATCAGCAGGATGGTCTTGCGGTTCTCCTGCCAGATCCGCTGCAGTTCGAGGTTCAGCCGCTCGCGCGTCAGCGCATCCAGCGCGCCGAACGGCTCGTCCATCAGCAGGATTTCCGGATCCCGCGCGAGCGCGCGGCAGATGCCGGCGCGCTGCTGCATGCCGCCGGACAGCTCGTAAGGGTATTTGTCGCCGAAATCGCCGAGGCCGGTGACGGCGAGCAGGCGCTCGATGCGCTCGCCGGCTGGCGCATGCTGGCCGCCGACGCGCAGGGGCAGTTCGACATTATCGCGCACCGTCATCCACGGCAGCAAATTGGCGGCCTGGAACACGACGCCGACCTTGCGCGAGGGACCGGCGACCTTCTCGCCATCGAGCAGCAGGCGCCCCTCGCTGTAGCTGTCGAGACCTGCGAGGAGACGCAGCAAGGTGCTCTTGCCGCAGCCGGAGGGGCCGACGACGCAGACGAATTCGCCCGGCTTGATGTCGAGGGAGATGCGGCTCAGCGCATGCACCGCCGCGCCGGAGGCGGAGACGTAGGTCTTCGAGACCTGGTCGATCGCGATCAGCACGTCGTCCGGCGCAGTGCGCCGGGGTGCGGTCTCGACATCCATCATCAGCATGAGCGTCCACCCGGAATCTTGTTCGTTGATTTGGCCACGGCAGCCGGGTCAGGCCCGGCTGCCGCGTCGTCGCGAACTCAGGCCGCAGCCTGCACCGTCAGTCCGGCCGCGGCCACCGCGGCGCGGATCGCGGCCATCTCATCGGCGCTCGGCGCATGCGTCGGCGGACGCACGGTGGCGTCGCGAATGACGCCTGCCACCTGCATCGCGGCTTTCATGCGGCCATGGGCCTCGCCGGTCGGCTCGCCCGCGCCATACACCGCGTCCTTCAGCGGATCGATCATGCTTTGCAGCTTCATGGCGAGCTTGAGATCACCGGCGGTGACGGCGGTGAACAGATCGTGGATCAGGTCCGGTATCAGCGAGGCGAAGCCGACCAGCGCGCCGTCGACGCCCTGCACCATCGAGGCCAGCAGATATTCGTCGTGGCAGGTGAGCAGCGCCTTGTGCGGCGCCGCCGCGCGGATCGCCTTGAGGTCGCGGGCGTATTTGTTCATCTCGCGGGTGCCGATCTTGAACGCCTGGACGTGATCGAGGCGGGCGAGCTCGGCGAGCAGCTCCGACGAGAACGAGGCGCGCGTCCAGGCCGGATAGACGTGCACGATCAACGGCAGCCTCGTCGCCTCGCCGATCGCGCTGAAGTAATCAAGGCAATGCTCGCGCTTGAAGCCGAAGCGCAGCCAGTGATGTGGCGGCATGATATCGAGCGCGGCGGCGCCGGCCTCCTTGGCCATCAGCGCATGCTCGATGCCGTCCTTGATGCCTTCGCAGACGACGGAGGAGATGGTCGGGCAGATGCCGGTGAGCGCCTTGGCGACTATGCGCGTGACCTCCGCGCGCTCCCTGGCTGTGAGGCTGAACACCTCGCCGGTGTGGCCATTGGTCATGATGCCGACGATGCCGCGGCGCTTGCCTAGCCAGGCCGCGTAGCGCGTCAGCTCCGCCTCGTCGATCGAGTGGTCGGCGTTGAAGGGGACGGCGATCGCCGGGATGATCCCCTTGAAGTTGGTCATGACGCTCATGTCGGGTTCCTCGTGAGTTCTGGTGTCATCGGTTGGAAACGGTGGCGGTGGCGCCGCCCATGGCTTCGAGCGCGCGCGACAGCTGCGCGGCAGCGCGCAGCAGCGGCGCCACGCCCATGCGCTCGAACGCCTCGGCCGAGATGCGCATCGTCGGCGCGGCGACGCTGATCGCAGCGAGCGGAACGCCGTCGCGATCGACGACGGGAGCCGCGAGCACGCACAGCCCCGGCGCGTTCTCCTGATTCGAGAGTGCGTAGCCGGCGGTCTTGACGTGGCGCAGGCGCTGCAACAGCGCGTCGAGATCGGTGATCGTCGTCTCCGTGCGCTTGATGCGCGGCTGCGCCTCGAGCACCTCGATCTGCGTCTCCACCGGCAGCAGCGCCAGCAGCGCCTGACCGACAGCGGTGGAATAGACCGGCGCGCGGCTGCCGATGCGGACGTCGACGCCGAGCCGGACGAGGCCGGCCTGGATGCGCTCGACATAGACGATGTCGCTGCCGTCGAGCACCGCGAGCGAGGCGGCCTCGTTCATCTCGCCGACCAGACTCCGGAGAATTGGCCGCGCCTGGTCGCGCAGCTCGGATCGCGCGATCGCGTTGAAGCCGAGGTCGAGGCATTTCAGCGTCAGGCGGAAGCGGCGCGTGTCTCCGACCTTCTCGACGTAACCGAGCATGACGAGCGTGTTCAGCAGCCGGAACGTGGTGCCCTTGTCGAGCCCCGCGCGGCGCGCGACGTCGGCGAGCACCAGTTCGGGCTCCTCGCTGGTGAAGGCATTCAGCACCTGAAAGCCCTTGGCCAGCGACTGCACGACGCTTTTCCCGGCCTTGGTTTCCTCGTCCACGGGAGGCTCCGACGTTTCCTGCTTGACGCCCGTCTCGATGGCGGACATTCTCAGCTTGCTAGGGTTCGGATTGCGAACTATAGTTCGTATATTCAAGCTGCGTTGTCGACGCCTGTCAAGGGGCGAGCCGTCGCGTGCGCATGGCGCTCACCGGGCCGCTTGAAATTCGTCTCCGCCGCATGATCTCTCCCCGACGCGCTGCGCATCCGGCGGCGCCTGCAGGAGATCCGCGTGAGCGTTGCATTCACCAAGGAAGAGAGCGCCGAGACGGCTGCGGAGACGATGCTGCCGGACCGGCCGGTCTCACCGCACCCGAACCTCGTCACCGAGGCGGGGCTGAAGGCGCTCGAGGATCAATTGCGCCAGGCGCAGGCGGCCTACGAGGCGGCGCAAGCGATCGAGGACGTCAACGAGCGCCGGCGTGAGCAGGCGCTGCCGTTGCGCGATGCACGCTATTTCTCGGCGCGGCTGCGCACCGCGCAGGTGATGCCACCGCCCGCCTCCACCGCGACGATCGCGTTCGGCAGCACGGTGACGTTCAGGCGCGGCGACGGCCGCGTGCAGACCTACGCAATCGTCGGCGAGGACGAAGCCGACCCGAAGCTCGGCATGATCTCCCACGTCGCGCCGGTCGCGCGGCTGCTGATGGGCAAGGCGGTCGGCGACGTGATCGAAGCATCGGGCCAGGAGCTGGAAATCCTGAGCATCGCATAAGCGCTCAACGCATCAGGTGAGCTTCCGACATGCGCATCGGCATCATCTCGGACACGCACGGCCTGCTCCGCCCGGAAGCGAAGCAACGCCTCGGCGGCGCCGATCACATCATCCACGCCGGCGACATCGGCCGTCCTGAGATCATCGATCATCTCCGCGCCATCGCACCGGTCACCGCGATCCGCGGCAACATCGACAGCGAGGAATGGGCGAAGGCCTATCCTGCGACCCAGACCGTCGAACTTGGCGGCAGACGCTTTCATGTCGTGCATGACGTCCATGATCTCACAATCGATCCGGCTGCCGAGGGCATCGACATGGTCATCTTCGGCCACTCGCATCGCGCCCGCATCGAGACCCGCGATGGCGTGGTCTACTTGAATCCCGGCAGTGCGGGACCGCGTCGCTTCAAGCTGCCGATCACGCTGGCGACGCTCGATATCTCTCCGGGCAGTCTGTCGCCGTTGATTCACGATCTCGGCGGCGGCTGAATGGCGAGAGGGCGCCCAGGGGCGCCCTCCGCAACTGATTAGGCACACCGCGATCAGAACCGATCGGCGAGCGCCATGCCGGGATCGCTGAACGAGGGACGGCCGGTCTCGATGTGGCCGGCGACGCGGCGGTAGAAGCTGTCGTCGGTGTCGCTGGTGACGACGAAGTCGTACCACAGGCCGGACTTGCGCAGGTGCCAGTACAGCTCGCCGTGGTGGCCGGGCGCCGACGCCTTCACGGTCCACGAGGTCGACGGGCCGCCATGGCTCGGGCCGGGGAAGAAGCTCGGCGCACCGAAGCCGAAGCCCGGAGCATCGAAATCCGGCGCCGGACGGAAGCCCGGGACGGGGCCGAAGCCGACCAGATGCACGTCGGGCCGCGGACCGAAGCCCGGGCACATCGGCTCCAGCGCGGCCGACACCGACGCCGTGACGGCCTGCAGCGGTCCATAGATCGCGTTGGACTTCACCGCGAAATTCACGCGGCCCTGGCCGTCGTTGCGCAGCTGCATGTGCAGGCCGCCCTCGAACAGGTTGTAGCCGACGAAGATCTCGGGGTTGGCCGCATGTGCCTGCCTGACCTTGCCGACATCGCCCTTGAAGTGACGATGGAAGCCGTTCGGGCCGAGCACCCAGAGATCGTACAGCCCGTCAGGGCCGACGCTCCATTCGTCATCCAGCATCTTGCCGGCCTCGACGGTGTAGCGGCGCGGAATGAGATCGAGATGCCGCTTGTCGTAGACATGGAAGACGGCGCCGGCGAAGCCGGTGTTGGCAAACAGCAGCTTCACCTTGCCCGCGGCAGCATCGACCTTCGCGGTGGCGTGCAGGATGTAGGGCAGCGGGCGGGAGTAGCGCGCGCCGGTCTCCTGGAACAGCGGCTGCGGCGTCGCGGGAGCGACGGGCGCCGGCAAGGTCTTCTGGTGCGCATCCGAGGCCTGCCAGTTGCTCTGGTCGGGCAGCTCCGGGAAGCGCGGATCGTTCGGGCTGGCGAAATCGAACGCGGAGGTCAGATCGCCGGAAACAGCGCGGTGCCACGGGCTGATGGCCTCGACCTTGATGCCGAAGCGCTTCTCCAGGAAGCGGCCGACCGAGGTGTGGTCGAACACCTGCGAGTTGACCCAGCCGCCCTTGCTCCACGGCGACACCACATACATCGGCACGCGCGCGGAGAGGCCCCAGGGCCGGATGTTGCCGCTGATCGTATCGGTCGCGGTGAGGACGTTGCCGACGGTGTTGGAGAAATACTCGCCGTCGAGCGGCAGGGTCGCCTTGCCCATCAGTCTGCCGTTGATGTCGTAGGACGGCACGGCCGGCGCCGGCAGATGATCGAAGAAGCCGTCGTTCTCGTCGAAGGTCAGGAAGAAGACGGTCTGGCTCCAGACCTCCGGGTTGGCCGTCAGCGCCTCTAGCACCTGGTCGGTGAAATTGCCGGCGCGGGTCGGGCTGCCGCCGCCGGGATGCTCGGAGTTCGCCTGCGTCGGCAGGATCCAGGACACCTGCGGCAGGGTGCCGGCCATGACGTCGGCCTTCAGCCGGTCGAGATAGTCCGGACCGCCGGTCAGGCCGTGCACATAGTTCGGATCGTTCGGCTGTGCGTGGCGGAAGCTGGAGAACGCGAGACAGCCGTGCATAGCGCCGGTCCAGTTGTCGTTCATGTCCTGATAGATGTGCCAGCTGACGCCGGCCTTGTTCAGGAGATCCGGCAGCGTGTCCCAGTTGAAATCGCTGCCGACATATTTGTAGCTCGCCTGCGGCTGCGGCTGGCCCGCGACCCAATTGTGCGGGTTCGGCCAGCAGCGCAGATTGTTCGGCTCGGCATCGTTGGTGGTGGAGTTGATGCCCTGCGCGCGCAGCGCCGGATTGAAGTTGGAGCCGGACCAGAACACGATGCGGTTGGGATCGGTGCCGGTGGTGATCGAGGCGTGGTAGGCGTCGCAGATCGTGAACGCCTCGGCGAGCGCGAACTGGAACGGGATATCGTCGCGGCCGAAATAGCCCATCGCATAGGGCGTCTTGTACTTCGCCCAATAGCCCATCTTGCCCTGATTCCACGCCGCCTGGCTGTCGCCGAAGGAATGCGGCGTGCCGTAGCCGACCAGCGCGTTGGAGGTGGTGGAGTCGCGGTGATAGGGCGGGATCTCGCGGGTGCCGTCGGACTGGAACCAGACCGGCTTGCCGCTCTCCAGCGGGATCGGGAAACGGTCGCCGAAGCCGCGGACGCCGCGCAGCGTGCCGAAGTAATGGTCGAAGGAACGGTTCTCCTGCATCAGGATGACGATGTACTTGACGTCCTGAATGGTGCCGGTCCGGCGCCGCGCCGGAATGGCCAATGCCTGGCGGATGCTGGCGAAGGTCGCCGCCGCCGTGGCGCCTGCGAGAAAGTCGCGACGTGTTGTCATGATGTTTCGGCCTTCTGAAATCCTGGAGAGGACATCGGCGGCGGCCGGACAACGGCCTCCGCCTGGGAGCGGCCGAAGGGGTAGCAGTGCGACTTGACGTCGCTGTGAAATATTTATTTATGATCTGATTCACGATGAGATTTTCTCAGTCGAACGCATGAGGCTTGCGTGACGGGTTCCACCTTCAGCTCCGGGCCGGCTGCGACCGGCATCCTGTCCCGCGTGCGGGAGCTGCAGAACGAGCTGCCGCCGAAGGCGCGGCAGATTGCGGAGCTGGTGCTGGCCCGGCCGGAGCCGTTCATCCACATGTCGATCACCGAGGTCGCGGAAGCCTGCGGGGTCAGCGAGGGGACGATCGTGTCGTTCTGCCGGCGGGTGGGCGTGCGCGGCTTCCAGGAGCTCAAGATCATGCTGGCGCGGGACCTGATCGAGCCGGTCAGGCTGATCCAGGAGGATCTGCATCGCGGCGATGATCCGGCGGCGGTCACCGACCACATCTTCGCCGCCCATGCCGCCTCGCTGCAGGAGACGCGGCGGCTGCTGTCGATGGACGCGCTGGCGCTGGCGGCGAAGCTGCTGCGCGAGGCGCGGCGGATCGAGATCTACGGCATCGGCAGCTCGGCGCCGGTGGCGCAGGATCTCTCCTATCGACTGCTGCAGCTCGGCCTCGCCGCGAATGCCATCGTCGACTCCCACGTCCAGGCCGTCAGCGCGGGCATGACTGGCCCTGAGGTCGCCACCGTCACCGTGTCGCATTCCGGCAGCACGGTCGAGACGGTGCTGGCGACCAAGCTGGCGCAGGCGGCGGGCGCACGGACCATCGGCATCACCCGGCTCGGCAAGTCGCCGCTGGCGGCGCATTGCGAGGTGCTGCTCTACACCGTCGCCAACGAGACGCGCTACCGGCCGGAGGCGATGAGCAGCCGCGTCGCGCAGCTCGCGATCATCGACACCCTGGTCAGCTGCTGCGCGCTGACCGACACCGAGCGCTCGGTCGAGAAGCTGCAGCACGCGGCGCGCATCCTGTCCGAGAAGCGCTACTGACATCCGCGGCCCGCGCGCGACCTAGATCATGATGCGTTTCGACGGAAACGCATCATGATCTTATCTTTTTGTTTGAGCATGATCTTTTCGGAAAACCGGTTTCCACTTTTCCGGATCATGCTCTAATAGTCCTTCAGCAGCCGCTCGATGTAGTCGAGCTCGACCTGCGGCCGCGACTGATCGCCGAGGCGGCGGCGCAGTTCTTCCAGAATGCGCCTCACGCGCTGGACGTCGATCTCGCCCGGAATCTTCTGCGAGAAATCGTCGATGTCGCGTCCCGGATGCATCGGGCGGCCGAGCGGATCGGTCTGCTGCGCGCCCTGCTGGCGGCCGGCGCGCTGACCAGGGCCGTCGCCCGGCTGGTCGCCGTCGCCCTGCTGCATCGCCTCGGCCAGGCTCTGCGCGCCCTTGCGCAGCGCATCCAGCGCCTTGCCCTGCGACTCCACCGCGCCGTCGGCGTTGCTGTCGCCGAGCTGGCTGCCGGCATCGCCCATCGCGCCATCGGCCTCGTCGAGACCGTCGCCGGCATCGCCCTGGTCGCCTTGATCACCGGGATCACCCTGCTGTCCGGGCTGCCCCTTCTGGCCTTTCTGACCCTTCTGTCCCTTTTCGCCCTTCTGGCCCATGCCGCGCTTGGCGAGCTGCTCCTGCAACTGCTTCAACCGGTCGCGCAGCGCCTGCTGATCCTGCTGCAGGTCGCCCATGCTCGGGTCCTGGTCGCCCTGCTGATTCTTGCCGCGGTTGCGCCGGGAGTCCTGGCCCTGCTTGAAGGTCTTGTCGCGAAGCTGCTGCTGCTTGCGGATCATGTCGCCGAGCTCGTTGAGCGCCTGCTCCATGTCCTGGTCGCCGCCCTGGCCCGGCTGCGCCATCTGCAGATTCTCAAGCATCTGCTGCAGCTGCTCGAGCAGCTCGCGCGCGCCCTCCTTGTCGCCCTGACGCGACAGCCGCTCCATGCGGTCGATCATGTTCTGCAGGTCCTGCTGGCGCAGCACCTTGGTGTTCTGGTCGAGCGGCCGCTGCGCCATCTGCGGGTTGTTGCGCAGCTGCTCGGCGAGCTGGCGCATGTAGTTGTCCATCGCCTTGCGCAAATCTTCGGCGAGCTTCTTGATCTCCTCGTCGCTAGCGCCGCGCTCCAGCGCCTGCTTCAGCGCGTCCTGCGCCGCGCGCAGCGCCTTGTCGACGTCGGAGATGTTGCCGTCCTCGATCGTCAGCGCGAGCGCCCACAGGCTGGCGACGACCTCGCGCAGCGCATCGTCGGTGCGCGCGGCCTCGAGCTGGCGGGTCACCGAGCGCAGGCCGAGATACTGGCCGGGCTCCGGTGTGAACATTTCCGGGGCGATCGCCAGCGCATCGAGCGCGGTGAACACGTCGGCATTGCGGTTGCCGTCGAGCGCCAGAATCCTTCGCTGCTCGATCAGCGCCCGCGCCAGCGGTTTTGTGAACAGCCGCTCCGGCAGCTTGGTCTCGAACGGCTCGCTGGTGCCCTCATTGCCGGCCTCGTCCTTGGCGGTCAGGGTCAGCGTAACGTCGGCGCCGGCATAGGGGTCCTCGCTCAGGTCCTTGACGGTCTGGCCGAGACCGTTGCGGGTGCGCGCGTTCGGCAGCACCAGCGGAAACTCCGGCGGCTGGAACAGCGGCCGCGCCGCGGGCGCGTCCGGCTTGGTCTCGGCGGCGCGCGCGGCGACCTTGGCGCGGGCTTCGGTGACGCCGTAATCATCCTCGATCTTGTAGGACAGTTTCAGCGAGCCGCGCGCCTGGCGCTCGGGGTCCTTGGCCATGCTGATGACCGGCGGCTTGTCCGGCGTCGCCGCGAACACCCATTGCGGCTGGCCCGCCGGCGCGCGCACATGCACGGTGCCGTCGGACTTGACGACATAGTGCTTCTCGGTGGTGCCCTTCGGCGCGGCTTCGCCGGCGGCGACCTCGTTCGCTCCGGCCTCGGTCACGCCGCCGCCGGTGATGACGTCGAGCGTGCCGCCGCTGGAGCGGATGATCAGGGTCGAGCCCGCGGGCACCACGATCGGGCCGTTCGCCGGCACTGCGCCTTCCTTGTTGGCGGCGGACAGGATGATCGGGGGCTTGGCGGTATAGAGCGGCGGCTTGACCCAGGCATCGACGCGGATCGCGACCGGCGTCATCACGCCGTTCCAGTCGAATGCGGAGGCGATGCGCATCGGCCGCTCGTCGCCGGCGGCAAACCAGGTCGCGACCAGGAGCACGACGACCAGCGCGCGCACCGCCCAGGGATCATGCAGCAACAGCCGCGGCCGCGGCGTGCCGGCGCGGATGCGTTTGACGGAGGCGAGCGTGCGCTCGCGCTGCGCCTGCCACAGCGCCTGCGCGATCGGATCCTTGGTGGTGAGCGTATCCGTGAGCGCGGTGGCCGGACGATGCGCGATGCCGGAGCCGCGATCGAGCCGCGACAGCCCCTCCTCGCGGCTTGGCCAGCGATACTTCAGGATCGGCACGGCGGCGCCGAGCAGCAGCAACAGGAACAGCGACACGCCGATCATGCGCGCCGCGAACGGCAGGCCGAGCCACAATCCGGCCCAGGACACGATCAGGAACAGGCCGATGACCATCAAGAGCCGCGCGAGATGCGGCCAGCCGCGCTCCCAGGCGATGGCATACCGCGCCCGCTTCAGCGCCTGCGCCAGCTTGAGCCGCGCGAGGGCATCGCTGGAAAGCCGATCGGGAGTGCTGCTTGCCGGCGAGGCCGGCTCGTTCGTGAGGCCGCTCAACAGTCTCTCCAGGTTGCCCGGATGTTCACCCTACCACAAAGGCATCCATGAGGCACGCACCGTGCCAAGACTTTCCCGCCTGCGCAGGGGGATCACACGGGAGTGTGACCGGGGCGGTTCCCGAAAATTCACGGGAGCCCGCCGTCGGTCCGCTCGTCGGAGCCGGCGATCGCGGCTACGCTGGGTCCCACGCTTCACCCCGAACGCAAACGGACCAGGCATCATGAACCTCCTCTTCGTGGCAGTCGCGCCGATCTGCTTCCTGGGAGCACTCGTCGCCGTGGTTGTCGCGATCTACTCGTTCTTCGCCATGCTGCAGAACGAACGGCCCGACAACAGCATCTGGCTGACGTCGTTGCTTGGCCCACTCATTCTCTTCATTCCCGGCCTCTGGACGGCGGAGGGCAACAGGGCGCGCGTGCGGCTGATTATGAGCTTGCTCGTGTTCGGCGCGTGTTTCTTGGTCCTGATGTTGCTGGGCGTCGGACAAAAGTAACGGTCAGCAGCCCCGCCCGCGCCGCAATACGCCTCGACGACGCCATCAGCGCACAGCACCGACGGTCACGTCACCGCTCTCCGTACTGGCATGAGGCTCCATTCTCGCGGCGCGGTTTCCGCCCGAGCTTTGCAACACGTACCGCCCTCCTCCAAACAGAGGGCGCAGGGAAGGCCAGGTGCCGACTGGCACCTGCGGTCCGCGTGCAACAAATAAGCACGCGGCAGAACCACAGGCTCAGCCGGGATCACCCGGCCTTCCCTGCGCGATGGTGTTACGAATTATACGCGCTCTTCCCGGGGACCGGCTTGTTGGCCCCGTCGCGGACGACACGTCCTCGCCCACTTGGCATCAGCACCGGGATGCCAGAACCACGCGACTTCCTCGTCGCACCGGGATCGTTCGTCCGCGCGAGCAAGCCCGCGCTGCGTCCCCATGCGCCCACCGCATCCCGCACCCGACGTCCGTGACGATCGCGAAGCGCCCCCTCAGCGGGACGGGATGCGGAGAGTAAAGCACGATTTCGGATAAAGCGCAAGAAATATTTTCGGGCGACGGGACTCGGTACATCAACTCTCGGGCCTGGCGATAATGCTGAATTTGGTCGTCGTGCAATGCGGATAGATAGACAGGCAACGCAATTCCTGCTGGCCTCCCTGGCCTTCACGGCTTCGTCTCCAGTCTGGGCTGGGGGGCTACGCCTTCGATCCAGATGGCTTGTTGTCATTCCTTGCATCGATCAGAACAATATCTTTGTTGTCCGAAAGCCCGAGGTCCGCAAGAATTGCGGCAACCCGCTCTTCCTCCTCGGCCGTGAAGAACATAATCACTTTGATCGCACTATCCGCATCACTCGCTTTCTTGTAGATTTCGACTTGCCGTTCGAGATTGCGTTTCAACTGCGTGTTTTTTGCGAGCTTCATCTCGACGATCGTCTTGTCCGTGGCGCCACGGGAGATTTTGAAATCAGCCGGTCCGCGACCATCGTTCACTTCGGTGCTCACATCAGACGTAGAGCCAGGCCAGACGAGACGATACGCGATTTGGAGATCGGATTCGCGCTGGATAGCCACGCCGCCGCTGTAAAACAGCCGGTGACCTCCCTTGTTTTCGATCACGTCCTTCAGATAGGCTACTCGCTGGTGCGCTTCATCGTATGTGGTGCCGCGGACACGATAAAACTCCGTGTTTTGCTGCAGCAACTCGCGCAGGTGTTTGAGCTGCGTGACGAGAAGCTGTTCCGTGAGCCTGACCTTTTCATTGGCGATACTGGTCGCTTCAGCGCCGCGCTGTTCTTTAACCTTTATGTAATAATCGATGAGCTGCGGAAACTGCAAGATCGTGCGACGCGCGGCTTCTGCCTGCTCCCTCTGATTCGGATGCCGGCGAGGATGCCGAGGTAAAGCTTTCTCGAAATAATTGGTGACCAGTCCACGCAGCTGCCCATCGGGGATCGCGAGTGGGATTTCTTCGAACCGCCTCACCAAATCCAGTTTGTTAATCCAGTTCTCGTCCCGAGTTAGCAAATCTTTCGGACACAATAGAACGTAATCGTCATCCGCCCATGGCAGGCGATATGTCTTGCTCTCCCATGTCTCCGTCTCATAGTTAAAAATCGAGTTGTTGATCGCAACGTCGCGCGTCTGGTCATCCGGCAGGTGCTTCCGCGCTAACTCCTCCGTGTATTTGCAAAGGAAATCCTTGATCAGATTGGTGACGAAATCACTGATGTTGTCGCGACCGACCCCTTCTCGAATGAGGCACACCTTTTCTAGGTGGCTTCCCTTTGTCACGCTCTCCTCGCCGAATTCCGGAAAGAGCTTGTGTAAGTTCTCGTGGAGCGCTCGCGCGAAGTCGATGCCCAGGCCGCTGCCGGAGTTCCCCTTCTCCGAGAAACCTATCCAAGTCTGTTTGACCTCCGGAAAGCAATACCACGCGCGGAGCAGTGCCTCGCTGATTTCTCCCGCTGCCGCTTTGTCGCGAAGAAAAACCAGATACGCGATGATGCTCTCGTGCAGCGCGCGATAAATCGCCTTCTTGCTATTGAAGAGTAGAAAGGGGTCGATGAAAAATGGCAGGTCCGTTACGAGCGAGACATCGAGCGCGCCATGAGCTTCGAGCGCCGCCGCATCGATTCCGAACCGCTCTGAGAAAAAGATCATCAGTATACCTTATAGTTGCAACTAAACTCCCGACATGCAGACACCCTTGAACTAGTACGTAAGATGAAGACCTCGGCCTTAAGCCGAGGTCTTCTGGCACTTGAAAAAATTATGCCGCGTTCTGGCTGGTAGTGACCGGTAAGACTTGGCTACAAATCTTGTCCCATGCGGTGTCGGCGTCCACGGAAGAAGAGCTGACGCGATACCGCGATTCACCGATAACCAGAAGATGCGCCCATGTCGGTTGCGCATTCTTGATGACTTCACTGCCGAACGTTGGGCCTTCGGGCAATTCATTGCGCTCGCAGCTCAACAAGTGCCAATCAAGGCGAGCCAACGCGGCGGCCATGACTTCAAAGTCCATGTTGTGCTCGACGCAGTACAGGAAAGCCCGCGCGAAGATCGCCATACCGATGCCGCGCAACGCCACGTCACCGCCCTTCACGTCGCGCAAGGATCCGGTGGTGACGTCGGAAGATGGGTCCTTGCGGGCCTTCTCCAACGCCGCCAGTTGCGGCAGATGGCGGACGAGCGCCGCGAAGAAATCCTCGGCGCCAGCGGTCTTCGCTGCTTCTGTTAGATCCTGATTCGAGTGATGATCCACAATGTGGGCAATGAACATTCGCACCGCGCTCATCGACCAAATCATCCGAGATTTCCCGGACAGATTGACGTTCGACGCAGTGGCGTCCACGTACTTCGATAAGAACGGCAGGGACATCACGAGTTCGCGGCTGCGCTGGTTGCGCAGATCGCGGACATCGAAGGTTGCCACCAGTGATTTCGGGATTGCCTTCGCCTTGCCGCAGTCGGCGAAGTCCTGATGACTGTCCGATCGGCTGTTCTCAAATACAATTTTGACGTCAACGGCGTTACGCTTCAGCGCCTCTTTCGCTTGCTCTTCAACCTTCGGGCTGGTTAAGATCTCGTCGATCTGAGAACGGCGGTGCGCGCCATCGGTGGTGTCGAGCTTCGCCCCCTGCGGAAGCAGAAGGATAGCCGGCCATGCATTGGTACCGTCGCTACCATTGGCGAACAGAATGAGCGTGGCTACCGGCGAATCATCTTCGAGGCCGACGCCGTAGTTGAAGGTGAAGGCTGGCAGAATGAATTTGTCGCCGGTGCAAGCAGTGTTCATCAGGTAATTGCGCACCTGTTTGGCATGGCTCGACTCCTGCGGCCTGTTCGAGTGCTCGGTCACCTCGCGCACGTTATCTTTCTTGCGCGAGCGGTCGGCCTTGCTCACTTCCACCATCTTTTGGATCGGCATGGCAGTGGTGAACTGGAGGCGGGAGCCCTGGACAAAGGCGGTGCCGAAGAAGCTTTCTCCGGCATACCCCATCATCGAACGGCGTCCGATCTCCGACATCAACGATTCGAAGCTATCGGTGGTCGTCACTTTAACGTGCGGCGGGATGTTGATATCGGCTAGTGCGGGGACTACGATAGGCATAGCGATTTTCTCCAAGATGATCGCGAGTTTCCAAAGGGCCGCCTCGGGTTCCAGCCGGGGCGGCCTTCGCCGTTTAACAGGCCATTTCGAAGAAATCCACTCGAAATTCAGTTCGCTTCGAAGAAATTCGTTCGAAATCGCGCTGCGCCGCGGCATGGCGCTGATGGCGCGTAAGAATTCCCGACGACAATAATCGGTTGCACCCGCCCCGGAAGCTGGCTGCCGGTGCCATATTACTCTAATCAGAAGCGCGCTCTAGGCTCTTCTGCATTCGGTGAATGGTATCTCCGGCGCCTAAACGGCGGTGATGATGGCGAGGGCGGCCGCTGGCTCCAGTTCGCTTCCACAGCCAGTGGGCCGTCACGGCCAAACCGGCGCCCCGATCAATCCCGCGGTTGCCGGGAGCCGCAGACTAGGTTGGCATTCTGCACCGCCTGGCCGGCAGCGCTGAACATGGTTAGAATCTCGCGCCGGCACCACGCCACAGCGAACCGTGAAACAAGAAGGAATCAGCCTCTTAAATTTCGCTTGATTCTGGCTTCGTGGACCCTGGGTTGATGTTCGTTGACCCGTGTTCGGACTACAAAGTCTACGTCTCCGCCACCGGCTGGAGGATAGATCTCGCCGACATATGTCTCAGATTTGCGAGGATCAATCCTCTGGCCATTGTAATCGATCGCGGTACCCTTGGAGCCAACGTGGCCCTCGTCCGAAGTCAGCCTAACCCCACCGGTGCACGACATACTTAGCAAGGCCAACGAAACATCGGCCCGATTTTCAATTCTCAGCTCATAATTCAATGGGCCACCGGCGAAGCCAGTTACGTCGAGATCTATTACGGGATCTTTAGCTGCTTTTTCAGCTTTTCGATCGTTATGCTTATCAACTCGCCCCCAAACGAAACTCGCCATGCTGATTAAGATCGCTAGCGCAGAGGCGCCGCGGGCGAACCAGTCGATTGTTGGTTGGGGAGGATTCGCCACTGCACCACTCGGAACTCCCGTGTCAGCCAGTACGGCGGCACACCACAGACCGACAGACCACAAACTAACTACTACTGGTACGAGGACGCGCTTCACCATAAGATCCTCCGCATAGTTCGCTTCGGCGCTGATTTACTAAGTTATACCTTCAATTCAGATCTATTTGTATGACGCTGGCTGATCGGACACGATCGCGAGGTTTCCCGACGGAAGAACGAACTCAAGACGTGCTTGCTGTGACGGTGATCGACGCCAAATCATACCGATTATGAACTGTTAGTCCAGCAACGGCGTCGGCGTGTCTAGTTGATGAATTGCTCGCCATTGATGCGCAGACAGATCACGGCGGCCGGATAACTTCCAGCAACTCCCGCACCAGCGCGCGCGAGCGTTGTGGGTGCCGGACTCCCGGCGAGGAGATCGCCCGCTGAGCCTCCGGCGGAGCGCGGTCGAAGCGAGGCTGTCACCGCTTTCACACCGGGTCGACGACATGCCGATCTCGATCATCCTAGCGACGAAGATCGACTCGGCAAGCCCTCACGGCCAAACCGGCGCCCCCTCCAGCCCCGCCGTCTCCGGTAGCCCGCACATCAAATTCGCATTCTGCACCGCCTGGCCGGCGGCGCCCTTGCCGAGATTGTCGACGACGCCGAGCGCGATCACCAAATTGCGGTCGGGGTCGGCGGCGTAGCTGACGAAGGCGAGGTTGGAGCCGGTGGCCCATTTGGTCTGCGGCGGCGTGTCGGTGACGCGGACGAAGGCGCTGTCACGATAGAAGCGGCGGGCGGCGTCGAGGCATTGCGCCGTGGTGGCGCGGCCGCGGGCGTAGATGGTGGCGAGGATGCCGCGGGTCATCGGCACCAGATGCGGCGTGAACACGAGGCCTGTGGCGCTGCCGCCACCGAGGCGCGCGATCGTGCTTTCGATCTCGGGCATGTGGACGTGCCTGAGCAGGCCGTAGGGGATCAGGTTCTCGTTGCTCTCGGCGTAGCCGAATTTACTGTCGCCGCCGCGGCCGGCGCCGGAGATGCCGGTCTTGGCGTCGATCACGATGTTGTCGGGCGAGATCAGTTTTTCGGCGAGCAGCGGCGCCAGCGGGGTCAGCGCCGCCGCCGGGAAGCAGCCGGGATTGGCGATGCGCGTCTTGCCCGCGATCTCGCTCGGCCAGACGTCGGCGAGGCCGTAGGTCCAGCCGTCGGCGTAGCGGTGGTCGCCGCCGATGTCGACGATCTTCACCTGGCCCGGCACGCGCGCCAGCGCCTCGCGCGAGGCGCCGGTGGGGAGCGAAGCGAACAGCACGTCGAGCGGCGGCAGCGCTGTGGGGTCCCACTTCTCGATCACGAGATCGGCGAGTTTTGCGGGCACGCCGGGGAAGCGCTCCGCCAGACGCTGGCCGGCGCTGCCTTCGCCGGCGGCGTAGACCAGCTCGAACGCGGGATGCCCCGCGACCAGGCGCATCGCCTCGCCGCCGCCAAAACCGGAGATCCCGACGATGCCGACGCGAATGCTCATGGGTGGGGGTCCTCGCAGAACAGTGTGACCGATCAGGTCGGGATTCTGACCAGGGAACGCGATCTCGCGGAGGCGCCTGATCCGGGTTAAACTAAAATCACCATGGTCAATAAGCAAACCAGGCTGCGGCCGTCAGCCTTGCCCCCGAGCGCCGGAACAAGTCCGATGTGGCCACAGACATGCGAGAACGCAGATGGCGAAGAAGCTGCCGCCGGTTCATCCCGGTGAAATCCTGCGGGAGGAGTTCCTCGTTCCGCTCAAGCTCACGCCCTATGCGGTCGCCGCCGCGCTGAACGTACCGCGCACCCGGATCGAGCGCATTGCGCGTGAAGAGAAACCGGTGACGGCCGACACCGCGCTGCGGCTCGGCAAATTCTTCAAGACCGGCGGTGCATTCTGGGTGAATATGCAGGCGCGATACGATCTCGAAACAGCGGAAGACACGCTCGCGCCTGAAATAGAGAGGATCGCGGCTTACGAAGCAGTGTGAGTAACAACTCGGCAGGAGGATCGTGGCAGTCACGACGATCTATGCTGGTGCGCCGAACGACCTGCTTATCAGTTACTCCGTCATGGCCGGGCTTGTCCCGGCCATCCACGTCGCTCTGCGCGCTCGGATGGACGTGGATGCCCGGGACAAGCCCGGGCATGACGTTGTGGAGACAGGCGAGCGCAACAGCGCGGGTAAGGTGTCGGGGCGATAGCGCCCCTCACAGCCACGGCGCCGGGGTGTCCATCGCGATCAGTTGCTCGACCTCGATGCGCGGGCGGATCACGGCGGACTGGTCGCCCTTGACCAGAACCTCGGGCACCAGCGCTCGGGTGTTGTAGGTGCAGGCCTGGACGGCGCCATAGGCGCCGGCGGTCATGATGGCGAGGAGGTCGCCGGGCTTGGGCTCGGGCAGCGCGCGGTCGAGGGCGAGGTAGTCGCCGCTTTCGCAGACCGGGCCGACGACGTCGGCCACGAAGGCGGGCGCGTTCGGCGCGGGCTGCTGGACGTGGAGGATGTCGTGATGCGCCTCGTAGAGCGTCGGGCGGATCAAATCGTTCATCGCGGCGTCGATGATGACGAAGTTCTTGGCCTCGCCGTGCTTCACATAGATCACCTTGGCGATGAGGATGCCGGCATTGCCGACGATCATGCGGCCGGGCTCGAACATCAGCGTGCAGCCGAGATTGTGCGACACGCGCTTGACCATCGCGGCGTAGGCGGCGGGCTCCGGCGGCACGGTACGGTCCAGGTGATAGGGGATGCCGAGGCCGCCGCCGAAATCGACATGGGAGATGTCGTGGCCGTCGGCGCGCAGGGTCTGCACGAAGTCGGCGAGGATGCGGAAGGCGGTCTCCATCGGGCCGAGATCGGTGATCTGGCTGCCGATATGGACGTCGACGCCGGTGACCTTGATGCCCGGCATCTTCGCGGCGCGGGCGTAGACGCGGCGGGCGTGGTCGAGCGGAATGCCGAACTTGTTCTCCGACTTGCCGGTCGAGATCTTGGCGTGCGTGCCGGCATCGACGTCCGGATTGACGCGGATGGAGATGCGGGCGGTGTGGCCGGTCTCCACGGCGAGGCGCGCCAGCAGGTCGAGCTCGGGCTCGGATTCGATGTTGAGGCAGTGGATGTCGGCGGCGAGCGCGGCGCGCAGCTCGGCCTCGGTCTTGCCGACGCCGGAGAACACGATTTTCCGCGACGGGATACCGGCCGCCAGCGCGCGCTTCAATTCGCCGCCGGAGACGACGTCGGCGCCGGCCCCACACTTGGCGAGCGTGCGCAGCACCGACTGGTTGGAATTGGCTTTCATCGCGTAGCAGATCAGCACGTCCTGGCCGGCGAAGGCGTCCGCGAACACGCGGTAGTGCCGCTCCAGCGTGGCGGTGGAGTAGCAGTAGAACGGGGTGCCGACGGAGGCGGCGAGTGTGGCGAGATTGACGGCCTCGGCGTGCAGCACGCCGTCGCGGTAGTCGAAATGGTTCATGGGGTTTGATCCGCGCGCGGGGCTGCGAAAAGGGTGATTGTGGCGGCGAATTGCCGGGAAATGGGGTGGAATGTCAAACCCGCGCTGCCACCCTCCCCTGGAGGGTGTCCCGCAGCTCCGCGCATCCAGGCGCGGGCGATCGCATTCGATGTCGTTCCGGGGCGCGCGAAGCGCGAGCCCGGAACCCATAACCCCAGGATGCCGTGTGGGGCACGCTCGGAGTTGCCGGCTCGCCACGCCGCAGCGGCCTGTGGCTATGGATTCCGGGCTCATTCGCGCTGCGCGCGAATGCCCCGGAATGACGAAATCATGGAGAGCGGGACTGTAGCGAAGGGAGACTGCTCCCGCGAGCCGAAGGCTTATTTGCTGTCCAGCAGCGGATCCAGGACGAAGGATTTCTTCTGGCCGCGGGCGGCGGCCGGGGCGCCGTCGGCGCCGTAGCCGGAATTGAACAGGCCGGGCTTGTTGGCGGCCTCGGTCGCGGTATCGGTCGGGGCAGCCGAGAGCTGGGGCGCCGGCGGGGAATTGGCGGGCAGGTCCAACGGGCCCTTGCGGCCGCAGGCGGCCAGCAGCAGCGCGGAGGCGCCCAGGACGAGAACGATCCGGGCGGCGGAGGTTGGACGGCGAGCGCTATTCACGTGTGAAATCCCCATGCGGGCGGCACCATACAGAGGTTGATCCGCCCTGACGAGTGCCGGAGTGCCACGCCAGGGCGATCAAATTTCGGACGGGAGCCCTACTTCCGCTGCTTTTCCAGTCGCTTCAGCCAGGCCTTGGCCTGCGCGGCCACGTTCTTCGGCGCGGTGCCGCCGAAGCTGGTGCGGCTCTTCACGGAGGATTCCACCGAGAGCACGCCGAGCACGTCGGCGGTGATCTTGGGCTCGACCTCCTGCATCGCCTTCAGCGGCAGCTCGTGCAGCGCGACGCCCTGCGTCGACGCCAGCGCGACGATGCGGCCCGTGACGTGATGAGCCTCGCGGAACGGCATCTTCAGCGTGCGCACCAGCCAGTCGGCGAGGTCGGTGGCGGTGGCGTAGCCCTCGCCGGCGGCGGCCTTCATGCGGGCTTCGTCGGGCACCAGGTCGAGCGCCATGCCGGTCATGGCGCGGATGGCGAGCGACAGCGCGGCGAACGCCTCCATCGCGCCCTGCTTATCCTCCTGCATGTCCTTCTGATAGGCGAGCGGCAGGCCCTTCATGACGATGAGGAGGCCGTTGAGCGCGCCGATGACGCGCCCGGTCTTGGCGCGGACGAGCTCGGCGGCGTCCGGATTGCGCTTCTGCGGCATGATCGAGGAGCCGGTGGTGAACTTGTCCGACAGCTTGATCAGGCCGACCAGCGGCGAGGTCCAGATCACGATCTCCTCGGCGAAGCGCGACAGATGCACGGCGCAGATCGATGCGGCCGAGAGCGTCTCCAGCACGAAGTCGCGGTCGGAGACGGCGTCGAGCGAATTGGCCATCGGGCGGTCGAAGCCGAGCGCCTCCGCCGTGGCGTGGCGGTCGATCGGGAACGAGGTGCCGGCGAGCGCAGCCGCCCCCAGCGGGGATTCGTTGAGGCGCTTGCGGGCGTCGAGAAAGCGGCCACGGTCGCGGCCCGCCATCTCGACATAGGCCAGCAGATGGTGGCCGAAGGTGACCGGCTGGGCGGTCTGCAGATGGGTGAAGCCGGGCATGACGGTGCCGGCGAATTCGAGCGCACGGGTGGCGAGCGCCTGCTGGTAGGCGGCCAGCGCCGCGTCGATGTCGTCAATGGTGTCGCGGACGAACAGGCGGAAATCGGTCGCGACCTGGTCGTTGCGCGAGCGCGCGGTGTGCAGCCGGCCGGCGGCGGGGCCGATCAGTTCGGAAAGCCGGCTCTCGACGTTCATATGGATGTCTTCGAGCGCGCGCTTGAATTCGAAGGAACCCTTGGTGATCTCTGACAGGATCGTGTCTAGACCCTTAGCCAGATTTTTCGCATCACCAGCCGTGATGATGCCCTGGGCGGCGAGCATGGCGGCGTGCGCCTTGGACGCGGCGATGTCCTGCGCGTAGAGGTGGCGATCGACGTCGATCGAGACGTTGATGTCCTCCATGATCTCGTCGGGACGTTCCGTGAACCGGCCGCCCCACATCTTGTTGCTCATGCCTGCCGCTCTTAAACCTTGATGACCGCGTCTGGATGGGACACACCGTCTGATGCCCCGAAATTCGCGCCTCTGATAGCCGCAACCGACCCGACATGACAAACGATAAGCCAGAGACGTCCCCTGCCCGCCCCGCCTCGCGCGGCCGAACCGTGCTGATCGCCGGCGCCGTGGCCGTGATTGCCGTGACCGGCATCGCGGCGGTGTCGTTCGGGGGCCTCCTGAAGGGCAAGCCGGCCGGCGACCAGGCCTGCCAGGCGGCGGTCGACACCGCGGCGCGGCTGGCGCCGCTGATCACGGGTGAGGTGGCGGCGCTGACCGCCGCGAAGGCGCCGCTGCGGCTGCCGGACCTCGCGTTCGAGGATGCCTCGGGCAAGCCGGCGAAACTGTCGGATTTCCGCGGCAAGACGGTGCTGTTGAACCTCTGGGCGACCTGGTGCGTGCCCTGCCGCAAGGAGATGCCGGCGCTGGACGGCCTGCAGGCCAAGCTCGGCAGCGACGCCTTCCAGGTGGTCGCGGTCAACATCGACACCCGCGACCCGGAGAAGCCGAAGACGTTCCTCGCCGACGCCAAGCTGACGCAGCTCGCCTATTTCAGCGACGCGAAAGCCAAAGTGTTCCAGGATCTGAAGGCGGTCGGTCGCGCCTTGGGCATGCCGACCTCGGTACTGGTCGACGGCCAAGGCTGCGAGATCGCGACCATCGCGGGACCGGCCGAATGGGACAGCGCCGACGCGCTCAAGCTCATCCAGGCGGCGACGTCGAAGGCGGCGGCGGGGCTGTAGGTCGTTCCATCACCACGGCCGTCATTCCGGGGCAGCCCTTAAGGGCTGAACCCGGAATCTCGAGATGAGTCCGACAAACTCTGGATTCCGGGTTCGATGCTCCGCATCGCCCCGGAATGACCGTGGATGAGGGAAAAGAAGTCGTCGCGCTCAGGCGGCGATATTGAGGTTGCCGCCCACACCCGGGCCGACATTGGCGAGCGACAGCGTCTGCTGGGCGCCGCCGAGCAGGGTCAGGACGGCGTCCTTCTGCGCGTCCAAATTCTGCTTCAAGACCGACGTCGCAACCTGCTGCTGGGTCGCACTCGCCTGCTGCGCCATGACCGCAGCCACCAAGCTCATATCCATACGCATATACCTCGTCTGAGCTGAACGGTAGCCGATCAGCCTTAACGAAGCGTGTCGATCGTTTCGGATTGTTTCAGCGGGTCGGCACCGGCTTGGGGCCGCGATAGTCGTAGAAGCCGCGCTGCGTCTTGCGGCCGAGCCAGCCGGCCTCGACATATTTCACCAGCAGCGGACACGGCCGGTACTTGGAGTCGGCGAGGCCCTCGTGCAGCACCTGCATGATCGACAGACAGGTATCGAGGCCGATGAAATCGGCGAGCTCGAGCGGCCCCATCGGGTGATGCGCGCCGAGCTTCATCGCCGCGTCGATCGCCTCGACGTTCCCAACGCCCTCGTACAGCGTGTAGATCGCCTCGTTGATCATCGGCAGCAGCACGCGGTTGACGATGAAGGCCGGGAAATCCTCGGAGACGGCGACCTGCTTGCCGAGCCGTCCGACGAACTCCTTGGCGGCCTCGAAGGTGGCGTCGTCGGTGGCGATGCCGCGGATCAGCTCAACCAGCTCCATCAGCGGAACCGGGTTCATGAAATGGATGCCGATGAAGCGCTCCGGCCGGTCGGTACAGGCGGCGAGCCGCGTGATCGAGATCGACGAGGTGTTGGAGGCGATGATTGCTTCCGGCTTCAGGACGGCGCAGAGATCGTGGAAGATCTTGCGCTTGACGTCCTCCTTCTCGATCGCGGTCTCGATGACGAGGTCGCAATCGGCGAGGCCATCCAGGGTTTCGGTCAGTGAGATGTGCTTGAGCGCATCGCCCCGAGCCTCCTCGGTGATGACCTTCTTCGCCACCTGGCGGGTCAGGTTGCCGTTGATGGTGGCCATGCCCGACTTCAAGCGATCGGCCGTGACGTCGTTGAGCACCACGTCGAGACCGGCCAGCGCGGCAACATGCGCGATGCCGTTGCCCATCTGTCCTGCGCCGATCACACCGAGCTTGTTGATCTGAGCCATGTTGTCATCCACCGGGACGGCGCACTGCAGATGCCCGTCCAACCCCTTGAAGAAGGAACACCGGCCGCCAAGGTCCCATGCGGCCGGTGTTCATCGCGTTACTTGCCGAGCGCGTCCGTCAGCTCCGGCACCGCTTGGTAAAGATCCGCTACCAGGCCGTAATCGGCGACCTGGAAGATCGGCGCGTCCTCATCCTTGTTGATCGCGACGATCACCTTGGAGTCCTTCATGCCGGCCAGATGCTGAATGGCGCCTGAAATGCCGACCGCCACGTAGAGTTCCGGAGCGACCACCTTGCCGGTCTGGCCGACCTGCCAGTCGTTCGGCGCGTAGCCCGCGTCCACCGCGGCGCGCGAGGCGCCGACGCCGGCGCCGAGCTTGTCGGCGAGCGGCTCGATGTACTTGGCGAAGTTCTCGCGGCTCTGCATCGCACGGCCGCCGGAGACGATGATCTTGGCCGAGGTCAGCTCGGGACGATCGCTCTTGGCGACCTCCTCGCCGACGAAGCTCGACAGCGCCGGATCACCGGCCGCCGCCACGCTCTCCACCGACGCGCTGCCACCCTCGCCCGCAGCGGCGAAGGTCGAGGTGCGGACAGTGATGACCTTCTTGGCGTCCTTCGACTTCACGGTCTGGATCGCGTTGCCGGCGTAGATCGGCCGCTCGAACGTGTCGGGCGCGACGACCTTGATGATCTCCGACACCTGCATCACGTCGAGCAGGGCAGCGATGCGCGGCATCACGTTCTTGAAGCGCGAGGTCGCGGGCGCGACGACCGCGTCGTAGTTCGCGGCGAGCTTGACGACGAGATCGGCGAGCGGCTCGGCGAGATCATGCGCGTAGGCCGCATCGTCGGCCAGCAGCACCTTCTTGACCCCGGCGAGCTTGGCGGCGGCCTCGGCCGCGCCCTTGGCGCCCTGGCCCGCGACCAGCACGTCGACGTCGGCGCCGAGCGCGGCAGCCGCCGTCAGCGCCTTGTTGGTCGCGTCCTTGATCCCGGCATTGTCGTGTTCGGCAATCAGCAGCGTGGCCATCAGAGCACCCCCGCCTCGGTCTTGAGTTTGGAAACGAGCTCGGCGACGTCCTTCACCTTGACGCCGGCCTTGCGGCCCGCAGGCTCGGCGGTCTTGAGCACTTCGAGCCGCGGCGTGAGATCGACACCGGTGTCGGCGGCGGTCTTCTCGGCGATCGGCTTCTTCTTCGCCTTCATGATGTTCGGCAGCGACGCGTAGCGCGGCTCGTTGAGGCGGAGATCGGTGGTGACGATCGCCGGCCCCTTGAGCTTCACGGTCTGCAGGCCGCCATCGACCTCGCGGGTGACCTTGAAGTCGCTTCCTTCGACCTCGAGCTTGGAGGCGAAGGTCGCCTGCGCCCAGCCGAGCAGCGCGGCCAGCATCTGGCCGGTCTGGTTCGAATCGTCGTCGATCGCCTGCTTGCCGAGGATAATCAGTCCCGGCTGCTCTTCCTGAGCGACGGCCTTGAGGATCTTGGCGACCGCGAGCGGTTCCACATTGCCTTCGGCCTTGACCAGGATGCCGCGGTCCGCGCCCATCGCGAGCGCAGTGCGGATGGTCTCCGAGGCCTGCGCAGGCCCGATCGAGACCACAACGACCTCGGTTGCCTTGCCGGCTTCCTTCAGCCGCAGCGCTTCCTCGACGGCGATCTCGTCGAACGGATTCATCGACATCTTGACGTTGGCGAGCTCAACGCCCGATCCGTCGCTCTTGACGCGGACCTTGACGTTGTAGTCGACCACCCGCTTGACCGGCACCAGAACCTTCATCGATCCTCTTTCGCTCTAAATTGTCCGGGGTTGATCTTTCGGGCGCGGAACCTAAAGCGCCCTTACCCCCCGGTCAACGCGCGAGGGGCGAAAAAACGCCACCCCGCACGCCGCCGGGTTAACGGTTTTGCCCCGGCACCCACAACACGTCGCCGGCCCCGTTCCGGTTTGCGGCGCGGCTGGCCACGAACAGGAAATCCGACAACCGGTTCATATAACGAATGGCAGCCTCGCTGACCGGCTCGTCCGGTCGGGAAGCGAGTTCCGCCATGATCCGTTCCGCCCTGCGGCAAATGGTGCGCGCGACGTGCAGATGCGCGGCTGCCGGAGTTCCCCCGGGCAGCACGAACGAGGTGAGCGGCGCGAGCCGCTCATTCAACGTGTCGATGTCGCGCTCCAGGCGATCGACCTGGCTCGCCACCACGCGCAGCCGCTCCGCCTTGCCCTCGCGCTGCGGCACCGCCAGATCCGCGCCGAGGTCGAACAGGTCGTTCTGGATCAGGCCGAGCATCGCATCGATCTCGAGCGCGTCGGCCAGATGCAGCCGCACCACCCCGATCGCGGCGTTGGTCTCATCGACGGTTCCATAGGCGGAGACGCGCAGATCAAACTTCGGCCGGCGCTCGCCGTTGCCGAGCGCCGTCGTGCCGTCGTCGCCGGTCCGCGTGTAGATGCGATTCAGAACCACCATGCTGAAATCTCAATATCCTTGTCTCGACGTCTCAGCGTCCCGTCTCAGCGCCCATTTTCAGTGTCCCATGGCCCAGATCGTCGCCATGGCAATGACGATCGCCACGAACTGAAGGATCACCCGCCAGCGCATCAGCTTCTGCGACAGGTTGGGCGAGCCGCCGCGCGTCATGTTGACGAGGCCGAGAAACAGCACCAGTGCGACCGCGCCGACGGCGATCGGAAGGATGAATTTACCGAGGAGTGAAGCCATTTGGGCTAGATAACACCGCGGACGCAGGAGCGCCATGCCGGATCGCCGCATCCGGCCCTGCAACCGCTGGCTTTCGGGACCGTATTATTGGATGGTATGAACCCAAGAATGTTGCGGAGTGCAGGGACAGGTGAAGGCGCTTCGCTACATCTTCCACGTCGTCATGGATGCGTTCTACACGTTCCTCGCCGATGACGGCTGGGCGATCGCGAGCCATATCGCGCTCTCGACCCTGATGGCGCTGTTTCCTTTCCTGATCGTCCTGACCTCGCTGGCGGGCTTCCTCGGCTCCAAGGACCTCGCCGACCAGGCCGCCACCCTGATCCTCGAGACCTGGCCGGCGCAGGTGGCGGACGCGTTGACCGGCGAGATCCACGATGTCCTGACCACGACCCGGACCGATGCGCTGACCATCGGCGCCGTGCTCGCGGTCTACTTCGCCTCGAACGGCGTCGAGGCGCTGCGGGTCGCGCTGAACCGCGCCTATGGGGTGATCGAGCAGCGCCGCTGGTACTGGCTGCGGCTGGAATCGATCGGCTACACGCTGGTCGCCGCCGTGACGGCACTCGCGATGTCGTTCCTGATCGTGCTCGGCCCGCTGATGCTGGCGACCGCCCGACGCTACTTGCCGCTGGCGGTCGAGGCCAATGAGAGCTTCGTCAACCTGACGCGCTACGGCATCACCATCAGCGCGCTGATCGTCGCGCTGTTCATCCTGCACGCCTGGCTGCCGGCGGGCCGCCGCAGCTTCATGCAGATCATGCCCGGCATCGTCTTCACTTTCGTCGCCTCGCTGGTGTCGGGCATCGTGTTCGGCCAGTATCTGGCGCGTTTCGCCAACAACTACGTTACGATGTATGCGGGGCTCGCCTCGGTGATCATCGCGCTGGTGTTCCTGTATTTCATCGCCGCGATCTTCGTGTATGGCGGCGAGTTGAACGCGTCGATCATCAAGTCGCGGCTCCCGCGCGGTGTGTCGCTGCAAGAAGCGCAGTCGCTAGAGCCCGCGGCGAAACGGGCTTGAGCAGGAACGCGTCCGCGCCGGCGGCGCGCGATGCCGTCTCGTCCTCGCCGCGCCCGGACACCCCGATGATCGGGATGTCGCCATGCGGCGCGTCGAGGGCGCGGATCTGCGCGATCGCCTCGATGCCGTTGATGCCCGGCAGCACCATGTCCATCAGCACGGCGTCGTAGTGGCCGGACGCGATGCGTTCGGGCGCGGCCTCGCCGCGGCCGATGAACTCGGCCTGATGGCCGAGCTCGTTCAGGATGGTGTTGAGCACGACGCGGCCGAACGGATTGTCCTCGACGCCGAGGATGCGCAGCGGCCGCGTCGGCGCCAGGGTGACGCCGTCCTCGCCGCCGGCCGCCGTGGCCCGCGGCGTCGCCGCGACTGTCAGCGTCACCGTCAGCGTGAAGGTCGTGCCGCCGCCCTCGTGCGGCTCCACCGCGACGTCGCCTCCCATGGCGCGCGCCAGCTGCCGCACCGAGGACAGGCCAAGCCCGGCGCCGCCGAACCGCGAGGCGATCGAGACATTGGCCTGGCTGAATGGCCGGAACAGCCGCTTGATCTCCTGCAGAGTCAGGCCGATGCCGGAATCCGAGATATGGAAGGCCACGGCGACCCTGCCCTTGGCCGGGCTCCGCGACGCCTTGCCCCGCCCTGCCTTGCCGGCCAGCGCGATCCCCAGCGCCACCCCGCCCTGCTCGGTGAACTTCACCGCATTGTCGATCAGGTTCTCGAGCGCGGCGCGCAGGCGCACGGGATCGCCGACGACGAGCCCTGGCAAGGCGTCGGAGACCTCGACCTTGGCCTCCAGCCCCTTGGCCGCGGCCCGGCCCGCCAGCGAGTCCCCCGCGGCCCGCGCCAGCACGCGCAGATCGAACAGATCCTCCCGCAGCAGCGCCCCGGTGGTCTCGTCCTTGGCGGCATCGACGAACAGCGTCGCCAGGCTCGAGAGATGCTCCGCGCCGGCCTTGATCGTGTCCACCCAGCGCCGCTCGCGCTCGCCGAGCTCGGAGGTGGCGAGCAGATCGCTGATCGCGAGAATTCCGGTCAGAGGGGTGCGGACCTCGTGGGCGAACACCGCGAGCGCCGCCTCGACCACGCCCGGGCCCGGCGCCATTGCGGGAGCGAGCTTTGCTGCCTCCGGCTTTCGATGTTTGGCCTTGGCCGCGCTCCGCTGCCCCCCTGCCATCGCCGTGACCTGAGGAACGTGCTTTTTCAGCGGCCGCGCCTTCGCGCGCTCCTTGACCGGCGCCGCAGCCTTCGCCGTCTGGCGCGATGCTTTCGAGACCGCCTTTGCAGCAGGCGCCTTACTTGTACCGGCGCGCTTGGCAGCCGGCTTGGCCGGGCGGGCCCGACGCCCCGTACTCGTGTTCCGAACGCGCTTCATCATGGCCCCTGTGACATGAACTCCGCAAAACGAAGGGGCACTTCTCTTGTCATGTCTGGTCGTGCCGCTTTCGATTGAAGCTCCCGATTAACCCGCGCTATCGGGCAGCATGGCACGGTCGTTTCCGGGTGTCACGATGCCCCGGAGGTTGTCCCCGCCGGAAACATGCGCAGACAGCGGGACTTGCGCCGAGACGCGGCTACACCAAGCCGATCCTGTGTCGGATTTCCGCCGGCGAGACGCCTTCGGCGCGCAATGTGCGCAATCCGGTCGCCAGAGTGGACTTGGACAGCTTGTGACCCTCGTCGTCGCGAATCAGTTGGTGGTGCCGGTAGGCTGGCGCCGGCAGCCCGAGCAAGACCTGCAACAGTCGGTGCACGCTGGTCGCATGAAACAGATCCTGCCCGCGCACCACCTCGGTCACGCCCTGCAGCGCGTCGTCGACCACCACCGAGAGGTGGTAGCTGGTGGGCGTGTCCTTGCGGGCGAGGATGACGTCGCCCCAGGCCGCCGGCCTGGCTTCGATCGTCCCGGCCTCGCCGTCGGGCCCGCAGCCGGCCTCGTCCCAGTCCAGCCGCCCAGCGCGCGCGACCGCCGCGTCCATATCGAGGCGCAAGGCATAGGGCGCGCCGCTGCTCATCAGCTCCCCACGACGCGCTGCAGGCACGGCCTTCGCCGCGCCGGGATAGAGCGGCGCGCCGTCGGGATCGCGCGGCCAGCCGCCATCGGCATCCCGCTGCGCCACCAGCCGCGCGATCTCGGCGCGGCTCTCGAAGCTCGGATACACCAGTCCCATCGCCTGCAGCCGCGCCAGCGCAGCGCCATACTCGGCGAGATGCTCCGACTGCCGCCGCACCGGCAGCTCCCAGGTGATGCCGAGCCAGGCAAGGTCCTCGGTGATCGCCTGCTCGTAGTCCGGCCGGCAGCGGGTCGGGTCGATATCCTCGATGCGCAGCAGGAAGCGGCCGCCGCTCTCCTGGGCGCGCCGGACATTCAGCAGCGCCGAATAGGCATGGCCGAGATGGAGATAGCCGTTCGGACTGGGGGCAAATCGGAAAACGGGTGGCATCATGGCGAGATCGACGAAACAGATCGCTCCGTTCCGCTTCCCTGAGCTTCGGCTTCCAGACGCTCGACCACGGTCCGGTAGAATTGCTCCGCTTCCTGCATCATCTCGGCCGTGCTTCCCCGACCGTCGCCGAAGGCCGAGCGCGCGAGCTCGAACTCGGCATCGATGAAGTCGGCGACGGCCATCGGCAGCGCCGCGCTGCCCAGCTCGTGAGTCAACGCCTTGCGGCGCATGAGATCCGCGACCTCCGCGCCCAATGCGGCCGGCGGATCGCACTCCGCCATCAAGGTCGGGAAATGCATCGGCGCCACCGCTTCGGTCGGATTCAGGCGGAGCCAGCGCAGCGTCGCGGCTGGCCGCAACGCATAGAAGATCTTCTTCTGTGCGACGCTGGTGCCATCGCCGAAATACACCCGGCGCTGCCGCTCACCGAGATGCAGATAGTGCCGCGCAATCGCGTCACGCTTCGCGGCGCGTCTCGCAAAGGCGAGGAAGTCGTCCCGAAACCACGCCATGCCGCGATACACCACCGGCGAGCGCAGCCACTCGATGATGACGGCATTGCCCTTCAGCAGCAGGCGCAGCGCCTTGGCGAGATCCCAGCCATTGGCATCGAAATCATCCTGCAGCGGAAACTCGATGACGTCGCGGACCGGCCATGGCTTGATATGATCCGCCGCGCGCCGCACATAGACGAACCGGCAATCATAGTCGCTGTCGGGCGAGGCGAAACCCCAGGCGCGGCTGCCGCTTTCGACGGCGAGAGGCAGAAACATGCCGTGCTCGCGAACGACGCGATCGAGCAGGGCGTCGACCCCGGCCACCTTGTCGCGGTCCATGTCGGAGGGGATGTGACGCAAGTTCATGAGAGTTCCAACCTTGACTGATGCTGCCTTAGCCCCGGCTCTCCGTGGCGTCCACCCGGCGAGACATCGCGCAACTTGGGGTGCCGAGACGTGACCCTCCATCTCGACAGCCAGACCGTTCTGGAGGATGCGATCGGCGATCTCGTCAGACAGGACACGCGACTCGTGCCGATCCTCGCAGCCACCGGCATGCCGGCGTTGCGGCGACGGGAGCCGGGCTTTGCCGGAATCGCCCACATCGTCTGCGGCCAGCAGCTGTCCACCGCCAGCGCGGCGGCGATCTGGGGCCGGCTGCAGGCGGCGTTCGATCCGTTCGACGCGGACGCGATCCGCCGCGCCCGGGCCGACCGGCTGGGGCGGCTCGGGCTGTCCGCCGCCAAGATCAAGACACTCAAGCACATCGCGCGCGAGCTCGGCGCCGGGCGGCTGAACCTCGACGTGCTCGCCAATGAGGACGCCGACGTGGCGCACGCGACGCTGACCGCCCTGCCCGGCATCGGCCCGTGGACCGCGGACGTCTATCTGCTGTTCTGTCTCGGCCATGGCGATGCTTGGCCGGCGGGCGACCTCGCCGTGCAGGAGGCGGTGAAGGTCGGGCTTGGCCTGGCCACCCGGCCGACCGCGAAGCAGATGATGCCACTCGCGGAAGGCTGGCGGCCGCTGCGCGGCGCGGCGGCGCATCTGTGGTGGAGCTATTACCGCGTGATCAAGCAGCGCGAGGGCGTCGTCGGATAGACCCCTATCCGTCCGCGTCGGTCCCGGGTTACGCTCTGCGGCAAACGACGAGGCCGCACGAACATGACGGCCGGGAGGATACGCATGCTCGACCGGACGCACGACCTCACGGCTGCTGTCGAGGGCTGGCTTGCCGCGTTCGCACAGGCGCTCGCAGCGCCCGACGCCGGCGATCTCGCAAGCCTGTTCCAGGCCGACAGCTACTGGCGCGACGTGCTGGCGCTGAGCTGGCGCATCAAGACGCTCAACGGGCGCGAGGCGATCCTGCACGAGTTGCCGGCGGATGCGCGCGCGGCCGCGCCGCGTGCCTTCGCCATCGCACCGGGACGCGCCGCCCCGCGCCACATCAGGCGCGCCGGCGCCGACAGCATCGAGGCGTTCTTTCAGTTCGAAACCATCCAGGGCCGCGGCTTCGGCATCGCCAGGCTGATCCCGGATGCCGCCGATGGCCAGCGGCTGAAGGCCTGGACGTTGCTGACAGCGCTGGACGAACTCAAAGGCTTCGAGGAACCGATCGGCGCCCGCCGGCCGCGCGGCCAGTCCTATTCGCGCGACTTCCGCGGGCCGAACTGGCTCGACCAGCGCGAGGCCGCGCGCGCCTATGCCGATCGCGATCCCGCCGTGCTGGTGATCGGCGCCGGCCAGGCGGGGCTCGCCATCGCCGCGCGGCTGACCATGCTGCAGATCGACACGCTGGTGGTCGATCGCGAGACCCGGATCGGCGACAACTGGCGCAAGCGCTATCACGCGCTGACCCTGCACAACCAGGTGCAGGTCAATCACATGCCCTACATGCCGTTTCCGCCGGGCTGGCCGGTCTACATCCCCAAGGACAAGCTCGCCAACTGGTTCGAGGCCTATGCCGAAGCGCTGGAGCTGAACGTCTGGACCGAGACCGAGTTCGAAGGCAGCACCTATGACGAGGCGGCGGAGCGCTGGACCGTGACGCTGCGCCGCGCCGACGGCAGCGAGCGTACGATGCGGCCGCGCCATATCGTCATGGCGACCGGCGTCAGCGGCATTCCCAACCGGCCGGGGCTGCCGGGCCTCGCCGACTACACCGGCACGGTGCTGCATTCCAGCCAGTATGGCGATGGCGAGGCCTGGCGGGGCAAGCGGGCGCTGGTGATCGGCACCGGCAATTCCGGCCACGACATCGCGCAGGACCTTCATGCCAGCGGCGCCGAGGTCACCATGGTGCAGCGGGCGCCGACGCTGGTCACGAACATCGAGCCTTCGGCGCAGCTCGCTTATGCCGCCTACAATGACGGCACGCTCGAGGACAACGACCTGATCGCGGCGTCGATGCCGCTGGCGCTGGGCCGGCGCAGCCACCAGATGCTGACGGAACAGTCGAAGCAGCTCGACCACGCGCTGCTCGACGGCCTCGCGCGGATCGGCTTCAAGCTCGATTTCGGCGAGGACGGCACCGGCTGGCAGTTCAAATATCTCACCCGCGGCGGCGGCTATTACTTCAACGTCGGCTGCTCCGACCTGCTCGTCAGCGGCGCGGTCCAGCTCATCCAGTTCGATGCGATCGCACGCTTTGGCCCCGAAGGTGCCGAGCTGACGGATGGACGCAGACTGGCGGCCGACCTGATCGTGCTCGCCACCGGCTACAAGCCGCAGGAGGTGCTGGTGCGCCGGCTGTTCGGCGACTCCACCGCCGACCTGATCGGGCCGATCTGGGGCTTCGGCGACGGACAGGAGCTGCGCAACATGTACACGCGCACGCCGCAGCCCGGGCTGTACTTCATCGCCGGCAGCCTCGCGCAGTGCCGCATCAACTCCAAATACCTCGCGCTGCAGATCAAGGCCATCGAGGAGGGCTTGCTGCCGGCCGGCGTATCGGGCTGAATGGCCCGATTGGAACACGGAGACCATGGCATGTCCGCGACCCTCGGCACCGGCGACTACACCTATCGCGTCATCAAGGGCTGGGCGAAGCTGCCCGAGGGGTTTGCGCTGACCGACGTCGCCTCGGTCGCCGTCGACAGCAAGGATCGCGTCTACGCCTTCAACCGCGGCGTCCATCCGATGATCGTGTTCGATCGCGACGGCAATTTTCTGCGCAGCTGGGGCGAAGGCCTGTTCAGCCGCGCCCATGGCCTGTCGATCGATGCCGACGACAATCTCTACTGCACCGATGACGGCGACCATACCGTGCGCAAATGCACGCCCGACGGCAAGGTGCTGCTGACGATCGGCCTGCCGGAGCGCCCAAGCCCGTTCATGAGCGGCGAGCCGTTCAACCGCTGCACCCACACCGCGCTGTCGCCGTCCGGCGAGATCTACGTGTCGGACGGCTATGGCAATGCGCGGGTCCACAAATACACGCCGGACGGCAAGCTGATCAGAAGCTGGGGCGAGCCGGGCTCGGACCCCGGCCAGTTCAACATCGTTCACAACATCGCGACCGATGCCGACGGCTTCGTGTACGTCGCCGACCGTGAGAACCACCGCATCCAGATCTTCGATGGCGACGGCCGCTACGAGACGCAGTGGAACAACCTGCACCGGCCCTGCGCGCTGTGCGCCTGCGGCGACAAGCGCAAGACCTTCATCATCGGCGAGCTCGGCCCGGGCCTGCCGGTCAATCTCAACGTTCCCAATCTCGGACCGCGCCTCACCATCACGGATTCCGGCGGCCGGCGGCTGGCGCGGCTCGGCGGCGAACACGGTCCTGGCCTGGAAGCAGGGCGTTTTCTGGCGCCGCATGGCCTCGCCATCGACAGCCGCGGCGACATCTATGTCGGCGAGGTCGGCGTCACCAACTGGAGCACGAGCTTCCCGGACCGGCCGATGCCTGACGAGGTCAGAACCCACCGCTGCCTGCAGAAGCTGGAGCGTGTGCCGGCCTGAGACCGGCCCAATAGGCCCCTCGGACCGGTCCCCTTCTGCAAGTGAGTTGCACTGCGGCAGAACGCGACACCGCCACGCTTCCGACGCCCTTTGACCCGATGCGCGAAGGCGGGGAGAAGCCATGTCAAGCCATTCTTGGGGCTTCACAATCCCGTCACGCTGCATGTAGTATGTCGGGGCATGCTGCTTCGCAGCCGTTATGGAGGGCAGGAGCGTTACTTGAACGCACATGTCTCGCAAGGCGGTTGGCCGGTGTTGGTGCTGAACGCGGACTTCCGGCCGCTGAGTTACTACCCGCTGTCTCTCTGGTCGTGGCAAGACGCGATCAAGGCGGTGTTCCTCGATCGCGTCAATATTGTCGAGTACTACGACAGAGCGATCCGAAGTCCATCGTTCGAGATCCAGCTGCCTAGTGTGGTCTCGCTGAAATCCTTCGTGAAGCCGACGACCCATCCGGCCTTCACCCGCTTCAACGTCTTCCTCCGCGACCGCTTCGCCTGCCAGTACTGCCACTCCGGCGACGACCTGACCTTCGACCACGTCATCCCCCGCAGCAAGGGTGGCCAGACCACCTGGGAAAACGTCGTCGCCGCCTGCTCGCCCTGCAATCTGAAGAAGGGCAATCTGACGCCGCAGCAGGCCAAGATGTTCCCCAAGCAGGCGCCCTACGCGCCGACCGTCCACCAGCTCCATCGCAACGGCCGGCTGTTCCCGCCGAACTATTTGCACGACAGCTGGCTCGACTATCTCTATTGGGACACCGAGCTCGATCCGTAGCGGGCTGCATCGTCCTGGTCGTTGCAGTCGGATGGCGCCTCGGCCGCCATGCCGACCGGTTGCGCCGGCCGCCGGCGAGCGTCCCGCCGTCTTCGTTGCGGTGCTCGGGCGGTCAACCGTAAGCAGTATTATCCGTCCGATTAACCCGGCCTTAGGTCCCCGTTCAGCATGCTCGTGCGCCGCCGCCTGGGCCGCCGACAGGGCTGGCTCGTCCCCATGTCATCCATCCGCAGGGCCATCCGCTTCGCATGCAGACCGCTTCCACCGACCCCCAGGCGGCGGCGCTGGCGAAGGCCCAGGCAGCGAGCTCGCTGCAGAACGTCGCGCTGACGCTGTTCGCCAACGTCGCCATCGCGATTTCGCTGGCGCTGCTGATCTATCTGCGGGAGGGCAGCACGCCGATCCTGTGGTGGCTGGCTGCCGCGACCGTCTTCGCCGTGCTGCGCGCCGCGTGGGTCTCGCGGTTGAAATCGTCGGGACAGATCGAGCGCGATCCGGCGCGCGTGCTGCGCGCGCTGACGGTCATGGCGCTGGCCAGCGGATCGCTGTGGTCGGTCGTCCCGCTCGGCCTGCCGGTCTTCACCCAGGCCCACAACGTCAACGACATCGTCTTCATCATGGCCGGCGCCACCACCGGCGCGATCATCCAGAGCCTCGCCTATTCGCCGATGGCCATCGCGTTCGGCGCCCCGCTGATGGCGGCCACGATCCTGCGGATGCTGCTGTCCGGCGGCGATGTCGGCTCCATCGTCGCCGCCGACATCGCCTTCCTGACGGTGATGCTGTTTCGCGCCGCCCGGCTCGGCGAGCGCAACTTCATCGCCGGCCAGCGTACGACCATCGCGGCGACGGAGCTCGCAGAGTCCGTCGCCGTCGCCAACCAGACGCTCGAGCGGCTGGTGCGGACGGACTCGCTGACCGGCCTCGCCAACCGCAGCCATTTCCGCAGCGTCGCAGGCCACGCCTGCGCGGCGGGCCGGGGCGTGGCGTTCCTGCTGTTCGACGTCGACAACTTCAAGACCATCAACGACACCCGCGGTCACGACGCCGGCGACCGCGTGCTGCAGACCGTCGCGGCGCTGCTGCGGTCGGCCTGCAGCGACGACGATCTGCCGGTGCGGCTGGGCGGCGACGAATTCATCGTGGTGCTGCAGGGAGCAGAGGCCGGCAGCCGCGCGATCGCGCTTGGCGAGCGGCTGATCGCGGCGCTGCTGCGCCCGGTCCTGATCGCAGGCCAGCCCCTGAGCGTCAGCTGCTCGATCGGCATCGCCGCGCATCCCAGCGGCGCCATCGACATCGAGGAGCTCTCCGCGCGCGCCGACGCCGCGCTGTACCGCGCCAAGGATGACGGCCGCGCCTGCATGCGCGTCTTCGACGACAACATGCAATCGGCGCTGACCATGCAGCGGCGGCTCGATGTCGAGCTGGCGACCGCGCTGGCGCGGCGCGAGCTGCATGTCGAATTCCAGCCGCAGGTCGCGATGGCCAGCCGCGAGGTCATCGGCTTCGAGGCGCTGCTGCGCTGGAAGCATCCTTGCGCCGGGATGATCCCGCCGCCGGACATCGTCTCGGCCGCGATCCGGTTGCGCCTGTCCGGACAGCTCACGGAGTTCGTCGGCGAGCGCGCCTGCGCGTTCCTGCGCGCGCTTGACCGCAAGAAGGCGCACGGCATCAAGGTGTCGGTCAACGTCTCGCCGCGCGAGTTTCCGATCCATTCTCCGGCGCAGACGCTCAAGCTGGTCACCGAACGCTACGGCGTCGATCCCAAGCGGATCGAGATCGAGGTCACCGAGGAGGCGATGTTCGATCCCAAGCGCTGCGCCGACGAGCTCAAGCTGATCGACCAGCACGGCTTTGCGCTCGCCATCGACGATTTCGGCGTCGGCCATTCCTCGATCGCCAACCTGATGGCGGTCGAGATCGACACCGTCAAGATCGACCGCTCCTTCATCGACGGCATCGCCGGCAATCGCCGCGACCAGCAGCTCGTCGCCGCGATCACCGCGGTGGCGTTGCCGCTCGGCCACCGCATCATCGCCGAGGGCGTCGAGCGCGAGGAGGACGCGCAGTGCCTGCGCATGCTCGGCTGCTCCTACGGCCAGGGCTGGCTGTACGGCAAGCCGATGAAGGAGGACGATGCCATCGCCTGGCTGGTCCGGCACCGCAGCGCGACCGCCGCGATCGAGCCGCTGCCGCGCAGCGCGTGAGTGCGCCGTCATGGCTGCAGCACATGAGCAAGGCTCGGCATCAAGGCGCCGGCCCATGCAGCGGCGATGACGAGGATCAGGCCGGGGATCAGCCGCAGCGCAAAGGACGAGCCGCCGCTGGTCCAGGCCACCACGATCTTGCTGATCGTGTTGGCCGACAGCGCTGCCAGGATCGGAACCACTGCATCAGCTGCGCCGATCTTGCCGGACGCCACGAGCGTGGCCGCGGCCACCGCGGGCGCGTGCGTATCGACGAGACCGGCGACCCCAGCGCTTACCACCAGGCCGGTCTCGCCGAACGCCTCGCGAAGGCCCGCTGACAGCACCAGCACCGCCGAGATCGTCAGCGCCAGCAACAGGGCGCCCGGCAGGCTGAAGGCATGTCCGGGAGGCAGGTCCGCCGCACCGCTCGATCGCAATCCGGAGATCGTGAAGATCGCGCCGTAGATCACGGCGGCGGCGCCGGCGCATAGCAGCGGAACGAGCAGCGCATGCAGCGCCGGCAGGCTGGTTGCCGCCAGCACCGCCGCGAGCTGAACGATCGTGGCGACGGTGGACAGCGTCGCGCCGGCGGCTGCGGCCCCGCTCAGCTCCGGCGCCTTGCGTGCGCGCGCGCCCATCGCGCCGATCGTGGCCGTGCTGGAGACGAAGCCCGAGGCGAAGCCGGAGACCGCCAGCCCGCCGCGCGCGCCGAGCAGCCGCATCGCGACATGCCCGGCCGCGCCAATCGCCATCATCAGCACGACGAGCATCCAGACGCCGCGCAGGTTCAGTGCACCAAAAGGACCGATCGGCTGATCGGGCAGCAGCGGCAGCACGACGAACGTCGCCGCCGCGAAGATCAGCCCGTCCTTGAGCTCGCTCTCGCTGAGCACCGAGCGGACGAAGCCGTGAAGCGCCGGCCGCGCCGCGAGCAGCACGGCCAGCACGACGGCGACACCCGCGGCCAGGGCCGGACGCTCCACGGCGAGGCCGCCGAGCAGCACGGTGAGGATCAGCGCCGTCTCCGACGTCAGTCCGGGATCGTCGCTGCGCGCGCGCAGATAGGCGATCGCGGTCAGAACCATGATGCCGGCCGCGACGACTGCCAGCAGCAGCTTGCCGCCGGTCAGCATGCCGATCGCCCCCGCAAGCGAGGCCGCGGCGAAGGTACGCAGGCCCGCCGCCGAACGCCCCGGTCCCTCGCCCTTGCGGCGCTCGCGCTCGAGCCCGATCAGCAGTCCGATGCCGAGCGCGACGCCGATCGCGACGATCTCGGGATGGACGCTCATGAGCTCCGGCATCGGCATGGTCCTGAAGGGCCCTTCCCGCTCACGGCGCCACGAAGGCGCTGATGATCATCAGCAGGCAGGTAACGAGGCCGAGCACGGGGACCCAGAGCGGCACGCGCACGAGGGCGCGATCGGAGCCGAGGTGCATGACGCGAATCCGCAGCAGGCACAGATTGACGATGGCGAAGATCGTCAGCGTCGCGAGCGAGGTCCCTTCCGCCAGACGCTCGAGCGGAAAGGCCAGAGCGAGCAGGATCACGGCCAGCACCACGAGGCCGGTCGCGATCAGCGGCGTGCCGGTGCGCGGATCGACGCAGCCGGCGATGCGCGGCAGGTCGCCCTGCTCCGCCATGCCGTAGACGACGCGGGCCGTCATCGTCATTTGCGCGAGCACCGTGTTGAGCGTCGACACGATCGCGATCGCCGTGAAGGTCGCAGGACTGATGCCCGCCACCGCATTGAACACCAGGCTGAGCGGCGCCGGCGAGGCCGCCAGCACGCTTGGCGGGACGGCGCTGACCGCAATCGCCGCGATCAGGACATAGAGCACCGAGGTGATCAGCAAGGTGAGCGCCATCGCGCGTGGAATGTTCCGCTGCGGGTCCTTGGCTTCCTCGACGACATTGGCGAGGTCCTCGAAGCCGACGAAGGCGAAGAACGCGAGCAGGCCCGCAAAGGTGATGCCGGAGAGAACGCCGAGCTCGAGCGGCGGCGGCGTTAGCAAATTCGGAGCGAACGCGACGCCGGACGAGACGGCCGAGACGACGATCCACACCAGTCCGCCGGTCTCGATCAAGGTCAGCAGGCCGGCCAGCATCACCGATTCCAGGATGCCCCAGGACGCGACCACGCCGAGCACGATCACGATCGCCATTGCGATCACCGGCGTCGGCAGATCAATGAGCTGCCGGATGTAGCCGGCGCCGCCCAGCGTCACCGCGGCGGCGGCGATGATGCCGGTGGCGAGCCGCAGCGAGCCTGTCGCAGTGGACAGCAGCCGTGACTTGAACGCCGCCCTCACATAGGCGGCCTCGCCGGCACTGACGGGATAGCGCGTCGCGAGCTCGGCGTAGGAGGCGGCGGTGAACGCCATCACGAACGCCGCCAGCGCGAACGCCCAGGACGAATAGCTGCCGGCATGCCCCGCGACCGCGCCGATCAGGACGTAGATCCCGGCCCCGACGGTCACGCCGGTGCCGTAGAGGACGAGCAAGGCAAGCCCGAGCCGCCGCCGCAAGCCGGGCGTAGGCACGATTTCAGTTTGCGGCACCACGAGGTCCATTCTTCGTCACGACGGCAACAGAGGTTGTAGGGGCTTAGATGACCGAACGCGAGCGCTCTTGATCCCGGTCAATCGGAGTATGCGCCCCACTCCCGGCGGCTGCGGCATTCGGCCGCCCAGCGCTTCATCGCGAAGCGCCGATCCAGATGCCTTTGCGCTCTCGCGGCACACAGCGCCCGAGCTGTGCTGATCGATCGCCCCCCTTGGGCGAGGCGATTTGAACCACATCTCGCCGACGGCCGACAGATGATCCGGCATTTGGTCCAGCAGGTGTGGCTCCCGTCGCGACGGCGTCGCCGGGTTGCGCATATGGCGGCCTGGGAGACGGACGGCAATGACGGAGACGATCGCGCGTTCACGCCGCCTCGGCTCGATCGGCAGCCTGGTGGGGCTGCTCGCTCTCGTTGCAGCGATCCTGCCGCACTGGGTGCTGCCGATGATCGATCCGCCGCCGCCCATCGACAAGGTCATCGTCGACGTCGGACACCGCGTCAAGGACCGGCTGGTGGCGCACATCAAGGGCGTCGACGACCAGGCGCCGGCGCGCGAGAGATCGTGGACCGACCGGCTGCACCAGCAACTGCCCTTGGCCGCGGTGTCGTTCGGCCTGCTCGCGATCATCCTCGGCGTGATCGGCCAGCTCCGTCGCGAGGAGCGTCACATCGCGGCGATGGCGACGACGTTGGGCGGCTGCGCGATCGCCGTGCAGCTCTCCTTCGTGCTGATGGGCGTTCTGATCGTGATGGCGATCATCTACTTCGTCGGCGATTTCCTTTCGCTGTTCTGATTGCGGGATGCGCGTGGCCTTGCCGGCCGCGGGCAGATGCGCCGTTGTCGCCGCGCGACTTCACCACGTCATTGCGAGCGACCCGGATCAAATGAGGCATCCGTGTCCTGGGCGTCACAGCGCGATAGCGATTGAATTCCGCACATTGCCAATGCGATCGTGATGTGATTAGTACGCCGCCGGCGTCGAGCATTCAGCTCCGCCGAACGAGGAGAGAGCGATGACTGCGATCATCCGTTGCTCCGCCAGGAGCCGCCGGGCCTGATCCTCGCGTGAGGCGAGGTGTGGCCAGGCACGCGTGCGTTCGCGCGCGCTGTTAGTCCCCTGCCATATCTCCTGATCTCTCCAAGGTACCCACATGGGCAATTCCCATCGCGTGGACGGCCGTGCGCCGGTCCACGGCTTTTACTCGTCCAGCTCCTGGATCGAGGGCGCCGCCGTGCGCCAGCTCGAAACGGTGGCTGACATCCCTGGCGTGCGCGCGGTCGCCGGCCTGCCGGACCTGCATCCCGGCAAGTTCGGTCCGGTCGGCTGCGCCATCCTCGCCGACCATATCCACCCGGCCTTCGTCGGCTCCGACGCGGGCTGCGGCATGGCCTTGTTCGCACTCGATCTCGCCTCGCGCCGCATTCGCGTCGACAAGGCGGCCGACCGGCTGCGCGACATCGCCAAGCCCCATGACGGCGACATCGAAAGCGAGCTCGCAAGCCATGAGCTGGCGCCGTCCGACTTCGATGCCTCGCTCGGTACGATCGGCGGCGGCAATCACTTCTGCGAGTTGCAGGCGGTCGAGCAGGTGTTCGATGCGACCTGCGGCATCGATCGCGATCGCGCCTTTCTGCTGGTGCATTCGGGCTCGCGCGGCCTTGGCCATGCGCTGCTCGAACGGCACGTCACTGATGGCTTGAAGCCGCTCGCGCCTGACAGCGCGGACGGCCAGGCCTATCTCGCGGCGCATCACCATGCGTTGCGCTGGGCCCGGCTCAACCGCGGCCTCATTGCGCGGCGTGCGGCCTCGGCGTTGCGCTGCGAGGCCGATACCGTCTGCGAATGCTCGCACAATTGCGTGGTCCATCGCCGCGAGGGCGTGCTGCACCGGAAGGGGGCGGCGCCATCCGACCAGGGGCTCGTCGTCGTGCCGGGCTCGCGCGGCGCGCTGTCCTACCTGGTCGCGCCGCTCGCGACGGCGCCTCGGGAAGCGCTGTGGTCGATCGCGCATGGCGCCGGGCGCAAGTTCGACCGCTCGTCGATGATCGGCCGGGTCGGCGCCACCCGATCGGATCGCGAGCGGCTGGCGCGCAATCCGTTCGGCGGCCACGTGATCTGCGAGGATCGCGCGCTGCTCGCCGAGGAGGCGCCGGAGGCCTACAAGCCGATCGCCGGCGTGATCGCCGATCTCGAAGCGTTCGGACTCGCGCGCGTCGTCGCCTCCTTCCGGCCGCTGGTGACGGTGAAGAAGATCGCCACCGAGCGGCGGCCGAAGGAGGACCGCCGATGAGACGGCTGCTCCTCACATCGGGACGCGGTCCGGCGGAATGCCGGATCGCGGTCGCCCATGCGCTCGCGCGGCTGTCGACCGAAGCCGAGGCGGCGGATTGCGACTGCGCGATCGCGCCAGGCGACACGGATCGACACGGACCGGCCAGCGCGATCGCCGTGCTGGACGGGCCGAGCGCCGACGCGCTCGCGCAACGCTGGACGCGGGGCTCGCTGCTCTGGGTGTGCCGCAGTCCGCTGCGACCGCATCACGGGCGCAAGAACTGGTTCGTCGGCGTCGTCGACCTGCCGCTGCCCGCGCAGATCCCGGCGCTGGCGACCGGCGACGTCAGGTTCGAGAGCTTCCGCGCCGGCGGTCCCGGCGGCCAGCACCAGAACACGACCGAGAGCGCGGTGCGCGCCGTCCATTTGCCGAGCGGCCTCGCCGCCATCGCCCGCGACGGCCGCTCCCAGCACCGCAACAAGGCGCTGGCGCTCGCGCGCCTCGCCGCGCTGCTCGACGGCCGCGCGCGCGTCGCCGAGGCGGGTGAGGCCCGCCTGGTGCAGGCCGCGCATGATGGCGTCGAACGCGGCGCCCCCGGCCTGCGCTTCGAGGGCCCGGCGTTCAGGCCGGCGGGGTGAGCGAGGTGCGGCGGGGGAATGAAACTTTCCTCGCCGCTAGACCCGCGCCCCGCGAAAACCAACCCGCTCGCGAGCGGGTTGGTCGGTCGCATGTCACGCCCCGACTTTTGGCGCCCGCGTGTCTCAACGTCGTCATGGCCGGGCTTGTCCCGGCCATCCACGTCGTTCGGCATCCTGAGAACCACGTGGATGCCCGGGACAGGCCCGGGCATGACGGAGTGACTAACTGCGAGCATCGCTTGTCACAACAGCCATCACGGCCGGCAGATCTCGGAAAAAACCTTCTGCTCACCGACCCTGAATGGAGCAACCGTTCTCCCATCCGGATTGATGCATCCCCAGGTTCCGCCCTCGAACCAGCTATGCTCACCTTTCGATACGAGCGAGCAGCCGAGGCAGACCACCGCGACTCCGTTTTCGAACGGATAGGCGCCGTCGTAGATTGCCGGGATCACGAGCCGCAACGACGGATCGATGTATCCGATCTTCGCTCCCACCGGCGAACGGGCGCGGCCATTGGTGAACTCTTCGGCGCCATTGTCGTAGGCCATCACCGCCGCCATCGCGCCATCGCGACGGACGTAAAGCCAACGGACTGTTTCGCCCTTCGTCCTTCCGAGCACAAGGACCGGCGCCAATCCGTCCGGACCAAATCGCAGGCTCGCTCGGAATGAAGGCGTGAGACGGAGCTGCCCGTTCTCGGCCGGCACCGCACAGCCCTTGACGGTCGTCTCGGACTGCCAACAATCATACGGCGCCATTTGACCACGGTCGGCGGCAACTGCCACTGCCGTCATCAGGCTTCCCCCGAAACAGGCTGCAAATGACAGCAGGGCAGCCACTGCCCTGGTCACCGATGACCGATTGCGTTGCGCGACCGAGGAGCCATGCGCCATGTGAGGAATTCTCATGCCCACCATGCCTTACATTCGCACATGACATTGCGCTGCGAAACGGCTAAGCGGACCGCCCTCCCCGGACGGACAACGAGACGAGCATGGCAGCGGCCCATTGCGGCATCGACTTCGGCACTTCGAACACCACGGTCGGCCTCAGCGATCCCGCCTCCGCGCAGCTCATCCCGCTGGAGGGCGAGCAGCGCACCTTGCCGAGCGCGATGTTCTTCGATTTCGAGGATCACGGCGTGCAGTTCGGCCGCGCGGCGATCGAGCGCTATCTGACCGGCCATGACGGCCGCTTCATGCGCGCGCTGAAGAGCATTCTCGGCACCGCGCTGATCCATGAGAAGACCTACATCCGGCAGAAGGCGGTGCCGTTCTCCGGCATCCTCGGCTTCTTCTTCGCGCATCTGAAGACACAGATCGAGACCAGGCTCGGCCACGAGGTCAGCCAGGTCGTGCTCGGCCGCCCGGTGCGCTTCGTCGACAAGGACGACAAGGCGGATGCGGAGGCGCAGGCGGCGCTCGAGGCGATCGCCCGCGAGCAGGGTTTTCGGCACATCGCCTTTCAGTACGAGCCGATCGCGGCCGCGCTCGACTATGAGCAGCAGGTCAACGGCGAGGAGCTGGTGCTGATCGTCGACATCGGCGGCGGCACCTCGGACTTCTCGATCGTGCGCGTCTCGCCGGAGCGGCGCGGCAAGGCTGACCGCGAGGACGACATCCTCGCCAATGGCGGCATTCACATCGGCGGCACCGATTTCGACCGGCTGCTGAGCTTGAAGAGCGTCATGCCGCATCTCGGCTATGGCAGCCTGACCGCCGACGGCAAGCGCGAGCTGCCGACCGCCTATTATCACGAGCTCGCCACCTGGCACCGCATCAACCAGCTCTACAAGAAGGGCGTCGTTCACGAGCTGCGCCAGATCCGCTACGAGGCCGAGCGGCGCGATCTCGTCGATCGCTTCATCAAGGTGGTCGAGGAGCATCGCGGCCATACGCTGGCGATCGGCGTCGAGCAGGCCAAGATCGCGCTCACCGCGGCGAAGTCGCTGACCTCGGTGCTGTCGGAGAAGGACGAGTGGGCGCGCATCAAGTTCACGCGCCGCGATTTCGACCGCGCCATCGCCGATTCCGTCGCGCGCGTCGTCCGCACCGTGACGACGCTGCTGGATGATGCCGCGGTGGAGGCCACGGCGATCAACACGATCTTCCTCACCGGCGGTTCGAGCATGGTGCCGGCGCTGCGTGAGGCGATCCTCGCGCTGTTTCCGGCAGCACGCGTCGCCGAGACCGACCTGCTCGGCAGCGTCGGCATCGGACTTGCGCTCGACGCCCGGCGCAAGTTCGGCTGACCGCGTGGCTCATTCGCTGGAGGCGGTCGCGGCCGACCGCGCCGGCCTCCGCGACGCGCTCTGCGAGCGCGTTGCGGGCTGCGATACGGCCGGCGCCGTGTCGACGACACGGACCGGCGCTGTCCTGGCACGACCAGATCGCGCACCGGTCGTGCCGGCCCGCGCGGGCTCAGCGGTCAGGATGATACCCCAGGGCCCCGGATTGGCCGAAGGCGAAGACCCCGAGCCGGTCCGCCTCGCGCGCTGCGCCCGCGGCGGCTCGGCACGTGGTGCCGGGACCGGCATGAGGGCGGCGTCGGCAGGCGCCTCCACACGCGACGTGACGTCAGGCGCGACGGGCTCGGCCTGCGCAGCAATGGCGAGAAGCGGAGCGGGTTCGGCCGCAGCAGCGAGCGGCGCAGGCGATGCGGCTTCCGGCGGGGGCGCGTCCACGACCTGCTCGTCAGGCAGGGCGGCAACAACCGGAGCCAAGACCGGAGTGGCCTCGCTCAGGACGCCGGTCGTCTCGTCGACCAGCTTGTGAAACATCTGGCCCGGCACCAGACACCCCGCGACCGTCAAGGCGGCGGCCATGCTCGGGCCAAGCCCGACCTTCATGGATCGTATCGGGGCCGGCAGCGTGGCAGCGGCGCGCCAGACCAGGTCGACACCGGCCGCCGCAATGAACGCCGCAAGACCGAGGCTGCCGCCGACCATCGGCAGAACCGTCGAGGCCTGAACCAGCACCAATGTGAGGGTCAGCGCGGCCACCATCGGCTGCAGCGGTCCGGACAGCCGCTGCGGTGACGACATGCCGAGAAAGCACCCGGCATAGTAGGCATCGACGAGGCAGCGCTGGTCGGGCCAGAGCGCCTGCATGATCGCCATTCCGGCGAACGCCAGGGTGGCCGAGGCGAAGGTGCGGTCGGCCCGCCCCGCTCTTGCCACCTGCGGAAGCCGCTGGACGAAGATGGTCAGGAACGTCCCGGCGACACAGGCCGCAAGAATGGCGAGCGCGCCGGCGAACTCCTGGTCGAACTGATTGAGATGCGCAAGACGCAGGGATTCGCCGTGTCCGGCGAGCCATGGCCCGAGCGTGACGAACAGCAGCGATCCGATCGCTGCCAGCACGCCCAGTCGACCGCCATAGCCCTGCAACAGCACGATGCGCCGCTGCACCTCGACAGCCGTCAGAAGGCAGAACAGCAGGCCGCAGAAGATCGACAGCAGATAGAGCGACGCCTCGTGAGGCAGTCCCGTGCGCGCGACACTGTCGCTGAGCTGTCCGATCGGCGTCATGCCGCTGAAGCTGCCGCCGTAGACCGAAGACGAAAAGGTGGTCGCCGCCAGATTGTCCGGGGACGCAATGACCAGACCTGCGCACAGCACGACCGTCACTGCCGCCGAGGCCAGCGCGGGTGACAGGCCCAACGCGCTCAGCTGCAAGGTCGCGAGGCAGCCTAGACCGGCGCCCACGAACGAGACCAGAAGTGCGACCGGGAGATCGAAACGCCGCGGCCGAGGACGCGGCTCGTACACGACCGGCAGGCCTGGTCGCCATGCCGTGCAATCAGAGGCCTGCTGCATTGGCGAACCACCCCCCTGTGGATCGGCCGGGTCCCCCCCGCGGCCCCCACCGCCAGACGAGACCCGCTAAGCACCGCGTTGTGCACGATGATGTCGAAACATGGCGAAACACGCGCAAACCTGTGGCGATGGCAGGTTATCGCCGTAAAAAGGCTGACGGTCCGCCGTCACGGCCCCGCTGATGTGGACCGGATCGGGCGTCCTCTCGGCACGGGTTACGCGTCCTGCCGTGCCATGTTGCGCGGCCGCAGCGGCACCACGCCCGCCCGACGGCACCTTGTTGAGCGTGCTCAGCGTCGCCGCGGTGACCCATCCTGCGGAATCCGTCGCGGCGGCCGCGGCGTAGGCGGGGACACGCGCGACTGATTGCGCGCGACAGCAGCGGGGTGGCGCGGCGCCGTGGCAGCCTTGGTGCGCTCGCGCTGTTTGCGGCGCCTCGTGTCCAACGGACGGGGATCGGCCTGACGCACCGGTTGGGGCGCCGCGTGACGCTCACGCGGCTCGTGGGGCAGCGATGGCGGAAGGGTCAGGAACGGCGGTTCGGGCGCCGGCTCCGCAAAGGACAAGGGCTCATCGACCGGGACCTCAGCCTCCATCGCAATGCCTGACAGCTCGTCCTCGTCGGCCGGCGGCAGCAGAATCGATTGCGGGTCCGCGCGGTGCTGCCATAGGAGCAGATCATTCGGCAGCAGCACCGCGGCAATCGCGACCGCTGTGGCAAGAGACCTGCCGATCCCGATCAGCGCAGGGCGGCTCAGCGACCGCGTGGCGGCGTCGATGATGCGACGCCCGGCGTCGACGCTTGCGACCGCCACGAAGGCCGCCAAACCGAGGCTGCCGCCGACGCTCGGCAGGACCGGCGCCGCCAGCAGCAGCAGCATCGTCAGCGTAACGGCCGCCAGCAGCGGCTGCATCGTCCAGCGCAAGCGCTGCGGCGACGACATGCCGACGAAACACCCGGCGTAATACGCATCGGAGAAACAGGCATCGGCCCCGGTGAGCCGCTGCAGGATGACGAGTCCCGAGCAGGCCACGGCAGCCGAGACGAACACCCGCGACGCACGTCCCGCATCGGCCACGCGCGGCCATTTCAGCGCGAACAGGGTCGCGAACATCCCGACGCTGCAAGCCGCCAGCATCAGCAGCGCGTGGCCGGGGCCCTCGTGGTAGCCCGGCAGCCCCGCGATGCGCAGCGGCGTCCGCGCGGGGCCGAGCATCGGAATGAGCGTGAGGAAAGCGCACGAGCCGAGCGCGGCAAGCGCGCCGAAGCGGCCGCCATAGCCCTTGAGCAGCACGACGCGCAGCCGCACCTCGCCGGCGCAGACGCAGCCGAAGACGAGACCGCAGAACAGCGACAGCAGGACGAAGGAGCTCTCGACCGGCAAGCCGGCACGGGCGACGCTTTCGCTCAACAGCGCGACCGGAGTCATCCCGCTGAAGCTGCCGCCGAAGACCGAGGAGGAGAATGTCGCCGGCAGCAGACTTCGGGTCGGCGCCGCAACGATGCTGGCGCAGAGCAGCAGCGTGGCAACCGCCGATGCGATCGCAGGGGTCAGGCCGAGCGTGCTCAGGTGCAACGTCGCGAGACAGCCGAGGAAGGCCCCGGCGAAGGACGCGAGCGGTGCAGCGTGGAGTGAAGGACGGGGCTTGCCGGAAGTGCCGGGCTCGGACGACCGCTCCATCTCCTCGGGGTCCATTGTCACGGACCTGCCAACGTCGACGGATCGGGTTGCCATTCCGGAGCGGGCTGCACCTCGTGCCGGGCCATGATGCGGGTCCGCGCAATCGCCGGCGGAACGGCGCGGATCTGCGGACGCCTTACCGGCGCCGCTGGCGTGGCAACGACCGGGCCAGGGCGGATGCGCCGGGACGGCTCTTCGGTGATTGTGCTCGCGGGCTCGCGCGAGTCTTCTGCGGCGAGCGGCGCACCGGCCTCGGGGCGCAGGATCTGCGGCGGCAGATCGGGCGGCATCGCAGGCGGCGCAAACGGTCGGCTGGGCAACGAGGTCTCGCCGCTGATGTCCACCGGCGGGGTGACGGGCCGGACCTGCGGTTCGACGGCGCTGTCCGCTCGGACGATTGGACCGGCCGGCAGCAGCGGCCGTTGCCACAGCATTTCACTCGACAGCAGCACGGCAAGAATCGCGGCTGCGGCGAGCAGCCCTCGCCCGAAGGCCACCATCGTCTGCCGCGGCGATTCACCGGCCTCGACGAACAGCCGGACCGATGCATCGACGAAGACGACCGAGACGAAGGCGACAGAGCCGAGGCTGCCGCCCACCGCCGGAAGGATCGGGAAGGTCAGGATCAGCAGCCCCGTCAGCAGCACCGCCGCGGCCGCGGCCTGGGCGAGGCTGCGCAGGCGCCGCTGCGTCGACATGCCGAGAAAGCACCCGGCATAGAAGGCCTCGAGATCAGCGGCATCGCGGCCGAGCAGATGCAGGATCACGAGACCTGCGAACGCCAAGGTCGCGGCGGCGAAGATGCGCACAGCGCGGCCCGAGCCGGCGACCGGCGCCCAGCGCAATGCGCCCATCGTCGCCAGCATACCGGCGCTGCACAGCGCCAGCGTGATGGCGGCATCGAGGAGACCGAACTCCAGCACGCCCCTGCGTGAGATCGGAAACAGCTCGCCGCCCGGCCCAGCCAGCGGCGCCAGGCCGACGAACAGGAACGATGCGACCGCTGCGAGCGCGCCCAGCCGGCCGCCATAGCCGCGCGCCAGTCCGCCCTGCACCCACATGTCGAGCGCACAGCCGAGGCTGAACACCAATCCGCCGAACAGTGACAACAACACGAAGGCGGCGTCGAGTGGCAGCCCGGCGCGGATGACGCTGGCGTTGAGCAGTGCCACCGGTGTCATGCCGATGAAGCTCCCGCCATAGGCCGAGGAGAAGAACGTGCCGGGCACCAGCGTCGCCGTCCGCGTCAGGATCAGCGACGCGCTCAACAGCAGCGTGGCGGTGGACGAGGCAATCGACGGCGACACGCCGGATGCACTCATGTGCAAGGTCATGAGGCAGCCGAGGAAGGCGGCGATGAAGGAGGCCAGCGGCGGACAGCCGAGTTGAAACAGCTCCGAGCCGTAGAAGGGAATCGGCCGGCTGAGTTGCCGCGTACGCCACATGCATGGATCGAACGCGCGCTGCGCCTGCGACCTACGCGACTGATGTCCCGCCGTCCCGCGTTTCATTTCCAACACCTCATGGGCGCAACCCTGAGCCCGCCCCGCCTATGATACCTCCGGCGGTTGTACACACGCTGCATCCTTGCAATTGCGTGTGTTCGATTAATGCACCGCAATGCAGCGTTGTGGAAGCGTCGGGTTCCATTACGGGAACGAAAGTTCCCCGTAACCTTAATTCGGCTGAGATCCCTTATGAATCAGATGGATAGCTTTTTGATGGGCGGTCGCGGCAAGGGCTTGCCGTCCGTATTGGTTAACGACAGGATGTCGCATGCTCACGCCTACGTTGCATACCGCCCGCCTTTTGCTGCGCCCGCTGGCGGTCGCAGACGCGCCCGCGATCCAGCGCCACTTCAACAACTGGAACATCATCCGCACCCTCGCCGCCGTCGTGCCCTGGCCCTATCCGGACGATGGCGCCGCGACCTTCGTGAAGCTGCAGCTCGACAAGATCGCGGCCGGCGAGGAGATCTATCAATGGGTGCTGGTGCTGCGGGACGGCGATGGCACGGCGATCGGCAACATCCACTTCCGGCCACGCGTCGAGTCACGCAAGGGCCACCGCGGCTTCTGGCTCGCAGAGCCCTATTGGAATCAGGGACTGATGAGCGAGGCGATCGCCGCCGTGAACGACTTCGCCTTCGGCCCGCTCGGGCTCGATCATTTCCATGTCTGCAATGTCGCGAGCAACGCCGCCTCGCGCCGCGTCAAGCAGAAGACCGGCGCAGAGTTCATCGGTCATATCGCACTCCCGCACCACAATGGCGAGACGCGATCCGAGAAATGGATCGTGCGACGGGAGGCGTGGCTGCGCCATCGAGGTTCGCAGCCGCTTCCCGCCGGAGACCGCTAGACGCCGGCCGTCACGTCGATCACCGCCTGCGCAAAGGCCCGCGGCGCCTCCTGCGGCAGATTGTGGCCGATGCCGCCGGTGATCAGGCGGTGCTCATAGCGGCCGGTGAATTTCTTGGCATAGGTTTCCGGCGCGGGATGTGGCGCGCCATTGGCGTCGCCTTCCATCGTGATCGTGGGCACGTTGATCGCGGGAAACGTCGCGAGCTTCGCTTCGAGCGCATCATACTTCGCCTCGCCCGCGACAAGACCGAGCCGCCAGCGATAATTGTGCACGACGATGTCGACGTGATCGGGATTGTCGAAGGCTGCCGCGCTGCGCGCGAAGGTCGCATCGTCGAACGCCCATTGCGGCGACGCCGTCCGCCAGATCAATCTGGCGAAGTCGCGCCGGTTCTTGTCGTAGCCCTCGCGGCCGCGCTCGGTCGCGAAGTAGAACTGATACCACCATTGCAGCTCGGCGGCCGGCGGCAACGGCATGCGTCCGGCCTGCTGGCTGCCGATCAGATAGCCGCTGACGGAGACCATCGCCTTGCAGCGCTCCGGCCACAGCGCGGCGATGATGTTGGCGGTGCGCGCGCCCCAATCATAGCCGGCGAGCGTCGCCGCCTTGATCTCCAGCGCATCCATCAGCGCGACGATGTCGGCGGCCACCGCGACCGGCTGGCCGCTGCGCAAGGCGGCGGGCGACAGCAGCCGCGTCGTGCCGTAGCCGCGCAGATGCGGAATGATCACGCGATGGCCGGCCGCGGCCAGAGCCGGCGCGACATCCGCGAAGCTGTGGATGTCGTAGGGCCAGCCGTGCAGCAGGATCACCACGGATCCATCGGCGGGACCGATCTCGGCATAGCCGATACTGAGCTCACCGGCCGTGACCTGCTTGATCGGGCCCAGCGTAGTTGAGGTTCCCGGACGGATCTCAGGCAGCTTCGCCGCGCTCTTGAAGCCCTGCGCGCGGACGGCGCCGGAACCGAGCTGAAGCGCGGCGATGGCGGTTCCCGCAAGCGTGAAGAACCGGCGACGGTCGTGAGGGACGAAGGGCATGACGGGTCTCCGGATTGGGGTCTGTCATCCCTTGTGCGCCCTGCTGTCCGGATGCGCTTGGAGACGGCATTGATTTTTCCTGGAGAGCAGCTTGATTCTGCGGCTCCCGAGGTCCGAAGGTGAGCCGTTTCCGCGGGACCAGACATGGCGGCGCATGTGGTGTTTTGCTTCGACGACTTCGTGCTGGATCCCGGCCGCCGCGAGCTGCGCCGTGGCGACGTGCTGGTCGCGCTGGAACCGCAAGTGTTCGACCTGCTCGCTTTCCTGATCAGGATGCGCGACCGGGTCGTCAGCCGCGACGAGATCCTCGCCGAAGTGTGGGGCGGGCGCATCGTCTCCGAGGCGACGCTGGCGAGCCGCATCAGCGCGGCGCGCAGCGCGATCGGCGACAGCGGCGAGACCCAGCGCCTGATCCGCACCATCCCGCGCAAGGGCATCCGCTTCACGGGCGAGGTCCGTGAACCGACACCCAGCATGCCGGCTGCCGCGAGCGCGTTCGATGGCCCCGCGATCGCGGTGCTGCCGTTCACCAATATGAGCGGCGATCCGGACCAGGACTATTTCGCCGACGGGATCGCCGAGGACATCATCACCGCGCTGTCGCGTTGCAGCGGCCTCGTGGTGATCGCGCGCAACTCCTCCTTCACCTACAAGGGGCGGGCCGTCGACCTGCGCGAGGTCGGACGCGAGCTCGGCGTCGGCTACGTGCTCGAAGGCAGCGTGCGTCGCGCCGGCACGCAGCTGCGCATCAACGGGCAGCTGATCGATGCCAGGTCCGGCGCGCATCTGTGGGCCGAGCGGTTCAACGGCCAGCTGGACGATGTCTTCGCGCTGCAGGATCGCATCACCGGAAGCATCGTCGCCGCGATCGAGCCGACGCTCGAACAGGCGGAAGGCGAGCGGCGCCGGACCATGCCCTCGCCGCATCCCGCGGCCTATGATCTGCTGCTGCGCGCCGCGAGCCTGCGCGACGCGTTCACGCCCGACAGCCTCGCCGCAGCGATCGCGTGTCTCGACGAGGCGCTGGCCATCGATCCCGCCTACGCGCCGGCGATGGCCGCGTCGGCCTATTGCCAGGCGCTGCGCCACTTTCAAGGCTGGAGCGAAGCCGACGAGAACTATCGCGAAGCCGCCGTCGCGCGCGCCTGGCAGGCCAGCGAACGCGCGCCGAACGATGCCCAGGTGCTGTGGATGGCGGCGTTCGCGATCTGGAACATGGCCGACGACATCGCGCCCGCGCGCGACATGTTCAAGCGATCGCTCGACATCAATCCGAACTCCGCCGTGGCGCTGACGCTGAGCGGCTGGATCGAAGCCATGGCCGGACATGCCGCCGAAGGCCGGGCGCAGATCGAACGGGCCCAGCGCCTCAATCCGCGCGATCCGCGCAGCTGGCTCGCCGCCGGCGCCATGGCCGTGTGCGCCGTCGCCGACGAGGATTTCGCCAGCGCGATCCACTGGGCCGAGCGGGCGCTCGCCCAGAACCGCCGCTTCGCCGTTGCGCTGCGTGTCCTCATCGTCGCGCGCGTCGGCGCCGGAGATCTCGCTCGCGCGACGGAGGCCGCGCGTCAGTTGCTGACGCTCGAACCGCAGCTCACGGTCTCCGGCTTCCTGGCGCGAATTCCCTTTCCCATCAGCCGCATGGCCACAACCTACGCGGACTCTCTGCGCGCGGCCGGCGTGCCGGCCTGAGGCCGCTGCGTGCAACGACACCGGCTACAACTGGAATTTCTGCCATTTCGATCCAAGTGAGGAAACTTGGCGACAAGCCATTCACACTACCTTAGGTTCCATCCCGTAGTTTCGCGGTCACTGCTCCATGAGGGACTTCGCCTGATGGCGAAGGGGATCGATGACGACATTGCTACTCAAATTTTATGAAGATGAATCGGGCGCGACTGCCATCGAATACGGCCTCATTGCCGCCGGCATCGCCCTCGCCATCATTACCATTCTCAACAAGCTCGGGCTCACGCTCGAAGGCATCTTCACGACGCTCACGACCAAGCTGAACGGTGGCTGATACTTGCCGTCTGTAATGGCGTTCTCAGGGCCGGAGCAATCCGGTTGCCATGGTCGGACAGGCCGGGCCTCGTGCCCGGCCTTATCTTTTGACACACTTCTTTTTACACACTGCGCGGCGCCTCAATGCGCCATGTTGCGGCCAGCATCCTCGCAGGCGCTCATGCAGCGGCGGCAGGATTCGGCGCAGATCCGGCAATGCGCATGCATGCCGGCGTGCTGCTCGCATTCCTCCGCGCACAGCCGGCACGCGGCGGCACAGGCATCGAGCATGCGGCGGATCATCTCCTGGTCCGAGCCGGTGCGCCGCGTGGCGAGGCGGCCCGTGATGTTGCAGACATCGGCGCAATCGAGGTTAAGCCGGATGCACTGGGTCAGTTCGGCGACGCTCTCCTCGCCAAGACATGCATCCGCGCAGGATGTGCAGATCTGGGTGCAGGAATAGCACTCCTCGATGCAGCGGATCAGCGCGTCATCGACCTGCCCGCGGACATGCGGATGGGTTTCGATCATTTGTTGGGCGTGCATGGGACCTCCCATCAGTCAGCCCCCGCCTCGCGTCAATGATCGCGCACGGAAAAGGTTCTAGAAGCATGATGCGATTTCACTGAAACCCACCATCACGCGACGAAGGCGGTGCACTCCCCTCCCCCTTGCGGGGAGGGGTTGGGGGTGGGGGTCCCCGGGCGATGAGCTTCGTTTGGACGTCGGCCAAAATGGAATCCCGGAGGTGAGACCACCCGCGGGGACCCCCACCCCCGACCCCTCCCCGCAAGGGGGAGGGGAGTGGACAGAGCGGTGCGGATGCCGGGAGACAACCGATATGCACCTCTGCTCCGCCGCGTGTCAGCAGCTTTGTCACCGACAGCACTGCTCAGTGACAGCAACTGCCGCCATCCGTGCCCGCCGTCCCCTCTGCACTCAGCACACTCTTCGCATTCCGCTCCGCAGGAATGTCGAACCCGGCATTGGCGACGAAGAAGCCGACGGGCTTGAGCATGAAGCCCGCATACTCCACCGGCATGATCGGAAAGTCCTCCGGCTTGCACACATGCGTGTGCCCGAACGAATGCCAGACGACGATGTCGGTGTTCTCGATGTTGCGGTTGTGCGCGATGTAGCGCGGCAGGCCGTCGCCGCCGGCGTGCACGTTCGGATAGTCGCCGCTAGCGTATTTCTCCGCCGGATCGTAGGCCGTGACCCAGACATGCTTGGTGGCAAAGCCGCCGCGGCTGCGCACGAAGCTGCCCTCCTGCGCCAGCATCACCGGGCTCGGATTGACCACCAGCTTGTAGCCGGGCGCCCCGCCGACCGAATTCTTTTCGTTGGGATTGGAGATCTTCCAGTAGCGCCCGGTCTCGCCATTGGCGAGGCGCGCCGCGTCGCGCTCGCGCGCCAGCACGCGGCTGGTGGTGTCGAACACGTTGCCATGCGGATTGTCGCGGCCCCACGGCCGCGGCACGAATTCGTGCTCGGTGACGGTGTTGCCGCCGCCGTCGATGTCCATGTGCAGGCGCGCGTTGAAGAAATGCTGGTGCGTCGGGCCGCCGAGATTGTCATCGACCATGCCGCCCCAGGGATAGGTCGCGCCGGGCGCCACCGCCGCGGTCTGGATGATGCCGGTCAGCTTGCATTCGAGCTGGATGGTGCCGTCCTGGTACAGGTACCAGTAGAAGCCGTAGTCGTAATTGCCGACAGTGGCGAAGAAGCTGATGACGAGCCGGCGCGAGCGCCGCACCTCGAACAGGCCGTTGCGGAACTCGTAGTGCTTCCAGAGGATGCCGTAGTCCTCCTCGTGCATGCAGATCGCGTTCTGCATCACGAACGGCTCGCCCTTGCTGTCGGCGGCGGGCACGTCGAAATAATGAATGTTGCCGAGACAGTCGCAGCCGAGCTCCAGCGCGTTGGCGAGCATGCCGAGACCATATTCGCCGGCATCGAACGCCGACTTCCAGAAATGATTGGCGGTCGGATCGGCGTAAGGCACGACCATCTCAGTGACGCTGGCGCGATGAATGATAGGGCGCGTGCGCTCGCCGTCCTGATAGCACAGCCGATGCAGCACGAGACCCTCGCGCGGCGTGAAGCCGACGCGGAAGCTCCATTTCTGCCACTCGACCTTCCAGCCATCGACCGTGAAGCTAGGCCCCTGCGGCTGCTCGATGTTCAGCGGCTTGATGTCGGTGCGCGGCGCCGTCACCTCATGGGCGCCGTAGTTGCGCTTCTTGCGCGGGATCGGAACGACCGGATCTTCATCCGTCAGATCGAGGACCCTCCCGGCGATCAGGTCGACGACGGCGACCACGCCTTCGATCGGATGCGCATAGCCGTTGTCCTGCGGATGCTCGCGGAAATAGCTCACGGCGCGCACGATGCGGGCGCCGCGCTCGAACGGCAGATCGAAGAAGCCCGACGAGAACGGATCGACCTGCACCAGCTCGATGTCCTTGTCGGTGAGCCCACGACGATGCATCGCCTTGCGCCAGCCGGCATCGGCCTTCACCGCGGCCTCGCAGCGGAAGAACTCCTCCAGCATGACCGGGGGCTGGCCATAGGGTGCCTCGCGGTTTGGCACCACCTTGCGCGCGACGACGGCCTCGGCGCCGAGATCGACGACATGCTCGACCGACTCGCCGCTCTGGATGTCGAGCGAGACCACGAAGGCCTTGCGCGGCAGCGCCTGCCCGCCGTCGGCGGCCACGAGTTCCGCTTTGGTCGGCTCCTCGAGCCGCACGATGGGGAAGCGGCAATTCTCGGCGGATGCCGCGCTCGCACGCACCAGACGGCAGGCCGCGGCGATCTCGTCCGGCGTCAGCGGATCGAGCGGATGGCTGATGGCGATTGCGGCGATGTCCTGCACGACGATCTCCTGATAGGGCCGGTCATGGCGTGCGAGACTGCCAATCAGACGCAGGACAGCGTTATCGAAATCGGGCAAGATCGCACGCCGGACCGGCCGGCGGGCCACGCTGGCGCGCGTCTTGCACCTGCTCATTCAATTTCGCCGTGATGTCATGAGCTTGAACCCGACCCATAGCAGCGTGGCGCGCCCTGGCTTCGTGCAGACGACGAGCGCCGATGTCGACGAGCATTGCGCCAAGCTCGGCGGCTGGCGGCTGCGCTATGACCAGATCAGCGCCGGCGCCTTCCGTGGCAACTTTACGCAGTTGTCGATGCCGCGCCTCGACGTCTTCCACGAGGTGACGAGCCAGCAGGTGCGGCAGCATGGCGAACTCGGCCGCGACTGCTGCGGCCTGGCCGAGCCCTGCGGCGGCGAAGGCCCGGTGAAGGTCAACGGCGCCAGCATCACGCATGACGCACTGATCGTGTCCTTCGATGCCGAGGTCGACATCTGCACGCCGCGGGGCTTCGCTCTGCGCGGCGTAACCCTGTCGGCCCAACTCATCGACGAGATCGCCAGCCAATTGGCGATCGAATTGCCGCGTGGCCTGCGCCATCAGATGCGCGCGATCTCGGCGCCGGCCGCGACGCTGGCTCGCTTCCGGGCCGCGCTGGCGATACTCGACACACCGCCTTGCGCGCACACGGAACTGCCGCAGGACGCAGCGTCCGCCGCTACGTTGCAGGACGGCCTGCTGCTGGCGATCACCGACCTGTTGCCGGACGCACGGCCTTGCGATGACAGCCGCAGCGGCGCCGCGCGCAAGCGCATCGTCGATCGGGCCTGCGACCTGATGCTCGCCTCATCGGAGCGATCCATTTCATTGCTGGATGTCTGCAAGGCGGTCGGCGTCAGCCACCGCAAGCTGAGCTACTGCTTCCGGGACGTGCTCGGCACCAGTCCCCTGGCCTATTGGCGCGCGGTGCGCCTCAATCGCGTGCGGCGCGACCTCAAATCGTCGCGCGATCCACGTGACGGAATTTACGACGTCGCCGTGCGCCACGGCTTCTGGCACTTCAGCCAGTTCTCGCTCGACTACAAGCGCCATTTCGCAGAACTGCCATCCGAAACCCTGCGGCGTGCGCGTATGGACGCGTCTTCCGAGATGAGGCACAACGTCTCGCATCATTGACGTCGGCCGCGCGATCTGCCGACCAAGAACGGCGCACAAGCAACGCGCCGATGGTGTGGAGGACGAGATGCTGATCCCGATGGCGGATGTGCCGCGCTGGTACGCCGAGCGCAAACCCAAAGACAGCATCGCTGTTCAGCACGGAGCCGATCGCCTCACCTGGGAGCAGCTCGAACGCCGCGCCAATGCGCGCGCCCGCGCCTTCGCCGCCAAAGGCGTCAAACCCGGCGACTTCGTCGCGATCGGCCTGCCCAACGGCAATGCGCTGTTCGAGACCAGTTTTGCGGTGTGGAAATGCGGCGCCACGCCGACCTCGCTGTCGTGGCGATTGCCGCGCGGCGAAGCCGCGGCCGTGCTGGAGATCCTCAAGCCGTCGCTGGTGGTCGGCGGCGAGGCCGATTGGAATGCGCCGAATACGCTGCCCGCCGATTTCACACCCCAGGGATTCTCAGACGAGCCGCTGACCGCGCCGGTGTCGCGCTATTGGAAGGCAATGACATCCGGCGGTTCGACAGGGCGCCCCAAGGTGATCCTCGATCATCAGCCCGCGGTGACGGACACCGCAGCCGAGCCGCCGCTCGGGATTCCCAGGGGTGCGTCGTTGCTCAATCCCGGGCCGCTCTATCACAACGCCCCCTTCATCGTGTCGCACTACGCGCTGTTCGCCGGCGGCACCTTGACCGGCATGGTGAAGTTCGACGCGGAGGAAACGCTGCGGCTGATCCAGGCGCAGCGCATTCAGTGGGTCAATTTCGTCCCGACCATGATGCACCGGATCTGGGCGCTGCCGGAGGCGGCGCGCAACAGCTACGATGTGTCGAGCCTGAAGATGGTGTTCCACATGGCGGCGCCGATGCCGGCATGGTTGAAGGAGAAATGGATCGAGTGGCTCGGCCCCGAGCGCGTCTACGAGCTGTATGGCGGCACCGAGCGGCAGGGACGCACCATCATTTCCGGAGCCGAATGGCTGCAGCACAAGGGCTCGGTCGGCAAGATCGACGACACCTGCGGCTTGCGCATCCTCGGCCCCGACGGCCATGACGTCGCGCCCGGCGAGAGCGGCGAGATCTACTTCCTTCCGGCGGATGGTCCCGGCAGCACCTATCACTATCTCGGCGCCGAGCCGAAGCGGCGCGCCGACGGCTGGGAATCGCTCGGCGACATCGGCCGGCTCGATGCCGACGGCTATCTCTATCTCGGCGACCGGCTCGCCGACATGGTGCTGCGCGGCGGCGCCAACATCTATCCGGCCGAGGTCGAGGCGGCACTGATGGCGCATCCCGACATCCGCTCCTGCGTCGTCGTCGGCCTGCCCGATCCCGAACTCGGCCAGCGCGTGCATGCGATTGTCGAGATCGATCGCGCCAAGGACGCGCAGACGATCGTCGACGGCATGGGCGCGTTCCTGGCGGACCGGCTGTCGCGCTACAAGCATCCCGAAAGCTATGAGCTGGTCGACATGATGCTGCGCGACGATTCCGGGAAGGTGCGGCGAACGCTGCTACGCGACGAGCGCGCGGCGTGGCTGAAGGATGGCCGCGACTTCCGGCTGGTTCCCGCCCGCTTGCGTCCCTCGGCGGACTGATCGGCCGCCAATTTTTCGAACGTTTACGATGCTGGCGTAGACTCCCCAATCAGTCAGGAGTGCGCACGCCATGATCTCACGACGACGGTTTCTCGGCACCGCAGCCACGGCTGCGGCGCTGCCCCTGGCGCGGATGCCGGGGGCGCGCGCCGAGCCGCGCACCATCCTCAACGACGCCAGCCGGCTTAACCCGACGCCGGTCGCCAAGCATGTCGTGATTTCGAAGCCAGCAACCGACGATCTCATCGCGCGGCTGCGCGCGGAGCTGAAGGAGGCTGCCGCCGCGAAGCGGCCGGTGACCGCCGCCGTCGCCCGGCATTCGATGGGCGGCCAGAGCCTGCCACGCGACGGCACCGCCATCACGCTCGACGGCGGCGCCATCGAGCTCGACACGGCGGCACGGACCTATCGCACCGCCGCCGGCAACCGCTGGTGGGACGTGATCGCCACGCTCGACGCCAAGGGCTTCTCGCCGGCCGTGATGCAGTCCAACAGCGATTTCGGCGTCGGCAGCACATTCAGCGTCAACGCCCATGGCTGGCCGGTGCCGTACGGCCCGTTCGGGTCGACGGTGAAATCGATCCGGATGCTGCTCGCCGACGGCACGCTGGTGCAGTGCTCGCGCACCGAGAATGCCGAGCTGTTCGGCCTTGCCATGGGCGGCTATGGCCTGTTCGGGATCATTGTCGATATCGAGGTTGAGATGGTGCCGAACGTGCTGCTGGAGCCGCGCTTCGAGCGCATGGCGCCGGAGAAGTTTGCTGAGGCGTTCACACGCACCATCGACAGCGATCCCAATGTGAAGATGGCCTATGGCCGGATGTCGGTGTCGCGCAAGGCGTTCTTCGACGACGCGCTGCTCGTCAGCTTCCGCCCCGCGCCGGATGCGCCCGCGACGCTGCCGCCGGTGGCGAGCTCGGGCAAGCTGACCGGCGTCGCGAACACGATCTATCGCGCGCAGACCGGCTGGGAGGTCGCCAAGGGTCTGCGCTGGTTCATGGAGACGCGGCTCGGCCCCGCCATCTCCGACAGCCACTACACGCGCAACTCGCTGATGGCCGAGCCGGTCGCGAACCTCGCGCAGAAGGACATGCACCGCACCGACATTCTGCATGAATACTTCGTCGCGCCCGAGCGGTTCGGCGAGTTCCTCACCGCCTGCCGCGAGATCATCCCGAAAGCGCGCGCGGAATTCCTCAACGTCACCCTGCGTTACGTCGCCGAGGACAAGACGCCGGCGCTGACCATCGCGCCGGTGCGCCGCATCGCGGCGGTGATGTCGTTCTCGCAAGTCACCTCGCCGGAGGGCGAGGTCGACATGCTGCGCACGACGGAAGCCCTCATCGACCGCATCACCGCGATTGGCGGCGCGTTCTATCTGCCGTATCGTCTGCATGCGCGCCGCGACCAGGTCGAGAAGGCCTATCCGGCCGTTGCGCGCTTCGTCGCCGCCAAGCGGCACTATGATCCGAACCTTCTGTTCCGCAACGCGATGTGGGACGCCTATTTCGCATGACGACCTCAGCCGACGGATTCTCCCTGGACCGCTATCGCATCGCAGCCCTCGCGCTCGCCGTGGCACTGCTGTTCGCCGCGGCGACCGACTACATCCCCGCCTTCATCGATGCGCAGGGCCGCGTCTTCGGCCTGTTTCAGCTCGACATCTACAAGGACGCGCTGCATGTCGCCTCCGGCCTGTGGGCGCTCGGCGCGATGCTGTCCCGCCGTAGCGCCATCTTCTTCCTGCGCGTCTTCGGCTCGCTGTATTTCCTCGACGGCGTGATGGGCGTGTTCACCGGCTCCGGCTATCTCGATCTGTCCATCATCATCGACGGCATCCGCAACACGTCCTGGCTGGTGAAGCTGCTCTCGAGCCTGCCGCATCTCGCGCTGGGCGCGATCGGTATAGCTGTCGGCTGGTCGCCCTGGCGCAGGCAGGCCGCCGTCGCATGAGCCTGCGTCGCAAAGCCCTGGTTCTTTTCGGTGCCCTCGCCGCGGCCGCCGCGATCGGCATCGCGACCACCGTGGCCACCGTGGAGACGGTGTGCACGGCGGACGTGCCGACCCCCGCCGTGACTTCGGACTACGGAATCACCGATCCCGGCTACGCCCGTTCGCAGGGCGACAGCTTCCTGACCTTCCCCGAATGGTACATCGTCCACGCCTATCGCGATCTCGCCGATGTCACCGGCCAGAGCTCCGAGTCGCAATTCCATTACCTGACGAGTATCAGCGGTTTCTGGCGCAGCCTGTGCCGGGCGACACGCCAGGCGGCGGGATCCGGTCCCGCGACATCGGACCAGAAGCTCACCAACTACATCATCGGCTTCAGCTTCACCGCCGAGATGGCGCTGCAGGGCGGCTATGAGAAGTCCATCGGCGCGCTCAGCGCGGAGACCACCGAAGGCGTCAAGACAGCGGAGGACGCGTTCAACCTCGCTTTGCTGAAGGACTACGCGGCGTTTCTCTATCAGACGCCGTGGTATCGCTATCCCTTCGCCGCCAAACTCGATCAGTTCTGGCGCGAGACGCCATTCGTGCCATCGCTGCGCGCGGTCGAGCGCCGGTTCTCCCTCAGCCTGCAATATGCCGGACGGGCCGCCTACGCCGCGATCATCGGCTATGCTGCGGGATACGATCCGGCCGTCCTGACGATCCGGAGCGTCGTTACCGGCCTGCCTGCGGCCGAGCTGGCCGCCATCCCCGGCGTGAAGGTGATCCGCGAGGTCACCGACAGCAAGGGCGGCAAGGGCGTGCTGGTCGAGACCGAGCGCTACGCCAAGTTCGACGCCTTCGCGCGGGAGCTCGGACGGCATCCCGGCGCCGCGTTCGGCGAGGTCGCCGGCAACCACCGCATCCTCGTGACCATCGTCATTCCGCCCGGCGACGGCCGGCTGGCAGCTTTCGACGGGCTGCCTATATTCAGTGTCCCGGTCCAGTCCCGTCCCGGCGCGCGCCGCATCGGCGTCGACGTGCCGGTCCGGTCGCTGGTTCAGGACATCGCCCGTTTCGACGCCGCCGGATATACGTTCGAGCATGCCTACGACTATTGATCGGTCCCCGCCGGCCCGCTCCGTCCCCGTCATGGGCGCGGCGGCGGTCGCCGTGGCGTGGTTTGCCGGCATGGCCGCCATGACGCTGCTGATCAAGCCCGAGGCCGTCGTCGTCTTCGGCCCGTCGGACCGCATGATTCCCGCAATCGTCGCCTCCGATGGAGCCTTGCTCGATGCCGGGCGTTTCCACGTCTCGGCACGGCCGGGGGCCACGACGATCGGCAGCCTCTACGCTGCCGGCGCCTGGCTGGTCTGGCCGATCATGGGCAAAGGCTGCGGACGCCTCTAGTCACCGCGTGGCGGGCGCTGGGTTTTCCGACACTCGGGCGGACGCCCCCGGAACTGGCGCCGCCGCGCAAAGATGTTAAGCTCGCGGTCACGCTGAGGCGGTCACGCGACACAGAACAGACGCCTGGTCGACGCTCCCTCCGGGGAGGGTCGACTGGCAGGAGAACGAAATGCCTTCTTTGACCGAATGGAAAGTGCCGTTTGCCTTCCAGCCTCGTGCCGAAGACTATCAGTATGATCTCGACCAGGTCTTGTCCTCGATCGTGGGCCTGCATGCCATCATCCCGCCGGATGCCTTCAGCGCGGAAACGCTGGGCACCGAGCGCGCCGGCAACGCCGTCGTCATCGACGACGGGCTGGTGCTGACCATCGGCTATCTGATCACCGAAGCGGAGTCGGTCTGGCTGCACCTCAATGATGGCCGGGTGGTGCAAGGTCATGTGCTCGGCTTCGACTTCACGACCGGCTTCGGCCTGGTGCAGGCGCTGGGACAGCTCGATCTGCCGGCGCTGCCGCTCGGATCGTCGGCCGAGACGAAGATCGGCGACCATGTCGTGCTCGGCGGCGCCGGCGGCCGGACGCGCTCGGTGGCAAGCCAGATCATCGCCAAGCAGGAATTCGCGGGCTATTGGGAGTATCTGCTGGACGAGGCGATCTTCACCCATCCCGCGCATCCGAACTGGGGCGGCACCGGACTGATCTCGGCGAAGGGTGAATTGATCGGGATCGGCTCACTGCAGCTCGAGCGCGAGCGCGATGCCAAGGCCGAGCACGTCAACATGGTGGTGCCGATCGATCTGCTGAAGCCGATCATCGATGACCTGCGCCGCTTCGGCCGCGTCAACAAGCCGGCCCGTCCCTGGCTTGGCATGTACGCGACCGAGGTCGAGGACCGCGTCGTCGTGATCGGCGTCTCCGACAACGGACCGGCGGCGCGCGCCGAGCTCAAGGCCGGCGACGTGATCCTCGGCATCAACGGCGACAAGGTCACGAGCCAGAGCGAATTCTATCGCAAGCTCTGGGCGCTCGGCGCAGCCGGAGTCGATGTGCCGCTGACGGTGCATCATGAGGGCGTCACCTTCGACGTCACCATCGCCTCGACCGATCGCGCCAAGCTCTTGAAGGCGCCGCGGCTGCACTGAGCGGGCGGGCGCGTCGCGCAGCACATCCCGCCGCAGTTCGGCCACAACTTCGACATGGAGCCTCCTGCGTCGGCTCAATTCATCAGCAAGCGCTGACGGCCTTCGCGCGTGTTGACTTGGGCGAGCCGCGTCACGACATTGCCGCATCGCGCGACGAGCGGCGTGCCGAGATGATGATTGCCCGTGGGTGAGACGACCTGCCCCGCTGGATCGAGGAGACCTGCATGACGGATGCCGTGGTGGATGACATTCTCATCGTGTTGCCGCCACTGCTGCAGTCGCTCGAAGCCCTGTCCTACGTCGCCCGCTACCTGAACCCGCCGGACTTCGACCGCGTGATGTCGGAGATCGGTGATCCCGACCACGCGCTGCAGGTCGCGCGCGCACATCTGACGTCATGGCCGGCGGACTTTTCCCACATCCGGATCGCCTTCGATACCGCAGCCGATGCGGCGCTGATGTCGTTCGCGGGCCTGCGCGCGGTGCAGGGCGGACAAGGCGATCTCGTCGACGTGTTCAGGGCCCTTCGCCAGCTGCCGCGCGCCCTCGAGGCGCTGTTCCCGCTTGCGGCGACGCTGCCGCCCCTGAGCGAATTCTTCCTCGAACCGGCTATCGGCGAGAACGACGCGCTACGGCAGCTGCTGGCGACCTCCGCCGGCAAGGACGCCGTGTTTCACGATCACAACGAGATCGGCAATCGCGGCGGCTTTTCGCTGTATGTGCCGGAGTACTACACGGCCGATCGCGCCTGGCCGCTGGTCATGGCGCTGCATGGCGGCAGCGGCAACGGCCGTGATTTTCTCTGGACCTGGATGCGTGCTGCGCGCAGCCTCGGCGCCATCCTGGTCGCGCCGACCGCGACGGGGCCGACCTGGGCGCTGATGGGCGAGGACGCCGATACGCCGAACCTGATCCGCATCCTCGATCTCGTGCGCAGCCGCGTTGCCGTCGATCCCGCCCGCATGCTGCTGACCGGAATGAGCGACGGCGGCACCTTCTGCTATGTCAGCGGGCTGCAGGCCGGCTCGCCCTTCACCCACCTCGCGCCGATCGCCGCGACGTTCCATCCTCTGATGGCGCAGATCGCCGATCGCGATCGCCTGCGCGGCCTGCCGATCCAGATCGTGCACGGCCGGCTCGACTGGATGTTCCCGGTCGAGATCGCGCGGCACACGCGCGACGCGCTGGCCAAATCGGGCGCTGAGGTCGTCTATCGCGAGATCGACGATCTCAGCCATTGCTACCCGCGCGAAGCCAATGTCGAGCTGCTGCGCTGGCTGATGCGGTGAGGCGAGTCGCGCCCGACATGGCCGATCGGTAATGCCGGGGACACAATCTCGGCGGATTTTGTTCTCATTGATAACAGCCTAGCCATACAGCGGGGGCGCTGCACAGGGGCGGTCATGAGGCCGCCAAAGGTCCGCTTATGCCCTCGCCTGCCGCGTCCGTTGCGCAAGTCTCGTCTGCCCGCTCCGCCACGTCCGTCGTGCTCGCCGACGGCGTGAACCGCCTCGAGGTCACGCTCAAGCTCACGACCGCGATCCTGGCGCTGGCTGCCGGCGTCTACACCTATCTCGGCGTCCGCGAGCTGCTCAACGGCAGTCCCACGACGGTGTTCTTCGCCGCCGTGATCTATTCGGTCGCGGTCTCCGTCGGCATCTACGCCTTCTGGGTGTTCATGATGCAGTTCATGCCGCATGTGACCAGCCTGATGGGCCGGCTGCTGATGGGCGGCTGCATGCTGCTGGGCTCGCTGATGATCGTCGCAATGTCGTCCTGGCTGAATGCTTCGGCGCTGGCCGGCGCCGCCGCCATCCAGCAGCATCTCGCCATCACGGTGCAGAACTACACGCGCGATCTCGATCGCGCCAACAGCCAGGCGATCGCGGCGCAGAGCCTGCTGCCGGACATCCAGCTCGCCTCCTCGCGCTTCGCCAAGCTTGCCGACGCCGAGCGCGCCGGCTCGCTCACCGGCACCTCGGGCTCCGGCACCGTGGTCCAGCTGCTGACGCAGATGTCGACGCAGCTCGATGGCCTGGGGCAGCAGGTGCAGGACTCCGGCAAGCGCGTCTCCGCGCTGTACGAGCAGGGCAGCAAGAGCCTCGCCAGGATGCGCGAGCTGATCTCCGACCGCGGCCCGATCGCGACACGCAGCGACGCCTTCGCCACGGAGTCGCTGACCTTGATGGGCGTGATCGCCAATCTGCAGCAGACGTCGGTGGCGCCCGCGGTCAAGCGCGCCGCGACCTCGCTCACGGCCGGCTTCATCGCCCCCGCCGCAGGGGGACGCAGCGGCGATCTCGCGGAGCGGCAGACCGCCGTGGTCGGCAAGGTGGAGGGCGCGATCGCGACGCAGGCCGCCTCGCTCGCGGATGCCGCCGACAAGATCCTGGCCCTGCCCCGCATCGAGCCGACGAGGTTCCAGTCGCTGTCCCCCGCCGAGGCCGTGCTGCGCTACGCCGGCGACTTCATCCCGAGCTGGGCCGGAGCGATCTCGATCGACCTGATGCCGGCGGTCCTCGTGCTGATCCTGTGCGTCGTCCATGCCGCGATCCGGCGCGAGGGCCTGCCGGCCGTGAGCGCGTCGAGCCTGACGGCGAGCGATCTCGTCACGGCGCTGCAGATCGCGCGCGAAGTCGAAGACGCGCGGCGCGCAGCGGAGGCGCGGCCGGCCGTCGGGCCGGGCGAGCCGGCGGTTGCACCGCCTGCCGAGCCGCAGCCCGCGACAGCCAACGCGGCCGACGAGAACGTCACCACTTTGTCGTCGGCACGGATCGGGAAGTAGTTGCGTGGCCTCCGCCCTGAACCAGCGCGTTCACGCCTGGCTCGCCGGCAATCCGGACGAGAGCATCCTTCGCTGGGTGTTCCGCAGCATTGTCGTCGTGACCGTCGCAGTGCTGGCCGCGGACCTGCTCGAGATGAATGCGCCGCAAGCATTCCCCGATGCGGCCCCGTCTCAGCTCGACGTTCAGCGCGAGCCGGCGGACATGCCGACGGATGCCCCTTCCGTTCTGGCGCCGCTGATGAAGCGGCTGATGCCGCTGCCGCAAGGCGATCGCGCCCTGCAGCAACCGATCACGTTCGAGCTGCGCGGTGCGGGCCGCCTCTACGCGACCGGCACGATCACGCCGGGCAGCGCGCGCAGCTTTGCCGACACGGTCGAGCGCTACGGCGAATACATCAAGATGGTGGTGCTGAACTCGCCGGGCGGTTCGGTCGCCGACGCGCTCGCGATGGGGCGCCTGATCCGAACGAAGAAGTTCGCGACCGAGGTGGAGGCAGGGAAATACTGCGCCTCGTCCTGTCCGCTCATGTTCGCCGGCGGCGTCGAGCGCCGCGCCGGCGAGAAGGCGGTCATCGGCGTGCATCAGATTGCCGCGGTCTCTTCCGCCGCAACAGTCCGGTCCGGCGACGACATGAGCGTGGCCCAGAACGTCTCCGCGCGCTGCCAGCGTCATCTCGCTGACATGGGGATCGATCTCAAGGTCTGGGTGCACGCGATGGAGACACCACATGACCAGCTGTTCACGTTCAAGCCGGACGAGCTGAAAGCACTCAATCTCGTCACGGCGATGCCGGATTCCCGTCCCGAAAAACCTCGCAGTTAGTTTGTCAGGTCGGGCTTGAACCTTCCGCCGCGACGGCGGAACCAAGCCTGGACGGCGGCGTTATCGGCCGTCACACTGGAGAACATGACTATGCGGACGTTCGTGGGAATGATCCTTGGCGCGCTCCTTCTCGGGTTCGGCGTCTATATCCATGACTCGATGCAGACGTCTGAAGTCGCCAACGGCGCCTCGGCGCAGACGCGCCGGACGATCGTGAACTGGGACGTCGCCTCGGACAGCTGGAATTCGCTGAAGACCCGCGCGCATGACGACTGGGTGCGCATCTCGTCGAAGTAATCAGCACGACCGATCTTTATCTGACAGGCGCCTCGACTCCGGTCGGGGCGCCTTTTGCGTGTCCAATCAGTTTGCCGCCTTCGCCTTGCGTGCGTCGGCGATGACCTGCTCGAACTGCGCCATCGTCAGCACGCCGGGGACCCTAAACTTGCCGACGATGAAGGACGGCGTGCCGCGGAAACGCAGGCCACGCGCCTGGCTGTCGTTGCGGGCGAGCATCGCGTCGATCGCCTTGCCATTGGCGGAGAGGTCGCGCTTGGCGCGATCGACGTCGATGCCGCCCTCCGCGAGCAGCTCATCGATGCGCGACTCCGTCAGCTTCGAGCTGGTGCCGATCAGCGCCTCATGCGCCTTCGCGTATTTGTCCTGATACTTGCAGGCCAGCGCCATCCGCGCCGCGGTGACGGATACCGGTCCGAGGATCGGCCACTCCTTCAGCACCCAGCGAACCTTGCCGTCGTCGTGCACGACCTGCTGCAGCTCGGGGTCGAGCTTGCGGCAATACGGGCAATTGTAGTCGAACCATTCGACGATCGCGATGTCGCCGGAGGCATTGCCGAGCACCGGCGCATCGGGATCGCGCAGCACCGAGGCTTCGTCGGGCTCTTCGGCGTCCTGGGCGCGGGCCATGCCCGGCCACGACGCCAGCGCGGCGGCCGCACCAAGGAGTTGGAGGACGCCGCGCCGGCTGGCGGTCAGCGAAGTGTCGTCCGACATGCGGCGTGTCATCAAATCAGCTCCAGATGTGCAGCAGGCTGCGGGTCAGCATATACAGCGCCACCGCTGCGATCACGGCCGAAAACACGATGTTCAGCGCGCCGCGCCGCTCCGAGAGATGGCGCGCCAGCCGGGTGCCGGCAAGGCCCCCGGCGATACCGCCAGCGATGAACAGTCCGGCAAGATCCCAGGCGACCAGGCCGGACCAGGCATAGCTCGCCGCCGTGGTGAGACCGAACGTTGTCACCGCGACCAGCGACGAACTCACTGCATTCATGATCGGCATGCCCGTCGCCGCCATCAGCGCCGGCACGATCAGGAAGCCGCCGCCGATGCCGAAGAAGCCGGACAGCGTGCCGGTGGCGAGGCCGAAGCCGAGGATCGCCGGCACATTGGCCATGCTCATCTTGACGTCGGGGATGCCGATGCGCGCGCGCGTCTTCAGCATCAGGAGCGCGATCACCATCATCACCAGCGCGAACAGCGCGAGCAGCTTCTGACCGTCGACCATCTTGCCGAGCAGCGAGCCGGTGAAGGCGCCGACGATGCCGGCCGCCGCGAACAGCGCCGCGATCGGCCAGATCACGGTGCCGCCGCGGGCGTGATTGGCCAAGTTGATCGCGGCATTGGTGGCGACCGCGATGGCGCTGGATCCGATCGCGATGTGCGGCTCCGGCACGCCGACGACATAGACCATCAGCGGCACCGCCAGCACCGAGCCGCCGCCGCCGACGAGGCCGAGCGAAAACCCGACCATCGCGCCGCACAACAGACCGAGCACGCCTTGAAGAGCAGAGATCATGGCCGGAGCAGATTCATGTCCCGGCCATCAAGGCAAGCCCCAAATTCACCGGAGCAGCAATGCCGTTGCGATTCGGAGAAGCGGCCGGAGGCGTCACGCCTCCGGCCAGTGAAGATGCTGCGCTGCGTCGGCTCAGGCCGCGCCCTTCAGCTTCTTGGTGCATTCGCTGAAGTAGCCGCCGCCCTTCTGGATCCACTTCAGGCCGCCATTGGCGTTGGTGGCCTTGTTGGCGTTGTACTGATCGACGCACGTATGCATGCGGGCCGTGCCCGGCTTCTCCTTGGCGTATTTCTGATCCACCGCGGTCGGGAAGACGGCCGGGCCGCTCGGCGCCGGAGCCGCTTCCTCCTTGGCGGCCGACTTGGCCTCCTTGGCGGGCTTCGCCTCGGCAGCGGGTGCCGCCGGAGCAGCGGCCGGTGCCGCGGCGGTAGCGTCGCTGCCGCACTGGGCCTTGCGGAAGTCGTTCCACTTCTGGCCGTTCAGCGTGCCGGCGTCCTTGGCCTGCTTGTACTTGGCGCTGCATTCCTGCGCCGTCAGCGCCTGCGCCGGCGCGGCGGCGAACGTCGCGAGGCCGATCGCGGCCAAGGCAGCGAGCGACGGAGCAACCAACGATTTTGCGTGAAAACTCATCCCAGATCTCCCTGTGGAGCATGTTGAATGGGACTATGATACTAGCGAGCCGCCCGCGCACGACAAAGCAGGCGGGAGCGTGGCGTCGCGAAAATATAATTTGCCTCGCGCGGCGATCCGGATCATTCCATTCACACCGGGTTCAGCATCGCCGGACATCGCGCCGGACCGTTTCAATCGAGGACTTCTGCATGAAATTCACTGCCCGCGCGGCGCTCGCAGCCGCCGCCATCGCCACCCTGTTGGCCGCGGGTCCCGCCTGGTCGCAACCCGGATTGACGCTGCCGAGCCGTCCCGACGCCGCCACCGACAAGTTCTCGACCCTCGACAAGACCACCCGCCGGACGATCTCGATGGCCTGCTCGAAGGAAGCCGACGAACAGGGCATCTTCCGCGGCAAGGCCCGCGGCAAATTCCGCTCCGCCTGCAAGCAGGAGAAGGCGGCGGCACTCACTGCGCCGGCTCCGGCGGCGCCCGAGAAGCCGAAATGATCGGCGGGCGGTCCGCCCGGCGGCCGCGCGTGCATGACGCCTGCGCGGCCGCGTTAATTGTTCGCACATCCGGCTTTTGGCATAAGGCGCCGTGCGCCAGATCATCTCATCCCTCCCCTTCGAATGGCCGAGCCGCGCCAAGACGCTGAGCGCGCTCGAGACGCTCGCGCTCGGCACGGCCGGCGGGCTTGTCTTCCTGTTCGCCCATCTGCCGGGCGGCCTGATCTCGGGCGCGATGATCGCGACCGCGATCGCTGCCATCGCCGGCCGTCCCCTGGCGATGCCGCCGATCCTGACCCAGACCGTGCTGCTGCTGCTCGGCATCTCGATCGGCGCCATCGTCTCGCGCGAACTGATCACCCATGTCAGCGCCTATCCGGTGACGATCGGCCTGCTGGCGCTCGCGACGTTCTGCTCGACCTTCGGCTCCAGCCTGTATCTGCAGCACGTCCACGGCTGGGACCGCACCTCGGCGCTGCTCGCCGGCAGCCCCGGCGCGCTGTCGCAGATCACGCTGCTCGCGGTCGAACGCGGCGCCGACCTGCCGGCGATCGCGGTGGTGCAGACGCTGCGCGTCATCATCCTGACCGCAGCGCTGCCGCTGGTTCTGGCCATCGCCGGCGTTGCGCCGGCGGCGCCGGTCTCGCTCGACCAGAGCGTCGCCTCGCCGCTCGGCCTGCTCGTGCTGCTGGTGGCCTCGCTGGTCGCCGCCATGCTGATGCAGCTGATCAAGTTTCCGGCGAGCTGGCTGTTCGGCGCGATGGTTGCCAGCGGCGTCCTGCACGGCACTGGCCTGGTCGAAGGCGGCCTGCCGGACTGGATGCGCGGCGTGGCGCTGATCGGCATCGGCGCCCTGATCGGCAGCCGCTTCGCGCGGATGCGGGTCAAGACCCTGGTCGGGCATCTCAGGGCCGCACTCGGCTCGTTCGCAATCGCGGTGGCGATCTCCGCCGCCTTCGTCACCGTCATCGTGCTGACCACGCATGTGCGCTTTTCCGACACCATCGTCGCCTTTGCGCCCGGCGCGATGGACGCCATGATGGCGCTGGCGCTGACCCTGCACATCGACCCGATCTTCGTCGGCGCGCATCACCTCTCGCGCTTCGTCTTCGTCACCATCGCCACCCCCGGCATCGTCCATCTGTTCGGACGGCCGCAGGAGGACGTCGACGATTAGGCGGCAGCCGTCTTGCGGGTGAGGCCCCAGCCCGCGACCGCGGCGATGAAGAGCGAGATCAGCACGCTGTAGCCGGCCAGCGAGAGGCCGAGGAAGCGGAATTGCACCTCGTCGCAGCGCACGACATGGACGCTGTCCAGCCGATCCAGCAGCGTGCCGGCGCTGCCGAGATTGCCGATCGGCCCGGTGCACTCGGTCGGCCCCGGCCAGAAGCCCCATTCGACGCCGGAATGGTAGACGCCGAGCCCGGCATTGCCGAGCGCCGCCAGCGCGATCAGGCCGAGGCCTACGAGCACGAGCACGCGTGGCGCGCCGCCTCTCGCGGCCAGCGCAATGACCAGCCCGACCGGCACGATCGCGTAATAGGCCCAGCGCTGCTTGAGGCAGAGCTCGCAGGGCTGCAGGCCCCAGACCAGCTGCATGTACCAGGCGCCGGCCAGCGCGGCCGCGGAGATGCCGGCCGCGAGCAGGGCGGCGGTCACGGCGGGGCTGATGCGCCCGGCCGCCGGGTGGGCCATCACGGAGGTCTGGGTCATCGGTCCCTCGCACATGTCGCCGGCCTCGCGCCGGCGCCGTTCCGGCTCCTACTCCGGCTCGCGAAAGCTGTCGAGATGAGACGCCATCACGTCCGTGCGGGTTGACCCCGCCCCGCCGCCCGCTATAGTCCGCCCCGCTTCGCTGGTTCCTGCACAGGGTCCATCGCGAATGCCCCTGTGGCGGAACTGGTAGACGCGCTCGACTCAAAATCGAGTTCCGCAAGGAGTGCTGGTTCGATTCCGGCCAGGGGCACCAACTAGGCTGTTCAAGCCCGTTCTCAAACGTCCGCAACCGCCCGCGCAGTGCTCGGAAACCCTTGAAAAATAGGCACTTCCGCGTACATTTTCGTTCGTCACCGTTTGTTCTCCTCCGATCCCAGCCGGCCGATTTGCTGGTATTTTTGCTGGTATCTTGCTGGTATCGGGAGAACAAACGTTCACGGCGACTTTCGCTATTCCGAATGAAGGAATTGAGCAGATGGCCGGCAAGAACGATGGCGCGTGCGCCAATCCCAAGCAGATCAGGACCGACGTCGACTGCCGCGCCGCCCGACCGAAATTCGACAAGGGCGCGTGGAGTCCCGCCAAGATTTCCGACGTGACCGGCGGCTGGCTCTATCTCTTCGTCACGCCGGACGTGAGCAGGCCCGGCAACGCTGCCTCCAAGCTCTGGCGGATGGACTACCGTTTCCACGGCCGCCAGAAAACCTACTCCATCGGCCCCTACGGCAACGGCAGGGATGGCACGTTCTCGCTCGCAGACGCGCGGCGCGAGCGCGACAAGGCCAAAGACCTGCTCAAGGAAGGCAAAGACCCGAGCATCGAGAAGCAGCTCGACAAGCACAGGCAGGCGGCCGCCCGGCCTTTCGGGCAATGGGCGGACGAATGGCTTGCGAAGAAGAAGGTCGAGAAAGTCAAACGCGGTAGGGTCGTCGCGGTACGTGATCCCAAGACTATTGAGGTGCTTGAGCTGCGCGTCGGCTACGTCAAGGATCGCTTCGGCAAGCTATGCAGGCAAGACATCAAGCGTCCGGACGTGCTCGCTTTCATGCGTTCATACGAAGCCGACGGAAAGCTGGAAACACGCGACCGCGTGCGCAGCATCTGTGAGCAAATCTGCAACTATGCTGATGTTGAAGGCGACGGCTACAATCCATTCCGCAACCTGAATGGGCAGATGATTGCCAACATTTCGACCCCGCGTCCCGGCGTCACCGAACCGCGCGACGTGACGCGCGTCTTCAAGCTCATCAGCGCACCCTGGACGAGAGCGAGGTTTGGTGACGTTGTGGGCCTTGCCTTGCGCTTCGACGCGCTGACCATTCCCCGCCCCGGCATGGTCAATGAAATGGAGTGGAGCGAGGTCGATTGGGATGCCGAACGCTGGACTATTCCAGCCACCAAGATGAAGACCGGTTGGGACCATGTCGTGCCTTTGTCACGGCAGGCACTTGCAATCCTGCGCAGCGTTCAGAAGCTGACCGGCCATCGCCGATACGCATTTTCCTGCTCGAAGGATGCCCCGCTATCGAACAACACGCTCAACAAGCGCTTGCGGCTGCTTGGCATTGACACCAAGACTGATCATTGCGCCCACGGGTTCCGGACCACCTTCTCGACCCTGTCTCACCACGAAGAGATCAAGGACGCCAAGGCATGGGATGGCGATGTCGTCGAGCTGCAGCTCGCGCATCTCGATAATTCGACTGTGGAAGGGCTCTACAAGAAGCACGGACCGCTCGCGCTGATCGGCTCGCGCACGAGGCTGATGCAGCATTGGGCTGATCGGATCGACCACTGGCTCGATCCCAAGAAGGTGATGCCGATCAAGGGAGGCACGCAGGCTTGAATCGCCTATTTTCAGATGGGGTTGATGCTGCCCGGTTAGATCTGTGGCAAGCTTATGTATGGAGCGTAGGCGATGTTCACGACTTAAGTGTGCTCAATCAACCGATACCGGAGCAGTGCCCCGGCGTTTATACTACAATACTTGAGCTACAGGGTTCATCCCACGGGACATATGTCGCGGTCACTCTGTCCTCCAGACTATGGCTGAACCGGGTGCCGCACGCGAGGGACTATTGACGCGCGCGAGCATCGGCTGAGAAGCGACAGACGGTACCATCGCCTGACGTTCTTAAGACTTTGAACTGACCGACTTCAACCTCTTTATCGCCTCTCGCGGATCAAAACCGATGGCATTTGCAATATCAATCAATTCAACCACATCGATTCGCCGTTGGCCACTTTCAACATTTGCAATGAACGATTGGTAACGGCCAAGTTTTGCAGCCACCTCGGCCTGCGTGAGACCAGCCTTCTTGCGCTTTTCTACTATAAACGCCCTCAACGCCTCATGGCGTGGCGATTGAAGCGTTTGAGACATTCGACAGCCGCCCCTCGGTAGATCGAGGGCAACTCAAATAATCCGATTTGCAGATTATCTAAAAATTGGATATTATCGTCGTGTGGGCCGCTCTTTTGCCCGACCACAATCGCCGTCATATCGCAGGAACTGACTTGTCTCAGACCAGAGAAACCAGCGCCTTTCGGCCGATCCACACGGGGAATGCGCGCGGTCATGATACGGAGATAGGCTTCGCCATGCAGGCAACCGATGAAGATTCGGCGCTCATGACGCTAGGCGAGCAGTTCGAGGGAGTGGCGGCTCAAATTCAGAAATTGCAGAGCTTGGGCTCGGAAGCCCACCTCGAGGAGATCGAGGACGCGCTCCGACGCTTAGAACCCATCGAGCGGGCCATCATGCAGACGCCAGCGCTTACTGCCCTTGGTCACGGCGTAAAAGCTCGGCATGCAGCCCACGTTGTATCCGAATACTGGAACGCACCGATCGATCAGATCGATTGGGATGCGCGGGCCGTTCGCCTCCTAATCGAAGCCGTATGCGAAACTGCCGGGCTTCCATTGCCGCTTCGCGATGACCGGGACGCATAGTTGTTCGCGACAACCGGACGATGGCTTTAGCGTCTCGCAAGCAGAGCTGGACTGGCTTTCGTACGTGTTCCGCTAACTCCTCTGACGATTCCTCGCAAGATCTTTGTGGAGTTGGACGAATCGTGCCCCACCAGCGCTTCCGAACGCCGAAACACGGCCCATGCCAAATCGAACAACCGAACAGAATCCACCTCTCCTATTGAGCCGAGGGGTAGGCAAGTGCGTCACCCAGCGTCCGGCCAATTCAGCGATGTGCGGTTCAGTACCAGCGCCTGGGGGGCGGGTCTCCCAACGGATCGTGTAGCTCGTCCTCTTCAGGGTTCGGGAAGAGCTTCTGGTTGGCGAGCACGCGCTCGACCATGACTGGATCGAGCTTGTTTTCAATCGTCTGCAATCGGTCCTTTAGCCAGGCACGGAAGCGGGCAACTTGCCCGTTCGTCTGAGGGGCTTTCGTCAGGTGCCCTTGAGCAAGCCAGGAGCGGAGAGCGTCCGCCTCACGGGTGAGCTTCACGATGTCGTCTGCGAAGGCGGAGCGAGCTTCCTCTCGTTTAGACCGGGCGCGGGCGAGATCGTGGCGCCGCTGTAACTCGGCTTCTCTCCTGTCTCTTTCTTCTCGTTGCTGGCGCGCCACCTTTCGCGCGGCCAAAAGCACCGTAATTCCATCGACGACCGATGACACCAGGTCTTCGAGACGTTGAGTTCGGCCATCAGCCCAGGACCGGCGAACCCCATCGCTGTATCCATCAATCTGGATCAAGAGTTCGCCGGTCCAGACGGTGTCCCTCTCAGGGTAGACCGCTCCGTAAGGCGGGGCAGGCCATCGGCTCGGGTTACGCCAGTGCCGCTCCCGTTGCTCTCGCCGCCGCGCCACTTCGGCCAGTTCATCGGCCGTTGGCACATGCGCGACCGTACGCGTTCGTTCTTTGAGGTTAAAGACCGCCCTTTCCGGCCCGACCGTCACCTGCATGGCTTCGCCAGTCGGGGCAAGGGGCGTTCCGTTAACTTCCAGGGCACGGGCGAGCCGATCAAGGACGTATGCTGCGCGCTCGATGCTCTCCCGACCGACCGTCACGCCGCACAAGCCGTCGCCGAAGGCCTCGGCCGAAACGCTGGACGGCGTGCACTTTCGCAGGGCCTGGACGGTCTGCCGCACGGCCGGGTGGACGTCGGTGATGGGCTCGTGGATCGGTGCAGGCGCCAGCAATCGCTGGCGTCGAGGTGCCGCAAGCTTGCGCTCGGCTTTCCGCGCTTCGATGACCTGCCGAACGGGCTCGGGCAGGTCCACTAGGCCGGGCCGAATCTCGATGCGATTGAGCGCAGGTTCCGGTACGTCGGTGAAGTGCGTTTTCTTCGGGTTCTTACCCGCTTCGAGCTGCGCCCAGTAACCACGCCCGGGTGTTGGCACTCGGTGGCGGTCGCAAACCTTCTTGAGACCGACATCCGAGATACCGAACTCTCGGGCAAGCTTGCTCATCGGCGTCGCCCAGACCAGGTCGTAGAGCTCGCGCCGGGTGAGTGTTCGCCCACGAACTGTCATAGAAGAGCGCCCCCGTTCAGCACGCAATGTGGCAACTCATGCGACGGGCGCAGAAATCTCAGTCAGCCGAGTTCCGCCCACTCCTGCACCTGCTGGTCTTGCCGCAATCGTAAGCGCCGCCACAGCGCGGCGAATATGTCCTCGTTCGAAGCACCTGGGGTGACCGGTAGGCGCGGCCAGGGTTCTGGCGTCAGCCGTGTCTCACTCCCGGAAAAACGCAGGCAGGAAGTCGTCGAGGCTTTCCGCCACGACGCCGCGTGCGCCATTGCGCAAGGCAGCGCTGTTGGCCGCTTCCGCCGCGGACGACGGGAACAACGTGCGATCGATCTCGCGATCGAAATCCTTCCTCGGCACGAAAGCCCGCTCGAGCCTCGCTTGGAGGGTTGCGTAGGGATTTTGGCGAATGGCAAAGCTTTCCCCGTCAAAAACCGTGACGAGGAGATGAGCGTAGACGTACACGCTTTTTGAGAGGCTGTTCTGATAGACTCCTACTCCGGCAATTGTCTTGTTGGTCGGAGAATATGCTCCGGGAGACGCCGTGATGACGACGTAGCGCCTGCACCTGGTGCTCCCCGCGATCCGCCGAACGATATCTGTCAACTGGCGGCCGGGCGGCGGAGCCGGGCGAGATGGAGGATCGTAGAACGGATCGAACGCGCTCTTGGGATAGGTCAGGCGCAGCACCGTGGCGCCGGCCCCCGCTGCGACGCGAACCCGTGCGGCGATGAGATCATCGAGGCCCCAGCTCTCGATCGGCGCCACCAAGGTCTCGCTGTCAAATGCAGTGAACCCGATCTTCGTCACCATGAAGCGGTCGGCGGCGGCAATCACCCCGATGCACGACTTGCTGGCCTCCGGTCTGAGAGTTGCCATCGCCGGGGCCCGGGCCAAAGCGGCCGAGGCAAGACAACTCAGTCCAAACACGACAGCTGCACACCGAACCATCTCGCCCCCCGGACCTGATCGCGTGCCGGACTTTTGGAGCTCGCCGCAGGCCGCAATGGAGACCTAAGCCAAGTTGCGCGCTCGCACCAGCAATCAGGACGATTGAACGGTTCGAACAGCGGCCAAATCAAGCCCGGTCTTCGGCCGATCCATGGGGACTCACCGCCATTGCCATGGGACGACCTGCCAATCGAATGCGCCTGCCCCAGTTGAAATGCGCGCGAAGCTGATCCATGACGTCGGATATGGCGCCGGGACGTCGAAGACCGCCGCCTCAGCATGATACCGTATCAGAATGCGCTCGCTGCCGAACTAACAGCGACGCTCCTCTCGACGCTGATCGGCTCGATGATCTCAACTGCATCCCCAGCCTGTGGGTCGGCGTGGGGTCCAGGGACCGATCGACGTCCTAAATGTTTGATAAACCTCGCACCTGTGGGGTCAATGTTCGGAGCCGAAACACATTTGGCGGATCGCGAGTTCCTTCGCCCCGCTTCTAGCGCCGATCGCATACTAGAACGACGCTCCGCGCACGCAGTCGCTCGGCGGACTACCATTATCGTGCATCAACGATGTGCTGCTGAAACAGTTCGATCTGTCCCCTTGTGTGTTGCCGGATCCGCCTCAAACGCTTGCTTCCCCTTCGCTACCCACAGCGCTCGCGCCCGTTCGCCCTGACCGCTTTGGAGCTTGTCGGCCATCCAGAGCAGCGCGCCGAAAATCGTGGCGCGGTCGTCGCCGGTCAGGTCTACGATACCGGCTTTCACGACGAGGCCGCCGAGTTCGATTAGATGCCGCGTGCGCCGGCGGCGCTCGACCTGCCACGTGCGCATGTTATGTCGCGCCCTTGCGGCCTGATGCCGGTTGCGTGCCGCTCGGTTGCGCAGGAGCGCCATCCGCGTTTCGGTCAGCTGGCGGCGCAGTTCGCCGTGCCCGGCTTTGAAAAAACGCGGCCCCGCGTTTGGCCCATGCCTCCCTCTTTCCGGCTTCTTTTGTCTCGGCTAGCACGACCAGCGCGCCCGCCAGTTCGTTGGCGTTAAGCGCGTCTGCCCCGGTAGCAATCACCAGTTCACCGAGTTGCTGCACTTTGCGGGTCTTCAGTCCTCGCGCCTTGTCTTCGAGCGCTTTTAGTGCTGCGTCGAAGTCCCGTGGTTTGCGCATCATCGTCTCCGTCAGGGTTGATGGAGAAATGATAGACGAGCACCCGGCACAATGCTGTAAGGTCGCCAGGACGGCCTGGGACGCGGTAGTCCCTCCCGAGAATTTTTCGAGGGAGGGCGCGCTTATACGTCGTTCCGACGTGCGCTCTGCCGTGCCACTGATCTGATCGCGATGGCGATCTATCATCTTCACGTCAAGGTCATTGGCCGCAAGTCTGGCTCCAGTGCGGTAGCGTCGGCCGCCTACCGCTCGGGTTCGCGGCTGCGCGACGAGCGCCTTGAGCGTAGCCACGATTTTTCGGGAAAGCGCGGCGTCGTCCATTCTGAGGTGATGTTGCCGGAGAACGCGCCGCCAGCATGGCGCGATCGCGAACGGCTTTGGAACGATGTCGAAGCCTTCGAAGTCCGCAAGGACGCGCAGCTTGCCCGTGAAGTCGAATTCGCCCTTCCGCGCGAGATGAGTGAGGCACAGAGCATCGAACTCGCCCGCGACTTCGTTCGGGGCGAATTCGTCGATCGGGGCATGATCGCCGATCTCAATGTGCATTGGGATATGGCCGAGGACGGCGTGCCCAAACCCCATGCCCACGTCATGCTGACCATGCGCGCGGTGGACGAGACCGGTTTTGGCCGGAAAGTGCGGGAGTGGAACCGCACCGAGATGGTGGAGCGCTGGCGCGAACGCTGGGCGGAGCTTGCCAACGAGCGGCTGGCCGAGCTCGACATCGACGCGCGGATCGACCACCGCAGCCTCGAAGCACAGGGCCTCGCGCTTGAACCGCAAAGCCAGATCGGTGCGCCGGCGCAGCGGATCGAAGGCGAAGGAATCGAAGCCGCTGACCGCGCCGAGATGCACCGCGAGATCGCGCGGAACAATGGCGAGAGGATCATTGCCGATCCTTCCGTCGCACTGGATGCGATCACCCAGCAACAATCGACCTTCACGCAGCGCGACATGGCGAAGTTCGCGCATCGGCACAGCGACGGCATCGACCAGTTCAACGAGGTCACGGGCGCGATGCGCGGCGCACCTGGTCTGGTCGAACTCGGCAAGGACGGACGCGGTGAAGATCGCTTCACGACCCGCGAGATGATTGAGGCCGAACAGCGCCTGTATCGCGCTGCTAAACTAATGGCGGAACGGGAGCGCTATGCGGTCAATGATGCTCACAGGCAGGCCGCACTCCTGCGCGCTGAACGGCGCGGGCTTTTGCTTTCCGGCGAGCAGGCCAACGCGCTGGCGCATATCACCGATGGGCGCGATCTCGGCATTGTGGTCGGCTATGCCGGAACGGGAAAGAGCGCGATGCTGGGCGTGGCGCGAGAGGCCTGGGAAGCGGCCGGCTATGAGGTCCGTGGCTTGGCGCTGTCCGGCATCGCAGCGGAAAATCTTGAAAGCGGATCGGGCATATCGTCCCGCACCATTGCCAGCCTGGAGCATGGCTGGGGACAAGGCCGCGACCTGCTCAGGTCGCGCGATGTGCTGGTGATCGACGAGGCGGGCATGGTCGGCACGCGCCAATTGGAACGCGTTCTATCCCATGCGGCAGAGGCCGGCGCGAAAGTCGTGCTGGTCGGCGATCCCCAGCAGTTGCAAGCAATAGAAGCGGGCGCGGCCTTTCGTTCGATTCACGAACGACACGCCGGCGCGGGAATCAGCGAAGTGCGCCGTCAGCGGGAAGACTGGCAGCGCGACGCCACGCGCGATCTCGCCACTGGCAAAACCGGTAATGCGCTTGAAGTTTATCGCTCCCGCGGCATGGTGCATGAGGCCCAGACCCGCGAACAGGCGCGCGGCGATCTGATCGAGCGCTGGAACCGAGACCGGCAGGCGTCGCCTGACAAGAGCCGGATCATCCTCACTCATACCAACGACGAGGTCCGGGCGCTTAACGAGGCGGCGCGCGGGCGGATGCGGGCTGCGGGTGATCTGGGGGATGACGTCCGCCTGACCGTCGAGCGCGGCGCGAGAGATTTTGCCAGCGGAGACCGCGTCATGTTCCTGCAGAACGAGCGCGGCCTTGGCGTGAAGAACGGCACGCTCGGGTCCATCGAGCGGGTCAGCGCGCAATCCATGACCGTGCAGACCGACGATGGCCGATCGGTTCGCTTCGAACTCAAGGATTATGACCGGATCGACCATGGCTATGCCGCGACCATCCACAAGGCGCAGGGCATGACGGTAGACCGCACCCATGTGCTGGCGACGCCGGGCATGGACGCCCATGGCAGCTATGTCTCCCTGTCGCGGCACCGCGACGGCGTCCACCTGCATTACGGCCGGGACGATTTTGCCGGTCAGGACCGGCTTGTCCGCACCCTGTCCCGCGACCGGGCCAAGGAGATGGCCTCGGACTACGAGCGTGCCGATCCGGTCCAGAGCTACGCCGAGCGGCGTGGGATCACCTTCCGCGAGCGCGTGACCGAGATTGTGCGCATGGTCGTGCCGGAAAAGCTGCGGGACATGTTCGACGGCCTTCGCTCTCCTGGAGATGCGCCCGGCCCGGATGGCGGACGGAGGCCGGAGCGGGAAACGCCGGAAAGGGAATGGAGCGGTACCGGAGCCGAGCGGCGCGAAGCCGAAGCGCCGGAAAGGAGTGTGGCGGCAGACCCGGAAAAGGAATTGCGTCGCGTGCGTACCCAGGCGCTCGTGCGCCATGCCCGCGCCGTGGATGCGATCTTCGAGGTGCAGGAGATGGGCGGCGAGGCAAGTCCCGAGCAGGTGAAAGAACTACAAAAGGCCCGCCAGGTCTTCGAGGAGGTGCGGCCCTATGGCTCGCACGACGCCGAAGCCGCCTACAAGAAGAACCCAGAACTGGTCCGCGAGGCGGCCAGCGGCCGGCTCGACCGCGCCATCCGCGCGCTTCAGCTCGAAACCGAACTGCGCATCAATCCGGGCCGCCGCGCCGACCGCTTCGTGGAGGACTGGCAGAAGCTCGACAACATCAGCGAGCGCCAGTATCAGGCGGGCGATATCTCCGGCTACAAGGCCACGCGCTCGGCGATGGGCGACATGGCCAGAAGCCTCGAACGCGATCCGCAACTGGAATCCCTCCTCGACAACCGCAAGCGGGAACTCGGGATCGCGTTCGAATCGGGCCGCCGGCTCGGCCTCGAATTGGCCTTCACACATGGCATCGACCTCGGCAGAGGCCGGAGCCTAGGAATTTGAGCAATCCGATTTACTGCCGATTGTTCGCCACAGTACGATGACGTGTGAAATCCTCTTGCGCGTCCTTGAATGCATGCCTTGTCTGGTCTCAGCAGTCGTCAGAAACAGCCAGCGGAAGGCAGCGCGGCCATGCGAGAACGAGACCGTATCGTCCGCTTGAAAACCGTTCTTGCCCGAACTGGGCTGTCCCGGTCCACCATCTACCGCAAGATCGCCGAGGGCACGTTCCCGACCCAGATCAAGATCAGCGTCAACGGGACCGGCTGGCATGAATCCGACATCAACCGATGGATCGCAGATCCCGTCTCGTGGCGTCCGAAAGGCGAGTTCGATGAAGTAGGGTGAGCTCTACGGCTTGTCCTTCTGCCGGCGGAGGTGGGCCGGGCCTGCGGCAGGCTTGAAAGTGGCATTATTGCGCCCCCGCTTCGCGGCTTCGGCCTTGACTGCCTGCCACTGGCCTGGTCGGGGTCCCCAAGCAGACGGACTCGCGTTACCTCGTCACATGAGGCGTTGGTGGGTGCGTTACGCCGTCACGGATCGTGCGTTACACCGTTACAAGTAACGTTCGGCCGCACGCCAGTTCGGCGCGCCGCCGAGAATTTCCCGACATAGTTCCCGGACCGCTGTCGCGGCCCCGGATTGACCCTCACTCCGCCGCCTGCGGATAGGCGTCGTTGCCGTGCTCGCCCCTGGCTCCCTTGCGTTCCCGATCAGAGCGTGGCGTCGCAACAGCACCAGCAGCCACGTAGTTCCCGCCGGCAACTGCTCGGTGGCCTCGGCCATGTCGACATATGGCCGCCGTCCGCTTGGCAGCCTCAGGTCGCGCAGCAGGGTCGCCCCGCCTCGCCGGCCCTTTGCCGCACTTCACCCTGGCGCGCGCGAGGAACGGAGCCCCTTCAGATTGATCGGTGCGATGTTATACTGATCTTTTCACATTGATCCAGTGCTGCCGCGTTCGTGGAGTACTCGCGCCACGGCGCAACAGAATCTCGTTTCTGCCGCACTTGATGGCGAGCTGGGACCGATTCAGGACAAGACAGAGACGCGGGATACCAGCTTGAACGATTTGCCTCCCCATAAGAAATTCGCGCGACAGATCGAGCGCATTCACCCGCGGCACGAAGTCCAAGCCGATCCCGGGCCCTCACCTTGTCTATGGATTCCTAACGACATCGCCGAACGCCGTCGTTGCGCCTATTCATCCGAAAGCGATGCCGGTGATCCTGACGAGCGAGGAAGAACGCGACATCTGGATGCGCGCGCCGTGGGACGAGGCCAAGGCGTTGCAGCGGCCTCTGCCTGACAACGCGTTGGAGATCGTGATGCGCGGTCCGGAAAAGGAAGATAAGGCAGCCGGGTAGATCATGGACCGTGCGTTGGAGCACGTGGCGAACGGAGCGGAGAATCTGGCACGGGCTCTGGCGGCAGCTGCGGCGTGTTGATCTTGTTGCGGTTCCGGTAAGGATCACCGAGCGTCGAAGTCGGCAGAGGGCTGATTCGTGCTCACCTCGACGGTCGCATCGTATCTTGAGACACTCGAGGCGGAACAGCGGCGCGCCGTCGGGCGCCGCTCAAGCAGCAGCACGCTCCCAGGGAAGACACCCCATGATTACCAGCCTTGCGAACATCCTGCAGGACCTTCAACAGGCAGAGGCCGCCAAGCTCGCACAAGAACACATCACGCATGCGCCAACCATTGGGGCCATGTATGAGGGGTTGACACGGGATTTGCTGGATCGCGCCATCCCGGTCGAGCTCGACGTACGCGTCGTAAGCGGCTTTGTCGAAGGGCACGACGGTCAACTGGGGCCGCAGACAGATGCGATGCTTGTCACGGGCGAAGGCAAACCGGTCCCCTACACCAGCGATTTCGTCTGGCCGATCCAGAATGTACTCGCCGTTTTCGAAGTGAAGAAGAATCTGTACGGCGCGGATCTGGACGACGCCTTTCAGAAACTCCGCAACATCAACGATATGTTCGGCGCTTACGTGCAAAGCGTGCAACCACAGTTTGACGTCACCTCCGCTTTCACAGCCTTCGCGCGCCTTACTGGCCTTTATCCCAGGAGGCGGGCGGAGCTAATGCAATTGCCAGAGGAAGTGCGGTATTTTTACCATTTGCTCGTCACGGAGTTGACTGGCCCAATACGAGTCGTCCTTGGTTATGAAGGCTACGTTGACGAGGCCGGTCTTCGCTACGGCTTCTCTGACTATATTGAGCAGAATAAAGCCACACGCGGCTTTGGGCTCGGCTCCTTTCCGAGCTTGGTCATTTGCCGGAGCAACAGCCTGCTCAAAATGAACGGTCAGCCTTACATCTCTCCCCTTCTGGATGACTGGTGGATCGCAGTTGTGTCAAACAACGAGAATCCTATCAGAATCTTGCTCGAACTGATTTGGACGCGGTTGTCCAATCAATTCAAGCAGTACCTTCCAATGAACGATACGCTGCAGATGGAGCGACTTGCGCCTTTCCTTTTGACAAGGATTGGACAAACGGGACAGACCGTCGGCTGGGAGTTTCAACATTTCGAGTTGGATAAGAAGGAACTGGCGACGATTGAATCAAGCCAGTGGGCTCCGCGTGAGGTGAATACGAACGAGTGGGTCATCTTGCAGCAAGCTGCAAGTGAAGGAGAACTTGATGTTCGTGATCCGGGCTTTCGCGAATGGGCGCAAAACGAAAAGCTCGATCCTGATGAAGCCATCGCTGGACTGGTAGCCGATCGCCTGCTGGCATGGATTGATGAATCCCACGTACGCATCTTGACGCCCGGTAACCTGATCACGGCGTTTATGCCTTCAGGGCAGACCGTCGTCACAGCCGAAGACGAGCTTGCAGGCCTGTGGATGATGGAACAACTCGACGCGCGCAAAAAGGCATCCGAGGAATGAAGAGTTCGTCGGTGGTGCCATCCGCTGTATAGTCTGCACATGCTCGACCAGCGTACTTCTGCACCGCAGCGTGCGGCTATCTGGCTTCTCGCTACTCGGCATTAGGAGTTGCTGCCGCTTGCACCTCAACCGATTGGCTCGATCCGAGCACTGCGGTCCAATGTGCAACGAGCGCAGCTATGGCCATCAACGTTAGAACAGCGAACACGGTCGGCTCTAGTCCGGGAAGTACGGTGCCGTTTGCAACACAGGGATCCGGAAGGTCTTTCATGAAATCGGTGCAAATGCGGGCCGGGTCGTTAATTGTCTTGGCGAGCACGGTCCAATCGAAGAGTCCAACGGGTTTTTTACTGCCGTCGTTCAACATCACTGTTGCCGTGACAAATGCGTGCCAAAAGAAGATCAGCGCGATCGCCGGGATGATTGAGAATATCGAAAGCATGGTGCCTTGAAAAATCCTGCCTTCGCGCGAACCGGTATCGATATCTTCGAAACCGACAATTGGAATGCGTCGATGCCAGAGAGGGCCGCCGCGCAACGCAAAAAAGCGCCCGATGCACGACGCGGCGAACAACAGTATTGTGCAGATCGGAATCGCGATCATGGCGGCAGGTGTCTTGTTGGAGACGACAAGTTTTGCTCCGAAAATCTCATTGCCGCCCTGGACCACGATCCACGTATTGAGCGCGTAGTAAAGCAGCACCGCGCTCACGACGAACCAGATTTTTGCGATTTGAGCCTGGGTCACATGATCCCCGCCGACATGAGAGCGGACTTGCCGCTAGACTTCTAGTGAGAGATTTCGGCTGTTCCGGCAAGGGCGGTCCCATTATCGGAAAAGCGCAAAGTTACGGGTGTTTGCCCCGCCTTCACGAGGACCGGGCGCACATCGTAGTGCAAGGAAAGCTCCTGATCGGGGATGCGGACCTCGCCGCGAAGTTCCGGAATAAAGGGTGCGGCGCTGAAACCGATTGTGTTCACCAAGGGGGCAATCGGAGCGCAAGCGATATCCATGTTATAGCTCGACAAAATAATATCACGCGGAGCTGGACGTATTTGCGCGACGAGACCAGACGTTCGCAGCTTCAAATCATACCCCAAACTGCCATCCTCGGCTCTGGTGTGATGAGCCTCCGCGGTCACGTCGAGGTTCTGGTTCGGCAGAGTGACGGAGACACGTTTGCTTTGGCCCCATGGAGCCTGGCAGGCAAGGTGTCCTACGATGTCTAGGGGCGTGAAGTGAATATGAGTATCAGCACTTCCCTGCCCTCCGAGCAAAAGCGACAACTTGGCGCTATCGAGCTTTGGGGTGAATACCGCACTTTGGACACAAGCCGTGAGCGAGGCCGAACCGGTACCGAAGCTGCCATCGATATTTGCGAAGTTTCCAGTATGCGCGATGGCATCGACAACACCCTTGCCGCCTTCACACGCGAGCTTCAGGGTCGTTTTCTCCGTCTCGCAAGCCGCCTTGTTAGCAGCATAAATTGAGTTCTGAGTAGCTTTTGCGGCCTCGCATACCGGATCGTTGGTGTGGATCCAACAGCCACCGACGAAGGGGCGACTAATACATCCGCCGCAGCTACGCTCGTCGTGAGGCTGATCGCAACGCTTAGAGGGGGTGCAATCGATGAGGCTCGCCGCCGGGAGATTGACTTTTTTCTCGAACTCCTGCTTCGGGATGTCGGTAGAAGCTGTCAGACAAAGGTGGGATTGCAGGAATGCAGAATTTAGAATGATGGCAATGAGGGATTTGGACACAGCTACGGTAGTGTGCTTGGGCCAGTCGGCGATACCGAGACCATCCTTTACTCGCTGGTCCACGAGTTCTTTCAGATCCTTGAACGCGGCTCCGCCAGTTTGAGGACCTGACGAAGGCTTGGGATCGGTGGGGAACGCCAGTTTGACAACCCCGATGATCCGGTTGCGATCAATCAACCATGCGATGGCTGCGACGCGCGCGGGAGAGGAAATGGGGTTGCCGGTGACTTTCACCTCGATTTTCGTTTGGCCGGAGGTTGAGGCCTGGAAGGAGTGATTTGCCGACTCCGCCGGGAGAGGACTGATCGGGACGGAGATCCGCGTAAATTCGAGATGGCTCAATCCTCCAGAGATCCGATCCGCATAACCATTCAGCCAGCTGACGATGGAGTCGGCCGCACCGGTCATATCGGCGGTATCTCTTCCGAGAAGTTGACCGAGTTCACCAGTATCCACGGTGATTTTGTCGACCTTGATATTGCGGAAGACAGGCAGAAGCCGGAAGACGATCGCGGTAACCTGATCATTTGTCGCGCCTTCGGTCGCGCTTTCGACGGCGATACCGAACGAGATACGTCCAACCACATGGGGATGCAGCTTGTCGAACAGAGCTTTCAATGCCTGGCGGCTGTCCGGGATGATCTTGCCATCGACAATGCGATCGAGGGTCAAGGAGATGTCGAGGACGTCATTGTCTCCAGACAGCTTGATTTCGGTGATGCCAGCGGCTTGGACTTCGGAACGCGCGAGCACCAAAGCCCGAAGGTCGTCAAACGCGACACCGATACCGACGTTGACATCGGCACTCGAGCGAAGCGCATCTAGAGCGGTCTTGATCGCGCGCTGGCTCTGTTGATCCGCGGTGACGGCAGGATATTTGGTGTTCACGAGGTCTTCGAGCGGGCCGCAGCGAGCGCTGTCGATCATGGCACCCAACATCATAGAAGCGATTGCCACGATCAGTGCCGCGCGCTGCGACGTTCGTTCGCGCTTGGACCGCGAAAGGTTATCGCAACACGCACTCAATATGAATGACAACACTGCCACGTCTCCTCAATGAGCTTTGGAAATACATCAATGACCAAAATTGGACGGTCGGCGGTACCATCTACAGTTGAACTATCTTATGACATTGCGCCAACGGACAATGGCATTTTCCCGCACCTCATGAAGAATTCTGTTGAAACACAAGAGCCGCTGGCCTTGACCGTCCGCGCGCTCCGAAGGCGCCTGCCACCACTCTGTTCAGTCGCTCTTCCGATGGATGCGTTGCCGTGGTCACGGCTTTCGTTTTTGCCGTCGTTCCGCTGTCAGGGGCTCGACATCGTGTTCTTGGTTTGTTCTAGTATTGCACGGAAAACGTACTTCAGCTGGCGGCAACACGAAAAAAGAACTCGCGGCCTCGATCCGTAGGTTGAAGCGCGCTCGGCAACCGCAAGTCTTTCCCGATTTATCCGTACTGGAGTGGCGGAGGAATCCTGTGAAAAAGCGCGAGATCGACAGCTGCGCTCGTGATCTCCCGCCTCATCGCCGCAAAAATTCATTTGTTGTTGACGGCGATACGAGCTCGGCCTCCAAACGCCAACCAGCACCAGCCTTAGGCCGCACATGAGGCGGTTGATGTCCGCGCGGAAAATCGCCGCTGCATTTCAAGCTGGTTTCGGTGGAAAAGCCGATGCGGGTGCTCACAACCTTCGACCGGGATGTGGAAATCACGGTACAGCCGCATGCGTGTCGGCTCGCCGTATCACCTTTAGTTCCGGCAAGCCTGGGGGGAGCGACCAAGGAGACGACTCATGAGTTTCAGAGCAACCGCGGCCGGCGCCGCTCAGGAGCCCATCCTTCGATGCCCCAACTGCAACCACGAAATTCCGCTAACCGAATCTCTTGCGGCTCCGCTTTTGGCTGAGACCCGGCAACACTTCCAGCAACAGTTGGCCAACAAGGATGCTGAGGTTTCGCGCAAGACCGAGGCGCTGCGGCTGGAGCGTGAGCAGCTCGCCAGGGACCGTGAGCAGGTTGAGGAACAGGTTTCGAACCGCCTAGCCGCCGAGCGCGGCCAACTGGTCGCCGCGGAAGCCAAGAAAGCCCACGAGGCGGCGGCCGCTGACCTCCTCGCAAAGGAAGCCGAGGCCATTGAGCTCCGGAGAACCTTGGAGGTCAATAATGCCAAGCTTGCCGAGGCCCAGCAACAACAGGCGGAGCTGATGCGTCGGCAGCGCGCCCTGGACGAAGAAAAGCGCGAACTCGATCTCACTGTCGAAAAACGCGTTCAAGCGTCGATCAATCAAATTCAGATCAAAGCCCGCCAGGAAGCTGATGAAGCCGCTCGGCTGCGCGTCGCGGAAAAGGATCAGACGATCGAGTCGATGGCTCGCACGATCGAGGAACTGAAGCGCAAAGCTGAGCAAGGCTCTCAGCAGTCCCAGGGCGAAGTGCTTGAGCTTGAGCTCGAGGTACTGCTGCGTGGGCGTTTTCCGACCGACTTGGTCGAGGCTGTCGGCAAAGGCGAGCTGGGTGCCGATGTTGTCCAGCAAGTCAATGGTTCGATCGGCCAAGCCGCCGGCATCATCCTTTGGGAGTCCAAACCTACCAAAGCGTGGAGCGATGGGTGGACGACCAGCGGCGTTGTGGGGCCGACGTTGCCCTTATCATTTCCCAGGCTCTTCCGAAGCACATCGAGCATTTTGATCTAGTCGACGGGGTATGGGTCGCTCATCCGCGCTATGCTCTCCCGGTTGCTGTCGCTCTTCGTCAGACCCTTATCGAGGTCAGTGGGTCGCGCCTAGCGCAGCACGGACAACAGACCAAGATGGAACAGGTCTATCAATATCTAACCGGCATCAAGTTCCGGCAGAGGGTGGAAGCTGTTGTTGAGAAATTCAACGACATGCGCGAGGACCTCGACAAGGAGCGCAAGTTTATGGGCAGGCAGTGGGCCAAGCGCGAGACGCAAATCCTGTCCGTGATCGAGTCTACAGTGGGCATGGTCGGCGACCTGCAGGCGATTGCCGGCAAAGCCATGCCGGAGATTCCAAGCCTCGATATGCCGCTACTGGAGAGCTCGGCAGAGAGTGAACGAAGGGCTGGATGATGGTCTGGGAAGCCGCGAAGCTTTCTACCCTGCTTCGAACGCGCGGAATTTTTGGAATGGCAGTCGTAGCATCCTGACGTCGTGCTGCGCGGCTAGTCTACCGCCAGCAACGCCAAAGGCGGCTCTCCAACAACGCCGTTGTCCGAAGTCGGAATCCTAGGGCGGCGATCGGATTGAGGATACGCGCTCCACGTCGAAGACCGCATAAGCAAGATGCGATGATCGACTGCGCCGGTTGCCCAAATTTTTATTGCACGCTAACCGAGCAAATCTGGTGAGATTTGCGCTGTCCCGTGATACCTTTGGCACGGGGAGGAAACGATGCCGACAACCGTTTCATTTGCTTTTAGCGACACGTCCAACTTCGATCAAAACGTCACGGATTTCTCAGCCGAGCTCGCAAAGCTGGATGCCGTCGCCGGTCCCATTCTGGCGGGCGCGCTCTCCGCCTTGTCCAACGGTGAACAAGACAAAGGCGACTTGCTCGACGCGCTTGAGGAAGCTCTCTCGAGCCCGCCCGCCACTGCGGCACCCAGCGCCGCCCCCAGCCAGCCCGCTTCGCCGCCGCCGAGCCCGGCAACAATAGTTGCTGCGCCAATCCAATGGTTCCTCGAGGGGCTGGAGATCGAAGGCTTTCGCGGCATCAACAACGAAGGCGCGCCGCTCGCGCTGAAATTCAAACCCGATTGCGTCAGCTCCATTACCGCGCCAAACGGCGTCGGCAAGAGCTCGATCTACGATGCATTGAGCTTTGCCTTCCGGGGCAAGATCGACAAGCTGGACCGGCTGCTTCAGGCCGAACGGCCGCAAGACTATTACCTGAACCGGTTTCACCCGGCCGGCCTCGGCACAGTCAAGTTGACCCTGCGGCCCGACAATGGCGGAGCCGCGGTCACGATAACGGTTACCCGCAACGCAGCAGGCCAAAGGAGTGTGTCCGGCCACCAAGATGCCGAAGCCCTTCTCGCAGAACTCAACCGCGAATTCGTGCTTCTCGATGGACAAACCTTTCAAAGCTTCATGGATGAGACGGCGTTGAACCGGGGCCGCTCCTTTTCGGGTCTGCTGGGTCTTGCCCGCTATTCCACCCTTCGCCAGCAGCTGCAGCAACTAAGCCACACGCGGTCCTTCAACTCGCACTTCGATACAAGCGCGCAAGCTGCCAAGAAGGTCGCCGCCGACCGGTCCATCGTCGCGGCGCGAAAAGCCATTGAGACGGACTACGAAGCCCTTGTCCTTGAAAAAATCGCGCCGCAGGCCCCTGCCGCCGATTCGCAAGCGCGCTGCCACGCGGCCTTGGCGGCCATACCCACGTTGTCGCCGCACTGCGACGGCAAGACCTTCATGCAGATCAGCGGCGCCGATTGCCACGCGGCCGTGAACGCCGCTGAAGGCGGTCCCGATAAAGCGCGCCTCGCCTCCCTCATACAAACCGAAGAGCGATGGAAGACGGCGAATAAAGCCACGCCCACCAACGGTGACGCCGAGATACTGCACGGCCTTGCACGCACGCGCGAGGATGCCCTTGCCGGGACTGCGGGAGAACCGCTGCAGCGGCTCTACAAGGTCAGCGACGAAGTTATGTCTGGGGCCGAATGGGCGTCACCGAACCTCTGCCCGACGTGCGGTGTGCAACACGACAGCTCGGTGCTCGACCACGTGCGTGAGAAGCTCGGCCAATATGACGCTGTCGAAACGGCAACCGCGGCCGTGGCTACGGAATGGGCGGCCAAAGGCTGGTCAGACCTGGATGCGCTCGAAAAGCTCGTACTCGGGGAGGACGAGGCCCTCCTTCTCGCGCGTCTGAAACGTTCCGGCGAGGAAGGGACCATCGCGAGCGCGGAAATCACCGCGCTCGCATCGCACATCGCGACGATGCGGGCCAAGGCGGAAGCGGAGATACAAAGGCTCGCAGCCGAAAGTGCCGCCCTTTCAAAAAAGATGCCGCCCTCGCTGGTGACAGTTACACGGGCCATTGAAGCGGCGCAGCGGCTGCAGACAAACTGGGCCACTCTCGAGTCAGCCGGAAGGGAGGCAACCGAGCTCACCGCACGTGGCCAACGCATCGCACGGCTGAAATCCTTCCTCGACGAGGCGAGCGCGGTGTTCGCGCAGGCCGAGTCGGGAATGGCCGCGACCCGGCTCGCAAGGGTTGAACCGCTCTGCCAGGACCTGTTCCATCAAATCATGTTCAGCCCCGTAACGCCGATCCTTCGCAAACCGTCGGGAACGGAAGATCTCACGATCGGCCTGGCAACCTTCTGGACCCTTCACGACGTCTCGGCGCAAGCACTGCTGTCGGAGAGCTACAGGAACGCATTTGCCGTTTCCGTTTACCTGGCGGCTGCCTCCCTCTACGGGGGCGCGCCGCGTTTCATGGTGCTGGACGATGTGACATCGAGCTTCGATGCCGGGCACCAGCATCACCTTGTCGAAGTCATCCGAACACGTTTCGCGCGGCCTCTCCAGGCGAACGGGCCACAAGTGATATTGCTGAGCCACGACACGTTGCTGGAGAAGCTGTTCAACAAGCACTCCGGCTCGCCGGACTGGTCGCATCAAAGGCTCGAAGGAACTGCGCACACGGCCGTGCTCCTGCAGTCGGGCGCGGTCAACAAGGTGCGCGATGCAACGAACACCCTACTGAACCAAGGACGCGTGGACGATGCGGCGCCCCGGCTGCGGCAATATCTCGAATATGTCCTACAAACGATTATCGACAAGTGCCGCATTCCCGTGCCGCCCGATCTCGCGTTTGGCGACGATAAGCGCACACCGGGCGAATACCTCAACGCCATCAAGGCGGCGGTGGAGCTTGAGGATCGGGCCGGCAGCCTCATCCTTGAACCGGCCCAGAAGCAGGCCTTGCAAATGCACTCAGCCACGATCATCGGCAACTTCGTATCCCATTGGGCAACGGGGCAAACGACGGCATTCTCCGCTCCCGCTCTGCTCGGCGTGATGCAGGCGATCGAAAACTATCAGGATTGCTTCAAGTATGAGCCAACGCCTGGAGCTCAAAAGCGGTTCTACGCGACACTCCACAGCCGCTAACCGGCGCGGCAATTTTCTTTTTCTGGTTCGGGGAGACGAGTGGCGATGGACACACGATCCGGCCAGATTGCGACGATCTGCGAATGCATCGACCACTGCTTTGTGTTCACGATATGGTGTGAAGACTTCGCCAAATTCTTCGATGAAGAAGACATCGTCGCGGGCTTGGACAGAGGCGCCGAACTGATGGGCGAGGCAACACGCCTGATGAGCTTTGTGGCCTTGCGAAAGCTCGATGATTTCCTTCGAGGGGCCAAGTCAAAACCGGATGACTTGGTTGCGGGCGACTTTGGCATCGACGTTCCGGGTGTGCTGGCCGGTATAGCCGAGACGTTTCTGACCGGGAACGAGCGCGAGAAGGTCAACAAGGGCGTTGCCCATCTTACCGAGAACCTGGCGCTTGACGACAGCATGGAAGGAGAAGATGTCGCTCGGCAGCTTCTTCGCATGTTCAAGGACGCGTCTATCGACCACACGCGTGGCGCGCATGATTACCGTGATTTGCTAAGAGCATTATTCACCGTCCAGCCTGTTGCGGCTCTCAATGAAATGTTCGCCGGCGACGCTGAGTCGGTCAAAGCTGGCGTCCGCCTTGCGGAAACCCTCACGCGGCGGCGGGCTAGCCCGCTCGATGGTGTGCCGCCGGAAGTGCTGATTGCCTGGTGCAGGCTCGACCCGGACACGCGCTATCCGATCGCGGCTGGCGTGGGATCGCTCTTCAAGAAGGATAACCACGCGACTCCCCTGCAGTGGTCGCCTCTTGCCCCGTTGCTCCTCCAAAATGCACCAGACCCGGCAGCCATGCTTTCGTTTTTCGTCAAGCGGCTTTATCCCAATAGCTGGAGTGGTTCCTGGGCAACAGAGATGGAAAGCCGTTTCAGGCTTTTGGCGCAGCTTGATGTTGGCGACAACACCGAATTGCGAGCAACAAGGAAGGACGTGCTGGATCGCCTGCGGTCTCAGATCGAGGAGGCCCGCGTCAGGGAGACCGCAGAGGACAAGCAGCGGAACGCACGCTTCGAATAGACTGGCGCGCGGCTCTCGTGACGGAATCAAGCCGTGCCGGCCGGTCCGTGACGATCCGTTGAGGTGTTGGACGACGTTTGGCCGCCTGCCTCGCGGAGTTCAGCGTTTCTTGCTCCTATGATGAGCTTGGATGGTGGCTGGCACCGGAAGTCACCTAACAGGGCAGCTGAGTCGGGGACGGCAGGCTACGAGTGCTTGCCTATGGCGCTCCCGGTCCGTCCGATTTGTACGCTAAAGCGCGCGGGAGTTAGCGACGGCATCAGAAGGCCTTTTGTTTGGCACCGCAGGCGATATAGATCAGCGCAACCCGGGGAATTGGGTACGCGCAGATGGCGTCGAAACAGGTCAGCAGGAACGTCGCCAGCTACCACAAACGCAGCGTCTTGCTGGTAAGCCCGCGTCGATATCAAGGTCGTGCCGTGGAAATGCTCATCTCGCTCAGAGGAACCTTGTTTGATTGTCGCGGAGATCTTCGAAGCACATGCAGGAACCATGGTTGACAATGATAACAATAAGCGTCGCCGACTCGTCGAGTTCAAGGACGGTTGCCGCTATGGCAAATTCGGAAAGACTAAGGCCTATGAGCTGATCGCCCACGACAGGATCAGGGCCTACAAGATGGGAGGCAAGACGCTGATCGACCTCGACAGCGTGGATGAATATCACGATTCGCTGCCGAGGATCGAAACGAGACCAAGCCAGGCCGCCGATCTGCGCAGCGAGACGGCGAAGACACCGTCGCGCAGGTTGTAGAGGCAATTAGCCAAATGCTGCATTAAACGCAGGCGTTCGGCGCAACAGGCGGCACGGCCGTAGATGCCGTAGATCTTGTTCTTGCCGCCTTTGTCGAGCTGGCGCCGCCAAGGCGCCAGCGCTTTTTTCTCCGCGTAGTGCACGAGATCGACTTCCACCATTGCTGTTGAACGCGCCCTCCTTGTTGAGTAGGGTCGCCGTTGTCGCGCGGAAGCCGGGCGCACATTGGTCGCCGCCGGGGCCAATATCGCAGCCTATGATCCGCAGCGCCTTGTCCGACATTGGCGCGCCGCCGTCATTGGACGGATGAGTGCTTTCGGCGCCCGTCTGGCACCAAGCGAACCGGTCGACCGCCGAAACCGTCCAGCGCGAGGTAAGTGCCGCTCGGCGTCGTGGGGCATACTAGACGATGTACGCATGGCAGAATCCTCTCTTGCCCGCGTGATATCAAATTAGTTCGATCCGATGGGGAGTCAGAGCCGGGTTCGATTCCGGTTGGGACGATTGTAGAGGCCAGAAGGCATGGGCCGCGCGTGCTGCCGAGGCGCCTGCTGTTTTATTTTTGCGAGCTGATACAGCGCGCGTCATCTTGCTGGTATTTCTGCTGGTATCGGCAGCGATTGACGGATAAAATGACCTTAAATTCAGATGGTTATGGGAATAGGCGACTGCCGGCCAGGGGCACCATTTGACCGTCCGCCCTCATCCGCCGACGTCCATTTATCTTTAGATTCCATACCCAAACCGCCCTTGGCACTACGCCGGTGTTCGCCCTGGTTTGTTGGTATCCGCTCCCTCCGCTGGTATCCTAGGTGGTAGTTTGCGGCAGCGATGTATCGCGCTTTTTGGGTGGGATCGAACCAATGCCGGCCAAGACCGACGCCTATTTCCGGCACCTCAAGCCGGCAGAGAAGGACTACAAGCGCTCCGACGAAGGGGGGGCTCTTCATGATTGTCACTAGGACGGGCTCGAAGCTGTGGCGCTTCGCTTATCGCTATGACGGCAAGCAAAAACTGCTTGCGCTCGGGCAATATCCAATCGTCTCGCTGTTGGACGCCCGTATCAAGCGGGACAACGCCAAACGGCTCCTGACGGAAGACATCGATCCCTCAGTTGAGCGCAAGGCCGAGCGCCGCGACGCCAGGATGGCTCGGGCAAATACGTTTGAAGCCGTGGCTAAAGAGCTCATGGACAAGTTCGAGGGTGGCGTTGAGCTTTGTGAGCGGTTGCCCCTGGCCGTTCCTCTGAGCGCGGAGCGTTGCGATGCGGGTCTCAACCTCGACCAGCCATTCGCTGTGCTAAACCTTTGCAAGCGCCTTCGGCGCTCCGGCAGCAAGGCGCAACTGTGACTCCCATCGTACGGCATAGAGGCGCGCGTAATCCGCTCGGACGTCGGAGGGGATGCCCTCGCGTGCAACCAAGTCGCCATTTTTTTTGCTGGAACCAGCCCAACCATCGGCAACACCATTTGTACGCCGTCTTGTATCTAGGGCGCTCAAATACGGCTGGTCTATCAGCAAGTTATCGGAGAGACAGGGATTTCCACCATTTTGGTACAGTTGGGTGGGCTCGAACCACCGACCTCCTGTTCCACAGACAGGCGCTCTAACCAACTGAGCTACAACTGCATCCGCAACGGGGATGGCCCCGCGAGAGGGGGCGCCCGAACGGGCCGGAAACTAGGTGCAACGGGGAGATTTGGCAAGTCCGAGAACGGATAAAGTCGCCCGCCTCCCCGGCGTTTTTTGCCGCCTTTGTGAGCGCTTCCGGCGACTGCCCAGAATGCGGGCTCGAAAAGGATCGAGCCCGGACGCAGGACGCGCCGGGCTCGGGATTCGCGGCCGTCCGCTGGCGCCTCGGGGCGCCGAGCGGGGCTCAAGCGGTGATTCAGGCCGCCGGCTTGAACAGCTTGGTGGCGCTTTCCTTGATCGGCTCGACCGTTTCGGTGGCGACCTTCTGGCCGAGCTCGCCGAGCTCCTTGGCCTGGGCGGTGAAGGCCTCGAACTGCTTGCGGGCGAAGCCGGCCCACAGCTCCATCGCCTCCGACGGCGACTTCACGCTGAACAGCTCCTGGGCGAAATCGAGCGACGCCGTGGTGTTGGCCTTGGTGAACTCCATCACCTTGGACGAATAGGCGCCGGCACCCTTGCTGGCGTTGGCGAAGAAGGCCTCGATGGCCGAATTGTGGGTCTCGGCCGCGTCCTTGAACTTGGCGTAGTTCTCGCGGGCCTGCGACACGCCCTTTTCGGCGAGCGCCCGCACCTGCTCGGGAACCTCGAACGGAATGATGGACGCGGAAAAAGGATCGGTGGCATTGGTCATGGCATGCATCCTTCGGAACATTAAGGCTGAATCGTCCCGGCTACGAGACGTCGCTTGGATCACGGCTTGGGATCACGCAGAGGAACCGCCCCTGGGAGGTAACAACCTCGCGTAGAGCTATATCGTGTCGAATTTGTGCAACGCAACGGCAAATTCCGAGAACTGGAACTCTTTGTCGCGGCGCGGCCATTGAGCGGACGGGCCGCTCAATTCAAGCGTGCACCACGGGATGGTCAGGCTGGCGCGTCGCTCACGCCTGCGTCGTTTAGGCTTTGGGCTTGGTGGCGTCGATCGCTGCCTTCTGAATCGCCTGACCCATCTCGCTCGCCTGTTCGGCCAGCGATCGCATCTGCCCCTGGATGTAGTCGCTGTGCAGCTTGAGCACCTCGGGCAGATCCTTGGCGTGGACCAGCGACTGGGCGTAGTCGAGCGAGGTCTGCACGTTCTTCTCCGCGTAGGACAGCACCTTGGCGCCGATGTCCTTGGCGCCCGCGCGCACCGTGGCGCCGCGCTCCTCCAGCGAGCCGGCGGTCGCTTCCGCCCCGGCCAGGAACTTCTCGAAGGTCTGCCTGGCCTGGTCGAAGCCGGCCTCGGCCATGGCCCGCATGTCCTTCGGAATCTCGAATCGGCGCCCGTCGTCCGTCATGTGTCTCTCCTCCCGATGCCCAAATTGGCTTGCGGGGCGCCGGCAGGGCCGGAGCCCATCCGCACGTCCCGTCCACTTTCATCGTGACCGCCCGCGCCGCAATTGCAACGCCCGGAATCTCATGTCCGCCTCGAGCCGCGCCCGGGCGCGGCGGAGGAACACATTAAGGTTATCCAAGCTTTAGCAGGACGGCCCGCTGGCCGGGCCGTGGACCTCGGCCCTCAAAACGCGCGATAGTAACGAATTCTTAACGCTGCCAGTTCCGGCCGCAGATCAAAGTCAAAGAGCCATTCGTCCTCGCCGCCCATGACCCACGCCGATCTCGAATTGCAGGCCCTCAGCGATCCACGGCTGGCCGTTCATGCCGCCGGCGCGCTGCCGGCGTGGCTGTGGGCCGCCGACGGCAGCCGCGTGCTGTGGGCCAATGCGATCGGCGCGCGGGCGCTCGGCGCGGCCAACGCGCCGGCCCTGGTCGCGAAGACATTCGGCCCGGCCGATTCGCATCGCCGGCAGATCGCCCAACTGGCGCGGCGGCTGCCGGAGAACGGCACGCTCCGGCTCGAGCGCCTGCGCGGCTTCGGCGCGCCGCTCGGGACGCTCGCGACCTGCGGCTGCGCCAGGCTCGATTTAGCGGACGGCACGCGCGCCGTGCTGATCACCAGCACGGACAATGCCGGGCGCAACGTCCCGTTTCCCGAACGCCTGAGGCGGCTGGTGGAAACCAGCGGTCACGCGCTGATCGCCTTCACCCAGGACGGCCAGTTCACCGGCACTAGCCCTGCCGGGCGCCAGCAGTTCGGCATCCACGATCTGAGCGAGCCCGTCTATACGGCGCCGCGCCTCGCGGCGCTGGCCGACGGCGTCGCCGAGGTGACGTTCGGAGCGAACTGCGTCGTGCTCTACCGCATCGGCAGCGGCAACCAGATCGGCCTGGTGGCGGCGCCGCTGCCGGCCGTCGCCGATGAGATCGAAACATTGAGTGCGGCACAAGCGGACGAGACGCCGGCAGCCCCCGCTTTCGAAACGCATGCCGCTGACCCGAGCGCCTCTGACACGAGCGCCTTTGACACGAGTGCCCCCGAGCCGATTGCCCCCGAGGACGCGGCCGAACCTCCGCCTCCTGCTTCGATGGATGCAATGACCGAACGCGACACCGACTACGAAGCCCCTGCGCTGTCCAACGAAGCGCCGGCGGAATTCCTGCTGATCGACGATCCCGCGGCCGCCGATCTGTTCGAGCCGCTCGCGCCGGAATCGCAGACGACGCCCGACATCCATTCGCCGGTCTCCGCAGCCCAGGAAGCATCAGCCTCACACGCGCAGGAGATCACTGAGACCGCGACCATGCAGCTTTCGCCAGTGGTGCAGGCTGATGCGGAGCCGGCACATGAGCAGGCCGGCACGGACATGGCACCGGGCGGCGGGCGGCGCCATCCGTTGCGCCTGTCGTGGCAGATCGATGCGGAGGGACGCTTTTCGATCGGCTCCGATCCCTTCATCCGCCTGATCGGGCCTGATAGCGCCGCCCAGCTCGACCGTCCGTGGCATGATCTTGCCGCGGCGCTGGGCCTCGATCCGGAGGGACGGCTGAGCGCCGCCCTCGAGACGCGGGAGACCTGGAGCGGCATCGTCGTGACCTGGCCTGCCGATGGCGGCGAGCGGCTCGCGATCGAGATGTCCGGCCTGCCCGTCTTCATGACCGCCGACAAGATCTTTGCCGGCTATCGGGGCTTCGGCGTCTGCCGCGATCTCGACGCGCTGGACCGGTTGGAGGCGCTGCGCCGCAACGGATCGGATGATCCCGACGCCGCGGATGTTGTCGAATCCGACCATCCGCCGGCCGCAGATGCGCCGCCCCGTCCGGACAATCTCACCCACGCCACGCGCGACGCTTCCATTGCGGCCGACAGGCCCCACATCGATGGGATCGGCCTGGAAACGACGGGCAATGTGGTGCCGTTCCGCGCCGTCGGCGAGGCAAAGCATCCGGCGCTGACGCCGGTGGAGAACAATGCGTTTCATGAACTCGCGCGACAGCTGTCGGCCCGGCTCGAAGGCGACGCGCGCACCGCGCCGGCGGAAGCCGCCATCGCACCGTCCAATGCGGGCGCGCGCGTGAGCGATCCGTTCGCGCCGCCATCCTCCCCGGAGGCGCCGGGCGCGGCCGAGGCGGCCTACGCGCACGGCACCGAATTGCAGACCGAGTGGCTCTCTCCGGAAGCGCCGCCGGCGCAAGGCGACAGCCAGCGCGACCGCATCCTGCTCGATTTGCTGCCGACGGGCATGCTGATCTACCGGCTCGACCGGCTGCTCTACGGCAACCCGGCATTCTTCAAGCAGATGGGCTATGCCGATCTCGCCGCGCTGGAACAGGCCGGCGGGCTGGATGCGCTGTATGTCGAGCCCGGCGTGTCGTCATCATCCAACAAGTCGGAAGCCGGCACGCCGGTGACGATCTCCGCGGCCGACGGCTCCTCCAGCGAGGAGATCAAGGCCGAGGCACGGCTGTTCACGATCACCTGGGATGGCGACACCGCACATGCGCTGATCTTCGCGCCTCCGCCAGGCCCGGCAGCGGCCCTTCCTCCCGCTGTGGAAACCGCGGCGGCGCCCGCGCCTGCTCCGCTTGCACCGGCTCCGCTGGTCGTTGCGCCGCCGGCTGCGGGCCATGCGGATGCCGAGGATCTGGCGGTGATTCTCGACGTCACGTCCGAGGGCGTCCTGATGTTCGATGCCGGCGGCAACATTCACGCCTGCAACCGCAGCGCCGAAGCGCTGTTCGGCTATGACGGCGCGGCGCTGGTCCGGCGCAACCTGATCGAGCTGTTCGCGCCGGAGAGCGCCCGCCTCGTGCTGGACGATCTCGACAGCGTGCAACAGGCAGCAGCCCAGTCGGGGCTGCTCGACCAGAGCCGCGAAGTGACGGCCAAGCTCGCCCAGGGCGGCGCGATTCCGCTGTCGATGACGATCGGCCGGACACGCGCGGATGGGCCGAACTTCTTTGCCGTATTCCGCGACCTGTCGCAGGCGCGCCGGGGCGAGAGCGAGCTGTCGCAGGCGCGCCGCGTCGCCGACCGCGCCGCCAACGCCAAGGCTGACATGCTGGCGCGGATCAGCCACGAGGTGCGCGCGCCCCTGAATGCGATCATCGGCTTCGCCGAGGTCATGATCGGCGAGCGCTTCGGCACCATCGGCAACACCCGCTATGCCGAATACATGAAGGACATCCGCGCCTCCGGCGAGCGCGTGGTGTCGCTGATCGACGATCTGATGGAGCTGTCGCGGATCGAGACCGGCAAGCTCGAGCTCGCCTTCTCCAGCCAGAACCTCAACGAGCTGGTCGAGAGCTGCGTCGGCGTGATGCAGCCGCAGGCCAATCGCGCCCGCATCATCATCCGTACCTCGCTGTCGCAGATGCTGCCGCCGGTGATCGCCGATGCGCGCGCGCTGCGCCAGATCGCCATGAACCTGATGTCCGCCTCGATCTCGCTCGCCAATCCCGGCGGCCAGGTCATCGTGTCGACGGCACTGTCGGATTTCGGCGAGGTCGTGCTGCGCGTCCGCGACACCGGACAGGGCCTCAACGACCAGGAGGTCGCCGCGGCGCTCGAACCGTTCCGCGCCGCCGGCGCCGCCGAGCACAGTTCCGACGGCGCGGGTCTCAGCCTGTCGCTGACCAAGGCGCTGGTCGAGGCCAATCGCGCGCAGTTCCACATCAAGGCGGCGCCGAAATCCGGCACCATGATCGAGGTGGTGTTCCCGCGCGCGATGGCGCGCAATCAGAGCGCCGGCTGAGCCGATCTCTCCGCGCGTACCGCGAGCGCGCGGCGCTTGAGGCCGAGCAGCAGAGGGCCGAAGGCGAGGGCAAAGCCCGCGAAGGCCGTGATCCACGCGAACGCCGCGACATGCAGCAGCAGCTCGGCGTGAACGGGCTGCAGCACCGCGCAGACCCGCGCGATGGCCGCGAGAATGATGCCGAGATAGATCGCCTGCGTCGCCGGCGCGGCCGTCAGCGCATGGCCGGTGTGACCGAGCGTGGCGCGCGTCATCACCGCCAAGGTCATCACGCCGGCCGCGCCGACCATCCAGGCATGCAGGCCGGCGCTCGGCAGCACCCATCCGGCGCTCGCCGCCGCGCTGGCGAGAAAGCCCAGCGGCACGAAGGCGTAGCCGACATGCAGGATCACCAGCAGCCGCTCGCGCAAGGTGCGGTCACCGGCCCAGCGCGCGAGCCGCGCTGTATGCATCAGACCTGCCAGAGCCAGCGCCAGCGCGGTCGCGCGGCCCTCCGGCACGATGATCCAGCCGAGCAGGCTGAGCGCGCTGAGCAGCACGACGACCATGTCGAACTTGCCGAACGGCACCGGCAGCCGGCCGGGATTGTGCTTGACCAGCCAGTTGCGGGTGAAGCTCGGCGTGATGCGGCCGCCGATCAGCGCCAGCAACAGCACGATCACGGCGACGCCGATGCGGATCGCAACATCGGCCGCGCCGCTGACATGCGCCTCGATGTGGAATGCGATGTTGCCGGCGCAGAGGATGCCGACGATCGCGACCACCGGGAGATTGCGCCAATTGCGCCCGGCCACGACCTCCCGCGCGGCGGCGAGCACGACGAGCAGCAGGAAGCTGGCATCGATCGCAAGCACCGCCCACCAGGGCGCCGGCGCCGCGAGCGTCACCGCCAGCCGCCCCGCCATCCACACGATCACCAGGGTGAGCAGCGGCAGGCCGCGGATCGGCAGCCGTCCGGTCCAGTTCGGTATTGCCGTGAACAGGAAGCCGGTGACGATCGCCGGCAGATAGCCGTAGAGCATCTCGTGCACGTGCCAGTCGCGCGGCGCGAAGGTCGAGTTCAGCTTCAGCTCGCCATAATAGGCCGGAAGCCAGATCAGGATCGCCAGCGCGGCCTGGATCGCGCCGAGCAGGAAGAACGGGCGGAACCCGTTGGCGAGAACGGTCCAGCCTTGATAGTTGCGGGGAATGGCCATGGGCTTGCTCGCTTCGATCTGGTGACGGAACCGCGCGCGCGGCGCTGCGTCTCAGATGTAGTTGCCAGCCATTCGCGGTGGGTTGCGCCAGCACAAACTTCCGGCCGATCGCAAAACCGTGCTAAGCAGCGGCGCCCATTCGCCGTGGCCCGCCGGAGACCCTCATGGCATCCATCGACCGCTCGCTGGTCGCGCATCTGCCGCTGTTCGCGGGCCTGTCGGCCGAGGATCTCACCGACGTGCTGCGCGAGGCCCGCTCCATCCGCGTGGCGCGCAACGGCGCGGTGTTCGAGCAGGGCGCCGACGCGACCTCGTTCTTCCTGCTGCTGCACGGCCATGTCCGCGCCAGCAAGACGACGCCGACCGGCGATCAGATCGTGGTGCGCTACGTCGTGCCGGGCGACACTTTCGGCGTCGCGCCGGCGATCGGGCTGCAGCACTATCCGGCAACGGCGACCGCTGTCGACGACAGCATCGTGCTGGCGTGGCCGTCCGCCGCCTGGCCGCGGCTGGTGGCGCGGTTCCCGTCATTGGCGGCCAATACGCTGCAGACGGTGGGACAGCGGCTGCAGGAGACCCATGCCCGCGTCATCGAGATGTCGACGCAGCAGGTCGAGCAGCGCATCGCACATGCTTTGCTGCGACTCGCCAACCAGGCCGGCCGCAAGCTCGATCACGGCGTGCAGATCGACTTCCCCATCAGTCGCCAGGACATCGCGCAGATGACCGGAACGACGCTGCACACGGTGAGCCGCATTCTGTCGGGCTGGGAGCAGCAGGGCCTGGTCGAAAGCGGCCGCCAGAAGATCATCCTGCGCGAGCCGCACAAGATCGTGCTGCTGGCGGAGCAGAGCGCGGAGAGCCCGTCGTCACGCGGCTGATCAGGTGCAGGCGCACAGCGCTGACAGGAACGCGTCGGGATCGACGCCGTGCTCGCGGCAGGCATCGGCGACATTGTGGAAGCAGGCGATCGGACAGCCGACGCAGCGCATCTGGAACGCAAGGAAGACGCGGATCGTCTCCGGCCTGCGCCGCATGACGTCGTCGACCAGTTCGTCAAATGAGATGGACATGCGGGCCTCCATTCGAAAGTGAATGGTAGCCGGCGGACCTGTGATCGTCTTTGTCGCGGCACAAGCACCGTGCCGCAACGTGACTCTGTTTGGACCCCAAGGCAATCGCTTCTTGTTACGCGCCGTCTGAGGCCTCATGGTTCGAGACGCGTCGCAAGAGCGACGCTCCTCACCATGAGGGTCAATAGCTCTCCGCGAAATCCGCCCTCGTCCTGAGGAGCCCGCCGCAGGCGGGCGTCTCGAAGGACGTTGGAACGGCGCACTGCCTGCTACACATTGTATTCGTATGCGACCGGTCCGCCTTACACCGCCCGGCTGTGCAGCTGCTTCGAGGCGTCGAGATGGGCATCGAAGGCGGCGGCGACGCTGCGGACCAGGAACCGCGAATGCTCGGTCACGGCGAGCGCGCTGCCGTTCAGTTCGACCACGCCGTCCGAGATCAGGGACTGCAGCCGCGGCGCCGAGCGCAGCATGTCATCCGTCTCGGTGCCGTGGCGGGTGCAGATGACATCGAGGTCGACGCCGTAGTCGCACATGATCCGCTCGATGATGTCAGCCCGCAGCCGGTCGTCGTCGGTCAGGCCATAGCCCTTGACGGTGGCGAGGCCGCCGGAGGCGATCTTCTCCTCATAGGCGCGCACCTGCGGCGCGTTCTGTACGTAGCCCTGCGGCAGCTGGCTGATCGCCGAGGCGCCGAAGCCAAGCAGGAGATCGTTGGCGTCGGTGGTGTAGCCCTGGAAATTGCGGTGCAGCCGGCCTTCGCGGAAGGCGACCGTCATCGTGTCATCCGGCAGGGCGAAATGGTCGAGCCCGATCTGGACGTAGCCGGCGTCCTTCAGCGCATCGGCGATCGCGCAGGACTGATCGTAACGCTCCAGACTGTCCGGCAGCGAGTTATCAGCAATCTTGCGCTGGTGCGTCTTGAACGACGGCACATGCGCATAGCCGAACACCGACAGCCTGTCGGGCCGCAGCTCGATGGCGCGGCGGACGGTGTCGAGGCACGACGCCACGGTCTGATAAGGCAGCCCGTAGATCAGGTCGAAATTCACGCCGGCAACGCCCGCCTGACGCAGACCGTTGGTAGCGGCGGCGGTCTGCTCGAAGCTCTGCACCCGGTTGATGGCCTGCTGCACGCGCGGATCGAAGCTCTGCACGCCCAGGCTCGCCCGGTTGACGCCGCTCAGCCCCAATGCGCGGATCATCGCCGGCGTCAGCGTGCGCGGATCGATCTCGATGGCGATCTCGGCCGAAGGCTGCACGAAGAACGAATGGCGCAGCGAGCCGACGAGGTCGACGAAGGACTCCGGCGCCATGATGGTGGGCGTGCCGCCGCCGAAATGGATATGGCCGACCGGAAGCCGCCGGCCGATCTGGCGCGCCACCATGTCGATCTCGCAGCGCAACGCGGATTCATACACCGCGATCGGCTCGTCGCGCTTGGCGACCATGGTGTTGCAGCCGCAGTACCAGCACATCGAGCGGCAAAACGGCACATGCAGGTACAGCGATGCCGTTGCGCTCGCCGGGATCGCGCGCAGCCACTCCGCATAGGTCGAGGCGCCGACCGCCGCCGAGAAATGCGGCGCGGTGGGATAGCTGGTATAGCGCGGCAGGCGCTCCTGCCCGTAGCATGCTGCAAGATCTGGTCTCATGTCCCGCCTGTCCACCTGGGGTTCGGACGCATTTGACACGAGGCCAGGGCGACGGCCTTGAGCTTCCTCAAAGCGCGCGGCCGGCACATGCCCCCGTCAATTTTGCCAGTAGAACTCCGGCTTTCGCCCCCGACTTTGCGCTTGGTCAAAGTCGCCGGCCTATTTCGCACCATCCTTGAGTCATCGACGATTCGAGGAATCCGCAATGGAAGCCCTGCACCTGCTCATCCGCTCGTTTGCGTTCATTGCCGGTGTCCGCGGCCATATCCCCCAGTCCGACGGCTTCGATTCGTTTCACGAGGACTCCGGGCCGACCGGCTTGGCCGGCAACATCGCGATGTTCCTGACCACCGTGTTCTGCATCGCCGCCGCGATCGCCTTCGTCGTGCTGCTGGCCGTGCGCTGGCTGAGCTGAGGCCCAGCGCGACCGCATCCGGCGAACTCCGTTTGAGCCCAACTCCCTCCGCGTCATGGCCGGGCTTGTCCCGGCCATCCACGTCGATCGGCGCACTCGGAAGGACGTGGATGCCCGGGCCTTCGCCGCGCCGAAGCGGCTTCGGCCGCGCAGGCGGGACAAGCCCGGGCATGACGACGTGGAGACAGCGTCGTCCCCGTCTCGGACCTCACACGTGATGACCAGCGTGTAGTCCCGCACTTGCTGACTCGGTCGTTGGACGCGCCCTCCGTACGCGCTTGCAAATCAATTGCGGGCGCGTTGCTGCGCGCCGAGCACAAGCTCGCCCTCACACTCCCGCAATTGCTAAGTTGCTTGTTGCAGCACAAACAAGCTCGGTTCCCACGGGCGCATGCTGATCGCGGCTAAACAACAGGTCCAAACGAAGGAGCGATCCATGTTGACCCGCCGCACCGCCCTGCTCAGTGCAGCCATCGCCGCGATGATGCTTGCGGCTCCCGCTGTTGCCGACGATCTCAAGCTGCCGCGCCAGAAGGTCGATCTGGTGGCTCCGCCGTTCGTGCATGTGCACGAGCAGGCCACCAAGCAGGGGCCGAAGATCATGGAGTTCAAGCTCGTGATCCAGGAGAAGAAGATGGTGATCGACGAGAAGGGCACCACCTTCCAGGCCATGACCTTCAACGGCTCGATGCCGGGTCCGCTGATGGTGGTCCACGAAGGCGACTACGTCGAGGTGACGCTGGTGAATCCGGCGACCAACACCATGCCGCACAACATCGACTTCCACTCTGCCACAGGAGCCCTTGGCGGCGGCGCGCTGACGCTGGTCAATCCCGGCGAGCAGGTCGTGCTGCGCTGGAAGGCGACGCGCACCGGCGTCTTCGTCTATCACTGCGCCCCGGGCGGCCCGATGATCCCGTGGCATGTCGTGTCCGGCATGAACGGCGCCGTGATGGTGCTGCCGCGCGACGGCCTGAACGACGGCCGCGGCCACGCCCTGCGCTACGACCGCGTCTACTACATCGGCGAGCAGGACCTGTATGTCCCGCGCGACGAGAAGGGCAATTTCAAGTCCTACGACTCGCCCGGCGAAGCCTATTCCGACACCGAGGAGGTGATGCGCAAGCTCACGCCGACCCACGTGGTGTTCAACGGCAAGGCCGGCGCGCTCACCGGCAAGAATGCGCTCACCGCCAATGTCGGCGAGAACGTGCTGATCGTGCATTCGCAGGCCAACCGCGACAGCCGCCCGCACCTGATCGGCGGCCATGGCGACTATGTCTGGGAGACCGGCAAGTTCTCCAACGCGCCGGAGACCGGGCTCGAGACCTGGTTCATCCGCGGCGGCTCTGCCGGCGCTGCGCTCTACAAATTCCTGCAGCCGGGCATCTACGCCTACGTCACCCACAATCTGATCGAGGCGGCCAATCTCGGCGCCACCGCCCATTTCAAGGTCGAAGGCAAGTGGAACGACGACCTGATGACGCAGGTGAAGGCTCCGGCGGACATTCCGACCGGTTCGACCAACTGATCAACCGAGGGGGCCGGCCGCTCCGGCCCCCTCCCTCTCCGATGTGCTGCCATGCTGCTCGCTTTCAAGCTCAAGCTCGCTCTCGCCTGCATCGTCGGCCTCGCCGGTCCGACCGCGATGGCTCCCCTGCTCACCGGCCTGAACGATGCCGCAACGCCCGGCTTCGACGGTCCGGCATTGACCGAGATCGCGCCCGCGACCATCCGCTATCGCGATTCCGGAGACCACCTGCGCAACGGCCGTCCGGCCGAGGCGCCGCTCACGGCGATCCGCTTCGCTCATCCCTTGACGATCATGACCAACCAGGTCAGCGCCGCCGACTATCAGGCCTGTGTCGAGGAGCGTCGCTGCCGGGCGCTGGATCGTGACGTGTCGATCGCCATCGACCGGCCGGCGGTGCAGGTCAGCTGGCATGACGCCGTCACCTACGCCGCGTGGCTCTCGCACAAGACCGGCGATCTCTATCGGCTGCCGACGGATGTGGAATGGGCCCACGCCGCCAGCAGCCGCTTCAAGGACGACAGCGTCACGGTCGACGACGCCGATCCGTCACGACGCTGGATCGCCCGCTACGAACGCGAAGCCGCGCTGCCCGAGGATGGCAGGACCCGCAGCTTCGGCGCGTTCGGGATCAACGAACATGGCCTGGCGGACATGGCCGGCAATGTGTGGGAATGGACATCGACCTGCTTCACGCGGAAGCTACACGATGATGCCGGGCGGGTGACGAAGACCGTCAGCAATTGCGGGGTTCGTCTGGCCGAAGGCGCGCACCGGGCCTATGTGACCGACTTCATCCGCGATGCGCGAGCCGGCGGCTGCGCCTCCGGCACGCCGCCCACCAATCTCGGCTTCCGCCTGGTGCGCGAGCAGCCAAGCTGGAGTCGCAGCATGGCGCAGCGGCTCAGCCGGCTGCGCGGCGCAACGGGAGTTTGATGGGAACCTGAAGCCTCATCCCGCCGCGGCCCGGGCGGACACGCCCGGGCGCGACGGTGCGCGGACACTGGCACAAATTCCAGTCACGCAATCTCAACTTTCGGTTGCGACCATGGAGCTACAAACGTTACACAATTGAAATGAGAGACGCGATGAGCGGGCCAGGAGGCGAGTGTGGTTCCTCGACATCCGCCGGTCTTCTTCACGTCCGACCTGCATGGGTATGGCATCGGTAACACCAGCTGGTTCGACGATCATTCGCCACGGGCCCTGGCCGGGCGCTGCCTCATCGATGCGCTCGAATATCTTCGGATTCCGCTGAAATTCGCCGCCAAGGATTGGCACGTCGCCAATGCGGCTGCGGTGAGGATCGTCCATCAATGCCTCACCGACGCAGCCCTTGCGCGTCACGACATTCTCAGCCGTGTTGCACCGGCCGTCGAAGAGGTCTGCGCACGGATCGTCGCGAGCCGCCAGTATCGTATTCCATTCTATGGCGACGATTTCTGGGATTGGGCCAGCGTGGTCGATGGCCTGTGCGAGGTGCAGCCGATCTCGGCCACCGCTGCGAGGGTTGCCAAGCGCGAGCTCGATCAGTTCCGCAGGACCGTTCAGATCCGCATGCCGAGCGGACTTTCGGTCGGCGCCCCCGATCAGGAATGGTTCGGACCGGCCATCGCGGCGCGCGCCTATCGCCTGCTGGATTCGCGCGCGGGCGGCGTCGATCCCGACCTGCGCAACGAATTGCAGGGGCAATCGCTCGAGCGCATCGAGCGCGGCCGGTATCGCGGGCGCCAGGTCATGCCCTGGCAGCTCAGCTGGCACTATGGTCAGGTCGTCGGCGAATTCCAGCGGGCCGCCACGGAGCAGGCCGCGGAACTCGCCGATTTCGCCTGGCTGGCCGTTCCGCTCGACCTCGGCAAGCGCACGCAGGTCCTCGCCCGGGTGCTGCAAGGCGCCTGTGCGGTGAAGGATCGCCGAACGATGCTGCAGGCGTTGGAAGAACTCTACCGCTGCGAAACTCCCGGGCGCCCGCTCGGCCAGGGCGTAATCGGTGCGGGCATCGAAGCCTCGTTGGACGTGCTGGAAGCGCTTTGGCAACAACTCGACGGCCGTGAGAAGGCCAGCATCAATGCAATGCTCGACGCGCTCAACTTTCTGCACGCCAAGGCCAACACGATCGGCTTCGTCGTGGAAACGCCGGAGGACATCGAAGCCCTCATTCAGGCCATGGGTCCGGGCGCGCTCATCGAACAGCGCAACGCCGCACGCGCGATCATCCGGCACGGCTGCTTTCATGCCGTCATATGCCTCGGACGGTCGATGACCGAAGTGGCCGGCGCGGCGGCCGTGGCGATCGAAGAGCATGGCGCCAAATGGCTGATCATGCCGGGGTGGGCCAAGGCGCTGGGCTCGAAGCTTCCGCATGTCGCTCGCGGACCCCGCTTCGTTGGCGCAGGCCCCGGCGACCTCGTTATCGCCACGTCGGTCGCGCCGTTCCGGATACAGCTCAAGCTGCGCGATGCCCTCAGCATTGCCGACCCACCCTACCTCAGCGACGGCGGCATGATCATTCCCGCCGATCCCGAGCTCTGCCGTCTGGCGCACGAGGCGGCGGACGCCATGCTGGACGACATCGGCGTATTCTTCGAAGGAATGACCGTCACGCGCGACACCGACGGCTCCGAGGCCGACGTGTCGGCGGCATTCCCCGGCGCATTGGGGATGGACGGCGTGGCCTATGTGATGGGGCTGATCTGTCTCAGCCGCAGCGTGCCGTGCCTCGTGATCCAGCGGCTGGTGGACGCCGGGCCACACGCGGCAAGCCCGGCGCGCGATGCCGCGTGCCGGCTGGCCGTGAAGGTAGCGGAGATGCTGTGCCGACGCTGGTAGCGGCGCCCTCTTGGGCCCGCAGTGGGAGGGGAGCGGATCGTCTCCGGGGACGCAGTGGCGCCGTGAGTTAGTCCGCTCTCAACTGGGGCCACAGCGTCGCTATGAGTTGCTCCGCTCTCGCCTCGGCAACGGCGGACTCCCCTCCCCCTTGCGGGGAGGGGTCGGGGGTGGGGGTCTCCGGGCGATGAAGGTCGTGAGTGACGTGCTGCCTGAAATCACCGATGGCGACGGACTTGCAGGAGGTCCCTCGCTCTGCGCTTTACAACTAACAGCGGAATTCGGGAACCCCCACCCCCGACCCCTCCCCGCAAGGGGAGGGGAGCGGACCGTCTGCGGGGACGCAGTGTCGCCGTGAGTTAGTCCGCTCTCAACTGGGGCCACAGCGTCGCTATGAGTTGCTCCGCTTTCGCCTCGGCACGACGCTCTCCCCTCCGCTTGCGGGGAGAGCATCAAGCCCTAGGTATTCTTCAGCGCGACCCGGAATTCGGCTTCGGTCTTGGCCTTGACCTCGTCGAGCGTGACGCCGTCGGCGAGCTCGATCAGGGCCATGCCGTCATTGCCGTGCTTGTCGATCGTGAACACGGCGAGATCGGTGACCACCATGTCGACCACGCGTTCGCCGGTCAGCGGCAGCGTGCACTGCTTGAGCAGCTTCGGGCCGTCCTTGGCGCTGTGCTCCATGACGACGACGACGCGCTTGACGCCGGCGACGAGGTCCATCGCGCCGCCCATGCCCTTCACCATCTTGCCGGGGATCATCCAGTTGGCGAGATCGCCGTTCTGGGCGACCTGCATGGCGCCGAGGATGGAGAGATCGATATGGCCGCCGCGGACCATCGCGAACGAATCGGCCGACGAGAAGTAGCTCGTGATCGGCAGTTCGGTCACCGTCTGCTTGCCGGCGTTGATGAGGTCGGGATCCTCCTCGCCCTCGAAGGGGAACGGACCCATGCCGAGCATGCCGTTCTCGCTCTGCAACGCCACGTCGACGCCCGGCGGGATGTAGTTCGACACCAGCGTCGGAATGCCGATGCCGAGATTGACGTAGTAGCCGTCCCGCAGTTCCTTGGCGGCGCGCGCCGCCATCTGCTCGCGTGTCCAGGCCATCAGACTTCCTCCCCCGCTGCAGCGGCGGCTTCACGTTTGCGGACGGTGCGCTGCTCGATGCGCTTGAGCGCGGTGCCGACCTCGATGAGGCGCTTCACGAAGATGCCCGGCGTGTGAATGTGATCGGGATCGATCTGGCCGGCCGGCAGGAGATGCTCGACTTCGGCGATCGTGACCTTGGCCGCCGTGGCCATCATCGGATTGAAGTTGCGCGCGGTCTTCCGGTACACGAGGTTGCCGGCGGTATCGCCCTTCCAGGCATGCACGATCGCGATGTCGGCGAACAGGCCGCGCTCCATCAGATATTTCTCGCCGTCGAATTCGCGGACTTCCTTGCCCTCGGCGACCAGCGTGCCGACACCGGTCTTGGTGAAGAAGGCGGGAATGCCGGCGCCGCCGGCGCGGATGCGCTCGGCCAGCGTGCCCTGCGGGCAGAACTCCAGCTCCAGCTCGCCGGCCAGATATTGCTGGGCGAACAGCTTATTCTCGCCGACATAGGACGAGATCATCTTCTTGATCTGCCGCGTCTCCAGCAATCGGCTCAGCCCGATGCCGTCGACGCCGGCATTGTTGGAGATGACGGTGAGGTCCTTGACCCCTGACTCACGAATGGCATCCGACAGCGTTTCCGCAATGCCGCAAAGACCAAACCCGCCGGACATGATGGTCATGCCGTCCTTGAGGAGGCCCGCAAGGGCGGATTTGGCGTCCGGGTAGACCTTGTTCATACGGGAATGACCTAATGGAGGGCGGCAATCGCACGGGTATCAACCGGATTATTAGGCGAAATCTTCGCAATGCGTCAATGATGCCTTCCCAAGGGGCACATCCTGCTTTAGCAGTCGCAACGATCCGCGTCCCCGGGATCGACCGGATGCCGGACTCTGTGGACGATGCGGGCTCCGCCGCAATCCGGCCACACCAGCGGCGCGGCCTTGAAAGCGTCAAGAAAGCGCATCAAGTTGTTGATGTTGGCAGGGGTTTTCGGCGCACCCTGCCCGTCTTTCGTAACCAGCGATCCGACGATCCAAGAGATAATCCCAGGACATGCCCGTCACCATGGCCCAAGGAATGAGGCGGTTAGGCACACCGATTGCGGTGCTGCTCGGCATCGCCTTGGTGGGCCTGCTCGCGAGCTCCTGGCTGGTCAATCGTGAGGCACTGCGAAAGGCGGTCGAGACCCAGATCCGTGCCGTGACCGGGCTCGAGCTCGTCGTCAAGGGACACATCGACGTCTCGCTGTTTCCCGGCAGCTACGTCTCCTTCCATGACGTCGGCCTGAAGGGCAGCGGCGCCGACGACCCCGCGCTGCGCGTCGACGTGCTGACGGCCAATCTGCAGTTGCTGCCGCTGCTGTTGCAGCGGTTCGAGATCGCCGACGTGATGATGCTGCGGCCGCAGATCAACGTCACCCGCGAGGCCGACGGCAACAGCAACTGGACGCCGTTCATCGAGACCATCGCGCGCACCATGCGCCCGGGTCCCGACAGCCAGATGTCGTTCTCGGAGATCCGCATCCAGGACGGCATCCTCGTCTATCAGGACGAGTCGCATCATGCCTCCGAGCGGCTCGACGACATCGACCTCTCGCTGGCCTGGCCGTCGATCTCGCGCTCCTTCGCCGCCACCGGCCAGTTCGACTGGCACGGCCAGCGCATCGAAGGCTCGATCAGCGTCAGTGATTTCCTCGCGGCGCTGTCGGGCGACCGGTCCGGCCTGAAGATGCGCCTCGCCAGCCCACCGTTGAAGGTCGCGTTCGACGGCACGGTCGCCAACCGCACCAGCGCGCTGATGGAAGGCACGCTCACCGTCGACAGCCCCTCGCTGCGTGACGCGCTCCGCTGGACCGGACAGACGCCGATCGGCGGCGGCGGCTTCGGCCGCTTTGCGCTGCGCGCGCGCGCCAATGTCGTCGGCGCTTCGATCGCGCTCACCAATGTCAATGTCGAGCTCGACGGCAACACCGCCGAAGGCGTGATGACCTACGCCAACAACGGCCGGCAGGCGCTGCAGGCGACGCTGGCCGCGGATGCGCTCGACTTCACCCCCTATATCTCGACCGTCCGTCTGCTCGCCAATGGCGCGCGCGACTGGAACCGGCAGTTGTTTGATCTCAAGGCGCTCTCGACCACCGATCTGGACATGCGGCTATCGGCCGCAAAAGTCACGGTCGGGTCCTCGAAGCTCGGGCGCACCGCCTTCGGCGCCAACCTGCGCAACGGCGTGCTCGCATTGTCGGTCGGCGAAGCGCAGATGTATGGCGGCATCGTGCGCGGCTCGTTCGGCATTGCCCGCGCCGACACCATCGCCGACGTGAAGGCCGAGCTGCAATTCAACGACGTCGACCTGCAGACCTGCGCCAACGAGATGTTCGGCATCTCCTCGCTGTCTGGACGCGGCAATCTCAACATGTCCCTGACCGCGTCCGGCTCCAGCCCGTTCGGGCTGGCCCAATCGCTGGACGGCAGCGCGACATTGCAGGGGCGCGACGGCGCGATCTCGGGCTTCAACGTCGAGCAGTTGTTGAAGCGCCTGGAGCGCAGCCCGCTGTCGCGGGGCGGCAATTTCCGCTCGGGGTCGACACCGTACGATTCGCTGACGGTCGCCGTGAAATTCTCCGACGGTATCGCCACGGCCGAGGACATCCGCGTCGAGAGCCAGACGTCACGTATCACGATGACAGGCACGGCCTCGGTGCCGAGCCGCGAATATGATTTCAAGGGCGTCGCGAGCCTGTTGTCATCGGGCAATGGCGGCAACGGCTTCGAACTGCCCTTCGTGGTGCAGGGTCCCTGGGAGGATCCGCTGATCTTCCCCGATCCGGAAAGCCTGATCCGCCGAGCGCCGGCGGCGGCGCCGCTGCTCGATGCCGTGAAGGATCGCAAGACCCGGGACGCCGTGCGCTCGGTGCTGGAGCGCTTCACCGGCGGCGGGCTGCGCCCGCCACAGCAGGACAACGCGCCGCAGGCCGATGCTCCCACGGGCGGCACTTCCACCAAACAGAACTGATCGCACCAGCCCCGTTCAGCGTGGTCAGGCAACGCCCGCGGCCTCGACCTATGTCTGATATATTACTTCTGGATCACGCCGAGCCCGTGGGCTAGTGTCCGCCCACAACCGATCAAGCAAGATCGGCGGATCAGGGAGAGACACGTGAAATCCAGGGGAATGGGTGCGCTTTCAGCCGCAGTCGCAGCCGCCGGGCTTTTTTGCGCTGCAGCACCGGCCATCGCTCAGGACACTATCACCATCTGGTGGAGCAAGGGCTTCTACAAGTCCGAGGACGATGCGCTGCTCAACGTCGTCAAGAAATTCGAGGCGAAAACGGGCATCAAGGTCGAGCTGTCGCAATACGCGATCCAGGACATGATCCCGAAGACGGTCGCCGCGCTCGATTCCGGCACCGTGCCCGACGTCGCCTATGCCGACACCTATGACGTCCAGGCGCAGGGCAAGTGGGCCTATGAAGGCAAGCTCGAGGACCTCACCGACATCCTGGAGCCGATGAAGTCGGCCTTCGCCCCGAACACGATCGAGACCGCCTATCTCTTCAACAACGTCACCAAGAAGAAGGCCTATTACGGCTTCCCGCTGAAGCAGCAGAGCATGCACGTCCAGATCTGGGGCGACCTGCTCGAGAAGGCCGGCTTCAAGCAGGCCGATATCCCGACCAAGTGGGAGGACTACTGGACGTTCTGGTGCGACAAGGTGCAGCCCGGCATCCGCAAGGCGACCGGACAGCGCCTCTATGGCGTGGGCCAGCCCATGGGCGTCGAGTCGACCGACTCGTTCCAGTCGTTCTACACCTTCATGGACGCCTACAACGTCAAGCTGGTCGATGACGACGGCAAGCTGCTGGTCGACGATCCCAAGGTGCGCGAGGGCCTGACCAAGGCGCTGAAGGACTATACCGACACCTACATCAAGGGCTGCACGCCGCCGTCGTCCACGACCTGGAAGGACCCGGACAACAACGTCGCCTTCCATAACAAGACGATCGTGATGACCCACAATTTCACGATCTCGATCGCTGCGAAGTGGTTCGAGGATTCGACCAACCAGGCGCTGACGCCCGAGCAGCGCGCCGCCGGCAAGAAGGCCTATGAGGAGGACATCATCACCGCGTCCTTCCCCAACAAGCCGGACGGCACGCCGATCAAGTATCGCTCCGACGTCAAGACCGGTCTGATCTTCAGCAACGCCAAGAACAAGGCGCAGGCCAAGGAGTTCATCAAGTTCCTGATGCAGGAGGAGAACCTCGGCCCCTACGTCGAGGGCGCGCTGGGCCGCTGGTTCCCGGTGACCACCGCCGGCCAGAAGAGCCCGTTCTGGCAGGCCGACCGCCATCGCAAGGCCGTCTACACCCAGTTCACCGGCGGCACCTCGCCGTTCGACTTCACCAAGAACTACAAGTTCACGATTCTCAACAACGAGAACGTCTGGGCGAAGGCGATGAACCGCGTGGTCAGCGAGAAGGTTCCGGTCGAGAAGGCCGTGGACGAGCTGATCGCCCGCATCAAGGAGGTCGCGGGCTAGTCTCTCGCATCGCGATGCACTAGCCTCACGTCCTGACAACAAAGACTGCCGGCCGCAGCCCATGCGGCCGGTTTGGTTATCGGCGGGAAGAGACGACCAGAAGAGACCACCATGGCGATCACGCTTTCAGCTTCCGACTCCGCGCTTGCGGAGGCCCCGCGCCCGGCGCGGCTGACGCCGCCCCAGATCTGGGGCATCGTGATGCTCGCGCCTTATATCCTCGTGTTCCTCGCCTTCGTCGTCTATCCCGTCGGCTATGGCCTGTGGCTGGCGCGCGATCCCGCGAGCTACGTCGCGCTGTACAACGATCCGATCTTCGCGCGCGCCGCCGTCAACACGCTGATCTTCCTTTTGGTCGGCATCAATCTGAAGATGCTGATCGCGCTGTTTTTGTCCGGCTTCTTCATCCAGCAGCGCGGCTGGATCAAATGGCTCTCGGTGATCTTCATCCTGCCTTGGGCGGTGCCGTCGATCCCGACCATTTTGTCGGTGCGCTTCATGCTCAATCCCGAATGGGGCATGGTCAACCATTTGATCTTCAGCCTGACCGGTGACGACGGCCCGAACTGGCTCAACGACCCGACGATCGCGCTCGGCATGGCGATCGGCATGCACATCTGGAAGTCGCTGCCGTTCTGGACCCTGATCCTGATGACCGGGCGTCTCGCGATCTCGCAGGACCTGTTCGAGGCGGCCGAGGTCGACGGCGCCACCTGGATGCAGAAGTTCCGCTACATCACCTGGCCGTCGATGCAGACGCTCTACATCACCTGCACGCTGCTCTCGATGATCTGGACGCTCGGCGACTTCAACAGCGTCTATCTCCTGACCGGCGGCGGCCCGGCCGACCTCACCCACGTGCTGTCGACGCTCGGCATCCGCTATCTCCGGCTCGATCAGCTCAATCTCGCGATGGCCTCGATCGTCTGCGCGATGCCGCTGGTGCTCCCCCTGGTCTATTTCATGATGAAGCGGTTGTCGCGATGAAGCTCCCTACCCTGCGCGAAGTCGGCACCGAGGCCCGGCTGCTGCTGATCGGCATTCCCGTCTTCATCTGGACGATGATCCCGATCTATCACATGTTCCTGTTCGCGATCTCCCCGAAGGAGGATGCGTTCTCGGGCAAGCTGTGGCCGGATCATCCGACCCTGCACAATTTCTCGATCGTGTTCCACCAGCAGCACTACTTCCTGCGCGACTTCTGGATCCAGTTCGGCAATTCCGTGATCATCGCGGTCGCCGTCGGCGCGCTGACCTTGATCATCGCGACCTGCGCGGCCTACGCGATCTCGCGGCTGCGCGTGCCGGGCAGCCGCGTCGTGATGAATCTGGCGCTGTTCACCTACTTCATCCCGGCCGCGTTCCTCGCGGTGCCGATGTATCGCACCATGGGCAAATACGGCCTGCTCAACAACGACTGGTCGCTGATCTTGGCGATGGTCACGATCGCATCTCCCTACGCGATCTGGGTGCTGAAACAGGCGTCCGACAAGCTGCCGGTCGAACTCGACGAGGCCGCCGTCATGGACGGCGCGAGCCCGCTGCAGATCTTCCGCCTGGTGTACGTGCCGCTGATGATGCCGTCGCTGGTCGCGATCGGCACCTATGCGGTGCTGCTGGCGTGGAACGAGTATCTCTACGCCTTCCTGCTGCTGTCGAACGACAAGGCCATCACCCTGCCCGTGGCGCTCGGCAACTTCCTGGCCGCCGACGACTCGCCGTGGGAGCTGCTGATGACTACCGGCTTCATCTATGCGCTGCCGCCGGCCGCGGTCTATTACGCCTTCAAGCGCTACATGGTGGGCGGCCTCACCGCCGGCGCCGTGAAGTCGTGACGGCGTGATGCGGGTCGGTTTTCGCCAGGGCCGCATCGCCGATGTCTCGCGGCCGAACTGGGATGGCAACGGGCCGCGCCCGATCGACTGGTTCGCGTGGTATCCGGCCGCGGACGGCGCGACCGAAGCTCCGCTTCCGGTCGCGCCGTGGCCGCAAGGCTGGTTCAAGGCAGGACCTGCTGCCTTGAATGCGCCGCTCGCCGGCAACGGCCCCTATCCGCTGGTGGTCTACTCGCATGGCACCGGCTGCAACGGTCTGCAGGTCGAATGGCTGGCCCGCGAGCTGGCGAGTCACGGCTTCATCGCGGTCGCGGTCAATCATCACGGCAATAGCAATGCCGAGCCGTACCGGGCCGAGGCGTTCCTATGCTCATGGGAGCGGCCGCGCGACATCTCGTTGCTGATCGACCACATCACTGCTCATCCGGACTTCGCAGGTCGCATCGATCCCGATCGCATCTTCGCCGTCGGCTATTCGCTCGGCGGCGTCACCGCGACCGCCCTGCTCGGCGCCATCATGATCCGCTCGCCCTTCGCGCCCGGCGCCAATCTCGGCCGCGGCCCGCGCGAGTTTCCCGACCTCGTCGACCACCTGCCGCGGCTGATGGAGACGAGCCAGATCTTCCGCGACTCCTGGTCGCGCATGTCGGCGTCCTATCACGATCCCCGCATCAAGGCGGCGCTGCTGCTGGCGCCGGGCCGCTCGGTGCAGGGCTTCTCCGAGGACAGCGTCGCCGCGATCAGCCTCCCCACACGCATCATGGTCGGCGGCGCGGATGCGCTGCTGCCAGCCGCGTGCTGGCTGCACGAGCGGCTGGCGAGCAGCGATTTCGATATGGTTGCCGCAGAGGCCGGCCACTACGTGTTCCTCCCCGAGAGCACCGAATTTGGCCGCAACGCCGATCCCGCCTGCTGCATTGATCCTCCGTCAGTCGATCGCGGCGCAGTCCATCGCTGGGTCGTGACGGCAGCGATGCAGCTGTTCGCTGGCTGAGCGGCGCTCCCGCAATGACGGCTGCTAAAGCGGCGCCGCGCTCTCACCCCGGTCGCTCGACAGTTTCGACGCCAGCGATGCGATCACGATGACCACGGCAATGAGCCCGATCACTAGCGTGCAGATCGCGTTGATCTCCGGCTTCACCCCGAGCCGCACCTCGGAATAGATCCGGATCGGCAAGGTCGCCGAGCCCGGCCCCGTCGTGAAGCTCGCGATCACGAGATCGTCGAGCGACAGCGTGAACGCCAGCATCCAGCCGGCGACCACCGCCGGCGCGATCAGCGGCAAGGTCACCATCGCAAACGCCCGGAACGGATCGCAGCCGAGATCCATGGCGGCCTCTTCCAGGCTGCGGTCGAGCGACACCAGCCGCGACTGCACGACGACGGCGACGAAGCACATCGTCAGCGTGGTGTGCGCGATCGTCACCGTCCAGAAGCCGCGCTCGGCGTCCAGCGCGACGAACAAGAGCAGCAGCGACAGGCCGGTGATGACCTCGGGCATGACCAGCGGCGCATACAGCATGCCGGAGAACAGCATGCGGCCGCGAAAGCCCTGGCCGCGCGACAGCGCCACGGCGGCCAGCGTGCCGAGCACGGTTGCCACCGTCGCCGAGGTCGCGCCGACGCGGAGGCTCATCCAGGCGGCGTCGATCATGGCGCGGTCGTTGAAGAACTCGTGATACCAGCGCAACGACCAGCCGCCCCACACCGTCACCAGCCGCGAGGCGTTGAACGAGTAGATCACCAGGATCAGGATCGGCAGATACAGGAAGGCGAGCCCAAGCGAGAGCGAGGCGATGTTGAAGCGGGAAAGGCGGGAAGGCTTAGGCAAAGGCGCCTCCTCCGCTCCAGCCGCCACTCTGTCCGTTCCCTCCCCCCTTGTGGGGGAGGGTCAGGGAGGGGGGGTCCCAGCAAAGACTGCCGATGTGGACCCCCACCCCCGACCCCTCCCCGCAAGGGGGAGGGGAGCGAGAGAGCATGCCTTGCTGCAGTCGATCCATTACCGGCTCTCCGCCAGTTGCCGGCGCTGGAGGCGGTCATAGAGCAGCAGCGGAAGCAGCAGCACCGCCAGCAGCACCACGGCGATGCTGGAGGCGACCGGCCAGTCCTTGTTGGTGAAGAACTCCAGCCACAACGTCTGGCCGATCATCAGCGACTTGGAGCCGGCGAGCAGGTCGGGAATGACGAACTCGCCGACGATTGGGATGAAGCACAGCAGGCTGCCTGCGCCGACGCCGGGCAACGACAGCGGAAACGTCACCAGCCAGAACGTCTCGCGCTGCGTCGCGCCGAGATCCGCGGCCGCCTCTTCCAGCGCCGGCTCCAACTTGGTGAGCGTCGCGAACAGCGGCAGGATCATGAATGGCAGGTAGGAATAGACGATGCCGACATACATCGCGCTGTCGGTCGACAGCCACACCACCGGCGTCGACACCAGATGCAGCGCGAGCAGGATCTGGTTCAACAGGCCGTCATGCTGGAGGATGTTGACCCAGGCGTAGATGCGGATCAGGAACGAGGTCCAGAACGGGATGATGACCAGCATCATCGCGATCCCCTGCCATCGCCTGGGCAGCCGCGCCATGCCATGGGCGATGGGATAGCCGATCAGCAGCAGGACCGCCGTTGATGTCAGCGCGACCACGACGCTGCGCAGATAGGATGCGAGATAGAGATCGTCGGAGAGCAGCAGGCGGAAATTGTCGAGCGACAGCGCGGCGAAGGCGTCGCGCAGCGACGACCAGCCCTCGGCGAGCGAGAACACGGGCGTATAAGGCGGCTGCGCGATCGCGGTCTGCGACAGGCTGATCTTGAGAACGAAGAGGAACGGCACCAGGAAGAACAGCACCATCCAGACATAGGGCGCGATCGCCGCGAAGCGCGCCGGACGCGAGAAGATGCGGCGCGCGCTCATCGCTCCAGCACCACGCAATCGTCCGGCGTGAACCAGGCGACGACGCGCTGGTTCAGGCCATAGCCGTCGGCATCGAGCCGTGCCGTGTTGGCCTGCGCGGCGTGCAACACGGCGCCGCCGTCCAGCTTGATCTTGTAGACGGTCTTGCCGCCGAGATAGCTCGCATCGGAAATCGCCCCTTGCACGCAATTGATTCCGGCGGCGTCGGCAGCCGGGCGGCGGAGCGCCAGCCGGACTTTCTCGGGCCGGATCGCGACCGCGACCTTGCTCTCGCTGATCGGGCTCACCGGCTGGGCTGCGATGATCTCGCCCGCAGTCTGTGTCGCCACCCGCAGCCGCAGCGGCTCCCGCGCCGTCACCTCGCCCTCGAACAGATTGATATCGCCGACGAACTCCGCGACCCAGCGCGTGGCCGGCTCCTCGTAGAGGCGGCGCGGCACCGCGACCTGTTCGAGCCTGCCGGCGTTCATCACGCCGATCCGGGTCGCCACCGTCATCGCCTCCTCCTGGTCGTGGGTGACGATGATGAAGGTCATGCCGAGCCGGCGCTGCAGCTCCATCAATTCGAACTGCGTGCTCTCGCGGAGCTTCTTGTCGAGAGCCGCCATCGGCTCGTCGAGCAGCAGCACCTTCGGCCGGCGCGCCAGCGAGCGAGCCAGCGCCACGCGCTGCTTCTGGCCGCCCGAGAGCTGATCGGGCTTGCGCTTCTCCAGCCCCTCGAGCCGGACCAGCGCCACCATCTCGGCGACGCGCGTCGCGATCTCGGCGCGCGGCATGCCGGCGCGCTTGAGGCCGAAGGCGATGTTGTCGCGCACGTTCAGATGCGGGAACAGCGCGTAGTTCTGGAACATCATGTTGACCGGCCGCTCATGCGGCAGCACGGGCGCGATGTCTTCGCCGGACAGCAGGATGCGGCCCTCGTCCGGTGTCTCGAACCCGGCCAGCATGCGCAACAGCGTGGTCTTGCCGCAGCCGCTCGGCCCGAGGAGCGCGAAGAACTCGCCGGCGCGGATGTCGAGCGAGACGCCGTCGACGGCGCGGAAGCTGCCGAAGGCCTTGACGACGTTCTCGATCCGCAGGATCGGCGGCTGGGGATCAGGACGGGGTTCCGGCGGGGGCGTGGCCGCCGGCTCGGCGGCAGGTTCGGGAGTCGCGATGTCGTCAGCCATGATCCGGTCTAGTCACCCTGCCGGCTCATAATGGCGCGGCGCAGCGCAAGCTAGCCGCCGATCGACTGCAGCTCAACCTTACGGGCCGGACTATCCCCGCCCGCTTCGCCAAGCCGGGCTGCGTTCTGGCAGGAGGCCGTGGCCATGAACGCGGCTAGGGCGTCGCGATCGGCTGCGGCCATGGTCAGACCGAGCTTGGTCCGCCGCCACAGCACATCTTCGGGAAACCGCGCCCATTCCCTGGTCATGAGGTAGCGGACTTCAGCCTCGGTCAGCTCGGACCCGAACGTCTGGCCCAGATCGGCGCGCTCGCGGGCGTCACCGAGGATCTGCGCCAGCCGGGTGCCGTAGGCGCCGACCAGCCGCCGGGCCTCGGCCTCACCAAGGAAGCGCCAGCGATCGCGGGCGTCATCGACGAGGTCCTCGAACCGCTCCCAGCCGAAATCGCCGCCCGGCAGCGGAGCCCGCGCGGTCCAGCGCGGCCGCAACTCATAGAATTTCGCCAGGCTGGAGACCGCCTGCTCGGCACGGCGCCGCGCGGTCGTCACGTCACCACCGCACATCGTCAGCAGCGGCGCCAGACGGCGGCTGGCATGCAGGCTCACGACGGACTCGAGTGTCTCTGCGCCGGCGTCACGGAGCAACGTCGCGTTGGCGCCGGAGACGGTCCTCACCACATCCACGGGCTGGATGTCCGAACGGAAATAGCGGTTCGCCGCCTTGCAGAGATACGCCACATCGGCCGCGGGCATGGACACGACGGCCGGATCCCCCTTGAAGCCGTGCGCCACCGAGCCGATCAGGGTATGCTCGCGGTCATAAGGCTGAGCGAAGATCAGCCGTCCGTCCGAATTCTGAAACACGTAGACCGCGTCGACGTCGAACAGCCGGGGCACGACGATCTGGCTCACTTGCCGCGCCGTGACACGCGGCGGCGGCTGACGCAGCACGGTCTCTGCGGTCGAGACGCTCCAGGCGCCGGTGGCGTTCGCCAGAGCGGAGGCGGTGACGATGCGGCGATGGCCGCGATCGATGATCGCGAGCCGCCAGATGCGATCGCGATCGGCCCGGATGCAGCGGGCACCGGTCCGGATCGCAGCGCCACGCTCGGCGGCATCCAGCGCGGTCAACACGACAAGACGCGAATCATCGACGACGCAGTCGGAGTATTCGAAGGCCGTGCCGAACGGACGTCTCAGGGCGTCGCCGATCGGATGGTGGGTGACGTCGAGCGCCTGCGCCGCCGGCAATCGTCGTCCCGGGCCGAGCCGGTCGTAGAGCCAGAGCCCGGCGCGCAGCTGCCAGGACGGACGCTCATTCGCGTGCGCAGGAATGGCAAAGCGAACCGGGCGAACCAGATGCGGCGCGATCCCGAGCCAGACGGCCCGCTCCGCGAGCGTCGCGCGCACGCGCCAGAGGTTGCGGCGCTCCAGGGCTGCGAGATCTCCGTGGACGAGGCGGGACGTCGCCGAGGACGCCGCGCCGCCGAGATCCCCCTGCTCCACCAGGAGCACGCGCAAGCCGCGGCCAGCCGCATCGCGCGCCAGACTGACGCCGTTCAGGCCTCCACCAATGATCGCAAGATCGTAGTCCGCCATACGCAACGTCTTCGAGCGTGTCAGGACGTGCGATCGTAAACCTGCGTTTGTGATTCTCGTAGTGTCCGGCGCGACGGATCAGCTGATAAATCGATGCTGTTGCGTGCCGGCCTCTGACCGCAATCTTACGGTCAGCCCGTCTTGCGCACGGTCGTAACGATGTCGTCGGAAGCGCGGCCCACCACGCCGTCATACTTGTCGATCGGCAAGGGCTTGCCGAGCAGATAGCCCTGGACGGAGTCGCAGCCCTGTTCGGCGAGGAAGCCGAGCTGCTCCGGCGTCTCGACGCCTTCGGCCACGATCGACATGTTCATGCCGTGACCGAGGCCGATGACCGCACGAATGATCGCCGCCGATTGCGGGTTGCGGCCGAGATTCATGACGAAGGCGCGATCGATCTTGATCTTGTCGAACGGGAACGCCTGCAGATAGCTCAGCGAGGAGTAGCCGCTGCCGAAATCGTCCATCGACACGCGGACGCCGAGCGCCTTCAGCCGGCGCAGCAGCGAGACGCCGCGATCGAAATCCTCGATCAGGACGCCCTCGGTGATCTCGAGTTCGAGCCGGCCGGGCGACAGCCCGGTCTCGAGCAGGATCGAATGCACCAGCGCCACCAGATCGCCATGGACGAACTGGGCCGGCGACAGGTTGACGGCGACCTGCAGCGGCTTCGGCCAGGACGCCGCCTCGCGGCAGGCTTCGCGCAGGATCCACTCGCCCATCTCGACGATCATGCCGCTTTCCTCTGCGAGCGGAATGAAGTCGCTCGGCGGCACGAAACCGCGGACCGGGTGCTGCCAGCGCGCCAGCGCCTCGAAGCCAATGATCTCGCTGGCATCGACGGTGCGCCCCGAACTGGCCTGCGGCTGAAAGTACAGTGACAGCTCGCCATTCTTGATCGCGACCGACAGCTCCTGGTGCAGAACGCGGCGATCGCGAATCTGCTGGTCCATCTCCGCCTCGTAAAAGGTGATGCTGCCGCGCGCCTTGGCCTTGGCGCGGAACAGGGCCGCGCCGGCATTGGCGAGCAGCGAGGCCGGTTCGTGCCCGTTGTGCGGGAACACCGAGATGCCGGTGGTCAGTGCGGTGCGGATGGACTTGCCGTCGATATGGAAGTCCACGGCGATGGCCGCGGCCAATTGTTCGGCGAGCGCCCTGCCCGCCTCCGGCTGCTTGCCGTCGATGATCAATCCGAACTCGTCGCCCGACAGGCGCGCGACGACGCCGCCGCGGGCGACAGCTTGAACGCGCCGCGCGACCTCGATCAGGAGCTTGTCGCCGACGGCGTGTCCGAAGACGTCGTTGACGTCCTTCAGGGCCTTCAAGTCGACGTTCAGGACGGCGAATTCCTCGTCGGTGTCCCGGCAGGCCTCGATCATCTGGCTCAGCGCCTGCAGGAAGGCGGCGCGGTTCGGCAGATCGGTGAGGCCGTCATGATAGGCCATGTGCGCCATCCGCGATTCGGTCTGGCGCCGGTCGGTGACGTCCTCATAGGTCTTGATCAGATATTGCGGCTCACCGGCATCGCCGAGCACCGTCACCCGCCGGGTCAGGAACAGCCGCAGCCCGTCCTTGGTCGAGATCGGGTGCTCCTCGGTCAGGAGCGTGCGCTTCTTGATGGCGGCCTCGTCGCGCGCGATGATCAGCCGCGCCTCGCGCGGATTGAAGATGTCGGTGGCGGTGAGTCCGGTCGCGTCCTCGCGCTTGCGGTTCAGGATGATCTCGGCGCTGCGGTTGGCGAGCAGATAGCGGCCGTCTTCGACGCTCTCGACGATCAGCGAGACCGGGATGTTGTCAACGATGAGCTCCAGGAACTTCTTGGTGTTCTCGAGCTCGAGCCCAAGCGAGCGCCGCTCGGTCGCGTCCTCGAACACCGAGATGAGGAATTGCGGCTCGCCCTTGTCGTTGGTGGCGAGCACACGGTTGGAGTCCAGGATGCGCTGCTGTCCCTTCCGATGCACCACCAGCTCGTTGCGGTAGCACGATCCGGGCATGCGCAAGGCGGCCTGATCCGCGGCTTCGATATTGGCCGCAGTCTCGGCTGAGAATAGCTCGGCAGGCCGGCTGCCGACGATGCGTTCGCGCGGAATGCGTGAAAACTCCTCGAAGGCCCGGTTGGCGAACACGTAGCGGCCGTTTTGCAAGTCCCTGGCCGCGACGCAGACCGGAACATGGTTCAGCACCGATTCCAGGAACTGCTTGGTCGAGGCGAGCTCACCTTCGAGCCGGCGCTGGGTGGTGCAGTCCTCGTGAATGCCGATCGATCCTCCGGTGGGGAGTTGGAAGATCGTGACGCGAATGGCCCGTCCATCCGGAAGCTCGGTCAAACATCCGCCGGGCTCGTTCGCCTGGCGCGCAAATTCTTCGGCAGTCAAATTGAGCAGACCGCGCGCCCGCCGCAGTTCGACCAGTTCCCGGCCGGTGCAGCCCGGCGGAATGTCCGCCCGGCTCAGACCCCAGATCTCGAGGAAGCGATGATTGTAGAACACGACGCGATTGGCGGCGTCGACGAGTATCAGCCCCTGGCTCAGATTGTTCAGCGCGGAGCTGACGAAGGCGTTGCGCCGTAGCTGCGTCCGTTTGGTCCGCCGCAGCGCGGAATGGACCCAGATCACGATGGACGCGAGGAAGGCGCAGACGACGACGCCTGCGATCAGCACCTCCCAGAGCACCTCGGGTTCGACACTGCCGATATAGCCGGACGGAAGAAAACCGGGCGATGCCGCCGAGGCGCACGTCGACGCCGCCGCCGTGACGGCCATCGAGGCCGCAACGACACGCGCCGTAAACGCGCTTCGGTCGCTCGCCTGCCAATTCTTGCCAGCCATCAATCACCCGCGGTATTCGGATGGCATTCTCTGGCTCGACCGGTTGGGATCGGGTAAACGGTTTCCACAAACTTCGAAAAACACGAAGCAAATTCTGGCGATGACCTTCTATGATGAATGGTTTGCTAAGCAGTGGCATGCCTAGCGGCGGATTTCGCCCACCAGCGATTGCAGGGGATCATGAGCTCTCGGGATTGTTTCAGGAAGGCGTATGGAAAAGGTTGACTGCGTCGTCGTCGGTGCTGGTGTCGTAGGACTTGCGATCGCCCGCCAGTTGGCCGTGACAGGCCGTGAGGTGATCGTTCTCGAGGCCGCCGAGGACATCGGCACCGTGACCTCATCTCGCAACAGCGAAGTGATCCATGCCGGCATCTATTACAAGGCCGGCAGCCTGATGGCGCGGTTCTGCGTCAGCGGCAAACGCATGCTCTACCGCTATTGCGACGAGCATGGCGTTCCCTACCGCAATTGCGGCAAGCTGATCGTCGCGACCAGCGCGGCCGAGACCGAGAAGCTGCAGGGCATCCGCGCGCATGCCGAGGCCAACGGCGTCGAGGGCATGCGGCTGCTGACCGCGTCCGAAGCGCTGGCCCTGGAGCCGGCGCTGGCCTGCGAGGCGGCGCTGCTGTCCCCCTCGACCGGCATTCTCGACAGTCACGCCTACATGCTGTCGCTGCGCGGCGAGATCGAGGATGCCGGCGGCGCGCTCGCGTTCCATACCCCGCTGCTGCGCGCCAAGGCCGCGGGCGGCGTCATCGAGATCGAGGCCGGAGGCGAGCAGCCGATGACGCTCGCCTGCCGGCTTCTGATCAACGCGGCCGGCCTCGACGCTCCCGCCGTGGCGCGGCGGATCGAGGGCATGCCGCCGTCACACGTGCCGACGGCCTATCTCGCCAAAGGCAACTACTTCAGCTGCAGCGCCAAGGCGCCGTTCACGCGGCTGATCTATCCGGTGCCGGAGCCGGGCGGGCTCGGTGTCCATCTCACGCTCGACATGGCCGGACAGGCGCGCTTCGGACCTGATGTGGAGTGGGTCGATAGGATCGACTACACCGTCGATCCCGCGCGCGCCGACCGTTTCTATCCGGCGATCCGAAGGTACTGGCCGGCACTGCCGGACGGCGCCCTGATGCCGAGCTATTCCGGAATCCGGCCGAAGATCGTTCCGCCGGCGATCGCATCGCAGGACTTCGTGATCCAGGGGCCACGCGATCACGGCGTCGATGGATTGATCAATTTGTTCGGAATCGAATCACCGGGCCTGACCTCATCGCTCGCGATCGCCGCTCATGTGGGCGAACTCATCACGAGCTGACGAGGCGCAGGATCCGGGTATGAAGATCGCGTTAACCGGTCGCCGAGCAGGCGGACGGTCGAAGATCCTTCGGGCGGATCTCCATCAGCGACTGGGATGGAGTCATCACCATCCCAGCGCGAATGACCTTGATGTAGCAAACTCAGTCGGTCGTAGTCACAACTCAGTGAAGCGTTTCGGTCGTCACCTGTCTCAAGCGCTCGATCTCATCCTTCACCATCAGTTTGCGTCGCTTCAGTTCGGCAATGCGCAGATCGTCTGTCGATGGGTGAAGGAGAGCTTCATGCAATTCGTTTTCAAGAACTTTATGCTTACGCTCCAGTTCAACGAGATGCGCCTGAAGGGCCATTCGAAACCTCCTTGGTAGGTGAACCTGAGATTCGACCAGGGCCAATGAGTGTACACAAGTCGCTTGACCTGTCGATGGGGCCAAAAGACCGCACATGGAGATTTGACCGCCGTACGTAATGAAGCGTGAGAAGATCCGGACGAATCTCGGGTCGACGCCAACCTGAAATTCACGGGACAGCCGCAGACTTCATGACATCAGCGGCTTGCGCCTGGGCTTCGCAAGCGCAATATTCGCGCTCCTCGCCCCGGGGCTTCCCACTTCCTTCCGCTTTTTTGCTATCATAGATCATGGCTGACCAAGACGAGCGCGAACTGCAGGCCGAACTCGCACGCCTGCAGCAGGAGCACCGCGACCTCGACGCGGCGATCGATGCCTTGCATCATTCGCCCGCGCCCGATCTGTTGCGTCTGCAACGGCTGAAGAAGCGAAAGCTGCAGTTGCGCGACCGGATCGCGTTCATCGAAGACCAGATCACGCCCGACATCATTGCGTGAGAATGGGCCAGCCTGGCTGACCGATCTTTTTTCACGGGGCGCGGCTGTGAGTTCGCCTCGCGGCATATTGACAGAATAGGAACAAAGAGAGAACATTCGACCATCCAGCCGGCGCGCTGGCCGAACAAAGAGGATGGTCCAATGCCCGCTTCCCCCGCTTCCGGTGATCGCCTTTACGAACAAGCCTGCGATCAAGCGATCGCGATGTGCGACGGCAATCTGCGCTCCACCATCAAGGCGCTGATCATGGCGAATGAATATCTCGAGCTGGAGCTGCAGGAACTGCGCGCCACGATCTCCTGCGGCTGCATGCCGAACACGGCATCGGACGCGCAGAGCAACGCAGCCTGAGCAATCACCTCAATCTCCAAAAGATCACCGCCGCGTTTGCGCTGCTCTCTGCCGGCCGAAGGAGCATGCAATGCCTGATGTCACCTACTACGTCGCGATGCCGTTCAGACGCGATGAATCCGGGGCGCTGGTCGCGGGAACGGCCGAGGAGTGTCGGAGTTCGGCGGCGGCCCTCCGGCGCGCCGAGGCGATGTCACGCCTGCCGGACAATATCGGCGCCCTCGCTTTCAGCCGCAGCGGCGATCCCTTGATGGGCGAGTTCAGCGATGCCCAACTGTTGCACAGATTTGGCGACCTGCCTGACGATCTCGGCGAGTTGTAGTCGGTACGAACGCCGGGGGAGAACGGGCAGCGGGACTTTGTACTGACCTGTTACTGATCTGCCCGATGGTCGAATGCTTGCCTCCGAGGCTCAGACGTTGTGAAGCCAGCGAGGCCGTTCGATAGGCTTCGAACGAGCGATCAGGTCAGGTCACTGAAACACCTCGTGCCGGCGCTGCGCCTTGCGGATGTACATCGCGCGGTCGGCCTCCTCGAGCGCCCGCACGGGATTGACCCGCTTGTCCAGCAGCGCAACTCCGGCTGAGGCGCCGGCGCGCACGGTCTGATCGCCAAACGTGACGGTCAGGTTGTCGATAGCCGCCTCCAGCGCGGCGGCCTTGGCGCGCGCATCGGTCTCGCTGAGGTGCCACATCAGCACGCCGAATTCGTCACCGCCGAGCCGCCCGATGACGTCGGACGCGCGAACCTGCTGGCTGAGAACCCGGGCGACGGCCTTGAGCACCTCGTCACCGGCGGCATGACCAAACGCGTCGTTGATCGGCTTCAGACGGTCGACATCGAGCACGATGAGCGCGCCGGTGGCGTCGTAACGCTTGATGAACGCGATCGAGCGATGGAGTTCGCGGGCGAAGCCTCGCCGGTTGAAGATGTCGAGCAGGACGTCACGCTCGGACAGGATCGTGAGCTCGCTGATCCTCTCCTGGGCCGCCGCGAGCTCGGCCTTGAGCCGCCGGATCGTCTGCCGCGCACCGGCCGGGCCGGCCCCTCTCTCCACCGGCCTTGCAGCGCGCGCGCTCCTGCGGCGGTAGCGGGTTCCCCGTTTCCCGCCTCGTCCCGCAGTCGTCATGCGCTTCTTTTTCATTCGACACCTTGCCGCGCCGTCGTTTGGGGCTTGCCGGCCTTTACCAAGTCAGGATAGTCCATCCGGACCTCCATGCCATGGCTTGCCGCTGTCGGGACCGATCCTATACTCCGGCCCATGCTGATGGATTCCCGAGAAGAATTGAGGTCATGACCGCCCCGATCGCCATCATCATGGGAAGCCAGTCGGACTGGGATACCATGCGCCATGCCGCCGATACACTCGGCGCGCTCGGCGTGAGCTATGACGCCCGCATCGTGTCGGCGCACCGCACCCCGGACCGGCTGTACGCCTTCGCCAAAGGCGCGAAGGCGGCCGGCACCAAGGTGGTGATCGCCGGCGCGGGCGGGGCCGCCCACCTGCCGGGCATGACGGCGTCGCTGACGGAGCTGCCGGTGTTCGGCGTCCCCGTCGAGTCCAAGGCGCTGTCGGGGGTCGATTCGCTGTATTCCATCGTCCAGATGCCGGCCGGCATTCCCGTCGGGACACTCGCCATCGGCAAAGCCGGCGCCATCAACGCGGCCCTGCTCGCCGCGAGCGTGCTGGCGCTGTCGGACCCGGCACTGGCCAGCCGCCTCGCCGCCTGGCGCCAGGCCCAGACCAATGCGATCGCCGAACGTCCGGAGGGCGCGGCGTGACCGGCTCCCATCGGGTGAAGCTGAAGCCCGGCGACACCATCGGCATTCTCGGCGGCGGCCAGCTCGGCCGCATGCTGGCGCTGGCCGCGGCGCGGCTCGGGCTGCGCTGCCAGGTGTTCTCGCCCGATCCGGACTCGCCGGCGTTCGATGTCGTGCTGAACGCGACCTGCGCCGAATATGCCGACGTCGAGGCGCTGGAGCTGTTCGCCAACGACGTCGACGTCGTGACCTATGAATTCGAGAATGTGCCCTCCGCTGCGGCCATGGTGCTCGCGGCGCGGCGGCCGGTGCTGCCGAGCCGCTCGGCTTTGGAGACCACGCAGGACCGCCTGACCGAAAAGGATTTCGTCACCTCGCTCGGCATCCGGACCGCCAATTATGCCGACGTATCGTCGGTCGCGACCCTGCGCGAGGCCGCGTTCCGGCTCGGCCTGCCGGCGGTGCTGAAGACCCGCCGGTTCGGCTACGACGGCAAGGGCCAGGTCAAGGTCCGCCAGGGCGACGATTTCGAGCGGATCTGGGCCGAACTCGGCACCAAATCGGCGATCCTGGAGGCCTTCGTGCCGTTCGAGCGCGAAATCTCCGTGGTGGCGGCCCGCTCGGCGGACGGCCAGGTGGAGTGTTTCGACGTCACCGAGAACGAGCACCGCGACCATATTCTGAAGGTCTCGCGCGCCCCGGCGCGGATTCCCGACGCGCTCGCCGACGAGGCCCGCGACATCGCCAGCCGGATCGCCACCGCGCTCGACTATGTCGGCGTGCTCGCCGTCGAGATGTTCGTCGTGACCAGCGGACCCCATCCCGGCGTGCTGGTCAACGAGATCGCCCCGCGGGTGCATAATTCCGGTCACTGGACCCTCGATGGCGCCTCGATCTCGCAGTTCGAGCAGCATATCCGGGCGATCGCCGGCTGGCCGCTGGGCAAGCCGCTGCGCCACGGCCAGGTCATCATGACCAACCTGATCGGGGATGAGATCGACACCTACGAGCAATGGCTGACCGTTCCCGGCGCAACCGTTCACCTCTACGGCAAGGGCGCCGCCCGCCCGGGCCGGAAGATGGGCCACGTCACCCAGGTCTTGCCGCTTCCGCCACGGCAGGGCTGAAATAAACCTGCCCCGCGGCGTTAAACTTGCCGTCATGGGCCCGCCACCGGGTGGACAGCGGGGGACTCCTCTGATACATGGGCGCGCTCAAGGTTAAGGGCGCGGCCATTTGCCAGCCCTGGCTTCACCAGATTTCAAACCGATAGACTGAGAAAGAGGATGCCGCGTGCAGGTTCTCGTTCGCGATAACAATGTCGATCAAGCCCTCAAGGCGCTGAAGAAGAAGATGCAGCGCGAGGGCATTTTCCGCGAGATGAAGCTCCGCGGCCATTACGAGAAGCCCTCTGAGAAGAAAGCCCGCGAGAAGGCCGAAGCCGTGCGCCGCGCGCGCAAGCTGGCCCGCAAGAAGCTGCAGCGTGAAGGCCTGCTGCCGATGAAGCCGAAGCCGGTGTTCGGCGCTGGCCCCGGTGGTGACCGTGGCGCGCGTGGTCCGGGCGCTGGGCCCCGTCCGGCTGCGCGCTGAGCCGCCAGACCATCTGTTCAAGCGATCTGCTGATGTGAAAGCGCGAGCCAATGGGCTCGCGTTTTTGTTTTCGCCACCATGCCCCGGCCGCGCTGGAAGGCAGGAGCGGTCGCGCATCCCGTATCGTCGCCACGCCTCCCGCAACGCCTGCTCTCCACAAAAGAAAAAGCGGCAGACCGGCAGGTCTACCGCTTCACGGATCAGTTCGCGGATCGATCCGGCCGACTACTTCGGCAACACCGAGTGGAACACCGACTTGGCGGCTGACATCATGTCCTGCGCCACGTTGGACATCTGATCCTTGATCGACGGATCCTTCTCCGCACGCAAATCGAGCGGACGCAGCTGCTGCGCGGGAATCTCCGCCGGCGGCGTCAGCCGGCCGTCCGGCTGCACCGATCCCGTATAGGCCGGGTTCGAGGCCGACGGCATGGCGAAGCCCTGCTCGGCCGGCGGCGCAGACACCGTCACCGGCGGCGGCAGCGGACGCACCGGCGACACCTGCGGCGCGGCCGTCACGACGCGCGGCGTGTCGCGGGCCTGATCGTTGTTGGACGGCTTCTCTGCCGTCGCCTTGTCCGCCGATCCCTTTCCGGCGCCCTCGCTCGCACGCAGCCTCTCGATCGCAGCGCGCGCGAGGTCAGCCGCATCACGACGCTCCTCGGGCTGGGCAGCAGGCGTCTCGGCCGGCGTCCCCCGCGCAATCAGCTTTTCGCGCGGCGAGGTCGGGTGGCGGGCAGCCGGCGTTTCGGTCGGGAGGCTCGCGGTCTCCGTCGGCTTCACCTCGACCGCCTTCTCGGCGGCCTTGTCGGCCAGCGACTTCTCCGACACGCCCTTCGCCTTGATCCCCGGCACGGGAGCGTTGGACAGCGCGGCCGAGGTCTCGGCCGGCTTGGCATCGGGCTTGGTGCCATCTGCCGACTTCTCTACGGATTTGGGAACCTCGCCCTTGTGGGCATCAGGCTTGGAGCCGGTCAGCTTGGCATAGGCGGCCGACGCCACGGCCGCCACGGTCGAAGGCGGCGCGTCGGGCTTGGTGTTGATGTAGTGGTTGACGATGTAGGCCCCGATGATGGTGGCAACCACCGACGGGATGATCTCCAATGCGAACTTTGTGAGATATTTCAGCATGCTGACCACTCCCGCGCGGTATTTGCGGGAACTTTGAGGCACAATTAAGGGACCATTCCCATACCTCCCGGCCCACGCCTAACGCCGTCACAGCGGGCGGCACGCGCCGAAAAGTCGTTTCCCCGAAAACCTTTGAGACCAGAGCCGTGCGGCAATCCGAGACCACGCTGGGACAGCCACAGCCTTCCGGATCGCCGGTTTACGGTACCACAATCAGCGGCATCCCGGTAAACAAATGGTTACGGCTTCAATTCAACTTCGAGGAAAACGATCTCGGAGCTGGTCTCGTTCAGCACGTCGTGTTCCACACCGGCCTTGCGGAAGTAGGACTTGCCCACTGCAAGCTGCGCCTTCGAACGCTCACCCGAGGGCGCCACGATCGTCATCTCGCCGGCCGTGACAGGAACGATCACGTAATCCATTCCATGGACATGGCGTCCCGTCGCGCTTCCCGGCGCGAGCCGCCACTCCGTGACGCGGACTTCGGGCGTATCGACCTGGACATCGGACTGGGCGCTGAGCATGCGGGTGTTTCTCTGAATCAGGGCACGAAGAGGAGAAAGAGGAATATCGCGAACACCACCACATGCACCAGCCCGAACAGGATGTTGGTCCGTCCAGTGCCGAATGTCAGCATGCTCAAGACGAAGGTCAGCACCAGCAGCACCATCCCCTGCGCGTCCAGTCCGAGCACGAGCTGCTTGTCGAGCGCATAGGCCGCGACTGCCACGGCCGGGATGGTCAGGCCGATCGTCGCGAGCGAGGACCCCAGCGCCAGGTTGATGCTCTTCTGCAGATCGTTGGCGCGCGCAGCCGAGATCGCCGCCACGCTCTCCGGCAGCAGGATCAGCAGCGCCACCAGGACACCGGCAACGGCCGGTGGCGCGCCGGTCGCGGCCACCCCGGCGTCGACCACCAGCGAGAATTTCTTGGCGAGCAGCACGACCGCGAGCAGCGCCACCAGCAGCAACCCGATGCTGACCATCAGCTTCGACCGCGGCAGCCGGACATCGTCATCGCTGAAGCCGGTCGAGCCGCCGACGAAATAGTCCCGATGGCGCGTGGTCTGCGTGTACAGGAACATCGCATAGAGCAGGATCGTGACCACACTGACGAAGGCGAGCTGCGCTGCGGAATACACCGGGCCGGGCGCGGTCAGCGTATAATTCGGCAGCACCAGCGTGATGGTCGCCATCGTGAACAGGACGCTGAGATAGAGGTTGGCGCCGGAGACGAGCACGTCCTGCTCGCGATAGCGCAGGCTGCCGATGAACACGCAGACGCCGACCAGGCCATTGCAGACGATCATGACGACGGCAAAGACGGTGTCGCGCGCCAGTGCCGGCGCGGCCTTGTCGCCGAGCATGATGGTCGCGATCAGCGCCACCTCGATCACGGTGACCGCGAGCGTCAGCAGCAGCGTGCCGAACGGCTCGCCGATCTCATGCGCGATGACCTCGGCGTGATGCACGGCCGCGAACACCGTCCCGAACAGGATGACGAGCAGCGCGGCCGCGAACACCAGACCCGCCGCCGAGGGCGTGAAGTCGTAATGCGCCAGGGTCACGCCCGCGACCAGCGCCACCGCCAGGCCTGGAAAGATCACCGATGATGCGGGTGTTGCGCCCTTGACGCTCATGACGTCCTCCGTCGCTTGCGCACCCGCCCGCCGGATCGTCGGGTCATCGACGGCATCGAGCGGGTCAGTGCGCGCTGAGCAGCGGATGAATCGGCAGCAATGTCAACAACACGAACAGCGGAATCAGGACGGCGGCCGCAAACAGCATGTAGCCGAAGAAGCTCGGCATCTTGATGCCGCGCTCGTTGGCGATCGCCGCGACCATGAAATTCGGCGCATTGCCGATGTAGGTCAGCGCGCCCATGTAGACCGCGCCCATCGAGATCGCAGCCAGCGTGCCGGAGAGCTCGCCCATCAGCACCTTGGGGTCACCGCCGGCGAGCTCGAAGAACAGCAGATAGGTCGGCGCATTGTCGAGGAAGGCCGACATCAGCCCGGTGAACCAGAAATAGGCGACCTCGCGCGGCGCGCCTGACGGCGTGGTCACCGCATTCAGGAGCCAGCCGAAAGCCCCTTCGTGGCCGGCATTCAGCATGGCGATGACTGGAACGATGGCCGTGAAGATCGCCGCGAACAGTTTGGCGACCTCGCGGATTGGCTCCCAGTTGAAGCCGTTGGCCTCGCGATGCTCGTCCGGCGTGAGCCAAAGCGAGAGGCCGGCGATCGCCACCAGGATCGCGTCGCGAACCAGGTTCTGCAACTCGATATGCGTGCCGACGATGTCGAACGAAATGCCCGGCTTCCAGCTCGCCGAGACCAGCGTGTTGACGACGATGGCGCCGATCAGAACGATGTTGACGAGCCCGCGAACGCGCACCGGCTCCTTCTTTCCTGATGCGTCCGCGACCGGCTTTTCCGAGCGGAAACGCCAAATGTCGATAGCGGCAAAGATCACGAGCAGCAGGCCGGCGACGATCGCGGTCTGCAGCCAGATGTTGCGCATTGTCCAGAAGAAGTCGACGCCGCGCAGGAAGCCGACGAACAGCGGCGGATCGCCGAGCGGGCTCAGTGCACCGCCGACATTGGCCGCGAGGATGATGAAGAACACCAGCACATGCACATTGTGCGGCCGGCCCAGATTGGCGCGGATCAGAGGACGCACCAGGATCATCGCGGCGCCGGTGGTTCCGACCAAGCTCGCGATGATCGTGCCGAGCGCCAGGATGGCCGTATTGGTGGTCGGCGTGCCCCTGATGTCGCCGGTCACCAGGATGCCGCCTGCGACGGTATAGAGCGTGAACAGCAGCACGATGAAGCTGAGATACTCGGCGAGGATGGCGTGGACGAACGACGCGAATGCCGCGCCGAGGCCGGCCTGCCAGGTCAGGGCCGCCAAGGTCGTCAGCGCCCATGCCGCGGCGACCTTGCCGTAGTGGTGATGCCAGAACTTGGCGAACAGCAGCGGACCGAGCGCGATCGACAGCAGCAAGCCCGCGAAGGGCAGCGCGAACGGCCAGGTCATCGCGGCACCGTTCAACCCGGCGGCATGCGCATCGACCGGCAGAACTGCACAGAGCAGCATGACGAGGAGCGGCACAGGCCTGCTCACGCGGAGAAAGCTAGGGGCTGTCGATGAAGCCTTTTGCCGTTTCTGTCGCACCAAAAAGATCCAAATCGTTATGGCCGCCATCAGGAAACCGTACGAACCGCTTGGGGTCATGCGCAAGCGCGAACAACCGTTCCCCGAAGCGGATCGAAATGCCCGGATCCCTGGCGCCGTGCATGATCAGGAGCGGCACATGGACCTTGGCGATGCGCTGATCGGAGTGGAATCGGTCGAGCATCAGCAGACTGACCGGAACCACTTTCAGCATCTCGGACGCGACATCGACGGTGGACGTATATGGCGCTTCGAGAACGAGCTTCTCGATCGGATGCTCCGCGGCGATCGCCGTGGCTACGCCGCTGCCCAGCGAGAAACCCCAGACGACAATTCGTTTTGCCTCGTAGCGCTCGCGCGTGAAAGCATAGGCGGATGCGGCATCCTGAAGCAGACCCTGCTCGCTCGGACTGCCGGTCGAGCCCGCATAGCCGCGATAGGACAGTGCAACGAGGCCCGTGCCATCGGCCGTCAGCGCCTTGAAGCGCGAGACCACGCCGGCGAGGAAATCGCCATTGCCGGGGAAATAGAGCACGGCCTTGCGGCCGGGCTTCGCAGGCACGTGCCAGACGATGACCTTCTCGCCATCGGCGGAGGTCAGCACGTGCTCTTCGGCCTGGGGAAAACCAGCCTCGGCAGGCGCGGTGCGGCCGACCGGCGGGATCGGAAACAGCATCGCGCGCTGGCGCACGAACAGCACCGCGAGCACGGTGGCGTAGATCGCCACCAGGACGATCAGGAGCCATTTCAAACCGGTGATGGCTCCTGACAAGGCGCGCTACATGCCCTTGACGATGTTCTCGGTCATCTTCTTGGCGTCGCCGAGCAGCATCATGGTGTTGTCGCGGTAGAACAGCGGATTGTCGATGCCGGCATAGCCCGAGGCGAGCGAGCGCTTGATGAACATCACGGTGCCCGCCTTCCAGACCTGCAGCACGGGCATGCCGTAGATCGGAGAGGACTTGTCTTCCTCGGCGGCCGGATTGGTGACGTCGTTGGCGCCGATGACGAAGGCAACGTCGGTCTGGGCGAACTCGGAGTTGATGTCCTCGAGTTCGAACACCTCGTCATAGGGGACGTTGGCCTCGGCGAGCAGCACGTTCATGTGGCCGGGCATGCGGCCCGCGACCGGATGAATGGCGTACTTCACCTCGACGCCTTCCTTCTTCAAGGTGTCGGCCAGCTCGCGCAGCGCATGCTGGGCCTGGGCCACCGCCATGCCGTATCCGGGGACGATGATGACCTTGGAGGCGTTCTTCATGATGAAGGCGGCGTCGTCGGCCGAGCCGAGCTTGGCCGGCTTCTGCTCGCCCGTCGCGCCGCCGGCCGCGGCGGTTTCTCCGCCGAAGCCGCCGAGGATGACCGAGATGAAGGACCGGTTCATCGCGTGGCACATGATGTAGGACAGGATCGCACCGGACGAACCGACCAGCGCGCCCGTGATGATCAGCGCGGAGTTGCCGAGCGTGAAGCCGATGCCCGCGGCCGCCCAGCCCGAATACGAGTTCAGCATCGAGATCACGACCGGCATGTCGGCGCCGCCGATCGGGATGATCATCAGCACGCCGAGCGCCAGCGCCAGGATCGTGACCATCAGGAAGTCGAAGCCGCCGCCGGTCAGCACCAGGCGCACGACGAAGAACACGAGCGCGACGGCGAGGCCGATGTTGATGAGGTGGCGTGCCGGCAGGATGATCGGGGCGCCGCTCATCCGCGCGGACAACTTCAGGAACGCGATCACGGAGCCGGTGAAGGTCAGCGCGCCGATGGCGACGCCGAGCGACATCTCGACCAGGCTCTGCGGATGAATGTTGCCGGGCGTGCCGATGTCGAAGGCTTCCGGCGCGAAGAACGCGCCTGCGGCGACCAGCACGGCGGCCATGCCGACCAGCGAGTGGAAAGCCGCGACGAGCTCTGGCATCGCCGTCATCGGCACACGGCGCGCGATGACCGCGCCGATGCCGCCACCGATCGCGACGCCGAGGATCACCAGGATCCAGGCGACAGCATCGGCCGGCGGATGGCTGGCCAGCGTCGTGAGGACCGCGATCCCCATGCCGATCATGCCGAACAGATTGCCCTGGCGGCTGGTGGCCGGGCTCGACAGCCCGCGCAGCGACAGGATGAACAGCACACCCGCCACGAGATAGAGGAGTGCCGACAGATTGGCGTTCATTGCAGATGCCCCGTTGTGCCTGTCATCCCGCGTCGCGCGGCGTTGTTATGCGGCGTTGTTATTTGGACTTCTTCTTGTACATCGCCAGCATGCGCTGGGTGACGAGGAAGCCGCCGAAGATGTTCACGCAGGCGAAGATCAGCGCGATAAAGCCGAACGCACGCGCCAGACCGCTGCCGCTCGACACCATCGACACGCCGACCGCGAGCAGCGCGCCGACCACGATCACCGAGGAGATCGCGTTGGTCACCGACATCAGCGGCGTATGCAGCGCGGGGGTCACCGACCACACCACGAAATAGCCGACGAAAACGGCGAGGACGAAGATCGAGAGCCGGAAGACGAAGGGATCGACGGCTTGGACGACATGTTCCATGGCTTTGCTCCTCAGACCTTCAACTATGCCTTCGGCTGAAAATTCGGGTGGATGATGGCGCCGTCCTTTGTCAAAGCCGTGGCCTTGACCAGCTCGTCGTCCCAGTTCACCGCCAGCGTCTTCTCTTTCTTGTCGATCATCGTCTCGATGAAGGCGAGAAGGTTGCGGGCGTAGAGTCCGGACGCCGAGGCCGCCACGCGGCCGGCAAGGTTCGGGAAGCCGATGATCTTGACGCCGTCGATCTCGACGGTCTCGCCGAGCTTGACGCCTTCGACGTTGCCGCCGCGCTCGACCGCGAGGTCGACCAGCACCGAGCCGGGGCGCATCGACTTCACCATCTCCATGGTGACGAGACGCGGCGCCGGACGGCCGGGGATCAGCGCGGTCGTGATGATGACGTCCTGCTTCTTGATGTGGTCCGCCGTGAGCGCCGCCTGCTTGGCCTGGTACTCCTTGGACATCTCCTTGGCATAGCCGCCGGCGGTCTGGGCGTTCTTGAACTCCTCGTCCTCGACGGCGAGGAACTTGGCGCCCAAGCTCTCCACCTGCTCCTTGGTGGCGGGGCGCACGTCGGTCGCCGAGACGATGGCGCCGAGACGGCGCGCGGTGGCGATCGCCTGCAGGCCGGCGACGCCGACGCCCATCACGAAGACCTTGGTCGCCGGCACCGTGCCGGCCGCGGTCATCATCATCGGGAAGGCGCGACCGAACGCCTCGGCGCCCTCGATGACGGCACGGTAGCCGGCGAGGTTGGCCTGGCTCGACAGCACGTCCATGACCTGGGCGCGGGTGATGCGCGGCATCAGTTCCATGGCGAAGGACGCGATGCCGGCGTCGGCCATCGCCTTCAGCGCGGCGTCGTTGCCGTAGGGGTCCATGATCGCGAACACCAAGGCACCGCGGCGGTAGCTGGCGAGCTCGGAGGCTTCCGGCCGCTTCACCTTGATGATGATGTCGGCGTCCTTGAGCGCATCGGCGCTGACGGTCGCGCCCGCCGCCGTGAATTCCGAATCCGGCAGGCCGGACTTGATGCCTGCGCCGGGCTCGACCGCGATCTCGGCACCCAACGCCTTGAACTTCTTCACCGTGTCGGGAGAGGCCGCGACCCGCGGCTCCAACGGGTCGATTTCCTTGGCGACGGCAATCTTCATGAGGCCTCCGGCGCGGATGCGCGCGCGAGCTTAAAAACGGGCGGGACGTCCATGGGCTCCAGCGACGCCGGGTCAGCGATCGGCTGCGGCAGTCAGCTGAAGGCCCGCCGGCGGGATGCCGGCGGGCCCAGTGCGACTTTAAACGAGGAAAATAGCCATCAAGATGACGATCAGCGCGACGCCGATCGTGCCGTACTTCACCAGCTTGATGAAGCCTTCGTAGGTGGCCTCATGCGCCGGATAGTCGTTGCCGGCCGCCGTCGAGTAGGCGATCTCGCCATGGTTTGCCATCGGGGTCCCCCAGAGTAAGTATGCTTTGTTAAGGTCGCATACCTCAAAGCCGATGCAAGGGCAACGGCGGCCGTGGAACACGCCATGATCGACTTTTCCGATCGCCCTATTGGGCGGGCCAATGATCGCGGATCCAGCGCGTCAGGCTGGCCTCGCTGACCTCGCCGGCGGCGAGGGCGAGGATGACGGCCGTGGCCTGAGCCGGGTCGGGCGCAAACGCGATGTCGTTTCTGCGTAGAAACGTCATCATCGCCATGAAGGCGATGCGCTTGTTGCCATCGACGAAAGCGTGGTTCTTGGCGAGACCGAATGCGTAAGCCGCGGCAAGCTCGGGCAGCGTCGCCTGTTCGTAGCTCCATTTGTTGATGGGCCGCTCCAAAGCCGAGCGCAGCATGCCTTCGTCGCGCAGCCCCGGCGCGCCGCCAAAGCGGCGAAGCTGACGCGCGTGGATCGCGATGGCCTGCTCATACGTGATCCACAGCGGCTCCCGTTGCTCGCTCATTTGGCGAGCGCCGCCAGGGTGTCGCGATACTCGTCCATGAGCTCGTCGGCGATCTCCATCGTCCGCTCGAAATCCGGATCGTAGGGCAGCGCCTGGAACCCGCCACCGGGCAACTCGACGATGTGCAGCTGCTGACCGCGTTTGAGATCGAGCCGCTGCATCAGCTCGCGCGGCAGCAGCAGGCCGTCGGAATTGCCGATCTTCTTGATTTCGATCTTCATGGGTCGACCACGGAAAGAGGCGCGTTATACAAATGTATAACGCACCTCTTCATTCCGTTCAACAGATGTTTTACGTCGTTACCCCATCGCCTCCAGCTCGTCGATCATGCCGGCGATGACCGACAGGCCGCCGTCCCAGAATTTGGGATCCTTGGCATCGAGGCCGAACGGCTTCAGCAACTCGGAATAGTGCTTGGTGCCACCGGCCGAGAGCATCGCGAGATAGCGCTCCGCAAACCCTTCGGCGGCGTGCTCATAGACGGCGTAGAGCGAGTTCACGAGGCAGTCGCCGAACGCATAGGCGTAGACGTAGAACGGCGAATGGATGAAGTGCGGGATGTACATCCAGAAGTTCTCGTAGCCCGGCTTGATCTCGATCGCCTCGCCGAGGCTCTCGGTCTGCACCGACAGCCAGAGCTGGCCGAGCCGCTCGGCGGTCAACTCGCCGTTCTTGCGCTCGGTATGCACCGCGCGCTCGAAGGAATAGAACGCGATCTGCCGCACCACGGTGTTGATCATGTCCTCGACCTTGCCGGCGAGCAGCGCCTGGCGCTGCCTGGCGTCTTTCGTCTCCGACAGCAGCCGCTTGAAGGTCAGCATCTCGCCGAACACGCTCGCGGTCTCGGCGAGCGTCAGCGGCGTCGGCGCCATCAGCGCGCCGTTCTTGGCGGCGAGCACCTGGTGCACGCCATGACCGAGCTCGTGCGCGAGCGTCATCACGTCGCGCGGCTTGCCCTGGTAGTTCATCAGCACATAGGGATGCGCCGACGGCGTGGTCGGATGCGAGAACGCGCCCGGCGCCTTGCCAGGACGCACCGGTGCGTCGATCCAGCTCTGATCGAAGAAGCGCTGCGCGATGTCGGCCATCTCCGGCGAGAAGCCGCGATAGGCCGTCAGCACCATGTTCTTGGCTTCCGGCCAGGCGATCGTGGCATTGGCGGCGAAGGGCAGCGGCGCGTTGCGGTCCCAATGCGCGAGCTTCTTCTTTTTGAACCAGCGCGCCTTGAGCTTGTAATAACGATGCGACAGCTTCGGGTAGGCCGCGCGGACCGAGGCCACCAGTGCGTCGACGACCTCGCGCTCGACGCGGTTGTTGAGATGGCGTGAGTCGGCGACGTCCTGGAAGCCGCGCCAGCGGTCGGAGATGTCCTTGTCCTTGGCGAGCGTGTTGGTGATCAGCGCGAAAGTGCGCTCATTGGCCTTGAAGGTCTTGGCCAGCGCTTCGGCGGCCGCCTTGCGCTTGGCACCGTCACGGTCCTGCAGGAAGTTCAAGGTCGGCTCGATCGCGAGCTCCTTGCCCCCGACCTGGAAGCGCAGACCTGCGATGGTCTGGTCGAACAGCCGGTTCCAGGCGGAATAGCCGGTCTGCGACTTCTCGTGGAACAGCTGCTCGACACGGTCTTCGAGCTGATACGGCTTGTCCTTGCGCAGATCCTCGATCCAGGGACGGTAGTGGCCGAGCGCAGGCGTCTCCATCGCGCGTGCGATCACGGCGTCATCGATGCGGTTGAGTTCGAGCGCGAAGAACAGCAGATGAGTCGACGCAGCCGTCAGCCGCTCCGAGATGTCGCCGTAAAATTTGGAAATCGCCGGATCGACGCTGTCGCCGGCGTGCGCGAGACCCGCGAACGAGCCGAGCCGCCCGGCGAGATCGTCGATCGCCTCGTAACGCCACACCGCTTCTGCGAGCCATTCGCCGCCATCTTCGCGCGCGACATGCTCGGCGATCTTGCCCTTGTAGTCGGTCTCAAACGCGACGCATTCGGCATCCATCTTCGCGAGATCGTGAGCGATCTCCGGCGCGTCGATGCCCATATAGAGATCGCCGAGATTCCATTCGGGCAGCGCCCCGATTCCCGTCTTGGCCGCGACCGTCTTCTTCGCCGGCTTGGCAGACGATTTGGCCGCAGCGCCACGCAAGGATTTGGCGGCGGCGGGCTTCGAGGTTTTTGCAGCAGGCTTCTTGGCCGGCTTGTTAGCCAGTTTGGCCTTGACGGCTTTGGAGGGAGGAGCAGCTTTGGTCGGCTTGCGAAGAGCGGAAGAGGCGCGCGAGGTCATCGGATGGGTAACCTGTTGTTCGAACGTTTATCCCGATCAGCGAGGTTTAAGGTTGCGTTAATCGGCGTCGGCGAGAGTGCCCCGATTCGAGACAGATAGTCGTAGCGTGCAAGGAAAGCCATGGCTGCCAGCATTTTGATTGCCGATGATGATCCGGTCCAGCGCCGGCTGGTGGAGAACATGGTGCAGAAATGCGGCTACGAGGCGGTCGTCGTCGAGTCCGGCGACGCCGTCATCGAGAAGCTGACCAATCCCGATGCCGGCCCCATCGACGCCATCGTGCTCGACCTCGTGATGCCCGGCCTCGACGGCATGGGGGTGCTCTCGAAAATGCGCGAGGCGGGCATCTCGATTCCGGTGATCGTGCAGACCGCGCATGGCGGCATCGACAACGTCGTCTCGGCCATGCGCGCGGGCGCACAGGATTTCGTCGTCAAGCCGGTCGGCATCGAGCGGCTGCAGGTGTCGCTGCGCAATGCGCTCAACACCTCGGCGCTGAAGGGCGAATTGCAGCGCATCCGGCATAGCCGCGAGGGACGGCTGACATTCGCCGACATCATCACCCGCGCCGAGGCGATGGCGCCGATCCTGCGCATCGCCGAGAAGGCCGCGGCCTCGTCCATTCCCGTGCTGATCGAGGGCGAATCGGGCGTCGGCAAGGAGCTGTTCGCCCGCGCCATCCACGGCACCAGCGAGCGCAAGACCAAACCGTTCGTCGCGGTCAATTGCGGCGCGATCCCGGACAACCTCGTCGAGTCGATCCTGTTCGGCCACGAGAAGGGCGCATTCACCGGCGCGACCGAGCGTCACACCGGCAAGTTCGTCGAGGCCCATGGCGGCACGCTCTTCCTGGACGAGGTCTCGGAACTGCCGCTCACCGCGCAGGTGAAGCTCCTGCGCGCGCTGCAGGAGGGCGCCGTCGAGGCGGTCGGCGGCCGCAAGCCGGTCAAGGTCGACGTCCGCATCATTTCGGCGACCAACCGCCGCCTGCTCGACCGGGTGAAGGAAGGCCATTTCCGCGAGGACCTGTTCTACCGGCTGCACGTGCTGCCGCTGACGATTCCGCCCTTGCGCGCGCGCCGCGAGGACATTCCGCATCTGCTGCGGCACTTTCTGGCGCGTTTCGCCGCCGAGGAGAATCGCCCGGTTTCGGGCATCAGCGGCGACGCGGTCGCCTACCTGACCAAGCTCGATTGGCCCGGCAACATCCGCCAGCTCGAAAATGCGGTCTATCGCGCTGTCGTCATGAGCGAGACCGACCTGCTCGGCGTCGCCGACTTCCCGTTGATTCCGACACATGCGCCGCCGGTCGAGCCGGCCCCCGCGCTGACCGTCGAGCGCGCGCTCCCAGCCGGGCTGCCCGCGATGGTGCCGGCGAGCGAAGTGCCCATCGCCCCCCTGCCCTCACATGGTCTTCTTCCCATGCTTACCGCCAGCGGCGAGGTTCGTCCGCTCGAGGAGATGGAGCACGAGATCATCCGCTTTGCCATCGCCCATTACCGCGGCCAGATGTCGGAGGTCGCGCGCCGTCTCAAAATCGGACGCTCGACCTTGTACCGCAAGCTCGACGAGGCCAATGCCGAGACACCTGCGACAGAGAGTCCGCCGCTCGGCTGAACGACCATTCTGGTGCTCCGCTGCGGTCCGAAAAACGCCGCATCGGCGGGGCAAGACGGGAACATCTGAACCGTTGCCTTGCGGTGACAGACAAAGGAAAAAGCGCATGGCACAAACGCACGATCGGTTTGGCCGGGGTTTCCCAAGAGTCAGTTTGTCGTGAGTTGTCCCGTGTGGCGCTGGCCGCAGAAGTGGGGCGTGAGTATCGTTTGGGCGTGAATCGTGGCGTGCAGGCGTGATCCATTCTCAGCGACGATGCTCGAGCCGGAACAGACGGGCAGAGATCGACCTTGTTACCGACCCTGTCTCTGACGGGACAGATCATCCGAGGGATTGACGATGCGAGATTGTGTGACCACCCGTGGCGGATATGACCGCGTGCTGATGGCTGTCGCGGCAACCTTCCTCGCGGTGTCCGCGACCTCGGCTCTCGCTCAGGGCGATACGCCTCGCGCCAATGCGGCCGAGCTGGCGATCGATGCGGCGGTTCCGCTTCCCGAGCCGGCGAATGTGCCGCCGCCCACGGCCGCCGACTTCAAGGCTGATACGACCGCAACCGTTTCGCCCAGCCAGACCAAACCCGCCGACGCGACTGTGACGAAGCCCGTCGATTCGGCCGCGGCGCCGGCCACCGAGCCCACCAGGACGATGGCCTCTCCGCCGACGGCGGCCCCCGCGACGGCCACGGCGCCTGCGCCCGCAGTGACGTCGGAACCGGTCAAGGCGGCCAGCAGCGTTCCCGCCGCGGACCAGCCCGTCGCCGACCGGCTGCGCGACCTGATGGCCACCAAGGGCACGAAGTATTTCGACCGGAAAGCCGAACGGGCCGCGGTGGAGAAGTTCTATACCGCCCGCGACTATGCGCCGATCTGGACCCAGAGCGGCAATCTGACGGCCGCCGCCAAGGGCGTGATCGCCCGGCTGAAGGATGCGGCCTCCGACGGACTCAACCCTGCCGACTATCCCGTGCCGGATTTCGCGGCCGCCGGGTCCGCACCGGACGCGCTGGCGGAAGCCGACCTGCGGCTCACCGAGAGCATGATGGACTATGCGCGGCAGGCGCAGAGCGGCCGCATGCACTGGTCGCAGGTCTCGGCCGACATTCAATATCCCGAGCACCCGATCGACCCCAACGAGGTGCTGGCCAATGTCACCTCCGCCAAGGATGCCTCCGCGGCGCTGGACAGCTACAACCCGCCGCACAAGCTCTACAAGCTGCTGAAGGCCAAGCTCGCCGAGCTGCGCGGCGGCCATGACGGCGCGCCTGTCATCATCGAGGACGGCGAGCCGCTGAAGTACACCCCGGCCCGCGGCAAGAACGCGCCGGAGGCCGAGGCCCAGATGTCCGATCCGCGCGTGCCGAAGCTGCGCGCCAAGCTCGGCCTGACCGAGAACGCCGACGACATCCGTTATGACGCCAAGGTCGCCGCCGCCGTCCGCAAGTTCCAGGAAAGCGTCGACCTCAAGCCGACCGGCGTGCTCGACGACCGCACCGTCAAGGCCCTCAACACGCCGAAGCGCGACAAGCAGATCGACACCATCCTGGTGAACATGGAGCGCTGGCGCTGGCTGCCGCGCGAGCTCGGCGCCCCCGCGATCGGCAACGCCTATGTCATCCTCAACATCCCCGACTACACGCTGAAGGTGATGCAGAACGGCGCGCAGGTGTGGACCACCCGCGTCGTCACCGGCAAGCCGGGCCAGCACGCCACGCCGCTGCTCAGCGAGACGATGAAGTTCATCACGGTCAACCCGACCTGGAACGTGCCGCCGTCCATCATCTACAACGAGTATCTGCCGGCCCTGCAGCAGGACCCGACCGTGCTCGATCGCATGGGCCTGAAGCTGGAGCGCGCCCGCGACGGCTCGATCCACATTTCGCAGCCGCCGGGCGAGGCCAATGCGCTCGGCCGCATCCGCTTCAACTTCCCGAACAAGTTCCTGGTCTATCAGCACGACACGCCGGACAAGAACCTGTTCGCCCGGGACGAGCGCGCCTTCAGCCATGGCTGCATGCGCGTGCAGTATCCGGATCAGTACGCCTCGGTGCTGCTCAACATCACCATGCCCGGCGAGCGCTACACGCCCGAGCGGATCCGCGGCATGTACGGCCGCAGCGAAATCGACCTGAAATTCCCGACGCCGATCCCGGTCAACATCACCTACCAGACCGCATTCGTGGACGACTCCGGCAAGCTGCAGTTCCGCAAGGACATCTATGGCCGTGACGCGGCGATGATCGCGATCCTGAAGAACGGCCGCGGCAAGGATCTCGAGAACGTGGTCGCCCACGCCCAGCCGAGCTATGCGCGGCCGCGCGGCCCGCTGCCCAGCAACGTGAACGTCAGCGACAACAGCTTCTCGTCGGGCTCGTCCGGTCCGAACTTCTTCGAGCGGCTGTTCGGCGGCGGCAGCCAGCCGACGCCGCCGGCCCCGGTCGGACGCCCTGCCCGTCGCGTCTTCACGCGGTGATCCCGGCGCTCGAAGCGAGCTGAATTCGGTTTCCAAATCAAAGACCTCGCCGGTGGAGACGCCACCGGCGAGGTTTTTTGCTTTTGGTTAACCACAATGATCAACCACGATTCGATGGCTCTTTTTCGCCACACTCAAGAGTATATGTTAAGGGTAATTGGGGGGCGGGCCGGTCAGTATCCCTTAACCATCCCGCCTTAGGTAAGCGTTTCCTCTCTCTTCCGCCGGACGGGCCGCAAGAGGGTATCTGAGTAAACGCTCGTCGACGGGGTGGGCTGCATCTTGCTGTCTGTTTTCGCGCGCCAATCTGTTTCGCTCTCGCGGGCGAGCTGGAAGGCTGGATGCCAATACGGGCTGGCGGCTCTGCTGCTGCTGGTGGGCGCCGGATCCGTGCATGACGCGGCCGCGCTCAATGAAACCAAGACACTGTCCTTCCACCACACCCATTCCGGCGAAGACCTGACCGTCACCTTCAAGCGCGAAGGCCGTTACGACGAAGACGCGCTGAAGAAGCTCAACCACTTCCTGCGCGACTGGCGCACCCAGGACGAGACGGTCATGGACCGCCGCCTGTTCGACATCCTCTGGGAAGTCTATCGCGACGTCGACGCCAAGCAGCCGATCCAGATCATCTCGTCGTATCGCTCGCCCGCCACCAATTCGATGCTGCGCCGGCGCTCGGCGCATTCGGGGGTGGCCCGTCACAGCCAGCACATGCTCGGCCACGCGATGGATTTCTACATTCCCGGCGTGCCGCTGGAGCAGATCCGCTTCGCTGGCCTGCGCCTGCAGCGCGGCGGCGTCGGCTTCTACCCGACCTCCGGCTCACCCTTCGTCCATCTGGACACCGGCAATATCCGCCACTGGCCGCGCATGACCGCCGACCAGCTCGCCCGCGTCTTCCCGGACGGCAAGACCGTCCATGTCCCGAGCAATGGCGTGCCGCTGAAGGGCTATGAGCTCGCCAAGGCCGAGATCGAGAAGCGCGGCAACGGTGACTCGGCGTCCTCGGGCGGCTCCAACCTGTTCGCGCGGCTGTTCCGTGGCCGCCCCGCGGAGGATGACGAGGAGTCCGGTGAGAGCGAGAGCAAGGCCGACGCCAAGCCGGTCCAGACCGCCGCGCTCTCTGCCAAGGCAACAGACAAGTCGGCCGACAAGGACGGCCGCAACGCCGAGAAGTCGGCGGACGGCAAGGCTGCCACCACCCGCGGCAAGATCGCCAACGCCCTGCAGCTCGCCTCGGCCGACGCGCAATCGGCTGCCCAGCCGGTCGCCGCCAAGGTCGAGCAGAAGCCGGAGACCACCAGCGCGATCAATCCCGCGCCGCGCGAGGGCGGCCCGCAGAGCGTGGCCGACATCATCAATTCGCGCGGCTTCTGGGGTGACAATCCGAGCCAGCCGAAGCAGGCGACGCCCGAGCAGGTCGCCGCCATCACGGCGCGGCGCGCGCTGTCGGCGATCGACCGGCCGGAGAATGCGAGCCTGATGCAGGCGATGGCCTTTGCGCCCGCGCCGGCCGAGCGTGGCAATGGCGCGGCGACGACGGCGATCCCGGTGAAGAATTCGCGCCCGGCGACCCGCAGCGTTGCGCCTGCACCTGAGACCACAGCCAAGAGCGGTTCGAGCCAGGACGGCCTTGTGACGGTCGCGACGCGCATGTCGGCCGCGAAGGGCCCCGATTCGACCTGGATGCGGGCGATCATGCTGACGCCCAGCGCGTCGTCGTCGATGTCGGTGACCAAGATGGGCGACGCCGATCTCACGGTGATGCGCAGCTACTTCCTCAAGCCGCAGACCACGCTGGCGATGAGCTTCACCGCCGACCCGACGCCCGGGCTGAGCTACGACCAGTTCACCGGACCCGCGATCATCAAGCTCGAAACCAAATCGCTCACGATGAAGGCTGCGGCGCTGCGCTGAAGCCGCAGGCACCGCTGCCCCATGCGAAAGCGTGGCCTGGCCCGGCGGTTCTTTCAAGACATCATCCCAAAAACAAATGCCCCCGTGAGGGGGCATCGTCCGAGCCGATAGGAGGACGCTCAGAGCATGCCGAGCGCCTGCATGTAGGTCTCGAGGATGCTCTCCTCTTCCTGGCGCTCGTTCGGATCCTGCTTGCGCAGGCGGATGATCGTGCGCAGCGCCTTGACGTCGAAGCCGTTGCCCTTGCTTTCCGCATAGACGTCCTTGATGTCCTCGGAGATCGCCTTCTTCTCCTCCTCCAGCCGCTCGATGCGCTCGATGATCGACTTGAGCTGGTCTACGGCAAAGCGGGTCGCGGGCGAGTCGTCGTCCTTCGCGGCAGCGGAGGTGGCCATCTGATACTCCTGAGTGGAACTCGGTGTCCGGTTTCGGTGAGAGCGCCCGTCAAACCCGAGCGCGCGTGTTGGGCGCGACCCTCAAATCTGGCGTGCCCTGCGTCAAGGCAACATCGGCCTCATCCACAGCGCGCTCACATGTTGTTGGGCTCGATACGCCGGAAGACCCCCACATCGGCCACGTCGCTTGCGTTTTTCGGCGCGCGCGCACAGCCGCCGATTCGCGGGCAAGCCGGCAGGCTCAATGTCCGGGATGCACCTTCTTCATGGTCTCGATCTGCTCGGCGCTGGCCTCGCGCTGGTACTTCGTCTTCCACTCCTCGTAGGGCATGCCATAGACGGCCTCGCGGCTCTCATCCTTGGTCATCGGCGCCCCCTTGGCGTCGGCGGCATCCTTGAGCCAGTTCGACAGGCAGTTGCGGCAGAAACCGGCCAGATTCATCAGATCGATGTTCTGAACGTCGGTTCTGGTCCTCAAATGCTCGACCAGCCGGCGGAAGGCGGCGGCTTCGAGCTCGGTCCGGGTGGTGCTGTCCATGGTCATCCTCTGTTCCCTGTTCCGCGCTGTGACGGATGTCTGCTATATAATGCGGCTTCGTCGCGGGTTTGGCCATATCGCAGCACCGTCGGGAGGACGAGGCGCGCGATCGCAGCGTGTCTTCACCATCCATCGCCGCGGACGGTCGCAGCCAAGTCACGCGACATCAATCAATGTTGGATATAGCCTCGCGCAATGATCCCCAAAACCTTCCCTCTCCTGCATCGCATTCCCCGCCGTCCCGGTCTCGGACTGCTTTCGCTGCTTGGTTTGGCCGCGCTCTGTCTGTCATCCAGCCCGGCGGCGGCCGACTTCCGGCTGTGCAACAACACCTCGAGCCGGGTCGGGATCGCGCTCGGCTACAAGGACGCGGAAGGCTGGACCACCGAGGGCTGGTGGAACGTGTCGTCACGCAGCTGCGAGACCCTGCTCAAGGGCACCCTGGTGGCGCGCTATTATTACATCTACGCGCTCGATTATGACCGTGGCGGCGAATGGTCCGGTCAGGCCTTCATGTGCTCGCGCGACAAGGAATTCACCATCAAGGGCACCGACAACTGCCTCGCCCGCGGCTTCGACCGCACCGGCTTCTTCGAGGTCGACACCGGCGACCAGCGCGCCTGGACGGTGCAGCTGACCGAGGCCAATGAGCAGCCGGCGCAGCAGCGCGTGCCCGGCATTCCCGGAACATTAGGGCCTGGCGGCAACATGCCGGGCCTGCCCAACGGACCACAAGGAGCGCCGCCCGCGGCGGTACCGGCGCTGCCGCCGGGGCAAGCGCCGAAGCCATGAGGCGACTGCGCCGCATCAAGATCCTCGCCACGCTCGGCCCGGCCTCTTCGGACAGCGCGATGATCCGCAAGCTGTTCGAGGCCGGGGCCGACATTTTCCGCATCAACATGAGCCACACCCCGCACGACAAGCTGCGGGAGATGGTGGCGACGATCCGCGCCGTCGAGTCCAGCTACGGCCGTCCGATCGGCATCCTGGTCGACCTGCAGGGACCGAAGCTCAGGCTCGGCACCTTCGCCGCAGGCCCGGTTCAGTTGAACAACGGCCAGAGCTTCGTGCTCGATTCCGACAAGACGCCGGGCGATGCGACGCGGGTGTATCTGCCGCACCCGGAGATTCTCGCCGCGCTGCAACCCGGCCACGCGCTGCTGCTGGATGACGGCAAGGTCCGCCTGATCGCCGAGGAGACCACCCCCACCCGGGCCGTCACACGCGTCGTCATCGGCGGCAAGATGTCGGACCGCAAGGGCGTCAGCCTGCCGGACACCGACCTGCCGGTCTCGGCGATGACGCCGAAGGACCGCGCCGACCTCGATGCCGCCCTGAACACCGGCGTCGACTGGATCGCGCTGTCCTTCGTGCAGCGCGCCGACGACGTGCTGGAGGCCAAGAAGATCATCCGCGGCCGCGCCGCCGTGATGTCCAAGATCGAGAAGCCGCAGGCGATCGAGCGGCTCAACGACATCGTCGACGTCTCGGACGCGCTGATGGTGGCGCGCGGCGACCTCGGCGTCGAGCTGCCGCTCGAGCGCGTGCCCGGCCTGCAGAAGCAGATGACGCGGCTGGCGCGCCGGGCCGGCAAGCCCGTGGTGGTCGCCACGCAGATGCTGGAGTCGATGATCCAATCGCCGGTGCCGACCCGCGCCGAGGTCTCCGACGTCGCCACCGCGGTGTATGAAGGCGCCGACGCGATCATGCTGTCGGCCGAATCCGCGGCCGGAAAATTTCCGGTCGAGGCGGTATCGACCATGAACCGCATCGGCGAGGAGGTCGAACGCGATGCCGTCTATCGCTCGGTGATCGCGGCCCAGCGTCCCGAGCCGGAATCGACCGCCGGCGATGCGATTGCCGAAGCAGCCCGTCGGATCGCCGAGAATCTCGACCTTCCCGCGATCATCTGCTGGACCTCGTCCGGATCGACCGCCGTGCGCGTCGCCCGCGAACGGGCCAAGCCGCCGGTGGTCGCGATCACGCCGAACCTCGCCACGGGACGCAGGCTCTCGGTGGTGTGGGGCGTACATTGCGTGGTGGCCGAGGATGCACGCGACCAGGACGACATGGTCGAGCGCGCCGGCTCGATCGCCTTCCGCGACGGCTTCGTGCGCGCCGGCCAGCGCGTCATCGTCGTCGCCGGCGTTCCGCTCGGCACGCCCGGCACCACCAACATGGTGCGCATCGCCTATGTCGGGCCGTCGAGCGACGCCCAGATCTGACGATCAGTTGGCGCCGTGATCCGGCTTGAGGCCCGCGGTGGATGCCGCGGGTCCCGCGGCCGAGATCACCGGACAGGCCATGATGTCGGTACCGTCTGCAGCTTGAATGCGTTCGCAGGTTCTTGAACCGTCGAGCTTGAGGCCGTAGTCGCCGAGCAGGTCGAGCCGCGGCGGATTGTCGGCTGGGCTGTCCGCATAATACAGCGCCCATATGCCGCCCGGGAGCGGCGCGGCGAGGCCATCGCGGACACGGCGGTCGAGGATTCCCCCCGGGACAATCGGCACCACCAGTTCGGACAACTGATAGACGCGCGAGCCTCGGGGCACGAACGAGGTGACGTAGCCGAGCGGCTTCTGCAGCAGCAGGAATGTCGCCGGCTGTTGCAGCGGCTCGGCCAGTTGCGGCCGATAGGGATCCGACCACGGCCGCCGCATCCAGTCGGTCGGCTGCGAGGCCAATGCGATCGCGAGCGCGGTCGCGACCGTCACGGCCCGCATCATTCGCGGCGATGGGAATGCACCCGTTCGCCCGCGCCACGCCTCGACGAGCCGAATGAGCAGCAGCACGATCAGCGGCGCCGACAGCAGTTCAAGCGGCATCAGATAGCGCTGGATCGAGAAGGCCAGCATCCACAGGACATAGCTGACCCAGAAGAAGATGATCAGGCGCCGCTCGCGCAGCGCCAGCACCTCGCGCCTCTGAACGACGCCTGTCGCCACCAGCGCGATCAGCAGCACGATGACGATCGCGAAGCGCGGATCGCGGAACGACCATTCCGACGACGGATGGATGCCGACCACCCAGTAGAACGGGTAGGCCAGCGCATCGAGCAGCCCCTGCGGCATGAAGCGCGTGTCGACGATCGAGACCAGCGGCGCTTCCGGCGAGCGGAAGATCGTATTGTAGAACGGAAACAGCGGACTGCCGAAATCGCGCGCCATCTTCCATGCCCAAGGCCCCGCGGTCACGATCACGCCGGCCGCGCTGGCAGCGCCGAACGTGACGAGTGCGCGCAGCGGCTGTGCCACGAGCAGCAGCGAGACGCCGGCGCCGATCAGGAACGTCGCATTGGTGAGCTTCAATCCGGTGGCCGCGCCGATGAGAAGGCCCGCGAGGAGAAGATGGCGTGCGCGCACCTCGTTGTCGTCGCGCTCGAACATCAGCGCGAGCGCGGCCAGGATCGGGATCGTCGTGACGATGTCCGCAAAGCTCGTGCCGACTTCGGACAGCGCCATCGGACTGAGCGCAGCGATGAGCAGTGCCGCGCCGAGCGTGACCGCATCGGCGCTCCGCTGCAGCAGGACCCGTGTGACCCAATACACCGCAGCGAGATTAAGCCCATGCAGCGCGCCGAGCGCGATGCCCCACCACGGCGCAGGCAATGAATGCCTGACGACGTAGGGCAACAGATAGATCAGCGGATTGAGGAAGCTCTGGAAACCACCGGGCGCGACGTCGACATCGAAGCGGTCGTTGACCAGCGCGAAGCCAGCATAGTCGTGGTAGTTCTGCCAGTCCCAGTTGATATCTTCGCCAATGAAATAGGCATAGAGGGCGCCGGCCACTACCGATCCGGCGATGACCAGCGGCGTCGCCAGAGGCTTGCGTGCGATCGGCATCGGCTGAGGAAGCACCCGGATTGAGGCAAGGCGCGCTGCTGCGCGCGCCGTCCTTACCATCGCCGCAGCGGGTGAATCCTTGCTTAAGCCCAAGCGTTGGGTCAGGCCCCGACCAAGCTCCGGACCGGCAGCACGGCCTGGACGACGAGGCCGCGGGCGCGCGCGTCCATGACGCCGACCGCGCGCAGCGCCAGCAGGGTCACCGCCTGGACAGTGTCGCGGAGCTTGGCGGCATCGTCGAGAGTGTCGGGCGCCAGCGGCCCCACCAGCGCCTCGTGCAGCGCGCCGAGCAGAGCCGTGGCGGCGAGCTGCGTGTCTTGCGCCGGGAGATGACCGGCGCGAACCGCGGCATCGATCCGGGAGGCGATCTCGCCGACGATCTCGCGGCGGCTCGCGATCCGCGAGGCGCTGACATCGACGTCGACCGGCTCGGCCAGGATGCCCCAGGCGAGCTTGCGCTGCGACAGGACGTGAACGGCCACCGTCGAGACGGCAGCGGCGAGCGCAGAGGACGGTCCCGGCGCGGCATCGGCCGCGCGCCGGACGGCGGCCAGTTCGTCGCGCGACACTTCCGCAATCAATTCGGAGATCAGGTCGGCCTTGGACGGGAAGTAGCGATAGACCGTGCCGGCCGCGACGTTGGCGCGGACGGCGACCGGGGCGATCTGCACGGCCGACATGCCGCCTTCGGCTGCGGCTTCGCGCGCGGCGGCCAGAATCGCGCTGCGGCGGGCCGCCAGCCGTTTCACGACTTGATGGGTTCGCCGATAGACCATGACGTTTCCAGTCCCTGGACGCGCTCGTCCAGGTCTCCCGGCGAACGCTGGTTCAGTGTTTTTGGAGGAAAGTCCTCGCAAACGCTCGGAAGAACTGAACACTTGTTCAGATAAGAACGCAAGCGGGAAGTGGTTCCGCGGCTTCGGCTGCGGACCTGATCAGGCGGGCGCGAGAGCAATTTCGGCGGTGGCCGGCTGCCGCCGCCACCACGATCCGGCCCGCGCCAGCACCAGCGCGGCCATGATCAGATTGGCGGCAAGACCGAGCGGGATGCCGGTCATCATGAAGGTGATCTGAAGGGCTGCGATGACCCCGAGCGCCGGCAGTTCGTAGCGGCGGAAACCCTCGGCGAGCCCGATCCGCACCAGCCAGGCCACCGCGATGGCCTGAACCATCATGTCGTACATGAACAGATAAGGCGTCGTCAGCAGGAGACCGACGGCGAGCGCGGCCGCCTTGAGCGAATAGCGCACCGGGCTGCGCCACAGCGTCACCAGCACGACGGCGACGCCGGCGGTCAGCACCCATTGGAAGGCCCAGCCGAGCGATTCGGAGCCGCCGAAATAGCGCACCATCGAGAACAGGCTCTGCAGTTTCCACCAGGTCGCCTTGCCCTCGGTCAGGAACGCCTGTGAGAACATCGGCAGCCAGTGGACGAAAGCCTGCCAGCTGTCGATGCCGAACGCCAGCAGGGAGACGAGCGCGAGCAGGATCGCGGTGACGCTCGCAGAGATGAATGCCGTCCAGCGCTGCGTGGCGATCAGCACGATCGGGAAAAGCAGACCATATTGCGGCTTGTAGGTCAGCAGGCCGAGGCAGATTCCGGCCAGCACCGGCCGCACCGGCAGCAGATAAAGCGTGCCGCCGACGAGCGCGGCAGTCAGGCATCCGTTCTGCCCGACCAGCATGTTGGAAAACAGCGCCGGAAAGCCGGCCGCCAGCAGCAGGCCGAAGCCGCGGCCGACGATGGCGCGCATCGCGAGCGCATAGGGGATGAAGCTTGCATAGGCCCAGCCGGCGAAGGCCGTGACGTAGGGAAACTGCGCCAGGAACGCCGCGACGAACAGGAATGGCGGCGGATAGTGCCAGGCGAAGTAGCCGGGAAAATCCTGCCCGAGCAGGTCGAGCTCGATCCTCCGCTGCACGTCCCAGTCCCAGGCGAGCGCAGGATGGCCCTGCAGCGCGAGCTTGCCGGCGGCCCAGACGTTGACGAAGTCGGTCGGGATGCCCAGCCCATCCGCGCCCCAGATCCAGATCCCGGAAAACAGGCCGGCGGGGAAGAACGCGGCATTGATGCAGGCGAGCGCGAAGCAGACGGCGAACAGGCCGAACGGTACGCCACGGCGCTGTAAGGGAATCGCGGCAGCGGAATTGTCGGCCATCAGGACCTCGCCCGGCGCCACGCGGGGCGCACTCCTGGTCGAGAGATAGGCCGGGAGGCTTGAAGAAGGCTTAAGCGCCCCGCCAGCCCCGAGATGCGGCGGATCGCACCGAATGTTTACACGCAATCTGTAGCACAGGACTCCGATGCAACTGGCGGCCGATCCACGGGAGTCCTCATGGCCATTCGTCTCATCCTTCTTGCTCTCCTCCTGATCGTGCCCGCAGCGAGCCGCGCTCAGGACAAGGGCGTCGTGCGCGTCACGTCGGACGTCTCCTATGAATTTCTGGCGCGCTGGGACGTGGAGCGGCTCAACAAGATCCTGACCGTCGACACGCCGAAATTCGCCGGCGTCCAGGTCACCTATACGCCGGCCGTGAACGCCGTGCGGCTGTACCGCGTGACCTATTCGTCCGTGGTCCCCGAGCGCGGCAACAAACCGATCCGCGCCACGGGACTGCTGGCGGTGCCTGACATCAGCGAGACCAGCCTGCCGCTGGTGTCCTATCAGCACGGCACCGTCTACGGAAAACAGGAGGTGCCGTCGTTCCCCGAGCAGTCGCCGGAGACGCAGCTGATGATCGCGCAGTTTGCCGGGCAAGGCCATCTGCTGATCGGCGCCGACTATTTCGGCATGGGGACTTCGACCGAGCCGGAGGGCTATATGGTGAAGGCGAGCCACCAGCAGGCAACCTATGACATGCTGCTCGCCAGCCGCGCCGTGCTCAACGACCTGCATCTCACCGCGACCAGGCTGTCGATCGCCGGCTGGTCGCAGGGCGGCTTCGTCACGATGGCGTTTCTGGAAAAGCTCGAAAGCGCTGGCGAGACGGTGGCCGCCGCGGCGACCGCCAGTGCGCCGGTCGACGTCTTCGTGGCTCTGAACGGCTTCCTCAGCTTCCCGCGCAAGAACGACGCGGCCTGGGTCAACTCGCTGTTCATCCTCTCCGCCTTCGCGTTCGAGAACTATTATGGCGTGCCCGGACTGGCGCGTTCGGTGATCAGCGACAGCTATTACGATGTCGCGCGCAAGGCCTATCTGCGCGAGCCGTTCAACGTCGCCGACGTCCCGACCGATCTGCACAAGCTGCTGAAGCCGGACTATTTCGACGCGCAGTATTTCGCGGCATCGGCCTACGGCCGGCTGGTGGCGCAGGCGCAGGCCTATCGCTGGATCATCAAGAGCCCGGTGCGCAACTATTACGGCGAGACCGACGAGGCGATCTCGACGGGCCTCGGCCGGCTGGCGATGACCTATCAGCAGGCGATCGGCGCCGGCAACCCCAAGGTGGAAGCCGTCTCGACCGGTCCGACCAGCCATCGCGGCACCTTCGCCACTGCCGTACCGCAGTGGAAGACCTGGTTCGACAGGCCCTGATCCGAGACGACTACACGGCGCTTCGGTGCGATGACGCCGACGAGCGTCTTGAGAATGATGCGATCGCGTAGAAACGCATGCCGCCGTCATCGCCAACCTCCCGAGGAGGACGACAACAGGCGCCGCAATCCCGGTTTCACCCTCCCCTGGACGGTCAGGGCTAACGCATATGGACATGCAGGGCTGTCGCGGCGAGCAATCCGGTACATGAGTTACTCCGTCATGCCCGGGCTTGTCCCGGGCATCCACGTGGTTCTCAGCATGCCGGACGACGTGGATGGCCGGGACAAGCCCGGCCATGACGACGTGGAGAGAGACGTGCACAAAGCTGCGTCGTCATATGCGATAGCCTGGGTCGATCGCGCGCGAAGCGGGCGAGCGGGGTGGGGTGATCTCAGCTGACGCCGGCGTGCGCGGAGAGATCACCCCACCCCGGCTCACATTGCGCTGCGCTCCATGTGAGCCGACCCTCCCCCTCCAGGCGAGGGTAGTTAGCGGGGCTGATCTTTAAGCCGTACGTTGCGCGATCGGGAACCTGCGCTGGGTCGCGATGATCGATCCCATAGAAACACGTCGTGCCCCAGGGCGACCCGGCCATCCAAACAAACAAAAGGCCCGGCTGACAGCCGGGCCTTTGCTTTATTCGGTTCGTTGCATCAGACGCCGCAACCATCTTTCGTCTGCGCTTAAGACTCCCGGTCAGGCCTGCGGCTGCGGCTCCAGGCCCGGATCGGGCCGCGGACGCGGCTTGCCGGCAGGCGGCACCGCCGAGGCGCGCGGCGTCGACGGCTCGATCGCGGATTCGCGGTTCGGCTTCTTGCCCTTGAGCAGGTCGAGGATCTCCTCGCCGGTCAGCGTCTCGTATTCGAGCAGCGCCTGGGCGATCGTCTCCCAGTCCTCGCGCTTCTCGGTGATGATGCGACGGGCTTCCTGCTCACCGGCCTCGATCAGTCCGCGAATTTCCGAGTCGATCAGGCGTGCGGTGTCGTCCGAGATGTTGGTCGAGCGCGCCACCGAATGACCCAGGAACACCTCCTGCTCATTGCTCTGGTAGCGGACGCGGCCGAGCTTGTCGGACATGCCCCACTCCATCACCATCGCACGGGCGAGGTTGGTCGCCTGCTGGATGTCGCCGGTGGCGCCGTTGGTCACCTTCTCCGGACCGAACTTCTGCACCTCGGCCTCGCGGCCGCCGAACATCATCGCGAGCTTGGAGACGCACCATTCGCGGGTATGCGAGTGACGGTCGGCCTCGGGCAGCGACTGCACCATGCCCAGCGCACGGCCGCGCGGAATGATGGTCGCCTTGTGGATGGGATCGTGGCTCGGGACATTGAGGCCGACGATCGCGTGGCCCGCCTCGTGATAGGCGGTCAGCATCTTTTCTTCCTCGGTCATCACCATCGAGCGGCGCTCGGCGCCCATCAGCACCTTGTCCTTGGCCTCTTCGAACTCGGACTGCGTGACCATCCGCTTGTTGCGGCGGGCGGCGGTCAGCGCGGCCTCGTTGACGAGGTTCATCAGGTCGGCGCCGGAGAAGCCGGGCGTGCCGCGGGCGATGGTCTTGAGGTTGACGTCCGGCGCCAGCGGCACCTTGCGGACGTGAACCTTGAGGATCTGCTCGCGGCCGATGATGTCGGGGTTGGAGACGACGACCTGGCGGTCGAAGCGGCCCGGACGCATCAAGGCGGGATCGAGCACGTCGGGGCGGTTGGTGGCGGCGATCAGGATCACGCCCTCATTGGCCTCGAAGCCGTCCATCTCGACCAGCAGCTGGTTGAGGGTCTGCTCGCGCTCGTCATTGCCGCCGCCGAGGCCGGCGCCACGATGACGGCCGACAGCGTCGATTTCGTCGATGAAGATGATGCAGGGCGCGTTCTTCTTGGCCTGCTCGAACATGTCGCGGACGCGGCTGGCGCCGACGCCGACGAACATCTCGACGAAGTCAGAACCGGAGATGGTGAAGAACGGCACGTTGGCTTCGCCGGCCACGGCGCGGGCGATCAGCGTCTTGCCGGTGCCGGGAGGGCCGACCAACAGCACGCCGCGCGGAATGCGGCCGCCGAGGCGCTGGAATTTGCCGGGGTCGCGGAGGAATTCGACGATCTCCTGCAGGTCCTGCTTGGCCTCGTCGACGCCGGCGACGTCTTCGAAGGTGACGCGGCCATGCGCTTCCGTCAGCATCTTCGCACGCGACTTGCCGAAGCCCATCGCCTTGCCGGCGCCGCCCTGCATCTGTCGCGACAGGAAGATCCAGACGCCGATCAGCGCGATGAACGGCAACCAGGAGACGAGCAGCGACACGAACCACGGCACGTTGTCGCCCGGCGGCTTCGCGGTGATCGAGACCTTGCCGTTGTACAGACGAGTCACGAGCGTCGGATCGCTCGGCGCGTAGGTCTGGAACGAGGAGCCGTTCTTGAAGGTGCCGTGAATCTCGGGGCCCTGGATCACGACGTCGCGCACATTGCCCTGATCGACCTCCGTCAGCAGCTGCGAGAAGGTGATGTCTTGCGACGACGCGCGTTGCCCGGGATTTTGGAAGAGGGTGAACAGTGCCAACAGCAATAGGACAATAATGACCCAAAGGGCGAAATTGCGCAGATTGGCGTTCATCGATTTTCCTTCGTGGTCGCGCGGATCGCGGCCGTCTGTCCTCAGACTTATCCCTGGGTAGCCACGAGGGAATCCCCCGGTCGACCGTCTCGTAATCTAGGTACCACTCGCCGCAATGCCAAGGGAACCAGACAGGACTATTTAACGCATCCTAGCCCGATTCCCGCTTAAAAAATGGCGCGGGAAAGCGCCGACCATGCAGGTGGTTAAGCGTCCGCGAAGCTGCCGCCCGCTCAAGTCCCGCGCGATCGCCGTGGCGGCGCGGGCGTGATGCGGATCGACTCTTTCGTCATGCTTACCAGCGCACCAGCCAGGGTTTGTTTTAGCCTGCCTGGAGCAGACCTACCACTATCTACGATCCCCGCAAGAGTCCGGTCCAGCCGGTCGAGCAGCGCTTCGGCCTTGCCAAGTTCCACGGGTCCTTCGGTTCCCACGCGATCGATGGCGCGCATCAACAGCCGCAGCCTGATTTCTGCTGGAAGTGCGACAAACGCGCGCGGGTCGAAGCTGTGGCCCTGGGCCGGCTGTTCGCCACTGCCGCCATCGGCCTGGAGGGCGAGATAGCGCTCGGCGCCGTCCACCATGCGCTCGATCGCGGCATTGGCCCGTCCAAGCCGGCGCGCCAACGTCGCCAGCGTGCGCGCATCGCCGCCCTCCTCCGCCAGCGCCGGCATCAGCGCGCGCAGGCGCGGCCGGGTGAAGGACGGATCGCGATTGGTCGGATCATCGGCGTGAGGAAGCCCCGCGGCGCGAAGCGTCGCCAGCAGCCTGGCCTTGGGGATGTCGAGCAGCGGCCGCGCCAGCAGCAGCCCATCTCGCGAACTGACCAGCGTCATGGCCGCAAGCCCGGCGATACCGCTGCCGCGCAACAGCCGCATCAGCACCGTCTCGGCCTGGTCATCCCGCGTATGAGCGGTGAGGATATGGCCGGCATGCAGTTGCCGCGCCGCGCGCGCCAGCAGCCGGTAGCGCGCCAGCCGCGCCGCTTCGGGAATTCCGGCGCCCGGTTTGTCGTCGGTCCAGCGCAAGGTGCGGTGCTGAACACCCAGGCTGCGCGCGATCTGCTTGACCAACCGGGCTTCGCCCGCCGAGGCACGCCTCAGACCGTGATCGACGGTCACGGCAAGCAGCCGCGGGCCCGTCACGAGAGACGCCCGCCACTGGGCCACCAGCCACATCAGCGCCATAGAGTCGGGACCGCCGGAGACCGCGAGCACGAGCGCCGGCGCCGCCGCAAGCGGCGCGAACAGGCGCTCGGCCTCGGCGGCGGACACCGGGAGATCGGCTTCGGAGCGTGCGTTCGCCATGGCGCGGCAGCCTACCCGCCTCGCTGCCCGGGGGCGAGAGCCCTACGATCTCACGCCGCGCGGCTCAGCACTTCACCCGCTTCTGCTCTTTGTCGACCGTCGCCTTCACACCCGCGGAGGCGCGCGGATACTTCCGCGTCACCTCGCCGAACGCGGCGCAGGCCGCCTCCTTCTCCTTCAAGGCCGCCAGCGACTGGCCGAGCCGCAGCAGCGCGTCGGCCGCCTTCGACGATTTCTCGTGCTTGGTGGTCACCGCCAGGAAAATTTCGGCGGCATCGCGGTATTGCTGGCGCTGGTACAGGCTTTCGCCGAGCCAGTATTGCGCATCGCCGATCATCGGATCGTTGGGATATTTCTGGGTGAAGTTGCGCATCGTCTGCTCGGCCAGCGCATAGTCGCGCCGCTGCATGTAGCCGATGCCGAGGTCGTATTCATCGCGCGGCGTCTGCCGCGGCGGCGCCGTATCCAGCCCGCCGGCGGCGGCAGGGGCCGCCGCCTGGGGATAGCGGCCGGGCGGCGGGCTCGCGGGATTGACGGGATCCGGCGCGCGGGCAACCGGCTGGCCGCCACCGGGCTGGATCGGCAGCGGCCCTCCGCCGAGCGCCTGCGGCGCGCCGGGCGCGGTCGGGTTCTGGCTCGGATCGAAGGCGTCGCCGCGACGGGTCCGCCCGCCCGGCGCCGGCGGATCCAGCGCGATCGGCGCGGGCGCGCCGGCCTGCGGCTGGGCGTAGACGGGAGGCTGCTGCGGCGTGGGATAGGCCTGCTGCTGCGGCTGTCCATAAGGCTGCTGGCCATAGGCGGGCTGTGCGGGCTGGGCGTAACCCGGATTGACCTGCGCCGGTGCCGGCGAAACGCCCGGCTGGGCAGCCGGCGCGGCCGTCTGCGCCCCGCTCTGCAACTGCCTCAGCTGCTCCTGGAGCTGGCGATTGCGGTACTGCAGCTCCTCGTTCTGCCCGGTCAGTTGACGCAGCTGATTCTCCAGCCGCTCGATCCTGATCTCGGGATCCTCATCGACCTGGGCGAACGCCCGCGACGACAATGACTGGCACGACAAAACGACGAGCGCTGCGAGCATCGCTGCGGCGCTCCGAGGAAGAGACATGAACGACATGCTGCCCTGACGACCGGATCGGCGAGAGGTTGAAAAAGCCTGATGAGCGAGGCTGTAAAGTAGAATTGAGATGGAGACAAATGACGTTCAAGCGAAGACGAAATGATGAAGCCGGCGTCGATGGCGACGCCGGCTTCATCAACGACCCGTCATGAGACGACGTCGTTCAGCTTCATGAACTGGCGTTCAGCACGGTGACCGCGCGGCGGTTCTGCGACCAGCACGAGATGTCGTTACACACCGCGACGGGGCGCTCCTTGCCGTAGGAGATGGTGCGCATGCGGCTCTGGTCGATGCCGCGCGAGGCCAGGAAGTTTCGGACCGACTGGGCGCGGCGGGCGCCGAGCGCGATGTTGTACTCGCGGGTGCCGCGCTCGTCGGCGTGGCCCTCGATGGTGAACTGATAGCGCGGATAGGTCTGCAGCCACTGCGCCTGCTTTTCCAACGTCGCGATCGCCTGCGGCGTCAGATCGGTCTGGTCGCTCTCGAAGAAGACGCGATCGCCGACATTGACCACGAAGTCCTGCTGGCTGCCTGGAGTTGCAGCGCTCGCCATCGCTCCGTCGGCCCCGGTGAGATTCTTGTTGGCGCAGGCGCCCATCGACAGCGCGACCGAGAGCACGGCAGCCAACTTCAATCCCTGGAGGATACGCACGTAATATTTCATTCCCGGAGCCTCCACGCTCACGTTCTTAGACTGCCATCCGGTCTACAGGTCGATGGTTAAGCGAACGTTCCGTCAACCTTGATGGGGTCTTGCCGAACCCCGTCAAATGCTAACGAAACCCGAAAAAGCGACCGCGATGGTTAATGGGTTGTAAATGTGGCGCCAGGGTGAAGGCAAGCAGCGGCCCGCCGGGAGCACGGCGCTTTTCGCCGATATTTGCGCCAAGGCTACGAAATTGAGCCGGCGCAGGGGGCTGCGCCGGCTTGAATCCGGGAACAAGACCGACTTTGCTCAGCCGGCCTTCGCGACAGGCTGAAGCCGAAACGAATCAGAGAAGGCGTCGGGCGCGCGACGGTCGAACAGCATCCGCCGCTCGAAGGCGCTCGAGCGCATGAAGGGGAAGCGCTGGAACACCCGCTCGCGGATCTTGGGGTAATGCGCGGCGACGAGGCCGACCGGCTTGGTCAGGCCGGAGTAGAGCCGCGGCTCGCCCCACGGCTCCTGGAGGAAGACCTTCTTGTAGAAAGCGCGGTGTTCCGGCCGGACGTTGGCAAGGCCAATATTGGCGTTGAAATGCGCGCAGGCAACATAGCCGAGCCGGACGGTGACGTAGGGAAGCGCTGGAAACAGCCGGGCTTTCTCGTAATCGGCCACGAAACGCGTCGGATCGACGATCACCTGGCCGCGGTCGAGCTCGGGATGCAGCAGATCGGAAAACATGTCCGCCGACAGCGACCGCCGCCATTGCGAGTTCAGCACGCTGATGCGGATCGAGCTGTACAGTTCGCCATGCACATAGACGCCGAAGATGAAACTGTTGGGAAGATCGTCATACTCGTCGGTGACGCGTTCGCTCGCCGAGGGGAGGATGGCTCCTTCGCGCAGATAGGCGCGGTAGCGCAGCCGGTAAATCTCGTCCTTGTCTTCCGCAGTCAGCGCCAGCCGATAATCGACATTTTCGAGCGCATCCGACTTCTGGTCAGCAACGGCAGTAACTCGAGCCGCCGACTTCATTCGCAACCCCTTTTCACACACAACCCTTACGAGTACCTAATGAGCTTAACAGTGCGTTAATTCAGACGCAAAGCTTTCGGCGGTACAGAGTTAACGGTGCGGGAAATCGGGCGTCATGACTGCGACTTACAGAAATGAAACGGAGTGACTCAGGTATCGCTACGGATCACTTCCGTGCCTATCCGAAACCTGTGCGCGTGGCATACGCGTGTTCTCAGCCCGGATGATGCGACGTGGGGTTGTCACTTTAGCGTTCACATGGGCGTGCGTGTCCGCACGAGCCCCAGCGATGCTGCCGGACCGTCGGAGACGCGGGCGAGACGGCGATCAGGCGATCGACCGATTGCCTCCGGCGACCGCAATCGCCTCTTCCGCCGGCCGTCGGCCGTGCGAGGCATTCAGAAGCTGACGGATGCGCACGGCGGGGACCGGTCGGCTGAACAGATAGCCCTGGGCTTCGGTGACCGTGCCATCGGCACTGACCAGCTCCAGCTGCTCGTTGGTCTCGATGCCCTCGACGACCACCGACATGCCGAGATCGGCCGACAGCCGCGCGACGCCGCGCAGCAATGTCAGCGGCCGGTCGCTGTCGATGCCCTCCAGGAAGGAGCGGTCGATCTTGACCTTCTCGAGCGGGAAATTGTGCAGGTAGCTGAGGCTCGAATAGCCGGTGCCGAAATCGTCCAGCGAGATGCGCACCCCGAGCATATGGAGTTGCGAAAGAACGTCGTGCGTCAGCTGCGTGTTGCGCAACAGCGAGGATTCGGTGATTTCGATCTCGAGCCGGTGCGGCGGCAGGCCGGAGACTTCGAGGGCGTAGCGCACCTCGCTCAGCACGTCGCGCTGGTGGAACTGCTGCGGCGAGAAATTGACGGCGACGCTCACCGCCTCAGGCCACTTCATGCATTCGAGGCAGGCCTTGCGCAGGATCCAGCGGCCGAGATCGACGATCAGGCCCATGTCCTCGGCGACGGGAATGATGTCCACCGGAGAGACGGTGCCGCGCACCGGATGGTTCCAGCGCAGCAAGGCCTCGCAGGTCGAGATCTTGCCGGACTTCAGATTGACCAGCGGCTGGTAGAACAGCTCGAACTCCTCGTTGGCGAGTGCCTTGCGCAGATCGAGCTCGAGGATGCGCCGCGCCTCTACGGTCTGGGCAAGCTCGTCGCGGAAGAAGCAGAAGGTGCCCCTGCCCTCGGCCTTGGCGCGATACAATGCCATGTCGGCATTCTTCAGCAGCGTGTCGGCGCTGATGCCCGGCGCGGTCATCGCGATTCCGACGCTGGCGCCGATCTCGACCAGATGATTGTCGATCTTGTAGCGTTCGCTCAGCTGATCGACGATCCGGCGCGCGAGCACGGCAGCGTCGTCGTTGGAGCGAATGTTGCGCTGGAACACGACGAACTCGTCGCCGCCGAAGCGGGCGACGAAATCCTCCGGCCGCAGCATGTCGCGCAGCCGCTCGGACACGGCGCAGAGCAACTGGTCGCCGCAGGGGTGGCCGAGGGTGTCGTTGACCTGCTTGAAGCGGTCGAGATCGACGAACAGCAGCGCGGACAATTCGCCGTTTCGTTGCGGGATCCTGAGCAGCCGCTCGATCTCGTCCCGGAAGCTGACGCGGTTCGGCAAGGTCGTGAGTTCGTCGTAACGCGCCAGATGCGAGATGCGCGCCTCCGCATGGCGCCGCTCGGTGATGTCCTCGAGCAGGACCACGGCACCGCCATCGGCCATCGGCTGGAACGTCCAGGATAGCGAGCGGTCGCGCACCACGTCGGGATCGCTGGTGATCACGTTGTGGGTCTTGGTGTGCTCGATCTCCGCCAGGATCAGCCGGCCGCTCGCCGCCGAGATCGACCCGGCGACCACACAGGCATTGATGATGTCGGCGGCCTTGCCGCCGCGCTGCAGGATATCCTCCGGCAGGCTCATCATCTCGCCGAAGCGGTGGTTCATCACCGCCAGGTGCCCGTCGGCGCGGAACATGCACAGGCCGTGCGGCATGTTGTTGAGCGCCGTATCGAACTGCTTGGCCAGCGCCGACTCGCCTTCGCGCGCCACGAAGGCCTGGACGAAGATCCGCTGCAGGTTCGTCGAGATGTGCTTCAACGACATGAAGAACAGCACGCAGAACGCCGCCATCCCCATGTAATAGGGACTGCCATTCAGCGCGAGCGAGAGTGCGAGCGGCCCGCAGGCGAGCAGGATCTGGACGTGGAAGATCCAGGGGCGTCCATAGGTGCGCCCGGCGCCCGCCGACATGTAGCAGAGCGTCACCGTGATCGCGATCAGGTGCACGACCGGATCGCTGTTGCCGGACACGGCGACGACGCACCAGATGCCGAGCACCAGCGCGTAGATCATCGCGCCGACCTGGTAGCGGATCTCCCAGCGCGCCACCGCCTCGGGGGTCAAGCGCCCGCCGTCACGGAGATGCCGGTAGTAGCGCATGTCGAGCGAGCGAAACGCGCCGGCCACGATCAGCAGGATCGCGCAGGGCCAGAGACTGGTGTCGCCGCTCTTGATCGCGGTCATGACGGCCGCGACGGCGGCGCAGAGTGCGCCGGCAAACATCGGGCCGGGATCCTGGAAGAGGGAGTCGACGAGCGCCGCCTGGATACCGGGCGACAGCTTTCGATCGTCTTCTCCGCTTTGGCTGGCAAGCTGCATTCGTGCGCACGCGTCCTGTTCTGTGCGCAACAATACCGTTCGCAAGTGAAGTCTTTCTGAGCGAACATCGTTAGCGGAGCGTTGCCGCAGCCGCGAAACGGGCGGATTTCCCCGAGATTTCAGCAAACTAGGGAAACACTACTCCGACCTTGCAACGAATGGTTCCATTTCGACCGAAGACACGCATTGCGCGACCCGCCGGCGACGCGTCCACTCAAGTGTGAGCGAGCATCGACGGGCCATCTACTCCTCACGACAGCAGCGGCGACCAGGCCGGGTCCGAGGCGAAGCCCGGCGTTTGCACCTTCTGCTCGAAGCGGCCGGAGACGTCGATCGTATAGAGCGAAGGACCGGCATTGCCGCCGGGATCGCGGAAGAACATCAGCACGCGGCCGTTCGGAGCGAAGGTCGGGCCTTCGTTGTGGAAGCCGGAGGTGAGGATGCGCTCGCCGGAGCCGTCGGTCTTCATGATGCCGATCGCGAACTGGCCGCCGCCCTGCTTGGTGAAGGCGATGTAGTCGCCGCGCGGCGACCACACCGGCGTCGAGTAGCTGCCCTCGCCGAACGAGATGCGCTGCGCGGCGCCGCCGCTCGCCGACATCACGTAGATCTGCGGCTTGCCGCCGCGATCGCTCTCGAAGCAGATCTGGCTGCCGTCCGGCGAGTAGCACGGCGAGGTATCGATCGCCGGCGTGTCGGTCAGCCGCGTGGTCGCGCGCGAGCGCAGATCCATCACGAACAGATTGGAGTTGCCGCCCTGCTGCAGGCTCAGGATGATACGCTGGCCGTCGGGCGAGAAGCGCGGCGAGAACGACATGCCCGGAAAGTTGCCGACGATCTCGCGCTGGCCGGTCTCGATATTGAACAGATAGACCTTCGGGTCGCCCTGCCCGAACTCCATGTAGGTGATTTCCTGGCTCGACGGCGAGAACCGCGGCGTCAGCACGAGGTCGGCGCCGCGGGTGAGATAGCGGACATTGGCGCCGTCCTGGTCCATCAGCGCGAGCCGCTTGACGCGGCGCTCCGATGGCCCGCTCTCGTCGACGAACACGACGCGGCTGTCGAAATAGCCCTTCTCGCCCGTGAGCTTCGTATAGATCTGGTCCGAGATGATGTGGGCGATGCGCCGCCAATATTCCGGCGCCGTCACATATTGCTGGCCGGCGAGCTGCTGGCCCGTATTCGGCTCCCACAGCCGGAACTCGGCCTTCAGGCGGCCGTCGGGCTGGCGCGTGGCGCGGCCGGTGACGATGCCGCGCAGATCGAACGGCTTCCAGCTTGCGAATTGCGGCGGCGCCTCGAAATTGCTGATGCGCTCGGGAAATGCAGCGGGGTCGACGGGCGCGAACAAGCCGCTCCGCTTCAGATTGTTGGTGATCACCTGCGAGATGCCGTTGCCGACATCGGCATCGCCGGCGCCCCCCGGAACGAACGGCGGAATCGCGATCGGGAGCGGCTTGAAGCTCGTCGGCACGATCTCCAGGCGGTCTTTCTGCTGGGCCAACGCGGGACCGGCGCCCAGCGCCGCGACGGCAGCGCCTCCCGTCGCCAACAGCTGGCGCCGCGTGAAAGATCCGGTCGTGCGGTCGGGAGGATTCGTCAAGTTCGGCCTCGCATCGAATTCATCGTTTTGAGATTGAATCGCGTCAGGATGAGCTTCCACTCGTTGTAACGATTCTTCGGTAGAAACGCATAAGGCGCACAGTTCTCGACCGCCCGCTTCGCGTTCTCCGCCACGGCGAGGCTGACCGCCCGATTCGGGCCCGTCACGCCGGAGACGACGGGCGTTGCGAGCAGGGAGCCGTCGGAACGCAACTGAATGTCGAGGTCGACCGAGATCTTGTCTTCGTCGACACCACTGTAGGGCGCGTTGAAGCAGCGCGTCACAGCCTCCTGGAACGCGCCCTGCCAACTCGCCACGTTGGCCTCGGCTGTTCCCTGGACCGTGCCGAGCGCCGCATTCGCGTTCAGCTCCGCTCCCGTCACGGCCTGCCGCGTCGGATCCTTCTGATTGATCAGGCTCGCCATCTTTTCGGCGTCGAACTTGCGCTCGCTCTTGTGCTTCGGCGGCTCGGGCGTGGCGACCGCCGTCTGCTGCGGCTTCGGCGGCTGCTTCGGCTTGTCCTTGTTGAGCACGCTCGCGATCTGGTCCGGATTGAACGGATCGGGCTTCTTCTCCTCCGGCTTCGGCTTTTCAGCAGGCAGAGGCTTCGGCGGATCCGGCTTCTTCTCGGCCACGGGCTTGGGCGTATCCGGCTGCTTCTCGACCGGCTTGGGCGGGTCGGGCTTCTTCTCGAGCGGCTTCTCCGGCTTGGGCTTCGGCTCCGGCGCGGCGTCGGTCTCGGTCACCTGCTTGGTGTCGACCTTGCCGACGATGTCCTCGGTCGGCTTCTTCTCGCCGATCCTGTCGGCGAGCAGCTTCTGCGACTCCTTCTTGCCGGCGAGCGCGCCGGCCTTGGCCTTCGACGTGTTGTCCTCCGAGATCACGTCGACCGGCACCAGATCCTCCGGCGGCGCCACCATCGAGCGGGCGGAGAAGCTGAACAGACCCCATCCCAGCACGAGCACGTGCAGAGCCACGGAGAGCACCGTGCCTTTGCGCTGACGTGCGAACTGGATGAGGTCCTTTGCCGTCATGAGCCCTGTTCCGGCAGCACGACGATGCTGGCGCGATAGCCGGCGTCGCGCGCCATGCCCAGCACCTTCATCATGTCGGAGTAGCAGGCGTCACGATCGCCGCGGATCTTGACGACGTTGTCGCCGCCGCCGGCACCCGCCTCCTTCATCGCCTTGATCTTCGGCCCGAGTTCGTTGATCCCGATCGGGGAGTCCCCGATGTAGACATCGACCTTCGACGCGCAGCCGCCGCCGGTCTTCTTCACGGTCACCTCGAGCGGCGGCTTGGCATCGGCCGTTGAGGCCGCACCACCCTGCGCCTGCGGCAGATCGACCTGGATGTTCACAGTGAGCAGTGGCGCTGCGACCATGAAGATGATCAGCAGCACCAGCATGACGTCGACCATCGGCGTGACGTTGATCTCCGACATCACCGGTGCCTTGCGCCGACCGCGGCGACCACCGCCGCCGGACGCGCTACCCATGCTCATGCCCATGCTGCGATACTCACGATCCGGTCGCCATTATACCCGTCCTCATCCCCGCTCGTCGATCTGACGGGACAGGATGGCCGAAAATTCATCTGCGAAGCCCTCCAGGCGCTGGGCCTGCCGGTTCACCTCCGAGGAGAACTTGTTGTAGAAAATCGTCGCCGGAATGGCCGCGATCAGGCCGATCGCGGTGGCGAACAGCGCCTCCGCGATGCCGGGCGCGACCACCGCGAGCGAGGTGTTCTTGGAGCCTGCAATCGCCTGGAAGCTCGTCATGATGCCCCAGACGGTGCCGAACAGGCCGACGAAGGGGCCGGCGGAACCGACCGTGGCCAGCACGAGCAGCCGGCGTTCCAGCCGCTCGACCTCGCGCGCGATCGAGACGTTCATCACCTTCTCGATCCGCATCTGCAGGCCGGCGAACGACCGCGCATGGCCCTCGAAGGAGCGTTTCCATTCGCGCATCGCCGCCACGAAGCACGCCGCCATCGACTGCGTCGGCTTGGCCGACAGCACCCGATAGAGCTCCTCGATCGACTCGCCGGACCAGAACGCCTGCTCGAACCGGTCCATCGAGCGGCGCGTCCGGGAATACAGGAACAGCTTGTCGATCGCGATCGCCCACACCCAGACCGAGCAGGTGATGAGGCCGAGCATCACGCCCTTCACGACCCAATGCGCCTGCCAGAACAGCGCGATCAGGGAGAAGTCGCCTTCCATCCGAAGTATCCTCTCAACCAACAGCCCGGGACACCCGGGTCCATGCATCCGCCGTTCCACGCCGGATGCCATCGCGGCGCAAAGCGCCTACGCAAGAAAGCCCTGAACTGATCGCTTTAAGAGGCCCGCCGAAGCCATAAGTGGCCTGCTTCCTCCGCCAACGTGTCAAAACAAGGGCTCGGCGCCCGTAAGCGCCCCTTAACCAAACCCCCTCCGGAGTTAAGGCGGGGTTACCGCGGAGTTTTGCGGAGGTCAAAGGCCCTGCCGGGACAGCCAGATAGAGCCTTTGTAATCAGGCCATTGTGACGTCGCGGCCGTTCTGGCCGCCTGCAGCCAGCGGCGAGGCGCCGCAGGGAAAGGTAATTAGGAACGCAAAACGCCCGCCGGCGGGGAACCGCGGGCGGGCGTCTTGTGCCGTCAGGGCGGGGGCTGAAAGCCCTGCGGCGTCAGGATCGGTCGATCAGCTCTGGGGCTGGTCGTTCGGCGGCGTCGGCGGCCGCTGCTTGTGCTGCGCCATGAAGGCGTCGAACTCTTCCTTGTCCTTGGCGTGACGCAGGCGGGTCAGGAAGTCGCGGAACTCCTGCTGCTCCTCCTCGAGCCGGCGCAGCGTTTCCATGCGGTACTCATCGAAGGCGCGATTGCCGCTCGACGACGGCTGCGAGAAGCCGAAACCAAAGCCGCGGCGCTCCATCCTGTCGCGCATGCGGTCCATCTTCCACTGCATCCGTTCCATCTTGTTCGACCAGCGATCGCTACCGTTCCAGCACGCCATCTTTCTGCTCCCGAGTGTGAAAAAGAGAAGGGCAAGTCCGATCGGCCACCAGATGATGAAGCCGAGCACGGTCACCGCGATCCAGCCGGGATGCCAGGGCGACTCCATCATGTGGGGCCGGTACCTCTGCTCCTCCTCCGAACCGCGCCATCGATTGACATCTGCGGTGTAGGCCATCTCCCTCTCCATTCGCGGCGCCATGCCGTGTGAATGTAAATAACATTTACATAGCTAGCTCAACCCGTGATTTTGTCAAGGCTGCCGCCTGACGCGCCGCCCGGAATATTTTTCGTCCGGCGTTGAACCTTTACTTGGGCCGGCCCCAGGGCCCCGCTGGCGTCCCAGCCGGCTTGTCGTCGTCGGGCAGTGGCGGCGGCTCGCCGCCGGGCTTGGCGGTCGGTGCACGATCGGTGCTGAACCCGAGACCGCGCAGATAGATCAGCACCTCGGCTTCCAGCAGCTCCTCCGGCGACATCGGCAGCTTGCGCCGGGCGGCGTCGCCGCGCGCGAACAAGGACGCAATGCCATGCGCCATCGACCAGATGTGCAGCGCCATCATCATCGCCGGCGGCCGCGGCACACCAGGAGGAGCCAGCGCGGCGAGCCGCTCCGCGGCGGCGCGGATCACGCCGAACGCACGCTCGCCAGCGGCGAGCAGACCTGGGGTCGAGTCGGCCGGCACGCCGGATTCGAACATTGCCGAGTAGAACGCGGGCTCCTCGCGGGCGAAGGCGAGATAGGCCTTGCCGACACGTTCGAATGCCGTGACGGTCTCCGGCCGGCCGTCGTCCCACGCGGCCGAAAGCCGCGCCTCGAACTGCTCGAAGCCGCGCTGCGCGATGCTGGACAGAAGCTCATCACGATCGCGGAAGTGGCGGTAGGGGGCAGCCGGGCTGACGCCGGCCATGCGCGCGGCATCGGCGAAGGTGAACCCGGCAGCTCCCTTCTGCGCGATCAGGTCGAGCGCCGCCTGCAGCAGCGCCTCCTTGAGGTTGCCGTGATGATAGCCGCGCTCAGCGCGGCGCTGCTCCTTGCGCCAGCTCATGTGAAGGGCTTTTACATGAGCGGGGGTGAAACACACCAGAGACTTTTGAGCGCTCGACCGGCAGCCACGGCTGCCACCCTCCCCTTGAGGGGGAGGGTCGATCGCCCGCGCAGCGGGCGAGCGGGGTGGGGTGAGCCCCGGGCGAGGTCAGCGCGGGGTCAACGGACGAGTGCACAAGGTGCCCAGCCGAACGTCGGCATCGCACACGCCGACAGTCTGTCACCCCACCCCGGCTCGCATCCGCTGCGCGGATTCGAGCCGACCCTCCCGCTTCAGGGGAGGGTGGCACCGCGGCTCGCCGCTAGGTACGGGCGCTAACCACCCGGGATCGGCAGCACCGGCATGATCTCGACCCGCTCGCCGGGGAAGATCGCAAAATGCGGGTGCCCCTCGAACATCTTCGCCGCGTCCTCGTGCGAGGCCGCGCGGACCACCGTGAACGCGCCCATCTCGTTGGCAATGTCGTTGATGCCGGCCTTGTCGACCCGCTTGGTCTTGCCGAGCGGCCCGCCCAGCGCGACGATCGCGTCCTTGTGCGTCTCGACCCAGCCTTGCCAAGCCTCCATGCCCTGCCGTCCCCTGGCGTTGCGGTCGGCCTCCGGCAGCGCCTCCCATTCCTTCCAGGCGGGGCTGGTCCTGCTGCCGAGGAACACGGCGAGATAGGTGTTGCTGTTGTCGCTCATTGCACTTCCCTCCCTGTTGAATTGAACCGATCAGGCACGGCCGGCATGCGGTAGATCGGCGAAGCCGGCCAGCGCCTGCTGCACATCGTCGGAAAAATCCGCCATCTCCTGCACCTGGCGGATCTCGATGATCTCATTCTCGGAGGCCGGGCATTGCTTGGCCCAGGCGACCGCCTCGTCGCGCGATCCGACCTCGATCATCCAGAAGCCGCCGAGCACCTCCTTGGCCTCGGCGAAGGGACCATCGGTGACGACGGGTTTGCCGCCAGGGAACGACACCCGTGCACCCATCGACGGCGGATGCAGCCCTTCCAAGGTGATCAACACGCCGGCCTCCTTGAGCGCTTCGTTGTAGCGCATCATCGCCGCGACCCGTTCGGGATCGAGCTTCACGTCCGGCGGGGCGCTCTCATAGCCGAGCGGAATCATCAGCATCATGAATCGCATCGTGTCTGCTCCCGGTCTGATGGGCTGAGATGTCAGCTCTTCGCCGCCAGCGCATGCAGGCGATCTTCCTGCGCGCGCAGTTCAGGCGCGAGGGCCTCGCCGAAATCCTCCGCGGCATAGATGCGCCGGATCTCCACCTGGCCGCTCGGAAACGGCGCGCGTTTCATGGCCTCGATCACCTGATCGAGCGAATCCGCCTTGACGATCCAGAAGCCTCCGACGAGATCGCCGCTGTTCTCGAACGGGCCGCGCGCCACGCGAGGCTCGCCGTCCGAGAAATCGATCCGCGCGCCCCGGGCGGTCGGATGCAGGCCCTCCCCCGTCTCCATCATGCCGGCTTTGATCAGTCCCTCGTTGAACCGGCCCATCTTGGCGAATTCCTCGGAGGTCGGCAGCACGCCCGCTTCCGAGTCCTGCGTTGCCTTCACGATCACCATGAACCGCATGGTCCCTCTCCCTGATCCTGCGGCAGGTCTCCCTGCTCTCTTCAGAAAGACGATCGGCAACCATGCAATCCGACACGGCTGTGCGATTATTTTCGCGGAAAGGCCCGCTCAGCCAGGCTCGCCCGGGAACATGTGGAAATAGGGCTCGGCCTCGGCGAGAACGCGCGCGACGGACGGTCGCGCCTTGAGACGCTCGAGATAGGCTGGAACCGTTTTCAATTCGGCACCGAACGGCTCCACTTTTTGCGCATAGAACAGCGCCGGTAGCGCGGCGCAATCCGCCAGCGTGAATGGCTCGCCCATCGCCCAGCCCGCGGACGGCAGCTCCGCCTCGAGCATCGCGTAGGACGTCTGCAGCCGCGCCCTCGCCTCGGTGACACCGAACGGATCGCGCGCATCGCTCGGCCGCAGCCGGTCGAACACCACGGTCTGCGTCGGCATGTGCAGATAGAGATCGAGAAACCGATCACGCAGGCGTGTCCGTAAGCCGAGATCGGGCTCGCCCGGAATGAAGCGCGTCGCACCTGGAAAGTGCTCATCGAGATACTCGATGATGATGCTCGACTCCGGGATCGTGCGCTGCCGCTGCTCGTCGCGCAGCACCGGAAACTTGCCGACCGGCCACAGCTTCAGAAATGCGGCACGATCGTCGACGTCACCCAGATTGATCAGCTTCGGCGTGAACGGAATGTCGTTCTCGTAGAGTGCGATCAGCACCTTCCAGCAGAACGACGACAGCGGATGATAGTAGAGGGTGAGGGACATGGGTCGCTCCTCAGGGCTGACGTGAAGAGAGTTAGTTCGAGTCGATGCTCGCGCGGCGACGCCGGTGCGCTCCCTCTCCCCGTTCTTCACGGGAGAGGGTTGGGGTGAGGGGCGGCCGCACGGGGAGTGTTCGTGGATGAACCTGTACCCCCTCACCCGGATTGCATCTGGCGATGCAATCCGACCTCTCCCCGCAAGCGGGGCGAGGTACACCGAGCACGCTGTACAATCGTGCGCCTCCTCACAAGCCAAAGGCGGAGCACGCGGCCGTCCGCTCACGCATCCCGCACCGGCACATAACGCACGATCACAACACCGGTCGACAGGGCGCGGCTGTCGATCAGCCGCAGCTTCATCGTATGCCCCGGCTTGAACAGCGGCGCGCCGTTGCCGAGCACGCGCGGATTGATCGCGATCCGGTATTCGTCGATCAGATCATGCGCCATCAGCGTCGCGGCGAAGTCCGCGCTGCCGAACAGGAACAGATCCTTGGCGCTGTCCTTCTTGAGCGTCTCGACCTCGGTCGCAATCTGCTGACCCATCAGATGCGCATTCGACCAGGCCAGTTCCGACAGTTTGCGCGAGGCGACATGCTTCGGGATCGCGTTCATGAATTCGGCGATCACGCCCTGCTGCGCCGGCCAATAGCCGGCCATCAGGTCGTAGGTCACCCGCCCGAACAGCAGCCCTCCGGCCTCCTTCAGTTGAGCTTCCGAGAACTGCTCGAGCTCAGGCCCCCAGACCTCCTCATGCCAGGACAGGTCGCCGTTCGCGCCCGCGACCATGCCGTCGAGCGTCATCATGTTCCACAATACCAGCCGTGCCATGCACGCGCCTCCCGACTGCTTTTATTTTGCAAGCAGTTGGAGGATGCCGGGACCGGTGCAATATTGCAAGCAGTTATTCGCGACGACTGTCCATGAGCTCCTGATGTCCGACCTGCAACGCTCCGGCTGCCCGATCAACCTCACGCTCGAGGTCGTCGGCGACAAATGGAGCCTCCTCGTCATCCGCGACATGATGTTCGGCAACCGCCGCCACTATCGCGAGCTGCTCGGCGGATCGCAGGAAGGAATCTCGTCGAACATTCTGGCCGACCGGCTCAAGACATTGCTCGCCGCGGGCATCATCAGCCGCGAGGACGATCCCAGCCACAAGCAGAAGGGAATCTATTCGCTGACTGAGCAGGGTATCGAGCTGTTGCCGATCCTCGCGCAGATGGCCAGCTGGGGTTACAAATATCTGCCGGTGTCAGACGAGCTCGGCATCCGCGCCAAGCTTCTGATGGAGGGCGGCCCGAAGATGTGGGCCGAGTTCATGGACGAGCTCCGCGAGATCCATCTCGGCGTGAAGAAGCGCAAGAAGCCGGGCCCAAGCGTCGGCGAGCGATTGCAGGCGGCTTATCAGAAGGTGGTTGCCGAGAGGAAAGCTGTAGCGGGCAAGTGATCCCTGCTCGTCGATCTCCGTGTGTCCTTGCTGGCGCCACAGACACAGTCATTCCGGGGCAAGGCCGCAGGCCTTGAACCCGGAATCTCGATCTGGTCTGGCGTTCATTTCAGCAATCTCGAGATTCCGGGTTCAATCGCCGCTGCTCGGCGCTCCGCGCCTGCGCATCGACGATTGCCCCGGAATGACGGCGCGGAAGCTGCAGCTCAGCTCCCGGCAGTTGTTGAAACAGCGTCGCCCGGACGCGCGCGCCACAACCGTCAATAGGCCGAATTGTCCGCTCTGTAGCGAGACGACTTGCGCGGCGCACGTTCGGGCATCGGCTCCAGCTGTGCGATCGGCCGGCGGTAGGTTTCCGCGCGGCGCAGCCAGCCCGCCTCCCAGATGCGGTTGGACGGCAGGTTGCGCACGCGCTGCTGCAGCACGACCTGCACGGCTTCGGAATATTCGGCGAGTACGGCCTTCGGCTCGGTGGTGGAGCCGTTCATCTTCAGCAGCACCTGTTTCAGGCCCCAGCCCTGGCGCTGGCCCGTCTCCTTGTCGACGGCGGTCTCGGAGGGATTGGTGCCCTCGCCCTTGAAGTTGATGTAGTCGATCAGCGGATAGAGATCCTCCGAGGCGCGCACGACGCGCGCATATTGCGCGACGATGTGCTCGCGCTCGGCGCTGTCGGGCGTATTGGCCAGGATCTTGTCCATCGCGCCCTGCGCGCGCGCCACCAGGAACTGGGTCTGCTCCGCCATCGTGTCGAGCAGGAACTGACGCAACTGCTTCATTTGCGGCGAATTGAAATTGCGCTTGAAGTCCGCACGGCTGGTCCACGGACAGGCCGGGATCGGAGTCTTGTCCAGCCATGCCGGCAGCGGCGTCTTGCCCTTGCGCAGGAACGCGACCAGCCCGGGGAAGCCTTCTTCATAGGGCGGCTTCGCGGTGGTCGGGTACCAAATGAAGTGCCCGATGCCCAATGAGGCAAATTCCTCGCCGGCATTCCACGACGTGATCGCATCGCGCCGACCGCCGGCCTCGTTGAGCCAGATCTTGCGCCCGATCATCTGCGCGACATCGGCCGGCAACACGCGTTGCGGCACGGAGAGATTCTTCGCGTCCTTGGCCGTTCGCGCATCGCCCTTGCCGCCCTGCTTCTGAGGCTCGGCCGGGGCGACCACGACCTTCGGAGCGGGCGCCTGCGGCTCCGCCGGACGTCCGACCGTCCCGGTTTCGGCCTTCTGCGGCTCGACCTTCTGCGGCTCCGCCTTTTGAACCTCCGTCTTCGGCACCTCTGGCTTTTGCGCCTGCGGCGATGGTGAAGGCGGCGCGACGTCGCGCGCGACCGGTTCCACCGCGGGCGACTTCGTCTCCGGACCCTCGGCGGCCAGCACACAAGCATTCGTTGCGAGCCCGAGAACGACGCAGGACAGAAGCAACGCGCGGCGCGCGCGCAGCACGCCGCGCGGCAGCGCCGTGTTCAACGAGAAGGATGTGATTCGCTGGCTGATGACGTGACCGCGCATATCGATTCTACCGAGGCTCTGAGACTTTACGCTACCAGGACAGGAGTCGTCCAAGACGGGACACGACCACGCGGCCCGACGGGCGAATCAGCCACCGGGGAACGGCTCGCGCGCGGCGTGGAAGCCACCCTTGACCGCTTCGACGCACGCACCGAACCATCGCGCGGAGGATCTTTTTTCGTGAAGACTTTCAAGTCGATCACCCTTGTCCAGTCCTTCCCGTTAAAAAACTCTTCTTTCTTTTTTCCAGAATTCATGCTCTTTTATGCCCGTCCTGTTCCCGATCGAGAGGGACGTTTCGCGGTCGTCACGAACGTGGGGAGCGGGATGCGGTGGACGCGACGATGTTGCAGCGTGGAGCATGATTCGGAACCGGGAGACTGTTGACGCTCATTGCGCCACAGCTTTCTGACGAGATCATGCTCAGAAGTAGACACGCAGACGAACAACGCGGCGCGTACGGCGAAATCGTGTGGTCCTGGCATCCCGATGCTGATGTCGTGTCCAGTGCGTGAATGCATTGTGGCGGAAACGGGGGCAAGACAGCCGGTCCCCGGGGAGATCACGTATAAGCCGTAAGACCATCGTGCAGGGAAGGCCGGGATGTCCCAGCCAAACCTGTGGTTCCTGCCCCGTGCATTCTTGTCCGCACGGGGGCCATGGGGGCGGCGAGCTCCCGGTCTTCCCTGCGCCCTCCGGTTGGTGAGGGACGAGGATACCAGTAACACTCGGGCGCTTCGGTGCCGCGGGAACGCGAACTGCCGCGCCCATTACTACCGTTGGCTGTTTGACAACGCACGCGAACTTAGGTGCCCTGTCTGTATTCCATAAGTTGGATTTAACGCACGTGAGGGATTGTGACGGTCTTCACAGCTACCCTGCGCAGCGCGTGATAGGACTCACAACGAGCAAGAGCCGGGCCGCCGGCCGGAGGAGCCGATCGCCGTGACGGAATCACTGAGGACGACGCCGGACGACAAGGTCGCCCTGATCACAGGGGCCGCGCGCGGCATCGGGCTTGCGACCGCCAAGAGATTCCTGTTGGAGGGCTGGCGCGTCGCGCTGCTCGACATCGAGACAAAGCTGCTCGACGATGCGACCGTCGCGCTCAGATCGCCTGAACGAACGCTGGCATTGCATTGCGACGTCTCGGATGCGGCGATGGTCGCCGACGCGCTGTCGCACATTGCCAAGAGGTTCGGCAGGCTCGACGCGCTCGTGAACAATGCCGGTGTCGCGCGCTTCGCGCCGATCATGGAGACCAGTGAGACCGACTGGCAGCGCATCCTCGACGTCAACCTGACCGGCCCGTTCCTGTGCACGCGCGCGGCCGTGCCGCTGATGCGCGAGCATGGCGGCGCGATCGTCAACATCACCTCGATCTCGGCCGTGCGCGCCTCGACCTTGCGCTCCGCCTACGGCACCAGCAAAGCGGCGCTGGCGCATCTCACCAAGCAACTCGCCGTCGAGCTCGCCTCCGCCGGCATCCGCGTCAACGCCGTGGCGCCGGGGCCGGTCGAAACCGCGATGGCCAAGGCGGTGCATACGCCGGAGATCCGCGCCGACTATCACGATGCCATACCGCTGAACCGCTACGGCCTTGAAGAAGAGCTGGCCGAAGCCATCTTCTTCCTCTGCTCGGAGCGCTCGAGCTACATCACAGGTCAGGTGCTGGCCGTCGACGGCGGCTTCGACGCTGCCGGAATCGGGCTGCCGACGTTGCGAGGGCAGCGCAGGAACGCTTGACGAGAAACGCGTGAGGCGACGATGCCGAGCCGGGTGCGCATCATTCTGACTTTGCTGCTCGCGGTGGTCCTGTGGGGGATCGCGACCATGCTGGCGCGCGCCGATGTCCGGATCATCTCATCGCCGGGCGGCGAAGTCGGCCCGTTCCTGGAATTGTTCGAGAAGGTGCGCGCCTCCGGCGAGCGCGTCGTGATCGACGGTCCTTGCCTGTCTGCCTGCACGCTGGTGCTGAGCATCGTGCCGGAGGAGCGCATCTGCGTCACGCGCCGCGCCACGCTCGGCTTCCACGCGGCGCGCTCGGTCGACCGCCGCGGCCGCGTCTATGCGGAGCCGGAGGCCTCGCAGATCGTCTTGCGCACCTATCCTACGCCCGTACGCCACTGGATCGAGCGCCGCGGCGGACTGACGTCGCGGCTCCTGGTGCTGCGCGGGCGCGAGCTGAAGGCGATGTACGCCTCCTGCCGCTGAAGCATGATCCGGAAAAGTGCGCAGCGGTTTTCCGAAAAGATCATGCGCAAACAGAGTTCTAAAGCGTGATGACGATTCATCCAGATCTCATCGCGCTTTAGCGAAGTCAGGCCTCGTAACCGTCAGCCGGGGAGTTGATCATCCAGGGAATGCCGAAGCGATCGACGCCCATGCCGAAGCCCTTCGACCAGAACGTCTGGCCGAACGGCATGGTGACGGCGCCGCCCGCGATCAGCGCGTTGAACTTGCGCTCGGCCTCGGCCGGGTCCTTGATCTGGAGCGACACCGAGATGCCGTTCGGCTCGCCTTGATAATATTCGGGCGGCGAGTCCGAGGCCATGATGACATCGCCGGCGATCGAGAAGCGGACATGCATGATCCTGTCCTTGTGCTCCGGCGCCGACGGCATCTCCGGCGGAGCCTCGCCATAGCGCATCATCATGTCGACCTTGGCGCCGAGCACCTCGCCATAATGCTTGAGCGCCTGCTCGCAATCGCCGTTGAAGGTGAGATAGGGACAGATCATCGACATCCTCCTTGGTTGAGAAGATCAGCGCAGCGGCAGCAGCGCGCGCAACCGGCGGTCGCGCAGCCACAAGCCGCCCCACACCATCAGCCCGAGATAGACGCCGAACAGCACGTGGCTGAACAGCGGGCTGCCGATGCGGACATGCGAGGCGATGGCCCCGCCGAGATAGCCGGTGAGCAGGATCGCGCCGAGCAGCGAGGTCGCCGGCAGCGCATAGAGCACGGTGCAGAACAGCGTGATCAGCCCGAGCGCGCGCGCCATCCCGTCGCTGCCGCCATAGCCCATCTGGTCCATTGTCTGCGTGACCACAGCGAGCGGAATGAGCTTGATCGCGCCGTCGAACAGCAGGAACAGGATCACCAGCCCGCTCAGGATGCGGCCGCCCCACAATTCGGCGCGCGAGACCGGCTGCTCCAAGGTGATCGTCGACATTCCAAGCTCCTCCCCATCAGGCTGCTCCAAGGACGCCGGAGGCACGCCGCCGCCGACAATGAGGCACACGATTTCCGCTCCGATCTCGGCCCGACTTCACTGACCTGCTCGGACCTGCGCGGTCGCGCTGTCGCGCATCAGCCGATCCAACTGCATGCGGATATGGGCGGCTTCCGCCGAGCTGTGCGCCAGCGCGATGGCGCGATCGAACGCGGTCCGCGCCTCGTCATTGCGCCCGATCTGCATCAGCAATGCGCCGCGCACGCCGAAGAAATAGAAGTAGTTGCCGAGCCGGGTCTCGAGCGGCGCGATCAGGTCGAGCGCGGCCTGCGCACCGCGTACCTTGGAAACCGCCACTGCGCGATTCAGCGTGACCACCGGCGACGGCTGCACCACTTCGAGCGCACCGTAGAGCAGATCGATCTGGGTCCAGTCGGCGTCCTCGGGCCGCGCCGCGCGCGCATGCAGCGCCGCGATCGCCGCCTGGATCTGATACGGGCCGCTGCGGCGATGCCGCATCGCCTTGTCGATCAGCGCCAGGCCTTCGGCGATCAGCGGCTGATTCCACAGCGTGCGATCCTGGTCGTCGAGCAGGATCGGCATTCCCTCGGCGTCGAAACGGGCCGCGCTGCGGGCGTGCTGCAGCAGCAGCAAGGCCGTCAGCCCCATGATCTCCGGCTCGCCCGGAAACAGCCGCAGCAGCAGCCGCGCCAGGCGGATCGCCTCCTCGGAGAGCGGCTGACGCAGCGCGGCCGTCTCGCCGCTGGCGGAATAGCCCTCGTTGAAGATCAGGTAGATCATCGCCGCGACGGCCAGCAGCCGCTCGGAACGCTCGACCGCGCCGGGCGTCTCGAACGGCACATTCGCCTGCGCGACGCGCGCCTTGGCGCGGGTGATGCGCTGCTCCATGGCAGCTTCGCTGACCAGGAAGGCGCGGGCGATCTGCTTCACCGTCAGGCCGGACACCACGCGCAGCGCCAGCGCGATCTGCTGCGTCGCGGGCAGCTCCTTGTGGCAGCAGATGAACAGCAGGCGGAGAATATCATCGCGATAATGCGAGCCGTCGAGCCGGTCGGCGATCGCGCTCTCGGCGTCGCCGAGATCAGAGATCGCTTCGTCCTCCGGCAGCGGCTGCTCGCGCCGGGTGCGCCTGACATCGTCGATCCCCGCGTTGCGGCCGACCATGATCAGCCACGCCGCGGGATCGCGCGGCGGTCCGTTCTGCGGCCAGCTCTTCAGCGCCCGCAAGCAGGCATTCTGAAACGCCTCCTCGGCCGTATCGAGATCACGAAAATAGCGCAGGAGCGCGCCGACGGCCTGGGGGCGTGCTGATGTCAGTGTCGCATCGATCCAGGCCGCATCGCTCATGCCAGCACTCCACCCGGCCGGAACGTGCCGACGGGCCGGATCTCGTAGGAGCCGCCGGGGTTGGCTTCGCCGAGCTCGCGCGCAACCTCCAGCGCCTCATCGAGATTGGCGCAGTCGACGAGATAGAAGCCAAGCAGTTGCTCCTTGGTCTCCGCGTAGGGACCATCGAGCACCAGCGGCGGATCTTCCTTGCGCAGCGTGGTCGCCGCCGTGGTCGGCAGCAGCCGGGCCACCGGCCCGAGCCGCCCCTGCTTGGCGAGCTTTTCCTGAATGACCGCCAGCTTGGCCATGACGGCGGCATCCTGGTCCTTGCTCCAGGCGCAGACGACATCCTCGTCGTGATAGCAAAGCAGCGCGTACAGCATCGGCGAACCTCTCCCTTCGTTTATCAAGACGGGGGAGTATGCCCGCAGCCGACAGGCCGGCGAAGAATTTTCACCGGTTCCGGCGATCGGAACGACCGCCTACCAGGAGATGCCGTACTTGCCCGCGATGTTGCGCGCACGCGTCTCCGCGGCGCTTTCGCGCGGCTGTTTGGCGCGCCCGGCGCGACGCTGCGACTGTCCCTGGCCCGCGGCGCCCTGGCTGTTGGCGGCCTGCGACATCCCGCCCTGGCCTTGGCCGGCCTGCGGCTGGCCGCCCTTGCCGATCGAAATGCCATTGGACGACAGGATCGACCCGACGTCGACGGTCTGGGCCTGGGACGCGGTGGCGGTCACCAGAAAAGCGGCGGCGAGAAGCAGTTTGCGCATGGGGATGTCTCCTTGATGATGGCCGGAGATTGGCGGCCGCGCGCGATCTGGTATGTGGAACAGATCACTCACGCTTCGAGGACGATCCGATGACCAAAGGCGCGCTGGCGCTCCTGATCCATGGCGGCACCGATAACTGGTCGCCGCAGCGCTGGAAGGCGCGCTTCAACGATGTCTGCGCCGACCGTCCGGTGGTGCTGCTGCCCGATGCCGGGCTCGATCCGGCTGACGTGCACTACGCGGCGGTGTGGAAACCGGTGCCCGGCGAGCTCGCCGGCTTTCCGAACCTGCGCGTGATCTTCAATCTCGGCGCTGGCGTCGATGCGCTGATGGCCGACAAGACCCTGCCGAGCGTGCCGCTGGTGCGCGTCGCCGTTGACGACCTCACGCAGCGGATGACCGAATGGGTCGTGCTGCATGTTCTGATGCACCATCGCCAGGAGCTCTATCTGCGCGAGTCGCAGCGGGTGAAGCGCTGGGCGCCGAAATATCAATGGCCCGCGGCGGCGATCAACGTCGGCGTTCTCGGATTGGGCACGCTGGGGATCGACGCCGCCGAGGTGCTCAAGCGGATCGGCTTCCAGGTCGCCGGCTGGAGCCGCAGCGACAAGCAGGTGGATGGCATCGAGACCTTCCACGGTGCAGCGCAGCTCGGCGCGTTCCTGGCCCGGACCGACATTTTGGTGTCGCTGCTGCCGTTGACGCCGGACACGCGCGGCATTCTCGATCGCAAGATGTTCGCTGGTCTGCGGCGCTCCTCGCCGCTCGGCGCGCCCATCATGATCAATGCCGGCCGCGGCGGCCTGCAGAACGAGGCCGACATTCTGGCTTGCCTCGATGACGGCACGCTGGGGGCGGTGTCGCTCGACGTGTTCGGCCAGGAGCCGCTGCCGACGGACAGCCCGTTCTGGACCCATCCGAAGGTGGTGCTGACGCCGCACAACGCCGCCGACACCGATGCCGACGCGATCTCGCGCTATGTTGGCGAACAGATCGCGACGTTCGAGGCCGGCGGCACGCTGCGCAATCTGGTCGACCGCGTCAGGGGGTATTGAGACGTTACTTGCCGCCCAGCATCACATCGATCGCGCCGGCGACGATCGCTTCCAGCTTCTCACGCGGCTCCCGCGCCCGGGCGCGGACCGCAATCGAGTGGATCGTCGCCGACGCCATTTGCGCCAGCACCATGGGGTCGGCATGCTCCGGCAGCTCGCCCTTCTCCTTGGCGCGGCGAAAGCAATGCGCGAACGCCTTGTCGAGCTCGGTCAGCGCGTTTTGCACCATGGCGCGGATGTCCGGGTCGGCCACCGCCTCGGAGCCGGCCGTCATCACCGTGAAGCAGCCGCGCGGCCCTTCTTCTCCGGACAGATAGATGTCGAGCGCGGTGGCGAAGATCTGCTCCAGCTGTCGGCGCACCGGCCAGTCGTGGCGGAAGATGTCGCCCATCAGCGCGCGGGCATTGTCGCGGTAGCGCTGATAGCTCTTGATGTAGAGCTCACGCTTGTCGCCGAACGCGCCATAAAGGCTCGGCCGGTTCATGCCGGTTGCGGCGCTGAGATCGTCGAGCGAGGTCGCCGCAAAACCCGTCGTCCGGAACAGATCGAGCGCCTTGCCGAGCGCGACCTCCGGCTCATAGGCCCGCGGCCGTCCGCGCCGCTTCGGCTCGGCCGGCGCCGCGGGTTTTTCTGCCGGTGGGTCGCCATGCGGCGGCCCTTTCTTTTTTTGTACCATTTCGCACTAAATTCCTTGACCCGCCATATATTATGCGAGACAGTATAAAAATCAATTAACGCTCCGGGTCGGAGTTTCAGGGAGAACGTTCATGGATCTCTATTTCTCACCGCTCGCCTGCTCGCTCGCCACCCGCATAGCGCTTTACGAGGTCGGCGCGGCAGCGACCTATCTCGAGGTCGACCCGAAGACGAAGATCGTCCTCAATGACGGATCTGATTTCCGTATCGTGAACCCGCTCGGCCTCGTCCCGACCGTACGCACCGATGACGGCGACTTGCTCACCGAGAATGCGGCCATCCTTCAGTACGTCGCGGACCGCTTTCCCGACGCGAAGCTCGGCACGAGCCCCGGCATGGACCGCAGCCGGCTGCATCAATGGCTCTGCTTCATCGGCACCGAATTGCACAAGGGTCTCTTCATCCCGATCCTCGACAGAACCGCGCCCGAGGAGATGAAGGTCCATGTTCTGAAGAAGAACCTGACGCGGCTCGACCATCTCGACAACCATCTGCGCGATCGCGCGTTTCTGCTCGATCATTTCACCGTCGCCGACGCCTATCTCGTCACCGTGATCAACTGGACGATGGCCACACCGCCGATCGAGCTCGCCAAATGGCCCGCCGTGAAAGCCTACTACGAGCGCCTGCGTGCGCGGCCGTCGATTGCACGCGCAATCGCCGAGGAGTTCGAGCTCTACAAGGCGGAACTCGCGCGACACAAGGCGGCTGCCTAGCCGCGATGCTTGACCGCGGTCATGCCGAGTTGCAATCCTCGAATCGCAGGAGGATTGCACGTGGCAGGCCCATCCGTACGAGAACGATTGTTGGCGGACCGGCGCGCGCTGCTCGATCTGGGCACGCGCAACCGGCTCGTGCACATCCCGCTCAAGACCAAGACCACCCGCACGATCGACATCGTCGGCGCACGCTCTGCGACACTGTTCGAGTTGCTCGGCGAGGGCAAGCGCTTCACGTTCCTGCCGACGAAGGCGGAGATGCCTGCAGACAAGGTGGAACGGCCTGCCGAAACGCCGGACACCGCTCCGGCTCTCCCGCTGCCCCCATCCAGCACGCCGCCCGCGAGCACAGGCCAGGCCGAGAACGTTTCGGAGACACAGCCTCGGCCAGCCGACACGCGCCTGCAGACCCGCCTGTCGTCCGAGGCCTTGCAGAAGCGTCTCCTCGACATCTGGTACGACGCGCGCACGCTGGAAGAGGAACAGGGCGTCAACATCCTCTATCTCGCGTTCGGACTGCTGAAATGGTTCGAGGACGACAAGTCCGACACCGAGCGCTTCGCGCCGCTCGTCCTTCTTCCCGTCCGACTCGAACGCAGCAGCGCGGCTGATCGGTTTCATCTGGTCTCGCGCGCCGAGCCACCCTCGCCGAATCTGTCCCTGCAGGCCAAGCTCGACGCCGAGTTCGGATTGAAGCTCGCGGATTTCGGCGACGAGGACGATGTCGACATCGCGGGATATCTGGCCGGCGTCGCCGAGACGGTCGCGAACAAGAAGAGATGGGAGGTGAAGACGGACGCAGTCGTCCTTGGTTTCTTCTCCTTCTCCAAGTTCCTGATGTATCGCGACCTCGATCCGGAGAACTGGCCGTCAGACGGCGCACTGGACCGCCATCCGCTGATCACGGCGCTGCTGCAGAACGGCTTCGAAGCGTCTGCGCCGATCGTTGCCGAGAACGGCAAGATCGATCCCGTGATCCAGCCGATCGCGATGAACCACGTCGTCGACGCGGATTCGTCGCAGGCCGTGGTGATCGAGGAAGTCGTCCGCGGCCGCGATCTCGTCGTCAAGGGCCCGCCGGGTACAGGCAAGTCGCAGACCATCACCAACATCATCGCCTCGGCTGCGGCCGAGGGGAAGACGGTGCTGTTCGTGGCCGAGAAGATGGCGGCGCTCGACGTCGTGCATCGGCGGCTGAAAGCCGTAGGCCTCGGGTCCCTCGCGCTCGAACTGCACTCCAACAAGGCGAACAAGCGCGTCCTGCTCGAGGAGCTGAAGCGCTGCAAATCAGCTTCAGCTCAAGCGCCGCGTGCCGAGGCAACCTTGGTGCAACGCCTGACCGACAGTCGCGACAGTCTTAACCGCCACGCCGACATGATGCACCAGCCGCATCAGCCGAGCGAGCTCACACCGTTCCGGTTGCTTGGCCATCTCGTACGTTGCGGCGAGACCGCCGCACAGCCGCCGCTTCCGTTGCAAGGCGCGCCCTCCTGGACGCCGCTGAACCTGGAGCGGCGGCGCGAGCTGATCGCAGAGCTCGCCGAGCGGATTGCAGCCGACGGGGCACCTCATCTGCACCCCTGGCGGGGCGTCGGCCGTGACGCGCTCGATCCGGCCGAGATGGCGCAGCTGCGGAAATCGCTGGACGACGTCGCAAGCGTTCTCGGCCAAGTGACGGCAGGTGCCGCGCGCGTGAGTACACCGCTCGAGGAGCCGCCACCGGTCACGTTCGCTGACGCCGCGGGACTGCTGGCCTTCGCCGAAGCCACAGCCGCGATGCCGGAATGCGACAAGACTGCCTTCTGCGATCCGATCTGGAGCAGGCCGCAGGAAGTTACCGATATCGTCGACAAGGGACTCCGCTACGCCAAGCTGAAAGCTGCGTTCGAATCCGCCTTCGTCGAGTCGGCCTGGGAGTCCTCGATGGTGGATTGCCGCAAGGTGATCGCGGAGAAAGGCGGTTCCTGGCTGCGCTTTCTCAGCGCCCGCTATCGCGGACAGATGGCGCTGCTGGCTTCGTACCTGAAAGTGCCGATGCCGAAGTCGCTCGATCAGCGGCTTCTGCTGATCGACGGCCTTATCGCCGCCCAAGCCGCGCGCAAATCCTTCGAGGAGGTGGAGAGTGCCGGCCGCGCAGCCTTTGGAACCGCGTGGCAAAAGGAGCAGTCGGACTGGGATGCTCTCGCAAAGCTGACGGCCTGGTGGATCGCCTTTCCCAAAGCATTTGCGACCGAAGGCATGCGTCAGCGCCTGACGCATCTCACGCTGTCCTCTGACGACAGGCAAGCGATCGATCAATTCAGGAGCGATCTCGCGAGTCTGGGCTCTGGCCTTCGGCACCTGACCGCATTCCTGCAGTTGGAGCCGGAGCGAATCCCGCTCGACGCAGTCGATCAGCTGCGGTTCGGCGAGCTGTCGCAGACGGTGGCCGAGTGGCAGAACTCCACCGAGCGCCTGACCCGCTGGATCGCGTTCATGGAGCGGATCCGACTCGCACGTGCGGACGGTCTCGCGGCGCTGGTCGATCGCGCGCTCGATGGCTCGCTGCCGGGCGACGCCCTGGAACAGACCTTCGACAATTCCTATTACGACGCGATGCGCAGCGTTATCTTCGCCCAGCATCCACAGCTGAAGCGCTTTGACGGCGAGTCGCATGACCGGCTGGTCGACGGCTTCCGTAAGCTCGACGTCGAGCGCATGCAGCTGGCCCGCGATCAGATCGCCTATGAGCACGCCGCGGCGCTGCCACGCAACGCCGGCGGCATCGGCCCGCTCGGCGTGCTCAATGGCGAGCTCGCCAAGAAGCGCAATCACCTGCCGATCCGCCAATTGCTGGAGCGTGCGGGTCCGGTCGTCCAGCAGATCAAGCCGATCTTCCTGATGAGCCCGCTGTCGGTGGCCCAGTTCCTGAAGCCCGGCGCGATCGTATTCGACCTGCTCGTCGTCGACGAGGCCTCGCAGATCGAGCCGGTCGACGCGCTCGGCGCGGTCGCGCGCTGCCGGCAGATGGTGGTGGTCGGCGACGAACGGCAATTGCCGCCGACGCGCTTCTTCGCGAAGTTGACGGGGAACGAAGACGAGGATGCCGACGATGAGGATCAGCCGACCTTCCAGGTGAAGGACGCCGAGAGCATCCTCGACCTCTGCCTCGCCAAGGGCTTGTCGCATCGCATGCTGAACTGGCACTACCGCAGCAAGCACCAGTCGCTGATCGCGGTGTCGAACAAGCAGTTCTATGACAACCGGCTGTTCATCGTGCCGAGCCCCTATGACGCCGTGGCGGGCATGGGGCTGAAGTTCAACTACAACCCCGAAGCTCATTACGAGCGCGGCAGCAGCAGGACCAATCCCCACGAGGCGCGACTCGTGGCCGAGGCCGTCATGCGCCACGCGCGCGAGACCCCGGAACGAAGCCTGGGAGTCGCGACCTTCTCGGTGGCGCAGCGCCAGGCCATTCAGGACCAGCTCGAAATCCTGCGCAAGGAGAGCCCCGACACCGAGGAGTTCTTCTCTCGCGGATCGAGCGAACCGTTCTTCGTCAAGAATCTCGAGAACATCCAGGGCGACGAGCGCGACGTCATCTTCATTTCGATCGGCTACGGCCGGACGAAGGAAGGCTTCGTCTCGATGAGCTTCGGCCCGCTGAACTCGGACGGCGGCGAACGCCGCCTCAATGTGCTGATCTCCCGCGCCAAGCTGCGGTGCGAGGTGTTCTCCTCGATCACCGGCGACGACATCGACCTGTCGCGCGCCAAGGGCCACGGCATCGCGGCGCTGAAGACGTTCCTGACCTTCGCGCAGACCGGCCAACTCGGGATCGCGCAGGAGACCGGCCGCGATCCCGACTCGGTGTTCGAGGAGCAGGTCGCGGCCGGGCTGCGGGCGCTCGGCCATGATGTGAAGACGCAGATCGGCACCGCCGGCTTCTTCGTCGATCTCGCGATCGTCGATCCTGAGAAACCTGGCCGCTTCCTGCTCGGCATCGAATGCGACGGCGCGCAATATCACGCCTCGCGCTCGGCACGGGATCGCGATCGCCTGCGGCAGAACGTGCTGGAAGCACATGGCTGGGTGCTGCATCGGATATGGTCAACAGACTGGTTTCTCCGCCCGAAGGAGGAGACCGAGAAGGTGCTGCGCGCCATCGATGCCGCCAAGGCGCACTGGCAGGAGATCGACGAAGGCGCCACCGAGGAGCAACCCGAGCCGCCGGCGCAGCCAACCGAGCCATCGCCGGAGCCGTCCGAGGCCCGGCACCCAGAGATTATCGCACAGGCGCCGGCAGCTGTTGCCTACGAGGAGGCGAAGCTGCGGGTACGGCGCGAGACCGAGCCGCACGAGACGTCGCTGGCCACCATGACGAAGCACGTCGTCGAGATCGTCGCCGTCGAAGGGCCGGTGCATGAATCGGAAATCATCGTCCGGATCCGATCGTCCTGGGGCCTCGCCCGCGCCGGCAACCGCATTCGCGACGCGGTGAAGGCGGCGCTGAACGCGGCGGTGGCGAAGGGACAGATCGCGGGCGGTCCGTTCTATCATGTGCCCGGTCAGGCGGTCGTCGTGCGAAACCGGGAGGACGTGCAGTCGACGACCTTGCGGAAGCCCGAGATGCTGCCGCCGGAGGAGATCAAGGCGGCCATCCTGCAGGTCGTCGAGCAGAACTTTGGCGCCGAGGAGGACCAGCTGATCCAGGCGGTGGCCCGCCTGTTCGGGTTCGGAGCAACCAGCGCCCAGCTGCGCGAGGCGGTGCAGGGCGGCCTCGAGGATCTGCTTCAATCGGGGCGCCTGCGGCGCGAGGGAGATCTGCTCACCAAGCCGGAGGCCTCGCCCGCCTCACCGGCGTGATCCGCTAAGCGAGGTCCGCCTTCATCAGGTCGCGCAGCGCCTTCGGGATCGGCTGCGCCCTGCCGCCGCTGATGAAGGCGACGCGGACGTCGGCCTTGACGAGCACCTCCTCAGCCCGCCGCACCTCCTGCGCCAGCGTGATCGACGCGCCCTTGACCGCGATCGGCCATGTCACGACATCGAGCACGTCGTCCATCCGCGCCGGGCGCAGGAAGTCCAAAGTCATCGAACGCACGACGAAGGCGAAGCCCGGGACTTCGCTGGCGGCCTCCGCAAAGAGGGCATGCTGCTCCGCACCCATCAGCCGCAGGTGATTGGTGCGGCCGCGCTCCATGAAGCGGAGGTAATTGGCGTGGTAGACGATGCCTGAAAAATCGGTGTCCTCGTAGTAGACGCGCACCTGCATGTGGTGGCGGCCGTCGCGGATCTCGCCGTCGAGATGGGGTTGGGTCACTGGAAATCCTCGATCGCCGGAAATGCGATCGTTTCGCGCAAGTGAGCCGCGAGCGCAAGCTCAAGAGGTCACCTCCATCGGTTCCCCGCCGACGGTGACCTGCACGATCTCAGGCGGCATCCCGATCCGCACGGGCATCAGGCTGCAGCCGAGACCACCGGAGACGATCACGTCGCACTGCGTGCGGATGTGGCCATAAGCAAGGTCGACTCCGTTGCGGGCCGGCACGGCGGGCGACCAGCCGAGCACGCGCACCTGGCCACCATGCGTATGACCGGACAGTTGCAACGAGACCCGCGACGGGACACGCAATGCGACGTCAGGCTCATGCGCCAGCAAGATGACCGGCGCACCGTCCGTGACCTTGCGTAGCGTGCCAGCAAGATCATCAATCCCGATCCGCGGCACCGGGCGAAACCGCCGCGCGGCCATGTAGGCGAGTTGATCTCCGAGGCCGGCCAGCCAGAAGGCATGGCCATCCTTGGTGAGTCGGACGACCTCGTTCTCATAGACCGGGATGCCGGCAGCCTCGAGCGCCTTCTGTGCGTATGGTGCGCCGTGACCGTCGCGCTGCACCGTCTTGTCGTCCCAGTAGTCGTGATTGCCCAGAATGGCGTGGACGCCGAGCGGCGCCTTGAGGCCGCCGAGCACCGGCGCCCACGCCGCGGCGTCGATCCGGCCGAGATGATGCCGATGACCGGCCACGTAGTCGCCGAGCAGGACGATCAGGTCCGGCTTCAGCGCATTGGTGCGCTGGACGATGCCGTCGATATGCATCAGCGACATCCAGGGATCGCAGGCGTGGATGTCCGCGATCGCCGCGATCTTCAGCTTGAAGCCGACCGGCCAGTTGCGCGGGCGAACGTGGTAGTCGGTCACGCCGAGGCGGAGCGGCTCAATGCCGACTCCGTAGGTCGCGGTGGAAAAACCGGTGGCGGCGAAAGCGCCCGAGAATTTCAGAAAGCGGCGGCGTGACAGCATGGACGAACTCCTCGCACGCAATCCTTTTCCTCGTTCATTGCAACCGATTTCGGGTGCGTCTGTGCAGATTGTCAGCAGATTCGTTAATCATCGTCGTCATTCCCGAACAGGCCGATCTGGGTGGAATCGCGGTTGGCTGGCTCGGCCATGCCGAGGTGCTTGAAGGCATGCGAGGTCAGCAGCCGGCCGCGCGGGGTGCGCTGCAGATAGCCGCATTGGATGAGATAGGGCTCGATGATGTCCTCGATGGCGTCGCGCGGCTCGGAGAGCGCCGCCGCCATGGTCTCGACGCCGACCGGCCCGCCGCCGTAGTTCAGCGCGATGGTCGAAAGATAGCGCCGGTCCATCGCATCGAGCCCGGCGGCATCCACCTCCAGCGCGCACAGCGCGTGATCGGCAATCGCGCGATCGATGGCGCTGGCATTGGCGGCCGAGGCGAAGTCGCGCACGCGCCGCAGCAGTCTTCCGGCGATGCGCGGGGTGCCGCGGGCGCGACGGGCGATCTCGTTGGCGCCATCAGGCGTCATGCCGACGCCGAGCACGCGGGCGCCGCGGGTGACGATGCCTTCCAGTTCTTCCACCGTGTAGAAGTTCAGCCGGATCGGAATGCCGAAACGGTCGCGCAGCGGATTGGTGAGCAGACCCGCGCGCGTCGTCGCGCCCACCAGCGTGAACTTCGAAAGATCGATCTTCACCGACCGCGCCGCCGGGCCCTCGCCGATGATGAGATCGAGCTGGAAGTCCTCCATCGCCGGATAGAGCACCTCCTCGACCGCCGGGCTGAGGCGATGGATCTCGTCGATGAACAACACGTCGCGCTCTTCGAGATTGGTGAGCAGCGCGGCGAGATCACCGGCCTTGGCGATCACGGGGCCGGATGTCGCGCGAAATCCGACGCCGAGCTCGCGCGCCACGATCTGCGCCAACGTCGTCTTGCCGAGCCCGGGCGGGCCGACGAACAGCACGTGGTCGAGCGCCTCGCCGCGCTTGCGCGCCGCTTCGATGAAGATCGATAGATTGGCGCGCGCCTGCTGCTGGCCGACGAACTCCGACAGCTGCTGCGGCCGCAGCGCGGTGTCGCCGACATCGTCGGAGCGCCGCTCCGGGCTCACCATGCGCGCAGGCGGCTTCATTCGTTGCCGCGCCGGTATTTGTTCGGCAGCAGCTCGCCGATGGTCACCGTCGCAGGCCCCTTGCCGTTGGACGGCACGATGACGCGCGCCTTGGCGTCGTAGTCATGGATCAGCTCGCGGCAGGTGCCGCAGGGCGAGACCACGGCGACCTCGCCGGGCTCGCCGGGCTTGGGATGACGCACCGCGACGATGGTCTCGATGCCATGGTCGCCGAACTCGGTGATGGCGCGGCCGATGGCGATGGCTTCGGCGCAGACGGCGTTGCGGCCGAGATAGGCGTCGATGTTGACGCCGGTGATGATACGGCCGTCGCGGGTGCGCATCGCCGCGCCGACCTCCTGCCAATCGTTGCGGTAGCGGCTCTTTACCGCCGACTTCGCCGCCTCGATCAGCTCCTTGTCCTTCTTGCTCACCATGGTCGAGATGATTGTCCTTCTGCGCGCCCGTCACAGCGGCGCGCGGCTATTTCGCCAGCTCCTTGAGGCCGAGGCGGATGAGTTGCGCGGTCTCGGCCTTGTCGCCGGCGGCACGCGAGGCGGCGGCGATCGCGGCGGCCGCCTGCGGCTGGCCATAGCCGAGATTGATGAGCGCGGAGATCGCATCCGCGATCGGCTGCGGCGCGCGGGACTCCTCGATCGCGCCAGACAGTTTGACCACGCCGGGATCGACATCGGCGAAGGCCGGCGCCTTGTCCTTCAGCTCGGTGACGATGCGCTCGGCGACCTTCGGGCCAACGCCCGGCGTGCGCGCCACCGCGGCCTTGTCCCGCAGCGCGATCGCGTTGGCGAGATCGGCCGGCGGCAAGGTGCCAAGGACGGCAAGAGCGACCTTGGCGCCGACGCCCTGCACGGTCTGCAAAAGACGAAACCATTCCCGTTCGACATCCGAGCGAAAACCGAACAGCTTGATCTGGTCCTCGCGCACATAGGTCTCGATCGATAATGTGGCGGCTTCGCCGGGGGACGGCAAGGCCTGCAACGTGCGCGCCGAGCAGTGCACCTGGTAGCCGACGCCGCCGACATCGAGGATCACGAAATCCTCGGCGTAGGAATCGATCAGCCCCTTGAGCTTGCCGATCATAGGCCGGCCACCTTCATGCGCAGCGCCTGACCCTGGCGGTGATGGGCGTGGGTGATGGCAATGGCCAGCGCATCGGCCGCGTCGGCCGAGGGCGGCTCGGCCTTGGGCAGCAGGATCTTCAGCATGACCGCGATCTGGCCCTTGTCGGCATGCCCTGCTCCGACCACGGTCTTCTTGACCTGATTGGGGGCGTATTCGGCGACCGAAATTCCGAACATCGCCGGCGCCAGCATGGCGATGCCGCGGGCCTGGCCGAGCTTCAAGGTGGCGACGCCGTCCTTGTTGACGAAGGTCTGCTCGACCGCCGCCTCCAGCGGCTGGAAGTCGGCGAGCACCTTCGCCAGCCCCTCGTGGATCGCCAGCAGCCGGTTCGCCAGCGGCAGGTCGTCGGGCGGCTCGACCGAGCCGCAGCCGACATAGATCAGCCGGTTGCCCTCGCTCTCGATCACGCCCCAGCCGGTGCGGCGGAGGCCGGGATCGATCCCGATGATGCGGACGGCTGCGCGAATCGGCTGGGCTTTCATGGGTTAGAGATAGCCTCGCGCCGCCCTGGTGGAAACATAAACGGAACGGCGGACGCCCCGTGGTTAACCGTCCGTCAACCGCCCATCTTCGCCATCAGCGCGTCGGAAATCTCGAAATTGGCATAGACGTTCTGGACGTCGTCGTGCTCGTTCAGCAGATCCATCAGCTTCACCAGCTTCTCGCCGGTCTCGTCGTCGACCGCCACCGTGTTCTGCGGCTTCCAGGTCAGCGCCGCCTTGCGCGGCTCGCCGAACTTGGCCTCGAGGTTCTTGGCGACCTCGTGGAAACTGTCCGGCGAGGCATAGACCTCGTGGCCGCCCTCGCCCGAAATCACGTCGTCGGCGCCGGCCTCGATCGCGGCGTCCAGCACGGCGTCATCGGAGGCGACGCTGCGGTCGAATTCGATGATCCCCACGCGGTCGAACATGAACGAGACCGAGCCGGTTTCGCCGAGATTGCCGCCGGACTTGGTGAAGAAGGAGCGGATGTCGGAGGCGGCGCGGTTGCGATTGTCGGTCAGCGCCTCGACGATCACGGCGACGCCGCCCGGGCCATAGCCTTCGTAGCGGATCTCGGCGTAGTTCTCGCCCTCGCCGCCGAGCGCCTTCTTGATGGCGCGCTCGATATTGTCCTTCGGCATGTTCTCGGCGCGGGCGGCGACCACGGCGGCGCGCAGGCGCGGGTTCATCGCCGGGTCCGGCGTGCCCAGCTTGGCGGCGACGGTGATTTCGCGCGCTAGCTTGCCGAACAGCTTGGACTTCATCGCATCCTGCCGACCCTTGCGATGCATGATGTTCTTGAATTGGGAATGGCCGGCCATGCGAGATCTCTTGCAATCGTCTGGAGGTCAGTGGGGAAGCGCGGCCTTATAGGCCGGGGAATCGTCAAAATCAAAGATTTGGGGTGGTTTCAAGGGGGGTGAGCGGTCCCCCGGGGGATCCCTGCGCCACCTTGCCCCATAAGCCAATTGTTAACCATGGCTTCACTGTCAAGTGCAAGGATACCGCGCATCCGCACCTTTTCACGCGCGACCAGGGGTCCACCCCAATGGCGTTTGCTTTCCTTGCAAGACGTGCCCCTGCCCCCGTGCAGGTGGTCGAGCCGAAACCGGTCGCCGCGCCCGAGCCGGCGGCAGCGCCGGACGATTCGGCCAAGGCCATTCTCGACCTCCTGGAGCTCGAGCTCGGCGGCATGATCCGCCAGCTTGAGCGCGCCGCCAATGCGGTCGCCAACGGCGCCGAGGCGACCGCGGGCACGCTGACCGACATCCGCCAGCGCGCCGACGCGCTGAGCGGGCGCAGCAGCGCCGCGCAGGGCACGGCCACGACCTTCGCCCAGGCCGCCGAGAAGGTGACCCAATCCGCCCATGGCATCCGCGCCCAGGTCCAGGACGCCGGCCAGCTCGCCGACCAGGCCAGCGCCGCCGCCCGCGAGGCGCGCGACAACGTCGACCGGCTGCGCGAATCCTCGGCCGCGATCGGCAATGTCGTCAATCTGATCTCGCAGATTGCCCGCCAGACCACTCTTCTTGCGCTCAACTCGACGATCGAGGCCGCCCGGGCCGGCGAGGCCGGCCGCGGCTTCGCGGTGGTCGCGACCGAGGTCAAGGCGCTGGCGGTGCAGACCCAGAACGCCACCGAGGAGATCACCCGCAAGATCGAGGCGCTGCAGAGGGACGCGGCCGGCTCCGCCGATGCGGTGCATCGCATTGCGCAGGCGATCGAGGCAATCCGGCCGGTCTTCACCAATGTCAACGGCGCGGTGGCCGAGCAGAACCAGACCACCGGCGAGATGTCGCAGAATGCCGCGCAGGCCTCGCAATTCATCTCCTCGGTCGTCGACAGCGCGGCCGATATCGGCAGCGCGACGAAACAGGCCGAGAGTTACGGCGAGCGCGTCACCAGCGCCGGCCGCGCGGTGACCATGTACGCCCAGAAGCTGAAGGCCCGCTGCGCCGTGCTGCTGCGCCAGGGCGACCGCACCGCGCGCAGCGGCAGCGAGCGCCTGCCCTGCCATCTCAAGCTTGAGATCAAGTCGGGCGGGCGCACGATCACCGCGCCGGTTTACGAGATCTCCAATGACGGCGTGCTGATCACCGGGCCCGAGGCGAGCCGACTGCCCGTGAACGAACGCTTCGACGCCGTGCTGGAGGATGTCGGCCCGTGCCGGCTTGTTATCACCGAGCAGGTCAAGGCCGGCGCGCAGGCGCGGTTTGATGCACCGGGCGCGGAGCTGCGCGAGAAGATCGAGGACAAGCTCTGGGCGCTGCACGAGGAGAACAACGAGTTCGTCGCCCGCGCCATGGAGGCCGGCACCGAGCTCAACCGCATCTTCGAGAGCGCCGTCGCCCGCGGCGAGATCGCGCTCGAGGACATGTTCGACACCAACTATGTCGAGATCACCGGCACCAATCCGCAGCAGCACCGCAGCCGCATCCTCGACTGGGCCGAGCGCGCGCTGCCCGCCTTTCAGGAGGCGTTCCTGGCCCGGGATCAGCGCATGGCGTTCTGCGTCGCGATCGATCGCAACGGCTATCTGCCGGTGCACAACAAAATCTACTCGCATCCGCAGCGGCCGGGCGATGTCGCCTTCAACACCGCCAACAGCCGCAACCGCCGCATCTTCAACGATCCCGCGGGCCTTGCCGCGGGCCGCAACCAGCGGCCCTATCTGATCCAGAGCTACGCGCGCGACATGGGCAACGGCAACACCGTCATGATGCGCGAGATCGATGTCCCCATTCGCATCCGCGGCCGGCATTGGGGCGGCTTCCGCACCGCCTACAAATTGTGAGATGAGGCGAAGCATCGGTCCCACGCCTCGCTCGCACTGCCTCAGGCGCCCCAGAACGACGGCTTGGTCTGTGACAGCCGGCCGCCGATGCGCACCGGCGCAATCCTCTCTGCCAGGCCCGTCCTGTCGTCGGTCTCGACCGCGACGCCGCTCAAGGTCGCCTCGCCCATCGCCGGCTCGAACCGCGCCGACGGGATGCCGGACTGGAAGCGGCGCAGCGGCTCGTCCTTCTGCATGCCGATGATGGAGTCATAGTCGCCGGTCATGCCGGCGTCGGTCATGTAGGCCGTGCCACCCGGCAGGATCTGGTGATCGGCCGTGGGCACGTGGGTGTGGGTGCCGACGACGAGGCTGACGCGGCCGTCGCAGAAATGGCCAAAGCCCTGCTTCTCGCTGGTGGCCTCGCAATGCACATCGACCACGATGGCATCGGCAGCCTCGCGCAGCGGACAGGCGCCGATCTCGCGCGCGATGGCCGCGAACGGATCGTCGAACGGCGTCATGAACACCCGTCCCAGGACATTGACCACCAGCGCGCGGGCGCCGGTCTTGGCCTCGACCAGCGCGGCGCCGCGTCCGGGCGTGCCGGGCGGATAGTTCGCAGGGCGCACCAGGCGCGGCGCGCGCTCGATGAACACCAGTGCCTCGCGCTGGTCCCAGGAATGGTTGCCGAGCGTGACGGCGTCGGCGCCGGCATCGACCAGCTCCTGATAGATCGCCTCGGTGATACCGAATCCGCCGGCCGCGTTCTCGCCATTGACGATGACGAGATCGAGCCGCCAGTCGCGGATCAGGCCAGGAAGATGGTCTGTGACGGCGCTGCGGCCGGCCCGGCCGACGACGTCGCCGACGAAGAGAATGCGCAACTCAAATGCTCCGGAAATCCAAGGTCTCGCGCTCGGTTAGCACATAATCCAGCGCGGCGTCGTGGGCCAAGGCCGGGACCTCCTCGGTTTCCTGCACGGCGAAGCCGAGGCCGACGCCGATCACGTGATGCGACTTCCGCAGGTGCGAAAAGGTGTAATCGTAATAGCCGCCGCCATAGCCGATGCGATGACCGGTGCGGTCGAACGCGGCGAGCGGCACCAGCATGATGTCCGGCACCAGCTCGGCCGCGACGGGCGACGGCTCGGGGATGCCGAGCGCGCCGAGCGTCAACCGGTCACCCGGCGCGTAGGCGCGAAACGACAGCGAATGGCCGCGCGCCAGCACCACCGGCAGCGCGAGCCGCGCCCCCTGCCCGGCCAGCGCGCGCATCAGCGGCATCGGATCGAGCTCGTTGCGAATCGGCGCGTAGCCGGAGACCACCGCGCCCGGCTTGAGCGCGAACGGCAGGCCGCGAGCGGCGATGGCCTCCGCGGCGGCGGACCTGGCCTCCTCGCTGAGCGCGTCACGCGCGGCGAGGGCGGCCGCGCGAAGCTGCTGCTTGGTATGCTGAGCGGCCTTCATCGGCATGCGAGGCGACCTCCGTTGGGACGCGCGGGCGCGGGCATTCGGACGTTGTCGTCAAACGCGGCAGGTCGGCAACCGGGGAGGACTGGACAAGAGATCAGAGCGAAGCCGCAATCGCCGTTGAAACGCTCGATCCCGGAGTTCCCTACGAAAGTAGGTGGGCACCATATGTCCAGGTCCACGGACCTGGCCAGGGACAGTTCCCTTAAGGATCGATAAGGCCCCGGGGATATGTTGGTTCCGGACGCGCGTCGCAGCCTCGCCGGGGCAATGTAACCATGGTGCGGTGATTTTGCCAGCTTCTGTGAAGCCACGGGACGGGATGGAGGGGCGCCAGCCGCCCTCACCGCTTGCCCGTGATGGCGAAGAGCGCCGGCCTTGCGGCGCGTCTCGAACCATGAGGCCACGACGTGGGCCTCGCCCTTCGAGACGCCCGCCTCCGGCGGGCTCCTCAGGGTGAGGGTCAAGAACGTGCGGGACGAAGGAGCATGAGACCGAATAACGCGGCTGTCCACGAACGCCTCTCTCGGCATGTTCATGATCGGTGTGCAGGACGCCGCTGGGTGCCAGACCCTCATGGTGAGGAGCGCCGTGCTCCGTAGCCCGCCTCGCGACAGGTGCCCGCGGCGGCGCGTCTCGAACCATGAGGCCCCGCTGGCGCGGGCACTGGACTGGGCGAAACCGTTCGACCTCATCATCTCCGCGTCCTCCGACGGGCACATCCCAATGACCGCTTCAGGCATGGGCTCGCACTCTCGCGGCGCTTTGCGTCCGAGTGGGTCATCGAGATCGCCCTCTTCCAACAGAGGGCGCAGGGAAGGCCGGGCGTCGGCTGACGCCCATGGCCCGCCTGCGAGAAAAAATGCAGGCGGCAGGTACCACAGGTGCAGCCGGACTCGCCCGGCCTCCCCTGCGCGATGGTTGAACGGCTGCTTCGCGATCTCCCTGGTGCGCCGGGCTTGTTGGCCACCATGTCGCACGACGCGCTCACGCGCATCATGCTGGACACCAGCATCGGGGTGTCAGGACCACGCGACTTGACCGGTCGTGCCTCGCCGTTCGTCCGCGCAAATCGCTTCACGCTGCGTCGACACACGCCCATCGCATCCCACTGCCAACGTCTCGTGACGGTCGCGACACGCCCCTCATGCGACAGCAGGACGAGCGAGAGCATCGACCTGATTTGCCCGACACGACAAGTGAGGCCGGCTGCGACATCGTAACGCGACGGGCAGTTGGCGCATGACCGACATGCGCAGATGGCCCGACGGGCCGTCGGGAGATGAGCTGCGTGCATTGATCGTCCATGACGGATTCCAACACTCCGCCGTCATCCCGGCGAACGCCGGATCACCGCGGAATCCATCCATAATGGCACGATGGCAGTCGTTGAGTGCAGCCAACTAATAGCGGTGGATATGGGTCCCTGCGCCCGCCTTGACGACAGCGTGTGCATGGCGAGGGCGGTGGCACACACGACATTCCCCAGCCCCGGGCAATCGCGCGTGATCACCCGCCAGCATCATCGCGGCGCCCACGCGGCAACGCCGCGTCGATTGCGCATAGTCTCGCCATGATTGGGGCTCATCGGTTGGCAGCGGAGGTTGTAGAAAATCTTAACTACATCCAATGCCTGTTATCGTGCATTCCTGTTGCGTACACTGGAGTCCTGGCATGCGCTTCGAACTCAAAGCTCTCACGGCGGCCTGCGTGCTGCTGATCGTATCGGCGGGTGCGAGCCCCGCTGCCGACGTCAAGATTCACCGCGTCGCGATTCAGGTCGATCAGAACGATCCCGCGGTGATGAATCTGGCGCTCAACAACGCCACCAACATCATGGAGACGTTCAAGGAGAAGGGCGAGGAGGTCGAGATCGAGCTCGTCACCTACGGACCCGGCCTGAACATGCTGCGCGAAGACACGTCGCCGGTGAAAGACCGGGTCAAGCAGATCGCCGAGCTCAGCTTTCCCGCCAAGATCAGGTTCTCCGCCTGCAACATCACCAAGCGCGGCATGGAGAAGCGCGAGGGGCATCCGATCGCGATCGTCTCTGAGGCGAGCCTGGTGCCGTCCGGCGCCGTGCGATTGATGGAGCTGCAGGAGAGCGGCTGGAGCTACCTGAAACCCTAGGTAGTTGTCGCCCCAAATCCGCCAGGTTTACGTCGCACAGATATACGACCTTAGATTGAAAATCTAAAGCCAGTCTGCTCGCGGGGGCAGACGCGATCGGGGACTAACATCATGCGTCGAACGTTCGCTGGCCCAGCGCTGATGGCGCTGGCAATGACCTCTGCTGTCCTGTTCACCGCCCAGACCGCCGCGCTCGCGCAGGATCAGCCTGCGGCGCCACTGTCGCTGAAACCCGCGCGCGCGCCGGACCGGCGTGCCGTCGAGCCGCGGATCATCGAGGCCCGCGCGGCCGAGCCGCGCAGCGCGTCGGACGAGGTCGCGATCAAGGCGCGGATGAATCAATGGACCGTGGGACTCGCCGCCGGCCTGCCGGACGGCGGCTTCGTCCGCTTCGCCAGCGAAATGGCGCGCACGATGGACGACGGCGACAACATGCGCCTGATTCCGATGGTGACGCGCGGGACGACGTCGAACATCGCCGACCTCCTGTATCTGCGCGGCGTCGATGTCGGCATCACCTATGCCGACGCCTTCGACTTCTATGCCAAGCAGGCCGGGCTCTCGAACATCAACGACCGCATCCGCTACGTGCTGCGCTTCTTCATCTCCGACGTGCACATCTATGCGCGCGAGGAGTTCAAGACGCTGCAGGATCTCAAGGGCCAGAAGATCGCGGTCGGCACCTCGGGGGTGGCCGCCGCGCACACCGGACCGCTGATCTTCCGGCGGCTCGGCATCGACATCGAGACCGTGCCCGTCGGCGGTCCGGTCGCGCTGGAAAAGCTGCACAAGGGCGAAATCGCCGCGATGGTGTATGTCGCCTCCAAGCCAGGCGAGCTGTTCAGCGGCAAGAAGTCCGATCCGGGATTCCACTTCGTGCCGGTGCCGTATACGCAGCAGTTCGCGGACTTCTACTATCCGACCAGCATCAAGGCGGAGACTTATCCCGGGCTGGTGGCGCCGGACACCGCGGTGGAGACCATCGCCGTCCCCTCGGTGCTGGCGGTGTACAATTGGAAGCCCGGCAGCGACCGCGCCGACCGCGTCAACCGCTTCGTCGACACGCTGTTCACCAACCTCGCGCGGCTGCAGCAGCCGCCGTTCCATCCCGGCTGGAAGGACCTCAATCTCGAGGCGCAGGTGCCGGGCTGGCAGCGCTATCCCTATGTCGACATCGTGCTGGAGCGGATGCGAAAGGAAGCCGATGTCGGCCTCACCCCGGCCGCGCCCGGCAGCCTCGCGCAGCAGGAGCGCTTCGAGGCGTTTCTGGCGTCGCAGGCGAAGGCGCCGACCTCCAAGGCCGAGAAGGAGGAGCTGTACCGCTCATTCCTGGAATGGAGCCGCAAGCGGCAGAAGTGAAGAGTAGACGGTGACAGCGGCTCGGGCAGTCAGCTCCCTCTCCCCGTTCTTCACGGGGAGAGGGAGCTGACCGGTCGTGCCGCGCTCTGCGTCGCCCTGCAAGAAAGAGTCACAGATAGTCGCCGTGCAGAAGCGAGGTGCGGCCGTGCTCGATCAGCTCAACAGCAACTCCATCCCCGGGTCACCCTTCGCCATCGCCCGCTGATAGGCCGGGCGGGCGGCGATCCGCGACAGGTAGGCGCGGATGTTGGGATAGGGTCCGAGATCGTAGGGCAGGAAGTAGCGCATGGTGGTGAGTGAGAACACCGACATGATGTCAGCGGCGGTGAGCGCGTCGCCCGCGAGATAGTCGGCCTCGCCGCAGCGGGTCTCGACGGCGGCGAAGGCGAGGCCGAGCCGTGCGCGCATGGCGCCGAGCAGCGGATTGTCGTCCGGCAGGTTGAGCCGGTTGAGGATCATCACGCGCCCCATCGCGGCCTGCAACGTGCCGTTGGCGAAGTGGAACCAATAGAGATACGCCGCGAAGTTCGCATCCTCGGGCCCCGGCCGCAGCCGGCCCTGGCCGTATTTCGCGAGGATGTACTCGACCACGGCGCCGGATTCGGCGAGCACGAGATCACCATCGGTGATGACCGGCGCGGCGCCGATCGGATGCAGCGCCTTGTACTCCGCCGGCGCCAGGATGGTCCTGGCGTCGCGCGTGTAGCATTTCAACTCGTAGGAAATCTCCAGCTCCTCGCAGAGCCAGACGATGCGTTCGGATTGGGACTTGCCGAGATGATGTACGGTGAGCATGCGCTACTTTACCATGGCGCCGTAGACGATGTCCTGCACCTGCTCGCGATAATATTTGCGCAGATCGCCGGGAGCGGCCGTGCCGACCACCACCACGAGCCGCTCCTTGGGATCGCAGAAGAACTGCGTGCCGAAGGCGCCATTCCAGCTGAACTCGCCGGGATTGCCGGGCACCGCCGACAGGCCTTCGCTGGTCCGCACGGCGACGCTCAGTCCAAAGCCGAAGCCGGCGCGATGCGGCTCGATGTTGGCCACCGTGTTCTTGATCTCGGGCCCGAGATGGTTCGAGGTCATGTGGTGTACCGTCTTCGGGCTGAGGATCCGCGCGCCATCGAGCTCGCCGCCATTGAGCAGCATCTGGCCGAAGCGGATGTAGTCGCCGATGGTGGCGAACGAGCAGGCGCCGCCGCAGTCCGACTTGGTCGTGACATCCAGAAGCCTGATCGCCTGCGGTTTGCCGGTCAGCGGATCGTTCGGGAACGGCCGCGCCAGACGCGGCCGCTGGGCGTCTGTCGGCGCGAACGTCGCGTCCTGCATGCCGAGCGGCTTCCAGACGTTGTTCGACAGATATTCGCCGAGCCGCTGCTCGCTGACCTTCTCGACGACGGCGCCGAGCACGTCGATCGAGAAGCCATATTCGAACTGCGTCCCCGGCTGATGCGCCAGCGGCAGTTTGGTCAGGCGCTCGATGAAGGCCTGGGTGTCGCCCTCGATCGCCGGCGCGATGCCGTCTGGATAGAGCCGCGCCACGGGGCTCGCGCTGTCGGGCCGGCCGCCATACATCAGGCCCGAGGTGTGGCGATAGAGATCGTGGATCAGGATCGGCCTCGCCTGCGGCACCATTTGCAGCGCGCCGTTCTCCTGCACCACGCCGACCTTCATGTCGGCGAACGCGGGATAGTAGTCGGCGAGCTTCGCCTGCAGCGGCAGCCTGCCCTGCTCCATCAGGGTGAGCCCCGCCACCGCCGCCATCGGCTTGGTCATCGACGCCAGCGCGAAGATCGCGTCCAGCGGCATCGGCGTGCCCTTGACCGGATCGAGCTGGCCATAGGCCTTGTAGTGCACCAGTCTGCCGTCACGGGCGATCGCGACGACCGCGCCGGGCACACGCTTGGCCGCGATCTCGCGGGCGAAGAAATCGTCCATGCGGGCAAGGCCGGATTGCGAAAAGCCGACCTCGTCCGGTTTGGCTTCGGGCAGCGGCGCGGCGGCGAGCGGCGTGGCGAGCGCGGTGACGGCCGCGGCGGCCGCCGCGAGGATCAGTCTGTTCAAGAGCACCTCCCTGAGGCGGACACGATCCCGCTTGTGGTCACGGGATTCGACGATGTCCGCCTGCCTAAGGAGTAGGGCAGCACGCAGCGAACGACAAGCGCTCGCAACACGACGCATCGCGCCGATGTGATCGCATTCGCTGCTGCACAATCGCCGTGTGGCAAGACCCATGATTGGGGGACGGGTGAGGCCCGCTGCTACGCGAGGTCACGCATGCTGAAGGCGATCGGACGGGTCGTTCACGCGATCTGGGCTGTGTGTGCGGTGGCCACCGGAGCATTCGTGGGCGTCGCCGTTGGCCTTCACTCCGGCGGCTGGATCGGCGCGGTGGTGCTGGGCCTTGTCGGCCTGGTCATCGGCGCGCTGGCCGCAGCATTTCCGTTGGAGCTGATCGCACTGATCCTGGAAGGTCTCTGATCACGTCCCCGGAACCGTTGCCCTTGCGAGAGGTTGGCCCATTCTCGTTCCGAATGAAGCGCAGCCGATGACCGCAGCCGAGCTCGCCAATCACTATCGCGCCTATATCGTCTGCCTGAATGCGCAGGCCTGGCCGGCGCTTGGCGATTTCGTGCATGAGCGCGTCATCCACAATGGCCGAGAGCTCGGACTGACCGGCTATCGCGACATGCTGATCGGCAACTTCGCCGACATTCCCGATCTCCGCTTCAACATCGGCCTGCTGCTGTCCGACCCGCCGCGCATCGCGAGCCGGCTGGACTTCGACTGCACGCCGAAGGGCGAATTCCTCGGCCTGCCCGTGAACGGCCGGCGCGTCGCCTTCAGCGAGAACGTGTTCTACGAATTCCGCGATGGCAGGATCGCGCAAGTGTGGTCGGTCATCGACAAGGCAGCGATCGAGGCGCAGCTCTGACTACGATCGTCATTGCGAGCGCTGCGAAGTAATCCAGAGTCCTTGCTCGGCCCTGGATTGCTTCGCTGCGCTCGCAATGACGGAGCAAGTCGACAGAGATCGCGCAAAACCAGAATTTATTAGTTCGCCTGCCCTACCCGATCGCCACCCCACCACCGATGGTGCGGTTCAGCACCTGCGTCGTACGCTCGATGCGCTCGGCCGCGGCGTTCAGGGCCTTCGCCACCGCGACCTGCGTGGCGCGGGCGCGGTCGGCGGACTGGCTGCGGACGTTGCGCAGGCTTTCGAGCTCCTGCTCCAATGTCTGCACGCGCTGATTGGCGTCGATCAGTTCGTCGCAGACGGTGAGCGCGGCCATCACCGTCAACCGCGCGTCGCCGATCTCGCCGAACTTGCCGCGCAGATTGGTGATGCGCGTCTCGAGACTCTCGGCGAGCTTGAGCAGCCGCAGCTCCTGGCCCTCCTCGCAGGCCATGCGGTATTGGCGGCCGTTGATGGTGACGTTGATGTGGCTCATTCGTCATCCTCGTCGTCTTCGGCGCCGTCCTGGCCGGCGCCATTGAGCACCGCGCGGATGGTGCCGATCGCGGTGTCGAGGCGCTCGGCGATCTCGCGGTTGGTGCGCTCCAGCCGGCGCGTCTTCATCAGGGAACCGTCGAGCTCGTCGGCGAGGCGCGAGCGGTCGGCGCCGAGTGCCTGGATCCGCGTCGCAAGCTCATCCTCGTCGCGATCGGCCTCGCGCCGCCGCTCGACCGCACTCTCCAGCGCGTCGAGCGCCGTCATGAGGCGCCGCGTCGCCGCCTCCAGATCGGCAGCGCCGGGTTCCACCTGGCCGGCAAGATTGGCAGGGTGATCGTTCATGACACGGATGCGAGGCCCTTCCACCACGCCCGGATTGCGACAAAAGCCGCTGTCCGGCAAGCGCTTAGGAGGAGAATCTTACGTGCTGGGCGAGCCAAGCGCAACGCTCGGCCGAAACTATGCACTACTAAGCAACTTTTGGGACGCCCGGGACGTTGCATTGCCTTTGATTCCCGGAACTGAGGTGCTAATCAGCCGCAAAATCCCGGCCCGCCAGCGATACCGGCGGCTCTCCTGTCATCAGCATTTCACGTTTGGACGGATTCCAGCATGACGCAGGTCGATCACTCCCGCATGGCCAATGCCATCCGCGCGCTCGCAATGGACGCCGTCGAAAAGGCGAAATCGGGTCATCCCGGCCTGCCGATGGGTGCCGCCGACGTCGCCACCGTGCTGTTCACCCGCGTGCTGAAATATGATGCGGCCGCGCCCGCCTGGCCGGACCGCGACCGCTTCGTGCTGTCGGCCGGCCACGGCTCCATGCTGCTCTACGCGCTGCTGTATCTGACCGGCAACGAGGAGATGACGCTCGACCAGATCAAGCGCTTCCGCCAGGTCGATTCGCTCACGCCGGGCCATCCGGAGAATTTCCGCACCAAGGGCATCGAGACCACCACCGGCCCGCTCGGCCAGGGCATTTCCACCGCGGTCGGCATGGCGCTGGCCGAGAAGATGCTGCAGGCGGAGTACGGCAAGAAGATCGTCGACCATCACACCTACGTGCTGGCCTCCGACGGCGACCTGATGGAGGGCATCTCCCAGGAAGCGATTGCGATGGCCGGGCACTGGAAGCTCAACAAGCTGATCGTGCTGTGGGACGACAACGGCATCTCGATCGACGGCCCGCTGTCGATCGCCGACTCCGTCGACCAGGTGAAGCGCTTCAAGGCGTGCGGCTGGGCCGCCGAGCTGATCGACGGCCATGACCCGGAGGCGATTGCCGCGGCGATCGCGCGGGCACAGAAGTCCTCGAAGCCGTCGCTGATCGCCTGCAAGACCACGATCGGCTACGGCGCGCCGACCAAGGCCGGCACCTCGAAGGTGCATGGCGAGGCGCTCGGCGCCGAGGAGCTGAAGGGCGCCAAGGAGAAGCTCGGCATTTCGCAGGAGCCGTTCTCCGTGCCCGACGACGTGCTCGCCGCCTGGCGCGAGGCCGGCCGCCGCGGCGCGGCTGCGCGGACCGAGTGGGAGACGCGGCTTGCCGACATGGGCCCGCGCAAGCGCGCCGAGTTCGAGCGCCGGCTGCGCCACGAGCGGCCCGCCGCGCTGGCAAAGGCGCTGAAGGACCACAAGAAGGCGCTGCTGGAAAATCCGCTCAACATCGCCACTCGCAAATCGTCGGAAGCGGCGATCGAAGTGATCGCGGCGGCGATGCCGTTCGAATTCGTGGCCGGCTCCGCCGACCTCACCGGCTCCAACAACAACAAGGCGAAATCGGCCACCTCGTTCTCGGCCAAGACGCCGAAGGGCCGCTTCATCCATTACGGCATCCGCGAACACGGCATGGCCGCGGCCATGAACGGCATCTTCCTGCATGGCGGCTTCGCGCCGAACGGCGCCACTTTCCTGGTGTTCTCGGACTACGCCCGCGGTGCGATGCGGCTGTCGGCGATGATGGGCGCGGGCGTCGTCTACGTGCTGACGCACGATTCGATCGGCCTGGGCGAGGACGGCCCGACGCACCAGCCGGTCGAGCATCTCGCGGCGCTGCGTGCGATCCCGAACATGCGCGTGTTCCGCCCGGCCGACGCGGTCGAGACCGCAGAATGCTGGGAGCTGGCGCTCAACCGCACCAACGGCCCCACGGTGCTGGCGCTGACGCGGCAGAACCTGCCGCAGCTGCGCACCAATGCCCCCGCCGACAATCCCTGCAGCCATGGCGGCTATGAGCTGGTCGCAGCCCAGGGCGAGGCCAAGGTGTCGCTGTTCGCGACCGGCTCCGAGGTCGAGATTGCGGTCGCCGCGCAGAAGCAGCTCGCCGAGCGCGGCATCCCCGCCCGCGTCGTGTCGGTGCCGTCGCTGGAGCTGCTGCTGGAGCAGCCGGCCGAGGCGAAGGCCAAGATCATCGGCAACGCGCCGGTCAAGATCGCGATCGAAGCCGCGGTGCGCTGGGGCTGGGACGCCGTGATCGGCCAGGACGGCATCTTCATCGGCATGCATTCATTCGGCGAGAGCGGTCCCGCCAAGGAGCTCTACAAGCATTTCGGCATCACCGCCGAGGCGGCCGTCGAGGCGGCGGTGCAACGGCTGGCGTAAAGCATCCCAGACATCGCGCGGCGGTTCACCACATCGAGAGCCCCGCGCGGCCAACTGATTCGCGACGGTTGAGCGGACGCAAAAAAAGGACTACGAAAGGCGCATATCGTCCGCTCCCGCCCGGCAGAACCGGGCGTCACCAGGTCCAAACCCTCGTAGAGCCCTTCGCCAGGGGCGGCTGCGGGGGACGAGAAACGTCATTGAAGGAGACGAACATGGCAGTCCGGGTCGGGATCAACGGGTTTGGCCGCATCGGCCGCAACGTTCTGCGCGCCATCGCGGAATCGGGTCGCAAGGACATCGTGGTGGTCGGCATCAACGATCTCGGCCCGGTCGAGACCAATGCCCACCTGCTGCGCTTCGACAGCGTGCACGGCCGTTTCCCCCACACCGTGACGGTCGACGGCGACAGCATCGATATCGGCAGCGGCAAGATCAAGGTCACCGCCGAGCGTGATCCGTCGAAGCTGCCGTGGAAGGACCTCGGCGTCGACATCGCGCTGGAATGCACCGGCATCTTCACCTCCAAGGACAAGGCTTCCGCGCATCTGACCGCCGGCGCCAAGCGCGTGCTGGTCTCGGCCCCGGCCGACGGCGCCGACGCCACCATCGTCTACGGCGTCAACCACACGACGCTGACGAAGGATCATCTCGTCGTCTCGAACGGCTCGTGCACCACCAACTGCCTGGCGCCGGTCGCCAAGGTGCTGAACGACACCGTCGGCATCGAGACCGGCTTCATGACCACGATCCACGCCTACACCGGCGACCAGCCGACGCTCGACACGATGCACAAGGATCTCTATCGCGGCCGCGCGGCGGCGATGTCGATGATCCCGACCTCGACCGGCGCCGCCAAGGCGATCGGCCTGGTGCTGCCGGAGCTCAAGGGCAAGCTCGACGGCGTCGCCATCCGCGTGCCGACGCCGAACGTCTCGGTGGTCGACCTCAAGATCGTCGCCAAGCGCAACACCGAGCCGAAGGAGATCAACGAGGCGATCAAGCGCGCCGCCGAGCAGGAGCTCAAGGGCGTGCTCGGCTACACCACCGCGCCGAACGTCTCGATCGACTTCAACCACGACCCGCACTCCTCGACGTTCCATATGGACCAGACCAAGGTCATGAACGGCAACCTCGTGCGCGTGATGTCCTGGTACGACAACGAGTGGGGCTTCTCGAACCGCATGGCCGACACGGCCGTCGCGATGGGCAAGCTGCTGTAACTGCATTCTCGATCGTCATTCCGGGATGGTCCGAAGGACCAGACCCGGAATCTCGAGATTCCGGGTTCGATGCTTCGCATCGCCCCGGAATGACGTTCCGAGGAAGCGACATGACCCTTCCAAATTGGCTCGGCATCCCCGGCGTACTGCTGCTGATCGGCTTGATCGCCTATGGCTTCCGCCAGGGCATGCGGGTGACGACCAAACCGGAAGGCAGTCCGCCGGAGAACACCGACGGATTTAATCACCGCTGATGAGTCCCTCGTATTACGGTGGCTTCAATGACCCAATTCCGAACCCTCGATGACGTCGATGTCAAAGGCAAGCGCGTGCTGCTGCGCGTCGATCTCAACGTGCCCATGGAGAATGGCCACGTCACCGACGCCACGCGCCTGGAGCGCGTCGCGCCGACCATCAACGAGATGGCGACCAAGGGCGGCAAGGTCATCCTGCTCGCGCATTTCGGCCGGCCGAAGGGCCGCGACGCCAAGGACTCGCTGAAGCCCGTCGCGGCGGCGCTGTCGCAAGTGATCAAGCGCCCGGTCGCCTTCGCCGATGATTGCATCGGCGAGCCGGCGGCAAACGCGATCGCCGCGATGAAAGACGGCGATGTGCTGTGCCTTGAGAACACCCGCTTCCACAAAGAGGAAGAGAAGAACGATCCGGCCTTCGTCGCCGAGCTCGCCAAGCTCGGTGACATCTGGGTCAACGACGCGTTCTCGGCCGCGCACCGCGCCCACGCCTCGACTGAGGGCCTCGGCCACAAGCTGCCGGCCTATGCCGGCCGCACCATGCAGGCCGAGCTCGACGCGCTCGAGAAGGCGCTGGGCCGGCCCGCCAAGCCGGTGATCGCGATCGTCGGCGGCGCCAAAGTCTCGACCAAGATCGACCTCCTGGAGAACCTCGTCACCAAGGTCGACGCGCTCGTCATCGGCGGCGGCATGGCCAACACCTTCCTGCATGCGCAGGGCGTGCAGATCGGCAAGTCGCTGGCCGAGAAGGATCTCGCCGCCACCGCACTGCGGATCATGGACAAGGCGGAGGCGTCGAACTGCGCCATCATCCTGCCCGTCGACGCCACCGTGTCGTTCCACTTCGCGGCCAACTCGCCGTCGTTCGCCTACGGCCTCGACGCGATCCCGCCTGACAGCATGATCCTCGACGTCGGCCCGCAATCGACCGCGCGCATCCATGCCGCGATCGATGACGCCGCGACCCTGGTCTGGAACGGTCCGGTCGGCGCCTTCGAGCTGACGCCATTCGACCGAGGCACGATGGTCGCCGCCAAGCACGCGGCGGAGCGCACCAAGGCCAAGAAGCTGATCTCGGTGGCCGGCGGCGGCGACACCGTCGCGGCCCTCAACCAGGCCGGCGTGGCCGGCGATTTCAGCTACGTCTCGACCGCAGGCGGCGCCTTCCTCGAATGGATGGAAGGCAAGCCGCTGCCCGGCGTTGAGGTGCTGAAAGCCTGAGACTCTGAGCTTGTCGGCCATGGATGTTTCTGTTATGTTCCACCCATGGCCGAGACCCCGACAGACGCTGTCCAGCAGATCCTGATCAAGATCCAGGAGAGCATCGTTGCGCTCCGAGCGGAGTTTCGATCGGAGCTCGGCTCGTTTAGAGAATCGACAGAAAAGCGGCTCGACGCCCTGGAGACTTTAATCCGCAAACAGCGCCGCGATTCCGCTGGCATGCTGGTGATGATGCGCGCCGCGGCGAGTGATTTCGACGAGCGGGTCAGCGCGGTTGAAGAGCGCATGGCGGCTCTCGAAGCCAGGAAGAGCTGAACTGCCAAGACCAGCGCTCGCCCCCATGGCGTTGTCAGCCGACAGAATACGCTCTCGCTGCTAACCTAAACAACGCCCAAGCACTTGCTTGTCCCGGCTGCGTCGCCGCCACCCTTGGATTCCGTTCACCACCGCGTTATGCACGGTGCAGCGATTTCGAGGCGTGCGTCAGCCGCCGCACGGTCCAATTCTTCATCAGGGAGTTCCAGCCATGGCTCGTATTACGTTGCGTCAATTGCTCGATCACGCGGCGGAGCACGATTACGGCGTCCCGGCCTTCAACATCAACAACATGGAACAGGCGCTGGCCATCATGGAAGCGGCGAGCTCGACGGAGTCGCCGGTCATCATCCAGGCCTCGCGCGGCGCCCGCGCCTATGCCAACGACGTCATGCTCAAGCACATGATGGACGCGCTGACCGAGATCTATCCGCAGATCCCGATTTGCGTGCATCTCGACCACGGCAACGAGCCGGCGACCTGCATGACCGCGATCCAGTCCGGCTTCACCTCGGTGATGATGGACGGCTCGCTGAAGGCCGACGGCAAGACCCCCGGCGACTGGGAGTACAATGTCGGCGTCACCAGGACCGTGACGACGATGGCGCATCTCGGCGGCATCTCGGTCGAGGGCGAGCTCGGCGTGCTCGGCTCGCTCGAGACCGGCATGGGCGACAAGGAAGACGGCCACGGCGCCGAGGGCAAGCTGTCGCACGACCAGCTGCTGACCAATCCCGACGAGGCCGTGAAGTTCGTTCAGGAGACCAAGGTCGACGCGCTCGCGATCGCCATGGGCACCTCGCATGGCGCCTACAAGTTCACGCGCAAGCCGGACGGCGACATCCTCGCCATGAACGTGATCGAGGAGATCCACCGCAAGCTGCCGAACACGCATCTCGTGATGCACGGCTCATCGTCGGTGCCGCAGGACCTGCAGGAGATCATCAACTCCTTCGGCGGCAAGATGAAGCCGACCTGGGGCGTGCCGGTCGCCGAGATTCAGCGCGGCATCAAGAACGGTGTGCGCAAGATCAACATCGACACCGACAACCGCATGGCGATGACCGGCCAGATCCGCAAGGTGCTGTCGCAGCACCCGGAAGAGTTCGATCCGCGCAAGTACCTGAAGCCGGCGATGGAAGCGATGACCAAGCTCTGCAAGCAGCGCTTCGAGGAGTTCAACACCGCGGGCCAAGCCGGCAAGATCAAGCGCGTATTGACCACCGCGGAAATGGCCAAGCGCTACGCCAAGGGCGAGCTCGATCCAAAGGTGGCGTGAGCGCATCGCTCGCGCCACTCGCATCGTTCGCGCATGCATCGTTGAGAGTCGCGGTCGTCGCCGCAACGGCAGTGAGCTCCCCTCCCCCTTGCGGGGAGGGGTCGGGGGTGGGGGTCCCCGAGTCGGACTATCAGTAATGGGTTCGATGTTGCGCTTAGGTCCATCGGGCTCCGATGAGTGGTATTGAGGCGTGATCGTACTTCGCGAGCATTCGACGGTTGGACCGCTGAGGATTCTCGTCGCATCTCACTGAATTCAGCGCCCGGAGTCCCCCACCCCCGACCCCTCCCCGCAAGGGGGAGGGGAGCAGACCGCCGCGGAGGTGAGAGATTGCGTAAATAAGCAACCTCTCCTTCACCTCTCCGAGAGGCTGCCTTACCTGCGGCCAATGTTTGCTCGGCAACCGCCCGAGAACCGTCTATTTTGATGGGCAGGGCAGGTGTCTGGAGCCACGCATGAATCTCTCCGCACTGAACACCACCGCCCTTGCCATGGTCGCGCCCGGCAAGGGTATCCTCGCCGCCGATGAATCGACGGGGACGATCAAGAAGCGCTTCGATGCCATCCACGTCGAGTCGACCGAGCAGAGCCGTCGCGACTATCGCGAGATGCTGTTTCGCAGCGAGGGCATGGCCTCGATCTCCGGCGTCATTCTCTATGACGAGACGATCCGCCAGGAGGCCGCCGACGGCACACCGCTAGTCGAGCTGATCAAGCGCGCCGGCAGCATTCCCGGCATCAAGGTCGACGAGGGCACCCAGCCGCTGCCCGCCTGCCCGGGCGAGACTGTCACGGTCGGCCTCGACCGGCTTGCGGATCGGCTGCAAGCGTACTACGCGCTAGGCGCGCGCTTCGCCAAATGGCGGGCCGTGATCGAGATCGACAAGGACACGCTGCCTTCGATGACCGCCGTTCATGTCAATGCACATGCGCTCGGCCGCTACGCGGCGCTGTGCCAGGCCGCCGGTCTCGTGCCGATCGTCGAGCCCGAGGTGCTAATGGACGGCGATCACACCGTCGATCGCTGCTTCGATGTCTCGCGCCGCGTTCTGAACGAGGTGTTCGGTGAACTGCGCCTGCAAAGGGTCGCGCTGGAAGGCATGATCCTGAAGCCCAACATGGTGGTCTCCGGCCAGAAATGCCCCGAGCAGGCCGACGTGGCAGAAGTGGCGGAAAAGACCATCCGGCTGCTCAAGGAGTGCGTGCCCACAGCGGTGCCCGGGATCGCCTTCCTGTCCGGTGGACAGACCGAGGCGCAGGCCACGGCCCATCTCGATGCGATGAACCGGCGGGATCCGTTGCCGTGGAAGCTCACCTTCTCCTATGGCCGCGCGCTGCAGGCCGCGCCTCAGCGCGCCTGGTCGGGCAAGGCCGAGAATGCCTCCGCGGGCCAGCGCGCCTTCACCCACCGCGCCCGCATGAACGCGAAGGCGAGCCTCGGCCAATGGACGCCGGCGCTCGAGCACGAGGCTGCATAAGTGACCGCCAAGACCACATCCGCGCGGCCCGAGCCGCGCCTCTATCTCGCGACGCCCGTCGTCACCGACGCGGCGGCCCTTGCCGCCAGCCTGCCGGCGATCCTCGCCAGCGCCGACGTGGCCGCGGTGCTGGTGCGGCTGAAGGAGAGTGACCCCCGCAGCATGATCACGACGGTCAAGGCGCTGGCGCCCGCGATCCAGGGCACCGGCGCTGCCCTGCTGATCGACGGCCATCCCGACATTGTCGCCCGCGCCGGGGCGGATGGGGCACATCTGACCGGCATCGCCGCCCTGGAGGAGGCCTTGCCGGGTCTGAAGCCGGACCGCATCGCCGGCGGCGGCGGCCTGTCGACGCGGCATGATTCGATGCGCGCGGGCGAGCTCGGCGCCGATTACGTGCTGTTCGGCGAGCGCGATGCGCACGGCCGGCGGCCGTCGCCGGATGCGGTCAACGAGCGGCTGGCCTGGTGGGCCGAGCTGTTCGAGCCGCCCTGCGTCGGCTACGCGATCTCGCTGAAGGAAGCCGCCGATTTCGTCGCGGCCGGAGCGGACTTCGTGCTGGTCGACGACCTCGTCTGGAACGACGCCCGCGGGCCTGCCGCGGCGCTGGCCGAGATCGGCACCGTGATCCGGAACGCCCATGCGGCCGCGCCGGTCGCCGTGGCCGGGCAGAGCTGACCGCCGCCCATGACGAAGCTGCGCCTGAAATGTCTTGTTGCTGCGTTCGCGGTAGCGACGACGGGCGCACATGCGCAGATCTCGCTGACGCCTCCCGCGGTTCAGCAGCCCGCCGAAAAGCCCAAGCCGGCCGAGCGCCCCGCCGACAAGGCCGCGGAGAAGCCGAAGCCGCCGGCGCCGGCCCCTGCCGCGAAAAAGGCGAGCCCCGCCCCTGCCCCGTCGGCCAAGCCGGCCGCGCCTACGCCGGCCGCCACGGCGCAGCCATCCGCCAATGACCCGAACGTCGATGTCGTCTACGGCGCCTATCAGCGCGGCCAGTACAAAACCGCCTTCGACCTCGCCACGCCGCGCGCGCAGGCTGGCGATCCCAAGGCGATGGCGATGCTCGGCCAGCTCTATGAGAATGCCCAGGGCATCCGCCGCGACTATGAGAAGGCGGCGATCTGGTACAAGCGCGCCGCCGAGGCCGGTGACCGCGAGGCGATGTTCGCGCTGGCGATGATGCGGCTGGCGGGACGCGGCGGCCCGGTCGACAAGCCGGAAGCGGTCAAGCTGCTGGCCTCCGCAGCGAAGCTCGGCGAGCCCAAGGCGGCGTATAACCTGGCGCTGCTCTATCTCGACGGCCAGACCCTGCCGCAGGACCTGAAGCGCTCGGCCGAGCTGCTGCGCATGGCGGCGGATGCCGGCAATCCGGAGGCGCAATATGCGCTGGCAACCTTCTACAAGGAAGGAACCGGCGTTCCGCAGGACCTCGAAAAGGCCGCCCGCCTGCTGCAGGCGGCAGCGATCGCTGACAATGTCGACGCCGAAGTCGAATATGCCATCGCGCTGTTCAACGGCACCGGCGTCCCGAAGAACCAGCCGGCGGCCATCGCGCTGCTGCGACGGGCGGCCCGTCAGAACAGCCCGGTGGCCCAGAACCGGCTGGCCTGGGTGCTGCTGTATGGAATCGCGACCCAGATGGACAAGGTCGAGGCCTACAAATGGCACCTGGTGGCTAAGACCGCCGGCAAGGGCGACCCCAAGCTCGACGAGAAATTCGCCGACATGCCGCCCGAGGACCGCGCCAAGGGCGAGCAGGCCGCCAAGCGCTGGCTCGGCACCATCAAGTGATCCGCCGCTTCCGGCCTTGACGCGGCCGCCCCTTCAGGGCACCCACAGCCACCCCATTTTCATCCGCCTCCGCCCCCCGCTACCGGCAAGGCGCGCACCGCAAGGTGCGACCAGACCAGCGCATCGAGCACATGATTCATTCCGCCCTCATCAATGTCATGGTCAAGGCCGCGCGCCGCGCCGGCCGCAACCTCAAGCGCGACCTCGGCGAGATCGAGCACCTCCAGGTGTCGCTGAAGGGACCCGCCAATTTCGTCTCGCGCGCCGACAAGAAGGCCGAGGAGATGCTGTACGAGGACCTCTCCAAGGCGCGTCCCGGCTATGGTTTTCTCGGCGAGGAAGGCGGCAAGCGCGAAGGCAGCGACAAGTCGCACACCTGGATCGTCGATCCGCTCGACGGCACCACCAACTTCCTGCACGGCATCCCGCAATTCGCGATCTCCATCGCGCTCCAGCGCGAGGACACCGTGATCGCCGGCGTGATCTACAATCCGGCCAATGACGAGCTGTACATCGCCGAGCGCGGCAAGGGCGCGTTCCTCAACGACCAGCGGCTGCGCGTCGCCGCGCGCAAGCAGCTGCATGAATGCGTCATCGCCTGCGGCCTGCCGCATATCGGCCGCGGCGACCACCAGCTGTTCCTGCGCGAGATGACCTCGCTGCAGGTCAAGGTCGCAGGCCTGCGCCGCTTCGGCGCCGCCTCGCTCGACCTCGCCTTCGTCGCCGCCGGCCGCTTCGACGCCTATTGGGAACGCGACCTGCAGCCCTGGGACATCGCCGCCGGCATGATCATGGTGCGCGAGGCCGGCGGCACCGTGTCGGGCATCGACGGCAAGGAAGATGCGCTGGCGACGGGGCACGTCGTGTGCGGCAATGAGATCATTCACCGCGAGATGGTGAAGGTGCTGAAGGCCGCGGGTTAGCTCGATTCGGCGACGGCCAGGATCGGCCTGGAATCGATCCGCGGACGAAATGCTGCGCCGGTGAGGGATCCCACAAGATGGTGCATGGAGTCGCCAGTTCGGTGGTGTCCGCGAGCATTGCGGCCGCTTTCTGCTTCCTTGGCTCGGCACTCGCTCAAGGTCAGGATATTCTTCAAAGACCGACCGAAACTTGGCGCCCGCCGGACGGCACCTATGCCGCCCCTGACAACAATTTCGACGAGGTATGTGGCGAGTTCGGAGATTTCATCCTCGAACTCTCCAAAAAGGCCATCTTGAGCAATGAGCGAATTTGCAAGATCGCCAAGCTCACGGATACGGCGCCCGGCGCGATCCGATTGAGCCTCATCTGTGACGACTACAATCTGGCTATCTCGCTTGGCGATCCTCATCCTTACGAACGCAAATTCAGGGAAGTCATGCTGCTGAAGAGGATCGACACAAACACATTGTCGGTTCGCAAGACTCTCTACGGCAAGTTTACTGCCCCGGCTTGGCAGGCCTTATATTGCCCGGAGGAAAAGCAACGCTGGTACCGCGACGCCCGGGAGCGGGCCAAATCCGAGGCGCGAAAAGCCGCGCCACGATGAATGTCCTATAGCTACCTGCGCCCGCTGATGAACGCCTGCGGCGTCGCGCCGGGCAAGGCCGGCGAGTTGATGTCGCTGTCGACGCGGTCGGACGACTGGCCGGCATAGCTGAAGCCGAGCGACAGGCTGATGTTGGACGTCGGCTTGAATTCGACACCGCCATTGATGGCGTAAGCGGGCGTCGAGCTCGAGCGGCCATCGAAGGTCGCGAACGGGCCGCCGAGACCGGGATTGTATTTCAAGGTGTCGAAGCCGCCGTAGAAGCTGACGCCGCTCTTGAAGGTGTAGCCGTATTGCGCGCCTTCGGTGGTGTAAGACCCCAGCCCGCCGTAGCGGTTGGCGATGTTGGAGGCCAGGCCGACGCCCGAGAGCGCCGCCCAATTGTTCGTCACGCTGTAGCTTCGCGCAAAGAAGCCGCTGTTGCTGCCAGTCGTCGTAAACCCCGGGACATTGCTGTAGGAGTCGAGGCTCTGCACGACGCCGGGATCGGTGCTGAAGCCGATCGGCCAGCTTGGCAGCCAGTATTTGACAGGACCGGATTGGGCGAGAGCCGCATGGCCGCCGAAGCAGAGGCCAGCGAGCGCGAAGGCAAGAGCAGATTTGCGAGAGAGCATCGACATGCCGTACCCGTTACATGTCGGCGGAGCATACATGCGTCGCCTCGGGAACTCCAGTGACGCGGATTGAAGCACCATGTCGCGGCACCCGCGGTGCGCTCCCCTCCCCCTTGCGGGGAGGGGTCGGGGGTGGGGGTCCGCGAACCCCGAATGTCGTGGAAGGCACACATCTTCGTGCGCCAACGGAAGAGCAGACGGGTCCGTTCTCGCTCACCCGGATCGAGTGCCCGTGTGATGGAAATGGATTTCATCACATCGAGCGGAATTCGGAGACCCCCACCCCCGACCCCTCCCCGCAAGGGGGAGGGGAGCGCACCGATCGCATGGCGAGATCGTGGCTCAATCGGCCGAGCGAGCTATTGCGATCGTAATCAGCTACGACTTCACCGGCGCCGGCGGCCCATATGCCTCGCGCTCTGCCGCTGGCGCCTTCTCCCGATCGCCCGCCAGCACGCGCTGCACCGAGACGAAGAACACCGGCACCATCAAGAGCGCCAGGATCACCACCGCGATCATGCCGCCCATCACGTTGGTGCCGAGCGCCTGCTGGCTAGCGCCGCCGGCGCCTGTGGCCATCGACATCGGCAGCACGCCGCAGACGAAGGCGAGGCCGGTCATGATGATCGGACGGAAGCGCAGCGAGCACGCCTCGACGGTCGCCTCGACCAGCGGCTTGCCATGGGCGCGCAGATCCTTGGCGAACTCGATGATCAGGATCGCGTCCTTGGCGGCGAGGCCGATGATCGTGATCAGCGCCACCGTGAAGTAGACGTCGTTCGAGAGCCCGCGCAGATTGGCCGCCACCACGGCGCCGAGAATGCCGAGCGGCACGGTGAGCAGCACCGCGAGCGGAATCGTCCAGCTCTCATACAGCGCGGCGAGGCAGAGGAACACGACCAGCGCCGACAGGCCGAGCAGTAGCGGCGCCTGCGAGCCCGACAGCTTCTCCTGCAGCGACTGTCCGGTCCATTCATAGCCGAAGCCGCGCGGCAGCTTGGCCGCCAGGCGCTCCATCTCGTTGAGCGCATCGCCCGAGGTGAAGCCTGGCTTCGCCTCGCCGGAGATGCGGATGGCCGGATAGTAGTTGAAGCCCGCGATTTGGGTGGGTCCCTTGGCCCACTGGATGGTCGCGAACGACGAGAACGGCACCAGCTGGCCCTTGGCGTTCTTGACGCTGTAGTTGAGGATGTCGTCCGCATTCATGCGGCTGATGCGGTCGGCCTGCACCACGACGCGCTGCATGCGGCCGCGATTGGGGAAATCGTTCACGTAGTTCGAGCCGAGATTGGTCGAGATCGTGTTGTTGATGTCCTCGAAGGTGACGCCGAAGGCGCCGGCCTTCTCGCGGTCGATCATCAGATTGACCTGAGGTCCCTGCGGCAGGCCCTCGACATAGACCTTCTGCAGCACCGGGCTGGCATTGGCTTCCGCGATCAGCTGGTCCGCAGCCGCAACGAGCGCGGTGTAGCCCTTCTGGCCGCGGTCCTGCAGGCGGAAGCTGAAGCCGGAGGAGTTGCCGAGATTGTCGATCGGCGGCGGCTGCAGCGCGGTGATCTTGGCATCGCGCAGCGAGGCGAGATCGCGGTTGATGTCGGCGACCAGCGCCGCGGCGCTGTCGTGCTTGCCGCGCTCGGACCAGTCCTTCAGCGAGATGAAGGCCTGCGCGGTGTTGACGCCCTGGCCGGCATAGCTGAAGCCGGTGAGGAAGGTGACGTCCTCGATGCCGTCGCGCTTGGCCAAGTACTTCTCGACCGCCTCGACGGCGGCTTGAGTCCGCGCGTAGGATGAATCCGCCGGCGTCTGCACGTCGGTGGTGATGAAGCCCTGGTCGTCGACCGGCAGGAAGCCGCCGGGCAACTGGATGAAGGCGTAGCTGAGACCGGCCAGGAAGATCGCGTAGATCAGCATCAGCCGTCCGGTCCGGCGCAGGCCGCCGCGCACGACGCCGACATAGCGGTTGCGGCTGCCGTCCATGAAGCGGTTGAACCAGCCGAACACGCCCCTCTTCGCATGACCGTGCCCGGCCTGGACCGGTTTGAGAAGCGTCGCGCACAGCGCCGGGGTCAGCGACAGCGCGAGCAGCGCGGAGAAGCCGATCGCCGCGACCATGGTGACCGAAAACTGCCGGTAGATGATGCCGACCGAGCCGGGGAAGAACGCCATCGGCACAAACACGGCCATTAGGACGAGCGTGATGCCGATGATGGCGCCGGTGATCTGGCCCATCGCCTTGCGCGTGGCCTCCTTCGGCGACAGCCCCTCCTCGGTCATGATGCGCTCGACGTTCTCGACCACGACGATGGCGTCGTCGACGAGGATACCGACCGCGAGCACCATGCCGAACATCGTCAGCATGTTGATGGAGTAGCCGACCAGCATCAGCGTCGCGCAGGTGCCGAGCAGCGCCACGGGCACGACGATGGTCGGGATGATGGTGTAACGGATGTTCTGCAGGAACAGGAACATCACGACGAACACCAGCACGACCGCTTCGACCAGGGTCATCAGCACGCGCTTGATCGAGGCCTTCACGACGGGCGTGATGTCGTAGGGGATCTCGTAGGCGATGTTCGAGGGGAAAAAGCGCGACAGCTCCTTCATCTTGGCCTCGACCGCACTCGCGGTCGCCAGCGCGTTGCCGGTCGGCGACAGCAGCACGGAGAGACCCGCGGTCGGCTTGCCATTGAGGCGGGTGTTGAACTGATAGCTGAGGCCGCCGATCTCGATGCGCGCGACGTCGCGCAGCCGCACGGTGGAGCCGTCGGCATTGGCGCGCAGGATGATCGCGCCGAACTCGTCCGGCGAATCGAGCTGGCCCTTGACCAGCACCAGCGCCGAGGTGCGCTGCACGGTCGTGGCCGGCTCGGCGCCGATGCTGCCGGAGGCGACCTGCGCGTTCTGCGCGCCGATCGCCTTGGTGACATCGTCGGCGGTCAGGCCGTAGCCGATCAGCTTGGCCGGATCGAGCCAGACCCGCAGCGAGCGCTCGGTCGAATACAGCGTGGCGCGGCCGACGCCGGGGATACGGCGGATTTCACCGAGCACGTTGCGGATCATGAAGTCGCCGAGGCCGACCTCGTCGAGGCTGCCGTCCGTCGACTGCAGGGTGATGATCTGCAGCACCGCGGCCGAGGCCTCCTCGACCAGGATGCCCTGCTGGATGACTGCGCGCGGCAGCCGCGCCTCGACGCGCTTGAGGCGGTTCTGCACCTCGACCGAGGCGTCGTTGGTCGACGTTCCCGGGACGAAGTTGGCGGTGATCTCGACCTGCCCCAGCGAGTCGCTGGTCGATTCGAAGTTGAGGATGCCGGAGGCGCCGTTGAGCTCCTCCTCGATCAGCCGCGTCACGCTGTTGTAGAGATTTTCAGGCGAGGCGCCGGGATAGCTAGTGGAGATCGAGATCGAGGGCGGCGCGATGATCGGATATTGCGCCACCGCCAGCAGCGGGATCGCGATCGCGCCGATCAGGCAAATGAACAGCGCGACGACCCAGGCGAAGATCGGCCTGTCGATGAAGAAACTCGGCATCGGGACTTACCGCGACGCTGATTTGGTTTCGAGCTGCGTCGCCGTGCTGACCTCTGTCCAGGCCTGCGGCGTGACCTTGTCGCCCGCGGCAAACTTCTGGAAACCGTCGACGACAACCTTGTCGCCGGCGCGCAGGCCGTCGGTGATCAGCACCAGGCCATCCTGCACCGGACCGGTGCGGATGGGCCGCGCGATCGCGCGGTTGTCGTCGCGGATCACATAGACCTCGGAGCCGCCGGCGGCATTGCGCTGCACGGCCTGCTGCGGCACGCCGACGGAATCGCTGTCGATGCCCTGCTCGATGCGGACGCGGACATACATGCCCGGCAACAGCTCGCGTTTGGGATTGGCAAACTCGCCGCGCAAGGTGACCTGGCCGGTCGCGGCATCGACCTTGGCGTCGGAGAACAGCAGCTTGCCCGGAATCGAATACGGCGTGCCGTCGTCGAGCACGAGGCGGACCTTGATCGCGTCGGGCGCGATCTGGTCGAGATCGCCGGACTCGAAGGCGCGGCGCAGGCGGTTGAGCTCGCTGACCGACTGGGTGAAGTCGGCATAGATCGGATCGAGCTGCTGGATCGTGACCAGCGAGGTCTCGTTCTGCACGGCGATCGCGCCCTCGCTGAGCTGGGCGGCGCCGACGATGCCGTCGATCGGCGCACGGACGGTCGCGTAGTCGAGATTGAGCTGGGCGCGCGCGAGATCGGCCTTGCGCGCCTCGATGTCGGCCGCGGCCTCGCGCTCCGAAGAAATCGCCTTTTCGTTCTCGACGGCCGGCGCCGCCCGCTCCTTGAACAGTTGCGCAATCCGGTTCGCCTGCTGCACGGCGCGCTCATGCACGGCTTCCGCCTTGGCGAGCGCGGCGCGGCTCGACATGATCTCGACCTCGAACGGCTTTTGATCCAGGCGATACAGCGGATCGCCGGCCTTCACCTCGCTGCCCTGGCGGAAGAGCCGCTCGACGATGATGCCGGACACGCGCGGCCGCACGTCGGAGACGCGGGTCGGCGCGATGCGGCCCGGCAGCTCGCGCACGATCGCGCGCGCCTTCTGCTCAACGGTGATGATGCCGACGTCGGGAACGGTGACCTGTTCGTTGGTGGACGCCTGAGCGGGCGTGGTTTCGTTGCAGCCGGCGAGCGGCATGGCCGCGACGAGGATCAATGCAGTGCCGAGCAGCGGCGCGCGAAAACGAGACATGGACGGTGGTGCCCCCTCGATCATGTTTGAAAACAGTCGACCGGATGACCGGGTGATGGCGCCATTCTGGTGCCGAGCGTGGCCGCACCATAAAAGCGCGCTGCTGCGACGCAATGCAGCAGTCGGGCGGCTGTATGTCACATCCGCTAAGGGACTGATTAACTGCGCGTTTTGACGACTCACTCAATTGTGAGCGGATTGTGGCGTGAGAGTTCCCACAGGTTCCGCAGAGCGAAACGCGAATCCCGCGCGGGGCCGCTGGTTCCCCGATCAAGTCACCGGCTGCAGGCGGTAATGGCTGATGCCCCATTCGCGGCCTTCATCGTGACCGAACAGGCCCGCGGTGGCGAGGAAGAACCAGCGCCAGCGACGCATCCACAAGGCGGTGTCATCGCCATAGACCGGCTGCAGCACCTCGAGGATGCGGTCGCGGTCGGCGTCGAAATTGGCGAGCCAGTCCCTGGCCGTGCGCTGATAATGCGTGCCACTCCAGCGCCACTCCTTCTCGACCGCGAACAGATCGCCGAACTGCCGGATCAAGGTGTGGCTCGGCATGATGCCGCCGGTGAAGAAGTGCTGTGCGATCCAATCCTCGCGATCGTTGCGATCAAACAGATAGGAGCCGGAGCGATGGGTAAAGATGTGTATGAACAGCCGACCGTCGGGCGTGAGCCATGAGCGCACGCGCGACAGCAGCTCGCGCCAGTTCATCATGTGCTCGAACATCTCGACCGAGACGACACGGTCGAAGCGCCCGTCGGGCGCGAATTGGTTCATGTCGGCGGTGATGACGCGCAGATTGAGCAGGCCGCGAGCCTGCGCCATCTCCTCGATCGCGCGGCGCTGCGAGTGCGAGTTCGACACCGCCGTGATTTTCGCGTGCGGGAACTGGCGGGCCATGAACAGCGACAGCGAGCCCCAGCCGCAGCCGAGCTCGAGAATGCTCTGGCCGTCCTGCAGATCGGCATTGGCCACCGTCTGCCGCAGCGCCTCCTCCTCGGCCTCCTGCAAGGTCGAGACCGGCTCCTTGTAGAAGCAGCAGGAGTATTTGCGGTTAGGACCGAGCACGCGGGCGAAGAACGCCGCCGGCACCTCGTAGTGCTGGGCATTCGCCGCATCCGTATGCTCGGCGACCGGGCGCGTCGTCAGCAGGCGGGCGAACTCCGCATCGCCCATCGCCTGCGGCCCTGCGAGCCGTGTGGCCGTGCGCGCGCAGAGTTCGTAGATCGCGGCGCGGATCACGGCGTCGGGGAGCGGCACGCGCTCGGCAGCGCCGATGATGGTCGAGATGAAGCTCATGCGGTGGCTCCGTTACTTGCCGGCGGGGTTCGGCGGGAGAGGAAAGAAGGCGCTGGTGCGCGCCTGATAGGCCCGGTAGCGGTCGCCGCGCGAGCGCAGCATCTGTTCCTCCAGCGGCGGGATGCCGGTGACGTGGACCAGGATGTAGTACATCAGCAGCGGGGCCAGCAGGCTGGCGAGCCCCCAGGGGTTGTCAGGTGACAACGCAATGACGGGGTAAGCGAGCCAGCACATCCACTCGAAAAAGTAGTTGGGATGGCGCGACCAGCGCCACAGGCCGGCATCGCAGACCTTGCCCTTGTTGGCCGGATCGGTGCGGAACGCCTTCAATTGGGCGTCGGCCAGCCCCTCGCCGGCGATGCCGATGAACAGCACGAGGATGCCGAGATAGTCTTGCAAGCGCAGCTCGGGGGCCGGAGCATGGGCCGCGACGAACATCGCGAACACCAGGGGAATCGCGCCCAAGGCCTGCTGCTGCAGGAACACGAACATCCGCCGTGGCGCCGCCTCGCCCCATTGCCGGGCGAACTCCGCGTAGCGCGGATCGTCGGTGATGCCGCGGCTGCGCACCGCAACATGGCCACCCAGCCGCAGCGACCAGACCGCCACCAGGATCGCGACCAGCCATTGCCGCGCGTGGGGTGTCGCCCCGCCCGCCGGCCAGATGGCGCCGACAGCGCCCACCAATCCGACGGAAAATGTCCAGATCGTGTCAACCCAGCCGGAATTCCCGGTGCGCTGCTGCACCACCCAGGCCAGGCTCATCAGCACAGACATCGCCACGGCCATGGCCAGGAGCGCCAGCAGATAATCAACGACGGTCATGACAAAGCCAGGGCGTTCCCGCTAGATATGAACCACGGGACTAACTACGCCGCGGACGCCCGCCGGTTTCAGCCAAAGTTCCGCGCAGGGGACGGGGATTGCGCCGATCGCGGCTTTTCTCCCGCCGCTGCTGTGCCATAGTGGAATTTCGGGACCGGTCCCCCCGCAACGGATGTCATCGACAATGCCTCAAGGCTCCCCTTCCCGCTCCGCGATGGACGTCGAACCGACCAAACTGTCCACGCCCCGGATCTTCCTGGTGCGGATGCTGGTCTTCCTGGTGCTGTGCGCCCTGGTCGGCGTCGTGCTCTACAAGCAGATCATCATGGCGTTCTTCGCCAATCCCGGGCTGAACGCGCTGATCGGAGCGGTGCTGCTGATCGGCGTCATCCTGGCGTTCCGCCAGGTGATCCGGCTCTATCCGGAAGTCTCCTGGGTGAATAATTTCCGCATCGCCGATCCCGGCCTGGCGGTGCACCGCCACCCGACCCTGCTGGCCCCCATGGCCGCCATCCTCGGCCGCGAGCGCACCGGGCGGATGTCGATCTCGCAGCAGACCATGCGGCATCTGCTCGACTCCATCGCCACCCGCCTCGACGAGGCCCGCGACATCTCCCGCTACATGACCGGACTGCTGGTGTTTCTCGGCCTGCTCGGCACCTTCTGGGGCCTGATCGAGACGGTGGGCTCGGTCGGCAAGGTCATCGACGGGCTCAAGGTCGGTGGCGATGCCGGCGCGCTGTTCGACACCCTCAAGGGCGGCCTCGCCGCGCCGCTCAGCGGCATGGGCATTTCGTTCTCGTCCTCGCTGTTCGGCCTCGCCGGATCGTTGATCCTGGGCTTCCTCGATTTGCAGTCCAGCCAGGCGCAGAACCGCTTCTATACCGACCTGGAGGACTGGCTCGCCGGCACGGTGCGGGAATATGGCGGCACCGGAGACACAGGCGCCGATCTTTCCGTGGCCATCGAGCGGCTCCGCACCGCCATGGAGGAAGGCTCCAACCGCGGCGCCACCGCCGCCATGGCCAACCTCGCCGAGGCGATCCAGGGCCTGGTCGCGCACATGCGCACCGAGCAGCAGATGATCCGCGAATGGGCCGACGGCCAGGGCGAGCAGAACCGCGAGATCAAGCGGCTCTTGGAGCGGCTGGCCCGGCAGACGGAGAAGAGCTAGCGCGTCCGCCGCGCTGGCTTCGAGTGACTTGAGGAGACGCTGAATGGCGCTTGCCCGTACCCGCCGGGGCGACTCCGGCCTGAACTACTGGCCGGGCTTCGTCGACGCGCTGTCGACGCTCGTGCTGTCGATCGTGTTCCTGCTGACCGTCTTCCTGGTGGTGCAGTTCTTCCTGTCGCAGGAGGTCACGGGCAAGGACAAGGCGCTGGAGCAGCTCAACGCCAAGATCGCGCAGCTCAACGAGATGCTGTCCTTGGAGAAGCTCGGCAAGCTGTCACTGGACGACCAGGTCGCGCAGCTGCGCGCCGGGCTGTCCAGCGCCGAGGCCGAGCGCGACCGGGTCAAGAGCCTGTACGACGGCCTCGCTAACGCCGGCAGCAATGCCACCGGCCGTGCCAACGAGCTCAACCGGGCCCTCGACTCCGAGAAGCAGGTCACGGCGCGGGCGCTGGCGCAGATCGAGGTGCTGAACCAGCAGATCAGCGCGCTGCGCCGCCAGCTCGCCGCGCTGGAGGACGCACTCGACGCCTCCGAGAAGCGCGACAAGGAATCCCAGAACCGCATCGCCGACCTCGGCTCGCGGCTGAACGTTGCGCTGGCGCAGCGGGTGCAGGAGCTGACGCGCTACCGCTCCGAGTTCTTCGGCCGGCTGCGCGCCATCCTCGGCAACCGTCCCGATATCCGCGTCGTCGGCGACCGCTTCGTGTTCCAGTCCGAGGTGTTCTTCGACACCGGGCAGGCAACGCTCTTGCCCGAGGGACAGCAGGAGCTGAACTCGGTGGCGACGGCGCTGATCGATCTCGACAAGCAGATCCCCGCCGAGATCTCCTGGGTGCTGCGCGTCGACGGCCACACCGACGTCAGGCCGATCAACAGCCCGGTGTTCAAGTCGAACTGGGAGCTGTCGTCGGCACGCGCGATCTCCGTGGTGCAATATATGATCTCGCTCGGCGTCCCCGCCCAGCGCCTCGTCGCCGCCGGCTTCGCCGAATTCCAGCCGCTGGATGCGGCGAATACCGAGGACGCGTTCCGCCGCAACCGCCGCATCGAATTGAAGCTGACGGAGCGGTGACGGCCGGCTTCACCCTGCGGCCGTATCGCGCCGAGGACGAGGACGCGGCGATCGCGCTGTGGCAGGCGACGTGGCAGCTCGCCTACCCCGCGATCGACTTCGCCGCGCGGGTGCCGTGGTGGCGCGAGCGCTGGCGCGACGAGCTGGTGCCGAAGGCTGAGGTGATCGTCGCCGAGGCGGAAGGCACGCTCGCCGGCTTCGTCACGATCGATGCGGCGGGCTATCTCGATCAGCTGGTCGTGTCACCGGAGCATTGGGGCTCGCCGCTGGCGACGCAATTAGTTGATGCCGCTAAGCGGCGATCCCCTGGCGGAATCACCCTGCTGGTGAACAAGGACAACACCCGCGCCATCCGCTTCTACCAGCGCAGCGGCTTCGTCGAGGCCGGCGAGGACGTCAATCCGACCTCCGGGCGGCCCGTGGTGCGCATGGCGTGGAGGCCGGAGGCCCGTTAGCCCGGCACGCAGCAACACCCACAACCGTCGTCCCGGACAACCGAGCGAAGCGAGGGCAGATCCGGGACCCATACTCCGCAGCAGAGGTGTTGCGAAGAACGACGTGGCGAGGTTCGTCGACCAAACATTCGACCGGGGTTATGGGTCCCGGCGTTCGCCGGGACGACACCGAGTGTGGGCCGAACTGCAACTACACGCCGCGAAACAGGACGCCGATGGTCAGCACCACGAAGGCGATCGCCAGCGCGTCGAAGGCGTGGGCGGCCGACAGCAGCGGCACCGAGGCGTGCATGTAGTGCGCGAGCATCGCGACGAGTGCGAGCACCAGCGCGATGGCGAAGATCACGAAAGACGGGGGCGTGAGGGCAAAGCTGCCGCGGCGATAGGGCATGGTCGTCCATCCTGTGCGAAGGGCGCCACAGCATGAATGGCGCCGTGAAGTTTCGCGCAGGGAACGTACAAGGCCGAAGAAAAGTTGCAGGGTCTGCGGCGCAAATTCGCAGTGTTGCCGGCCGCCCACAATGTGGCTGAAACTACACGCCCTCGAATTGCAGCCGCGCCAGACGCGCGTAGAGTCCGTTCGCCGCCACCAGCGACGTATGCGTGCCCTGCTCGACGATGCGGCCGCGGTCCATGACCAGGATGCGGTCGCAGGACAGCACGGTCGCGAGGCGATGCGCGATCACCAGCGTGGTGCGGTCCTTCATCAGGCCTTCGAGCGCGGTCTGCACCAGGGTCTCGCTCTCGGCGTCGAGTGCCGAGGTCGCCTCGTCCAGCAGCAGCAGCGGCGCATCGCGCAGGATCGCGCGCGCGATCGCGATCCGCTGGCGCTGGCCGCCCGACAGCGTCACGCCACGTTCGCCGAGCGGGGTGTCGAAGCCTTCCGGCAGGCGGCGGATGAACTCGCTGGCATGAGCCAGATCGGCGGCGCGCTCGACCTCGGCGTCGCTCGCCTCGGGCCGGCCAAAGCGGATGTTCTCGCGCGCGCTCGCCGCGAACACGACGGACTCCTGCGGCACCAGCGCCATGCGCTCGCGCACCTTGCGCGGGTCGGCCGCGCGCACCGGCACGCCATCGACGGAGATCGACCCCGAGGCCGGATCGTAGAACCGCAGCAGCAGATGAAACAGCGTGCTCTTGCCGGCGCCGGACGGACCGACGATCGCGACCTTCTCGCCGGCGCGGATGGAAAACGAGACCTCCTCGAGCACGCGGACGTCGGGACGGCTCGGATAGGCGAAACCGACATGATCGAAGCCGATGTCGCCGCGCGCCGGCTCCGGCAGCGCAAGCGGACGCGCCGGCGGCTTGATCTCGGGCTGCACGTGCAGCAGCTCGAACAGGCGCTCGGCCGCGCCGGAGGCGGCCGAGACCTCGCCCCAGACTTCCGAGAGCTGGCCGAGGCCGGCAGCGGCGAACGCTGCGTACAGCACGAACTGGCCGAGCCGGCCGGCGCTGATGTTGCCGGTCAGCACGTCGTGCGAGCCGACCCAGAGGATGGCGACCACGCTGGAGAACACGATGAAGATGATGATCGCGGTGAGCACGCCGCGCGCCTGCGTCGAGACGCGGGCGGCCTCATAGGCCTGCTCGACCTCGCCGCCGAACCGCCCGGCCGCGAGCTTCTCGCTGGTATAGGCCTGCACCGTCCTGATCGCACCGACCAGCTCGGAGGCATAGGCGGAGGCATCGGCGAGGGTGTCCTGCGCGTTGCGTGACAGCCGCCGCACCCAGCGGCCGAACGCGACCAGCGGCAGCACGATCAGCGGGATCGCCAGCAGCACGAACAGTGACAGTTTCGGGCTGGTGAACACCATCATCCCGGTCGCGCCGAGAAACAGCAGCAGGTTGCGCAGCGCGATCGAGACAGAGGCGCCGGCCGCCGATTTGATCTGGGTGGTGTCGGCCGTCAGGCGCGAGACCAGCTCGCCGGAGCGCGCGGAATCGAAGAAGGACGGCGACAGCGACATCAGATGCGCGAACACGTCGCGGCGGATGTCGGCGACGATGCGTTCGCCGATCGTCATCACGAGGTAGTAGCGGGCGGCGCTCGCCACCGCGAGCACGGCCACGACGGCGATCATGACGCTGAAGTAGCTGTTGATGAGCTCGATGCCCTTCGGCGTGAACCCGAAGTCGATCATACGGCGGACGGCGACCGGCACCAGGAGCGTGGTCAGCGCGGCAACCGTCAGCGCGATCAGCGCCAGCACGGCGCGGCCCCGATAGCGCATGATATAGGGGGCGAGCGCGAGCAGCGGTCGCAGCTTGGAGCGACGGACCGGGCTTGCCGGTTCGGCCAGCGCCTCGACGGCCGCGACGGCATCTCCGACCGGATCCTGCCCGGCAGCATTATGCCGTTCGTCAAGCCGTTCCACTGCGCTCATGGGCCACCTGAGAATTCTTCCAAATACCGGTTCTTCGTCCAGATAGGCCTTCCGGGCCGGAGTTTGCAAATCCGGAAACGTACCAAGGTGCTCATCCATGAGCTTGGCTTGTTTTGGGCGGGACCTTGGGCTATAGAGCGCGCCAATTGTCCCCCTTCAGTGACGACAGGATCAGGCGCGGCCGCGCGAGGTCATGTCTTCGCATTGCCCTAGGATGAAGCCATGAAAGCCGACATTCACCCGAATTATCATACGATTACGGTCGTGATGACCGACGGCACCGAGTACCAGACCCGCTCGACCTGGGGCAAAGAGGGCGACAAGCTCAACCTCGACATCGACCCGAAGTCGCACCCGGCCTGGACGGGCGGCACCCAGCAGATCATGGACCGCGGCGGCCGCGTCTCGCGCTTCCAGAAGAAGTTCCAGGGCTTCCTCAAGAAGGATTGATCCTTGCGCCGTGGCGCCGGCCTTTGGCCCCCGCCCGACGGATGGCAGACAGCAAAACGCCCCCGGAAACGGGGGCGTTTTTGTTTCTGGTCCGCTGGCGGATCGGGAGGAGCGGCCCGGATCGACCAAGCCGCCCGGAGCCGGGCTTACTGCTCGAAAGCGGCCTTCAGCCGGTTCAGATGCGGCACCAGGGGATTGCCGATCGCGCTCTGGTCCGGCGGCGGCGAATGGATGGTCGAGTCCAGGCGGCGGACCCGGGTCTGCAGGCTCATCGAGCGGGCGATCAGGTCCTGCAGCTGCTGCGGCAGCTTCTCCAGCATATCGTCCGGGCCCGGATCGGCGGCGGTCAGCTTGACCTTGGTCTTTTCGCGGTTGGCCTGGCTCAGGGTCATCTCGCCCTCCTTCACCGCGCGGTGAAGAAGCAGCCATGAAGCGAGTTGCATCAGCCGCGTGGTGAGCCGCATGCTCTCCGTCGCGTAGGTCAGGCTGACGGCGCGGTCGAGCGCCTTGGCCTCGTTGCGGCCGTCACCGTCGAGATAGGCAGCGGTCTCCTCGACCAGATCCATGCCTTCCCGGAACAGCGCGCCGAATGCAGCTGAGTTGGTGAGCCGCTCATTGAACTGAACAAGAGCGCCATCGCCCAGCAAACGGTCCGACATGGTTAACGCCTCTTAAACGCGACTGGTTACGCAATCCGGCAACCGCGCCGGTATGATGAACAAATCATTGCGCGGCCGCTTTCGAGAGTCCAGCAGCAACGCCGTTTATGGTTTCCACGGCGTGGGACATGCCGTGCCCTCGTACCACTTGCAGCTGTGATGCGGCTGATCAGGCCGATTTGCTGCGCTTGCGCTATTAGCAGACATGATCGCGGCAATAGTTTGCGGTAACCGGACGATCCTCATCATCCACATTGCGCTGCACAGGATTGTTAGCTCGGTCCTGCCGCTGCTCGCGCAAGCGACGTTCTTCAAGCACGGCGTCTGGGCATCGTTCCAGGCGCGCCGGCCGAGCATCCGCGACGGGCCGATCGCGAGCGCGCAAAAAAAGAGCCGCCGTTGCCGGCGGCTTTGAAGTTGATAACAGGGAGGCGTCAAACAGAGTGGACAGGAGCCACTCGGTGTCCAAACGAGGACAGTTCCGGTTGTAAACCCGAAAGCTTAATCAACCGTAAATGGCGAAAATTTTTCAAACTTCGTTAGCCATGTCGGCCACTGGCCGACCGTGTTTCTACGTGGCGACTGCCTTACGATTTGAAGATGCTGGCGGCTGCGTCGCGCGAGGCACGCTTCCTGGCGACCGCCTGCTCGATCCGTTCGATCTCCCCGCGCAGCAGCGCCACCCGGCTGGTCAGCTCCTCGACCGAGAGCATCGACAGATCCTGCCCGATCTCGTGCGAAACGGCCTTTTTCGGCCGGTCGTCATCGTCATTTGCCATCTGGTCCTCTCCCGGTTGCCAGCCATGCCCCGGCTGGCTTAAGCACGCCGCAGCACACGCTTCATCGCCTTCCGAGGATTTCTCATGGAACAGCTGCCTGCGCAAATGACCGTGGTCGCCATCAGCCAGCCCGGCGGACCCGAGGTGCTGAAGCCGGAGACGCGGCCGGTTCCGAAGCCCGGCCCCGGCGAGATCCTGATCAAGGTCAAAGCCGCAGGTGTGAACCGGCCCGACGTCGCGCAGCGCTCCGGCAGCTACCCGCCGCCGCCCGGTGCCAGCGACCTGCCGGGCCTGGAGGTCGCCGGCGAAGTCGTGGCGCTCGGCGAAGGCGCTGTCCGGCACAAGCTCGGCGACACCGTGATGTCGCTGGTCGCCGGCGGCGGCTACGCTGAATATTGCATCGCGCAGGACGCTCAGGCCATGGCGGTACCACCCGCGCTGTCGATTCTGGAGGCCGGAGCCCTGCCCGAGACCCTGATGACGGTCTGGCACAACGTGTTCGAGCGCGGCGCCCTGAAGGACGGCGAGACCCTGCTCGTGCACGGCGGCTCCTCCGGCATCGGCACGATGGCGATCCAGCTCGCCAAGGCGTTCGGCGCCAAGGTGCTGGTCACCGTCGGCTCGCAGGACAAGGCGGGCGCCTGCGTCAAGCTCGGCGCCGACCGCGCCATCAACTACAAGACGGAAGACTTCGTCGCCGTGGTGAAGGAAGCCACCGGTGGCAAGGGCGCCAACGTCATCCTCGATATGGTCGGCGGCGACTACATCGAGCGCAACTACGACGTGGCCGCGACCGATGGCCGGATCGTGCAGATCGCCTTCCTGGGCAGTCCCAAGGCGACCGTCAACTTCGTCAAGTTGATGGTGAAACGTCTCACCCACACCGGCTCGACCCTGCGGCCGCGCAGCAATGCCGATAAGGCGGCAATGGTGGCCGCGATCGAGGCCAAGGTGATGCCGTTCCTGCGTGAAGGCCGCATCAAGCCGCTGATGGACTCGACCTTTCCACTGGTGGATGCAGCAAAAGCGCATGCACGCATGGAGACGAGCCAACATATTGGCAAAATTGTGTTGGAAATCTAGGCGCGGTCTAAACAGAGCGTGTTTGGAAACTCTTTGATTTTCCTCGCTTTCGTGCCAATGATCGCGCACATCTGAACCGTGCCTGGAACGGCTCCATTCGCCTGCGACGACGTCTTTCGAATTGGCTTGTTGCGCTCTGAGTTGGTGTCGAACGCGGAGATTTGACATTGCGTCTGATCAGGTGCCTTGCGTCACTGGCGCTGGGTCTCGTGATGTGTGGTGCCGTTACCGCCGCGCGGGCCGTTGACGCCGTCAGCGTTCGCAGCGACGCGCCTGCCATCGACCTCACCGGCATCCTCGATCATCAGCGCAGCGAAAACGACCGCATCCAGGTCTCGACCGCGCCGGGCACCGACGGCATCGTCCGCCGCATCGAGGTGCGCGCTCGCGAGGGCGGCCAGCACTGGATCGTGTTCGCGCTCGCCAACAATACCGACGACCAGCTCGACCGCCTGATCGTGGCGCCGCATTACCGCGTGGTCGGCTCCGGCGTGTTCTGGCCTGATCTCGGCCTGTCGCGCATCGCCACCATCACGCCCTCGATCGGCGACCTGCCGGAGCGGCAGGAGAGCCCGACCGCCGACGTCTTCCGCGTCACGCTCGATCCCGGCTCGGTCGTCACCTTCGTGGCCGAATTGCGCACCGACAAGCTGCCGCAGCTCTATCTGTGGGAGCCCGAGGCCTACAAGGACAAGGTGAACTCGTTCACCTTGTACCAGGGCATCGTGATCGGCATCTCCGGCCTTCTCGCCCTCGTGCTGACGATCCTGTTCGTGGTCAAGGGCAGCATCATGTTTCCGGCCGCCGCGGCGCTGGCCTGGGCGGTGCTGGTCTATATCGGCGTCGACTTCGGCTTCTGGGGCAAGGTCCTGGACATGTCGAACAATGCCGAGCGCGTCTGGCGCGCGGCGGGCGAGGCGATCCTCGCCGCGACCTTGCTGGTGTTTTTGTTCGCCTATTTGAACCTCTCGCGCTGGCACGTTCGCTACTCGCACATCACGCTGGGCTGGCTGTTCTTCCTGGGCTCGCTGGTCGCGGTCGCGCTGTTCGATCCGGCGGTGGCCTCGGGCATCGCGCGGATGTCGCTGCTCCTGATCGCCGTGCTCGGCTTCGCGCTGATCGTCTATCTCTCCAGCCACGGCTTCGATCGCGCGGTGCTGCTGATCCCGACCTGGTTCCTGCTGACGGTCTGGGTTGCGGCCGCCGGCATGACGGTCGCGGGCCAGGTCACCAACGACATCGTCGGCCCCGCTTTGCTCGGCGGCCTCGTGCTCATCGTGATGCTGATCGGCTTCACCGTGATGCAGCACGCCTTCGCCGGCGGCGGCGCCACCACCGGCATCGTCTCCGACGTCGAGCGCCGCGCGCTGGCGCTGGCCGGTTCCGGCGATTTGATCTGGGACTGGGACGTCTCCGCCGACAAGGTGTTCACCAGCCCGGAGACCGAGAGCCTGCTCGGGCTGAAGCGCGGCACGCTGGAAGGTCCGGCGGCGAAATGGCTCGAGGTGCTGCATCCGCTCGACCAGGACCGCTTCCGCGCCGCGCTCGACAGCGTGCTCGACCAGCGCCGCGGCCGCCTCGTCCAGGATTTCCGCCTGCGCACGCCCGACGGCCACTTCATGTGGTTCGCGCTGAAGGCGCGCCCGGTGGTCGGCTCCGACGGCGAAGTGTCCCGCGTCGTCGGCACGCTCACGGATGTGACCGAGTTCAAGAACGCCGAGGAGCGCCTGCTCCACGACAGCGTCCACGACAATCTGACCGGCCTGCCCAACCGCAAGCTGTTCATCGACCGCCTCGCCGCCGTCGCCAATTTCGCCAAGACGATGCCGACCCTGCGGCCGACCCTGATGGTGATCGATCTCGACCGCTTCAAGCAGGTCAACGATTCCGTCGGCATCGCGGTCGGCGATTCCATCCTGCTGACCCTGGCGCGGCGGCTGTCGCGTATCCTCAAGCCGCAGGACACGCTGGCGCGGCTCGCCGGCGATCAGTTCGGACTGATTCTGCTGTCGGAGCAGGACCCCGCCCGCATCACGGCGTTTGCCGAGACCATCCGCAAGACCATCCGCGCGCCGATCGCCTTCAACGAGCGCGAGATCTTCCTGACCGCCTCGATCGGGCTCGCTTTGTCCGATCCGCAGACGCAGCTGTCGGAGGACATCATCAAGGATGCCGAGCTTGCGATGTATCATTCCAAGCGCATCGGCGGCGACCGCATCGACGTCTACAAGCCGGCGATGCGCGCGCGCAAGAACGACCGGCTGACGCTCGAGAGCGAGCTGCGCCGCTCGATCGAGCGCCAGGAGATCACGATCCTCTACCAGCCGATCGTGCGGCTCGAGGATCGCTCGATCGCCGGCTTCGAGGCTTTGGCGCGCTGGGATCATCCGAAGCTCGGCCGGATGTCGCCGATCGAGTTCATCACCATCGCCGAGGAGATCGGCCTGATCGTCGATCTCGGCACCTTCGTGCTCGACCAGACCGCGCGGCAGCTCTCGGTATGGCAGCGCGCGACGCGGCTGCGCGAACCGATTTTTGCCAGCGTCAACGTCTCGTCGCGCCAGCTGCTCCGCCACGACCTGATCCACGACATCCGCTCGGTGCTGGCGCGCTCATCGGTCGCGCGCGGCTCGCTCAAGATCGAGCTGACGGAGTCACTGGTGATGGAGAACCCCGAGCACGCCGCGCAGATGCTGGCGCGCATCCGCGAGCTCGGCGTCGGTCTCTCGATCGACGATTTCGGCACCGGCCACTCGTCGCTCGCCTATCTGCAGCGTTTCCCGTTCGACACCTTGAAGATCGACCAGTCCTTCGTCCGCACCACCGCGCGCGGCACGCGGCCGGTGATCCTGAAATCGATCATCGCGCTGGCGCACGATCTCGGCATGGACGTCGTGGCGGAAGGCGCGGAGTCGGACTCCGATGCCGTCGAGCTCTACCAGCTCGGTTGCGAATACGCCCAGGGCTACGCCTTCGGCGAGCCGATGGACGCCGACGCCGCCATGCGGCTGCTGACGGAAGAGCGGCTGGAAGCGGCGAGCTGATCCGCTCATCGGCCGCGGCCGGCGCGAGACAGGTCCGGCCGCCCGACATCCCCAGGATGTATCTTTTCTTTTCGATTGCTTGAGGTAGACTTACCGCAGTACCGCGTTCGCGTGCCGGCTGCGTGTGGCCGATGCGTCCTGGTGCGACAGGAGGCTCACGGCAGTGCCATCCGCGACGAGTCTAGTCGGATTCGAACCGCGACAGCGCCGCGAGCGCGCGGCGGTAGTTCTCCGCGCCGAGCCGCCGCGCCACCCGCTTCTCATGCGCGGCAACGGCCGCATTGGCCTTCTTCAGCATCATGCGGCCGTGCGGCGTCAGGCCGAGCGCGTGGGCCCGGCGGTCGTGCTCGGCGCGCTCGCGCACGATCAGTCCGGCCCGCTGCAGGCCGTCGAGCAGCCCGACCATGCGCGCGCGCTCGATACCGAGCGCCCCCGCGATCGCGATCTGCGTGGCGCCTCGGTTGGCGGCGATCGTCTCCAGGATCGAATAGCCGATGACATCGAGGTCGATTGCCGCCAACGCGGCATTGACGTCGCGGAAGATCCAGTGCTGCAGGCGGCGGACGAAATAGCCGAGATGGTTCTCGAGCTCACCGAGACGGATTTCGGCGTCCTGCCTGGCTCCATCTTTGTGCGCTCCGGCACTCGCGCTCTTGGACATCAGGGGCTCGCTGACATGGGGCATTCCTGCGTAGACCGCTGCACTCTTGCGCACAAGCCGCCGCAATTGGTCACATCCACAATAATTGCAAACCACAACTATTCTGTTAGTCTCGCGTCCAACAAATACAGATGGGAGGGGAACGGTCATGCCGGCATCGATGGCGACGGCTGCCTGCATTGCGACGGCAATGCGGCGGCGCAATGCAGCTGATCGCGGCAGGGGCCGCGCCGCATCTCCCCTTGCCGTCGCGCGCTCTCCATGGATGACCGACCACCGCGCGGAGGTGCGCCATGGCTGAAGCCGAAGCGCGCCGCGCCGCCGCACCGGCGATGTTCGCGGCGCCATCGATCGAGGCGTTGAAACGCGACGACGGCGCGATCATCCTGCGCTCGCGCATGCCGCTGCTGCCGACGGTGCGCTGCACCGGCGAGTGGCTGGAGCATTGGGGCCGCCATTATCCCGACCGCACCTTCCTGGCCGAGCGCCGCGGCGACAGCTGGACCTGGATCACCTATGGCGAGACGCTCGCGCAGGTGCGCGCGGCCGCGTCCTGGATGCTGACGCAGGGGCTCGGCCCTGACCGTCCGCTCGCGATCCTCTCCGACAACAGCATCGCGCATGCCGTGCTGGCGCTCGCCGCGCAGCATGTCGGCATTCCCGTCTGCGCGATCTCGCCGGCCTATTCGCTGATGTCGACGGATCACGAGAAGCTGCGCGCGATGATCCGGCTGCTCGATCCCGGAGCCATCTTCGTCGCGCAGCGCGAGCCGTTTGCCCGGGCGCTGGCGGCCATCGAGGGCCTGCATCACGCGCCGATCATCGCCGGCGACAGCGGCGGGACGAGCGCTGTCGCGTTGCAGAGCGTGCTTGCGACGAAGCCGGGCCCCGAGGTGGAGAGCGCCTTTGCCGCGGTGACGCCCGACACGATCGCAAAGCTGCTGTTCACCTCGGGTTCGACCGGACAGCCCAAAGCCGTGATCAACACGCATCGGATGCTGACGATGAGCCAGCAGGCCAAGGGCCAGCTCTGGACCTTTCTGCGCGAGGTCGAAGGCGGCCCTGTCATCGTCGACTGGCTGCCCTGGAGCCACACCTTCGGCGCCAACCACAACTTCAACCTGGTGCTCGCCCATGGCGGCTCGATCTACATCGATGGCGGCAAGCCCGCGCCCGGCCTGTTCGAGACCTCGCTTGCGAATCTGCGCAGCATCGTGCCGACGATCTACTTCAACGTTCCGCGCGGCTTCGACATGCTGATCACGGCGCTCAGGGCGGACGACACGCTGCGGCAGAAATTCTTCTCCGGCGTGCGCTGCATCCTCTATGCCGCGGCGGCGCTGCCGCAAAATCTCTGGGACGCGCTCAACGAGATGAGCCGGGCCACGATCGGCCGTCCCGCCCCGCTGGTCTCGGCCTGGGGCGCCACCGAGACCTCGCCGCTCGCGACCGACTGCCACTTCTTCGCCGAGCGCGCCGGAAACATCGGCGTGCCGATCCCCGGCACGGAGCTCAAGCTGGTGCCAGCGGGCGAGAAGCTCGAGGTGCGCATACGCGGATCGAACGTCATGCCGGGCTATTGGAAGGCGCCGGACATCACCGCCGCCGCCTTCGACGAAGAAGGCTTCTACAAGATCGGCGATGCCATGAAGCTCGCCGATCCCGATCATCCCGAGCGTGGCCTATTCTTCGACGGCCGCATCACCGAGGATTTCAAGCTCAGCTCCGGCACCTGGGTCAATGTCGGCGCGCTGCGTGTCGCCGGCATCTCGGCACTGGCGCCGCTGGCGCAGGACATCGTCATCGCCGGACACGGCACCGACGAAGTCCATTTCCTGATCGTGCCCAACATCGCCGCCTGTCGTACCCACGCCGGCCTTACAGACAGCGCGACAGCCGGCGATATCCTGGGACACGCGTCGGTGCGCGAAGCCGTCGCACAGGGGCTTGCCAAACTACGCGCCGAGGCAGTCGGCTCGTCACGCTATGCCGCGCGTGCGCTGCTGATGGCCGAGCCACCCTCCCTCGATGCCGGCGAGATCACCGACAAGGGTTATATCAATCAGCGCGCCGTGCTGACGCGCCGCGCTCATCTCGTGGCAAGGCTGCAGGACGACGCCGCGCCCGAAGTCATCAGGCCAACGCCCAATTGAGAGAACAGCGCCGCGTCGCGCATCCATCCCGCAACCCGTCGGGTCGGCCTGAAATTCCGTAGAACTACGTGCCGGACAACCTCCGTTCGGCATGATGCTACCATGCGCACTTAACCGGGCATCAACCGCGATTCCTTAAAGTCGTTCGCAATCAGCCCTCCTCTCGCGCCCCGGTATCTCCATGGCTCAGCCGCGTTTCTCTCTTGCGCTTCGCATCTACGCGATCATCGGCCTGTCCTTTTGTGGACTCCTCGGGCTCGCGGCCACGCAGACGCAGAATCTCGAAAGCTCCCTGAAGGAGCAGCGGCAGAGCGAGCTGGTCCATCTGACGCAGACCGCCCTCAGCATCGCCCGCGAGGAACATGATGCGATCGCGCGCGACAAGGTGGCGCCCGAGCTTGCACAGAAGAAGGCAGCGGAGCGGATCGGCAAGCTGCGCTACGGCAGCGGCGACTACTTCTGGATCAACGACATGACTCCGAAGATGGTCATGCATCCGATCAAGCCGGAGCTGAACGGGCAGAGCCTTGCCGACAACAAGGATCCGACCGGCAAGCGGCTGTTCATGGAGATGGTCGATGTCGTCAAGCGCCAGGGCGCCGGCGTCGTCGACTACATGTGGCCGAAGCCCGGCAAGGACGCGCCGCAGCCGAAGATGTCCTATGTCGCCGGCTTCGAGCCGTGGGGCTGGATCATCGGCACCGGTGTCTATGTCGACGATCTCGAAGCGCAGATGTGGGAGAGCAAGCGCGGCGTCTTCATCACGGCCTTGCTGGTGATGCTGGTCATCGGGTCGATCACGCTGATCATCGCCCGCCGGATGTCCGCGGCATTGGCCTCGATGGGCGCTGCGTTGAACGAGCTGGGTCACGGCAATTTCGATATCAAGCTGCCGGGCCTCAATCGCAGCGATGAGCTCGGCGACATGGCGCGTTCGATCGAACAGTTCCGGCTGAAGACGGAGGAAAAGGCACGGCAGACCGCGATGCTCGAGGACGAGCAGCGCCAGGTCGCCGAGCGCGTCAAGAGCAAGGCGCTGCAGGAAATGGCCGAAGCGGTCGAGCTGGCGGCGAGCACGGCGGTCGGCGAGGTTGCCGACGGCACCGGCCACATGGCCAAGAACGCGAAATCGATGACGGAGAGCGCACTGACGCTGGAGCGCAATTCGAGCAGCGTCGCCGCTGCCGCCGAACAGGCGCTCGCGACCACGCAGACCGTCGCCAAGGCGTCCTCGCAACTCGCGGCCTCGATCTCGCAGATCTCGGCCCAGGTCAGTTCCTCGCGTGAGCTGACCCGCAAGGCGGTCGCGACCTCGTCCGAGGCGCAGGCGACGATCGCCAAACTGTCGGAAGCCGCCGACAAGGTGGGAGCCGTCACCAGCCTGATCAGCGAGATCGCGGGGCAGACCAACCTGCTCGCGCTGAACGCGACGATCGAAGCGGCGCGCGCCGGTGACGCCGGGCGTGGCTTCGCGGTGGTCGCCTCCGAGGTGAAGTCGCTCGCCGAGCAGACCGCCAAGGCCACCAGCGAGATCGCGCAGCAGATCGCCGAGATCCAGGAGTCGACACGCGCGTCGGTGACCTCGATCGGCGCGATCGGCGAGGTCATCCGCAACGTCGAGGCGGTGTCGTCCGGGATCGCCGACGCCATCCAGGCGCAGAACAGCGTGACCATGGAGATCTCGCGCACCGTCGAGGAGACCTCGGCGGCGGCCCGCGAGGTCGCCAGCCAGATCGCCGAGGTCTCGCGCGAAGCCAGCGAGGCCGGCCGTCGTTCGACCGACATTCGCGACGGATCGAGCACCGTCGCCGAAAAGGTCCAGCGCCTGCGCACCGAGCTGGTCCGGGTGATCCGGACCTCGACCTCCGATGTCGACCGCCGCCTGTCGACGCGGCTCAACATCAACCGTCCCGGCACGCTTCAGGTGAATGGCGAGGCGATCGGCATCACAGTGCGGAACCTGTCGCTCGGCGGCGCGCTGCTCGAGCAGATCCCGGTGCGGCTGTCGGTCAACACGCCGGTGACGCTTGCGATCACGGGCATGGTGTCGGATCTACCGGGCACGGTGACCCGCGTCGGCGATCGCACCGCGCTGGTGCAGTTCACGCTCAACGCCGAGCAGTCGGCGCGCCTGACGGGCATCATTTCCGAACGCCAGGCGGCGTGACGCCAAGGCGATGACAAACGCCGCGATCTCGGTGCCAGCCTCCCCTGAAGGGGAGGGCTATCGCATATGGAAATGCGGAGCCTTACCAACGAGCAATCCTGCCAATTAGTTACTCCGTCATGCCCGGGCTTGTCCCGGGCATCCACGTCGTTCTCAACATGCCGACCGACGTGGATGGCCGGGACAAGCCCGGCCATGACGGCGCGGAAAGAGAATGCGAATTAATGGAACGCTTCGTTCCTCTGGCTCAACGGAAATGGCAGGCGACGAGATGGCCCTCGTCGCTGGCCTTCAGTGGCGGCACTTCCTTGCTGCAGACGTCCTTGGCAATGGGGCAGCGAGTGTGGAAGTGGCAGCCGGACGGCGGATTGATCGGGCTCGGCACTTCGCCCTTCAGCCGGACGCGCTTGCGCTTCACGCTCGGATCGGGGATCGGCACCGCCGACAGCAGCGCTTCGGTGTAGGGATGCTTCGGTGTCGAATAGAGCTGGCGTGACGGCGCGGTCTCGACGATGCGGCCGAGATACATCACAGCGACGCGGCGGCTGATGTGCTCGACTACCGAGAGATCATGGGCAACGAACAGATAGGCGATGCCGAACTTCTGCTGCAAATCCTCGAGCAGGTTGATGACCTGGGCCTGGATCGAGACGTCGAGCGCGGACACCGGCTCGTCGCAGATGATCAGCTTCGGCTCGACCGCGATGGCGCGCGCAATGCCGATGCGCTGGCGCTGGCCGCCGGAGAATTCGTGCGGATAGCGCGTCATGTGATCGGCCTGCAGGCCGACGGTCTCCAGCAGATGAACGATGCGCTCTTCGTATTGCTGCCGCGAGGACGCCAGCCCATGGATGGTCAGCGCCTCGCCGATAATGGCGCCGATGGTCATGCGCGGATTGAGCGAGGCGTAAGGGTCCTGGAAGATGATCTGGATGTCGCGGCGCAGCGCCCGCAGGCTCTCGCCCGAGAGCGAGATCACGTCCTTGCCCTCGAAGGTCAACTCGCCCGAGCTCGGCTCGATCAACCTGAGCACGCAACGGCCCGTGGTCGACTTGCCGCAGCCGGATTCGCCGACCAGGCCGAATGTCTCGCTCGGCTCGATGTGGAAGTTGACGCAGTCGACCGCGCGGACGCTGCCGATCTGGCGTTTCAAGAGCCCGCCCTTGATCGGGAACGCCTTGGTCAGGTTGCGCACCGTGAGCAGCGGCGCCGATGCGGCAACGGGAGCAGTGACAGCTTCGGTCATCACGACAACGTCTCTTCGGCGCGGATGCACGCCACCTTGTGGCCGGGCTCGATCTCGCGCAGCGGCGGCTGCGCAAGCTTGCACTCGGGGATGACGAAGCGGCAGCGCGATGCGAAGCGGCAGCCTTGCGGCGGATTGACCAGCTTCGGCACGCTGCCGGGAATGCTCTCCAGCCGGCTCTTCTTGACCGCCGCGAGATCGATGCGCGGGATCGAACGGATCAAGCCCTGGGTGTAGGGATGGCGGGGATTTGCGAACAGCCGGTCGACCGGCGCCTCCTCGGCCACCCGGCCCGCATACATCACGACCACGCGCTCGGCGACCTCGGCCACGACGCCCATGGCGTGCGTGATCAGCATGATCGACATGCCGAGCCGCTCCTTCATGTCGAGCAGCAGGTCGAGGATCTGCGCCTGGATCGTCACGTCGAGCGCGGTGGTCGGCTCGTCGGCGATCAGGAGTTTTGGATTGCACGACAGCGCCATCGCGATCATCACGCGCTGGCGCATGCCGCCGGAGAAATGATGCGGATAGTCGTGCACGCGGCGCTGCGGATTGGGGATCTGCACCAGCGCCAGCATCTCCGCCGCACGATCCATCGCCGCCTTCTTCGAGAGCCCCTGATGCAGCCGGATCACCTCGGCGATCTGGTCACCGACCGTGTAAACCGGGTTGAGCGAGGTCATCGGCTCCTGGAACACGATCGCGATCTCGCTGGCACGGATGCGATTGAGCTCGGAGGTCGGCAGCGGGACGAGGTCCCGCCCCTGCCACAGTATCTGACCGCCGGCGATGCGGCCGGGCGGCATCGCGATCAGCTTCAGCACCGACATCGCGGTGACAGTCTTGCCGGAGCCGGACTCGCCGACGACGCACAAGGTCTCACCGCGATTGATGGTGATGTCGACGCCGTCGACGGCCTGAACCTGACCTTCGTCGGAGTTGAAATAGGTCTTGAGCCCCTTGATCTCGAGGAGGGGCGTGACACGAGCATCCATCACATCACCTTCCGCGGATCGAGCGCATCGCGCAGGCCGTCGCCGATGAAGTTGATCGCGATGACCGTGAGGAAGATCGCGCCGCCGGCGAACAGCGCCCAATGCGGCGCGATGTCGAGATAATCCTTGGCGTCGAACAGCAGCCGGCCCCAGGTCGGAATGTCCGGCGGGAAGCCGAGGCCGAGGAACGACAAGGTCGATTCCGCGATGATCGCGGCGGCCACGTCGATCGTGCCGGCCACGATCACCGGCCCGAGCGCGTTCGGCAGGATGTGGCGGACGATGAGACGCAGATTCGACGCGCCGAGCGCGCGCGCCGCCTCGACGAACTCCTTCTCGCGCAGCGACAGAAACTGCGCGCGTACCAGGCGCGCCACCGGCATCCAGCGGAAGCCGCCGATGACGAGCACGATCAGCACGAACACGCCGCCTTCAGGGCCAAGCCAGCCTTTGAGGAAGTCGCGGAACAGATAGATGATCAGCAGCAGCAGCGGCAGTTGCGGCAGCGACAGGAACAGGTCTGTCAGCCACATCAGCGCGGCATCAACCGGCCCCTTCGCGGTGCCGGCGAGTGCGCCGACGACGATGCCGACCAGCAGCGCCACGCCCATCGCCGCGAAGCCGACGGCGAGCGAGATGCGGCCGCCATAGATCATGCGCGCCAGGAGATCCTGGCCGAGATCGTCTGTGCCGAACGGATGCTCCCAGGACGGCGGTGCGAGGCGCGCGGTGAAATCGATCTCGTTGATCGGAATCCGCCACAGGAACGGGCCGAGCACGATCGACAGCGCGAGCAGCAGCAGCACGACAATGCTGGCCGCCGCGAGGCGGTGACGGAGGAAGCGGCGGAGCGCGTCGCGGCCCGGCGAGAACCGCCGTTTGGGCGATGCGGCGACCGGCGCCGTCTCAACGGAAGGAGATGCGTGGGTCAAGCCAGCCATACAGGATGTCTGCGATGAGGTTGAAGAGGACGACGAGGCAGGCGAACACGAAGGTCACGGCCATGATGACCGGCGTATCATTCGCAAGGATCGCGCTGATCAGGAGCGAGCCGATGCCGGGAATGCGGAAGATCTGCTCGGTGACGATGGCTCCGCCGAACACCGTCGGCATCTGCAGCGCCACCAGCGTGACCACCGGGATCAGCGCGTTGCGCACGACGTGCTTGACGATGACCTTGCGCTCGTCGAGGCCCTTGGAGCGCGCGGTCGTGACGTAGTCGAGCTTGATCACGTCGAGCACGGCCGAGCGGACATAGCGGGTGTAGGACGCCGCCTGATAGAGGCCGAGCACCGTGATCGGCATGATCGCCTGCTTGATGCTCTCCCACCACCATTGCCATCCCGTGGCCTGCAGATCGGCGCGATAGACGAACGGCAGCCAGCCGAGATTGACGCTGAAGATCAGGATCAGCAGCAGGCCGGTGAAGAAGGTCGGCAGCGAGAAACCGATGAAGGCGAAGGTGTTGGCGATCTGGTCGAAGATCGAATAGGGCCGTCGCGCCGCCAGCACGCCGACCGGCAGCGCCACCGCGAGCGCGAGGATCTGCGCGGTGCCGACCACATAGAGCGTGGTCGGAATCCGCTGGAGGATCAGGGTGTCGACATTGACACGGCTGGCGAAGGAGAAGCCCCAATCGCCCTGGAACATGGCGAGCAGCCAGCGCACGTAGCGCACCAGCACGGGATCGTTCATCCCGAACTTGATGCGCAAGGCCTCGCGCACCTCGGGCGGCACGTTCGGATTGCTCGCGAGCTCGCCGAACGGGTCGCCCGGCGCCAGCGCGAGCAGCACGAACAGGATGAGGCTGATGCCGAGCAGGCTCGGCAAAGCGACGATGAGGCGCCTGAGAAGGTAGTTTCCCATCGCTCCACCCCTACGATGTCTGGCTGGTCATGCGGGCCGCGCGTCAGCTCGCCCGATGCCAGGTCGCGATGAACGCGAGGTCGTTGTCCCAGCCGCTCTTGTACAGCACCATGCCGTTCTTGACGCCGATGACGTTGAGCCGGTTGATCTCCGGCAGCACGTAGTTGTCGCGCACGACGAGGTCGTTGAGCTTGATGAAGTGCGCGGCGCGCTTGACGGGATCCAGCTCGCTCTGGGCCAGCTTGTAGGTCTCGTCATAGTCCTTGTTCTGCCAGCGGCAGACGTTGCGGCCCTGCCACTTGTTCTCCTTGGTGGCGCACTCCCACGAGGTGAACTGGTTCATGAAGAACTGCGGATCGGCCTGCGGCATCGTCGTCTGGTACATCTGCATGTCGCAGTAGAAATGCGAGTAGGTGTCGGGGTTGGCGACATCAGAGGAGAAGAACACGGAGGCCACGACCGACTTCAGCTCGACATCGATGCCGGCCTTCTGACAGGCCTGCTTGATGATCGCCTGGTTCTTCTGGCGCGGGCCGTTGATCGAGGTCTGGAACACGAATTTGAGCGGCTTGCCGTCCTTCTCACGAATGCCGGAGGAGCCCTTCTTCCAGCCGGCGGCGTCGAGGATCTGGTTGGCCTTCTCGATCGAGAACTCGAACGTATTGTTCTTCGAGCGGAAGCGCTCGGGATTATTGAGGAAGTTCGGCGTCGCGACGCCGGCGCGGCCATAGATGAACTTCTGCACCGAGGCGCGGTCGATCAGCAGGTTGAGCGCCTTGCGCACCTCGGGATCGGAGAACAGCGGATGCTTGGTCTTGAGACTGGCGCGCTCGCCGTCCACCTCGGTGTTGGGGTCGGTGACGTTGAGGCCGATATATTCGATGTGGCCCGTCAGCGTGAGATCGGCCTTGCCCTGGCCGCCGGCCTCGAGCTTCTGAAGGATCTCGTCCTCGACCTGCAGATTGTAGGCGTAGTCATACTCGCCGGTCTGCAGCACCGCGCGCGCCGCCGACACCGCGTCGCCGCCGCCCTTGATCTCGACCGTGTCGAAATAAGGCTGCGTCGGAACGTGATAGTCCGGGAAGCGCTTGCCGGCGACGGTGTCGCCCGGCTTGAAGTCCACGAACATATAGGGGCCGGTGCCGATCGGCTTCAGGTTCGCCGGCGCCTCGCGCGACTTGCCGCCGATGTAGTCCGCAAAATGGTGCTTGGGAATGATGCAGCCGAACGACGCCACGAAGCCGTCGGCCCAGAACGGCGTCGGCTGCGGGAAGATCAACTTCACCGTGAGGTCGTCGATCTTCTCGATCGCCTTGATGTTCTTGTAGCTGCCGATCGAGACCGCCGAGGTCTCGGGATTGTTGGCGTATTCCCAGTTGAAGATCACGTCGTCGGCCGTGAACGGCTTGCCGTCGTGCCACTTCACGCCAGGCTTCAGCTTCCAGGTGACGGACAGACCGTCGGCGGCAAGACCGCCGTTCTCCTTGCTCGGGATTTCGGCCGCCAGAATCGGAACGAGATTGCCTTCCTTGTCCCAGCCCGCCAGCGGCTCGTAGAACAGGCGGCAGGCCTCCTGGTCCTTGGTGCCGATGGCGAAATGCGGATTGAGCAGGGTCGGCGCCTGCCACAGCAGAAGCTTGAGCGGACCGCCGCCGCCGGCCTTGGTCGGCTTGTAGGGAATGGCGTCGGCGGCCACCGCGATGCCGGAATAGGAGAGCATGGCGCCGGCCATCGGCGCGGTCAGCCCCACGGCAATCATCCGCTGCACAAATTCGCGCCGCGACAGGCGTCCCGCTTTGACATCAGCGATCTGGTTACGGAGGTCACGCTCGTTCATTCAATCGGCTCCAAGCTGGTGCTGATGCCCAAAAAAACGCGCCCCGCGATGCATCGGCGCGGAGCTGCACAAAATTGGATCAGCCTTCGAAGCGACTGTCAAAGCAGAATCCGGGCCAATTTCGCAAGATGGAAAGGATCGATTGTCGCACCTTTGCGGTGCGACAATCTGCGCTGCACAGCACCCGGAAAATGGAACTACGCGGCGGAACTGTAGCCCTGCACCAGCGAGGCCAGATGCTGCAATCGCCGCGTGTGCTCAGCTCTCGCGATACCAGTTCGGCAGCTGCCAGAGATCGTTGTCCCAGCCCGAGGAGTGGGTCTGCAGACCCTTGCGGATGCCGCTGACGCGCGGACGGTTGAGCTCAGGCAGCACGTGACGGCCCGCGCAGACCAGGTCGTTGAGCTTGATATAGAGCGCCGCGCGCTTGACCGGGTCGAGCTCGCGCAGCAGCTCGTTGTAGAGGTCGTCATACTCCTTGTTCTGCCAGCGCGAGACGTTGCGGCCCTGCCATTTGTTGGCCTTGCTCGCCGCTTCCCAGGAGACGTACTGGCTCAGGAACGATTGCGGCTCCGGCGACGACATCGTCATCATCAGCATCTCCATGTCGCAATAGAAATGCGAGTAGGTGTCGGGATTGGCGACGTCAGAGGAGAAGAACACCGAGCCCACCACCGATTTCAGCTCGATCTCGATGCCGGCCTTCTGGCAGGCCTGCTTGATGATCGCCTGGTTCTTCTGCCGCGGCCCGTTGGTCGAGGTCTGGAACACGAATTTGAGCTGTTTGCCGTCCTTCTCGCGCAGCCCGCTCGCGCCCTTCTTCCAGCCGGCGTTCTCCAGGATCTGGTTGGCCTTCTCGATGTTGAACTCGAAGCTGGTGTTCTTGGAACGGTAGCGCTCGGGATTGTTGACGCAGTTCGCCGTGGCGATGCCGCCGCGCCCGTAGATGAACTTCTGGATCGAGGCGCGGTCGATCAAGAGGTTGATCGCCTCGCGCACCGCGGGATCGGAGAACAGCGGATGCTTGGTCTTGAGGCTCGCGCGCTCGCCGTCGACCTCGACATTGGGGTCGGTGGCGTTGAGCATGATGAATTCGAGATTGCCGGTCGCCACGATCTCGGCCACGCCGGTGCCGCCGGCCTCGAGCTTGACCAGGATCTCGTCCTCGACCTGCAGATTCCAGGCGTAGTCGTATTCCCCGGTCTGCAGCACCGCACGGGCCGCCGACACGGCGTCGCCGCCGCCCTTGATCTCCAGCGTATCGAAGTACGGGCGGTTGGCGACGTGATAGTTCGGGTTGAGCTTGGCGGTCAGCATGTCGCCCGGCTTGAAGTCGACGAAGAGATAGGCGCCGGTGCCGACGGGCTTGAGATTGTTCGGCGCCTCGCGCGACTTGGCGCCGACATAGTCGCCGAACAGATGCTTCGGAATGATCGCGCCGCGGCCGCCGACGAAGGCGGTGAACCATAGCGGTGTCGGCTTGGCGAACACGAGGCGAACCGTGTGGTCGTCGATCCGCTCGATCTCCTTGATCTCCTTGTAGTCAGCGATGGTGACCGCCGACGTGTCCGGATTGGTGGCGAACTGCCAGTTGAAGATCACGTCGTCGGCGGTGAACGGCTGGCCGTCGTGCCATTTGACGCCGGACTTGAGCTTCCAGATCACCCAGGTCCCGTCCGTGGCGACCGTGCCTTTCGCGACGCTGGGGATCTCGGCCGCGAGGACGGGCACGAGGTTGCCGTCGGCATCCCATCCGGCCAGCGGCTCGTAGAACGCCCGCGCCGCTTCCTGATCCTTGGCGCCGATGGCGAAATGCGGGTTCAACAGCGTGGGTGCCTGCCAGAACAGGATCTTCAGCGGCCCGCCGCCGCCGGCCTTGGTCGGCTTGTAGGGAAATTCCTGCGCCGCCATCGCCACTCCCGAATTGGCCAGCATCATGCCGGCCAGCGGCGCGGTCAGCCCGAGCGCGAGCATCCGCTGCACGAAGTCGCGGCGCGACAGCCGCCCCGCCTTCACCGCAGCAATCTCGTGGCGCAGGTCCTGTTCGTTCATTTCAGTCTCTCCAGATCGTCGACAGCACCGGCGCTCGATCGCGCCGGACGGCTCAACCGACGCAGCGTCGCCGGTTCCCGCGCACGATAGGGACCAAACGTTACCGAGAAAAGGTATCTCCTTAGCGCTCGGCCTTCAGCCTGCGGAATCGGACACCCTTGCCGTCGGGCATGCGGGTGGCGACATAGCCGGCCGCCAGACACGCTTCGCGCTGTGGCATCTTCTCCTGCGGGCTGCGCAGACTATCCCACCACGACGCCCGCTGCGCCGCGCGCGGCAAACTGTCGCCGATCAGCTCCTCGATCTCCTCGACGCTGAGCACGAGCTCGGGGCGGGTCTGCCGCTTGAGATAGTCGCGCAGCGCATCATAGTCCGGCAAGTCTCGACTCCATGCTTCTCGACTCCATGCTTCTCGACGCCATTCTTATCGATTCCATCTTCATCCGAGCGGGCGCGGCGGCCGCGCGACCGTCGCAACCCCTCGTTAACCTAACATGCGTTACTCCCGGGTGACCCGTTACTCTACGGACGGGACTCCACGGGGGTGGGACCGATGCCACTGCAGCGCCGAACAGGCCGGGCAAAGCAGCCGTGGCGGCTATCGGCGCGCACGCTCATCACCTGCTCCATCTCGACCATCATCGGCTTCTCCGCCATCTGCGCCAGCGTCATGATCGACCTTCGCCGCGGCGAGGCGGTGCGCGCCCGGCAATCGCTGGAGAATCTCGCCGCCGGCATCGGCGCCGACATCAGCCGCAACATCGAGCTCTACGATCTCTCCTTGCGCGCTGTCGCCGCCAACATGTTGCTGCCCGAAATCAACGAGGTCAGCAAGCCGGTCCGCCAGCTCATCCTGTTCGACCGCGCCTCCTCCGCGAAGAATTTCGGGGCCATCAAGGTATTCGACGCCAAGGGACGCCTGACCATCGACTCGTCGACGCTCGATCCGGCGCCTGACGATCGCAGCGACGCCGACTTCTTCCAGGTCCACCGCGATCGCAACGACGCCGGCCTTCAGGTCAGCCGGCCCGCCGAGGACCGCGGGCAATATTCCATCGTGCTGAGCCGGCGCATCTCCGCGCCCGACGGGCGCTTTCTCGGCGTCGTCGCCGGCACCATTCGCCTCACTTATTTCCGCGACCTGTTCAGCCGCCTGTCGCTCGCGCCGGGCGTCAGCCTGACCGTGCTCGGACGCGACGGCACCGTCATCGTGACGGCCCCGCTCGACGCCGGCGCGATCGGCCGCAACCTGGCCCGGGCGCCCGCGGTGACCCGTGCGCTCACCGAGCCGGCCGGCTGGCTCAGCAGCACCGGCGCCTTGGACGACGTGCCGCGGCTCTTGGTCTGGCGCAACGGCACCGAGCCGCTGGTGGTGATCGCCTCGAGGTCATGGGACAGCGTCTACGCGGTGTGGCGCAACGAGGCCGCCCAGATCGGCGCGCTGATGCTGGCGCTGATCGTGTTCGTGCTCGCCGCAACCCAGGTCGCCGCGCGCGAGATCCAGCTGCGAGCCAAGGTCGAGCGGCGGCTGGAGCAGCTCGCGACCACGGACCCGCTGACCGGGCTGAAGAACCGGCGCAAGTTCGACGAGACCATCGAGATCGAATGGCGGCGGGCCCATCGCGCCGGCGCGCCGCTGGCACTTCTGATGATCGATGCCGATCACTTCAAGTGCTACAACGACACGCACGGGCATCAAGCCGGCGACCAGATCCTGGTCGGCATCGCCGTGTGCATCTCCGACTCGGTGCGTCGCGCCGGCGATTGCGCCGCGCGCTATGGCGGCGAGGAATTCGCGGTGCTGCTGCCGGGGACGGCGGAAGCCGATGCGCTGCATGTCGCCGAGACGATCCGCTGCAAGGTCGCGCTGTGGGCGGGCGATGCCTGCAACACGTCGATCAGCATCGGCGTCGCCAGCGTCACGCCGTCTCGCACGACGCACTGGACCGGCCTGCTGCATGCCGCCGATACCGCGCTCTATGCCGCCAAGGCGGCCGGCCGCAACTGCTGCGCCACGGCGAGCGTGCCGCAACTCGCGACGACGCCCGTCCCGCCATCGCTGGCGGCGTGAGGCCGCCAGCTCTTAGCGCTATCCTTCGAGATACTTCTTCATGTCGGCGCGCAGGCCGTCGCGCAGGTCGGAACGCGCCATGGCGAAGGCGATGTTGGCCTTCAGGAAGCCGGACTTCGAACCGCAATCATGCCGCTCGCCGTCGAAATCGACGCCGTAGAATTTCTGCGTCTTCGACAGGCCGATCATCGCGTCGGTCAGCTGGATCTCGCCGCCGGCGCCGCGCTCCTGCGTCGCCAGGATCTTGAAGATCTCCGGCTGCAGGATGTAGCGCCCGGTGATCGAGAAGTTCGACGGCGCGGTGCCCTTGGCCGGCTTCTCGACCATGCCGTCCACCTCGAAGATCTTGCCGTCGCGCTTGCCTACGCCGCAGATGCCGTATTGATGGGTCTGGTCGGCCGGCACCTCCTGCACGGCGAGCACGTTGCTCTTCTCGGGCAGCTTGCTGGCGGCAGCAATCATCTGAGCCAGGCACCCGGGCGAGTTGAGCACCAGCTCGTCTGGCAGTACCACCGCGAACGGCTCGTCGCCGACGATGTCGCGCGCGCACCACACGGCATGGCCGAGGCCGAGCGGCGCCTGCTGACGGGTGAAGCTGACGGCGCCCGCCTCCGGCTGGTCACGCGCCAGGATATCCATTTCGGTCTTCTTGCCGCGCGCCGCGAGCGTCGCGTCGAGCTCATACATCCGGTCGAAGTGATCTTCGATCGAGGTCTTGTTGCGCCCGGTCACGAACACGAAATGCTCGATGCCGGCTTCCTTGGCCTCGTCGAAGACATACTGGATGAGCGGCTTGTCGACGATCGTCAGCATCTCCTTCGGCATCGCCTTGGTGGCGGGAAGGACGCGGGTACCGAGGCCGGCGACCGGAAAAACGGCTTTGCGGATCTTCATGGCGACAGATTAAACCTTGTGACGATATGAATGCGAAATCGATCGCATCTTGGTAGCTCGTTTGCAGCCGAGAACAAAGGCGGATGTTGGTCGAGGGTTCCGGCCGACCCGCGTGCGACGGCTAAATTTCGCTGCGGAAATCATCAACCTTGTTAATCTCCTGTTAAGAAGCAACGCGCCTCCTGGGAGGCCTTGTTTCAGACGCTGCACGGATCGACGCATGGCAGAACGGGCCGAAATGGCGAGAATCATGAGAGCCGGTGTGCTGGCAGCCATGCTGGCGGCGGTGTCCGGTTCCGCATCGGCGCAGTCGAGCGGGGGTCCGCTGAACTTTCTCGACAGCCTGTTCACGGGCACGCTGAGCAAAGGCAATCCGGCCCCGAATCAGCCGGCCCAAACACCGTCGGGCAACGGCCCGCTGCCCTGGAGCGGCGAGGACGGCGCCTCCGGCCATCCGCTGATGACGGCGGCCGCGATCCGCGACGCCGCCGGCAATTTCGACGCCTGCGTCGCCGGCATGTGGCCAGATGCCGCAAGACGCAACATCACCCAGGACAATTTCCAGCGCTTCACCGCAGGGCTGTCGCCGGACCTGCGCATCATGGACCTGCTCGACGCCCAGCCCGAGTTCACCAAGTCGATCTGGGACTATCTCGACATCCTGGTGAACGACAATCGCCTGGCCAAGGGCCGCGAGGTGCTGGCGAAGTACAAGGCGCAGTTCGACGCCACCGAGCGCGCCTATGGCGTCGACCGCTACATCATCGCCTCGATCTGGGGCATCGAATCCAACTACTCGACGCAGATCGGCGATCGCAGCGTGCTGCAGTCGACCGCGACGCTCGCCTGCATCGGCCGCCGCCAAGCCTATTTCAAGGACGAGTTCCTGTCGGCGCTGGAGATCCTCAACCGTGGCGACCTTCGCCCCGAACAGTTGCGCGGCTCCTGGGCCGGCGCCTTCGGCCCGACCCAGTTCATGCCGACCGCGTTCAAGCGCTTCGCCGTCGATGCCGATGGCGACGGCCGCCGCGACGTCGTCGACAATCCCGCCGACCTGATCGCCTCGACCGCCAACAACCTCAAGAAGGACGGCTGGCAGAGCGGCCAGAGCTGGGGCTACGAGGTCGTGGTTCCCCAGGGTTTCAACTACATGCTCGCCGACCGCGCCAAGAGCATGAGTTTTGGCCAGTGGGAGCAGCTCGGACTCAAGCGCGCCAATGGCCAGCCGTTCCCGGCGACCAACGAGAAGGCCTACCTGCTGGCCCCGGCGGGCGCTCAGGGCCCCGGCTTCCTGATGCTGCAGAACTTCCGCGTCATCATGAAATACAACCCGGCCGAGGCCTATGCGCTGGCGATCGGCCATTTCGCCGACCGGCTGCGCGGCGCGCCGGCCTTCGTCCAGGCCTGGCCGCGCGAGGAACGCACGCTGTCGCGGGCGGAGCGGCTGGAACTGCAGCAGCTGCTGGCCGACCGCGGATATTACCGCGGAACCCCGGACGGCCAGTTCGGTGGCCAGACCCGGGAAGCGCTGCGGAACTTCCAGGCCTCGATCGGCGCCCCGGCGGACGGTTTTGCGACCTCCGAGGTGCTGGACCGGCTGCGCGGGCGCTGAAAGCCCGCATTTTCGGCCTGAGCGGTAACCTTTCGGGGCAATCGCGGGGCCGATCAACACCATCCGGTGAATGCCCGTTTGCGGCCTGATTCGGCTCCTATTATAAGGTTGCGACGATTTCGCCGCGCGACGGGTGCGCATGTCAAAGCTGAAGTCCTTCCTCAAGCTGTTGAACGAGCCCGGCCCGCTGGTGGTGCTGGCGGTCGTCATTGCCATGCTCGTCGGCATTGCCGGACCGGCCTCGGCCCAGTTCTTCAATTTCAACCCGTTCGCCTCGCCGCGGCCGGCGCCCCGCGGTGGCGGGGGCGGCGGTGGCTGGTTCGGCAACGACTTCTTCGCGCCCTACCCGCAGCAGCAGCCGAAGAAGGTCACGCAGGATTATTCCAAGGCGCCTCCACCCGAGAAGCGCGACAGCGCTCCGGAGCGCTACGTCCTGGTGCTTGGCGACGGCATGGCCGACTGGCTCGCCTACGGCCTCGAAGACGCCTATTCCGAGCAGCCTGACATGGGTGTCACGCGCAAGATCAAGACCAATTCCGGCCTGATCAAATACCAGCCGAAGGGTGACCCCGCCGACTGGGCCGCCGCCGCCAAGGGCATCCTGGCGACCGAGCGCGCCGACGCCATCGTCATCATGCTCGGCCTCAACGACCGCATCTCGCTGCGCGAGCCGGTGGTGGAGAAGACTGACAAGCCCGACGACAAGAAGGCGGCCGACAAGGCCAAGAAGGACGCGAAAGGCAAGCCAGGCGAGACCAAGCCCGGCGAGGCCAAACCGGACGGCAAGACAGACACGGCCGCCAAGCCCGACGACAAGCCGGCTGACAGCGACCTGCCGCAGGACGAGGCCGACAACGACACGCCGGCCGTCGCCGCGCCGGAGAAGGCCGCGCGCGCGCCGGGCGGCCTGTACGAATTCCGCGACGAGCGCTGGGCCGAACTCTACACCAAGAAGATCGAGGAGATGATCGCGGTCGCCAAGAGCAAGGGCGTGCCGGTGCTCTGGGTCGGTCTGCCCGCGGTGCGCGGCCCCAAGGGCACCGCCGACACGCTCTATCTCGACTCGCTCTATCGCGATGCCGCCGGCAAGGCCGGCATCACCTATGTCGACGTCTGGGACGGCTTCGTCGACGAGGCTGGCCGCTTCCTGCAGAAGGGCCCCGATTTCGAGGGCCAGATCCGCCAGCTGCGCTCCTATGATGGCGTCTATTTCACCAGGCCGGGCGCCCGCAAGCTCGCCCACTATGCCGAGCGAGAGATCAACCGCCTGCTCGCCGCACGCTCCGCGCCGTTGGAGCTGCCGAGTGAGCCGGCGACGCCCGACGCCAATGCGGTCCCGGGCCAGCCTGCGCCGCGGCCGGTCGCCGGCCCGATCCTGCCGCTGGTCGCCTCCTCGGTCGGCACCGACCAGTTGCTCGGCGGCCCCGGGTCGCGTCCGGCCAATGTCGATGCCCTGGCTGCGCGGACTCTGGTCAAGGGCGAGGCGCTGAGCCCGCCGGCCGGTCGCGCCGACGATTTTGTCTGGCCGCGCCGCGAGGTCGGCCGCGAACAGGCCAAGGAGCCGCCGAAGGAGCTCACCAAGCCGGATACGCCGGTCGCCGCGACGTCTCCGACCGAGGCCGCCCCGGCAGCCCTGGGCCAGCTTCCAGCACAGCAACGGCAGAAGCGCCTGACGACACCGGCCACGCCCGCCCAGCAGCAGCCCTCTCAGGCCCAGCAGCCCAACCCCGGCATCCGCGACTTCTTCGGCTTCGGCGCGCCCCAGCCGCAACAGCAGCCGGCGAGGCCCCCGGCCGCGCGCAATCCGAACGCGCCGCCAAGGCCGCCGGGCTCAGTCGGCCGCGCGGCAGCGGTGCTTGAGGCGCCGCCGCGGTAGCGGCGGGATGAGATCCACGAGCGACGTGTCTCGTTCAAGTCGAATGATGAGACGTGATGAGGCTGGGTGGCTGCTCTGCACGACCCTCGCCCGATGACGACCAAGACAGGCGCCACGATCGCCGTCTCACCCTCCCCTGGAGGGCAGCGCAATCGCATGTGGCGATCGCCGTTTTGTGCTCGTCTCTCTCCACGTCGTCATGGCCGGGCTTGTCCCGGCCATCCACGTCGGCCGGCATGCTGAGAACGACGTGGATGCCCGGGACAAGCCCGGGCATGACGGAGTAACTAACTTGCAGGATCGTTCGTCGAGACAGCCTGGAATTTCCACACGCGATTGCCCTGCCTTCCAGGGGGAGGGTGAGAGCGGGGCCACTCTGCGAGCTGCGCGCTTGATCGAGACAACCGCGCGAGTTTCTACGAAGCGAGTCCGCGGACACACGCGACGCTCCAGCGACATCAGCCTCAGGCTCCTCAGGCCATTCAAAGCCGATCGGCCCGCATTCGCGATCGAATGCGGGCCGACGGGGTTGTCGTCGCCTGAAGGTTCTACGGAAACTCAGTAGCGCCAGCGCTGGGGCTGCGGACGGCTCGACGGCCGCATCAGCATGGCCAGCAGGAAGCCGATGCCGCCGGCGACCAGGAGCGCGCCCATCGGGTTGTCCTGAACCCGCTTGGTGAGCGCCTGGGTGCCGTCACGCAGCGACTCGGTGCTGTTGCCGAAGGTGTCCTTGGCGAAATCCATCGCAGCGTCGCTGGCCTCGCGCGCGGCGTCCTTGGCCTGGCCGTACATGTTCTGCACGACGCCGGACGCCTCACGAGCCCGCCCTGAGGCCTGCGTGCTCTTGTCGCCCAGCATTTCGCCGATGCCGCCCTCAACCTTGCCTGCGACATCCTTGGCCGTACCGGTCAGCCGATCCTGATCCATTGCCGCTCTCCTTCTCTGCGCTGTGCGGGATTGCTGGCCTGCTAACCGGCCAGCACGGCGCAGGTTCCGGACGACTACAAAATCAGACCGCCATCGACCACGAGCGTCTGGCCGATGATGTAGGACGCCAGCGGAGATGCCAGGAACAAGGCCGCGCCCGCCATGTCCTGCGGCGTGCCCAGCCGCCGCAGCGGGATGCGCTGCAGCGCGCCCTCGAGACGCTGCGGATTGGCCGTGGTCACCTTGGTCATCTTGGTATCGACCAGGCCGGGCGCGATGCCGTTGACGCGAATGCCGTCCTCGGCCCAGGCCTCGGCCAGCGTCCGCGTCAGTCCGACCGCGCCGGTCTTGGAGGCATTGTAGGCCGGGTTGCCCATGGTCGAGTGATAGGCCGCCGTCGACGACACGATGATCAGCGATCCCTTGGCGTCGCGCAGCGCTCCGTGAAACTTCGTCGCACACGCCATCAGGCTCATGAGGTTGACCTCGACGACCTTGCGGAAGCCGTCCATCGCGAATTCGCCGCGCCGGTAGAGCACCGCGCCCTGCGCCAGGACCAGCACGTCGAGACGGTCGAGTTTCGGCGCGAACGCCTCGATCGCGCTCGGCGAACTCACATCGAGCTGATGATAGGTCAGACCCTGGAGATCGGAGCCCTCCTCCGCGGAATAATCCGCCGCGCTCGCGCGCGTGCCGCAAATATTGACCTGCGCCCCCTGCGCGCGAAAAGCCTGCGCGATGCCGTTGCCGATGCCGCTGGAGCCGCCGACCACCAGCACCGAGCGTCCCGTGAAATCGAGCGCGTTCATCTCCCTGCTCCGCTTGTTGTTGTTGATCTGCCTGTGTGGGGACAGGCCTTGAGGCTGTCAACGTCTTGGGGACATGCCACGCTCCTTCCGAATTCCGGCGGGCGGCAGCGCGTCAGTTCATCGGCATCAGGCGCAGCAGACGTCCCGGTGAATCGTCCTCGATGATCCAGACCGCACCATCGGGAGCGACCGCGACATCGCGAATGCGATTGCCCATGTCCCAGCGTTCAGCCTCATCCGGCTGGCCGTCGGGCCGGAATGCGACGCGCACCAGCGCCTGGGCCCGCAAACCGCCAATCAAGGCCGAGCCTTTCCATTGCGGAAACATCGCGCCCTCATAGAAGGCGAGCCCGGCCGGCGCGATCACGGGATCCCAGTACAGCAGTGGCGCCTCGAGATTCGGCCGCGTCGCGTGACGCGGGATCGGCGTGCCGTCGTAATTGTCGCCGTTCGAAACCAACGGCCAGCCATAGTTCTTGCCCTGCACGATCAGGTTGAGTTCGTCGCCACCGCGCGGCCCCATCTCGTGCAGCCAGAGCCGCCCGTCGGACGCGAAGGCCAGGCCATAGGGATTGCGATGGCCGGTGGTCCAGGTCTGTGCTGGCACACCCTTGTCCTCCGCCTGCGGATTGTCCGACGGCGTCGAGCCGTCGAGATTGAGCCGCAGCACCTTGCCGCGCGCCTGGCGCGGGTCCTGGGCGCTGGTGGGCTGCATGCGATCGCCGACGGTCAGGAACAGATGCGTGCCTTGCGGATCGAATGCGATGATGCCGCCGGGCTGGCCGCCGCCGCCGGACGGCGTCTGACGCCAGATGACCTTGGGGTCGTTCAGCGTCACGCGATCATTCGCGAGCGACAGCTCGGCACGGGTGAGGACGAGCCGGCTACCCTCGGCGCTCGGCTCGGTGTAGGTGATGTAGACCTGCGAATTTGTCGCGAAGCCTGACGAAATGGCGACGTCCAGCAGCCCGTTCTGACCACGCGCCGCGACCGCGGGCACGTTGCCGATGTCGCGCTTCTGGCCGCTCTGCGTGACCAGGAACATCCGGCCCGGCTTCTCCGTGATCAGCATGCGGCCATCGGGCAGAAACGCGATCGCCCAGGGTGTGTCGAACTCGGCGATGCTCTTGGCGTCGAACGGCCGCACCGCGCTCGGCTTGCGGCCGCCGGCATTGATGCTGTCGGCATGCGCGGTGGTGCCCGCAACGAGTCCCACCACAAAAGCCATGCATGCGAATGTCTTGGAGAACGCCATGATCACTCCAGTGTGTCGATCCCGATCGGATGCAACGTGCATTCGGCCATGCCGGATCGGTGCCTACCGAATGCGCCCGATCAGTGATAGTGCCGAGAACGCGCAAGCGATGCGCATATTTCCGTGAGCCGCAAATATGCAGGACCACAAGCAACTCAGCCGCTCGGTGGCGGAATTGACCGTGCTGATCACAGGCGCGGCCTCGGGCATGGGCCGCGCGACCGCGCGCGTGTTCGCCGACGAGGGCGCGAAAGTCGCCGTCACCGATGTCGATGCGGACGGCGCCCGCGCCGTGGCCGAGGCCATCACGACATCGGGCGGAACAGCGCAGGGCTGGCGGCTCGATCTCAGCGATCCCACGGCCATCACGACCGTCGTCGGCCAGGCCGCGGCGCATTTCGGCGGCCTCGACATCATCATCAACAATGCCGGCATTTCCGTGCGCGTCGCGATCGACGATGACGGCTATGACGAGGCCTGGAGCAGGGGACTCGCGGTGATGCTGACCGCGCAGCAGCGCATCATTCGTGCCGCGCTGCCGCATCTGCGGCGCTCGACGAGCCCGCGCATCGTCAACATCGCCTCGACCGAGGCGCTTGGCGCGACCGCGATGCACAGCGCCTATTCCGCCGCCAAGGCCGGCGTGACCGGGTTGACGCGCTCGCTCGCCGTCGAGCTCGGACGCGACGGCATCACCGTGAACTGCATCTGTCCGGGGCCGATCACGACCGCGATGACCGCGCGCATCCCCGACGAGCAGAAGGCAACCTATGCGCGGCGCCGGACCGCGCTCGGACGCTATGGCGATCCCGAGGAAGTCGCGCACATGACGTTGAGCCTGTGCCTGCCGGCCGCCTCGTTCATCACCGGCGCCGTCATTCCGGTCGACGGCGGGCTGATGGCGCGCAACGCCTGACCCTGACCGTCCGGCATGTCAGCCGTGCGCGGCGGCGCGCGGCCTATGAATTGACTTCGCACCTCGCGGGCGTAGCCTCAGGCATCAGAAGCGAACGTCAGTTCGCCATCATGAGGACACGCAAGGAGGACGCCATGGCCATCGCCATCCGGCAACTGCATCCGCATTTCGTCGGCGAGGTCTCCGGCGTCGACCTGCGCCAGCAGCTCACTCTCGACGAGATCGCGCAGTTGCAGACCGCGATCGATCACTACGCGGTGCTGGTGCTCCATGACCAGGACATCACCGACGAACAGCAGCTCCGCTTTGCGCTCAGCTTTGGCGACCGCGAGCAGGCGCGCGGCGGCACGGTGACGAAGAAGGAGGACTACCGGCTCTCGACCGGTCTCAACGACGTCTCCAATCTCGGCAAGGACGGCAAGCCGCTGCCGCGGGATCATCGCACGCATCTGTTCAACCTCGGCAACTGCCTGTGGCATTCCGACAGCTCGTTCCGGCCGATCCCGGCGAAGTACTCGATCCTGTCGGCGCGCGTCGTGAATCCGAAGGGCGGCAACACCGAGTTCGCGGACATGCGCGCGGCCTATGATGCGCTCGATCAGGAGACCAAGGTGGAGATCGAGGATCTCGTCTGCGAACATTCGCTGATGTATTCGCGCGGCTCGCTCGGCTTCCTCGACTACACCGAGGAGGAGAAGGAGATGTTCAAGCCGGTCAAGCAGCGGCTGGTGCGCACGCATCCGGCGCATGGCCGCAAGTCGCTGTATCTGTCATCGCATGCCGGCGCCGTCATCGGCATGAGCATGCCCGAGGGCCGGCTGCTGCTGCGCGATCTCACCGAGCACGCCACGCAGCCGGAGTTCGTCTATGTCCATACATGGCGGCTGCACGATCTGATCATGTGGGACAATCGCCAGACCATGCACCGCGTCCGCCGCTACGACCAGTCCCAGCCCCGCGACATGCGCCGCGCGACGGTGGCCGGCACCGAGCCGACGATCGCGCAGCAGGCTGCGGAGTAGCTCGTCGCGGGAGCTCTGCCTTGACGTCATGGAGAGATGTTCGCCGAGCCTCAACACACCGGTGTCGTCCCGGACAAGTCCGGCAGCGCGCAAGCGATGCCGGACGCCGATCCGGGACCCATACTCCGTGACATCTATTGTTAGGTCCGCTCGATCGGCACCGTGCGTCACCACACCCGCCTCCGCGTATGGGTCCCGGCTCGGAGGCCGGGACGACCCGGAGGAACAGCGGGTTCTAACCAAACCTGTTGTGAACTTCGAGAGCGGCAGGAGCGGTGCCACACCGCCTAAGCGTGCCCCGCGGCGTTGGACAGCATCCCCGGATCGATGCCGATCTTGCGCAGCGCCAGATCGTATTTGCTCTCGACATTGTCGCCGAAGATCAGCTCGGGATCGGCATCGCAATGCAGCCAGCCATTGTCCTGGATCTCTTCCTCGAGCTGGCCGGCACGCCAGCCGGCGTAGCCGAGCGCGAGGATGGCGTGCTTCGGGCCATTGCCCTTGGCGATCGCCTTGAGGATGTCGATGGTCGTGGTCAGGCAGACGCCGTCATTGATCTTCAGCGTCGCATTGGCGATGAAGTAATCGCTGGAATGCAGCACGAAGCCGCGTCCGGTATCGACCGGACCACCGCTCAGCACCTTCATCGTCTCGGCGCTGTCCGGCAGATGGATCTGGTCGCTCTTCTCAATGATATTGAGTTGCATCAAGAGCTGCGGGAAATCGATGCTGCCCGCCGGCCGGTTCACCATGATACCCATGGCGCCTTCGGCCGAGTGCGCGCACAGATAGATCACCGAGCGCTCGAAGCGGGAATCGCCCATCACGGGCATCGCGACCAGCAGCTGGCCATCGAGATATCCACCTTGCGAGGCGTGATCCCCGATGCCGGTCACTTTGCGGCGAATGTCGCCCAGCCTTTTTGCCTCAGGATTCATCCGCAAGGACTCTCATGATCGTTGATATCCTGATATTGGGATGCGCATCTGTCAATCAAGGTTCAGGGCACCGCGACGAAATCGACCTCACAAGCAATTCAATGGTTTGCGCCTGAAGCTCACTCTAAAGACGTCTCATGTCCGCCTTGGTTCCTCACCACTCCGCCACACTGTTCATCGTCTCCGTCCTGTCGTCCTGCCTGGCGTTCGGCGCGCAGGCGCAGGACTCCTCGCCCTGGCAGCGCGACACCCACTCCGCCGTACGCCTGCTTGCGGGCTCACGCAGCGGCCCTGTCATGCTCGGCGGCATCGCCATCCAGCTGCAGCCGGGATGGAAGACCTATTGGCGCACGCCCGGCGATTCCGGTGTGCCGCCACGGTTCGACTTTTCCAAGTCGGACAACGTCGAGGCGGTGACGGTTCTGTGGCCGGCGCCGACCAAGTTCGATGATGGCGCCGGCGGCCACTCGCTCGGCTATCACGACCAGGTCGTGCTGCCGCTGCGCATCGTCGCCAAGAGCGCGGACAAGCCGATGACGTTGCGCGCCGACATCAGCTACGCGGTCTGCGAGAAGATCTGCATTCCGGTGGAGGCCAAGGCGGAGCTCGCCTTCACCAGCGTCGCCAGCACCGAGGATGCCTCGTTGTCTGCGGCCCTCGATACCGTGCCGAAGCCGGCCAATATCGGCGATCCCATTCCGCTGACGATCCGCGACGTCAAGCGCGACGGCAAGAAGGACGTCATCGTCGACGTCGCCGTGCCCGACCCACGCGGCGTTCAGCTCTATGTCGAGGGCCCCACTCCGGACTGGGCGCTGCCGATCCCGGTCGCCCGCGACAGCGGCGCACCGGGCATCAAGCGCTTCGCGTTCGAACTCGACGGCGTCCCGCCGGGCGTCAAGCCGGATGGTGCCGCGCTGAAATTCACGCTGGTCGGTCCCGACAAGGCCTACGAATTCAACTTCAACCTGCCCTGACGGCGCCGCCGCGGCGCATCGCGTTGGCCCTCGGGCCCAACCGATTCTTAACGATGCGTTGATAGGAAGGTTACCATCGCCGCCATCGGTGCGGACGTGGAGCCTGATCCTGCCGTGGCCGTGATGGACGCCCGTAACGAACGCGTATCGACCGGCCTCGTCGCCCGCCTGAAGGCGCGCCTGGCCGCGCTCGGCGGCAGTGGCGACGCGTCGCTGACGCGGCGGCTGGCCGGCACCATCTTCATCATTCGCGTACTCAGCGCCGGCCTTGCCTATCTCAGCCAGATCCTGCTGGCGCGCTGGATGGGCGGCTCCGACTACGGCACCTATGTCTATGTCTGGACCTGGGTGCTGCTGCTCGGCAGCATGCTCGATTTCGGCATCGCCTCCTCCGCGCAGAAGATCATTCCCGACTACCGCACGTCGAACCAGCCGGCGCTACTGCGCGGCTTCCTCGCCGGCGGCCGCTGGCTGACCTTGGCGACCTCGACCGCCGCCGCGCTGCTGCTCGCCGGACTCGTCGCGCTGCTGTCGCCGTGGATCGATCCGAGCGAGCGCATGCCGCTTTATATCGGCTGCCTGACCCTGCCCGCCTTCGTCGTCGCCAACACCCAGGATGGCATCGCACGCTCGCATGACTGGATGACGCTCGGGCTGATGCCGCAGTTCATCATCCGCCAGACCCTGATCATCGGCTTCACCGCGGGCGCCTTCGTGCTCGGCCTCGACCTCGGCGCCACCGCCGCGATGGCCGCGAGCGCCGCCGCGGTGTGGATCGCGATGCTCGGCCAGATGGTGGTGCTGAACCGCAGGCTCGATCGCCATGTCGCGCGCGGACCGAAGCAGTATGATCTCAGAGGCTGGCTCGCGATCTCGCTGCCCATCCTCCTGGTCGAGAGCTTCTATCTGCTGTTGTCCTACACCGACGTGCTGGTGCTGCAGCAGTTCCGCTCCTCCGAGGAGGTCGGCATCTATTTCGCGGTCGTCAAGACGCTCGCGCTGGTGTCGTTCATCCACTATGCGATGTCGGCGACGACGGCGCATCGTTTCGCCGAATACCACGCACTCGGCGACAAGGCCCGGCTGTCGGCCTACGTCGCCTACGCGATCAAATGGACGTTCTGGCCGTCGCTGGCCGCGACCCTGGTGCTGCTCGCGCTCGGCAAGCCGCTGCTCTATCTGTTCGGCGCGCAATTCACCGCGGGCTACGATATCATGTTCATCGCCGCGATCGGCCTCGTCGTGCGCGCGGCGATCGGTCCGGTCGAGCGGCTCCTGAACATGCTGGGCCAGCAGCGCGCCTGCGCGATGGCCTATGCGGCGGCCTTCGTCATGAACCTCGTGCTGTGCGTCCTGCTGGTGCCGCAGTTCGGCGGCCATGGCGCCGCAGCCGCGACCTCGCTGTCTCTGGCGTTCGAGACCGTGCTGCTGTTCCGCATCGTCAAGCAGCGCCTTGGCCTGCACGTTCTCGCCTTCGGCAAGGCAGCGTGAGGGAACTCAGCCGGCACGATCGTTGCGTCATCTTGTCCCTTCTCCGGCAGAACTAAGAGCGTTATCAGCATCCGGCCCTCACGCGGTGATCACGCAAGTGTTGAATGCAACGCCTTGATATTGGCGCGATGTTCCGGGCAGATCATTCGACCGCGCGTTGGGGGAGATCGAGATGTCGAGACTGGGGCTCGCGATGGTGCTGGCTGCACCGTTGCTGTTGGCAGGCTGCATGGAGGCGACGCTGTCGCCGACCACCGATGCCGCCTTGACGCCGCGCGACCGGCAACTGCTGGCGCGTGCGCCCTACGCCGAGGCGAAGATTCCCGACCAGTTCCAGCGCCACATCGTCGAATACACGCGGCAGGAACAGCCGGGCACGATCGTCGTCGATACCGATGCGCGCTTCCTCTATTACGTGCTGCCCGACCGCAAGGCGGTGCGCTACGGCGTCGCCGTCGGCGAGGAGGCGCAGGCCTTTTCCGGCGTCGCCACCGTCGGCAAGCTCGCGGAATGGCCGGACTGGGTTCCGACCGCGGACATCCAGGCGCGGCTCGGTCCCTATCCGAAGCGCGTCGCCGGCGGCCCGGCCAATCCGCTCGGTGCCCGCGCGATCTATCTCTACGAGGGCAACAAGGACACGCTGTACCGCATCCACGGCACCAATCAGCCCGAATATATCGGCCAGGCGATCTCGTCCGGCTGCATCCGCATGACCAACATCGACGTCGCCGATCTCTACAATCGCGTGCAGCTCGGATCGACGGTGGTCGTGCTGCCGCCCGGGCAAAGCGTCGCCTCCTCCAACACGAACGTGTTCGCGCGCCGCAGCTGACGGCGCGCCGTCGATCAGGACGTCGCGCAAGGGGTCAGATACGTCGACGGGACGTGATCGGTGAGCCAGACGCCATTGTCGGCGACATAGAAGGCCATGCCGGCGCGATGCATCGCCGCCGCATCGACGCGAAATATGACGGGCTTGCCGTGACGGCGGCCGACGTTGAGCGCATTGGCCTCATCCAGCGACAGATGCACGTGCTGGCGCGACTGAGGCTTCAATCCCTGAGCCATGATCGACTCGACGAAGCGCGTCGCAGTCCCATGAAACAGCACGGCCGGCGGCTCGCTCGGCGCGAGTCCAAGCTCCACTGACACCGAATGTCCCTGCGCCGCGCGGATACGCAGCCCATCGTCGGAGATCGTGAAGCGCTTCTTGTCGCTGGTCGCGACCACATGCTCCAGCTCGGCGCGGGTGAACGCCGTTCCCGCCGCGGTGGCGCGTGCGATCAGGTCGTCGATGGCGGTCCAGCCCTGGACGTCGAGCGCGAGACCGATCGCCTCCGGCTGATGCCGCAACACCAGGCTCAGGAACTTGCTCAGTCGAACAGGATCGAACGCCATGATGAGAGACCCTAGCCGTAGCGCAGCTTCAGGCCGAGGATCGCGGCGACCAGGCCCAGCGTGATGGCGTTGGCGACGACCAGCGGCAGGTCGCTGATCAGCGCGCCGTAGAGCAGCCACATCGAATTGCCGGTGGTCTGCAGCACGAACATGCCCATCGAGATGTCATGGGTCGAACGCGAGCGCCAGGCCTTGATGACCTGTGGCAGGAACGAGCATGTGGTGCAGGTGGCGGCGCCGAGGCCGATGATCGTGGTCAGCAAGATGAGACGTCCGTGCGCTGGTCGTGGAAACGCACGCTTGTAGAATGACCCGCGCCGAAGCGAAACCCGCTCCGGCGCGAAATTGCTTGCTGAGCGTGAGGCGGTGACCCCCACCAACACCCTCGGTCATTCCCCGCGAAGGCGGGGAATCCAGTACGCCGCGGCCCCTCGATCGATCACTGCCGTCTCTGGAATACTGGATCGTCCGCCTGCGCGGACGATGACGGTGTGGGTGAAGCAGGCTCCGCCCCCATCAAACAAAGCTACGCCGCAGTCCAACCGCCGTCGATCGACAGGTTGGTGCCGGTGATCTGCGCGGCTTCGTCGCTGCACAGGAACAGCGCGAGGGCGGCGACCTGGTCGACGGTGACGAACTCCTTGGTCGGCTGCGCGGCCAGCAGCACGTCGTTGATGACCTGCTCCTTGGTGAGGTTGCGCGCCTTCATGGTGTCGGGGATCTGCTTCTCGACCAGCGGCGTCCAGACATAGCCGGGCGAGATGCAGTTGCAGGTGATCTTGTGGGTCGCGAGCTCCAGCGCCACGGTCTTGGTCAGGCCGGCGATGCCGTGCTTGGCGGACACATAAGCCGACTTGAAGGGCGAGGCGACCAGCGAGTGCGCCGAGGCGGTGTTGATGATGCGGCCCCAGCCGCGCTTCTTCATGCCGGGCACGGCGGCGTGAATGCCGTAGAACGCCGAGGACAGGTTGATCGCGATGATCTGCTCCCACTTCTCCGGCGGAAACTCCTCGACCGGCGAGACGAACTGGATGCCGGCATTGTTGACGAGGACATCGACCGAGCCGAACGTGCTCTCGCCGAGCGCGATCATGCCGGCGATCTCGGCCGGCTTGCTCATGTCGGCCGGCGAATGCACGGCCTTCACCTTGAACTCGCTCTCGATCGCCGCGCGCTCCTTCTCGATATCGGCGGCAGCGCCGAAGCCGTTGAGCACGATGTTGGCACCGGCGCTTGCGAAACCGCGGGCGATCGCAAGCCCGATGCCGCTGGTCGAACCGGTGACCACCGCGGTCTTGCCCTTCAAATTCGTCGTCATAACTTCACTCCTTCTTGGCGGCGGCAAGGTTGCCGTCCTGCGTGAGATCGTAGGTCACCATGGTTTCGCCGGACTGCGGCCGCTCCAGCCAGTCCTTGTGGCGCATCGACGAATGCACGTCGCGCACGCCCGCCTCCCAATGCTCGACCATCGCGACATGGGAAAAATCGTAGTCCTTGGAGGACGTCTCGTAGTTCTTGCTGCGATAGATCAGATGCACGACCGTGACCGTGTTCTCCTGCGCCGCCTTGCACAGGATCTCCAGCGACGGATCGTTGCGCAGCTCGTCAGGCAGCTTGGCATAGAGCTCGCGGAACGCCTTGCGGGTGTTGTGGATCATGCGGTTCTTGTCGGTGTTCATCCGCGTCCGGCTGGAATAGCGGATGTCCTTTTCGCGTTCGGCGGCCTCCAACAAGGTGCGCGGCAGGTCACCGCGCGCGGAGAACAGATCGACCTGGAAGATCAAGAGATCACGGTCCGCCCCGATGTCGAGCACGTAGTCGAGCGGCGTGTTGGAGGCGATGCCGCCGTCCCAGTAGTGCTCGCCGTCGATCTCGACCGGCGGGAAGCCCGGCGGCAGCGCGCCAGAGGCCATGATGTGCTCCGGGCCGATGCGCTTGCCCTGCTTCTTGAACTCGACATTGTCGAAATAGGTGAAGTTGCCGGTGGTGACGCCGACGGCGCCGACCGACAGCCGCGTCCTGCAATCGTTGATGCGATCGAAATCGACCAGCCGCTCCAGCGTCTTCTTCAGCGGCGCGGTGTCGTAATAGCTCACCGATTGCGGCGTGCCGGCCGGCCACAGCGGTGCCGGTGGGAAACGCGGCGTGAAGAAGCCGGGCACGCCGAACGCCGCGATCAGCGCGGCGCTCGCCTCGTTGAAGGCCGAGCGGTGATGATCGCCGTTGAGCAGCGGCTTCCACGGCACCGGCGAGGACACCATGTGCCAGAATTCCTTGAGGCGCTCGATGCGCTTCTCGCGCTCGTTGCCGGCGATGATCGCGGAATTGATCGCGCCGATCGAGATGCCGGCGACCCATTCGGGCTCGAAATCGAAATGGCACAGCGCCTGATAGGCACCGGCCTGATAGGAGCCGAGCGCGCCGCCGCCCTGCAGGACGAGCACGCGCTTGGCATCAGAGGGAGTTGTCGGCGGAGCCGGCAGCGAATGATGATTCATGTCAATCGATCGGTTATCAGCAGTGGCGCCAGCGTGGCGTGACTTGCTGATAACGTCAAATCAACCTCCGGCATAGGTCGCCTCCGGCCAGCCATGGGGCCAAACCGGACAGGTCACCGCCCATGCAGGGAGCAGCGGCGTGCCTGTCAGGACGGCTTCTTGCCGTCGGGAGCGGCGAGGATCATGGTCCAGAAGACCTTGTATTTCGTATTCGGAGCATAGCTCGCGGCGATGCCTATTTTTGTGACACCGTTCTTCAGCATGTTGGCGCGGTGAGGCGGCGAATCGCGCCAGCCAGAAAAGGCTTCCGCCAGGGTATGATAGCCCGCCGACACGTTCTCGACCGCGACGACGGCATCATAGCCCGCGCCGGTCAGGCGCTTGGCCAGTGGCGCGCGCACGTCGTGATCGAGCTTGTTCTTGTCGGCCATCGCCTGCGACTGCGACTCCGCAAGCCGCATCAGCTCGGGATCGACCTCGACGGTGCCGAGCCCGTTGTTCTGACGATATTGTGAGATCATCGTCGCCGCGGCGACTGCATCGAGCCTCGCCCCCGCGACCGCCATGTCGGCGTACATGGTCGGCGCCTGCACGACAGCCGGCGTATCAGCCGCGCAGCCAGCGAGCAGGAGAGCGATGGGAAGAGCGATAGCCAGACGCGTCAATGAACCGGTCCCTATGCGAAGACGAGAGGCGGGTTGTTGCACATCAACCGTGGCTGAAAGGTGAATCGAAGGTAAGTTCCATCGGTACAATTGGAGCCGTTTCGGCCGGGTAAGGGTTGGTCAACCATAAGCACGCTTCGGTCAAGCCAGAGACGACGCCACATTCCCGCTGTCGTCCCGGCCTCCGAGCCGGGACCCATACGCCGCGGCGGATGTGGCGAGACGCGATGCCGCTCCAGCCTGCCCCAACAAGCTGCACGGAGTATGGGTCCCGGATCGGCGCCCGCCAACGCTGACGCGTTGCCGGGCTTGTCCGGGACGACAGCGAATGTTTTTCTCGCAGACTTGGACTAACGACCTGCCGGTAGAAGCCGAGCTCGACCGGCCCTACCCGCCCGCAAAAATCCGATAGTGTCGCGGCTTGAGCCCGATGCGGTCGCCGATGCGGAGTTCGCGGTCGCGGGGGGCGTCGATCTCGATGGTGGAGCCCTCCGTCAGCGCGATCTCGGCGCGCTGCACCGGGCCGAAGCTGCGGACGTGGGTGACCGCGCCGTGCAGGGTGCCGCTGTCGGCCGGGCCGATCAGCATGTCGTGACGCCGCACGAACAAGGTGGAGGCACCCGTGGCAGCGCCCTCGGCGACGATGTCCAGCGGCCGTCCATTCAGATGCACCGCGCCGCCGGTGACCTCGACCGGCAGCATGATCGACTCGCCGATGAAGCCGTGCACGAAGGCCGTCGCGGGGCTGTCATAGACGTCGTTCGGCGAGCCGACCTGCTCGATGCGGCCCTTGTCCATCACCACGACGCGATGCGCGACCTCGAGCGCCTCCTCCTGATCGTGCGTGACGAAGATCGAGGTGACGTTGATCGAATGATGCAGGGTGCGCAGCCATTGCCGCAGCTCCTTGCGCACCTTGGCGTCGAGCGCGCCGAACGGCTCGTCGAGCAAGAGGATGCGCGGCTCGATGGCGAGCGCGCGCGCCAGCGCAATGCGCTGGCGCTGGCCGCCGGAGAGCTGGCTCGGATAGCGGTCGGCGAGCCAGTCGAGCTGCACGAGATCGAGCAGCTCCTTGACGCGCGCGCGGATCTGCGCCTCGCTCTTGCGGATGCTGCGCGGCTGCACGCGCAGGCCGAAGGCGACGTTCTCGAACACGCTCATGTGCCGGAACAGCGCGTAGTGCTGGAACACGAAGCCGACATGACGCTCGCGCGCGCCACGATCCAGCGCGTTCTCGCCGTCGAACAGGATCTCGCCGGCATCGGGCCATTCGAGACCGGCGATGATGCGCAGCAAGGTCGTCTTGCCCGAGCCGGACGGACCGAGCAGCGCCAGCAGCTCGCCATTGGCGACCTTCAAGTCGACCCCGTCGAGCGCCTTGAACGCGCCGAAGGTCTTGACGACGCCCCTCGCTTCAATGGTCATGAGGCAAGTCCCCGTCGATATTGCGTTCGAGAATGGTCTTGGCGATCAGCGTGATCAGCGCGAGCATCGCGAGCAGCGAGGCGATCGCGAACGAGGCCACCATCTGGTACTCGTTGTAGAGGATCTCGACCAAGAGCGGCATCGTGTTGGTCTCGCCGCGGATGTGGCCCGACACCACCGACACCGCGCCGAACTCGCCCATCGCGCGCGCGTTGCACAGCAGGACGCCGTACAGCACGCCCCATTTGATGTTGGGCAGGGTGACACGGAAGAAAGTCTGCAGGCCCGAGGCGCCGAGCGAGATCGCGGCCTCCTCCTCCTGCGTGCCCTGCTCCTGCATCAGCGGGATCAGCGCGCGCGCCACGAACGGGAAGGTCACGAAGATGGTGGCGAGCGTGATGCCGGGGAAAGCGAACAGGATCTGCAGGCCATGGCTCTGCAGCCAGGGGCCGAAGAAGCCCTGCGCGCCGAACAGCAGCACGAAGACCAGGCCGGAGATGACGGGGCTGACCGAGAACGGCAGGTCGATCAAGGTGATCAGGAAGGTCTTGCCGGGAAACTCGAACTTCGCGATCGCCCAGGCGGCAGCGAGGCCGAACACCAGGTTGGTGCCCACCGACACCGCAGCGACACCCAGCGTCAGGCGAATGGCGGACCAGGCCTCGGGGTCGGCCAGGGCGGAAAAATAGGCCGTAATACCCTTGCCGAACGCCTCGACGAACACGACGACCAGCGGCAGCACGACGAAGATCGACAGGAACCCGACAGCAAGCGTGATGATCGCGATGCGCACGAAGCGCGGCTCGGCGCGCGGATCGCGCCGGGCGGCCGTTGCGGCATGGCTGTGCGCTGCCGTGGCGTCGCGCGTCTGTTGCAGGGTCATTTCGATGCTCATGCCGCGGCCCTCACGTTGACGGCGCCTGGGCCTGGGCCCAGCGCTGCAGGCGATTCACCGCAAAGATGATCACGAATGCTACCACAAGCATGACCACTGCAATGGCCGTGGCGTCGGCATAGCGGAACTCCGACAGGCGGATCACGATCAGAAGCGGCGCGATCTCGGACACGTTCGGCAGGTTGCCGGCGATGAAGATCACGGAACCGTACTCGCCGACCGCGCGGGCGAAGGCGAGCGCGAAGCCGGTCAGCAAGGCCGGCGTCAGGCTCGGCAGGATGACCTTGGTGACGATGTGCCAGCGGCTGGCGCCGAGGCTCGCCGCCGCCTCCTCGATCTCCGGATCCAGATCGATCAGCACCGGCTGCACGGTGCGGACCACGAAGGGGATGCCGATGAAGATCATCGCGATGAAGATGCCGAGCGGCGTGAACGCCACCTTGATGCCGAGCTCGGCCAGCGGCGCGCCGAGCCAGCCCTTCTGCGCAAACAGCGCCGTGAGCGCCACGCCGGCGACCGCTGTCGGCAGCGCGAACGGCACGTCGACGATGGCGTCGAACAGCCGCCGGCCCGGGAAGCGGTAGCGCACCAGCGCCCAGACCACGATCGTGCCCATCACGAGATTGACGCAGGCCGCCGCGAACGACAGCCCGAACGAGATCTTCAGCGCGCTGAGCGTGCGCCGGCTGGTGACGATGTCCCAGAACTGCGCCAGGCTGAGATCCGTCGAACGCACGAACAGCCCGGCGAGGGGAATGAGGACGATCAGGGACAGCCAGGTCAGCGTCAGTCCCATGGTGAGACCGAAGCCCGGCAAGGTGCTGCGTCGTGGTGCAAGTACGCTCAATTAGCCACCCGGCTCATTCCAGCTCTGACGTCCGACCGGACAATCAGTTCTTGTAGATCTGATCGAAAATCCCGCCTTCGCCGAAATGCTCCTTCTGAGCCTTGGTCCAGCCGCCGAACACATCATCGATCGTGAACAGGTCGACCTTGGCAAACGACTCGGCGTACTTCTTGGCGACGTCGGAATCACGCGGACGATAGAAGTTGCGTGCGGCGATTTCCTGGCCGTCCTTCGTATACCAGTACTTCAGATAGGCTTCGGCGGCCGCCTGCGTGCCCTTCTTGGCCACGACCGTGTCGACGACGGCAACTGGCGGTTCTGCCAGGATCGACAGCGACGGCGAGATGATCTCGAACTTTTCCTTACCGAACTCTTTCAGCGCCAGATAAGCTTCGTTCTCCCAGGCCAGCAGCACGTCGCCGACGCCGCGTTCCACGAAGGTGACGGTGGCGCCCCGGGCACCGGTGTCAAGCACGGGAACGTGCTTATAGAGGTCGGCCACGAACTGCTTGGCTTTGTCGGCCGAGCCGGTCTTCTTCAGCGCATAGCCCCAGGCGGCCAGATAGTTCCAGCGCGCGCCGCCGGAGGTCTTCGGGTTCGGGGTGATGACGTCGACGCCGGACTTCAGGAGATCGTCCCAGTCCTTGATGCCCTTCGGGTTGCCCTTGCGGACCAGGAACACGATGGTCGAGGTGTAGGGCGAGGCGTTCTGCGGCAGCCGCTTCTGCCACTCCTTGTCGAGCAGTCCCTTGTTGGCGATGGCGTCGATGTCATAGGCCAGCGCCAAAGTGACGACGTCGGCCTGCAGGCCGTCGATCACGCTGCGCGCCTGCGCGCCCGAGCCGCCATGCGACTGCTTGATCTCGACCGACTTGCCGGTTTCCTTCTGATAGCTTGCGGCAAACGCCTTGTTGAATTCGACATAGAGCTCACGCGTCGGATCGTAGGACACGTTGAGCAGGTTCACGTCAGCCGCATAGGCAGATCCCGCCCATGCGAGGCCCGCGACCACAGCCAGAACACGCCGCATCATCCAAGCTCTCCATTTCCAGGCCCGCGATGTTGCAGGCGCACGCACCTCAGATCGCCGGATGTGTACGTCAGAGTCAACGGAACCGGATTTTCTTGTTTCCGGCCGAGCATCAGCATTTTGCTTACGATGCGCCCGGCATTGGCATAGACGTTCTTCGCCGTGACACAATGTCGTCCTCGCAGCCGAACAAGGGGCAACGATTGCTACGAGACCGCCGACGTCGCGACCGTGTGGATGCCGCATTCGGTCTTGCCGCGGCCGCGCCAGCGTCCGGCGCGCTCGTCCTCGCCGGTGTCCGAGCGGCTGGTGCAGGGCATGCAGCCGATCGAGCGGAAGCCGGAGGCGACCAGCGGATGCTGCGGCAGGTTGGCGGACTGATAGATCCCCGCGATGTCCTCGCGGCTGGCGTTGGCGAACGGGTTGAACTTCACCCGCGCGCCGTCCTGCTCGACGACGGGAATCGCGGCGCGCAGGCCGCCCTGGAAACGCTTGCGGCCATTGATCCAGGCCGCGAACGGCGCCAGCGCACGGGCCAGCGGCTCGACTTTGCGGATGCGGCAGCAGGCATCGGGATCTGAGAACCACAGATCGCTGTCGGCATCCTCGCGCGCCAGCGCGGCCGCATCGGGCTTGATCGAGCGGACGTCACGGAGGCCGAGGATCTCGATCAGTTGGTCGCGATAGGCGAGCGTCTCCGCGAACATATGGCCGGTGTCGAGGAAGACCACCGGAATGGCCGGATCGACATCAGCGGTCACTTTCAGCAGCGCCGCCGATTCCGAGCCGAAGGAAGAGACCACCGCGAGCCGCTCTCGACCGATCGCCTGCACGGCGGCAGCGATCACTTCATGCGGCGACGCCGCGCGCAGCGCCGCATCCAGCGCTGCGACCGGTGTCTGCTCGACCTCTGGTGATGCGGCCAGCGTGCTCACAGCCCGGCGCGCTCCGAATGACGCAGTTGCAGGCGCTGGTGCAGCGCGGAGATCCGCCCGTCGCCGGCCGGCTGGTAGAACACCGAATAGCGCTTCACGGTCTCGGTGAACGCCTCGGCGTCCGCCTGCTTCTTGACGTCGAAGGCGTCGAAGCCGGCGCGCAGCATGAACACGAACTGATCGCGCAGCACCTGGCCGGTGGCGCGCAGCTCGCCGCGATAACCGTAGCGCTCGCGCAGCAGGCGCGCCTGGGTATAGGCGCGGCCGTCGCGGAAACTCGGGAACACCAGTGCGACCAGCGCGAGCCGGTCGAGATAGGGCACGAGATCGTCGACGTCGCGATTGTTCGGCCAGATCACGCCGAGCTTGCCACCGGCGCGGCTGACCAGCGCGTCGGGACCGGCGAGGAAGCGCGTCTCGGAGACGAGGATCGCGCCGCCAGCCGGCAGCTCAGAATCGTCGGTGACGCGGACGAACTCGTCCGCAACGATATGTCCGCCCTTAACGAGTGGCATAAACCCGCTCCCTGAATGGTTCGACCCCGATCCGTTTCACCGTGTCGACGAACAGCTCGTCGGGGCGCGCGCGCAGCGCAAGATAGGCTTCGACGATATCCTCGACGACATCGGCGACTTCGGCATAGGGCACCGCGGGGCCGATCAGGGTGCCGAGCTCGGCGCCCTCGTCGGCGCGGCCGCCGATCGTGATCTGATAGAATTCCTCGTTGTTCTTCTCAACGCCGAGGATGCCGATGTGGCCGACGTGATGATGGCCGCAGGCATTGATGCAGCCGGAGATGTTGATGTGCAGCCGGCCGATCAGGTTCGCGGTGTCGTGGTTGGCGAAGCGCCGCGTGATCTCCTGCGCGATCGGGATCGAGCGCGCATTCGCCAGCGAGCAGTAGTCGAGGCCCGGGCAGGCGATGATGTCGGAGACGAGGTTGACGTTGGGGATCGCGAGACCGGCGTCCTCGAGCGCCTTCCACACCGCCGGCAGGTCGCGCTTGCGGACATGCGGCAGAGCCAGGTTCTGCTCGTGGCCGACGCGGATCTCGCCGAACGAATATTTGTCGGCGATGGCGGCGAGCGCGTCCATCTGGCCGGCGGTCGCGTCGCCCGGCGGCTTGCCGATCGGCTTCAGCGACACGACGGCGATGGCGTAGCCCTGCACCTTGTGCGGAAACACCGAGTTCTTGCGCCAGGCCTCGAACTTCGGATCGGCCGCGGCCTGCTTCAGCTCGTCCGGCATGTGCGGGAGCGTCTCATAGGCCGGATAGAAGAAGCGCGAGCGGATGTCCTCGATGATGCCCTGGTCGAGCTTGAGCACGCCGTCGCGGATCTGCTGCCACTCCTCCTCGACCTCGGCGGCGAACTTCTCGATGCCGAGCTCGTGCACCAGGATCTTGATGCGCGCCTTGTAGATGTTGTCGCGGCGGCCGTACTGATTGTAGACGCGCAGGATCGCCTCGACATAGCTCAGGATGTCATGGCCGTGCACGAACGGCTTGATGGTCTTGGCGATGAAGGGCGAGCGTCCCAAGCCGCCGCCGACCAGCACCTCGAAGCCGGTCTCGCCCTGCTCGTTCTTCTTCAGACGCAGGCCGATGTCGTGGATCTTGATCGCGGCGCGATCATGCTCGGACGCCGTGATCGCGATCTTGAACTTGCGCGGCAGGAACGAGAATTCCGGGTGAAGCGTCGTGAACTGGCGCAGCAGCTCGGCCCAGATGCGGGGGTCCTCGATCTCGCCCGGCGCGACGCCGGCCCATTGGTCCGAGGTGACGTTACGCATGTTGTTGCCGGAGGTCTGCATCGACTGGATGCCGACTTCGGCGAGATCAGCCATCGCGTCCGGCAGCTCGGCGAGCTTGATCCAGTTGAACTGGATGTTCTGCCGGGTCGTGAAGTGGCCGTAGCCGCGGTCGTAGCGGCGCGCGACATGCGCCAGCCGGCGCAGCTGGTCCGACGACAGCGTGCCGTAGGGAATGGCGATGCGGTACATGTAGGCGTGCAGCTGGAGATACACGCCGTTCTGCAACCGCAGCATCTTGAACTCGTCCTCGGACAGTTCGCCCGAGAGCCGCCGCTTCACCTGGTCGCGGAATTCGGCGACGCGCTCGTTGACCAAAGTGCGGTCGATTTCGTCATAAGCATACATGAGAAGGCCTTCAGGCTTGAGCCGGGAGCGCGATGGTGGCGCCCGTCAGCCGGATGTGTTCGCGCATGTTGCCGGGCTTGACCGCGCCGTCGGCGGCGACTTCGACGGGAGCGATGTAGGAGCCGATCGCGTTGAGATCATCGGCGACCGCCTCCGTCAGCAGCGCGCGCGCCTCGTCGGCGGTGCGCACGATCGCCGCGTCGGTCAGCTCATCGGACCAGCTCTTGCTGCCGGTGCGGTAGATGACGGCGCCGTCCCACGTGCGGTTCGCGGTGACGATCGAGGGGCCGGTGATCTTGATCTTCTGTTGCAGCGGGGAGGTCATTCAGACGGGTTCCAGGAGTTTTGCAATCACGCCACTGAGATTCTGCTGACGCCACGGCGCCGAATGCGCCACGACGTCACCGATGATGAGAATGGCCGGACCGCCATCGATCTTGGCGACCAGATCCGGCAACTGATCGAGCGTGCCGACCGCAGCCTGCGCGTCGGGGCGTGTCACGCGCGCGAACACGCCGACCGGCGTCTGCGGCGAACGGCCCGCGGCGAGCAGGCCGGAGCGCACCGCCGGAGCCGCGGTCATGCCCATGTAGACGACCACCGTCATCTTGGTGTCGGTCAGCACCGACCAGTCGACCGCCTCGGCATCGCGCTCCTTGTGCGCGGTCAGGAAGGTGATGCGCAGCGCCTTGCTGCGGAAGGTCAAGGGCACCTCGAACTGCGCGGCGGCGCCGATGCCGGCGGTGATGCCGGGGACAATCGTGTAGGACACGCCGGCGTTGCGCAGCGCGTCGACCTCCTCGCCGCCGCGGCCGAACACGTAGGCGTCGCCGCCCTTCAGGCGCACGGCACGCTTGCCTTCACGCGCGGCGTCGATCAGCAGCTTGTTGACCGCGTCCTGGCCGATGCCGGGCTTGCCGACGCGGCGGCCGACCGGAACGCGCGAGGCGTCGCGGCGGATGCGGTCGAGAATCTCCGGCGTCACCAGCTCGTCGTAGAACACGACGTCGGCGTCCTGCAGCGCGCGCAGCGCCTTGATCGTGAGAAGATCGGGATCGCCGGGACCGGCGCCGACCAGGGTCACATGCCCCTCGCTGCGGCCGGCATGATCGGCGCCCGCGAACGCGGTGAGATCGGCGATGCCGTTCAGCGCCGCCTCAGCTTCCTGCTTGCGCCCCGCCAGCACCAGCGCGCCGATCGGGCCGTCGACGACTCGCTCCCAGAACCGGCGGCGCAGCGGCATCTCGGCAATCAGCGGATTGATGATCTTGCGGAAGTCGCCGATGAAGCCCGCGAGCTCGCCGATCCGCGCCGGCAGCAGCGCCTCGATGCGCTCGCGCACGCGGCGCGCCACCACCGGCGACGAGCCGCCGGTGCCGATCGCCACGACGACGTCGCCGCGATCGACGATCGCCGGAAAGATGAAGCTGGAATGCGCGAGGTCATCCATCACGTTGACCGGCAGGCCGACGCTGCGCGCCCGCGCCGACATCGCCACGCCGATGTCGCCGGCACCGGCGCAGAGCACCGCAATGACGCCCGTGAGATCCGCGCTCAGCGGATCGCCCTCGGCGCGCTCGATCTGGCCGTGATCGTCGTTAAGCCCGCCGAGATCGAAATCGCCATCGGTCGCGAACCAGCGGATGCGGGCACCCGCGGACAGCAAGACTCTCAGCTTGGCGCGCACGAGCTCGCCCGCGCCGATCAGCAGCACGGGGCCGGTCTTCAGATCGAGAAACACCGGCAGATATTGCATTGCGCTCTTCGGCTTCGACTCTTCGGGGTTGACTGGAATTATTTTCTATATAAGTGTCACGCTGCGGACGTAAAGAGAAAATTATTTCTTGGCTTCGCCATAGAATTTTCTCCCAAGCAGGCGATGGCTGACAGCATGCACATTCTCACCAACGACGTTTCCAGAGACCGGTTGCCCTCTTCCGAGCTGGATCAAGCATCTTCCATGCCGCGTGTCCTCGGCGCCGCGCCGACGATGGATCATCTCGACCAGCTGGAGGCGCAGAGCATTTACATTCTCCGCGAGGCCTTTGCACGGCTGAAGAAGCTCGCGCTGCTGTGGTCGCTGGGAAAAGATTCCAACGTCATGATCTGGCTGGCGCGCAAGGCCTTCTTCGGCCGGGTGCCGTTTCCGGCGATGCATGTCGATACCGGCAAGAAGTTTCCGGAGATGTACGCCTTCCGCGACACCTACGCGCAGGAATGGGGCCTCGATCTCCGCGTCGAACCGTGCCCGCCGATCGATGCCGTCGACCCGACCCTGCCGCCAGCCGCGCGCTCCGCGGCGCGCAAGACCGAGGGCCTGAAGATGGCGCTCGCCAAGCACGGCTTTGACGGCCTGATCGCCGGCATCCGCCGTGACGAGGAGGCGACCCGCGCCAAGGAGCGCGTGTTCTCGCCGCGCGGCGCCGAAGGCAATTGGGACGTGCGCGACCAGCCGCCGGAGTTCTGGGACCATTTCAACGCCTCGCCGCCGCAGGGCGCGCATCTGCGCATCCATCCGATCCTGCATTGGACCGAGGCCGATATCTGGGCCTACACCGCGCGCGAGAACATTCCGATCATCCCGCTGTATCTCGCCAAGAACGGCAAGCGCTATCGCTCGCTCGGCGACCAGGACATCACCTTCCCCGTCGCGTCGAATGCGTCGAACATCGCGGAAATTCTCGCCGAGCTCGAAAGCACCAAGGTGCCGGAGCGCGCGGGCCGCGCGCTCGACCATGAGACCGAGGACGCCTTCGAGCGTCTGCGCGTCGCCGGCTATCTCTAGAGCGGAGCGCGAGGTCATGAACATGAGAGTCCCGGCCGCCGCTCCCGCCACGCCGAACGGCACCAGCCGCCCGCAGGTCTCAATCGTCATCGTGGGCCACGTCGACCACGGCAAGTCGACCCTGGTCGGCCGCCTACTGCATGAGACCGGCAGCCTGCCCGATGGCAAGCTTGAAATGCTGCAGGCGGTCTCCGCGCGCCGCGGCATGCCGTTCGAATGGTCGTTCCTGCTCGACGCGCTGCAGACCGAGCGCGACCAGGGCATCACCATTGACACCACGCAGATCCGCTTCCGCACCAATGCGCGCGAGGTCGTGCTGATCGACGCGCCCGGCCACGCCGAGTTCCTGCGCAACATGATCACCGGCGCCTCGCAGGCCGACGGCGCGGTGCTGATCATCGACGCGCTCGAAGGCGTCCGCGACCAGACCCGCCGCCACGGCTATCTCCTGCATCTGCTCGGCGTTCGCCAAGTCGCCGTGGTCGTGAACAAGATGGACCGCGTCGATTTCGGCGAAGCCCGTTTCAACGACATCAAGGCCGAGATCTCGGCGCATCTCCAGGGCCTAGGCGTCAAGCCGGTCGCCGTCATCCCGATCTCCGCGCGCGACGGCGATGGCGTCGCCGAGCTGACCTCGCGGATCGGCTGGTACAAGGGCCCGACCGTGGTCGAGGCGCTGGACGGCCTGGAGCCGGCCAAGCCGCTGTCAAGCCTGCCGCTGCGCCTGCCGGTGCAGGCGATCTACAAGTTCGACGACCGCCGCATCGTCGCCGGCCGCGTCGAGGCCGGGGAATTGCGCTCGGGCGACGAGATCGTGATCATGCCGGCCGGCAAGATCGCGAAGATCAAGACCGTTGAAGGCTGGCCGCAGACGCCGGTGACATCGGCGCAAGGCGCGGGCCGCTCGGTCGGCATCACGCTCGACCGCGAGCTGTTCATCGAGCGCGGCGATATCATCGCCCATGTCGGCCGCGAGCCGCAGGCGGCGCGCCGGCTGCATGCCCGCATCTTCTGGCTGCACGACCAGCCGCTCGCCAAGGGCGACAACATTTTGGTGCGGCTCGGCACTCGCGAGGCGCGCGGCAGCGTGGTCGCGATCGAGAAGGCCGTCGATCCCGGCTCGCTCTCGAACGAGGAAAACAATGCGATCGCGCGCAACCATGTCGGCGAGATCGAGATCGCGCTGACCCAGCCGGTCGCCGTCGATCCCTATACCGAGAACGCGCGCACCGGCCGCCTCGTCATCGAGGTCCAGGGCCGCATCGCCGGCGGCGGGCTCGTGCTGTCGATCGCTGCGGGCAAGCGCGCCGCGCCGGTCGACATCATCCCCGTGGAATCCGCGCTGCAGCCGCAGGAGCGTGCCGACCGCTACCGCCACAAGGGCGCTGTCGTCTGGATGACCGGCCTGCCCGGCGCCGGCAAGTCGACGCTTGCCCGCGCGCTGGAGCGGCGGCTGTTCGGCCGCGGCGGCGCGCCGGTGCTGCTCGATGGCGACACCGTGCGCGCCGGCCTCAACAAGGATCTCGGCTTCACGCCGGAGGACCGTGCCGAGAACATCCGTCGCCTCGCCGAGGTCGCGACCCATCTCGCCCGCAACGGCCACATCGCGATCGTCGCGGCGGTGTCGCCGGCGCGCGAGGACCGCGCCGCCGCGCGGCGCATCGCCGGCGACCTGTTCCGCGAGATCTACGTCGCCACGGCGGCCGAGATCTGCGAGAGCCGCGACCCCAAGGGCCACTATGCCAAGGCCCGCGCCGGCGCGTTGAAGAACTTCACCGGCATCGGCAACGACTACGAGCCGCCGCTGGACGCCGAGCTCGTGCTCGACACCGCCACCCGCGGCATCGCCGACGCCACCGATGAACTCGAAGCGCTGCTCTCCCGGACTGGCGTGCTGTTCGACGACATCGCCGATCTCGGCGCGAATATCTGAGGCGAAGGCCGCTGTTGCCCCTCATGGTGAGGAGCGCCTTACTCCGCAGCCTCTCCGCGACAGCTGCCCAAGGCGGCGCGTTCAGGCGATGCTCTCGCATCGCCTTGAGAACCATGAGGCCCGCATCGGGGCCTCGCCCTTCGAGACGCCCGCCTCAGGGCGGGCTCCTCAGGGAGAGGGTTGAGGGTTCGCGCGGGTCGAGTTGCGAATGAGACTGCTCTAACGCGCGTCACAGCGCCCCCACATACGCCGTGAGATCATCGAGCTCGGCCTCCGTCGGCAGCCGCGATTCCATCTTCTTGGCGTAGAACTCCCACATCAGCTTGACCGCGTCGCGCAGCGAGGCCGTGCGGCCGTCATGGAAATACGGCGCGGTCGATGCGGCCGCGTGCAGGGTCGGCACCTTGAACTTGCCGCCGGTGCCGATGTCGTCCTTGCTCTTCTTGTCGAAACTCGGGAGCTGATGGCAGGTGCCGCAGCCGCCGTCGCCGACATAGAGCTCGAAGCCGCGCTTCACCGCCGGGCTCGCATCCTCGCGCGGCGTGCCGTCCTCCCTGACCTGCCAGTTCGCCGGATAGTTCAGCGTCTTCACATAGGCGATGAGCGCCGCCAGGGTTTCCTTCGAAGGCTCCGGCCCCTTCATGCGGTTGACGATGATGCCGCGGATGCTGTCCTCGAGCGTCGCGGCCTGGCCCTGCCAGCCGAACACCGAGCGTTCGCCGACTCCCCACAGGGTCGGCGTGTTGCGGCCGTTGGGATCGCCGTCCGCAACCACATCGAGGCCGACATAGGTCTTGTTGTTGGTGTGGCCGGTCGAGAAGTGACAGGTGGCGCAGGACGCCTTGCTGCCGCCCGACAGGCTCGCATCGTTGAACAGCGCGAGGCCCTTGGCGGCGAGGTCGGCCTCGGAGAGTTGCGCTGGAGAGGTCATCGCCGCGCCGACGGTCGTGGACAACGCCGGCGTCTCCGTCGCCACAGCGGCAGGCGGAGCCTTGCTCTTCTTGGCCACGCTGGCGACATGACGAGGCGCGGCCTTGTGTGCGGGCTCGGCCGCCCGCACCGGCTTGGGTCGCAGCACCGACGCCAGCCGCTGCAGCAGGCTCGGCTTCTCCGGCACCACGGAGAGATACGGCGTCACCGACTTGTCGGCCGCGAGCGCGGGCAAGGTGAGTAGTCCGAGACACAGGACGACCGACCGCAGCCCAGTGAACGCCATGACACCACTCCCCGCACCCCACCAGATGCGAGTCGTTATCGAAAGCTTTTAAGTCCGAAGTAGGACTGCGCGGCGGCATTGAATCGGCGCGGGGTGCGCCGGCCGCCGCACAACCGCCGTGCCTCGCCCCGCATGAGTTGCTGTTGTTGGCTCCGGCGTTCGAGGGATCAAACGCGGCCTCACCCCATTGCGTGATCCGCATCACGGTCGGCGCAGCCCGCGATTTCTAAACGTGAGCGTATCGCTGACGGCGGCGCTGTCGAGCCGCGCGCAGCGACAGCCCCGGCTGAGCGGCAATCACCGGCCGCATGCGTTGTACTCACGGAGGGACCCATGGGACGTTTCGGCACCACCAACATCGTCTTGGTTGTCATGCTGCTGTCGATGTCCGTGCTGAGCGGGATGACCCACACCCAGGCGGGCCGCCTCTATCCGCCGGACGGCTGCAAGGCCGGCTTCGTCTGGCGCCAGGCTTATCCCGGCGACCGCACCTGCGTGACCTATGATCAGCGCAGCCGCGCCGCGAACGACAATCGCCAGGCGCCCAACCGCATCAACTACGCCGACCGCAGCAACGGCCCCAAGGCCTGCATCCCCGGCTATGTCTGGCGCGAGGCCTATGCCGGCGACATCGTCTGCGTCACCCCCGAGCAGCGCGCCCGCGTCAAATACGACAACGAGCATGCCAATGAGCGAAGGCGGGTGGCGGCAGGCGGTTGATAGTAGCGGAAGTGCCGGTTTCGTAGGGTGGGCAAAGCGATGCTGAAGGCGGCGCGTGCCCACCGTCTCACACCGCGCAATCGGCCTGCATCGATGAGCATCCGATCGTTATTCAAATTCTAGCACCGGACGTGCACTCAGAGGAGTCCGCCTTTTGACGCCGCTGGCACACTGCTCAGGAGACACGCGCTAGCGCACGCCTCATAGCGAAAGCCTCGCCCGGGCAAAGAATTCGCTCAACGTGCCCGTCACGATCTCGACACGGTCCAGCGGGTACGGCTGCTCGACGGCGAAGTCATGAGGAATCCGGACCAGGGGCGGATCGGCGGCGCCCTGGCGGAGATCGAGAAAATAGGGATCACCTGATCCCACGGCGCAGGCGCCTATCGGAACGAAGCCAAGCGAGGCGACCGAAAGTCCCGGCTCGCTTTCGGTCGCCTCGGAAGCGATCTGGCTCGGTGTCAACCAGACCAGCGCCACGCCGATACCGGACGCGTCCGCGTCGCTCGGCAAGTCGAAATGTTTTCCGGCCAAAGCGTACGTTCTGAGCAATGACAGCAGCCATTCCGGAGTCAGGCGACTTCCAAGCCGCGACGTCAACATGCGAATGTCGTCCTCCGTTGCAGCGGCTCCGGCACGGCCCCCGGCTATCCTATCGAGAGCAAGATCAGGCATGTACGGCTCCCGTGCGATTGAAGCGCATCGAGGGCTGCTGAGCGCCCTACGCGTGTTCTGTTGATGCACCTATTCCCCTGCACGCTAAAAACTCGAATTCGTCTGCCGGTTCAACCTGATTTGCCCTGTCCAGTCCCGTGGCGAAAAATATTCTTCTTTCTTTTTTTCGGAAATCATGTTTATCTCTGCCCATCCCGTCCCACACGAGGGACAGTTCGCGGCCGTCACGGACGTCGGGTGCGGGATGCGGTGGGCGCTTTGGGCTGCGGCGCGAGCAATCATGTCGACGGACAGTCCCGGGGCGCACGGCCAAGCCGTGGGGTCCTGGCATCCCGATGCTGATGCCACGTCTGCGAAGCGCCAACGCGCTGCGTAGGCAACGGTGACCAGAAAGCCCGGCGCACCGGGGAGACCACGGAGCAACCGTCAATCCATCGCGCAGGGAAGGCCGGATGTCCGGCTCGTACCTGTGGTGACTGCCGCCTGCATTTTTTTCTGCAGGCGGGCCATGGGTGCAGCCTGCACCCGGCCTTCCCTGCGCCTCTCGTGATCGAGGGGCGAGCAAGAGCAAAGCTCGGACGCGATCTGGCGCCGCGAGGATGGGTTCGCATGAGTTATGATTTCGATGAGCGACCATCCCCGTGAGTGCGCCGCCGCATCCCCACCCACAGCCGTCATCGCCCGGCTTGACCGGGCGATCCAGTATTCCAGAGTCGGCAGTGAGGCCCACGAGAGGTCGCGGCGTACTGGATCACCCGCTTTCGCGGGTGATGACAGCGGAGATAATGGCGACAGTTCCGGCGTGGCGGCGGACCCGGGATGACAGCCGTGGAGGCGGCGGCAGGATCGCATGCGGCAGGCGCGGGTTGTTCCGGAAGCGCCCAGACCGACCCCGCCGCGCCCCTCCCCCGACCAACGGCGATACCCCCCTCCCCCCTTCCTTGGCCCCCGCTTTGGCGTTAAATGCACTGCACACGCCGCCCGTCGCAGGCGGCCATTTCAGCATGCCAGAACACGCGCAACGTCGCTTTGACCCGAGAGAAACGTCTCATCATGACCCGTATCGACGCCCATGGACTGAAGATCGCCCCGGTTCTGTTCGACTTCATCGCCAAGGAGGCGGCCCCCAAGACGGGAATTGATCCGGACGCGTTCTGGGCCGGGCTGGCCGCGCTCCTGCGCGATCTCGGCCCCAAAAACCGCGAGCTGCTCAAAGTCCGTGACGCGCTGCAGGACAAGATCGACGCCTGGCACCTCGCCAACAAGGGCAAGGCGTTCGACCTCGGCGCCTACACGGCGTTCCTGAAGGAGATCGGCTACCTCCTGCCCGAGCCCGCGACCCACAAGGTCGAGACCGCCAATGTCGACGAAGAGATCGGCAAGATCTGCGGCCCGCAGCTGGTGGTGCCGCTGACCAATGCCCGCTATGCGCTGAACGCCGCCAATGCGCGCTGGGGCTCGCTGTACGACGCCTTCTACGGCACCGACGCCATCCCGCATGATCCGAGCGAGGGCGGCCGCGGCTACAACAAGGCCAGGGGCGACAAGGTGATCGCCAAGGCGAAGGCGTTCCTCGACGCCGCCGTGCCGCTCGCCACCGGCAGCCACACCGACGTCACCGCCTACAGCGTCATCGCCGGCCAGCTCGCAGCGAAGCTGAAGAGCGGCAATGCCACCGCGCTGAAGAATGCCGACCAGTTCGCCGGCTACCAGGGCTCGGCCGACGCACCGAGCGTCATCCTGCTCGCCAACAACGGCCTGCACATCGAGGTCGTGATCGACCGCAGCCACGTCATCGGCAAGGACGATGCGGCCGGCGTCTCCGACATGATCCTCGAGGCCGCGGTCTCGACCATCCTCGACATGGAGGACTCGGTCGCCGCCGTCGACGCCGAGGACAAGGTTCTGGTCTATCGCAACACGCTCGGCCTGATGAACGGCACGCTGTCGGCCGATTTCGAGAAGGGCGGCAAGACGCTGACCCGCGCCTTGAACAGCGACCGCAGCTACACGACGCCGTCCGGCGGCACGCTCACTCTGCACGGCCGCAGCCTGCTGCTGATCCGCAACTGCGGACACCACATGTTCACCGACGCCGTGCTCGGCGCCGACGGCGAGGAAGTGCCGGAAGGCATCCTCGATGCCGTCGTCACCGGCCTGCTGGCGATCCACGACCTCAAGGGCAACTCCAAGGTCAAGAACAGCCGCACCGGCTCGATCTACATCGTCAAGCCGAAGATGCACGGCCCGGACGAGGTGGCGCTGACGGTCGAATTGTTCGCGCGCGTCGAAAAGCTGCTCGGCCTGCCGGAGAACACCATGAAGGTCGGCATCATGGACGAGGAGCGCCGCACCACGGTCAACCTCAAGGCCTGCATCCAGCAGGCGTCCAAGCGCATCGTCTTCATCAACACCGGCTTCCTCGATCGCACCGGCGACGAGATCCACACCTCGATGGAAGCGGGTCCGATGATCCGCAAGAACGAGATGAAGGCGCAGCCCTGGATCAAGGCCTACGAAGACTGGAACGTCGACATGGGCCTGATTGACGGCCTGCCCGGCCATGCGCAGATCGGCAAGGGCATGTGGGCCGCGCCGGACAAGATGGCCGACATGCTGGCGCAAAAGATCGGCCACCCGCAGGCGGGCGCCACCACCGCCTGGGTGCCGTCGCCGACCGCCGCCACCTTGCACGCTTTGCACTATCACCAGGTCAATGTGAAGGCTCGGCAGGACGAACTGACGAAGGGCGGGCCGCGCGCCAAGCTCGGCGACATCCTCACCATCCCCGTGTCGAACTCCAACTGGGCGCCGGATGACGTCCGCCAGGAGATCGACAACAACTGCCAGGGCATTCTCGGCTATGTCGTGCGCTGGATCGACCAGGGCGTCGGCTGCTCCAAGGTGCCCGACATCCACGATGTCGGCCTGATGGAAGACCGCGCGACCTTGCGCATCTCCAGCCAGCATCTCGCCAACTGGCTGCATCACGGCGTGGTCAGCAAGGACCAGGTGATGGACTCACTGAAGCGCATGGCCGTCGTCGTCGACAAGCAGAACGCCGGCGATCCGCTGTATCAGCCGATGGCGCCGTCATTCGATGGCGTCGCGTTCAAGGCGGCGTGCGATCTCGTGTTCGAAGGCCGGACCCAGCCGAACGGCTACACCGAATACATCCTGACCGCGCGGCGGCGCGAGGCCAAGGCAGGCGAGAAGGCAAAGGCCTGACAACGAAAAGCCCCGGCGATCGGCCGGGGCTTTTTTTTTCCAATGACGGTATCATGATCCGGATCATATCACCGCGATGTACCTCAGCAGCGAGATCACGCCGAGAACGATGACCACGACGCGGCAGATCTGCTTGGCCCGGCCGTCGAGCGGCAACAGGTTGATTAGATAGAGAATGAGGATGACGACGAGAAAGGTGACGAGAGCACTGACGAGCATGAAGGGCCCCTGACAAGTGGTGGACGCGCTGGCGCTGGGGACCCAACCCGCTCGGAGGCGCGAGGTTCCGTGTCCGGAACCTCTGATCGCGCATTCAACCCCCGTAGTTTCACGGACCGAACAGTCATGCGGATCTTTACCGCTTTACGATCAGATGCGGTGAATCGGAGCTGAACATGCTGAACCGCCTGACTATTTCGTCGCTGCTGAAGACCGTGATCATGATGGCCGCGCTCGCCGTGATCGTGGTGTTCTCACTGAATGCATGGGCGTCCTGGAACAGGCTGCAAGCGGCTCAGCGGATTGCGCGCGTCGTTGATCTCTCCGCCGTGATGTTCAAGGCGATGAACAGCATGCGCAGCGACCGCTCGACCACGATCCGCGTCTTGAACGCGGATCAGGCCATGGATGCCGATACCGAGAAGTTTCTCCGCGCGGGCCGGGAGATCTACGTGCCGGCCCTGAGCCATGGCCTGGAGCTGCTGCAGGTCATGAACTTCACCGGGGCGCCGAGCCTCGCTTCCGAGCTCGAGCGCCTCAACAAGACGCTGACCAACCAGCATTCCGAATTCTGGACCGAGATCGTCAAGCCGAAGCCGGCACGCCGCGCCGGCCTGGCCAAGGAGTATGGCGAGACGTTCGACGCTCTGCTGATCCTGCTCGACAAGGCCGCGACGAGTGCCGCGGCCAGCGTCAATCACCAGAGCGCGACCGTCGATCAGTTGCTGATCATCAAGCAGATGGCCTGGCTGATGCGCAACACCGCCGGCGAGGCGTCGTTGATCGTCAGCAACGGCCTGACGGCCGGCAAAGTGTCGCCGGAGTCCATGCTGGCCTACAACAAGCTCGTCGGCGGCATCGATGCAGGCTGGAAGGCCGTTCAGCTCGCGGCCTCAGGCATGGAGCTGTCGCCCGCGCTGTCCGCGGCGATGACGAATACCGAGAAGGCCTACTTCACCGCCGAATACACCGGATTGCGCGAACGCCTGCTGGGAGCACTGCAGAAGGGCGAGAAGCCTGAGATGACGCCCTATCAGTGGAGTCCGTTCTCGGTCGGCAAGATGAGCAGCGCGGTCACGCTCGCCGAGGCGGCGCTCGAGGCGGCGCGAGAATATTCCGGCGCGCAACATGGCGCCGCGATGGAGGCGCTGATCCTGCAGCTCACGATACTGCTGGTGTCCATCATCGCGGGCGGCGCAGCGATTGCCGCCGTCAACCGCCGCGTGATCCGGCCGCTGCGCCGGATGCGCGATGCGATGCTCGCAGTCGCCGGCGGAGATCTCAGCGTCGATACCGGGTACACCGAGCGGCAGGACGAGATCGGCGCACTGGCGAATGCATTGGAGACGTTCAAGCAGCAGGCTCAGGACAAGCTCGCGATCGAGGCCCAGGAGCGTGAGCGCAATGCCGCCACTGCCGCGCGCCAGCGCACGATCGAGAGCTATGTCGCCGAGTTCGAGGGGCTCGTGCGCGGGTCCTTGGAACAGCTCGGGCGGGCCTCGACCGACATGCAGGCGACGTCGGCGGGGCTGACCAACGTCTCGCGGCAGACGAATGCCCGCGCCGAGGTGGCCGAGAAGGCTTCGAACGATGCGTCGATGAGCGTGCAGACCGTCGCCTCGGCGGCCGAGGAACTGAACGCCTCGATCGCCGACATCAGCAAGCAAGCCTCGCATGCCGCGGGAATCGCCAGCCGCGCCGTCGAACAGGCGCGCATGACCGACGGCACGGTGCAGGGACTGTCGCAATCCGCGACCAGGATCGGCGAGGTCGTCGGGCTCATCAACAACATCGCCTCGCAGACCAACCTGCTGGCGCTGAATGCAACCATCGAAGCTGCCCGGGCCGGCGAGGCTGGCAAGGGGTTTGCCGTCGTCGCCTCCGAAGTGAAGACGCTCGCCAGCCAGACCGCCAAGGCGACCGACGAAATTTCCGAGCAGATCGCCGACATCCAGCGCGTCGCGAACGACGCGATCGATGCCATCCAGCGCATCGGCGGCATCATCGGCGAGGTCAACGAGGTCGCCACCGCGATCGCCGCCGCCGTGCAGCAGCAAGGCTCGGCGACGCAGGAGATTTCGCGCAGCACGCAGTTCGCGGCCGACGGCACCAGGAACGTCTCCGACAATATCGCCGGCGTGAAGTCGGACGCCGACGCTGCGGCCGCCGCAGCCGAGAACGTGCGCCACGCCTCGGAGACGCTGGAGCACCAGAGCAGCAGCCTGGGCCATCAGGTCACGGATTTTCTCCGCAAGATTCGCGCGGCTTGAGGAGACCATCGGGATGACGATCCTGCAGACGAACACGCGAAACGCCCTAGAGACTCGAGGATTCCATGCTTAGTCGCTTCACCGTCGCCGCGGTTCTCAAAACGGTGATCATATTTTCTGCCCTGATCGTCATCGGCACCTTCGCCTGGAATTCCTGGGAATCATGGCGGCGGCTGCAGGTCACCGGCAACATCGTCAAGGTCACGGAGGCTTCCGCGTTCCTATTCACCGCGATGACCAATCTGCGCAGCGACCGGTCGACCACGCCGCGCGCGATCAATGCCGACCAGGCGATGGAGCCGGCGGCCGAGAAATATGTGCGCTCGCTGCGCGACACCGAAATGCCCGCGCTGGGGCGCGCCCGCGAACTGCTGCCGGCGATCGAATTCGCACAGAGCCAGTCGCTCATTCCGGAGCTCGAACGGCTCGAAAAGGCCCTCCTGGCCTATCAGACCGAATTCTGGAGCGAGGTCGCCAAGCCGAAATCCTCCCGCCGGCTGGCGCTGGCCGACAACTACGTGCAAACGGTCACCACGCTGCTGACCACGCTCGACAAGATCAGCACGGCGCTGGTCACGAGCGTCAATCATCAGGACGCTGCCATCGATCAGCTGCTCTCGATCAAGCAGTTTGCCTGGCTGTTGCGCAGCGTCGCGGGCGAGGCATCGTCGATCGTCGGCAATGCGATCAACAGCGGCAGCATCTCGCCGGAGAACCAGCTCGCTTACCGGAAGCTGATGGGGGGCGCCGAGGCGAGCTGGACCGCGTTGCAGCTCTCGACGACCGGCATGGAGCTGCCGCCGGCCCTCTCGACGGCCCTTCAGGCCGCGCAGACCGCCTATTTCGAGCCGCAATATGTCGGGCTCGCTGACCGGCTCGTTGCAGCCGTCGCCAAGGGTGAGAAGCCGGAGATCACCACCACGCAATGGAGCCCCTTGGCGGTCGGCCGCATGGCCACCGCGATCACGGTCGCGGAAGCCGCCCTCGATGCGGCCAGACAGCAGGCCAGCACTCAGAATGCCGCAGCTCTGCGCTCGCTGCTGCTGCAATCTTCGCTGCTGATCCTGGCCATGATCGCCGCGGCTGCCGCCGTCATGGCCATCAGCCGGCACGTGATCATTCCTCTCCACACCATGCGCGACGCGATGCTGAAGGTGGCTTCCGGCGATCTCGCCGTCAACACCGGCTATACGCAGCGGCAGGACGAGATCGGCGCCTTGGCCCACGCGCTCGAAACCTTCAAGCAGCAGGCTCAGGACAAGCTTGCGATCGAGGCCCAGGAGCGCGAGCGCAATGCCGCCACGGCCACGCGCCAGCGGACGATCGAAGCCCATGTCGCCGCTTTCGAAGGGCAGGTGCGCCAATCACTGGAGCAGCTCGGCCGCGCCTCGACCGACATGCAGGCGACGTCGGCCGGCCTGACCAACGTCTCCCGGCAGACCAACGACCGCGCCGAAGTCGCCGAAAAGGCCTCGAGCGATGCCTCGATGAGCGTGCAGACGGTGGCGTCGGCCGCCGAGGAGCTGAACGCCTCGATCGCCGATATCAGCAAGCAGGCCTCGCATGCCGCCGGCATTGCCAGCCGCGCCGTCGACCAGGCCCGCATGACCGACGGCACCGTTCAGGGCCTGTCGCAGTCGGCCAACCGGATCGGCGAGGTCGTCGGCCTGATCAACAGCATCGCCTCGCAGACCAATCTTCTGGCGCTGAACGCGACCATCGAGGCTGCGCGCGCCGGCGAGGCCGGCAAGGGCTTCGCCGTCGTCGCCTCGGAGGTCAAGACCCTGGCAAGCCAGACGGCGAAGGCGACCGACGAGATTTCCGAGCAGATCGCCGACATCCAGCGCGTCGCCAATGACGCGATCGATGCGATCCAGCGCATCGGCGGCATCATCGGAGAGGTCAACGAGGTCGCCACCGCCATCGCCGCCGCCGTGCAGGAGCAAGGCGCGGCGACGCAGGAGATTTCGCGCAGCACGCAGTTCGCCGCAGACGGCACCAGGAACGTCTCCGACAACATCGCCGGCGTGAAGTCGGACGCCGACGCCGCAGCGGCGGCGGCGGACAATGTGCGGCGCGCCTCGGAGACGCTCGAGCACCAAAGCAGGAGCCTCGGCCATCAGGTCACGGACTTCCTCGGCAAGATCCGCGCGGCCTGACGGCTACGCGGGCTCAGTCCGACGCCATCACCGGCGCGCGTTCGTACTTCGCGCGCAGCGCGGCCGGCGCTGGCGAGAAGTTCAGCTCGGCGCGCTTGCCGGAGCCGGTGCGGTTGGCGACCTTGAGGCCATCGTCGCTGGCGACGACGTCGCCCTTGCGCAGGGTCGGGTCGTTGTCGATCGACACCTTGGCGAGGCCGAAATGGTCCTTGCCGTTGCAGGTGCAGCCGTCGACGATCTCGATGCGGTACTTGAAGGCGTTGGGCAGGGCCGAATACGACTTGCCGCCGTCGGTCTCGGCATTGTCGATCGCGCTGCCATAGACCACCTCGGTCTTGGACGCCGGGCAGAAGCTGTTGCACGCCGCTTCCTTGCTCTGGTCGCCGGTGGCGCCGAGCGGGAAGTAGCGGCCGTCGCAGGTGCGGACGCACCAGGCGACGCTGCTGCTGCCGCCGCTGCGATAGGTGACATCGCCGCGCGGCGCCGGACGCTGTACGGGCGCCTCGTCGGCGAACGGCATCCGAATGTAGGGCTGCGGCCGCGGCGGCGCGTTGAAGCCGCCGAACAGCTGCGAGAAGAAGTCCTGCGCGCCCGCGCTGGTGGGGCCGGCCAGCGCGCCTGCGCCGGCCAGGGTTGCGACCGCGATGGCGGCGAAGATCCGTCGATTGGTCATGGTCGCGGTCCTCGCTTAGTTGATGCTGGCAACAGGCAAAGACATCGCCTGCCGTCCCGACGACAACGACGTCACGCGGGGCGCGCCGGTGCGGGCCTGCAGCGAGCCGTTCTTCGGCAGCACAACGACCTTGGTGCCGACCTGGACGCGGCTGAACAGATCCGAGACGTCCTCATTGGTGAGGCGGATGCAGCCCGACGAGACGAACTTCCCGATCGTGGTCGGATCATTGGTGCCGTGGATGCGATACTCGCTGGAGCCGAGATACATCGCGCGCGCCCCCAGCGGGTTGCCGGGGCCGCCCGCCATGAACCGCGGCAAATAGGGCTGGCGGGCGATCATCTGCGCCGGCGGATGCCAATCCGGCCACTCCGCCTTGCGCGTCACCGTCTGCACGCCCGACCAGGTGAAGCCCTCGCGGCCGACCCCGACGCCATAGCGCAGCGCACGGCCGCCGCCCAGCACGTAGTAGAGATAGGTGTTGCCGGTATCGATGATGATGGTGCCCGGCGCCTCGCGGGTATCGAGATTGACGACCGTGCGACGCAGGCGGTCCGGCAGCTGGCTATCCTCATCCTGCGTCACTGCCGCCGCGTCAGTATCATCCGGCGGAAACGCCTGCTGCTCGACCGGCGCGTAGCCAAGACTCTGGGCATGCGAAGCCGAACCGGGCAGGAGCACGAGCGCAGCCGCGCCGAGCACGAGCGTCGCAGTCCTGCGCAGGCTGAACCGGCTGCCGGAAGAGATCTGTGTCATGGAATGCCCCTGTCAGACGAGCATCGCCGTGCGATGCGTGATTGCCTCCTCAAACGTCACATAGGTCGCCGTAGTTCCCGCGGCGATGTGGTCGACCTGCGTCAGTCAAGCGCAATGATGCTCACGTTCTCGCGAGGGAACCGGCCTGGGGACCAGCGGTTATCCATCCCAATTCAGAACATGACATTGCGAGCTTTGCGCTCCATTCGCCGGGGAAACCATGGTGCGTGTCCTTCCCACCGAGCGACTCCTGGCGAGCGGGCACGAGGCCGCAGCCGTCACGGAAAGCAGCCAGGAAGTACCTCCGGTCATCAAGCGTGCCGAGGTCGTCGCGATCGCACTGGTCATTCTGGCGGCGATCTGCGTAACGGGCGTACTCTACGTCGCCAAAGCGTTCTTTCTGCCCATCGTGATGGCCTTCGTCGTCGGCACGATGCTGTCGCCCGCAGCCAACTTTCTCGAGCGCCACCATATTCCCCGGAGTGTCGGCGCCGTGCTGATCGTCATCGCCGTGGCTGCGGGGCTTGCCTTCATCATCGGCCTGATCTCGGCGCCGGTGCTGGACTGGACGAACCGGCTTCCCGAACTTGCGACGCAGATGAAGGCGAAGCTGCACGTGTTCGATCGGCCGCTCGCGCTGTGGCACGAGATGCAGGCGGCAATCGGAGGCGGAAGCACGGCGGCGCCGGCCAGCCTGGAGCTTCCAAAGTTCGACTGGGTGCAGCCGACGATCGAATTTCTCTCCCCGACCTTCACCGAATTCCTGCTGTTCTTCGCAACGCTGGTGCTGTTCATCGCAAGCTGGCGCGATCTGCGGCGGACGCTGATCATGACCTTCGGCGATCACGAGGCGCGGCTGCGGACTTTGCGTATCCTCAATGAGCTCGAGCTGCACCTCGGCAACTACCTGCTGACCGTCACCTTCATCAACACCGGCGTCGGCATCGCCACCGGCCTCGCCTGCGCGCTGACAGGAATGCCGAACCCGGCCGGCCTCGGAGCACTGGCCGCAACGCTGAACTTCATCCCGATCATCGGACCGATCGCGATGTTCGTGGTGCTCGTCGTGGTCGGCGCCATCGCGTTCCCGACTCTGGGCGCCGGCATGGTCGGCCCTCTGATCTTCGCCGTCATCACCTTCATGGAAGGGCACTTCGTCACCCCGACCATCATCGGCCGGCGGCTCGCGCTCAATGCTCTCGCCGTGTTCATCGCGCTGGCGTTCTGGACGTGGCTGTGGGGCCCGATGGGCGCCTTCCTGGCGTCGCCGCTGCTGATTGTCGGGATCATCATGAAAGAGCACCTGCTGCCTGACAATTCGCCGCAACTGCCGTCTGACTAATTGGTTTCAAGGCAGGAACTTCGGCCGGCACGCGGCGTTTCTGCAGCTGACACATATGAGCCTGGCCCCGGGAGCTTTCCATGCCACCGCCCGATGGTGAAATCAGCCTGAAAGATCTCACCGACAAAGCGAACTATGACCGCTTGCAGAAGGATGTTCACGCCGTGAAGAACGATATAGCAGCCCTCACCGAACAGATCACCGATGCCTTGAACGCCTTTGCCGGACAGGCCGGCAAGCAAGCCCGGAGCGGCTATCGTCAGGCCCGCGAGAACGTGGATCAGACCTTCGACGACATGTCCGAGCGTGGCAGTGCCATGTTCGGCGCCGCGCAGGACGCGGCAAACTCGCTCGAAGAGCGGCTGGAGGACGTGATCGCGCAGCGGCCGCTCGCAACTGTCGGCCTCGCGCTGGGCCTCGGATTCCTGATTGGCGCGGCTTGGCGTCGCTAGCTCAGTGAAGTGCGGCGAAGCAACGACCCGTCTTTCGGCGCCGGCATCGGCGCCGATTCAGTTTAGGGCCACAGGAATGAGCGAACACGGAGATTGATGACATGCTTCAGCGCCTGATCGCGGACGTCCAGGAATCGACCGGACATGCCGTTCGGCTGACGTCGCTGGCCATGGCCACAGCGGCGGGATTGTTCGTCACCACGAGCTTTCTATGTGCAGCCGCCTTCGTCGCCGTCTTCCAGCGTTACGGGCTGGTCGCCGCGTGCCTCACGGGAGCAGCCATCTTCTTCGTGGTCACCTTGATCGCAGCGATCAGCTACATGGTGCGCAAACGTGCCATCAACAGGCGCGCCTCGCGGACGGCCGACACGGCGCGCTCAGCCGCCCAGTCCGTCCTAGCCGACCCGATGCTGCTCGCCAGCGGGCTGCAGATCGTCCGAATGATCGGCGTCAAGCGGCTGGTCCCAATTCTGGCCGTAGGCGGCCTCGCGCTTGGAATCTTCGTCAGCCGGCAAGCCGGAGAGAGCCAATCACCGGCCGAGTGACATTCCACGGATTGTCCAAAACGATCCGGACTCACAGGCCGCTCGGCGCCAGTCTCGCGCTGGCGGAGAGCGTGATCAAGTCAAGCAGCGGCCGGGCTGAAGTCGCTTGGCAATTTCGGTCAGGACGGACACCGACGGCTCACACGCGACTGGATGCTTCGTCGCCTGCTGCCGGCCGTCCGTCGTGATCAGCTGCGATCCCTGGGGCACCGAAGGAGCGACGCTCGCAGCAGGCGGGGCGACGGGAAGGCGCATCAGGAACGTTGTGTCGGCGAACGCGGTGAGCTTGATCGATACGGTCTGCGTCGGCGCAGCTTCCGCAGCCGTTGCAGCCCGGTCGGACTTTGCGCTCCGATTGACGTGACTTGACGTCGCGACGACGCTCCTGTCGCTGGCGGAGACCCTGGCCGCGGCGTCGGTCGCCAGAGAGGCGAGATCGTGCCCCGACGCAAGTTGCATGGCGCCAACGAGCATAACCGAGGCGGCCAGCGAACTCAGAACGACAACTTTCGCGGTCTGCGACATATCTCTGCTCCCCTCGCCGTCAGGCGATCGGCATACCAACGTGGGTCGCACGAGCTGGGTTCGCGGACGGGCAAATCACTTAACCGTGTGTCAACACTTCCGTGATCCTCGACAGCTGATCGAAAAAATCTGTATCGCGGTGGGAACGACTTTCGGGGTGGCGCGTCATCTCGGCAGCCGGTTATTCCCCCTGCCCCATTGACCGGCGACGCGGGGCACCGCCGTGGTGATGCCGGCGGTGCCCCGCATCTTTTTGATCTCCCCCGTTTGCCCCGCTCTTTGCTGCCAACGGCCCTTGGCGGTATGGATTGACCGAGGATTTCGCGGCGGTAGCCGGCACGGGGGCTGGGATGCGATCAGGTTGGCTGCCTTGCGCGTCGGCTCGCGTGGCATTGGCGCTTGCGCTCCTGGGACCGGCAGAGGCGTTCGGCGGCACCAGGGACGAGTGGGTCAGAGATCTCGTCTTGCAGCTGAAAATGCATCGCCGCGTCCCTCCGGAGGCAAAGGACAAGGGCGGCAAGGCCAAGGTCGTATTCGAGATCGACCGAGACGGACGCTTGCGGTTTGCAGCCTTGCTCGAAAGCACGGGCGAGCCGGCGCTGGACCAGGAGGCGCTGGCCATGGTCGAACGCTCACAGCCGTTCGCCCCTCCACCGCGCGAATGGCCCGATGAGGAGCTGAGATTCACTTTGCCCGTCGTGTTTGTGCCGCTGCGGCCCTTCGGCGTCCTGTCTGACGAAATCGCCGCAAACGATAAAGCCCTCAAGGCGAAGCTCAACACCATCTGCCGGGGCTGCTGAGCAAGACCTACACAACGAAGACGGCGCGCCCATGCGGGGCGCGCCGTGGGTTGGGACCAAGCTCGCTTCGCGTCAGGCCGCCGGCTTCGGCATCCGATTGCGTGAGTTGCGCTGGAAGAACAGCGCCTGGCTCGCCACCGCCGACACCATCGCCGGCTGGAACGGCTTGGAGATCAGGAACGCCGGCTCCGGCCGCTCGCCGGTCAGGAAGCGCTCGGGATAGGCGGTGATGAACACCACGGGAACCTCGAATGTCCGCAGCAGTTCGTTGACGGCATCGAGACCGGAAGAGCCGTCAGCGAGCTGAATGTCGGCCAGGATGAGGCCGGGCTTCTTGTTCTTCGCAAGCGCGACAGCATCCGCATGCGTGCGCGCCACACCGATGACGTTGTGGCCGAGATTCTTGACGAGGCTCTCGAGATCCATCGCGATGAAGGTCTCGTCCTCGATGATCAGCACGTCGGTCGCAATCTCAGCCGCGAGCTCGCGACCGGCCGCATCGGCGAGACGGCGGGTCTCCGCTACGTCGATATCCAGGATGAACGATACCTCCTCCTCCGGGAACCCTTCGAGGGAGAGCAGGAGGAAGGCTTGCCGCGGCAAGGGAGTAATGTTGGAGAGGCGCCGCTCGGGCGGCATCGGCAAGGTCGCGACCTCGGCATCGTCGTTGAGCGCGACCGAATTCCAGATCTGGGTAAACAGCCTGAAAAGACCGGCGCGCGCGCCATACCGCTCGTCCAGCAGCGCCTGATCCTGGATCAGAGCCTCCAGCATGGCGCCGACATAGGCGTCCCCGGACCCCTGGCTACCGGTGAGAGCACGTGCATACCGGCGCAACAGCGGCAAATGTTCAGCAACTAGCTGTGATCGGCTCATCCCCACTCCATTTGGTATTCCGGGCGGTCGGCCCGAGTTCCATGATGCGCTGATTACGCCCGACATTAAGAAAAGTTCCCCAAACGCGTGGAACTTTTCGCGGCCCGTTGCATTAGTTCCCGACAGACCCTCTCGGTGGCGAGAATAATTCTTGAAGCTTCAGGGACTTAACTCTCGGGGAAACGTGGAAAAGGTCATGAAAGATGTAAAGTCTCAAGCCAGCAAGAATGCGGCACCGCGCAAGCCCGGCGGACTCAACGCAGAGATCCAGTCGAGGATCGGTCATCAACTCCGCGCGATGTACGACGATGTCGTCCGCCAGGGGGTGCCTGATCGGTTTGCGGATTTGGTTCGCAAGCTTGATGGACCGGCAGCAAAGTCCCACGTGGAGAACGGCGGGGGATCCACCGACCAGAACGACGGGAGGGAGTGAATGCCTCTCACTGATTCCTTGAGGGACGATATCCTCGCGGCCGTCCCCAGCCTCCGCGCATTTGCGATTTCCTTGAGCGGTAATAGCGATCGCGCTGACGACCTGGTGCAGGAAACCCTGCTTCGGGCGCTGGCCAACATCGACTCGTTTCAACCCGGTTCCAATCTGCCGGCTTGGCTGTTCACCATTTTGCGCAACCTGTTCCGCTCCGACTACCGCAAACGCCGGCGCGAGGTTGAAGATGCCGAGGGCAACTACGCCAAGACGCTCAAGACGCATCCCTCGCAAGGCGCGCATCTCGAGTTTGAGGAGTTCCGGGCCGCCTTGGAGAAGCTTCCGCAGGACCAGCGCGAAGCCTTGATCCTGGTCGGTGCATCCGGCTTCTCCTACGAGGATGCCGCCGCGATCTGCGGCTGCGCCGTCGGGACAATCAAGAGCCGCGTCAACCGGGCGCGCTCGAAACTCGCGGCTCTGCTCTACGTCGAGGGAGCCGAGGATTTCGGTCCGGACGAAACCGTGCGGGCCGTGATCGGTGGCAGCGGCGGCTGACGCCGCTCGCAGCCCGACAGAACGGTTAAAGAGGCGGCCCCGTTTCCGGGAGCCGCCTCTTTGCATTGATGGCGAGACTTGTCAGTCCGACTATTTGGGCGGACGTACTGGCGCCGAGAATTGTTCGGTACGGTCGCGCTCCGTCATGTCGATGACGGTCTCCATCGGAGCGGTCAGCTCATACACGTAGCTCGCTTCGGTGAAGAAGCGCTTCGATGTTCCGCCAAGGGCTTCAGGCGCCACGCGATCGAGCAGGATCAATCCGAAATCGCTGTCCGGACGTCGCGTCGCTTCACTGGTGTTCAGCTCTTCCCAGCGGAAGTTGAACACGGCGTTCGGCTCCTCGCCCGTCACCTCCCATTTCGCCGTGATGTGCGGGTGCTTGCCGACCAGCGACAAGCCTTCGTCGGAGTGCGAAGCGAGCTCGAAGAACAGCAGAGAGAGGCTCTGGGCGGCGCGGGCGCTCACGGTGATATCCGGCCCGCTGACCGCGATGCGCTCGGCATGTGGGATCGCGCGCGCTTCGAACAGGCCGCGCAGCTGAACGCCCTGCCACTGGCTTTCGCTGAGCAATGTCACCACGTTCGACATCGCGTGGATCCGCCCGATCAGCAGCTCGCGCGCGACATCGATGTCGCTGCCATGGCGCAGTGTGCGCGTCACGATGGATTGGATCACCGCCAGGATGTTCTTGACCCGATGATTCAGCTCGTCGATGACCGCCGTCAACCGGCGCTCGAAGCCGATCCGCACCTGGATTTCTCGGCTCAGCCGCAGATTGTTGTACGCGACGTAGCCGAACAGGCCGCAGATGATGCCGGTCAATGCAAGCCCGATCACACCGACGATCGCCGCGGTCTGTTGCGCGCGCCGGACTGCGTTGCTCTTGGCGTAGTAGACCAGCGACCAATCGTGATTGCCGAACGCCACGGTGCGGGTGGAGGACGGCGCTGGATCGTCCATTCCGCGCGTTCGCATCGTGACGGCGCCCTGATCGTTAGCGACCAGTTCGTCGGACGCGTTGCGAGGGTCCTTCAACGCGACCGAGAACAATGAGAGATCATCGTTGGTGAGCAGCAGCGGCCCGATCTCGTAGGAAAATGTCACAAAGCCGGCCGGGTTGGTTGCTCCCTGCGGCACGACCGGGGCGGCCAGCACGATGCCCATGGGACCATCGCTCCGCAACAACGGGGTGGGATCCGAGGCGATCGGCTTGCCCTCCGCCATCGCCCGCGCCAGCATCGGCCCGACGATGGGCTGGCGGTCGAGCGCCCGGCCGGGAAGTCTGCTCGTTTCCGCGTTGCGCGGCTCCAGGTCCATCAGCACGTCGACCGGCTGGTCGACATTCGGCGCCAACGGCGTGTCGTCGTAGCTGCGAATGGTCGGGTTCGGGAAGCCCGCCTGCCGCAGCTCGGCCTGAGCGACCGGAAATTCGTTGGGGCGGAGGCGCGCGATCCAGGATGCAACCACGAAATCGGTCTTGAAGGCGTAGATCGACGAGCGCAGCGGCTCCAGCATGTTGGCCTTGATCACGGACGGCGCCCGAAACAGCCCGGAGGCCACCCGCGCCAGCAGCTCGCGCTCCGTCAGGCGGTCCTGGACCAGGCTGGCGTGAACGTCGATGGCGCGCGCGAGCGCGATCCGGTCAATGGCCAATTCCTGATCATGAACGCGACACGCGGCCAAGCCGGACAGCGCCGTCCCGACCAACGCAATCACGGCAATGATGATACCCAGCCGGAGCACTCGTCTACTCTGAGGTCGAGGGTTGGCGAAGGAGACCAGTCATCCAATAACCTGACCTGCAACTCAAGACGCACCTCGGGCGAGCGGACGTGATCGGAGCGATCGCGAAAGCAATCCCAGGGTACCGGCCGTCCACCAGCCGCCTGGGCGCCTTCGGGTAAGGCGCACCCCGGGGTGGAAGCAACAGCCGGCCTCGAAAGTTGTTCCGGTCGGGTACGGCTTTTTTGCGTCTGCCGGCCCTCCCCCATGAGCAGCAACGCCGCAGCAAGTCGGCAGGATCACCCCGTCAGGCGGACGGCTGGAGCCCGCCCTTGGCCTCGATGAATCCGATGATCCGGTCGAGCCCCTGGCTCTTCTTCAGGTTGGTCATGACGAACGGACGCTCCCCCCGCATGCGCTTGGCATCCGTCTCCATCTTCTCTAGCGAGGCACCGACATGGGGTGCGAGGTCGATCTTGTTGATGACCAGCAGGTCGGAGCGGGTGATGCCCGGGCCGCCCTTGGAGGGGATCTTGTCGCCGGCCGCGACGTCGATGACGTAGATCGTGATGTCGGCGAGCTCCGGCGAGAAGGTCGCCGCCAGATTATCGCCGCCGGATTCGATCAGCACCAGATCAAGGCCCGGGAACTTGGCCCGCATATCGGCCACCGCGGCCAGGTTCATCGAGGCGTCCTCGCGGATCGCCGTGTGCGGACAGCCGCCGGTCTCGACGCCTGCGATGCGATCCGGCGTCAGCGAGCCCGAGCGAACCAGAAACTCGGCATCCCACTTGGTGTAGATGTCGTTGGTGATCGCTGCGATGTCGTAACGCTCCCGCATCGATTTGCAGAGCAGGTCCATCAATGCGGTCTTGCCGGATCCGACGGGACCGCCGACTCCGACGCGGAGCGGACCGTGAGACGATGCCATGTCAATTGTCCTTCTGCCGTCCCCGCGCGAGCGAGGATCGATAACACCAAAAAATCGTGGATGTCGCCCGCTGCGACCCGATCGTTCGCGCGGCCGGCGCGATGGCGCCCATCGGCTGCACCGGTGTCGACAAATACGAACGGCTCACGAGCGGAACAACCTCGTATATTGCGTCTCGTGGCGCAGGCTGGCGAGGTCGGCGCGGAAGGTGGCGCTGCCGAGATCATCGAGCGACGCCACCAGCGCACGGTCCGCGGTCGCCGCGACCACCGGCTCGAGCGCAGCCAGCACGCGCTGGCTGTCGGTCTGCCCCAACGGAACGAGCCGGCTGCCGGCAGAAATCCAGTTCGAGGTCACAGCGTGCAGAAACCCGTGCAGCAAGGGCGTCAGTGGCACATCGTGCAAGGCGCCAACAAGCCCGACGGCAACGGGATAAACCACCGTCTTACAACGTGCGACCGCATCGTCGAGATCCGGGCTGCTCCAGGCCGAGCGGGCGATCTCGATGAAGGCCCGTCCCTGCGACGCCGTCTCGAGTTGACGCTCGCGTGACGGCACGAAGGCGGCGGCGAGATCGGCAATCTCGCCGAGCGCCTCCATGTTTCCCTGCTCCACCGCGCGATGCGTGTGTGCGAGAAACACGGCGTCACAGAAGCCGCCGCCATGGGTGAGCATGGTCGACAGCCAGTCGCGAAACGACGCGGCATCGGCGATGTCGCCGGCCTCGACAGCCCATTCGATGCCGCTGGAATAGGAGAAGCCGCCGATCGGAAACGCCGGCGACAGCCAGGTCAGCAGGCGATAAAGCGCGGCCGAATCCAGCTCGCGCATCTCCGTCAAGGCGCTCGCCCGCTCACTTGTGGTCATGAGCATGGGAATGCCCGTGATGATGATCGTGACCGCAATGCTCATCATGGACATGATGGTCATCATGGTGATGCGCATGGCCGTGATCATGGCCATGATGCCCATGATCATGCGCCCCGTGATCGTGATGATGACCGTGCCCGTGATGGTCGTGATCATCATGGGCATGAGCATGGCTGGGCTCGGCATAAGCGCCGCCCTCGGGATCGAACGGCGCCTCGATCTCGATGACGCGGGCACCGAGGCCCTTCACCATCGCCTCGATCACATGGTCGCGGCGGATGCGCAGGCTCTTGGCCATGAGCTGGGTCGGCAGATGCCGGTTGCCGAGATGCCAGGCGAGCCGCACCAGATGCTGCGGATCGCTGGCGCGGATCTCGAGCAGTGGCTCGGCCGCCGCAACGACCTCGATCAGCCGGCCATCCTCGAGCACCAGCGCATCGCCACCGCGCAGCGCGGTGGCGTGCTCGAGGTCGAGCAGGAATTCCAGCCCGCGCGTGCCCGTCATCGCCATGCGGCGGCGGTGGCGATCGTCGAAATCGAGCAGGACGGAATCGGCGGCCGCCTCTTTCCAACGATGTTGCCCGAGCACGCGCGTGGCGCGGATCATGCTGATATCCTCATTCTCTCTTGCGCCCGATCAATTCCGCTCAGCGGGCATCGACTTTCTCAGGCGTGATGATCTCGATCTTCGGCGGCGCCGCCATGCATTTCACGGCGACGCGCCCGAACGTCTTCATGTGCTCGGTCGCGCGATGCGGCACCAGCGCCTCGGCGTTTTCCCACTGCTCGACGAACACCATCCGGCTCGGATCGGTGACGCTTTCGTGCAGATCATAGGCGACATTGCCGGGTTCCTTGCGGGTCCCTTCGATGCAGGCAGTGGCAGCGGCAATGAACTCGGCACGCGTTTCGGGCTTGATGGTCAAAGTGGCGACGACGTAGATCACGAAGCAGTCCTCCCGGTACGTTTCTGTTTCTGGGTACCGGGAGCAAGTTTAGAACATGAAGTAGCGCTGCGCCATGGGCAGCACCTCGGCGGGTTCGCAGGTCAGCAATTCGCCATCCGCGCGCACCTCATAGGTCTCCGGATCGACCTCGATGTTCGGCGTCGCATCGTTGTGGATCATGCTCTTCTTCGAGATCTTGCCGCGGGTGTTCTGCACCGCATAGAGCTTCTTGGACAGGCCGAGCTTGCGCCCAAGACCGCCGGCAACCGCCGCCTTCGAGGTGAAGATCACCGACGAGGCCGTCAATGACTTGCCGAAAGCGCCGAACATCGGCTGGTAATGCACCGGCTGCGGCGTCGGGATCGAGGCGTTGGGATCGCCCATCGGCGCCGCCACGATGGTGCCGCCCTTGATCACGCAGTCCGGCTTGACGCCGAAGAACGCCGGCGACCACAGCACGAGGTCGGCGAGCTTGCCCTTCTCGACCGAGCCGATCAGCTTCGACACGCCATGCGCGATGGCCGGGTTGATCGTGTACTTGGCGATGTAGCGCTTGACGCGGAAATTATCGTTGTCTTTGCCCTTGTCTTGCGGCAAGGCGCCGCGCTGCTTCTTCATCTTGTCGGCCGTCTGCCAGGTCCGGATGATGACCTCGCCGAGCCGGCCCATCGCCTGCGAGTCCGACGACATCATCGAGAGCGCGCCGAGATCGTGCAGGATGTCCTCGGCCGCGATCGTCTCCTTGCGGATGCGGCTTTCGGCGAAGGCGAGGTCCTCGGCGATCGACGGATCGAGATGGTGACACACCATCAGCATGTCCAGATGCTCGTCGATGGTGTTGCGCGTGAACGGCCGCGTCGGGTTGGTCGAGGACGGCAGCACGTTCTTCAGGCCTGCGACCTTGATGATATCTGGCGCGTGGCCGCCGCCGGCGCCTTCGGTGTGGAAGGCGTGGATGGTGCGGCCCTTGAAGGCCTTGATGGTGTCCTCGACGAAGCCAGACTCGTTCAGCGTGTCCGAGTGCAGCATGACCTGGATGTCGTGATCGTCTGCGACCGACAGACAATTGTCGATCGCGGCGGGCGTCGTGCCCCAGTCCTCGTGCAGCTTCAGCGCGCAGGCGCCGGCCTTGATCATCTCGACCAGCGCGGCCGGGCGCGACGCATTGCCCTTGCCGGAGATGCCGAGATTGACCGGGAAGGCGTCGAACGACTGCATCATCCGGCCGATGTGCCATGGGCCCGGCGTACAGGTGGTCGCGAAAGTGCCGTGCGACGGCCCGGTGCCGCCGCCGAGCAGCGAGGTCACGCCCGACATCAGCGCGTGCTCGATCTGCTGCGGGCAGATGAAGTGGATGTGGCTGTCGAAGCCGCCGGCGGTGAGGATCTTGCCCTCGCCCGCGATCACGTCGGTACCGGGACCGATGACGATGGTCACGCCCGGCTGGATGTCGGGATTGCCGGCCTTGCCGATCGCACTGATCATCCCGTCCTTGATCGCGACGTCGGCCTTCACCACGCCCCAGTGATCGACGATCAGCGCATTGGTGATGACGGTGTCGGCAGCGCCCTGTTTGCTCGTCGCCTGCGACTGGCCCATGCCGTCGCGGATCACCTTGCCGCCGCCGAACTTCACCTCCTCGCCATAGGTGGTGAAGTCCTTCTCGACCTCGATGATGAGATCGGTGTCGGCCAGCCGGACCTTGTCACCGGTGGTCGGGCCGAACATGTCGGCATAGACGGAACGCTTGATCTTGACGGACATCGTTGGCCCCCAATCAGTTCGGTTTGTCGTGTTGTCGAGACACCGGCGATGCGCTCACAGCGTCCCTCGTGCATTCGTGACAGTCTCGTCGAACAGCGCGTCCAGCCGCGCATTGACGCCGCGGCAACCGGCGACGACCTGTTCGGCCCAGCCGACATATTCCATCAGTTCGAGCTGCTGCTCCAAGTCGGGCTCGAAGACGATGCGGGCGCGGATGTTGCTGATCTTGTCGGCGATCTTGATCTGCTTGGCGCCCGCGGACTTGGCCGGCGCCGCGATGACCTGGACGGCGCGCCGCTCGCTCTTGGGCAAGGTCATGTCGTCGGTGACTTCCTCGACGAAGCCTGCGACGCGCGTGCCGAATCGCTGCGCCAGTTCGTCGCGCGTGGTGTCGGTGTCCTCGATCGTGTCGTGCAGCCAGCCGGCCGCGACCAGCTCGGCGTCCTCGCCGTCAGTCGTTGCAGCGAGAATGTTCGCGACCTCGGCAAGATGATTGACGTACGGCTCCTCGTCGCGCCCCTTGCGCTGCTGGCCGGCATGGCGGCGCGCCGCCAGCTCGGCCGCTTCGGAGACGAGGCGCAGTCCGGTCAGCATCGGTCTACAGCTTGCCCATCACGTCGCCGCGGAAGCCATAGACCATGCGCTTGCCGGCGAGCGCCACCAGCTGGACGTCGCGGGTCTGACCGGGTTCGAAGCGCACCGCGGTGCCGGCGGCGATGTCGAGCCGCATTCCCCGTGCCTTCTTGCGATCGAACTTCAGCGCCGGGTTGGTCTCGAAGAAATGGTAGTGCGAGCCGACCTGGATCGGCCGGTCGCCGGTGTTGGCGACCGAGAGCGTCACGGTCTTGCGGCCGGCATTGAGCTCGATCTCGCCGTCCTGGATGAAGAGTTCGCCGGGGATCATGTGTTACCTCGCAGGTTTCCACTGCCTCATGGCCGGGCTTGACCCGGCCATCCACGTCTTTCCATTGAGATCGAAGAGCGTAGATGCCCGGGCCTTCGCCGCGCCGAAGCGGCTACGGCCGCGCAGGCGGGTCAAGCCCGGGCATGACGACCGAAAGAGTTGGGCTCGCCTCACCGGATCGGCTCGTGCACCGTGACCAGCTTGGTGCCGTCCGGAAACGTCGCTTCGACCTGGATGTCGTGGATCATCTCGGGGATGCCGGGCATCACCTGGTCGCGGGTCAGCACCTGGGCGCCTGACTGCATCAGCTCGGCCACGGTGCGGCCGTCGCGCGCGCCTTCCAGGATGAAATCGGAAATGATCGCGATCGCCTCGGGATGGTTCAGCTTGACGCCGCGCTCGAGCCTGCGGCGGGCCACGATGGCGGCCATCGAGATCAGGAGCTTGTCCTTTTCGCGGGGAGACAGGTTCATGCGGCTTCTCTGGTGATCGTCTTCTGGATAATCGCGGGTTGGTAAACGTCTAATTGAGCCACAGCCGCGGGAGCGGCACGGCCGAAGCACAGCCCAGCACCGACATCATGTCGGCGCGCAGGCTCGCGGCATCTTGGGCACAGAAGCGCGCCATTGCAAATCCATTCCAGGCCGACAGCCCGGCCTCGCCCCGGAAGGCCGGCAGGCTCTCCCGGATGCGCTCGATCAGCGCGGCATCGCCCGGCACGATCAGCGCCGTCCCGATGGCCGCCGCGCCCTTGGCGATCGCGGGCTGCGCCAGCTTGTCGCCGATATCGCCGTCGAGGCGGACGGTCTCCGCGAACACCAGCTTGCCGCCGCGCTTGAGCCGCCAGCGGTCGACGAACTCGCCCTCACGCATGCGCTCGCCCATCGCGGTGCGGCCGAACACGACGATCTCACACAGGAGCAGCGAAGCGGTCTCGGCAAGCTCGATGTCGATGCGGCGGTGGATGCGGGCGCGGTCGAACAGGATGGTCTCCTGCGGCAGCCACGAGATGTGCGCGCCGGCTTCGGCCTTCAGCGCAATGTCCAGCTCGGCCGGCGTCCCCGGAGCGCGATAGACCTTCTCGGCGGCGGCGCTCGACAGCGTGACGCGGCTGCCCTCGCCGGCCGCAACCTCGATCGCGAAGCGGTCGCCGCCAGCGATGCCGCCGGCTGTATTGACGAACATCGCCGAGAGGCCATCATCCTCCGGCGAGGGAAAGCGGACGCGCAGCGAGCCGGACTCATGCAGATGGTGACGCCGCGTCACGCCGTCCTGCAGTCGCACGTCGAAGCGCACCGCGCCACGGGCGCGGTTGGCCTCGAAGATGTCGGCGGCGGCGCTGGCGGGATCGGCCCGCATCGATCCCCTCCCCTGGGACCGGACGCGGCGAGGCCGCGCCCAAGAACAACGTGACGATCACAGTGCCATCTGGCGGCTGATCTCGGCCGGATCGAGGTTGGCGCGGGTGCAGGTGAACTTCACCGCGCCGCGATCCATGACGGCGAAGTTGTCGCCGAGTTCGCAGGCAAAGTCGAGATACTGCTCGACCAGCACGATGGCGATATTGCCGAGATTGCGCAAGTAAGAGATGGCCCGGCCGATGTCCTTGATGATCGAGGGCTGGATGCCCTCGGTGGGCTCGTCCAGCAGCAGGACCTTCGGCCGCATCACCATGGCCCGCCCGATCGCGAGCTGCTGCTGCTGGCCGCCGGAGAGATCGCCGCCGCGGCGGCCGAGCATCGACTGCAGCACCGGAAACAGCGAGAACACGTCGTCCGGGATACTGCGGTCGGCCCGCTTCAGCGGGCCGAAGCCGGTCTTGAGGTTCTCCTCGACCGTCAGCAGCGGGAAGATCTCGCGGCCTTGCGGCACGAACCCGATGCCCTTGCGCGCCCGCTCATAGGGCTTCAGGTGCGTGATGTCGGCGCCGTCGAAGGTGATGCTGCCCGACGCCAGCGGATATTGCCCGACCAGCGCCCGCAGCAGCGACGTCTTGCCGACGCCGTTGCGGCCGAGCACGCAGGTGACCTTGCCGGGCTCCGCCGCGATCGAGACGCCGCGCAGCGCCTGGGCGGCGCCGTAATAGAGATTGATGTCCTTGACGTCGAGCATTGGTCAGCGCCCCAGATACACTTCGATCACGCGATCGTTCGACGACACCTGGTCGATGGTGCCCTCGGCCAGCACCGTGCCTTCATGCAGGCAGGTGACCTTGACGCCGAGCTCGCGCACGAAGGTCATGTCGTGCTCGACGACCATGACGGTGTGATCCCGATTGATTTCCTTGAGCAGCTCAGCCGTCTGATGCGTCTCGACATCGGTCATGCCGGCCACGGGCTCGTCGACCAGCAGCAGCTTCGGGTCCTGCGCCAGCAGCATGCCGATCTCCAGCCACTGCTTCTGGCCGTGCGACAGGCTGCCGGCAAGCTTGCGCTGGACATCCTTGAGCCGCACGGTCTCCAGCACCTTGTCGATTTGCTCCGCCTCGCCCTTGGAGCCGCGCCAGAACAAGGTGCCCTTGACGCTGTGATCGACATTGAGCGCCAGCAGCAGATTGTCCTCCACCGACTGGCTCTCGAACACCGTCGGCTTCTGGAATTTGCGGCCGATGCCGAGCTCGGCGATGCGGGTCTCGTCCAGGCGCGTCAGATCCGTCTTGCCGTCGAACAGCACCGTGCCCTCGTCGGGCTTGGTCTTGCCGGTGATGATGTCCATCATCGTGGTCTTGCCGGCGCCGTTCGGGCCGATGATGGCGCGCATCTCGCCGGGCTCGAGCGTGAGCGACAGATTGTTGATGGCGTGGAAGCCGTCGAAGGAGACGTGCACGCCGTCGAGATAGAGCAGCGCGGAGGTCGATCTGGTATCCATCACGTTCATGCCGCTCACTCCGCCATCTTGGGTTCGGTGACGCCATCCTCGCGGGCGGCGCTGTCGGCATTCGGCCGCTTGGTGCCGAGCTGATCCCACCAGCTGTTGAAGGTGCCCACGATGCCCTTCGGCAGCAGCAGCGTCACCAGCACGAACAGCGCGCCGAGCATAAACAGCCAATACGGGGCCAGCACGCCCGAGGTGAAGAACGTCTTGGCATAGTTCACGACCACGGCGCCGAGCGCCGCACCGACCAGCGTGCCGCGGCCGCCGACGGCCACCCAGATCACCGCCTCGATCGAGTTGCCGGGAGCAAACTCCGAGGGGTTGATGATGCCGACCTGCGGCACATACAGCGCGCCGGCGACGCCGGCCATGCACGCCGACAGCGTGAACACGAACAGCTTGTAGGACTCGACGCGATAGCCGAGGAAGCGCGTGCGCGACTCGGCGTCACGGATCGCGATCAGCACCTTGCCGAGCTTCGACGACACGACGGCACGGCAGATCAGGAATGCCAGGATCAACGCCAGGCAGCTCAGCGCGAACAGGGCCGCGCGCGTACCCTCCGCCTGCACGTTGAAGCCGAGAATGTCCTTGAAGTCGGTCAGGCCGTTGTTGCCGCCGAAGCCGAAATCGTTGCGGAAGAAGGCGAGCAGCAACGCATAGGTCATCGCCTGCGTGATGATCGAGAGGTACACGCCGGTGACGCGCGACCGGAAGGCGAGCCAGCCGAAGCCGAAGGCCAGCAGGCCGGGCACGACCAGCACCATCAGCGCGGCGAACCAGAACATGTCGAAGCCGTGCCAGTACCAGGGCAGCTTGGAATAGTTCAGGAACACCATGAAGTCCGGCAGGATTGGATTGCCGTAGACACCGCGGGTGCCGATCTGGCGCATCAGGTACATGCCCATCGCGTAGCCGCCGAGCGCGAAGAACGCGCCGTGGCCGAGCGAAAGGATGCCGCAATAACCCCAGATCAGGTCGATCGAGAGCGCCAGGATCGCGTAGCAGACATATTTGCCCCACAGCGCCACCAGATAGGTCGGCACTTGTAGCGCGGACCCCTCCGGCAGCAGCAGGTTCGACAGCGGGATGAGGATGCCGCAGGCGGTAACGATCAGAAGAAAGATCGACGCTCCGCGGTCCAGCGACCTCGTCAGCACATGCGCCATCATGCTTCCACCGCCCGGCCCTTGAGCGCGAACAACCCGCGCGGGCGCTTCTGAATGAACAGGATGATCAGCACCAGGATCGCGATCTTGCCGAGCACGGCGCCCGCAACCGGCTCCAGGAACTTGTTGGCGATACCGAGCGTGAAGGCGCCGACCAAGGTGCCCCAGAGATTGCCGACGCCGCCGAACACCACGACCATGAAGGAGTCGATGATGTAGCTCTGGCCGAGATTCGGGCTCACGTTGTCGATCTGCGACAGCGCCACGCCGGCGATGCCCGCGATGCCCGAGCCGAGGCCGAAGGTGAGGGCGTCGACGCGCGAGGTTGCGATGCCCATCGACGCCGCCATGCGCCGATTCTGCGTGACGGCACGCATCTCCAGGCCCAGCGCGGTGTAGCGCAACATGGCCAGAAGGATCGCGAACACGGCCATCGTGAAGCAGAGGATCCAGAGCCGGTTGTAGGTGATCGTGATCTGCCCGAGCTCGAAGGCGCCGCTCATCCAGGAGGGATTGCCGACCTCGCGATTGGTCGGGCCGAACGCGGAGCGCACCGCCTGCTGCAGGATCAGCGACAGGCCCCAGGTGGCGAGCAGGATCTCGAGCGGACGTCCGTAGAGAAAGCGGATGATGGTGCGCTCGATCACGACGCCGATCGCGCCGGCCACCAGGAAGGCGAGCGGCACCGCGATCAGCAGCGAATAATCGAACAGCGCCGGGTAGCGCGTGCGGATCACTTCCTGCACCACGAAGGTGGTGTAGGCGCCGAGCATCACCATCTCGCCATGGGCCATGTTGATGACGCCCATCACGCCGAAGGTGATGGCAAGCCCGATCGCGGCCAGCAGCAGCACCGAGCCGAGCGACAGGCCGTACCAGGCGTTCTGCACGCCCGACCAGATCGCGAGCGTGCCCTGGATCGAGGAGATCGCGCTCGCCGCCGCCTTGGCGACATTCGCCGGCTGGTCGCCGCCGCTGATCTCGGTGAGCAGCGCCAGCGCCTCCTGGTCGCCGCGCGCCTTGATGGTGGCGACGGCCTCGAGCTTGTCGACCTCGCTGGCATCGGACTTGAACAGCAGGATGGCGGCGCGGGCCTCGGCGAGCGCCTGCTTCACCGTACGATTGGTTTCCTTGGCGAGCGCCGACTCCACGGTCGGCAGCGTCGCCTCCTCGTGCGACTTGAACACGGACTTGGCCGCGGTCAGCCGGGTGTTGGTGTCGGGCGACAGCAAGGTCAGGCCGCCGAGCGCGGCATCGACGCTGCGGCGCAGCCGGTTGTTGAGGCTGACGGCCGCCGCGTTGTCCGGCAGCTTGTCGACGGCGGCTCCGGTCGCGGCATCGATGATCTTGCCGTCAGCCTGCTTGATGAAGACCTTCTTGGTCTCGGCATCGAACATCAGCCGCTCGTCCTGCAGCGCGCTGATGATCGGAAAGGCCAGCGGGTTGCCGGACACCGCGATCTCGCCCACGGCGTCGTCGGTGTCGGAGAAGTCGTCATTGGCGAATTTGGCGACCGATTCTTCGAAGCTGGCGGCAAAAGCCGGAGCGGTCGCGACGATCAAGGCAATGGACAGAAGAAGGCCGCGCACAAGCGCGAGAACAATGGCAGGCACTGGACCACCCCGGCAGGAGGAAGAGAGAAGGCGGCGGAGGTCGCCGCCTTCTCCGGTCTTGATGACGTCGCAAGGCTCAGATCAGGTGCCCGAGCCCAGGCACTTGTTGGTCTTGGTGTTGTAGTTGCCGCACTTCTTGCCGACCCAGTCGCCGATCAGGTCCTTGGAGCCATCGAGCTCCTTCGACCAGGCGTCGCCCGGGACGAGATCCTTGGTCTTGTAGACGACGCTGAACTGGCCATCGCCCTTGATCTCGCCGATGAACACCGGCTTGGTGATGTGGTGGTTCGGCAGCATCTTCGACACGCCGCCGGTCAGGTTCGGCGCCTCGGTGCCCGGGAGCGCGTCGATGACCTTGTCGGCATCGGTCGACTTCACCTTCTCGACCGCCTTCACCCACATGTTGAAGCCGATCACATGCGCTTCCATCGGGTCGTTGGTCACGCGCTTCGGATTCTTGGTGTAGGCCTGCCACTCCTTGATGAACTTCTCGTTCGCCGGAGTCTTGATCGACTGGAAGTAGTTCCAGGCGGCGAGATGGCCGACCAGTGGCTTGGTGTCGATGCCGGCGAGCTCTTCCTCACCCACCGAGAACGCGACGACCGGAATGTCCTTCGCCTTGATGCCCTGGTTGCCGAGCTCCTTGTAGAACGGAACGTTGGCGTCGCCATTGATGGTCGAGACCACGGCGGTCTTCTTGCCGGCTGAGCCGAACTTCTTGATGTCGGCAACGATCGTCTGCCAGTCGGAGTGACCGAACGGCGTGTAGTTGATCATGATGTCTTCCTGAGCCACGCCCTTCGACTTCAGGTAGGCTTCCAGGATCTTGTTGGTGGTGCGCGGATAGACGTAGTCGGTGCCGGCCAGCACCCAGCGCTTCACCTTCTCTTCCTTCATCAGGTAGTCGACCGCCGGGATCGCCTGCTGGTTCGGCGCCGCACCGGTGTAGAACACGTTGCGCTCGCTCTCCTCGCCCTCGTACTGGACGGGATAGAACAGGATGCTGTTGAGCTCCTTGAACACAGGGAGCACCGACTTGCGCGACACCGAGGTCCAGCAGCCGAACACGACCGAGACCTTGTTCTTGGTGATCAGCTCACGCGCCTTCTCGGCGAACAGCGGCCAGTTCGAGGCGGGGTCGACCACGACGGCCTCGAGCTTCTTGCCGAGCACGCCGCCCTTCTTGTTCTGTTCGTCGATCAGGAACAGGATCGTGTCCTTCAGCGTGGTCTCGCTGATGGCCATGGTGCCGGACAGAGAATGCAGGACGCCGACCTTGATGGTGTCGTCAGCGGCCATCGCCGGGCCGAAGCCGGCAGCGCCGAGAGCCAGGCCGGCAGCAGCAGCCAGCCAGCGACGGCGGCTGAACGGCGCCGTTAATTCCTGAGTGAGTCGAGTAAGCATGCGATAATATCTCCCTGACGCAGACGTGCTTCGCAGCCAAATCGGCCGGCGGTCTGCGGCGGAAGAATCGCAAGAAGCGTGCCATACCGTTCACATCTCGTAAGCCATTGAGCGAAATGTGGAACTCGGCGAATTCGCGGCGAAGGGTCGCATCCATCTGCCGCCATTTTGGGCATGCAAACTGACCAATCAGCCATCAGACAGCACTAAATTTATGCACGATGTTTGAAATGGCTAATTTTGAAGCAGCCCATTACCGCTTTCGGCAGCATACCGGAGAGCAGCGGCCTTGAAACGCGCCTCCATCTGTTCCATATAACTGATAGATCGAGGCGAATCGGCCGGATCTTTGCGAGCCGCGTGTTCTTTAGCTCTGACAGAGCTTCTGGCTCCGCATTCTCAGCACTCCACAATAGGCGCTCCAAACACGCGGGTGTCTCCAATCACCCGCCCGCGTCCGGCACGCATGCCGACGAGGGCATATCCTCTTATGGAAAGCCCCATCTTTTGACCTCCTTTCAGGACTTCAACCTCGCCGACGCGCTGACGCGCGCGCTGAAGGAAGAGAACTACACCACCCCCACCCCGATCCAGGCCCAGACCATCCCGATCGCGCTGCAAGGCCGCGACGTGATCGGCATCGCGCAAACCGGAACCGGCAAGACCGCCTCGTTCGCGCTGCCGATCCTGCATCGGCTGCTGGAGAACCGCATCAAGCCGCAACCGAAGACCGCGCGCGTGCTGGTGCTGAGCCCGACCCGCGAGCTCTCGGGCCAGATCCTCGACAGCTTCAACACCTATGGCCGCCACATCCGCCTCAGCTCCACGCTGGCCATCGGCGGCGTCCCGATGGGACGCCAGGTGCGCGCGGTGATGCCGGGCGTCGACGTGCTGGTCGCCACCCCGGGCCGCCTGCTCGACCTCGTCCAGGGCAACGCTCTGAAACTGTCGCATGTCGAGTTCCTGGTGCTCGACGAAGCCGACCGCATGCTCGACATGGGCTTCATCAACGACATCCGGAAGATCGTGGCGAAGCTGCCGATCAAGCGGCAAACGCTGTTCTTCTCCGCGACCATGCCGAAGGACATCGCCGAGCTCGCCGATGCCATGCTGCGGGATCCGGCGCGGGTCGCGGTGACCCCGGTGTCCTCGACGGTCGAGCGCATCGCCCAACGTGTGATCCAGGTCGATCACTCCGCCAAGCCGGGCCTGCTGGCCCAATTGCTCAAGGAGGAGCCGGTCAACCGCGCCCTGGTGTTCACCCGCACCAAGCACGGCGCCGACAAGGTCGTGAAGGGCCTGGAGAAGGCCGGCATCCCGGCCCAGGCCATTCATGGCAACAAGTCGCAGAACCACCGCGAGCGCACGCTGGCGGCGTTCCGCACCGGCGAGATCCGCACCCTGGTCGCCACTGACATCGCCGCGCGCGGCATCGACGTCGACGGCGTCAGCCATGTGGTGAATTTCGACCTGCCGAACGTGCCCGAGACCTATGTCCACCGCATCGGCCGCACCGCGCGCGCCGGCGCCGATGGCGTCGCGATCTCGCTGGTCGCCGGGCCGGACGAGATGTCCTATCTCCGCGACATCGAGCGGCTGACCAAGACCTCGCTGCCGCGCGAAGACCGCCGCACTCCTGGCCATCGCGAGGCGGCTCCGGCCGGCCAGCCGCAGCGCCAAGGCGCCCGTCAAGGCAATCATCAAGGAAGCCCCGGCGGTGGCCGTCCTGGCATGCAGAATGCACGGACCAACGATGGGGGCAACGCCGCAAAAGGCCCTCGCCGACGTCGTCGTTCCAATGCTAAGGTGGCCTCTCTGCCAGGCAATCGTCAGGAGCCCCAGCGTCCGCCGCAAGGCGACGGCAAGGCCGGGTCGATTCAAGGCGTTGCATTCCTGCATCGCGAAGGCAGACCCAAAAACCACGCTCATAATCGCAACCAACGGCCAAACTAGACGTCTATCGATCTGGAGAAAGACATGGCTAAGGAAGAGCTGATCCAGTTCGAAGGGCTGGTCACCGAAATCCTTCCCGACGCACGCTATCGGGTACAACTCGACGCGGGGCACGAGATCGTCGCCTACACCGCGGGCAAGATGAAAAAGAATCGCATCAAGACGCTGGCGGGCGACCGCGTGACCGTCGAGATGTCGCCCTATGACCTGGAAAAGGGCCGGCTGATCTTCCGCCACAAGGACGAACGGCCGAGCACGCCGGGCGGCCCCCCGCGCGGCGCACCGCAGCGTGGCGGCCAGTTCCGCCGGCGCTAAGGCTTGGGGCGGAACGCCGTTCCGCCCCGTCTCCAGCTTGATGAACTCTTGCGCAATCAGCCGCAATTCAGCGTGCCGGCCTCAAGCCGGCGCGTCAAAAAATCCTGCGCCCTCGCGCAGCTCAGGATTGTTTTGCGGGGCCAATTCCAATAATATATCCCGCAATCGATTTTCGGCCGGACGAGATTAGCTATTACCGGTACAGCCGGTTCAGACGCTGACGACCCTTCCAAAAATTCGATCTAACCAGCCCAGGAATCTGGGTTACGCATTTGATATCTGAGAAGGGAACTACCCCGTGAGCATGGGAACCGTGAAGTGGTTTAACGCAACCAAGGGCTATGGCTTCATTCAGCCGGACGACGGCGGCAACGACGTGTTCGTGCACATCAGCGCCGTCGAGCGCGCTGGTCTCGGCACGCTCCGCGAAGGCCAGAAGATCTCCTACGAGATCGTCGCTGACCGTCGCTCGGGCAAGTCGTCGGCCGACAATCTCCGCGCCGCCAACTGAGCGAACCGCGCCAGGGCGATCTCACGATCGCCCACGATTGACGAAAGGCCGCCTCGTGCGGCCTTTTTTATTTTCGACTGTCTTGTTTTCGGCTGTCCATACGGTCGGTTCGCGCGCAACGAGGCGTTCGCGGTGAGGATCGTCGTCCGAGACGGTCCTCGAAGCCCGGACAAGCGAACCGCTTCGTTCCCTCAGCAGGACGTCGCCGGGCTGTAATAGACGCAGGTCGACTGCCGCGGGCGGGTGTAGGCGACGTCGCTGAGATTGATGCCGGTCTTGCCCATTACGTAGCCCACGGTGGGGACATATTGGTAGTTGACCTCGCTGAAGATCAGATAGGTGCCGCTGACCAGCAGATCGGCGGGGATGCCGACGGTGGTGCCGGCGGTGCGCGGCGCCGATCCCTTGCTCCACTTCACGGTCGCCTGCTTCGATGTCGGGTCGACATAGAGCTCGGTGATGGTCGCGTTCACCGGCGTCGTCGAATACGGATACATGATGCCGGTGGAGGCGGCGAAGAAGTTCGACATGTCGCTGTCGCCGACCGAGGTCGATTGCGAGGTCAGGTCGGACAGCGTGCGCGCCATCAGGGTGACCTTTCGGTCGACCGCGATGGCCGAGCAGAACTCGACCGTGCCGAAGAACATCACCAGCATGAGCGGCACGATGAAGGCGAACTCCGTGGCCGCGACACCGCGACAATCCGCCGTGAAAACATCGAGGCGACGCCGCAAGGCAAGGCTCAAAGACATGGCCGGCACTCTTCCAAACAGCAGATGAAGTCCTGAGATCCGATTGCGCACTCGGGAGTCGCTCGCGAACGTCATGAATAGGGCTCGTTCTTGAACGCTGCCGTGCCGACCAGCAGCCGCTTGCTGCCGGACAGATTGGCGATGTTGTAGCCGAGGCCGGTCACGTAGATCGGCCACTGGTAGAACAGCCTGACGACGACGATATCTCCGGCCGCGCCCGGGCTGTACGTCATGTTGTTGATGAAGTTGCCGGTGTTGTCGATCTGGTTGGCGATCGTGACGTTCCCGAACGAGGAGTAGCTCTTCACGTCGATATAGATCTTGTTGCAGTCGAACAGCGCGGGCACCTGGGTGCAGACATAGCTCGCGAACTGCGACTGGGTGTACGACCCCTGCTGGGCCTGCCCGGTCAGGATCATGCGGGCAGAGTCCTGCGTGATGGTCTCGAGGACCTGCCCGGCAAAGAACATCAGCGCCGTCTCGATGATCGCGAACAGCAGCGCAAAGAAGATCGGGGCGACCAGCGCGAATTCCAGCGCGGCCGATGCTCGCCGGTTGCGTCGAAACCGGCGCAGCAGCCGGCGCATCGATGCGGTCGAGGAAACGTTGGCTTGCATGGGGTCATCCAGATTGGAAAGGCACATCAACCTGGGTGAAAGAAATAATGCAAACTTCTTGGGAAAGGGTTTCCTATCATCCGGACAGGATGGCCGCGATGATCAACCGCTCACTAACCATGCTCCATGGCGGGCGTAACCCAATACAGCTACAACGGAAATTGCAGCCATCCCGACCGGCCCTCGCGTACCGGCGTCCGGCCTTGGCAGGCAGCACGCGTCGATCAGGCCGGGGCCCGATCGGCGCGTCGAAAGCAGGTGTATTTGCTCAGTTGGTCTTGGCCGCCGCGGCGCTGCCGCTGGCCGTGCTCGACATCGTGCCGGCCTGATCGAGCACCGACTTGAAGTAGTTGTCACCGTCGCCCAGGGTCACCCGGCGCTGGCAGATCGGCATGCAGCTATAGGTCTCGCGATCGACGCCGCGATACACGGTGACGAGCCGATCGGTCGGCCCGGCGACCTGGATCTGCCGGTCGATAAGCACCTGTCCACCGCGATCCATCGCGATGAAATTGGTGGCGCCGTAGCTCTTGCCGGTGACCACGATGATGCCGCCGCTCTGCAGGGTCACGTCGGCGATCATCGGATTTCCGACGACGAGCGTGGCGACCCGGTCGGGCAGCTTGACCAGCTTGGCCTGGTCGACGTTCACGGCGATGGCCGGATCAGGATCCGCCGAGGCGGCGGCCGGCCACAGCAGCATCGCGGCGACGGCGGCCCGCAGCGCGAGGGAAACAACAGGACGACACGACACACTCATCGACATACTCAACCCCGGGGCATTGACGAGCCGTCTCAAGCGATACGCAGCGGTGACGGCGCCCGACGCGGCAAATCTGCGCTCAATTGGTGAACGATCCGCAAACGCCGCCACCTGATGGCAGCCGTCCGGATCGACGCCGTCAGCGGCGGAACGGGAATGCCAACTGGCCACCGAACTCTCCGGGCATCGTCGCCTCGTCCTTGCCGTAGGTCTCGGGCAACTGCCCCTCCGGCATCCGGAAGGTGCCGAACAGAATATCCCAGATCGGGAACGTGCCGGCGAAATTGGTGTTGCCGCCCTCTTCCATCGGGGTGTGATGCCACCGGTGGAAGACGGGCGTGGCCAGGACATATTTGAACGGGCCGAGCGTCCAGTTGAGATTGGCGTGCACGAAGGCCGAATGGAAGGTCGTGAACGGACCGACCCAGATCATCACATTCGGCGAAATGCCGGCCGTCAGCAGGATGACGTCGACGGCGATGGTGCCGAGGATCAGATTGACCGGATGGAAGCGCGCTGCCGAAATCCACTCCAGATCCTCCGAGGAATGGTGGACCGCGTGGTACTTCCAGAACTCGCCACCGTGGAACAGGCGGTGGGTCCAATACAGCATGAAGTCGGAGAGCACGAGGAACAGCAGCCCCTGCAGCCATTCGGGCAACTGCGCCAACGGGCCATGGCCGTTCTCATAGAAGGCGATCAGCTCATCGGCATCGTGGATCTTGAAGATCACGCCGGCGCCGAGAACCAGCAGGCCGATGCGCAGTACCCGCGCGAACACCGGCACGAAGAACCAGTAAACGACGTCGGTGACGAGCTCGCGCTTCTGCCACCACGGCTTTCCCGGGTTGCAGGCCCAGAAATAGCTGAGCACCGAGAAGACCGCCGCCAGCACCAACGTGATCGGCAGCACCTTTTCGATGGTCTGGCCGAGCATCAACGCGACTTCCCATGGCAGACCAGACATCACATCCCTCATCACAAGATCTGTTCCGAGGGGTACTCCTTGGCGCTTAAGGAGCCGTGAACCTCCATGGCCCCGCCGGGGCAGCAGCTCCGCGTATCGCAGTGGCATGTCAGCACGCGCGACAGGATCTCACGCGTGTGACGGCACAGGACTCTTCTTCATATAGAAGCGGCCGCGGGAGCGTCGGCCGACCAGGCGCGCGCGGCTGTCCGCTGCACTCAATAGGTGTGAATTTGTCGCCTCGGGGAATTGTTTCGAAACTGAGCGGCGCGCTTAAATCAACGTTTACTGTGCACAAGAACAGCCATTTGTCGCCGTGTTTCGCCGATCGAATTAACTACGCCGAAATTCCTGCCCCCTAGGGTGTCCGCATGGTCACGGTGCTGAGAACGCCGCAACGACCAGAATTTGTTCGACCAGCCACGTGTACATGGAGTTACCCTATGAAGAATCTTCTTGCTCGTTTCGTGAAGGATGAGTCCGGCGCCACCGCGATCGAATACGGCCTGATCGCCGCCGGCATCTCGCTCGCGATCATTGCGGCGGTGAACGGTCTCGGCTCCAGCCTGAGCTCCAAGTTCTCGTCGATCAATACCTCGCTGAAGTAAGCGGTCATCACGACCGAGCAAAGAAGGCCCCGGCACTCCCGGGGCCTTTATCATTTCGACCTTCAGCTCCGCGGCGTTCAGTGATGCGTAACCACGTTTTGTCCACTGCCGCTCCCCGGCGTGCGCTCGCGCAGAGCGAAGCCGCGATCGGCTGGGTCTGTCTGGCCCTCGGTCTCTCCATCGTCGCGCTCGCACTCCGCGTCCTCAGCGTCTGGTGAAGCCCGCCGCTTGTCCGGCCATTTCCCGATCATTTATCTCTTCCGGCTAGCTTGTCGCAGCCGCGCATTCCGTGCCGCCTCGATGCCGCTGTGAGCCCATGACCCTCGATCTCGCACGCCTTCTGCTGTTCCCGGCCCTGATGGCGTTTGCCGCCGCGAGCGACCTGTTCACGATGACGATTTCGAACCGGGTCTCTTTCGCACTGATCGCAGGTTTCCTGGTGCTGGCGCCGCTCAGCGGCATGGGCATGACCGACATGCTGTTGCACCTCGGTGCCGGCGCAACGCTGCTGGTGATTGCCTTCGCCTGCTTCGCATTCGGCTGGATCGGTGGCGGAGATGCCAAGGTGGCTTCCGCCGCAGCCCTGTGGTTCGGCTTCGCGCATCTGATGAACTATTTGCTCTACGCCTCGATCTTCGGCGGTGTGCTGACGCTCGTCATCATGCAGTTCCGGCAATGGCCCCTGCCCTACATGCTCGCTGGGCAACCCTGGCTTGCGCGTCTGCACGCCAGGGAGAGCGGCGTTCCCTACGGCATCGCGCTCGCGCTGGGCGCGCTGATGGTCTATCCGGAGACCGAATGGGTGAAGGCGATCGACGCCGCGCGTCTCGCATTGCTCTGAAGGCACCGTGTCAACACGGTGTTAAGGCGATTTAGATACGCCTCATTAACCATGCTTTGACGAATAACTGCTCAACTCCCATTACGGCGGCGGAAGCGTCGCGGCGTAATGTGGAAAGTGAAGCGTATGAATACCGCACGCATCGTGGTTCTGACCATCGCTGTCGGCGCTGGCGGCGTGGCCGCATATCTCGCGAGCGGGTCCGATCGGCCGGCTGAAGTCGCCGCACCGGCGCCTCAGGTGCCCACCGTCGACGTCCTTGTCGCCAAAGCAGACATCAACCTCGGTCAGTCGATCAAGCCGGAAAACCTGCAGTGGCAGAGCTGGCCAGCCGCCACAACGAGTTCCAGCTTCATCCGGCGCAACGAGCGGCCCGAAGGTCAGAACGAGGTTACCGGCGCGATCGCGCGCGCCCCCTTCATCGCCGGCGAGCCGATCCGCGAACAGAAGCTGGTCAAGGCCGACGGCTCCGGCTTCATGGCCGCGATCCTGCCCGCAGGCATGCGCGCGGTCTCGACGGAGATCTCGCCGGAGACCGGCGCTGGCGGCTTCATCCTGCCCAACGACCGCGTCGACGTGATCCTGTCGAAGCGTGAGCGCAACAACGATCAGCCCAATGCCGGAGATGTCATCAGCTCCGAGATCATCCTGTCCAACATCCGGGTGCTGGCGATCGACCAGGCGCCCAAGGAAAAGGACGGCCAGACCACGGTGGTCGGCAAGACGGTCACGCTCGAGCTGAAGCCGGAGCAGGCCGAGACGCTCGCCCGCGCCCGCCAGACCGGAACGCTGTCGCTGGCGCTGCGCAGCATCGCCGACGTCAACGTTGCCGACAACCGCACCGACGAGACCAGCCGCAGGCGCGGCGACAGTGTTGCCGTCATCCGCTTCGGTATTCCCAGCACGATGACGACGCAGAAGTGAGCAAGAGGACCACCACGATGACTTGCAGCGAAAATCAGCGGAAACTGCGGACCATGACGGTTCGCGCGCTGTCGTTTTCGGCCGCCGCTGCGCTGACCCTCAATCCGGCGCTGGCGCCGGTGATCGCGGCTGACTACCGCCCGGCCGCCGCCACGGCGGCGACGGCCTCGGCCGCCCCCGAGGGCCAGATCAACGCGCGCTTCCTGTCGCTCGGCATCGGCAAGTCCGTCGTCATCGACCTGCCGCGCGACATCAAGGACGTGCTCGTCGCCGATCCGAAGATCGCCAATGCCGTGGTGCGCTCGTCGCAGCGCGCCTACATCATCGGCGCCACGGTGGGCCAGACCAACATCGTCTTCTTCGACGCCAATGGGCAGCAGATCGCGGCCTATGACATCGCGGTCAAGCGCGACCTGAACGGCGCCCGCGCCGCCCTCAAGCAGATGCTGCCCAACGCCGAGATCCAGATCGACGGCCTCGGCGACGGCGTGGTGCTGACCGGGTCGGTGGCGAGCCAGATGGAGGCGCAGCAGGCCGGTGAACTCGCGGCCCGGCTCGCGGGCGGCGCCGACAAGGTCGTCAACTCCATCACCGTGCGCGGCCGCGACCAGGTCATGCTGAAGGTGACGGTCGCCGAGGTGCAGCGCTCGGTGGTCAAGCAGCTCGGCATCGACCTCTCAGGCCAGCTCAACTACGGCACCGCCGTGGTCAAGTTCGCCAACTCCAATCCGTTCACGGCTTATGGCAGCAACCTCGTCTCCAACAACGCCGTCAGTGCCGCCTTCGGCTCGACGCCGTCGGTCCAGGCCACACTGCGCGCGATGGAAAATGCGGGCGTGATCCGGACCCTGGCCGAGCCGAACCTGACCGCAATTTCCGGTGAATCCGCGACCTTCATCGCCGGTGGCGAGTTTCCGGTGCCCGCCGGCTACTCCTGCGATCCGACGACCCATGTCTGTACCACGCAGATCAGCTTCAAGAAGTTCGGCATCTCGCTCAACTTCACGCCGGTCGTGCTCAGCGAGGGCAAGATCTCGATGCGCGTGATGACCGAGGTCTCGGAGCTCTCCAACGAGAACTCGATCACCCTGTCGCAGGCGGTGAGTTCGACGACCACGAACTCGCTGACCGTCCCGTCGATCAAGACCCGCCGCGCCGAAACCACGCTCGAGATTCCCTCCGGCGGCGCCATGGCGATGGCCGGCCTGATCCAGCAGCAGACCAAGCAGGCAATCAGCGGAATGCCCGGCCTGATGCAGCTGCCGGTGCTCGGCGCCCTGTTCCGCAGCCGCGACTACGTCAACAACCAGACCGAGCTGATGGTGCTGGTGACCCCGTTCGTGGTGCGCGCCGTCTCGCAGAAGGATCTCTCGCGACCGGACGACGGCTTCGCCGCCGCCTCCGACCCGCAGGCCGATCTGCTCGGCAGCATCAACCGCATCTATGGCGTGCCCGGCCGGACCGAAACCGGTCGCGGCTTGCGCGGCGCCTATGGCTTCATCACGGACTGAGCCGGGACCTAAGGACTTGCACCCATGACGATGAAATCCAGCCCAGCTCGATACCGCAGATTGCAGCTTGCCGTCGCGCTTGCCGGGACCGCGGTCCTGCTCGGCGCCTGCAATTTCCGCAGAGACCCTGCGGTCACCGCCAGCATTCCCGATGACTACCGGCTGCGTCACCCGATTGCGGTCCAGGAAGCCCCGGATTCCCTGGTCGTGTTCGTCGGCCAGGGCCGCGGCGGCCTGACGGCCGAGCAGCGCGCCGAGGTGATGGGACTGGCGAACAGCTGGATGCGCCAGGGCACCGGCGCGATCAGCGCCGACGTGCCGAGCGGGACGCCGAACGCCCGGGCGGCCGCCGATTCCATGCGCGAGATCCAATCGCTGTTCGCAGCCGCCGGCGTGCCGCCGCACGGCCTCACCGTGCGCAATTACCAGCCGAAGGACCCGCGCCAGATGGCAGCGATCCGCCTCAGCTATCCCAAATTGTCGGCCACGGCCGGTCCGTGCGGCCTCTGGCCCGACGATCTCGGGCCGTCGATCAAGAACAAGAACTGGTACGACAATAAGCCCGACTGGAACTTCGGCTGCGCCTATCAGCGCAACATGGCGGCGATGGTCGCCAACCCAGCCGATCTGGTGCAGCCGCGCTCCGAGACACCGTCCTATACCACCCGGCGGACCGCGTTCTTCGAGAAATACCGCAAGGGAGCGTCAACCGCGATCGCGTATCCCGAGGCGGACAAGGCCAAACTGAGCGACACAGGCAAATGATCAGCTACGCCCGACAGACTCCAGAGGAGCAGCCCGACGTCGTGCCGCCGCCGGCCGACGATCACATCGCGCCCGCGCCGCGTGTCTCGGTGCAGGCGTTCTGCGAGACCGTGGAGACGGCTGCCACGGTTCAGGCCGCCGGCGAGGACCGGCGGCTCGGCAAGGCGCACCTGAAGGTCCAGATGGGCGGCATGGCGGCCGCCATCGAGGCCTACAAGTCCGCGCCGACGCCCAACGTCATCATCCTGGAAACGGACACCCGCACGGACATCCTGGCCGGCCTCGACCAGCTCGCCACGGTGTGCGATCCCGGCACCCGCGTCGTCGTGATCGGCCGCGTCAACGACGTAACGCTATATCGTGAGCTCGTGCGCCGCGGCGTCAGCGACTACGTGTTGTCGCCGGTGACCCCGATCGACGTGGTGCGGTCGATCTGCAACCTGTTTTCGGCGCCGGAGGCCAAGGCGGTCGGCCGCATCATCGCCGTCGTCGGCGCCAAGGGCGGCGTCGGCGCGTCCACGCTCGCCCACAATATCGCCTGGGCCATCGCGCGGGATCTGTCGATGGACTCCGTTGTGGCGGATCTCGATCTCGCCTTCGGCACGGCCGGTCTCGACTACAATCAGGACCCCGCCCAGGGGATCGCCGACGCAGTGTTCTCGCCGGACCGCATCGACATCGCCTTCATGGACCGGCTGCTGTCGAAATGCACCGATCATCTCAGCCTGCTGGCCGCGCCTGCGACGCTCGACCGCGTCTATGACTTCGGCGCGGAGGCGTTCGACGCGATCTTCGACACACTGCGCGCGTCGATGCCGTGCATCGTGCTCGACGTACCGCATCAATGGGCGGGCTGGACCAAGCGGGCCCTGATCAGCGCCGACGACATCCTGATCGTGGCGGCGCCGGATCTCGCCTCGCTCCGCAACACCAAGAACATGTTCGACCTGCTCAAGGCCGCGCGGCCCAACGATCGCATGCCGCTGTACTGCCTGAACCAGGTCGGCGTGCCCAAGCGGCCGGAGATCAACGCCAGCGAGTTCGCCAAGGCGATCGAAAGCCCGCCGATCGCGACGATCCCGTTCGAGCCGCAGATCTTCGGCGCGGCAGCCAACAACGGTCAGATGATTGCGGAAATGTCCCCCAACCATCGGACCACCGAGATGTTTCTGCAGATCGCCCAGCGGCTGACCGGCCGCAGCGAGACCAAGAAGCCGAAAGGCTCCTTCCTGTCGCCTCTGCTGGAGAAGCTGAGGAAGTAAGCACGCGTGGAGTTCTAGGTCGTGTTTGGTAAGCGTAGCGGATTGGACGATAATACAAGGACGCTCAGGCCGGCCGCGCCGGCCCCTGAGCCGGCGCCGGCTGCGCCACGCGCAGCCTCTCCGGCCGTGGCGTCGCCTCCCCTGGCACCGACACGGGCCGCGCCTCCTCCCCCGCCGCCGGCCGTCGAGACCCGGCGCTCGGACAATTACTACCAGGTCAAGGCGACGATCTTCGGCGCGCTGATCGAGGCCATCGACCTCGCCCAGCTCGCGAAGCTCGACGGCGAATCGGCGCGCGAGGAAATCCGCGACATCGTCAACGAGATCATCGCGATCAAGAACATCGTGATGTCGATCGCCGAGCAGGAGGAACTGCTCGACGACATCTGCAACGACGTCCTCGGCTATGGCCCGCTCGAGCCGCTGCTGTCGCGCGACGACATCGCCGACATCATGGTCAACGGCGCCGGCACGGTGTTCATCGAAGTCAACGGCAAGATCCAGCGCACCGGCATCCGCTTTCGCGACAATCAGCAATTGCTGAACATCTGCCAGCGCATCGTCAGCCAGGTCGGCCGCCGCGTCGACGAATCCTCGCCGATCTGCGACGCCCGTCTCGCCGACGGCTCCCGCGTCAACGCCATCGTGCCCCCGCTGGCGATCGACGGTCCCGCGCTCACCATTCGTAAGTTCAAGAAGGACAAGCTGACGCTCGATCAGCTGGTCAAGTTCGGCGCGATCTCGCCGGAGGGCGCCGAGATCCTGCAGATCATCGGCCGCGTCCGCTGCAACGTGCTGATCTCCGGCGGTACCGGCTCGGGCAAGACCACGCTGCTGAACTGCCTGACCAACTACATTGATCACGACGAGCGCGTCATCACCTGCGAGGACGCGGCCGAGCTTCAGCTGCAGCAGCCGCATGTGGTGCGTCTGGAGACCCGGCCGCCCAATATCGAGGGCGAAGGCCAGGTCACCATGCGCGAGCTGGTCAGAAACTGTCTGCGTATGCGTCCTGAGCGCATCATCGTCGGCGAAGTCCGCGGACCTGAGGCGTTCGACCTGCTTCAGGCCATGAACACCGGTCACGACGGCTCGATGGGCACGCTGCACGCCAACAACCCGCGCGAAGCTCTGTCGCGCTGCGAATCCATGATCACGATGGGCGGCTTCTCGCTGCCGTCGCGCACCATCCGCGAGATGATCTGCGCCTCGATCGACGTCATCGTGCAGGCCGCCCGCCTGCGCGACGGCTCCCGCCGCATCACGCACATCACCGAGGTGATGGGCATGGAAGGTGACACCATCATCACCCAGGACATCTTCCTCTACGACATGGTCGGCGAGGACGCGAACGGCAAGATCATCGGCCGCCATCGATCGACCGGCATCGGCCGGCCGCGCTTCTGGGAGCGCGCGCGCTATTATGGCGAAGAGAAGCGCCTGGCGGCGGCGCTCGATGCGGCCGAAATCGCCAGCAAGGAGTGAGGAGAGAACCGATGAAGTTCCAGGCTCTGGCTCTCGCCTTCCTTGCCGCTACCGCCATCGGCGGCATGGCCTGGGTGTTTCTTTATCCGATGCTGTCAGGCGAACGAAAGGCCGAGCAGAGGCGCAGCACGGTCGCCAAGGCCGAGCCGGTGGTTCGCCAGGCTGAGCGCAATCAGCGCTCGCGCCGTGAACAGGTCGAAACCTCGCTGAAGGACCTCGAGGCCAAGGCGCAGAAGCAGAGCAAGGTGCCGCTCAACATGCGCATCTCGCAGGCCGGACTCGACTGGACCGTTCAGAAGTTCTGGATCATCTCCGGCGTGCTCGGCTTCTTCGTCTGCGCGATCACTTTCTTCTCAGGCGGTGGCGCGCTTGGCGCGCTCGGCATGGGCTTCGCGGCGGGGTTTGGCCTGCCGCGCTGGATCCTGGGCTATCTCAAGAAGCGTCGCGAGAAGAAGTTCCTGGCCGCACTGCCGGACGCGGTCGACGTCATCGTGCGCGGCATCAAGGCCGGCCTGCCGCTGTTCGAGTCGATCAAGGTCGTCGCCGCCGACGCGCCGGAGCCGCTGCGCAGCGAGTTTCTCGCGATCATCGAGACACAGGCGATCGGCATGCCGCTCGGCGAAGCCTGCGCCCGGCTTTATGAGCGCATGCCGCTGCCGGAAGCCAACTTCTTCGGCATCGTGGTCGCAATCCAGCAGAAGTCCGGCGGCAACCTCTCCGAGGCGCTGGGTAACCTGTCGAAGGTGCTGCGCGACCGCAAGAAGATGGCCGAGAAGATCCAGGCGATGTCGATGGAAGCCAAGGCCTCCGCCGGCATCATCGGATCGCTGCCGCCGATCGTGATGCTGCTGGTCTATCTGAGCACGCCCGACTACATCTCGCTGCTCTGGACCCACCCGACCGGCCAGCTCATGCTCGTCGGCTGCGTGATCTGGATGTCGATGGGCATCCTGGTCATGAAGAAGATGATCAATTTCGATTTCTGAGGGGTGGACCATGGTCGACTTTCTGGTCTCCAAGCTGCACGATCCGCACTTCATGACGATGTTCTTCGCCGCCATCGCGGCGAGTTTGACCGTCTACACGCTGGTCATGCCGCTGTTCGCGGGCGAGAACCTGAACAAGCGCATGAAGGCCGTTGCTAGCGAGCGCGAGCGGATCAAGCAGCGCGAGCGCGAGCGCCTGAATGCCGGCGAGAAGGTCTCGCTGCGGCAGACGCCCAAACAGCTGGTCTCCAGGGTCGTCGAGGATTTCAACCTCACGAAATGGCTGGCGCAGGAAGCCGCGCGCGAGAAGCTGATCATGGCCGGCTATCGCGGCCAGGCGCCCTACATCACCTTCCTGTTCGCGCGACTCGTGACGCCGCTGGTGCTGTTCGTCGGCTCCGTGCTCTACGTGTTCGTGATCGCGCATCTGGAGAAATCGATGCCGGTCAAGATCGGCATCTGCGTCGGCATGGCCTATCTCGGCCTGCAGGCGCCGATGCTGTTCCTCAGCAACGCGATCTCGAAGCGCCAGCTCTCGATCAAGCGCGCCTTCCCGGATGCGCTCGATCTGCTGCTGATCTGCATCGAGTCCGGCATGTCGATCGAGGCCGCGTTCCGCCGCGTGGCGATGGAAATCTCCAGCCAGTCGATCGCGCTGTCGGAGGAATTCACGCTGACCACCGCGGAGCTGTCCTACCTGCAGGACCGCAAGGTCGCCTACGAGAACCTCGCCCGCCGCACCGGCCTCGAAGGCGTCAAGTCGGTCTGTCTCGCGCTCCAGCAATCCGAGCGCTACGGCACGCCGCTTGGCCAATCGCTGCGCGTGATGGCGCAGGAAAATCGCGACATGCGCATGAACGAGGCCGAGAAAAAGGCCGCCGCGCTGCCGCCGAAGCTGACGGTGCCGATGATCCTGTTCTTCCTGCCGGTGTTGTTCGTGGTCATTCTGGGACCGACCGGCATCAAGGTCGCGGCCATGCAGTAGCCGACGGCCCGCACGGCGAAATATCGCTTGCGGAGGCGGCGCCACTTTGAGAGGGAGGCGGAGCATTGATCGAGGTCTCCGCCTGATGTCCGACACTCTCCGCCGCGCCGATGGCGCCCGCGTCCTCGCCGATCTGAACGCTTTGCGCGCCTTCGGCACCTACAAGACCGGCGTGCACCGCCCGACCTTTTCCGAGGCGCACCGGCAGTCGCTGGATTGGCTCGCCGCGCGCCTGCCCGACGCGCAGCTTTCGGCTGAGATCGACGGCATCGGCAACGTGCTCGGGGTGAGCGCGAAGCCGGGACCGAAGCTGCTGGCCGGATCGCATCTGGAGAGCCAGAATTATGCCGGCTGGCTCGATGGCCCGCTCGGCGTGATCTACGCGCTGGAAGCGGCGCGCGTGCTCAATCCCGATCCCTCCATCGCAGGTGCCGTCGAGGTCGCCTCCTGGTGTGACGAGGAGGGCCATTTCGGCGCCTTCCTCGGCAGCCGCTCCTATGTCGGCGATGTCAGCGAGGCCGACATCGACGCCGCCCGCGACCGCAGCAGCCCGCGCACGATGCGCGAGGCGCTCGCCGAAATGGGCCTCGCGGGGCGTCCTCGCCTGCAGGCCGAGCGCGGCCGCCACATCGGCTATCTCGAAGCTCATATCGAGCAGGGCGATACGCTGGAAAAAGGCGAGCTCAAGGTCGGCGTCGTCACCTCGATCGTCGGCATCTGGCAGTACCGCATCGTCTTCACCGGCGAGCAGAATCACGCCGGCACGACGCGGATGGCGGTGCGCAAGGACGCCGGCCTGGCGCTCGCGAAATTCTGCGTCGACATCGATACGCGGTTTCCCTCCGCCTGCGGCCCACGCACCGTATGGACCACCGGCCGCATCACGCTCGATCCGGGTGCGCCGAGCATCATCCCCGGCCAGGCCGAGATGCTGTTCCAGATCCGCGACGACAATGCCGCCGTGATCGACCGGCTCGAAGCATTGCTGCGCGAGATGGCCGCGCAGGTCTCCGCGGCCGGCCCGTGTCAGGTCGCCGTCGAGCGCATCCGCACCGGCGCGCCGGCGATGATGGACGGCGGCTTCCAGGATGCGATCGAGGCGGCGAGCGCCGCGCTGGCCGGCGGCAAGTCGCTGCGGATGCCGAGCGGCGCCGGCCATGACGCCCAGGTGCTGGCGACCATCATGCCCGCGGGAATGCTGTTCGTACCGTCGATCGGCGGCATCAGCCATCACTGGACCGAGAACACCTCCGACACGGATATCGTCACCGGTGCCGACGTGTTCGTCGAGACCTGCCGGCGCCTGCTGGCAGGCGCGTGACGAGCGTCAGTCCGGCTGGCTGAGCGAGGCCATCGGCGCTGTGTTCCGCGCCTTGCTTTTGCCCTGGCCTTCGCGCTGGCCCTGGATCATCTGCTTCAGGTACGCGACGTTTGCCGCGGCCTCGTCCGGCGGCAGGTCGGCGCGCGCGATCTGCTCGGCCTCGGCGAAGCGGCCCTGCAGTCCGACGACGAGCGCAAGGTTCTGCCGCACCCGGGCATCCGCCCGCTGCGAGCCATAGGCCTGGCGCAGCGCCTGCTCGGCGTTCGGCAGGTCGCGCGTCAGCATGTAGGACAGGCCGAGATTGGACAGCACCGACGGCTCGCCGGGCACGATCTTCAGCGCGCTCTCATAGTAGCGCCGCGCCTCGTCGTGGCGGCCCATCTGGTCCAGCGCGGTGCCCTGCACCGACAGCAGCTTCCAATCGGGATTGTCGGGCGAGTGCGCGCGCGACAGCACGTCGAAGGCCAGCTTGAAATTGCCGTTGTCGGCCAGCGCCCGGCCATAGGCCGCGAGCACGGTCTTGTTGCCGGGATTGGCGAGAGTCGCCTGCTCGAGCACAGCGACCGCCTGCTCGCGCTGGCCGTTGGTGCGCAGCGCCTGGCCGTAGGCAACCGCCATCGCCGCATCCTTCGGATTGGCGCGATAGCGCTCGCCATAGACCTCGACCGCGCGCTGCGGCGTCGCGGGCGGCGGCGGCTCGGCGCTTCTGCCCAGCGAGCCCGTGACGTCGGACACGGTCTGGCAACCGCCGAGGCCGGCGGCGAGAAGCGCGGCGAAGGCGACCGACGCGAGGATGCGGCTGATGGCAGGCTGCTGACGCATTGTCACTGGACTCGAGGGACGTGCGAAATGAACGCGCCAGCAATAAACTGTTAACGCTAACAGCCGGTTAATGACCGGATGCGGGCACGGATGGCTGCTCTGCGCCGGTTTGCGCAATGCGGCCGGCGAGATTGCAGCGATCCTCAAACTCTGCGAAGTCTGCGTGAGCAGCGCGTCCGTTCAGGAACCATTAGGCATGCCCTCGATCTTTGAAACCGCTCCGGCCTCCTCCGCCATTCCGATCACCTTCGTGACGAAGGCACGCTGGCCCGAGATTCGAGAGAGCCTGCCGGTCGAGGCCCGCACCTTCGCCGAGGCCAATGTCTACGCGGCCAAGCCCGGCAGCTGCCTGATTCTCCCCGGCGCGGACGGCCGTATCGCGCAGGTGCTGTTCGGCATCGAGGACGCCGACGCGAAGCACCGCGACCTGTTCCGCCCCGGCACCCTGCCCGGCCTGCTGCCCGCCGGCACCTACCGCTTCGCCAATGCGCCGCATGATAGCAGGCTCGCCGCGCTCGCCTTCGCGCTCGGCAGCTACCGCTTCGGTCGCTACCGCAAGTCGGAGCCGCCGGAGGTCCGCCTCGTGCCGCCCGACGGCGTCGACGCCGCCGAGCTCGACCGTCTCGCCGACGCCGCGACACTGGCGCGCGATCTCGTCAACACGCCGTCCAACGACATGGGGCCGGAGGAGCTCGAGGCCGCCGGCAAGCAGGTCGCCGAGCGCTTCGGCGCCCGCTTCAGCAGCATCGTCGGCGACGATCTGCTGGCGCAAAACTATCCGCTGATCCACGCCGTCGGGCGCGCCTCGACGCGGGCGCCGCGGCTGATCGAGCTCAACTGGGGTGACGCATCGCATCCGAAGGTGACGCTGGTCGGCAAGGGCGTCTGCTTCGACACCGGCGGGCTCGACCTGAAGCCGTCCAGCAGCATGCTGCTGATGAAAAAGGACATGGGCGGCGCGGCCAACGTGCTGGCGCTGGCGCAGATGATCATGGATGCGAAGCTCAAGCTGCAGCTGCGCGTGCTGATCCCCGCGGTCGAGAATTCTGTCGCCGGCAACGCGTTCCGGCCGATGGACGTGTTTCCCTCGCGCAAGGGTCCCACGGTCGAGATCGGCAACACCGACGCCGAGGGACGGCTGATCCTGGCCGATGCGCTGTCGCTCGCCTGCGAGGACAAGCCGGATCTGCTGATCGACATGGGCACGCTGACAGGAGCTGCGCGTGTCGCGCTCGGCCCCGAGCTGCCGCCGTTCTACACCAACGACGAGGCGCTCGCCGCCGAGGTCGCGCGCTGCGCGGCCGCCGAGAACGATCCGCTGTGGCGCATGCCGCTGTGGGCGCCGTATGACTCGTGGCTCGACTCCAAGGTCGCGACCATCAACAACGCACCGTCCGGCGGCTTCGCCGGCTCGATCACCTGCGCGCTGTTCCTGCAGCGCTTCGTCGAGCCGACGACGACATGGCTGCACCTCGACATCTTCGCCTGGACGCCGTCGGCCAAGCCGGGCCGCCCCGAAGGCGGCGAGTGCCAGGCGGCGCGTGCGCTCTACAAGCTGCTGAGCGAGCGCTATGGCTGATCCGCGCATCACGCCGGCGCGCGGCGACATCGCGGCGAGGCATCTCGAGGGACAGGTCACCGCCGAGCGTTTCGTCGACGGCGAGCCGCGCGTGGTGATCGATCCGATCGCGCCGCTGCGCCTGCAGCCGCAGTCCGGCGCCGAGCTGGCGACCCAGGCGCTGAAGGGCGAGCGCGTCACGATCTATGATCGCAACGGCGAGGGCTGGGCCTGGGGCCAGCTCGAACGCGACTTCTATGTCGGCTGGCTGCCTGAGGCTGCTCTCGCTACACCCACTGCGGCGCCGACGCACAAGATCAGCGCGCTGCGCAGCTTCGCGTTTCCCGGGCCGTCGATCAAGCTGCCGCCGGTCGAGACGCTGCTGATGGGCTCGACCATCGCCGTGGTCCGCGAGGAGGCGAGCTTCGTGATCACGGCAGAGAGCTGGTTCGTGCCGAAGCAGCATGTCGCTGGTCTCGACCATGTCGAGCCGGACTTCGTCGCCGTCGCCGAGCGCTTCGTCGGCACGCCCTATCTGTGGGGCGGCAAGAGCAGCCTCGGCATCGACTGCTCGGGCCTGGTGCAGGTGTCGTTCAATGCCGCGGGCATGGCATGCCCGCGCGACAGCGACATGCAGCTGGCATCGCTCGGCCGCGCGCTTGATGAGGCTGAGCAACCGTGCCGCGGCGACCTGATCTTCTGGAAGGGCCACGTCGCTATTGTGCGCGACGCCGATACGATCGTGCACGCCAACGCATTCCACATGGCCACGCAGATCGAGCCGATGAATGCGGCAATCGCGCGCATCAAGGCGAGCGGAAGCGACGTGCTCGCGATCAAGCGGCCGAGTTGATTCGCCTCATCGCGCTGACGCGTCCTCTCGATGAGATTGGGAGGCGCAAGCTCCCTCCTCCGTCATTGCGAGCGCAGCGAAGCAATCCAGAGTCCCGCCCACCATCCTGGATTGCTTCGCTACGCTCGCAATGACGCGGAGAAAGAGCAGCGCAAGAGTCCGATATACCTATCAAACAGCATGGCGGCGAGCGTCCGTACTCTCGCGGCCTCGCCGGCCCGAGCTCTGCGACATTCATCCGCCCTCGAACGATGAGAGGGCGCAGGGAAGGCCGGGTGCCGAGCGCACCCGTGGTTGCGTGCAAGAAAGCACGCGGTAGTCACCACAGGTACGGGCCGAACATCCGGCCTTCCCTGCGCGATGGGCTGCGTCTTATACGTGCTCTCCCCAGGGACCGGCTGTCTTGCCCCTGTCGGCCGCGGGCCTCATCAGCGCTCGCGACCTTGACGCCAGCATCGGGGCGCCAGGACCACACGACTTCGTCGCCCGCCTGATGCCGTTCGTCCGTGCGCACCTGCACACGCAGCATCACAGCGGCCATCGCATCCCGCACCGACGTCCGTGACGACGCGTACGCCCCTCTCGCGGGCAGGACGGGCGCAGTATGCACAAATTCCGAAAATAAGAAACAGGAATATTTTTCGCGGAGGGGCTGGACAAGTCTTCGAGGACGACGCCCGTCGGGCAAATCACCCCGTTGGATGCTTCAAAATAGGCATGTTGTGTCCTCATTGGAGCGAGCTATTCTGGGCGCGCGGAGTTCGTGAATGACAAAACAGAGGACACAATCGCTCGACATTGATGCGCAGCGTCGTGTTCTTGCCGAATTGTTCGCTCTCGCTGAACGCCACTGGGAATTTGTCTCGATCCTGGAACAGGCGGGCTGGGACGTCGTGAAGCCGCGGCTCGATTTCGAGGCCTCATTCGCCGAGAGCGACGAGGAGCAATCCGAATTTAGGCGCTACGTCGTCGAACACGCGAAAATAAGCCTGGGGAATCCCAACATTCGCTTCCGCCTCCCCGAAGGCGAGCCGTGTTCGACCGCATACATGGACGATCTGCGTCGTCGTCACGAGGAGCAGTTCGGGAGTCACCGGGCTCCCGGCCGGCCGTTATGGATGAAGCAACTCGATCCCTGCCTCCGCCGGATGGAACGGCTTCGGTATGAGGATCGGGCTGTTTACGATCGCCGCTTCGCGTGCGTGGAGGCGGAAGAGAAGCAACGGCGCGTTCGCGAAACCGCTCGACATGCGTCCGGATTGGCAAAGCAGTTCGGCGGGGAACTCGATCAACCTGCACGGTTCTACCAAGCCGTGATGGAGCGTGAGTCGAAGCCGTTGGGCTTCAGCGCCGACGCCGAGAGATCGGCGAGAGACCGCCCCGTGTTGTCGAAGGAGTTGATCGACGGGTGGGACCTCTGCCTGTCACCGGAGCCGCTGGCCTGGTTTCCGGGACGACAGGATGGGAAGGCGGAAACCATTCTCAGCCTCCAGGCCCGACGTCATCGCAGGCCGGCGGCCCATGCCAAGTGGGATCAGTCGCTCATCATCGAGTTCACGAAGTTGATTCGTCACTTCGATCTGCTTTACCGAAGCTTCGCATCGCTCGATGAGCTCGAGGTGATTCTCATGGCTCGAATGCACCTCTTGTCTTTGGTGATCAAGGACATCGAGGCCGCTTTGCGGCGTGGCCTGAGCAAGGTGTTGTAAGAGCTCAGAGTCGGCTGTCACCGCGCGAGTCAGAGTGAATTTCTCATGCGGACAGGGCTTGCTGCGGAATTGATCTAAGAAGATCTCGCCCAGGCCGAATCGAAGGCGGACGATCCAGTACACCGGGACGCCTCGGTGAATCTCTTCCGCCGCGGATTACTGGATGCCCCGCTTTCGCGGAGCATGACAGCGCGGGAGACGGCGCCGCCTCAGTGCGGTCATGCCGTCTCTGGAAAGGAGCCGCCTAACTTGGCGAGCCGTCCGCTGGTCAGATCCACCCTGTAAATGGCGCCACGCTCCAGGCGCTCACCCATTCCGATCTCGGCCGCCTCCTCGATGTCAGGGCTTCCGCACAACGCGCAGATTGTCACGTCGCTGCTGAACGCCGGAAAGGTCTGCAGACATGAGCGGCATCTGTGAAAGAACGACAAGATGAACCCTCTCGGTTGGGCTGCCGGGCAACATCGACGGGATCACGACGTGTTCGTGTCATCAGCAAATCGCTCGACGAGGTCGGACCAGAACGGAATGCGCTTGATCTTTGCAGGCCAGGGCCTGCTGCTCCAGCCCAAAAACTCCCGCTCGAAATAGTCGTTCAGATTGGCGCCGTAGTAAATCGCGTCGACACCATAGATTGAAAAGACCGGATTGCCCGCCTCGCGTGGCTGCTCAGGCAGATAGCGATGAGCAATGAGCGGGATGAGTTTGGGTGCCCGGGACACGATGTCCCGGAGCGCCTCTTCCCGGGCGCGTGCAGTCGAGGGCAGCCTTCCCCACTCCGACCACCACAACTGCCCGGTTTCGACAGCGTGGCGAAGGCTCTCGAACGGCCACTCGAGCGCGCGCCTGATGGCGCGCTCGTCGGTCCAGTCATGGCCATTCACCGGCCGCCGCCGTATCAGGAGCGCGATCAGATCGGGGGGAAAGACCAGCCCGAATCGGCGTTGCGCCCTGTCGAGCTCAGATTGCGTATAGCCCTTGGTCCAATGAACCGTGTCCCTGCCGGACATTGCCATCGCTTCCGTTCGTTACGGTTCGATCCGCCTGCATCGGCGACCTAGCTTTGATAGATTATCAAAGCCCTCTCAGCGATCCGACGATCGACTTCAGGACGCCCCGTGAGTGACATTCTGTCCGTGACGACACCAGTGAGATAGCTCGCGATCGACGCAACATCGGCACCGTCTTGAAGCATGGCGAAGACCTGGAGAGCGTAACGATCATATTCGTCTTCGGGCGCACCCCGACCGGAGACGCCGATCGGGTCCCATTCGGACCGCAAAAGAGTTCTGATGAGATCCAGCTTGGACGACATTGTCTCGCGGTGGTCCGGGTGCGGATGTCTGTGATCGTTTACGGCGCCGCCGCCCCGTTCCCCGCCGTCTCGTTCCGGAACGCCGCGGCGAACAGCGCGCGCGTGTAGTCGGTCTGCGGCGCCTTGAACAGCTGCGCGGCCGGGCCCTCCTCGACCACCTTGCCGTGACGCATCACGATCAGGTGGCTCGCCAGCGCCGCGACCACGCGGAGATCGTGCGAGATGAACATGTAGGTCAGCTCGCGCTTGCGCTGCAGCTCGCGCAGCAGCTCGACCATCTGGGCCTGGAACAGCATGTCGAGCGCGGAGGTCGGCTCGTCGAGCACGACGAAGCTCGGCTCCAGCACGACGGCGCGGGCGACCGAGATGCGCTGGCGCTGACCTCCGGAGAACTCGTGCGGGTAGCGGAAGCGGGTCGCGGGATCGAGGCCGACGTCTTTCAGAGCCTTCACGACCTTGGCCTCGCGCCCGTCCTCGGACAAATCCGGCTGATGCACGGTCAGGCCTTCGGCGATGATGTCGCCGACCGACATGCGCGGGCTGAGCGCGCCGAACGGGTCCTGGAAGACGATCTGCATGTCCCGGCGGAACGGGCGGACGTCCTTGAACGACAGCCCCTGGATCTCCTTGCCGAGAAACACGATCGGGCCGTCGGAGGAGATCAGCCGCAACAGCGCCAGGCCCAAGGTCGTCTTGCCCGAGCCGGACTCGCCGACGACGCCGAGCGTCTCGCCCTTGCGCACGGCGACGCTGACGCCGTCGACCGCCTTGATGTGACCGACGGTGGAGCGGAACAGGCCGCGCTTGATCGGAAACCAGACCTTGAGGTCCTTCGCCTGCATCACCACCGGCTGATCGGGCCGCGGCGGCGCCGGGTCGGGCTTCGGCTCGGCGGCGAGCAGCGCCTTGGTGTAGGGATGCTGTGGCGCGGTGAAGACCTGCTCGACCGGTCCCTGCTCGACGATCTTGCCGCCATTCATGACGCAGACGCGATCGGCGATGCGGCGGACGATGCCGAGATCATGGGTGATGAACAGCAGGCTCATGCCGAGCCGCGCGCGGATGTCGGCGAGCAGCGCCAGGATCTGCGCCTGCACGGTGACGTCGAGTGCCGTGGTCGGCTCATCGGCGATCAGCAGGTCCGGCTCGTTGGCGAGCGCCATCGCGATCATCACGCGCTGGCGCTGGCCACCGGAGAGCTGATGCGGATAGCTGCCGAGCCGCGTCTCCGGCTCGGGGATGCCGACCTGCGTCAGCAGCTCCAGCACGCGCTTGCGCGCCGCACTGTTCGAGATCGGCTGATGCAGTTGCAGGATCTCGCTGATCTGCCGCTCGATCGTGTGCAGCGGATTGAGCGACGTCATCGGCTCCTGGAAGATGATCGAGATGTCGCTGCCACGGATCTCGCGCATGTCGCCTTCGGACAGCGGCAGCAGATCGCGGCCCTTGAAGCGGATGCTGCCCGAGGGATGCGAGGCCACCGGGTAGGGCAACAGCTTCAGCACCGAGAGCGCGCTGACCGACTTGCCCGAGCCGGACTCGCCGACCAGCGCGACGCATTCGCCGCGCTTGATGTCGAAGGAGACGTGGTCGACAGCGGTCGACGCGCGGCCGCCCTGGTGGAACGCCACCGAGAGATCGCTGACCGACAAAAGCGGCTGGGTCATCGCATCCATGTCATCGTGTCCATGTCATCGCATCCCTGGCGCTCACCTGAACGTCTTGCGCGGATCGAAGGCGTCGCGCACGGCCTCGCCGATGAAGATCAGGAGCGACAGCATGATCGCGACCGAGAAGAAGCCGGTGAGGCCGAGCCACGGCGCCTGCACGTTGGCCTTGGCCTGCGACAGCATCTCGCCCAGCGACGGCGATCCCGGCGGCAGGCCGAAGCCGAGGAAGTCGAGCGCGGTGAGCGTCATTACCGAGCTGGAGACGATGAACGGCAGGAACGTCATGGTCGCGACCATCGCGTTCGGCAGCAGATGCCGCCACATGATGACGACGTTGGAGACGCCGAGCGCACGGGCGGCCTGGATATATTCGAAATTGCGGCCGCGCAGGAATTCGGCGCGGACGAGGCCGACCAGTGACACCCACGAGAACAGCAGCATGATGCCGAGCAAAGTGAAGAAGCCGGGCACCAGCACCGCGGACAGGATCAAGAGCAGATAGAGATAGGGGATCGCGTTCCAGATCTCGATGAAGCGCTGGAACAAGAGATCGACCCAGCCGCCGAAATAGCCCTGCACGCCGCCGGCGGCGATACCGATGATCGACGAGAAGAACGTCAGCAACAGGCCGAACAGCACGGAGATGCGGAAGCCGTAGATCAGACGCGCGACGACGTCGCGCCCCTGATCATCGGTGCCGAGCCAATTGTATTCGAGATCCCGGCAGCTCTTCAGCCCCTTCTTCTCGACCACCGCCTTGCACTGCGATTCCTTCAGCATCCAGGTCGGCGGCGACGGCGCCGGCGTCGGCAGGTCGAGATTGTGGGTGGCGTAGGAGTAGCGGATCAGCGGCCAGATCACGGTGCCGCCCTTGTCGGCGATCAGCTTCTGCAAATACGGATCGCGATAGTCGGCGGCGGTCTCGAAGTCGCCACCGAACGCGGTCTCCGGATAGGAGACGAAGGCGGGAAAATACAGGTGGCCGTCGAACTTGATCAGGAACGGCCGGTCGTTGGCGATCAGCTCGGCGAACATCGAGACGATGAACAGAAACAGGAAAATCCACAGCGACCAGTAGCCGCGGCGGTTGGCCTTGAAATTCTGCCAGCGGCGCTGGTTGAGCGGCGACGGCTTGAAGCGGTGCCGCGTCGGCGGCACGGCCTCGCCGAGCGGCGCCTGGGTCGTGGTTTCGATCGGTGCGGTCTTCAGCATCGTCAGACCTCCCGCGCCTCGAAGTCGATCCGCGGATCGATCCACATGTAGGTCAGATCCGAGATCAGGTTGATGGCGAGGCCGAGCAGCGAGAAGATGAAGAGATTGCCGAACACGACCGGATAGTCGCGGTTGAGGATGCTCTCGAACGACAACAGGCCAAGGCCGTCGAGCGAGAAGATGGTCTCGATCAGCAGCGAGCCGGAGAAGAAGGCGTGGATGAAGGTGCCGGGGAAACCGGCGATCACGATCAGCATGGCATTGCGGAAGACGTGGCCGTACAGCACCTGGGTCTCGCTGCAGCCCTTGGCGCGCGCGGTCATGACATATTGCTTGCGGATCTCGTCGAGGAACGAGTTCTTGGTGAGCAAGGTCATGGTCGCGAAGGCGCCGAGCGCCATCGACACCAGCGGCAGAGTGAGATGCCAGAAATAGTCAATGATCTTCCAGTACCAGGGGAAGTTGGCCCATCCGTCCGAGGTCAGGCCGCGGAGCGGGAAGATGTTGAGGAACGAGCCGCCGGCGAACAGGATGATCAAGAGGATTGCGAACAGGAAGCCGGGAATGGCGTAGCCGATGATGATGACCGCTGATGTCCAGACGTCGAAGCGCGAGCCGTCTGCGACAGCCTTGCGGATGCCCAAGGGGATCGAGATCAGATAGGTCAGCAGGGTCATCCAGATGCCGAGCGACATCGAGACCGGCAGCTTCTCCTTGATCAGCTGCAGCACGGTGGTGTCGCGGAAGTAGCTCTTGCCGAAATCGAAGCGGGCGAAGTTCCAGACCATCAGCGCGAAGCGCTCCGGCGCCGGCTTGTCGAAGCCGAACTGCTTTTCGAGCTGCTTGATGAAGGCGGGATCGAGGCCCTGCGCGCCGCGATATTTGGAGTTGGTATCACCGGAGCCGACCTGGCCCGGCGGCCTTGCGCCGAAATCCGAGCCGCTGCCGCCTGAAATGCGCGAGGTGCCGCCGGTGTCGGCGCCGGTCAGTTGCGCAATGACGCGTTCGACCGGGCCGCCCGGCGCGAACTGCACCACGACGAAGGAGATGAAGAGGATCCCGAGCAGGGTCGGGAGCATCAGAAACATGCGGCGAGCGATATAGGCAGCCATGAACTACTTCGCCTGCTCCAGCTTTGCGGCCTTGGCGGCATCGTACCACCAGATGTCGGGGGCGCCGACGCCGGAGCCGTATTTCGGCGGCTTCGGCGGGTGGCTGAACTGATCCCAGTAGGCGATCGGATGGGTCTGCCGGTACCATTGCGGGATCCAATAGTGCCCGGCGCGGAACACGCGATCCAGCGCGCGGCAGGCAAAGGTCAGATCGCTGCGGGTCTCCGCGGCGATGACCTTGGCGACCAGCGCGTCAACAGCGGGATTGCTGATCCCGGCGAGATTGTAGGAGCCCTTGGTCTTGGCCGTATCCGAGGTGAAATAGGGGCGCAGACCGTCGCCGGGGGTCGGCGACATCGACAGCCGCTGCACCGTGATGTCGAAATCGAAATCCTCGACGCGGGCGCGGTACTGCACGGCGTCGACGATGCGCAGATCCGCGTCGATGCCGAGCGTCTGCAGGTTCTTGATCAGGGTGCCGTGGTGCGGCTTGAACGAGACCTCGTCGATCAGGAACTCGATCGAGAACACTTCGCCGGACGGCAGCATCCGCTTGCCGTCCTTCACCGGCAGGCCGGCCTGCTGCAAGAGTTGCGTGGCCTTGCGCAGCAGCGCGCGATCCTGGCCCGACCCATCCGAGGCCGGCGGCACGAACGGCTCGCCGAACACCTCGTCAGGAATCTGGCCGCGGAACGGCTCCAGCAACTTCAGCTCCTCCGGCGACGGCGGCCCGACCGCGACCATGTCGGAGTTCTGGAACGGCGACACCGTGCGCGCATAGGCGCCGTACATGATGGTCTTGTTGGTCCACTCGAAGTCGAAGGCGTAGGTCAGCGCCTGGCGGACGCGCGGATGGGAGAACTTGTTGCGGCGGGTGTTGATGAACCAGCCCTGCCCGCCCGACGGCGTCTCGTCCGGCAGCAGCTCGCGCTTGACGCGGCCGTCCTTGATGGCGGGGAAGTCGTAGCGCGTGGCCCAGATCCGCGAGGTGAACTCCTCGCGGAACAGATAGCTCTTCGCGGTGAAGCCCTCGAAGGCGACGTCGCGGTCGCGATAGAACTCGTAGCGCACGGTGTCGAAATTGTAGAAGCCGCGGCTGACCGGCAGGTCGGCCGCCCACCAGTCCTTGACCCGCTCGAACTCGACGTAGCGGTTCACCTCGTATCTGCCGACCTTGTACGGCCCGGAGCCGAGCGGCACCTCGAGCGTGGATTCGTCGAACGAGCGGCTGGCGTAATAGGTCTTCGAGAAGATCGGCAGGGTCATGACATAGAGCGGCACGTCGCGCGCGCGCTTCTCTGCGAAGCTCAAGACCACCGTGGCATCGTCGAGGGCCTCGGCCTTCACGAAGTCGCGCAGCTGCACGACGATCAGCGGATGGCCCTTCTCCTTCAGCGTATTCAGCGTCCAGGCGACGTCCTGCGCGGTGATCTTGCTGCCATCGTGGAAGCGCGCTTCGGGCCGCAGAGTGAAGCGGTAGGACGATTTGTCGGCCGAGATCGCGACCGACTTGGCGACCAGCCCGTACACCGCATCCGGCTCGTCGCCCGACGGCACCATCAACGACGCGAACGTCATGCTCATGCCCTGAGCGCCCTCGCCCTTGAGGATGTAGGCATTGAACGAGTTGAAGGTATAGTAGGACTGGTTGTAGGCGCGCACCGAGGGGATCAGCGAGAACATCCCGCCCTTCGGCGCGTCGACATTGACGTAGTCGAAGTGGCGGAAGTCGGCCGGATATTTCAGGTCGCCGAACGCCGAGGCGCCGTGCGACTCCGGGCCGTACTCCGCGGCGACAGCCGGCCTGACGAGCGGAGCCGTGAGCGCGCCGAGCCCGAGGCCGAGCACGCCACGGCGCGACAGATGCAACAGCGTGCTCAAGAGCGCTTCACCTTGGCAGCCTTGTCGGCGTCGTACCACCACAGCGTCGGCCAGCCCGTGCTGGCATATTTCGGGAACGGCTCGAAATGGCTGAAGCGGTCCCAGCGGGCGCTGCGCGCGAACGGATAGGTGAACTGCGGTACGACGTAGAAATTCCACAGCAGAACGCGGTCCAGCGCGTGCGTGGCCGCCTCGAGGCTCTTACGATCCTTGGCGAAGATGATCTTCTCGATCAGCGCATCGATCGCCGGGTTCTTGATGCCGACGGTGTTCTTCGAGCCCGGCTCATCGGCCGCCTTGGAGCCCCAGAAATCGCGCTGCTCATTGCCGGGCGATAGCGACTGGCCCCAGACATCGGTGATCATGTCGTAGTCGAAGGTGCGTACCCGCTGCTCATACTGGACGTTGTCGACCTGGCGCACCGTCACGGTGACGCCGAGCCGCTCCAGCGAGGGCTTGTAGAACAGCACGATACGCTCGGAGGATGGGTCCTGCACCAGCAGCTCGACCGCCACCTGCTTGCCGGCGGGATCGACCAGCTTGCGGTCCTTGATCTCGTAGCCGGCCTCCTTGAGGAGCTTTGTCGCCTCGCGCAGATTGGCGCGGACATTCTCAGGATTGCCGCCGACCGGATTCTGATACGGCGTGGTGAACACCTCCGGCGGCACCTTGTCGCGCAGCGCCTCGAGCAGTTCGAGCTCCTGCCCCTGCGGCAGGCCCGAGCAGGCCAGATCGGTGCCTTCGAAAAAGCTGTTGATCCGCTTGTACTGGCCGAAGAACAATTGCTTGTTCATCTCCTCGAAGTCGAACGCGTAGTTGAAGGCGCGGCGCAGCCGGGCGTCCTGGAATTGCGGACGGCGCAGGTTGAAGATGAAGCCCTGCATGCGGCCGGAATCGCGGACCGGGAATTCCTCCTTGACCGCGCGCTTCTCGGTGATCGCCGGGAATTCGTAGGCCGTGGCCCACTGCTTGGCCGAGTTCTCGGTGATCCAATCGGCCTGGTCGGCCTTGAAGGCCTCGAGCGCGACCTGGTTGTCGCGGAAATATTCGTATTGCAGCTCGTCGAAATTGTGCTGGCCGATCCGGACCGGCAGGTTGGCGCCCCAATAATCCTTGACGCGCTCGACCTTGATCGAACGGCCCGGCACGAAGTCCTTGATGCGGTAGGGGCTCGACCCGAGCGGCGGCTCCAGCGTGGTCGCAGTGACGTCGCGCTTGCGGCCCTGCGAATCCGTGCCCTCCCAATAATGCTTGGGCAGCACGACCAATTCGCCGACGATGTGCGGCAGTTCGCGATTGCCCGGGCCGTCGAAAGTGAACTTCACCTCGAGATCGCCGGTCTTCTCGGTCTTCACCACGTGACGATAGTAGGACGAGTAGAACGGGCTGTTCTTCTTCAGCACGTCCAGCGAGAAGATGACGTCCTCTGGCGTCACCGGCTTGCCGTCGTGCCAGCGTGCCTCCTTGCGCAGGCGATAGATCACCCAGGAGTAATCGTCCGGATACGAGGCCGCCTCCGCGAGCAGGCCGTATTCGGTCGAGATCTCGTCCTGCGACCGTGTCATCAGGGTCTCGTAGGGGAGCATCGCGGCCGCGGCGATGTTGCCCTTCACATACATCACGACGATGTTGAAATTGTCGAAGGTGCCGAGCGAGATCATCCGCGCGGTGCCGCCCTTGGGCGCATCCGGATTGACGTAGTCGAAGCGCTTGAAGTCGGCCGGGTACTTCACCTCGCCGAACAGCGACAGGCCGTGGCGCCAGACCATCTGCTCGCCCGCCTGCGCCTTCGCGGCGTCGAGCGGGGCGAGGCTGGCGGCGGCGCCGAGCGCCGGGGTCATCGCAGCGAAGGCGCTGCTCTGCAGGAGCTGTCGTCGGGTAATCGTCAAATGAGACTTCCTCTGAGTAAGACCGCCTGGAAACAGCCCGGCGGCGTCGCCCGCGGCTGCTCCCGATCCAACGTCTGATCGTAACCCAATCCGGACGGGACAGGTTGCGTCGGCCGAAGCGGGGCGCTCCGGACCGTCCGAACCCGTTCCATTCAGGGGACCAATATACGGCAAGGTTTCGACGGATAACCTTGCTTTTTCCTCATGATACCGGGTTGTGAACGACCGGCATGCGACCAAAGGTCCCAAATGCGGCGAAATTCGCTTCCCCCACAAGCAAAACGGCCGGGCAAGGCCCGGCCGTTTGCAATGCGAGATAAGTCGCGGGTTACTTGGCTGCGGTCGGCAGCGGCGCCGGGTTGTCCGACAGCGAGTTCAGATAGGCCAGCACGTCGGCGCGCTCGGAGTCCTTCTGGATGCCGGCAAAGCCCATCGCGGTGCCCGGGACGTAGCCCTTCGGGTTGGCGATGAACTGGTTCAGCGCATCGATGGTCCAGGTGCCGCCCTTGGCCTTGAGCGCAGCCGAGAAGTTGAAGTTGCGGCCTTCGCCGATGTGGTCGCCGACGATGCCGTAGAGGTTCGGACCGACGGCATTCTTGCCGCCCTTGTCGAAGGTGTGGCAGGCGGCGCACTTCTTGGCGGCGGCGGCGCCCTTCTCGACCGAGGCGGTCTGCAGCAGCTTCTCGATCGGCTCGGCGGCGGCGGGCGCGGCGCCCGGCTTTCCGGCGCTCTCGGCCTCCTTCACGACAATCTCGAAGCCCGGCTTCTCCGGCATCTTCGGCGCGAAGATCGCGCCCGCGGAGAAGCTCGTGACCAGCACGACGAGACAGGCGGCCAGCACGGCGCCGAGGATTTTGTTCAGTTCGAAGGAGTCCATTTTGGAATCAGGCTCCGAGGGCGGATTTCATTGCTTTGGGGCCGCGTGGCCGCGGCCGTGAATCGCCCCAGGATTTCGAGAAGGCATCGAGCAGAATCGAGCCGTCGCGCCTCCCCCTGCGGCAGAAGTGAGATATCGGTTTGCCCGTGCTCTGGCAACCCGTATAAGCGGGCGGTTTTTGCTGTCCCCACCCTCGTCCGGACGCGCTGTTGCGACCGGCTCCGAATGCGCTTTCCCGGATGTCCCGATCCAAGATTCTCGTCCTGATTCCCGCCCGCATGGCCGCGACCCGCCTGCCGGGCAAGCCGCTGCTCGACATCGCAGGCGTGCCGATGATCGTGCAGGTGCTGCGACGGGCGCAGGAGGCGGCGATCGGTCGCGTCGCGGTGGCGACCGACACGCCGGAAATTGCCGCGGCCGTGACGGCGGCAGGCGGCGAGGTCGTCATGACCAGGGCCGATCATCCCTCCGGGTCCGACCGCATCTATGAAGCGATGTGCAAGCTCGATCCGGCCGGTGAGGCGGAGATCGTGGTCAATCTGCAGGGCGACTTCCCGACTATCGATCCCCGGAGCATCAGCGACGTGCTGCCGCCGCTCGACGATCCCGCCGTCGACATCACGACGCTGGCGGCCGAGATCCACACCGAGGAGGAGAGCCTCAACCCGAACGTCGTCAAGGCGGTCGGCTCGCCCCTGTCGGGCCGGCGCATGCGCGCGCTATACTTCACCCGGGCCACGGCGCCGCATGGCGACGGACCGCGCTACCATCACATCGGCCTCTACGCCTACCGCCGCGCGGCGCTGGAGCGCTTCGTCAGCCTGCCGCCGTCGCCGCTGGAGCAGCAGGAGAAGCTGGAACAGCTGCGGGCGTTGGAGGCCGGCATGCGCATCGACGTCATGGTCGTCGATGCCGTCCCGCGCGGCGTCGACACCCCGGCCGACCTCGACACCGCCCGCCGGCTGCTGTCACAGACCTAAGCTGCTACAAGGCCCCACATGAGCAAGATCTTGAAAATCGCATTCCAGGGCGAGCCGGGAGCCAATTCCCACATCGCCATCTCCGAGGCCTATCCGACCGCCGAGGCCATGCCCTGCCCGACCTTCGAGGACGCGCTCAGCGCGATCTCGTCCGGGGAGGCCGATCTCGGCATGATCCCGATCGAGAACTCGGTGGCGGGGCGCGTCGCCGACATCCACCATCTGCTGCCGGGGTCGGGCCTGTACATCATCGGCGAGTGGTTCCTGCCGATCCGCCACCAGCTGATGGCGCTGAAGGGGACCAGGCTCGCCGACATCAAGACCGTCGAGAGCCACGTCCACGCGCTCGGCCAGTGCCGCCGCATCATCCGCCAGCTCGGCGTCCGGCCGATCGTCGCCGGCGACACCGCCGGCAGCGCGCGCGACGTGTCGCAGCGGGGCGACAAGAGCGTTGCTGCGATCGCCTCGCGGCTTGCCGCTGACATCTATGGCCTCGACATCCTCGCCGAGGACATCGAGGACGAGGCGCACAACACCACCCGCTTCGTCGTGCTGGCGCGCGAGCCGCAATGGGCCGAGCAGAACTCCGGCCCGCTGGTCACGAGCTTCGTGTTCCGCGTCCGCAACCTGCCGGCCGCGCTGTACAAGGCGCTCGGCGGCTTCGCGACCAACGGCGTCAACATGACCAAGCTCGAAAGCTACATGGTCGACGGCAATTTCTTCGCCACGCAATTCTACGCCGATGTCGACGGCCATCCGGAGGACAAGGGACTCGCTTTCGCGCTGGAGGAGCTGAAATTCTTCTCGCGCGAGTTGCGCATCGTCGGCGTCTATCCGGCCCATCCGTTCCGGGCGACCTTCAGCGAACGGCTGGAAAGCTAGGCCGTCATTCCAGGATGGTCCGAAGGACCCGACCGGAATCTCGAGTGGCAAAACTCAACTCGGGATTCCGGGTTCAAGGCCTGCGGCCTTGCCCCGGAATGACGCCGAGAGGATGCAGGGCTTACGCCGCCGCCTGCCGCTGCAGGCCGAAGGCGTCGGCGAGCAGGGTGTAGGAGCGCTTGCGGGCCTCGTGGTCGAAGATCGCGGTGATGACCATCAGTTCGTCGGCCTGGCTGGCCGCGATCATCGGGTCGAGCTTGGCGCGCACCGTCGCCGGCGAGCCGACGAACAGCCGCGAGCGGTTGCGGGCGATCGAGGCGCGGTCGGAGTCCGTATAAGGATAGGCCGCCGCTTCCTCCGGGCTCGGCAGCGGCAGGAACTGGCCGCGGTCGCGACGGAGACGGTTGAGGTCCATCGACGACGCCAGCCGCTCGGCCTCCGCATCGGTCTCCGCCGTCACGACCGCGACCGCCAGCACCGCGTGCGGCTGCGAGCGCCAGCGCGACGGCGTGAAATGCGCGCGATAGGTGCGCATCGCGTCGATCGCATCGTGGTTGGCGAAGTGATGCGCGAAGCCGAATCCCATGCCCATCTGCGCCGAGAGCTCGCTGGAATAGTCGCTGGAGCCGAGCAGCCAGATCGGCGGCAGCGGCGCATCGTCGGGCATGGCGATGACGTTGTTGTAGGGATGGCCGGCGGGAAACTCGCGCGTCTCCCACAAGGTCAGCTCGTGCAGCCGCTCGAGGAAATCGTCGCCTTCGCGGCGATCGAGCCGGCTCCTCAACGCATAGGCCGTGGTGCCGTCGGTGCCCGGCGCGCGGCCGAGGCCGAGATCGATCCGGCCGGGAAACAGCGCCTCCAGCATCTTGAAGCGTTCGGCGACCACCAGCGGCGCGTGGTTGGGCAGCATGACGCCGCCGGAGCCGACGCGGATGTGCTTGGTGACGGCAGCGATCTGCCCGATCATGATGTCGGGCGACGGGCTCGCCACCGAAACCAGGCTGTGATGCTCGGCGAGCCAATAGCGAACATAGCCGAGCTGGTCGACATGGCGCGCCAGGTCGATGCTGTTGCGCAACGCCACCGAGGCCGGCGTGGCCGTCGTCGTGACAGAGAGGTCGAGGACTGAAATCGGGATCATGGCTTCAACCTAGTGACTGTGCGGCGGCCCACAATGGCCGAACTGCGTCGGTGACCTGCCAGAAACGCAGGGATGACAGCCTGCCAAACGGTGGGACGGACAAGCTGTATACAGCTTAAGAATAACTCTGTCCCATCCGCAATCAGCCCATGAATTCGCCGATTCAAGCTATGAAATACTGATTTTTCTTCGTTTTCTTTGCCCACTTTACGATCCATTAACTCCAGAGAATTGAGCAACAATTGAATGATTGTGGGCTAAATCCCATTTCTGGTGGGCTGTCGCTTGCGACTCACTTCCCTTATCTTGGCTCATCCAGCGGGCGATCCGCTCTCAAGTTGAAATTTACGCGCCATCGGGAACCTGCGCCGCCATGACCGACCTCGCCACCGCCATCACTGACGGACATTCCGCGATCATCAGGCCCAAGATCTCGTTCGAGTTCTTCCCGCCGAAGACCGAGGAGATGGACCGGACGCTGTGGACCTCGATCGAGCGCCTGGCTCCGCTGGAGCCGAGCTTCGTCTCGGTGACCTATGGCGCCGGCGGCTCGACCCGCGAGCGCACCCACGCCACCATCGCACGCCTCCTCAAGGAGACCGCGCTGCTGCCGGCGGCGCATCTCACCTGCGTCGGCGCCTCCCGCGGGGAGATCGATGAGGTCGTCGACCGCTATCACGAGGTCGGCGTCCGCCACATCGTCGCCTTGCGCGGCGATCCGCCCGGCGGCATCGGCACGCCCTACCAGGCCCATGCCGAGGGTTATCAGAGCTCGCCCGATCTGGTCGCCGGCATCAAGAAGCGCCACCCGGACATCGAGGTTTCGGTCTCGGCCTATCCCGAGAAGCATCCGGAGAGCCGCGACTTCGACGCCGACATCGATATGCTGAAAGCGAAGGTCGATGCCGGCGCGACCCGCGCGATCACCCAGGTGTTCTTCGACAACGACGTCTACTTCCGCTACCTCGACCGCGTCCGCGCCCGCGGCATCGACATTCCGATCGTGCCCGGCATCATGCCGATGCACAATTTCAAGCAGGCGCGCGGCTTCGTGACCCGCAACGGCACCAGCGTGCCGGAGTGGCTGGCCGAGAAGTTCGAGGGTCTCGACGATGATCCCGAGACCCGCAAGCTGATTGCGGCGACCGTCGCCGCCGGCCAGGTGCACAAGCTCGCCAAGCATGGCGTCGACACCTTCCATTTCTACACCATGAACCGCGCCGACCTCGTGTTCGCGATCAGCCATCTGCTTGGCATCCGGCCGAAGTCCGTCAACAAGGTCGCCGCCTGATGTCCCCTCCTGTTTCCAATGCGCGTACCGCCTTCCTCGCCGCCGCGCGCCAGCGCATCCTGATCCTCGACGGCGCCATGGGCACGATGATCCAGGCGCTGCAGTTCGACGAGGCCGCGTTCCGCGGGCCTCGCTTCAAGGATTTTCATCGCGACCTCCGCGGCAACAACGACCTGCTGATCCTGACCCAGCCCGACGCGATCGAGGACATCCACGCGCAGTATCTGCGCGCCGGCGCCGACATCGTCGCCACCAACACCTTCTCGGCGACGTCGATCGCGCAGGCCGATTACGATCTCTCCGACATCATCTACGAGCTCAACCGTGAAGGCGCGCGCCTGGCGCGCAATGCGGCCACGCGTGTTGCGGCCGAGGACGGCAAGCCGCGCTTCGTCGCCGGCGCGATGGGCCCGACCAACCGCACCGCCTCGATCTCGCCCGACGTCTCCAACCCCGGCTATCGCGCCGTCACCTTCGACGATTTGCGCATCGCCTATGGCGAGCAGGCGCGCGGGCTGCTGGACGGCGGCGCCGACATCCTGCTGGTCGAGACCATCTTCGACACGCTCAACGCCAAGGCGGCGCTGTATGCGATCGCGGAGCTGTGCGAGGAGCGCGGCATCGACGTGCCCGTGATGATCTCCGGCACCATCACCGACAAGTCCGGCCGCCTGCTCTCGGGCCAGATGCCGGAGGCGTTCTGGAATTCGGTGCGTCACGCCAAGCCGCTGACCATCGGCTTCAACTGCGCGCTCGGCGCCGAGGACCTGCGCGCCCATGTCGCCGATATCGGCCGCGTCGCGGATACCTTGGTCTGCGCCTACCCCAATGCCGGCCTGCCCAACGAGTTCGGCCAGTACGACGAGACGCCGGCCTATATGGCGCGGCTGATCGGCGAGTTCGCTGCGTCCGGCCTCGTCAACATCGTCGGCGGCTGCTGCGGCACCACGCCGGACCATATCGCGGCGATCGCCGCCGCTGTCGCCCCGCACAAGCCGCGCGTCGTCCCTGACATCGCGCCGCGGCTGCGGCTGTCGGGGCTGGAGCCGTTCGAGCTGACGCCCGCGATTCCGTTCGTCAATGTCGGCGAGCGCACCAACGTCACCGGCTCGGCCAAATTCCGCAAGCTGATCACCGCCGGCGACTACACCGCCGCGCTGCAGGTCGCGCGCGACCAGGTCGAGAACGGCGCCCAGGTCATCGACGTCAACATGGACGAGGGCCTGCTCGACTCCGAAGCCGCGATGCGGACCTTCCTCAACCTCGTCGCCGCCGAGCCTGATATCGCCCGCGTCCCTGTCATGGTCGACTCCTCGAAATTCCACGTCATCGAGGCCGGCCTGAAATGCGTGCAGGGCAAGCCGGTGGTGAACTCGATCTCGCTGAAGGAAGGCGAGGAGAAGTTCATCCACGAGGCGAAGATCGCGCGCCGCCATGGCGCGGCCGTCGTCGTCATGGCGTTCGACGAAACGGGCCAGGCCGACACCTATCAGCGCAAGACCGAGATCTGCGCCCGCGCCTACAAGATCCTGGTCGAGACGGTCGGCTTCCCGCCCGAAGACATCATCTTCGATCCGAACATCTTTGCGATCGCCACCGGTCTCGAGGAGCACAACAACTACGGCGTCGACTTCATCGAGGCGACGCGCTGGATCCGGCAGAACCTGCCGCATGCGCACATTTCCGGCGGCGTCTCCAATCTGTCGTTCTCGTTCCGCGGCAATGAGCCGGTGCGCGAGGCGATGCACTCGGTGTTCCTGTATCACGCCATCAAGGCGGGCATGGACATGGGCATCGTCAATGCCGGTCAGATGATCGTCTATGACGACATCGATCCCGAACTCCGCCAGGTCTGCGAGGACGTCGTCCTCAATCGCGATCCCGGCGCGTCCGAGCGGCTGCTGGCGCTGGCCGAGAAATTCCGCGGCCAAGGCAAGCAGACCAAGGAGGCCGATCTCGCCTGGCGCGAATGGCCGGTCGACAAGCGCCTCTCTCACGCGCTGGTGCACGGCATCACCGAGTTCATCGACGTCGACACCGAGGAGGCGCGCGCCGCCTCGACGCGGCCGCTCGACGTCATCGAAGGCCCGCTGATGGCCGGCATGAACGTGGTCGGCGATCTCTTCGGCGACGGCAAGATGTTCCTGCCGCAGGTCGTGAAGTCGGCGCGCGTGATGAAGCAGGCGGTCGCCTATCTGATGCCGTTCATGGAGGCCGAGAAGGCCGCCAACAAGGGCCGCGCCAACGAACGCTCCAATGCCGGCAAGATCGTGCTCGCCACCGTCAAGGGCGACGTCCACGACATCGGCAAAAACATCGTCGGCATCGTGCTCCAGTGCAACAATTTCGAGGTCATCGACCTCGGCGTCATGGTGCCAGCGGCCAAGATCATCGACACCGCCAAGGCCGAGAATGCCGACATCATCGGCCTCTCCGGCCTGATCACGCCCTCGCTCGACGAGATGGCGTATCTCGCCTCCGAGATGGAGCGCCAGGGACTGAACGTGCCGCTGCTGATCGGCGGCGCGACCACCAGCCGCGTCCACACCGCCGTGAAGATCGACCCGAACTACCAAAGCGGGCCGGTGGTGCATGTCAACGACGCCAGCCGCGCCGTCGGCGTGGCCTCCTCGCTGCTGTCGGCGGAGCGCAAGGACGCCTATGCGGCCGAGATCCGCACCGAGTATCAGAAGATCGCGGCCGCGCATCTGCGCGGCCAGGCCGACAAGAAGCGGCTGTCGCTCAAGGACGCCCGGGCCAATGCGCCGAAGATCGATTTCGCCAGCGCCAGGCCGGTGAAGCCGACCTTCCTCGGCACCAAGACTTTTGTGGACTACGACCTCGCCGAGCTCGTGCCCTATATCGACTGGACGCCGTTCTTCCAGACCTGGGAGCTGGCCGGCCGCTTCCCGGCCATCCTCGACGATGCCAAGGTCGGCGAGGCCGCGCGGGCGCTGTACGACGACGCGCAGAAGATGCTGAAGCAGATCGTCGACGAGAAGTGGTTCACCGCGCGCGCCGCGATCGGCTTCTGGCCGGCCAACGCTGAAGGCGACGACATCGTGCTGTATGCCGATGACAGCCGCACCCAGACGATCGCAACATTGCACACGCTGCGCCAGCAGCTCGAGAAGCGCGAGGGCCGCTTCAACACCGCGCTGTCCGACTTCGTCGCCCCTGCCGGCTCCGGCGTGCCGGACTATGTCGGCGGCTTCGTCGTCACGACGGGGCTCGGCGAGGACGCGGTCGCCGACCGCTTCAAGAACGCCAATGACGACTACTCCTCGATCCTGGTCAAGGCGCTGGCCGACCGCCTCGCCGAGGCCTTCGCCGAGCGCCTGCACGCCCGGGTGCGCCGCGAGTTCTGGGCCTACGCCCCGGACGAGACGCTCTCCGCCGACGATTTGATCCTGGAGAAGTATGAGGGCATCCGCCCTGCCCCCGGCTATCCGGCGCAGCCGGACCATACCGAGAAGGCGACCTTGTTCGAGCTGCTCGATGCGGAAAAGAACGCCGGCGTGCGGCTCACCGAGAGTTTTGCGATGTGGCCGGGCTCGTCGGTCTCGGGCCTCTATTTCGCCTCGCCGGAGAGCTTCTATTTCGGCGTCGGCAAGATCGAGCGCGACCAGGTCGAGGACTACGCCGCACGCAAGGGCATGACGGTGGCCGAGGTCGAGCGCTGGCTGGCGCCGATCCTGAACTACATCCCAGCGCGCGGCGGACAGCCGACCGAGACGCCCCGCCCGGTCGCCTCGCCCGCCCCCGCCAACGACGCGGCCCCTGCCGAGCTGGCCAGCCACCCCGTGGGCTGCACCTGCGCGGTTCATCTGGCCTGGCGCAAGAAGGCGGTTGGCGCAAAGTAGCCTGCGCTGTCTCGATACAACACCTGTCGTCCCCGCGAACGCGGGGACCCATACCGCGTGATCTACCCGTCGTCTGCGGTGGTCGATACGGCGCGCGACAGCTTCTTCCTGGGGTTATGGATCCCCGCCCTGGCGCACGTCAGATCTTGCGTCGTCCGAACGTCCTGGACGTGGGAGCATCGTGCTGTGGCCACGCCACGCTCGCCGGGTCAGTGCCTTCGAAGCGCTCGGCCTTCGCCGAGGAGGCCGCGATGAAGCGCGAGATCAGCCGGGCATGGGCGGCCAGCTGGGCGATGATGCGCGGGATGAGACCGGGATTCGTCACGCAGATGGCGACAAGGACGAACAGCCATGCCCAAAGCGGCGTCGAGTTCGACTTGCGGCTCTCGACTGCCGCAGACGGCTGATCGGATGCACCGGCTGTCCGGGGAGCACCGAACGTACCGGACAAGTTGCCGCCGCGGCTCGCCGGCTGGCTCGCTTCGGACGGAACCGCCGGGGCGGTCCTGGCCGGGCATTTTCCGTCGGGATAGGACGAGCCGATGCAGAACGGACCGGACTGCGTGATGCGGGCCATCTCGACCAGGCTGGCCGGACTGTACAGATTGACCAGCGTGGAGAGGTTGCCGTCCTTCGGCCAATAGGAATAGACCGCGCCGAAACTGCCGATGACGAGCATGACGAAGACCAGGGGCGCCACGCCGATGACGTTGCGGCGCTCGTCGAGCTTCCGCTCCTCCCAGGCGATCGAGGCATTGTGCCAGGCGCGAAACGTCTCGCGGTCGAACAGATACAGCATCAGGAGGTTGGTCTCGGGCTGCGCCGGCTTCTCCAACGGCCGGCCCGAAGCGTCGAGCGGATAGAGCGACAGGGCCGAGCGTGGACGGCGTCCGAAGCGCGGCGCCGACGGCACACGGCTGTCGCGCCGCCGCCGTGCCGGACTCATCAGCTCGCGGCCGAGCGCGGCGATAGCGTCAAGCCGCTCGGCGATGCTGGGATGGCTGCCGCCGGCGTGATCCGCAGGTCCGTCGAACAGGAGGCCCTCGACCCGCGCGCTGCCGTGGAACATGCCGCGGCCGCCGATCTTGCGGATGGCGCTGAGCAGCGCTTCGGGAAAATGCGTGACCCTGATCGCCTCGCCATCGGCGATATGGTCACGCCCGAGCTTCAGGCTGCGCCGCGCGGCGCGCGCGAGCCGCAGCGAGGTCACGGTCGCGATGCTGCTGGCGAGCAACAGCGGCAGCATCGGCGGCACCAGCACGGCTACCAGGATCTGGCGCCAGTGCTCGAACCGCAGCGGATTGTTCATCTGCAGGATGACAGCGGTCCGCATCAACGCGTGATTCGCGGCGAGCAGCCTGGTGTCGCCATGGCGGATATGCGACGCCTCATGCGCGAGCACCGCCGCCAGTTCGTCGTCGTCGAGCTGATCGAGTAGGCCGCGCGTCACCGCGATCAGGCCGGCCTTCGGCCCCTCGCCCACGGTGACGGCGTTGGGCTCGCTCGCCTCGATGACGCCGAAGCGCGGCAGGCGGACTCCGAGCGCGGTGCACTGCTCCTCGGCAATGGCGACGAAGCGCGGTTCCTCCTGGCGCGAGACCAGCCGCACGCCGAGCGTCTCCATCACGGCCTTCGCATGGCCGCGATACATCCACCAGAACATCAGGCCAGTGGCGAGCGCGATCGGCAGTGCGTAGCGGACGGCATAGCCGGCCGGGTTGGACAGGATGGTGTGCTCATGGTCGGCGACGAGCAGATAGATCGTCAGCGCGAAGGTGCCGATCACCTCGAACGACACGACATAGGCCAGCATCAGCAGGGCCGTGCAGCGCCGGTTGTAGGCGGCGTGCGTGACGTAGCCGTGGACGACCATGGCGCCCGCTCCTCAGGTGATCACAGGCTGATCTTGACCGGACCTGCGAATTCGGAGCGGCGCTCGCCAAGCGTGAACTTCTCGCGCGCGGCGCTCCCGCACAACCAGGCGATGACGTTGCTGGGGAAGGCGCGGCGGACCGAGTTCAGCTCCTCCACCGCCAGATTGTAGAATTTCCGCGCCGCCGTGATGCGCTCCTCGATCCGGATCAGATCGCTGCGCAGCGTGCTGTAATGCGCGGCGCTGGCCAGCGCCGGATAGGTTTCGCTGACCGAGAACAGGTTCTGCAGGACATTGGCGATCTGCGTGTCGGCCTGGATCACCGATCCGCCGCCGCCGGTGAGCGCCTCCAACGCATCGACGCGGGCCTCCAGCACGTCGCGGATCACGTCGTGCTCCTTGGTCGCGAAGGCGCGGACCACCTCGACGAGCTTGCCGATCAGCGCGTGCCGCTCGATCAGGAGCGCGTCGACGTCGCCGAACGCCGCATCCGCCCGCTCGTCAAGCTGGCCCAGCAGCGCGTGCTGCGCGCGGATCTTGAGCAACAGCCAGAGCACCGCGCCAGCGAGCAGCCAGGCCCACCAATAGTCCAGCGCGACGTTGGCGGCGCGGGTCACGCGCCCGGAGAAATCCATGGCCTGGAGAAAGTTTTCGACTGAAAAGGAAGACATGAAAGACCCCCGAGACGCGATTTTTCGGCAAGCTTTACATCCGTCCCCTCTAAGACTTTGCACCGCGGATCGCTCAAGTTGTAATGAGATTCGTGTCCTGTTTCAGATTGTACCCAGGGCCAGGCATCTCGCCTGACGGCAAGACCGCCCTCGGCGCGAAGAGTTGGCGCGGCCTCACCCACCCAAGACCGTCGTCCTGCCCTCGTGCGCAATTGCGCACGCGGCGCCGGGACCCATCACGCATGATGCATCTGTGGCACACGGTGGCTGAGATCGAGCGCATCACTGCTGGCTGTCATTATGGGTCCCGGCTCAAGGCCGGGGCGACATTGGTTTTGACGCATCCTGGTCGGCTTACCCGCGGGCCTGAGCGCTGCCCTAATCCCGTGTCCCCCGCGCCACGGCTGCCCCGAATGACAAAGCGCCACAGCTGATCGCCCCCGATCCGGCGTGGACATCGCACCCGTAACCGGCTGAAATGCCGGGGGGCGCCGGGTGGTTTTGGTTCATGTCGTTGCAGTTCAGGCTTGCGTCGCGAAACCTGTTCCATGACAGGCTGCGCTTCGTCGCGACCGTCATCGGCATCATCTTCTCGATCGTGCTGGTGACCGTGCAGATGGGCCTCTATGTCGGCTTCCGCCGCATGGTGACGACCATGATCGACCATTCGCCGGCGCAGCTGTGGATCATGCCGGTCGGCACCAAATGCTTCGAGGATCCCTCGCTGCTCGACGAGCGGCAGCGGTTCCGGGCGCTGGCGGTTCCGGGCGTCGCCGAGGCGACGCCGCTGGTCATCGGCTATGCGCAATGGCGGCTGCCGCAGGGCACCACGACGCCGGTCTTCGTGGTCGGCTCGGAGCTGCGCGGGCTCGGCCTGCATCCGTGGAATGTGGTCGAGGGCCGGCTCGACGACCTCTCGGTGCCCGGCGCGGTCGCGGTCGACCAGACCTATTTCGAGCGGCTCGGCATCTCCGGCGTGGAGCAGACTGCCGAGCTGCGCGACCGCAAGGTGCAGGTGATGGCGGTGAGCAAGGGCATCCGCTCGTTCACGACCACGCCTTACGTGTTCACCGATGTCGAGCGCGCGCGCAGCTACACGGGGACGACGCCGAGCAAGGCGTCCTATCTGCTGGTGCGGCTGGCGCCCGATGCCGATCTCTGGAAGACCCAGCAGGCGCTGCGCGACAGTCTCGGCAATGTCGAGGTGCTGACCGCGGCCGAGTTTCGCAACCGCAGCCGTTCGTTCTGGCTGTTCGGCACCGGCGCGGGCGCGGCACTGTTCGCCGGCGCACTGCTCGGGGTCATCGTCGGCACGGTCATCGTGGCGCAGACGCTCTATTCGAGCACCAAGGACCACATCAACGAATTTGCCACGCTGCGGGCGATCGGCTCGTCCAGCCGCTACATCTACACGGTCATCATCTGGCAGGCGCTGCTCAGCGCCATCGTCGGCTTTGCTGGCGCGGCCGGCATCGGCAAGATCGTCGCGGCCGCGACCGCGGAATCAGCCCTGCCCGTGATCATGACGCCGATGCTGACCGTGGCGCTGTTCCTGCTCACGGTCACGATGTGCGTGGGCTCGGCGGTCGCTGCCATCGTCAAGGTGATGCGCATCGATCCGGCCATGGTGTTCTCGCGATGACCGACGTCGTGCTCGCGGCGACCGATCTCGTCCATCACCTCGGCCAGGGCGCCGGCCGGGTGCAGGCGCTGAAGGGCGTGAGCCTGGCGTTGAAGGGCGGCGAACTGGTGCTGCTGATGGGGCCCTCCGGCAGCGGCAAGACCACGCTGCTGTCGATCCTGGGCTGCCTGATGACGCCGGACGCCGGCACGGTGCATGTCGGCGGCCAGGCCGTCGCCGGACTGGACGCGGAGGCGCTGGCAAAACTCCGGCGCGAGCGCATCGGCTTCATCTTCCAGTCCTATCACCTGTTTCCGACGCTGAACGCCGAGGACAACGTTCGGCTCGCGCTGGACGTGCGTGGTGAGCGCGCGCGGGCGGCCAAACTGGCGTCGCGCGAGGTGCTGGCCACCGTCGGCCTCGGCCACAAGCGCAAATCGCTGCCGCGCGAGCTCTCGGGCGGCGAGCAGCAGCGCGTCGCGATCGCCCGCGCCATCGTCGGCAAGACGCAGGTGATCCTCGCGGACGAGCCCACCGGCGCGCTCGACACAACCAATGGCCAGGCGATCATGACGCTGCTCGCCGACATCGCCAAGGATCCGTCGCGCGCCGTGCTGGTGGTGACACACGATCCGCGCATTCTCCCGTTCGCCAGCCGCGTGATTCATATCGAGGATGGCCGCATCATCAACGAGGAGGCCGTGGCAGACTCGATGAAGAAGGTCTCGAACGCATGAACAAGCCCGGCCGAACCCACCAGGCTATCGCGCTGCTGCTGGCGGCGTCCACCGCGCTCGCGGTCGCGCCGCGCGGGATCATCCTGGAGGCGCGCGCCGCGAACGCCCAGGAGGAGCGCTGGCTCGCGGTCGCGCCCGGCCGCGTCGAGCCGGCCTCCGGCCTGATCAAGCTCGGCGCGCCCGTGGTCGGCGCGATCCAGGAGGTGCTGGTGAAGCCCGGCGACGCCGTGTTCGCCGGCCAGGCATTGGTGCGACTCACCGACGCCGAGGCGCGCGCGCAGCTCGCCAGCGCCGAGGCGCAGGCCGCGATGCGCAAGCGCGTCCGCAACAAGGAATCCACGCCGTCGGGCGCAGGGCCTCGGCGACGCGCCGAGGATGGCGTCGCGGATGCGCAGGCGGCTGTGTTCGACGCGCGCATTGCGCTCGACAAGGCCGTGGCCGAGCGACGCGCAGGCCGCGGCGCGGACAGCGACGTCGATGCAGCGCGCACGCAAGTGACGACTGCTCAGGCCAAGCTGGATCAGCAGACCGATGACCTGCGCAAGGTCACGGCCGACGCGCCGCTGCCGGTCAGCGCCGAGGGCCAGCTCAACGTCGCGCGCAGCGAGCTGCAGGCGGCGCGCGCCGGCTTGGAGAAGCTCACCCTCCGCGCACCGCTCGACGGCACCGTGCTGCAGGTCAACGCGCGCGCCGGCGAGATTGCCTCGCCGCAATCGACACCGCCGCTGGTGCTGCTCGGCGACATGTCGTCGCTGCGGGTGCGCGCCGAGCTCGACCAGCGCGATCTCGACAAGATCAAGCCGGGCCAGCAGGCCGTGGTCCGCTCCGACGCGTTCCGCGGCCGCGACGTCGCCGGCAAGGTCGCAGCGGTCGCGCCGCTGGTCGAGAGCAGCCGCGCCGCCGCGCTCAGCCAGCGCAACATGACGGATGTCGATGTGGTCGAGGTGCTGGTGGACTTGGCCGAGCCGGGGCCGTTCGCGGTGGGGATGAAGGTGGATGTGTATTTCAAGCCGTGAGGGCTGGTGTCCTTCCACGACCGACGCACTTCACGCGCATCGTGCTGCGACCGGTTAAATTGAGCCCATCTGCCGCCGCTGGCGCGCTCCACCTCGCCCCGCCAGGGCGAAGCGAAGCTTCGCTAGGGCGGGGAGAGGTCGGATTGCATCGAAAGATGCAATCCGGGTGAGGGGGTACAGGTCCATCCACGAACACGCCCGGCGCGTGTGCCCCTTCTAACACCTCCCGTGTGGCCCCTCACCCCGACCCTCTCCCCGTGAAGGACGGGGAGAGGGAGCGCACCGCCGCCGTGGCGGCGACAGAATCGGTTGAACTAATCCCCGCTCGGCGGCGCGAGCGGCTGGACGATCTCCTGGAACGGAGGGAGGGCCTCGCATCTCGCGGCGTGGGCCGCCAACACCGGATAACGCTTTGCGTCGAACAGATGCGGATGCGCCTCCGAGGTGAAGCGTAGCGCGCAGGCGACGGCGATGTCGGCGTGGCCGATACCCTCGCCATACCAGTAGTCCGTCGTACCATCGGCGCGCTCCGCCTCCAGCATCGCCAGCACGCCGGCGATCTGCGTTTCGCAACGCTCCACCCACAGCGCGAGCCGATCCTTGCGCAGCACGCGCTCGTAGATCAGGCTGACGGCCTCGTCGGCGAGCCCGGTGGCGAGCGCGATGGTGTGCAGCTGCTGGCGGCGCAAGGCACCGCTCGGCGCCAGCATGGCGCGCTTGGGGCCGACGGTCTCGTCGAGATGATCGAGGATCGCCGCGGAATCGATCAGCGCCTCGCCATTGTCGAGCACCAGCACCGGGACGCGCAGCAGCGGATTATACGGCGCGATCTTGTCGGCGTCGCCGAAGGTCGACCACGGCTTGTGCTCGAAGGGTATGTCGTAGAGCCTCAGCGCAATGGCCGTGCGCCGGACGAAGGGCGAGTCGTATTGGCCGATCAGGAACATGCGGCATCCTCCTGCTCCCGGTATTGAAGCGTCATTCGGCCCGATTGTCAGCTGCCAACTTCAGCCCAGCAGCGGCACATGGCCTGCGACTTCCCGCGGCAGCGTGCCGTCGAGGCGGGGATCCGGTGCGATCTCGATCTGGCGGCGATAGGGCCGGAAGCCGGCGCGCTGATAGAAGGTCAGCGCGCGCGGGTGATCGAAGCTGCAGGTGTGAACCCAGAGCCGCGTGAGCGGCTGCGCCCAGGCGCGGCGCAACGCATGATTCATCAGCAGCCGTCCGGCGCCGGTGCCGATCAGCTTCGATGTGACGCCGAACAGCGCCAGCTCGCATTCGTTGGTCTTGCGGAAGTCGAGCTCCAGCAGGCCTTCGTCGCCGCCGTCATGCGCGAGCGTATAGATCTCGACGCCCGGCGCGCGAATGGTCGCGGCGAGCTCCGCATCGCTCATCCGCGTGCGCTGCGACCACAGCCAGTCCCAGCCGACGCGCGCGTAGAGGTCACGATACCAAGCGAGATCCGGCTGCGCGACGCGTCGGATCCTCCAGGCGCCGACCGGGTCGGGCGGGATCACCGGCGCGGCGAGCATTTCAAGTGAGGTCACCACCGCGGCGATCTTGCCGGGCGGGACGTCGAGATAGCCTTCGGGAACGGACACCGCCCTACTCGCCTTCGTCACTCGCCAGCACGCCCTTCACCGCGCGCGCCCAGCCGGCAAGCTTGCGCTGCCGCGTGGCTGCGCTCATCGCCGGCCTGAAGCGGTGCTCCAGCCGCCAATTGTCGGCGAACTTTTCCGGCTCCGGATAAACGCCGGCGTTCAGACCTGCGAGATAGGCGGCACCAAGAGCGGTGGTCTCCTGGATCATCGGGCGATCGACCGGCGCATCCAGCAGGTCCGCGAGCCGCTGCATGGTCCAGTCCGAGGCGGTCATGCCACCGTCGACACGCAGCACGATCGTCGCTGCCGACGCATCCGGCCAGTCGGCGCGCATCGCCGCCCAGAGATCGTAGGTCTGGTAGCAGACGCTTTCCAGGGTCGCATGCGCGAGCTCGGCCGGACCGGTGTTGCGGGTGAGGCCGAACAGCGCGCCGCGGACGCGCGGATTCCAATAGGGAGCGCCCAGGCCGACGAAAGCCGGAACGAGATAGACCGACTGCATCGAGTCCGACTTGTCGGCGAGCGGGCCGGTCTCGGCGGCGTGCTTGATGATCCCGAGACCGTCACGGAGCCATTGCACCGCGGAGCCGGCGACGAATATCGAGCCTTCGAGCGCGTAGGTCCTGACGCCGTTGAGCTGATAGGCGATCGTCGTCAGCAGCTTGTTGTTCGACTTCACCGGCGTCGCGCCGGTGTTGAGCAGCGCGAAGCAGCCGGTGCCGTAGGTCGACTTCATCATGCCCGGTGTGAAGCAGGCCTGGCCGATGGTCGCGGCCTGCTGGTCGCCGGCGATGCCGGCCACCTTGATCGGGCCGCCGAACAGGTCCGGCGTGGTGGTGCCGAAATCGGCGGAGGAATCCTTCACCTCGGGCAGCATCGAGCGCGGCACGCGCAAGAGCTTCAGCAGCGTCTCGTCCCACTGCCCGGTGTGGATGTTGAACAGCAGTGTGCGCGAGGCATTGGTGGCATCGGTTGCATGCACCCGGCCGCCGGTGAGGCGCCACAGCAGGTAGCAGTCGACGGTGCCGAACAGGAGCTCACCGCGCTCGGCGCGCTCGCGCGCGCCCGGCACGTGATCGAGGATCCAGGCCACCTTGGTGCCGGAGAAATAGGGATCGATGATCAGGCCCGTTTTCGCGCTGACGTCGGGCTCATGGCCTTCTGCCTTGAGCCGCGCGCAGATGTCGGCGGTGCGGCGGTCCTGCCAGACGATGGCGCGGTGCACCGCCTGGCCGGTGGCGCGGTCCCACACCACGGTGGTCTCGCGCTGGTTGGTGATGCCGATCGCGGCGATGTCCGCGGGCCCCAGGCCCGCCTTCTCCAGCGCGTCGCGGCAGGTCATCACGGTCGAGGTCCAGATGTCCTCCGGCTCGTGCTCGACCCAGCCGGAGGCCGGGAAATGCTGCGGAAACTCCTGCTGCGCCACGGCGGCGATGGAAATGTCAGAGCGGAAGACGATCGCGCGCGAGGACGTGGTGCCCTGATCGATGGCCAGCACGAAGGACATGGGTGTTTCTTCCCGGCAGGATGGTTGCGAATTGGGCGGACAAGCAAGCGGATCAGGCGCGCGAGGTCAAGGTGCAGCCACTGCGCTTCTCACCGGAATGACGCCGCAACGCGACCGGCAACCGCTACAGCCAGCCCCGCCTGCGGAATTGCCAATACAGCACGCTGCAGACCACCGCGATGAAGCCGAGCACGGCGTAATAGCCGTATTGCCATTTCAGCTCGGGCATGTGCTCGAAATTCATGCCGTAGATGCCGGCGACCGCCGTGGGCACCGCGAGGATTGCGGCCCAGGCCGCGAGCCGGCGGGCGATGTCGGTCTGCTGCGCCTGGCCGGCCATCATGCTCGCCTCGAACACGAAGGCGAGGATCTCGCGCAGCGAATCCGCGTCCTCCTCGGCGCGCTTGGCGTGGTCGAGCACGTCGCGGAACAGCGGCGCCATCTCGGCGTCGATGGCGACATTGTCGACATGCTCCAGCCGCTTGCAGACGTCGACCACGGGACCCACGGCGCGGCGCAGCCGCAGCAGGTCGCGCCTGAGCCGATACAGCCGGTCGACCTCGTGGCGCGCCAGCGGCCGCTGCAGCACGACCTCCTCCAGCGTCTCGACCTCGGCCATGATGCTCTCGGTCACCGGGCGGTAGTTGTCGACGATGAAATCAAGGATCGCATAGAGGATGTAGTCCTCGCCCTTGGCGAGAGATCCGGGACAGCTCTCGCAGCGCTCGCGCACCGCGCCATAGGAGGTCGAGGCGCCGTGGCGCACCGAGACGACGAAGCCGGGGCCGACGAAGATGTGGGTCTCGCCGAAGACGATGTGATCCTTCACGAGTTGCGCGGTGCGGGCGACGATGAACAGCGCGTCGCCATAGCGCTCGACCTTCGGCTGCTGGTGCGCCTTCGAGGCATCCTCGATCGCGAGCTCATGCAGCCCGAACTGATCGGCCACCCGCTGCAGCAGCGCAGCGTCCGGCTCGTGCAGCCCGATCCACACCACATGGCCCGGCCGCCTGCTCCAGGCGCCGGCATCCTCGATCGGGATGTCGGCGACGCGGCGGCCATCGGCATAGACGCCGGCCGCGACCACGCCGGGCTCGCGCGGCCCTTGGCCCGATGGCTGAATCGCGACGTGGCGCATCCCCGGTTCTCCGCTCTCGAGACCTACTTTCGACGCGAGGACTCGCTGGGTCAAGCGGCGCATCAGGTGACGCCGGTCGGGCCGTCGAGCAACTGCCTGACGCGGCGGACGAGGTCGGTGCGGCGATACGGCTTGTTGATGATCTCGAACTCGCCGATATTGGCGTCGGCTCTCTCCACCGCGGCGTCGGAATAGCCGGTCGTGAGCAACACCTTCAGCTTCGGCTGCCGCTTTCGCGCCTCGCGCGCCAGCACCGTGCCGTTCATGCCGCCGGGCATCACGAGGTCGGTGAACAGCAGGTCGAAGCGGACCTCCGAATCCAACAGCTCCAGCGCGGCTTGCGCATTGGCGGCGAGCTCGGTGCGATAGCCGAAATCCTCCAGGATCGAGCGCGCCAGCTCGGCCACGTCGGCGCGATCCTCGACGATCAGGATGCGCTCGCTGCCGGTGCGGTCCATCGCCATCTGCGGACGGATCGAGGGCGCGGCGATCTCCTGCTCGGTCGCCGGAAACAAGAGCTGCACCGTCGTGCCATAGCCGACCTCGCTGTAGATATAGGTGCTGCCGCCGGACTGCCGGGTGAAGCCATAGACCATGGCAAGGCCGAGCCCCGTGCCCTTGCCCTCCTCCTTGGTTGTGAAGAACGGCTCGGCGACGCGGGCGAGGATGTGCGGCGGAATGCCGACGCCGTCGTCGGACACTTTCAGCGCGACGTAGCGGCCGCCCTTGGGCACGCCGAACTGCACGACATCTTCTTCCGAAATCTCCTTGTTCTCGGTGCGGATCGTCAGCGTGCCGCCATCGGGCATCGCATCGCGCGCGTTGACGAACAGGTTGAGCAGCGCGACCTCGGCCTGGGTCTGGTCGATGCGGCTGTTCCACAGGCCCGGCTGCGCCTTGACGACGATGCGCACGCTCTCGCCGAGCGTATGCCGCGCCATCTGCACCAGGCTCTCGATCATGTTGTTGAGGTTGATCGGCCGGCTGTCGAGCCGCTGCTTGCGCGCGAACGACAACAGCTGCTGCGTCAGGGTCGCGGCGCGATTGGCGGCGGTGCGGATGTTCTCGACCGCGCGGCGATGCCGCGGACCGAGTTCGCCGACCGCGCCCTGCAGGGTCTCGGTGTAGCCGATGATGACCTGCAGGATGTTGTTGAAGTCGTGCGCGATGCCGCCGGTGAGCTGGCCGATCGCCTCCATCTTCTGCGACTGCACCAGCGCGCTCTCGGCATCGCGCCGGCGCGAGACGTCGAGTTGCGAGCCGAAGAAATACACCAGCTCGCCGTCGCGGTTGTAGACCGGGCTGATGAACAGCGCGTTCCAGAACGCCGCGCCGTTCTTGCGATAGTTGAGAATCTCGACCGCGATGTCGCGGCGGGCCGCGATCGCGCTGCGGATCGCGGCGATCGTTTCCTGGTCGGTATCCGGCCCCTGCAGGAAGCGGCAATTGGTGCCGACGATCTCGCCGGACTCGTAACCCGTCATCTCCAGGAAGGCGCGGTTGGCGAACAGGATCGGATTGTCGGGCTGGCGCGGATCGGTGACGATCATCGGCATCCGCGTCGTTTCCACGGCCGCGAAGAAGATGTCGTGGCGCTCCGACGACAGATCGGATGCGTCGCCGCTGTCGACGACCGCGCGGACGCGCTGCGGCTTCTCTTCTGACATTGTCTTCCCAGCTCCGACTGCCTTGTGTCTCTGCGCCCGACGACGCACAGGCGGCCGCGATGCACCCTTGATATGCCGCTGAGTGGGAACGGGTTCCCGCTTCACTTGCCTATGCTGAGTCCGGCGATGGGGCGCTCACGCGAAAGCGACAACCCGCCGCGGGAACCATTTAGGGGCGCCTTGGAGCACCGTTCGCGTTGGCTCGCGATGCGCTCGACGGTTCCGCTCCCGCGCGCTACATCACCGCTCCGATCATCGGAGATGGGCAGGAGAAACGCGCATGGCAGAACACAAGGTGGCGCTCGTGACGGCGGGCGGCAGCGGCATGGGCGCAGCGGCCGCGCGCCGTCTTGCCGCCGACGGCTTTCACATTGCGATCCTGTCGTCCTCGGGCAAGGGCGAGGCGCTTGCCGCTGAACTCGGCGGCCTCGGCATCACCGGCTCCAACAAGTCCAACGACGATCTCAAGCGCCTCGTGGATGGCGCGATGAACCGATGGGGCCGCATCGACGTGCTCGTCAACAGCGCCGGCCACGGCCCGCGCGCGCCGATCCTGGAGCTGACCGACGAGCAGTGGCACACGGGGATGGATACCTACCTGCTCAACGTCATCCGCCCCGCGCGCTTCGTCACGCCGATCATGCAGGCGCAGAAGAATGGTGCGATCATCAACATCTCGACCGCCTGGACGTTCGAGCCCTCGGCGATGTTTCCGACCTCGGCGGTGTTTCGCGCCGGCCTCGCCGCGTTCACCAAGATCTTCACCGACAGCTATGCGGCCGACAACGTCAGAATGAACAACGTCCTGCCCGGCTGGATCGACAGCCTGCCGGCCACGGAAGAGCGCCGCAAGACCGTGCCGATGGGCCGCTACGGCAAGTCCGAAGAGATCGCCGCGACCATCGCCTTCCTGGCCTCAGAGGGCGCGGCCTACATCACGGGACAGAACATCCGGGTCGACGGCGGATTGACGCGGAGCGTGTGACACAGCCAAGCACGCAGAGGCAAATCTGCAGAAGCAGCCCCTGCCACAATCAGATCGACAATGAGTTACTCCGTCATGCCCGGGCTTGTCCCGGCCATCCACGTTTATCGGCATATGCCGAACGACGTGGATGGCCGGGACAAGCCCGGCCATGACGGCGGAGAGACCGGAGATTTGATCTCCCGCGCCCATGGCGCTGCGGCTCAACCGTCAGAACATCTCGAAATATTCGCGCTGCTCCCAGTCGGACACTTCGGCGTTGAAGCGCTCGATCTCCGCGTTCTTGATGAAGGTGTAGTAGTCGATGAAGGTGGCGCCGAAGACGTTGCGAAAGAATGCGTCGTCCTTCAGCGCGTCGACGGCCTCGCGCAGCGATTTCGGCAGCAGGCTCGCCTTGGTCTCGTAGGGCACGTCGGCCGACGGGCCGGGATCGAGCTTGCGGTCGACGCCGTCGAGGCCGGCTGTGATCTGCGAGGCCATGTAGAGATAGGGATTGGCGGCGGGCTCGCCGATACGGTTCTCCAACCGCGTGGCGGGATCATCGGCGCCGCCGAGCACGCGGATCATGACGCCGCGATTGTCGCGGCCCCAGATGGCGCGGTCCGGCGCCAGCGAATAGGACCGGTAGCGCCGGTAGCCGTTGATCGTGGGCGTCGAGAACACGGCGGCTGCGCGCGCATGCGCGAGCAGGCCGGCCATGTAGTGCCGGCCGAGGGCGGATAGCCCCTCGGGCTCCTCCGTCATGAACGCGTTGCCGCCGTCGCGCGCCACCAGCGACTGGTGCAGATGCCAGCCCGACGACATCACGTTGGGAATGCGCGGCCGACACATGAAGGTGGCGTGATAGCCATGGCGCTGCGCGATCTGCTTCACGGCGCTGCGGAACAGCACCATGGTGTCGGCAGGTTCGAGACCGATGCCGGGCTGCAGCACGAACTCGCACTGGCTTGGGCCATACTCCAGCTCGATCGAGCGCAAGGGCAGGCCGAGCGCGGTGAGATTGGCCCTGATGATCTCGAGCGCCGGCTCCATCTGATCGAAGCGCTGCTCGGTGAGATACTGGTAGCCCTGCGTCAGCAGGCTGACCGACGGCGGCACGCCGGGCTGTCCGGGCGAGCCGGCATCTCCGGGCGCGAGACGCGGGTCCTCGACCTTGAAGATGTGGCACTCGACCTCGAGGCCGGCCTTGAACTGAAGCCCGCGCGCATCGAGCGCCGCCAGCGCGGAGCGCAGCAGGTTGCGCGTCGCGAACGGCACCGGCGTGCCATTGGCGAAATACAGGTCGCACAGCACCCAGCCGGTGCCCGGCGCCCAGGGCAGCACGCGAAACGTGGTGGGATCGGCGACCATCAGCGCATCGCTGCCGCCCTGCATCTCCGTCATGCCGAAGCCGCCGCCGGCGGTGAACACCGGAAACACTGTGCGATGCGAGGTATCCTTGGCGAGCAGAGTCGTGGTGATCGCGCAGCCGGACTCGAGCGAGGACAGCGCGGCATCGACGGTCAGCGTCTTGCCGCGGAGGATGCCGTGCTGGTCGGGAAAGGAGAGACGGATCGTGGTGAGCCCCTGCTCCTCGGCGATCCGGCGCATGCGCGTTGCGGCCTCGGCCTGCTCGACGGTCCACAACTGATGCTTGGCGACGAAACTCAACGATGGCTCCTGAGTGGAGTGGCAACTTGCATGATCAAATTCCTGCCCGCAAGCGGGCCCTGTCCTTACCTCTCCCCGCTTGCTGGGTCGCGACGAGCTTCGCTCGCGCTGAGAGGTCGGATTGCATCGTTAGATGCAATCCGGGTGAGGGGGCTCTTCGCACGGTCGGTGGGTGTGGCTGCCCCTCACCCCAACCCGCTCCCCGTGAAGAACGGGGAGAGGGAGCGCACCACTTGCGGGGCGAGAGCACGGGCACATCAACGAAAATGATGTCACGACCGCGCTGGTTACTCAGCAGCACTCAGATGCGGGGCGAGGCGGATGATATCCGCCGGCACTGGCGCGGCCCAGGGGGCGTTGCGGCGGCGGCGGACGTCGACTTCCATCCAGTAGGTTTCCCAGCCGCGGGTCGGGCCGATGCCGTCCATCGTCGCCGGCCCCTGTACGCTGCGCGCCTCGGCCGCGTCGAGAAACAGCATCGGCTTCTCGCCGCTGGCGGCCGCTTCGATCTGCTCGCGCAGCAGCCGGCGATACTGGATGATCGCCTTGTCCGATTGTCCCAGATGCTCGCGGGTGCGGTCCTGGATGCGGCCCATCGACTCCACCGCCCATTGGTCGTGCACGTTGATGTCGTTGCCCATGCCGGTGTAGGTCTCGGTCGCCTGCTCCCGCGGATCGAAGCCGTAATCGTTGCTCTTGTTCTTGCGCGAGCGATAGTCCGGCAATTCATAAAGCTCGAGGCGTTGCGCCCGCATCTTGGCCTTGTCGACCGGCGCGCCATAGCTGGTGAAGATCGCGTACCAGTAGCAGGTCTCGTCATCGACCGGCACGTGCCACTGCGTGATCGTCATCTCCGTGCTCATCGGAATCACGAAGGCATGCGGGAACAACTGGTTGGTGACACGGACGTGGGTGCGCTCGGCGTCGATCTCGCGCAGCGCGATGATGCGCAGGCCATATTCGGTGCGCTCGACATTGATGATCGGGCGGTCATATTCGCGCAGCACCTTGGTCATCGGCAGTTCGCTGTCGGCGGAAGCGCCGCGGAACTGCTTGCCATAGGCGGTCGAGGTGTCCTCGTCCTCGAAGAAACGGTGCAGGAACGAGGCGTGCGCGGGATCGATGCCGACCTCCAGCGCCTGCAGCCAGTTGCACTCGATCAGGCCCTTGAAGGCGAACGTGTAAGTATCCGGCGCGGTGAAACAGTCGAGATCCGGAAACGCCGGCGCCTCGCCCTCCCCGAGCCAGGCCCAGAGGATGCCGCCCTTCTCGACGACGGGATAAGAACGCTGCTTGACGTTCTTGCACAGCGGCGAGCCGGCCGGCTCGGCCGGGGTCTCCAGGCAGTTGCCCTCGACATCGAACAGCCAGCCATGGAAGGCGCAGCGCAGGCCGCCATTCTCGCGCCGGCCGAAGGCGAGATCGGCGCCGCGGTGCGGGCAATCGCGGTCAAGGAGTCCGTAGCGGCCTTGCTCATCCTTGAAGAGCACGAAGTCCTGCCCGAGCAGCTTCACCGCGCGCACCGGCCGCTCGCCCGCGAGCTCGTCCACCAGCGCCGCCGGCTGCCAGTACATCCTCATCAGTTTACCGGCAGGCCTGCCCGGTCCGATGCGCGTGATGAGGTCGTTCTGCTCCTGGCTCATCATGATGGCCGTTCCTCCTGTTGCGTCTCAAGTCGGGCGTTGACGTCACGCGATCATCCAATAATGTTCGCTAGACGAACACATGTTCGCCAAGATTAGATTCGCTTTAAGTGGGGAGAAGCGCAAGTGAAAAAGCTACAACCGAAGCCGAGAGGCAAACGGGCAGCAGCTTCACCGCGTGCCAAAACAACAACAACAGCGGATCGTGTCAGGCCGATGCCTAAACTGAAGCGGACTGATGAGGAGAAGAAACAGGCGCGTGGAGACGGGCCTGAGTTCGTCGAAGCGCTCGATCGGGGACTGCGGGTGATCCAAGCCTTCAGTCGCGAGGGCCGGCCGATGACATTGAGCAAGGCCGCCGAACTGACGGGGCTCGCGAGAGCGACGGTGCGGCGCATCCTGCTCACGCTCAAGGCCTCCGGTTTCGTCCATGGTGACGACCGGCTGTTCTCGCTGACGCCGCGGGTGCTGCTGTTAGCATCCAGCTACCTCGCGTCGAACCAGATCAACACCGTGGTACAGCCATCGATGGATGTCGCGGCCACGGCGGCGCATGAGGTCTGCTCTCTGGCGGTCCTCGATGGCGAGCAGGTGGTGTTCATCGCTCGCGCGACGCCGACACGGATGTTCTCCGCCGGAATCGAAATCGGCCATCGGCTACCTGCCTATTGCACCTCGGTCGGACGCGCGCTGCTCAGCCGGATGCAGGACGACCAGTTGCGGCAGGCCATCGAGCGGATGACGCTCGCGCCGATGACGCCGCAGACCATCACCGACCAGGAGGCGCTGATCGAATCGATCGTCGCCGTCCGCAGCGACGGCTATTCGCTGGTCGACGGCGAAGCCGAGCACGGCTTCCGCTCGATCTCCGTCCCGATCCGCCGCTACGACGGCGCCATCGTCGCCGCGGCGAATATCGGCGGACACGTCGACCGGATCACGGTCGACGAGATGAAAGAACGCTTTCTGCCGCTGCTGAAGCAGCTGGCCGCGACGGTCCAGCCATTGCTGGTCTGATCCTTCGTCCATCGTCCTCAAGCCGCCAGCAAGATCAGGGCGCCGTCTGCGTAAGCGGCGCCCCGGCGCCGTGCGCGCGACCGGCGTTTCCTGACTTCGCACGCGGGCTCGCGTGCGGCCTGCGCCTGATTCGAGACGCTCGCGCATGCGCTCCCGCGCCGTCAGACAACCAATCCTCCGCGGCATCGTCGCTTGCGTCATCGCAGCGAGAACCGGCTTGGCGCGCCGATTGCAGTCGCTGGCGCGGCGACGTGAGGTTACGCGGCTTTCGAACTAATCGTTGTAGTCGCAGCCCTGCATGTTCGAGCGTCTGCTGCCAATTACGTGATATTATCGTGGCCATCGGCGCGCCTGCCATGATTGCCAATGCCTCCAGGTATCATCACGCTACTGACAGCGGTGATCCGGTGCGGAACGGAAGTAATTAGATCGGGCACAAAAAGGCGCACCTTGGCCAAGGCCATCCATTTGCCGCGAACGGTCCCGCAAGGGCTTGTCGCTCCGCCGCCGGCGCGCGGTCAGTGGGCGAGAGGGACGAGGGCATGGACGCAGGAGCTCGTGCATTTGCGACTGGCTCACCCCTCCTCCGACGGCGCCGCGCACGGTTCTCCGGCACCACGTTCCGCCGCCGGCCGCGCGGGACTGCGAGGGTTACGCTCAGCCCCCGGCCCCACTCGGGCTTCCGGCAGATCCAATGATCCCAAGCGGCGCGCTTGCAGCCGATACGATCGTTCGGCCGACCTCGCCGAGATCGTCGCTCCGGCGACGCCGCTCGAAGCGGAGGACTTCGTTGGACATCGGCGGCGTGTCGCGCAAAGATGGCACATCGGGCGAATGACACCCGAGCAGGACGATGAATGCCGCTCCAGGGGGAAAAGCCATGGCTGAAACGCTGCCGCTCGTGCTGGTGCCGGGGCTGATCTCGTCGCCCAGGATCTACGCGCCGATCATCCCGGCGCTGTGGCGCGCCGGGCCGGTCATGGTTGCCAACCACATCCGCGATGACAGCATGGCCGCGATCGCGCGCCGCATCCTCGCCGAGGCGCCGCCGCGCTTCGCGCTCGCGGGCCATTCGATGGGGGGCTATATCGCCTTCGAGATCATGCGCCAGGCGCCGGAGCGCGTTGGCCGGCTGGCATTGATCAACACCCAGGCCCGGCCCGATACGCCCGAGGCCAGCGCCCGCCGCCGCACCATGATCACGCGCGCAAAAGAGGGCGAGTATCACGTTGTCGTCGACGAGCTGTTCGCGGGCTTCGTGCATCCGTCGCGCCAGGACGATCCGCGGCTGCGCCAGATGGTCCACGACATGGCCGACGAGGTCGGCATCGAGGGCTTCGTCCGGCAGCTCACTGCGATCATGGCCCGCCCGGATTCGCGGCCGACGCTGACTGCGATCCGCTGCCCGACCCTGGTGCTGACCGGCGACACCGACAACACCATTCCGAACAGCCTGTCGAAGGAGATGGCCGACGGCATCGACGGCAGCTGGCTGGTCGTGCTGGAGAATTGCGGCCACCTGCCACAGCCCGAGCAGCCGGAGGAGACGGCGCAGGCGTTGATGGAGTGGCTGAGGGGGTGAGATGGCGATCACAGCCTATGCCGGCGTTGTGCGATCGAAGTGCCCATGCTGGACGAAGAGGAATGGGCCGAAATCGAGCCTCTGCTGCGAAAACGGATCGACGACATCAAAGACTATCGTCGATCAAATGAATGTACGCTCGGGCAAGCCGCAGCTGCGGTCGACAGCAAAGCGGGCGCGCTGCAGCGCTACCGCGAATTGACCGGCTTTGGGGAAACGAACGCCCTTGCGATCTGGCACCATCGCCGAAGCGATTTCGGCCCGCCATGCAAATCGTGTGGCAAGCCGCTGCGAACCCCGCGCGCAAAATTCTGCGCCGCCTGCGGGACGCCCGTTTGGTAGCACCGTCGATTGCCACCTTCGTCATTCCGGGGCATTCGCGGCACGCGAATGAGCCCGGAATCCATACTCACAGGCGATCGTTATGGAGCGAGAACGGCGTGTGGAGGCACCGCCCATCTCACGGACGGTCGTGGTTATGGATTCCGGGCTCGCGCTTCGCGCGCCCCGGAATGACGATGGAGAGAGAAAACACGGCGAGCTGCGCTCATCGAGACGGATGACCGCCCAACAGCCTAGTCAATATCAGTTCCACGGCTCCGGCCCCCCAGAGGCCGTCAGAGGGCAAGGCGCAGTCAGGATCGATCGGCCGTTCGAACTCTCTCTTCCTTGGATCCGTATCCGAATAGCGCACGAGATAAGCGCGCGAGGTCAATGGTTCCTGCCGAACGAAATCAGGGAATGGCCAAATCGAACGCTGCCATTGGGGGTGGGCGCCCAGAACCGGCCAAGAGCCGTCGTGCAGACCGAGATCTCCGAAGCGCCCGCATAAGACGGCATGCCCGGGATGGAGATCCCTGAAGGATGCATCGTTGGTCGAACCCAGCCACGGCCCAAAGAAGTAGCCAAGCAGAATTTTTCGAGCCCGCAGCGGCGTACGAGCAACGATGCCGCGTGCGAATCCACCGTCTCTGAGAGGGACCAAGAACACAGTGCCTTCACTGTAAGCCTGCTTCATCCTTGCCCTTACTCTACAAAGAGATCACCCTACGTCACTCAATTGATGGAGCTGCGGTGGGTCTCCCCACCCGCAACCCATCCACGAATACATCCAGCAGCCGCAGGACGCTCTGCTGCCAGCCGGTCTGGTCGTGCATGTAGCACATGCCGATCAGCGCGCGGAGGACGTCGTCGGCGGTGATGTCGGCGCGGATCTCGCCGGCATCGACGGCGCGGGTGAGCAGCGCGCCGATCGAGCGGGTGAGATGGGCGTGCGAGAAGGCGGCCAGCTCGGAGTTCGCGGTCATGACGATCGCGAGCGCGGCCATCATGCCCTTCTTGGTGGCGACGAACTGCACCGTCGAGCGCAGCCAGCGGCGGAGCGCCTCGACCGGCGACGGCTCGCTCTTCAGCTCCTCGGCCAGTTCCGCAAGCTGCTCGACCTCGCGGCGATACACCGCCTCGAACAGATCCTCGCGGGTGGGGAAATGACGATACAGCGTGCCGATGCCGACGCCGGCCTGGCGCGCCACCGCTTCGAGGCTCGCCTCGGCGCCGCCGACGCTGAACACCGCCTTGGCGGCCTCCAGCACGCGCTCCCGATTACGCTGCGCATCCGCGCGCGGCTTGCGGTGGCGCTCTTGTGGTTTCGTCTCCATCTCACCAGCTCTTGATGACGGACCGTTCATGTGCCCTTGCTAAACGGAGGAGTCCTCCGTATAACTAGACCTGCCACCCGGGACAGCCAACTTTTCCTCAGCTCGTCGTCCCGCGGTCGCTGGATCTGGACGGACATACGCCCGTAAGGCGGTGCCCGCTGCGATCCGATTAGGCCATCGCTTCGATCGGAACAACGCATGAATATGACTGTCAGACTCACCGTCAACGGTGAGCCGCGCACCCTTGCGCTCGACGATCCCCGCATCACCCTGCTCGACCTCCTGCGCGAGCGCCTCCACCTCACCGGCACGAAGAAGGGCTGCGACCGCGGCCAATGCGGCGCCTGCACCGTCCTCGTCGACGGGCGCCGCATCAATTCCTGCCTGACGCTTGCGCTCAGCCTCGACGGCGCCGCCATCACCACCATCGAAGGGCTCGCCACGGGCGACCAGCTGCATCCCGTGCAGGAGGCCTTCATTGCTCACGACGCGCTGCAATGCGGCTTTTGCACGCCGGGCCAGATCATGAGCGCGGTCGGCCTCATCCATGAAGGCCATGCCGGCGATGATCCCGAGCGCGTGCGCGAGGGCATGAGCGGCAATCTCTGCCGCTGCGGTGCATATGTCGGGATCGTCGAGGCGGTGCTCGACGCCCAGGCGACGCTCACGAACACGAAGGAGCGCGTGGCATGAACCGGTTCGACTATGTGAAGCCGGCGACGGTCGCCGAGGCGATCGCGGCGGCCGGCGCGCCCGGCGCGGCGTATCTCGCTTCGGGCACCAATCTGCTCGACCTGATGAAGGGCAATGTCGTCCGGCCGGCGCGGCTGGTGGACATCACCCAGATCAAGGAGCTCACGCGGATCGAGCGGCTTGCCAATGGCGACGTCAGGATCGGCGCGCTCGTGCGCAACGCCGACCTCGCCTACGACGCATCCTTCGCGCGCGATTTCCCCGCCGTGGCGGAAGCGCTGCTCTCAGGCGCGTCGGCGCAGCTGCGCAACGCTGCGACCGTCGGCGGCAATTTGCTGCAGCGGACGCGCTGCGCGTATTTCTACGACACCGCCTCGGCCTGCAACAAGCGCACGCCGGGATCGGGCTGCGATGCCCGTGACGGCGAGAACAGCCAGCACGCCGTGCTCGGCTGGAGCGATGCCTGCATCGCCACCAACCCGTCGGACTTCTGCGTGCCGCTCGCGGCGTTCGATGCGATCGTCGAGATCGAAGGCGCAGCTGGCCGTCGCGAGGTCGCGCTGGAGGCATTGCATCTGTTGCCCGGCACCACGCCGGACCGTGAGACCGTGCTCGCTCCCGGCGAGATGATCGTCGCGGTGCGGCTACCCGCTGCCGCGCGCGGCTTCGCCAGCCACGCGCGCTATCTGAAAGTGCGCGAGCGTAACTCCTACGCCTTCGCCGTCGTCTCGGCTGCGGCCGGCCTCGTCATCGAGAACGGCCGCATCAAGCAGGCGCGTCTCGCGCTCGGCGGCGTCGCCGCCAAGCCATGGCGCGCGCACGACGCCGAGGCGCTGCTCGCCGGCCAGCCGGCCGAGCACGGCTCGTTCGAACGCGCCGCCGATGCGGCGCTGCGCGAGGCCAAGCCATCCGGCGACAACGCCTACAAGATCCCGCTCGCACGACAGTTGATCGTGCGCGCCCTGCAGGCCGCAGCCGCCGGCACGCCGTCGCGCATGCCGGCGCTGCCGGCCTCTCCCTTCTCCGCCGTTCCAGGAGCGCTTCATGACGCCTGAGCTCAATCTCTCCCGCGATCCCGCCCATCTCCGCCACGGCTCCAATGTCGGCCAGCCGCTGTCGCGCGTCGATGGCCTCGCCAAGGTCACGGGCCGCGCGACCTACGCGGCCGACAACAACCCGCCCGGCCTGCTCTATGCGGTGTTGGCTGTCAGCAGCATCGCGCGCGGCCGCGTTGCGTCACTCGACGTCGACGCCGCCAAGGCGCATCCCGGCGTGGTGGAGGTGATGACCTCCGCCAACCGGCCGCCGCTGTATTCCGACCCCGACGGCAAGCCCAATCCGTTCTCGTTCCGCTTCGAGGCGCTGCAGAACGATAACGTGCGCTATGCCAACCAGCCGATCGCGGTCGTCATTGCCGAGTCGCTGGAGGCTGCGACCGAAGGCGCCGCCCTGCTCGCGCCGCGCTACGAGGCGGAGCCGGCGCGTATCGGCCTCGATGCTGAAGCGGCCTATGTGCCGCCGGTCGTCGGCATGGGCTTCCCCGCTGAAGAGCGCCACGGCGATGTCGAGTCCGCGCTGGCTGGGAGCGACAAGCAGATCACCGCGATCTACGAGACCCCGCCGCATTATCACAACGCGATGGAGCCGCATGCTGTTGTCGCGGAGTGGCAGGGCGACCGTCTTGTCCTCGACACGCCGACGCAGGGCCTCGTGCTGATGCGCGCGCGCCTCGCCGAATTGTTCGGGATCGCGCCGGAGAACATCCTGATCCGCAGCCCGTTTCTCGGCGGCGGCTTCGGCGGCAAGGGCCTGATGGCGGGGCCGCAGGTGCTCGGCATTCTCGCCGCCAAGCTGGTCGGCCGGCCAGTGAAGCTCGTGGCGCGGCGCGAGCAGCTCTACGGTCCGTTCGGCCACCGTTCGCCGACGAAGCAGACCTTGCGCCTCGGCGCCAGCGCGGCAGGGCAGCTCGCCGGCATCCATCACCACGCCCGGATCGCGACCTCGAGTTTCGAGGACTTCTACGAATCGGCGGCCCACGTGACGCACACGCTCTACGCCGCCCCGGCGATCGCGACCACCTATGACGCCGTGCGCATGGACACCGGCACGCCGCTGTTCGTGCGCGCCCCCGGCATCGCGCCGGGCTCGATCGCGCTGGAGAGCGCGGTCGACGAGATGGCGGAGGCCTGCGGCCTCGATCCGCTCGCCTTCCGCGTCAAGAACTACGCCGAGGTCGAGCCCTCGACCGGCAAGCGGTTCTCGTCGAAGGCGCTGCGGGAATGCTACACGCAGGGTGCCGAACGCTTCGGCTGGTGGGAGCGGCCGCTGAAGCCGCGCATGATGCGCGACAAGGACGGCTTCCTGGTCGGCTGGGGCATGGGCACCGCGACCTTCCATGCGCTGATGTTCGCGGGCCAGGCGCGTGCCGTGATCCGGCGCGACGGCTCCGGCGTGGTGGAGAGCGGCGCCCACGACATGGGCCAGGGCGCGTGGACCGCGTTCGCACAGATCGCAGCGGATTCGCTGGCGCTCGAGCTCGACCGGGTGACGTTCAAGGCCGGCACCTCCGACCTGCCGGATGCCGGCATCGCCGGCGGCTCGGCGCATACGGCGACCGTCGGCACCGCGATCCACAATGCGGGCGCCGCCGTCATCGCCAGGCTCGCCGAGCTCGCCACCTCCGACCAGCGCTCACCGCTGTTCGGAGCCGGCAATGCCGGCGTCATCGCCCGCAACGGCCGACTCATCCGGCGCGACGACGAGGGCCGCGGCGAGAGCTATGCCGACATCCTCGCCCGCGCCGGCCTCGACGAGGTCGACGGCGCAGGCTCAGGCCTGCCGGATCCGGCCGCCAACGAGCAGTACGCGATGCATTCGCATGGCGCCGTGTTCGCCGAGGTGAAGGTCGATCCGGATCTCGGCCAGGTCCGCGTGACCCGCATGGTCGGCGCCTTCGCGGCCGGGCGGATCATCAATCCGAAGCTGGTGAAGAGCCAGCTCGCCGGCGGCATGATCTGGGGCATCTCGCTGGCGCTGCATGAGGAGGCCGTCACCGATCGCCGCAGTGGGCGCATCATGAACGCCAACCTCGGCGAGTATCATGTGCCGGTGAATGCCGACGTGCCGGCGATCGAGGCGTTCACGGTCGAGGAGCACGATCCGTTCGTGAACCCGCTCGGCATCAAGGGCGTCGGCGAGATCGGCATCACCGGCTCCGCCGGCGCGGTCGCCAACGCCGTGGCACACGCCACCGGCATTCGTGTCCGGCGCTTTCCGGTGCGGATCAGCGACCTCGTGCGACGGGATTAAGCGACAACACGCCCGACAAAAAGAAAAGCCTCCGCCTGGTCAGGCGGAGGCTTTTTCGTTGAGCAGCGGCTCAGGCCGCCTCGCGCATGAAGGACGACCTGAACCAGGTCGCGAAGGCCTCCCGCCCAGCGCCAAGATCGAACTCGACCCGCAACGCGTCGCGGTCGCGGGCGCGAACCAGATAGGGCACATCGTGGCCGAAGCCTGAGAACTGCAGAACCCCGCGGTCGCCGATGCCCGGCTCCGGCTCGAAGCGGAACCAGGCGCCGCCCTCGGAGATGTCCACCAGTTCGGCGTTCACCGGCCCCTTGGTGTTGTCGATCACCTTGATCGGCAGGCTCGACCTGAATCGCGGGGCGTGCCGGCGGTCCGCCTCGGCGGTCGTCGTCCTGACCACCTTCACCAGGGTCTCGCGCAGCGAGGTCAGGCTGGAGGCGACCTCGCCGATCGCGCCCCTCACCTCCGCGGCGCGGTCGTTCACCATGCCTGCGTCCTTGCCGACATTGCCGATCTTGGACGACACGTCGCGCGCGGCGCTCGCCGAGGAGTGAACCGAACGGCTGATCTCCTGCGTCGCGGCGTGCTGCTCCTCCATCGCGGCGGCGATCGAGGCCGCCACCTCGTCGATCTCGGAAATCTGGCTGCCGATGCCTTCGACGACGTCGATGGTCGCCCGCGTCGTGGCCTGGACCTCGCCGATCAGACGCGAGATCTCCTCCGTGGACTTGGCGGTCTGATCCGACAGCGACTTGACCTCCGAGGCCACCACGGCGAAGCCGCGGCCGGCGTCGCCCGCGCGCGCCGCCTCGATGGTGGCGTTGAGCGCCAGCAGATTGGTCTGGCCGGCGATGCCGCCGATCAGGTTCGACACCTCGGCGATCTTGTCGACCGCCTGGGTCAGCGACATCATCGTCGTCTTCGCCTTCTCGCGCCCGCCCACGGCAGACCGGGTCAGGGTGCTGGCGCGAGCAACCTGGCTCGAGATCTCGCGGATCGCCGAGCTCAACTGCTCGGCCGCCGACGAGACGGTCTGGGCGTTCGCGAGCGACTGCTCCGAGGCGGCCGCGACGGACTGGGCATCGGCGGAGAGTTCGTGCGCGAGGTCGGACAGACCGCTTGCGACCGCCTCGACCTGGCGCGAAGCGCTGGCCGCAGCGTCGACCGAAGTGCCGGTCTCGCGCTCGATGACATCGGCCATGTTCAGCATGGCCCGCTTCTTGGTCTGCTCGGCCTCGGTCCGGTCGCGATCCTGCTTGTCGCGTAGTTCATTGTTCTCGAGCGCGTTGGTCTTAAACACGTCGAGCGCGCGCGCCATCGCGCCGATCTCGTCGCCGCGACCGGCATAAGGAATCTCCGTCGCCAGCTCGCCCTCGGCAATCCGCCGCATCAAGCCGGTCATGCGCGACAGCGGCCGCACCACGCCGATGACGAGACCCGACATGCCCGCGACGACCAGCGCCAGCACGATGCCGGCGACGGTCCAGACCACGATGGAGATGCGGCTGTCCTGATCGGCTGCCGTGCCCTCCATGTCCGAGTTCAGCTTGTTCGCCTTCTCCACCAGCGCATCGATGACAGCGCGGTGGGCGGCATAGGCGGCACTGAGCCGGGCGTAGGCGGCGTCGGCTTTCGCCGTGTCGCCGGTGCGAAGCGCTGGGATCAGCTCGCCTTCGGCAGCCCGCCAGAACTTGCCCACCTCGGCATCGGACCGTTCGACCAGCAGCGACTTCAGTTCAGACTCGAGCGGGGAGGTGGTCCAGAACGCCTTGCGGTCCTCATAGTCCTTTTTAAGCTGCGCCAGCTTGCCCACATGGGCATCCAGATTCTTGGGCTCACGCAAAGCCAACGTCGCTTCGAGATAGGCCTCGATGACGTATTCCGGCGGCGGCAGGATGTCCGCGACCAGATCATTGCCAAGCTTGATCTTGCTGTAGAGCGGCCCGCCGACCTTCAGCTCGCGCAGCGCATAGGCGCTGGTGAGCACCACGGCCCCAAAACCCAAAGCGAGCACGAGACCGAACGCGGCAATCACCGCGGCGATGGACAGACGCATCTTCATGTCGGACGCACATTCCTGATGAGAGATTAGCGATCGCGGCAAGGCTGGGCAGCCTCACCTCGTCGTCATTGACGAGATCGCCATTCGGCCGAACACCGGCACTGAATTCAAATGCCGAGAGGTTCGACAACCATTCTTCAAGGAATGTAAATTTCGTCCTCCGTAGGATTACTGACTCGATCGGCGTCAGCGTGCGCCGGCCGACCGCGGGGCGGCCCCACCAGAGGTGGTGTTCCGGACCGTATTGGTCAGCACGGATTGCAGCGACGCCATCGTGGACCCGACCTGCGCGATCGCGGTGCGGACTTGGGCCGCACGGTCATTCACCGCCTCGGCGCCGCGTCCCACGTTCGCGATCTTGGCCGAGACATCCTTGGCGGCCGCGGCGGACGCGGCGACGGATCGGCTGATCTCGCCGGTGGCGGCCCGCTGCTGCTCCATGGCGGCTGCCACCGAGGCGGCCACCGTGTCGATCTCGGAAATCTGCCCGCCGATGCCCTCGACCGCTTCGACGGTCGCGTTGGTCGCGCTCTGCACCTCCGAGATCAGGCGCGAGATTTCCTCCGTCGACTTGGCGGTCTGATCCGACAGCGACTTGACCTCGGCGGCAACGACCGCGAACCCGCGTCCGGCCTCGCCGGCGCGTGCCGCCTCGATCGTGGCATTGAGGGCCAGCAGGTTGGTCTGCTGCGCAATGCCGCGGATCAGGTTCGACACCTCGGCGATCTTGCCGACCGCTTCCGAGAGCGAGTGGATGGTGCTGGTGGCCCTTTCGCGCCCTGTCACCGCGGTCTTGGTGATGGCGGTCGCGCGCGCCACCTGGCCGGCAATGCCGGTGATCGCCGCGCTGAGCTGGTCGGCCGCAGAGGTCACGACATGCGCGCTCGACAGCGACAGCTCCGACGCGGACGCCACCGCCCGCGCATCGGCAGAGAGGTCGTGAGCCAGGCTGGCCAGCCCGCCCGCCGCCGCCTCGACGTCCCGCGACGCCCCGGCTGCGGCACCCACCGAACTGGTGGTCTCGCGCTCGATCACCTCGGCCATGGCCAGCACCGCGCGCTGCTTCTCCTGATCGGCGGCGCCACGATCGATGTCCTGCTGCTGCAGCCGATCCTTCTCCACGGCGTTGGTCTTGAACACGGTCAGCGCCCGGGCCATGGCGCCGATCTCATCGCCGCGTTCGGCGAACGGGATGTCCACCGCCAGCTCGCCGCCGGACAGTTGCCGCATCAGCCGTGTCATGCGCGCCAGCGGCCGGACGACGCCATGAACGAGACCATACAGGCCGGCGACGACGACCGCGAACACCAGTGCGGTCAGCGCCGCGCCGAACCAGGTGATCGAGCTGTCACTGCGCGCAGCAACGGCCTCCATGTCACCGATCATCTTGTTGGCATGCTCGACGATGCCGTCGACCACGGCGCGATGGCCGGCATAGGCGTCGGTCAGCCGCTGATAGGCGAGCTTCGCCTTGGCCGCGTCGCCGCCGCGCAGCGCCGGCACCAGATCACCATCGAGCGCCTGCCAGAACCGTCGCACCTCGGCATCGGATCGCTCGACCAGTTCCGCCTTCAACTGCGGCTGCAGCGCCGAGCCGACCCAGAACGTCCGCCGGTCATCATAGTCCTTCTTGAGCCTGGCCAGTCGCGTGACACGGGCCTCCAGGCTGGCGGGATCGAGCACCGCCAGCGTCGCTTCCAGATAGGATTCGATGATGTATTCGGGCGGCGGCAGGATGTCGGCGATGAGATCATTGCCGAGTTTGATGCTGTGATAGATCGGCCCTCCGACCTTGAGCTCGCGCACGGCATAGATGGCGGTCGCGACCACCGCGCCGAGCCCCACGATGACGACCAGGCCAAAGGCCAGGATCAGGGCGGAGATCGACAGCCGCATCTTCATGCAAAGCATCCTTTTTCAGCAATGCGGTCATCGCCGCTACGAGGCCGGCCCGAGCCACGACGCGCGCCGGCCCACCCGCGCGAACGTCACGCCGAGCGGACGCATGGTTAATTAAAGCACGATAATTTATGGTAAATTTTCGGTTCCATACGAACTCGAAATACTACGGGACCCACAGCTTCGGGCCGAGCTCGTCTTGAACCACAACTCCCGCTGTCGTCCCGGCGAAAGCCGGGACCCCTGCCCCCAGGGAGCGGTTTGGAGCAGGCTGGTCATTGGCTTTATCGCGCCTCGCGACACTTGCGGCGGATGGACCCCGGATCGGCGCCATGCTGACGCGCGTCCTGGCTTGTCCGGGACGACGGTGCGGGTGGAGCACGGGATTCCTAACTCTTGCCGATCTGCCGCGCCGTCTCTGACCTGGCGCAAGGCGCCGCGCGACGAGCCGGCAAGAATGGGCGGAATCGTCTGATCCCCGAGGAGCCCATGTCGAAACCCGTTCCGGACAAGGCCGAAGTCGCGCTCGAATATCCCGACAAGTTCTACGTCGGCACGTTCGAGCATTCCTCCCGCTTCGAGGCCCGCCTCGAACCAAGTGGCCTGGCGTTGACCCTGGAGCGGCCCGGCCCGGAGGACGTCCGCAAGTCGATCCACATCCATTTGAACTGGGGGCTGCTTGCCGCGGTGCTCGGCGACATCGCGGCGAATATCGATTCGCTGCCGACGGACGACCTCCTGCATCGCGACCAGTTGCGCGACTCCGTTGCCACGCTCCATGCAGCTCTCAACGCGCGTTAACCAGTTGTGCCAAGGCGACACAGCGATCGCCCCGGTTTATCCGACATTCACGCTTCGTTATCACTTTGCTAACTACGTCGAGACCTTTGCCCGCTCACAGGCTGGGTTCGAAAGCACTGTGCTGCGCGAGTGACAGCATTTGACTCGAAAGCGATCTATCTCCGATCCATCGACGGCGCGCCATTGCGCGAGCCTTGTTAGTCAGGTGTTGGAGACCCGCCATGAAGAAGATCCTGTTCGCAACCGCAGCCCTCGCCGCGCTCGCCGCTTCGGCCACCTCCGCCCTCGCCGCCGATCTCGGCGCCCGCAACTATCCGTATGCGACCAAGGCCCCGGCCTATGCCGCGCCGATCTACAACTGGACCGGCTTCTATCTCGGCGCCCATCTCGGCGGCGCGTTCTCCAGCGACAACAACTATTCCGGCCTTGCCACCGGCAACAATTCGAACGGCCGCTTCCTGGGCGGCTTGCAAGTCGGTGCCGACTGGCAGTTCGCGTCGACCTGGGTGATCGGCGCCGAAGGCCAGTACAGCTGGCTGAGCGGCAGCGTCGGCGCGGCGTTCCCCGGCGGCTACACCTACACCAACAGCCAGCGCGGTCTCGGTTCGATCACCGGCCGCTTCGGCTACACCTGGGGTCCCGGCCTGGTCTATGTGAAGGGCGGCTACGCCTATTCCGACAACAACGAGAAGGTGACGCTGGCCGGCAATCCGATCGGCTTCGCCACCTCGGGCGATCATCGCAACGGCTGGACCGTCGGCGGCGGCCTCGAATACATGTTCGCGCCGAACTGGTCGGCCAAGGCCGAGTATCAGTATTACAATTTCGGCAGCGCCACCTTCGCGGCGCCCGCCGCGCTGGTTCCGACCGGCAGCTTCACCACCGACGACCACACCTTCAAGGCCGGTGTGAACTACCGCTTCAACTGGGGCATGCCGGTGGCGGCCCGCTACTGATCTGCAAGGCGTCAACGACAACAAACGACGGGAAGGCCGGCAGCGATGCCGGCCTTTTTGTTTGCCCGTTGTGTTCGAACAGTTCACCGCGCGGAACTCATAAACATGGCCAAACCCTTAAATCCCGCGCCGTGAAAAGTGGTTCTGCGCAAAAAATCAGCATCGACGAGCTAATTCCTCGGATTTGTTAACCGCCGACGGCGATACTCCTCGCAAGCTTCAGCTCTAAGTAGCGTGCGTTCGGGGGAACAAAGATGGCGATTCGGTTCAGCGTAGGCAGGGTGTTCGGATTCCTGCGGCCCAGATGGGGCGTCCGCGGCAGTCTGTTCGCGGCCTTTGCGGTGATCGCCGGCATGGCGATCGCGATCAGCGTCGCGGCGGGACTGATGCTGCGCCAGATCGGCGGCACCATGGTCGAGCTGTCCGGCCGCGACATTCCGCGCCTCACCTCCAGCCTGCAACTGCTGGCGCAGAGCGCGAGCCTCGCAAGCCTCGGTCCGGCCCTGCTGGGATCGCAGAGCGAGGACGCACTCAACGATCGCCTGAAGAAGATGCAGGAGATCCAGAAGGCCGCCCAGCAGCGCCTCGGCGAGATCAGCGCGCTTGGCGCCGAGAAGAGCGTGATCGCCCCGCTCGCGGAGACCATCAAGAACATCAACGAAGCCAATCAGAGCCTGGTGTCGGCGGCCCGCGAACGGCTGGCCGTCGCGGCCACGCACAACAAGCAGTACGATTCGCTGCGCAAGGCGCAGGACGAGTTCACCAAGGCGGCCAACGAGCCGATGCTGGATGCGCAGACCCAGCTCAACGCCGTGCTCGGCGCCGCCGAGGTCTCCGCCGACGACGCCACCGCGGCGGCGCGCTTCGTCGAGCAGCTCGGCAACGTCATCGCATCCGGCAACCTGATCGTGGCGCAGATGGCGGCCGCGTTGTCCGCCAATGACAGCGACACGCTGGACACCGTCGAGCGGCAGTTCAAGGACTCGCTGGCGCAATTGAAATCCAACCTCGAGCTGCTGCCGAGCGGCCGCAGCACCAAGGCGATCCACGACGCTGCGATGAAGCTCGCCGCGCTCGGCGAAGGCAAGGAGCGCGTGTTCAAGACCCGCGAGAAGGAGCTCGACGCCAACGACTACGGCCAGACGGTGCTGGAGGAGACGCGGAAGCTCAATGTCGGCCTCGACATCAGCGTGCAGCAGCTCGTCGAAGGCGTCCGCAAGTCCACGGAAGGATCGACCAGCGCGGCCGGCCAGAAGATCGAGCTCGCGACGCTCGGCATGATCGGCGCGGGCGCGGCCACCCTGCTCGGCTCGGTGCTGTTCGTCTGGCTCTATGTCGGCGGCAACATCCTGCGCCGCATCAAGCGGCTGCAGCAGGCGATGCAGACCTTGTCGAGCGGCGACCTCGACAGCGAGATTGCCGCGTCCAAGCAGCGCGACGAAATCGGCGCCATGGTCGACACCTTGCAGGTGTTCCGTGACAACATGATCCAGGCCCGCACGCTGGCTGCTGCTCAGGAGCGCGAGAGTGCCGCGAAGGCCGAACGCGCCACGCGCATGGAAGCGCGGATCGCCGAGTTCGAGGCCACCGTGCGCAGCGCGCTTGGCAATCTGCAGAATTCCGCGACCGCGATGCAGAGCACCGCGCAGAGCATGTCGCAGACCGCGGATCAGTCCAACTCGCTGGTCAGCGCGGTCGCTGCCGCCGCAGAGGAGACCTCGGTCAATGTGCAGACCGTGTCGGCCGGCACCGAGCAATTGTCGTCCTCGATCGCCGAGATCGGCCGCCAGGTCGTGACCTCGGCGCAGATTGCCAAGAAGGCGGTCGAGGAAGCCGGCGCCACCGACTCGACGATGCAGGGTCTCGCGGAGAATGCGAGCCGCGTGAGCGTCGTCGTTGATCTCATCCAGGCGATCGCCTCGCAGACCAATCTGCTGGCGTTGAACGCCACCATCGAGGCCGCGCGCGCCGGCGAAGCGGGGCGCGGCTTCGCGGTCGTCGCCCAGGAGGTCAAGAGCCTGGCCAGCCAGACCGCCAAGGCCACCGACGAGATCCGCACCCAGATCGCGGGGATGCAGCAGGTGGCCACGTCGGCCGTGGCCGCGATCCGCAACATCGGCGGCACCATCGCGGAGATCGACAACGTCACCACCGCGATCGCCGCCGCCGTGGAGCAGCAGGGCACCGCCACGCATGAGATCGCCCGCAACATCCAGCAGGCGGCCTCGGGCACCAGCGAGGTGTCTCACAACATCACCGGCGTCTCCAGCGCCTCGGCGCAGGCCGGCACGTCAGCGAACGAGGTGCTCAGCGCCTCCGACGCGCTGCGCCGCGAGGCGGAGACCTTGCGCGCCGAGGTCGATGCGTTCCTGACCAACATCAGGGCGGCGTAGTTGCAGCCCGGGCCTCGCCCTTCGAGACGCCCGCCTTCCGGCGGGCCCTCAGGGTGAGGGTTTGAAGTCGGCACAGGGAAACCGGAGAAAAGATCGAAACGAAACCTCGCTCTTCATGGTCGGTGTGCACGACCCGCTTCGGTGCCAGAGCCTCATGGTGAGGAGCGCCGCGCCGATCGTGCCAGCATGAGGCGGGAAAGTCGCTCGCGGCGCGTCTCGAACCATGAGGCCCCCGCCTGCCGCGCCCCGGAATGCCGCCCAGCCATGTGTCTCCGGTATGTTTTTCGGCTGGCGCTCGCCCGCGGCGGCCGTTAATCGATGAGACATGACCAAGACCGACACCGCCACTTCCTCCGCCGAAGCCCTGCGCTACCCCTGGGAGCAGCATCCCGGTGAGGACCAGGTCGTCGAGGTCGCGCCCGGCGTGCTGTGGCTGCGGCTGAAGCTGCCGTTCCGGCTCAACCATGTGAACATCTATCTGCTCGCCGACGGCGATGGCTGGGTCGCGGTGGATTCCGGCTTCGGCAATGAGGAGTCGATCGCCGCCTGGACGCAACTGCTCGACGGCCCTCTCAAGCATGTGAAGATCAGCCGGCTGATCGTCACCCATTCGCATCCCGACCATGTCGGTCTCGCCGGCTGGATCGTCGAGCGCTTCAACTGCCCGCTGCTGATGTCGCAGGTCGAATACCTGCAATCGGTCTATCATCAGAGCCGCCACGCCGAGGAGCGGCGCACCGCGCAGCATCTCTTTTTCCGCCGCCACGGCATGGACGAGACCCTGACCGACAAGCTGCTCGGCCGCGGCCAGGATTATCTCAAGCGTGTCTCGGTGCTGCCGGCCTCCTACAAGCGCATCTCGCATGGCGACGAGATCCAGATCGGCAGCCGCCGCTTCAAGGTGATCACCGGCGGCGGCCACGCGCTCGACCAGGTGATGCTGTATTGCGCCGCCGACAAGCTGTTCCTGTCCGCCGACCAGGTGCTGAGCAAGATCTCGCCGAATGTCAGCGTCTGGGCGGTCGAGCCGGACCAGAACTCGCTCGGCGAATATCTGGCGTCGCTGGCGAGCCTGACCACCACCCTGCCCTATGATCTCCTGGTGCTGCCCGGCCATGGCGTGCCGTTCTACGGACTCAAGACCCGCATCAAGCAGCTCGCCGACCATCACGAGGAGCGCTGCCGGATGATCGCGGACGCCTGCCGCGACGAGACCAAGACCTCCGCGCAGCTGGTGCCGGTCGTGTTCCACAAGCACGTGCTCGACCCGCACCAGATGGGCTTTGCCGCCGGCGAGCTGATCGCGCACGTCAACTACATGCTGGTCGAAGGCCGCCTGACCGCCCGCGAGGTCGACGGCGTGCTGCACTATCGCACCACCTGAGGCTGCCGCGCGCTCGCCGCAATGCGAGCGTGGTGCTGTCCAGATCGGGCGATCCCCGTGTGAACCTTGGACAAAACGCCCAATTCCTGCCGTGGGATTCCGGCTCGACAGCCGCTCTGGAAAAGCTCTAAGAAGGCCTTAAGCCCCCGCTGCTTAGAGGGTCCGTTCCAGGCGCTGCGCTGCAGCGCAGCACGTCAGGTCTCGCGATGGACTACAGCCAGTACTTCAGTGCCGCCCTCGGTCGTCTGCATGATGAGCGCCGCTACCGGGTCTTCGCCGATCTCGAACGCATCGCCGGCCGGTTCCCGCATGCGACCTGGCACTCGCCGAGCGGTCCGCGCAATGTCGTGATCTGGTGCTCCAACGATTATCTCGGCATGGGCCAGCACCCGAAGGTGGTTGGCGCGATGGTCGAGACCGCCACCCGCGTCGGCACCGGCGCCGGCGGCACCCGCAACATCGCCGGCACGCATCATCCGCTGGTGCAACTGGAAGCCGAGCTCGCCGACCTCCACGGCAAGGAAGCGGCGCTGCTGTTCACCTCCGGCTACGTCTCCAACCAGACCGGAATCGCCACGCTCGCCAAGCTGATCCCGGACTGCCTGATCCTGTCGGACGCGCTGAATCACAATTCGATGATCGAGGGCGTGCGCCAGTCCGGCTGCGAGCGCCAGATCTGGCGCCACAACGACCTCGCCCATCTCGAACAGCTGCTGATCGCCGCCGGCCCGAACCGGCCGAAGCTGATCGCCTGCGAGAGCCTGTATTCGATGGACGGCGACGTCGCGCCGCTGGCCGCGATCTGCGATCTCGCCGAGCGCTACAATGCGATGACCTATGTCGACGAGGTGCATGCGGTCGGCATGTACGGGCCGCGCGGCGGCGGCATCGCCGAGCGCGACGGCGTCATGCACCGCATCGACATTCTCGAAGGCACCTTGGCGAAAGCGTTCGGCTGCCTCGGCGGCTACATCGCCGCCAAGGGCGAGATCATCGACGCGGTGCGCTCCTATGCGCCGGGCTTCATCTTCACGACCGCGCTGCCGCCGCCGATCTGCTCGGCCGCGACGGCCGCGATCAAGCATCTGAAGTCGTCGAGCTGGGAGCGCGAGCGCCACCAGGACCGGGCCGCGCGCGTCAAGGCGATCCTCAACGCCGCCGGCCTGCCGGTCATGGACAACGACACCCACATCGTGCCGCTGTTCGTCGGCGATCCCGAGAAGTGCAAGCAGGCCTCCGACCTGCTGCTCGAGGAGCACGGCATCTACATCCAGCCGATCAACTATCCGACGGTCGCCAAGGGCACCGAACGCCTGCGCATCACGCCCTCGCCCTATCACGACGACGGCCTGATCGACCGCCTCGCGGAGGCCCTGCTGCAGGTGTGGGAACGGCTGGGATTGTCGCTACACAAGAAGCCGCTGGCGGCGGAGTAAACCTGCAAGCGTCGTGCGAAGCTAGCCGCCCCAACCGCGGTGCGCTCCCCTCCCCCTTGCGGGGAGGGGTCGGGGGTGGGGGTCCACGAGTCCCGCTGCTCGTGAGGGCCCGGCTCACAATCGCACAACTATCGAAGTAAACTTCAAATGGGACGACGCGCGCCCCACTGAATTCAGCGCCCGGAGACCCCCACCCCCGACCCCTCCCCGCAAGGGGGAGGGGGGCGGACCGACCCTGTTGCGACGAAGTCGGCTCTCATGGGCAGGGCGCGCTGCAAGAGCGAATGCGCCGTCCGCCCTTAACGACGCCGCTTCATTCCCTGCGCCCCGTCCACATCGCTATCGCCCCACTTCCCCCAACGCGCTAAGCTCACGCCTCAATCCCTAGGGCGGAGCGACCGAGGAGTTCGCGCGAGACATGCTGCACGACTGGGGCGTGATCCTGGCCGCGTTCGGCTATATCGGGTTCCTGTTCCTGGTCGCGAGCCGCGGCAACCGGGCCGGGGGGCGGCGGCCGTCGCGGCTGGCCGGGCTGATCTACCCGCTGTCGCTCGCCATCTACTGCACCTCCTGGACGTTCTTCGGCTCGGTCGGCTTCGCCTCACGCACCAGCGTCGATTTCCTCGCGATCTATCTCGGCCCGATCCTGATGGTCGGCGCCTGCACGCCGCTGCTCCGCCGCGTGATCCATCTCGCCAAGACCCAGAACATCACCTCGGTCGCCGACCTCGTCGGCGCGCGCTACGGCAAGAGCCAGGCGGTGGCGGCGACCGTGGCGCTGATCGCGATCATCGGCTCCGTCCCCTACATCGCCCTGCAGCTCAAGGCCGTCGCCTCCTCGCTGCAGACCATCCTGATCGACGACCGCGCCTTCGCCCATATCCCGATCGTCGGCGACATGGCGCTGATGGTGACGCTCGCGATGGCGATGTTCGCGGTGCTGTTCGGCACCCGCCAGACCGACGCCACCGAGCACCAGCACGGCCTGATGCTGGCGGTCGCGACCGAGTCGATCATCAAGCTCGTCGCCTTCATCGCTGCGGGGGCCTTCGTCACCTTCTGGATGTTCTCGCCGGTCGAGCTGATCGAGCGCGCGATGAAATCGCCGGAGGCCGAGCGCGCGCTCGAATATGTGCCGGGCATCGGCAATTTCCTCACCATGACGCTGCTGTCGTTCTGCGCCGCGATGCTGCTGCCGCGCCAATTCCATGTCAGCGTGGTCGAGAACGCCAGCGATGCCGAAGTCTCGCGCGCGCGCTGGCTGTTCCCGCTCTATCTCGTCGCGATCAATCTGTTCGTCATCCCGATCGCGCTCGCCGGCCTCGTCACCTTCCCGTTCGGCGCCGTCGACAGCGACATGTATGTGCTGGCGCTGCCGATCGAGGCGGGCTCGCAATGGCTGTCGATCCTGGTGTTCGTCGGCGGCCTGTCGGCGGCGACCGCGATGGTGATCGTCGAATGCGTCGCGCTGTCGATCATGGTCTGCAACGACATCGTCGTGCCGCTGGTGCTGCAGCGCCAGCAGGCGCAGCGCGAGATCGGCCGCGACTTCGCCGGGTTCCTGCTCGGCACCCGCCGCATCGCGATCTTCGCCATCATGGTGATGGCCTATTTCTACTACCGCGCGCTCGGCACCGCGCAGCTCGCCGCGATCGGCCTCTTGTCGTTCGCCGCGATCGCGCAGCTCGCGCCGAGCTTCTTCGGCGGCCTGCTGTGGCGGCGCGCCACCGCGCGCGGCGCGATGGGCGGCATGCTGGTCGGCTTCGCGGTCTGGCTCTACACGCTGTTCATCCCGAGCTTCCTCGACACCTCGACCGCGGGCATCCTGTTCCTGCAGCACGGCCCGTTCGGCCTGGAAGCGCTCAGGCCGCAGGCGCTGCTCGGCACCGATTTGCCGCCGCTGCTGCATGGCGTGCTGTGGAGCCTGTCGCTCAACCTGCTCACCTACATCGTGCTGTCGCTGGCGCGGCAGCCGTCGTCGATCGAGCTGCTGCAGGCCGATCTGTTCGTGCCGGCCGAGCTGACGCCGAGCGCGCCGAGCTTCCGGCGCTGGCGCTCCACCGTCACCGTGCAGGACATCCAGAGCACGGTCGGCCAGTATCTCGGCCCCGACCGCGCCCGTGCCTCGTTCGAGGCCTTCGCCCTCCAGCGCAACATGTCGCTGGATCCCGCCGCGCCCGCCGACTTCGAGCTGCTGCGCCACGCCGAGCATTTGATCGCCTCCTCGATCGGCGCGGCGTCATCGCGCCTGGTGATGTCGCTGCTGCTGCGCAAGCGCACCGTCTCCGCCAAGGCCGCGCTGAAACTGCTCGACGATTCCCACGCCGCGCTGCATTTCAACCGCGAGATCCTGCAGACCGCGCTCAACCACGTCCGCCAGGGCATCGCAGTGTTCGACGCCGACCTGCAGCTGATCTGCTCCAACGGCCAGTTCGTCGATCTGCTCGGCCTGCCGCCGCATCTGGTGCAGATCGGCAGTCCCTTGCGCGAAATTCTCGAATTCATGGGCACGATCGGCGCGCCGACCTATGAGGACAGCGAGGCGCTCTTGGCGCGGCGGCTCGCCGCCTACACCACCGAGGGCGAGCCCTATCTCGAACGCCTCGCCGACCGCCATATGGTGATCGAGGTCCGCACCAACAAAATGCCGGACGGCGGCCTCGTCATCACCTTCACCGACGTCACGCCATCGTTCGAGGCGGCCGAGGCGCTGGAGCGCGCCAACGCGACGCTCGAAAAGCGCGTACGCGACCGCACCGAGGAGCTGACGAGGCTGAACTCCGAGCTCGCGGTCGCCAAGAGCGCTGCGGAAGATGCCAACATTTCCAAGACCCGCTTCCTCGCCGCCGCCAGCCACGACATCCTGCAGCCGCTGAACGCGGCGCGACTTTACGTCACGAGCCTCGTCGAGCGGCAGACCGCGGGCGAGGATTCGCGCCTGGTCGAGAACATCGACGACTCGCTCGAAGCCATCGAGGAGATTCTCGGCGCGCTGCTCGACATCTCCCGGCTCGATGCCGGCGCGATGACCCCGTCGGTGTCGAGCTTCAAGATGGCCGATCTGATGCGCTCGCTGGAGATCGAGTTCGCGCCGGCCGCGCGCGCCAAGGGCCTCGCTCTGATCTTCGTGCCGTGCTCACTCCCGGTCGAATCCGACCGCCTGCTGCTGCGCCGTCTGCTGCAGAACTTCATCTCCAACGCCATCAAATACACCCCCAATGGCCGCGTGCTGGTCGGCTGCCGCCGCCACGGCACCTCGCTGCAGATCGGCGTCTACGACACCGGCGTCGGCATTCCGCCGGTGAAGCGCGGCGAGATCTTCAAGGAATTCCACCGCCTCGAACAGGGTGCGCGCATCGCCCGCGGCCTCGGCCTCGGCCTTTCCATCGTCGAGCGCATCGCCCGCGTGCTCAATCACGGCATCGCGCTGGACTCGCGGCCCGGCCGCGGCTCGGTGTTCTCCGTCACCGTGCCGATCGCAAAAGCCATCAACCACACCGCCGCCGTCACCAGTGCCACGCCGCTCGCCAAGACGCCGATCGCGGGCGCGCTGATCGTGTGCATCGAGAACGACCCGGCGATCCTCGACGGCATGCGCACTCTGCTCACGGCGTGGGACGCCGAGGTCATCGCCGTATCCGATCCGGAATCCGCCGAGGAGGCCATCGCCGCCCGCAACGGCGCCGTCACCGGCCTCTTGGTCGACTACCACCTCGACCGCGGCAACGGCATCGCCGCGATCCGCGACATCCGCCGCCGCTTCAACGAGGCGCTGCCCGCGATCCTGATCACCGCCGACCGCAGCCCCCACGTCCGCGCCGCCGCCCGCGACGAGAACATCGCCGTGCTCAACAAGCCGCTGAAGCCGGCGTCGTTGCGCGCGCTGCTCGGGCAGTGGCGCATCCAGCAGATGGTGGCGGCGGAGTAGCGGCCACCATTTGGATGCATGATGTCTGGCCTCGCCGGTTCAGTGGCCCGACGTCAGCAGTGCCCGGATGACGGCGACGACGAGCCACAGGACCACAAAGAAGAATGGGGCCGAGAACTTCAGGTTCAAGCCCGATTGAAAACCGGGCGGACGGATCTTGTCGTGCTTGGCCGATGCCTGAATGAAGAGGATGTTCTGCTGCGCGCACCTGACGAGCAGGTCGTAGTCGTCGACCTTGGACCCCGGCAGCGTCCAGGACTCGACGGTCAATTCCGTGAAGCTTTCGACGTGGCGGCCTTCGATGTTGTAACGGCTCGCGAGCCTGAGGCCGGGCAGATCATGCGTCTCCGCCGACCTGGCGTCGGGCCAGTGGCGGGGCATTTCGACCTGAAGCAGCGACGAGAGGCGCCTGGGGCGGCCAAGATAGATGTCGTGTTCGCGCGCGGCGCGTCCGGCGCCTGACAGGTCCGTGCTGATATAGTTCTCGACGAACTGCAGATGAATCTGGTCCGGCTTGTCCGACACGCGCCAACAATCGCTGATCTCATATCGTGCATCCAGCACGATCCTGTTCTCAACTCGATCATCATGGATCTCGATCGGCAGCGCTTCGGTGGCCGTCGGCCAATTGGCCTGCAATTGGCTGAGCAGGCTGCGTGCGAGGCCGGCCTCCCCCTCATTCTCAACCAGGTTTCTAACCTGGTCGGCGCCGCGGGCGGAGAATTCGAGACTCCGATGCAGCGTGGCCGGAGACCGGCGTGTGGGACCGATGCGCCAGTCGTCATGGCAATGAATGACGTGCTGAACGGCGTGTTCGGGCAGCTTCTCGAGACGGGCGTCATCGGCCGCCAGCGGCAGGGCCCATCCGAGGTGCGGCAGCTCGATGTGATCGAGACTGCCACCCTGCCGCGACAGCGTGGGATCCAGCCAGTAGCTGCGGCCCGCGATGCGGACGCGGACGATGCAATGATCGAACACGGCCGGGCTCGGCAACACCTGGTCCAGCACGACGCCGTGCGTCGTGGAGACCAGCGCGGCGCAGGCATCGAGGCCGAGGCGACGGGCGCCGGCGACGTAAAGCCGTGCCTTGTCCTTGCAGTCGCCGAAGCGGCCGCTCCAGATCGCCTCCAAGTCACGTGGCGTCAGGCCGCCCTCCCCCAGCGACAGGAAGAAGTAGCGCAATTCGCCCTGCACGAAGCGGAGCCATTCCACCGCCCGCTGCGCCGGATCAGCAAAGGCTTGGCTGATCCGATCGATCTCGAAGGCGAGCCCGGACGGAATCTCGCCGGGGTCATAGGCGCTCGCCATCAGACCCGCGACGTCACCCCAGCTATCGAACTCGCTGAGCTGAAAGGCAGGCACCTCGAAGGCCCAGGGCGGCGTCGACGGCGCACTCGGGCTCTTCCTCTTCTGCCCGACGAGACGCCGGCGGATGTCCTCGAAATCGCCATGCGCGCGGGTCTCGGGACGCGGCGGGTCGTTGAAATCCCGGCTCGCGATGTTGCGATCGCGCGGCTTCAGCAGCCGGTGACGATGATCGAAGGTCGGATTGAAGGCGTCGAGCGCCACCCAGGTCTGGTACTTGCCACTGAAGATCGGCTTGTCGCCATGGAGCGAGCAGCAGAACTCCAGGATGTCGTTGGCGCGCACGTCGGGGACCAGCAGGGACGCCGTGAGCCGTCCGTTCAGCATCAGCCGCTCGATGTCCCGCTCGCGCCGAAACAACTGAAACGCCCCCGCACGCATGTGCTCGATGATCTGATCGCCGCGCAGGATGCGGACGTAATGAGCCTCGAGCGTCTGATAGCCAGGGTCGAACTCGATGACGATGTGAGAGGCCCATTCGGCGCCCTCTTTGGTGAGGATCCGCTGCGCCGACCGGAACGTCCAGCACGGCTCCGACCCGGTGAGATTGACCTGAACATCGGTCAGCAGCCGGCAGACGCCGTTCGCGATGCAGGCCTCCTGCTCGGGCGACGGCTCCGTCGCGTAAGCCGCGAGATCGACCCAGTCCGGGACCGGCGTGTGGCGCACCTCGTCGGCCTTGCCCGCCGCTCCCCCAGCGAGCGCCTTCTCCTCAGTCTCATTCACGATGACACGCCCCACGCAACCCCAGTCTGGGTTACCGTCGTTCGCAAAAGCGTTCAAGCGAAGGCACGAAGGTCCCGAGGATGCGAGGTCGGTTCAGCCGCCACCGTCCGCCCTGCCGAGAAGCGCGCGCGGTGGACGTCCCATCCTTAGCTGAGCCGGCGCGAGAATGCGGCGCGGATCGGCCGGCCTGGCGCCATGCGGCGGGCGCTACGCATCTCGCCGCGCGCTCATCCGCTCCACCAGATAGTCGACGAACACGCGCACCCGCGCCGGCGTGTTGGACCCGCCGACGAACACGGCATGGAAGACCTCCCGGTCGCCGGGATTGTATGCCTCGAGCAGCCGCACCAGCAGCCCCTCCGCGATCGCGTTGCCCAGGCTGAAATCGCCGACGCGGGCGATGCCGACGCCGTCGCACGCGAGCTCGGTCAGCGTATCGCCGCTATTGGCTTCGATGGCGCCGCGCAGCTTCAGCGCGTAGTCGACGCCGTCACGGCGGAACGGCCACACCGGCTCGGCGCGGCGGAAGCTGAAATTCAGGCAGTTGTGGTTGTGCAGATCCTCGGGCGTCTGCGGCACGCCCCAGCGCGCGAGATAGTCAGGCGAAGCCACGATGCTGCGGCCGTTGTCGCTGAGCCGGCGCGCCGTGAGCGCGCTGTCGGCCAGCGGGCCGCCGCGGATCGCCACATCCGCCTGTCCCGCCGCGATGTCGACGAGGCCGTCGCCGAGATGGATGTCGACCAGGATGTTCGGATAGCGCCGCACGAACTCGCCGAGCAGCGGCACGATGCAGAGGCGGCCGTGCGAGATCGCCGCGCTGACCCGGATGCGCCCGCGCGGCGCGCCCTGGTCGGCGATCGCCTGCTCGGCCTCGTCGAGGTCGGCCAGGATGCGTCGCGCGGCGGCGAGATAGGCCTGCCCCTCGGCCGTCAGCGTCAGCGCGCGCGTCGACCGCAACAGCAGCCGCGCGCCGAGCCTGATCTCGATGCGGTCGAGCGTGCGGCTGACCGCCGATGGCGTCAGGCTGAGGGCACGCCCCGCAGCCGAGAAGCTGCCGCTGTCGGCGACGGCGCAGAACACCTCGATATCGCGGGCACGATCGGCGCTGGCCAGCATCATCTTTGCGTCCAGATCAAAAATCCTTGGCGTCACTACCCTCTAATACCGCGATCCTCCCTCGTCTAGCTTTGCGTGCATCGACAGACCCAAGGAGACCGCCATGACCCTGCCCCGCCTGCTGCAACGAACCGCCCTCGCCGCCACCGCCCTCACCGCGCTGGCCAGCGCCGCCCTTGCCGACGCCACTGAGGCGCCCGGCCAATTCCCGGCGAGCTTCCACACCCAGGAGATCCCGACCAACGGCACCACGATCCACGTCCGCGTCGGCGGCACCGGGCCGGCCGTGGTGCTGCTGCACGGCTATGGCGACACCGGCGACATGTGGGTGCCGCTCGCCGCAAAGCTCTCCGCCAACCACACCGTGATCGTGCCCGATTTGCGCGGGCTCGGCCTGTCCGCCCGCGCCGACAAGGGGTTTGAGAAGGCCAACCAGGCCGAGGACATCGCCGGCGTGATGGACGCGCTGGGCGCCCGCACCGCCGAGGTCGTTGCGCACGACATCGGCAACATGGTCGCCTACGCGCTCTCCGCGCGGCACTCCGACCGGGTGACGAAACTGGTGCTGATGGATGCGCCGGTGCCGGGCATCGGTCCGTGGGAGGAGATCCTGAAGAACCCGCTGCTGTGGCACTTCCGCTTCGGCGGCCCGGACATGGAGCGCCTGGTCGAGGGCCGCGAGCGCATCTATCTCGACCGCTTCTGGAACGAGTTCTCGGCCAAGCCCGCGAATTTCCCTGAGGCCGCGCGCGTCCACTACGCGCAGCTCTATGCCGGCCCGGGCCGGATGCATGCCGGCTTCAGCCAGTTCGCCGCCTTCGATCAGGACACGATCGACAACCGCGCCTGGCTCGCCGCGCATGGCAAGCTGACGATGCCGGTGCTGGCGATCGGCGGCGGCGCGTCCTTCGGCCCGACCATGGCCGTGGTAGCACGCGCCGGCGCCGACAATGTGCAGGAGAAGGTCATCGACGGCTCCGGCCACTGGCTGATGGAAGAACAGCCGGCAGCGACGGTCGCTGCGATCGACGCCTTCCTCAACGCGCCGTCGTCGCGCTGATCTCACAGCACCTCTCCAATCCCAATCAAGAGGACGCCGGTCATGGCGACGCAGTCCCTCGATGAGGCGGTTGGAGAGGCCAACGCCTCGCAACGGCCCACGGTCATCTTCATTCATGGCCTGTGGCTGAAGCCCAGTTCGTGGGACCGCTGGGCCGAGCTGTTCGACGCGGCAGGCTATGCCGCGCTGGCGCCCGGCTGGCCCGCGGAGATGGGCGGCGCCGCCGCCCCCGAGACCATTGGCGAAGTGGCCGCGCATTTCGTCACGATCGCGTGCAGACTCGACCGCCGGCCGGCCCTGATCGGCCATTCCTTCGGCGGCTTGATCGCGCAGATCCTCGCCGGCCGCGGGCTGTCTGCCGCAACGGTGGCGATCGATCCGGCGCCGTTCCGGGGCGTGCTGCCGCTGCCCGTCTCCGCGCTCCGCTCCGCCTGGCCGGTCCTGCACAACCCGGCCAACGCCAGCCGCAACGTCAGCCTCACGCTCGACGAATTCCGCTACGCCTTCGCCAACGCGGTGCCCGAGACCGAGAGCGACGACCTGTACGACGCCTATCAGGCGCCGGCCCCCGGCCGCCCGATCTTCCAGGCCGCGAGCGCCAACCTCAATCCCTGGACCCAGGCCCGCGTCAACAGCGAAGCCGCGAACCGCGGCCCGCTGCTGATCATCTCCAGCGAGCACGACCACACCGTGCCGCCCTCCGTCGCCCGCGCGGCTTACGAGGTGCAGAAACGCAACCCGCACGCCGTCACCGAATTCGCCCAGCTTCCACAACGCGGCCACTCGCTCACCATCGACAGCGGCTGGCGCGAGGTGGCGGAGACGGCGTTGAGGTTCGTCGGGCGGTTTACGTAGCGGCGGCGCGTTCAGCGCGATGCCGATGGCGGCCTGAGACGGAAGCGCACGAAGAAGATCGGCGTCTACGGCACCTGTTTCACCCGGCCTGATCCCGAGACATACGAGCTGAGCCGCGCCACGGCGCCGTGCAATCGCACGACTCCACTCCCCGACACGGAAATGTCGGCGTCCTGTCGCGGCGCGAGGTCGACGTCGCCGCTGCCACGGATCGTCGCGTTCGCGCGTTCCGTGACCAGACGGCCGAGATCGGCGCGGCCGGACCCGGACGCGTCCAGCGACACCTGCTGCGCCGTGCCGCCGGCACTCACGCCTCCGCTGCCGCGCAGCGTGATCCGCAGCGAGTCCTGGCTGCTCTCGGGGAGCTTCAGATTGCCACTGCCGTGGACGTTCGCCATCGTGGTCCGGGCTGCAAGACGGCCGAGATCGACACCGCCGGAGCCGGCCGCCTCGACAGTCGTGTCGCGGACCTCGCCGCTCGCGGTGACCGCACCGCTGCCCTGCGCCGTAATCCGCAGCGCATCCTGGTGGAGATCGGAGAGCTCGAGACTGGCCGACCCTTGAACGGTCCAGGCCGTGACCGCCGGCCCGGACAGTTGCACGACGAGATCATCCACCTGGAGGCAGTCGACCTGCCTGCCCCATTCCGGCGTCTCCCACTCCAGGCTCCCGTCGCGCAGGCGGACATGGCCGACCAGATCGGCGTCACCGGTCACGCTGGCCCGCGGCGATGGGCCGGGCTGATAGTGCACCTGCGCCGGAATCCTGATCTTGATCGCGTCGCCGCCGGACCAGGCGAGATCGGCCGTGCGGCGCTCGCGCGCGTCACTCCTGCTCGACCTTGGCCCCCCGCAGCTGCGTGAAGCTGCTGCCCAGGTTCTGCCGACCCAAGGCTTCCCTGCCCAGGGCAGCTCATCGCCGTCGATCCAGTCCCCCGCCGAGGCGAGGACTGTGATGATGGCGCAAGTTGCGGCCACGCTGAATGACACCGCAGCGATACGTCCGAGTCGTCCGTTCATGGCACATCTCCACTCACACAGGTTCGTGTTCCAGCTTGAGGAGCCGGTAGTGCAGCCTTGCGTAGTTGCCGAGCATCCTCACCGCGGAATGGAGCGCCAGCAGCAGCAGTGCGCCGCAGCCGATGCTGCCGGCGATCAGGCCAATGCCGGCGACCGCCCGCAACCCCATCGCGGCGATCGAGGCGAAGTGACCGACCTTCAGAAGGCTGAGCAATAGGCCGATCCCGACGACGCCGAGCACGAAGACCAGAAGGCCGACTGCGAGCGTCACCACGATGACCGCCACCAGCAGAGGCAACAACAGCAGGATGTCGACCGTGGCTAGCCCGCCGAGCGCCAGAAGCACCGCGGCGGAGTTGCCGAAGCTGCGGTGCTCCTCCCAATGACGCAGCCCGGTCTCGGCGCGCAGCTCGCGCGCCAATCGCCGCGGATCGCCCAGGGCGGCAGCCACCTCCGCCTCGTCGCGCCCGGACGCCGCGGCCTCGTCGAAATAGGACATGTAGTCCGCAATGATCTCGTCGACGTCATCAGCGGGCTGCCCGGCGAGACCGTCCTTGAGCTGGCCCAGGAAGTCGATGCGGTTCATCAACGCTCTCCCAGCAAGTTCTCGACGGCATTCGTGAACGCCCGCCACTCGCGCTTCTGCGCGGCAAAGGCGGAGCGGCCGGCCGCCGTCAGCCGATAATATTTGCGGGGCGGCCCGCTGTTCGATTCGGCAAGCCGCGTCTCGACCAGCCGGTCGTCCTGCATTCGCCGCATCAGCGGATAGATCGTGCCCTCGCCCATGCCCACCCCGCTCGAAAGCGCGCTGGCAATCTCATAGGCATAGCTCTCACCGCGCGCGAGCAGCGCCAGCACGCACAATTCGAGTGCTCCCTTCTTGAGCTGCACCTGCATCTGGTCCGTCATGGAGAGAAGGTGTTACAAGGTACCCGTTCATGAAAGATAGTCATCGGCCGGAATATGCAATCGGGCGCTGGCAGGACATTCGGGGAGGCGGGCAGGTTGGCCGGGCTTGGCTTAGCATCCTTGAGCCACACCAGCTCCGGTCAATGTCGAGATCGTCCGTTCACCTCGCCCAAGAGCTTGCTGAATTCGGGATCTCGACCGCAAAGATCCCCCGCTCGCAACGAGTCGAGCCCAGGCCAGATTAACAAACTCGCAAGCCGCCCACTGGATTCACCCGCGACCAGGGGACAATGGGCCGCTCCAACGAAGCTCGCGGACGACAATCTGCAGACCAGCAGAGCGGTGGTACGCTGCCCGCGCGCAATATCGCCCTCGCCGCAACGCTAACGTCAGATGGTTGCTGCGCCGATCCTCACCTGAGTCAGCCGCATCGATCAACCACATCACACCCGACACACCGGTCTCGAATTCGAGCCGCTCCGCTTCGGGGCCGTCGAGATCAGCGCGCAGTTGCGACGTCTGCAGAGCAGGACCGATCAATCCCTCGTCGTTGACGCCGATCCATTGCACCAGGAAACCCCCGTCGTCCCGGTCCTCGGCGTACCAGGCCACATCGCCGGCATCACCGGACAACACGACGGCGACACCCTGCCCGCAGTTGATCGCCCCAAGCCAATTCGTCACCCGGCAGGCGCGCGCATAATCGCTCTGATCGGCCGGGTCGTCGTGATCGCTCCATCCCTCGATGCCGCGCCAATCTGACACGCACTCGGCAGGGATCAGCAGATGGGGACCGCCGGTCGTTTCGACCCAGGTACTGGTTCGCGTCATGACGCGGAAACTAGCAGATCGTCGCCTGTGTCGACAGCGCGGCCGCTCATCGCTTGCACTCTCCAACACATATTCGTCTAGCTCGCCGCGGCGACGATCCCCAACACCGTAGCTGGATTCATGGCGTCCACCATGGCCGTGGGGATCAGAATAGTGGCTCCCCGCTCCTTGGTGGTCTCATAGATGATGTTCATCGCGCGCAGCTGCAGCGCCGCCGGGCTGCGGGCGTAGGTCTCAGCGGCCTCGACGAACTTTTGCGCGACCTCCTGCTCCGCCTGGCCTAACAGGACGCGCGCCAGCCGCTCGCGCTCGGCCTGCGCCTGGCGGCTCATCGCGTCCTGCAGCGCCGGCGGCACGCCGATGTCGCGAATTTCAACCGACAGAACCGCCACGCCCCAATCCGCCGTCTTGCGGCCGATCTCCTCGCGCAGCAGCTGGTCGCCTTGCTTGCGCTCGGACAGCAGGGTCGAGAGCAGTGACGATCCAACCATCTCGCGCAGCGAGGTCTGCGCGACGCGCGTGATCGCCTGACGGTAGTCGATGATCTCCAAGGCGACGCGCTCGGGATCATGGATCTGCCAGAACACCACGGCGTCGATGTTCACCGGCACGGTGTCCTTGCTCAAGGCCTGCTCGGCATTGATCTCGGTGGTTTGGATCCGCTGGTCGAGCCACACAGCGACCTGATCGACGAAAGGCACGATAACAAACAGGCCGGGACCGCGAACGCCCACAAGGCGCCCAAGCCGGAGCACGACGGCTCGCTCCCACTGGTCGGCGATCATGACGGCCTGCGGGATGAGAAATGCGACGACGAGGAGGGACCCAGCGGCCGCATATGCGACGGACGAGCCGGAGTCGCGCCCGAACACGGCGATCGCCCCCGCAAGCGCCAGCGTAAGAACGGCGAGCACGATCGCGGGTTGGTTCGTGCCTTTCGTTGAGAGATATCTAGTCATTCGACGTCTCCTGCTTGACGAGCGCAATCATTCGTTCCGCCAACGCGATGGGATCGACACCGGCGGCGGCCGCCGTCGCGAGCATCTGCTTGGCAAGGCTGTCGACCTGCTGAGCCAGCGCACGCGCCGACGGCGGCCGCGGCGGCTGAGCCACGAAGCTTCCTCGTCCGCGGACGAGCGTGATCGCACCGATCCGCTCAAGCTCGTCATACGCGTGTCGAACCGTGTTGAGATCGACCTTCAAGGCAACCGCCATCTCGCGCATGGTCGGCATCCGGTCACCCGGGCGCAAGACGCCCGCGCCCAAGCTTCGCAGAATCTGGTCGCGAATCTGGACGTAGATCGGAATCCCGGAGCTCTCGAGCCGGAGCGACTTCATCAAGCCTGTATGCATTATCTAGTACAATATACTTTACATACACCGCGTCAATCGCCGTTTCGAGGCTCAGCCCCCTCCGTGTGTGCGTGCCATCCGCTAAGCCGGACTGTGGGAGCGCCTGCCGTCATGACGAGCGCGTTCAGGGGCCGGCATCAAAATTCGAAAATCCAGCATCTTCCCGATTTCTTTTTCCCCGAACTCATGCTACTTATTGAGTCGTCCCGTGCCGTCATGAGGGGCGCTTCGCGATCGTCACGAACGTGGGGTGCGGGATGCGGTGGGCGCATCGGGTCGCAGCGGGCTTATGCTCGTGGACGAACGATCCGGCGCGCACGGTCAAGCCGTGTGGTCCTGGCATCCCGGTGCTGATGCCAAGTCCGTGACGACGATGTTGCGGATGACGGGGGCAAGAACGCCGGTCCCCGGGGAGAGCTCGGAGCAGCCGTCAAAACCATCGCGCAGGGAGGGCCGGGTGTATCAGGCCAGACCTGTGGTGACTGCCGCCTGCTTCTTTTGTTGCAGGCGGGCCACGGGCGCGGCCAGCGCTCGGCCTTCCCTGCGCCCTCTATCTTGAGGAGGGCGAGTAAAGCTCAAAGCTCGGACGCTGATGGCGCCGCGAGACTGAGGAGGTGTGTCGCGATGGATCTAACAAAGACCCTGGCTTCCTGCTCAACTCGATCCTTGGCTCCCGCGCCGAAAATGCCGCTCCTCACCCTGAGGAGCGCGCCCGAGGCGCGCGTCTCGAAGGGCGAGGCCTCGGTCGGGCCTCATGGTTCGAGACGCGCCGCGCCAGAGACAGTGTCGTCATACGTCAAGATGCGTGCGGCGCGGCGCTCCTCACCATGAGGATTTAGCGCGAAGTGCGGCGCTGCAGATGGTCATGCCCAGCGTGCTTATTGAGGCGATCAGTCCTTCACTTCCCCGTCGGCACGTCCTGCCGCCAGGCACTTCCCGCGATCTTCGCGGCCGCAATCACCGCCTGCGTGCGGCTCTCGACGCCGAGCTTCTGCAGGATGGCCGAGACATGCGCCTTGATGGTCGCCTCGGAGACGCCGAGCTCATAGGCGATCTGCTTGTTGAGCAGCCCCTGCGACAGCATCATCAGTACGCGCACCTGCTGCGGCGTCAGGGTGACCAGACGGTCGCGCAGCTTCGTCATCTCCGGATCGGCGCCGGCCGCGAGGTCGGTGTCCGGCGGCAGCCAGACGTCGCCGTCCATCACCTTCATGATGGCGTCGCGCAGGACGTCGACGCCGAAGCGCTTCGGAATGAAGCCGGAGGCGCCGAAATCGAGCGAGCGCCGGATCGTCGCGCCGTCGTCGCTGGCCGACACGATCACCACCGGAATCGCCGGATATTGCGCGCGCAGGTAGATCAGGCCGGAAAAGCCGGAGATGCCGGGCATCGTCAGGTCGAGCAGGACGAGGTCGACCTCGGAATCCTTCTCCAGCAGCGCGGTCAGGTCCTCGAACGAGCCGGCCTCGTCGATCACGGCCTCGCTGAGCACGCTCGCGACGGCTTGCCGCAGCGCGTTGCGGAACAGCGGATGATCATCGGCAATGACGAGATGGGTGGTGGCAGCCGCCATGAATCCTGACTTAACCAATCCTGACTTGAACAATCCTGACCTGATTTCTCGCTGGCGACGCCATGCTGCATCTGCACGCTCGCCGACCTCTTGCGGAAATACTCGCCCGGCCACCGGTTGCATGCAAGCATGCAATTCCACTTGCGGAGAAGGCAGTTAATCCACGCCTTGTGCAACGCAACATCACTAGCATGGCGACCGCACAACGAACTTGATCCGCCGCAATGTCCCCATCTTTCCGATCGCGCGCCGCAGGCAGGGCCGAAAGTCGTATTGGGGCGGGTTTCACTGCAATGTTACTGAAGGCGTAAGGCCTCCGCGACGTCAGCCGTCCAAGTCCGGCATGCGGAGACGAAGCCATCATCACAACGATCTTGGGGAGCGAATGCCAATGTCAACAATGGTCGCCACACCAGCGAGAACGGGAGGCATGACGAAGGACGAACGCTTCGTCATTCTGGCTTCCTCGCTCGGTACTGTCTTCGAGTGGTACGACTTCTACCTGTACGGGTCCCTGGCCTCGATCATCGGCGCGCAGTTCTTCTCCGCCTATCCGCCGGCCACCCGCGACATCTTCGCCCTGCTGGCCTTCGCCGCCGGCTTCCTGGTCCGCCCGTTCGGCGCCATCGTGTTCGGCCGCATCGGCGACATCGTCGGCCGCAAATACACCTTCCTCGTCACCATCCTGATCATGGGCTTGTCGACCTTCGTCGTCGGCATCCTGCCGAACGCCGAGACCATCGGCTTCGCGGCGCCGGTGATCCTGATCGGTCTGCGCCTGCTGCAGGGCCTCGCGCTCGGCGGTGAATATGGCGGCGCCGCGACCTACGTCGCCGAGCACGCTCCGATGGGCAAGCGCGGCTACTACACATCGTTCATTCAGACCACCGCGACGATGGGCCTGTTCCTGTCGCTGCTGGTCATCCTGGCCACCCGCACAATCATCGGCGAGGCGGACTTCGCCAAATGGGGCTGGCGCGTGCCGTTCCTGGTGTCCGTGCTGCTGCTCGGCATCTCCGTCTGGATCCGTCTGCGCTTGAACGAGTCGCCGGTGTTCCAGAAGATGAAGGAAGAGGGCAAGAGCTCGAAGGCGCCGCTGACGGAGTCCTTCGCCAACTGGAGCAACGCCAAGATCGTGCTGCTGGCCCTGATCGGCGGCACCATGGGCCAGGGCGTGGTCTGGTACACCGGGCAGTTCTACGCGCTGTTCTTCCTGCAATCGATCCTGAAGGTCGACGGCTACACCGCCAACCTGCTGATCGCCTGGTCGCTGCTGCTCGGCACCGGCTTCTTCGTCTTCTTCGGCGTGCTGTCGGACAAGATCGGCCGCAAGCCGATCATCATGGGCGGCTGCCTGATCGCGGCGCTCACCTTCTTCCCGATCTTCAAGATGATCACCACCAACGCCAACCCGGCGCTGGAGAAGGCGATCGAGGCGACGAAGGTGGAAGTGGTGGCCGATCCCGCTGGTTGCGGCGACCTGTTCAACCCGGTCGGCACCCGCGTCTTCACCGCGCCTTGCGACACCGCCCGCGCCTTCCTCGCCCAGTCCTCGGTCAAGTACTCGACCGTTCCTGGCCCGGCCGGCTCCGGCGTGAAGGTCACCTTCAACGGCAAGGAAGTGCCCTACACCGACGCCAAGACGGGTAACCCGGCGCTCACCGCGGCGATCGGCGAGGCTGGCTATCCGAAGGCGGGCAACCCGGCGATCGTGAAGATGGCGCATCCGTTCGACATCTTCCGTCCGCAGGTCGCAGCGATCATCGGCCTGCTGCTGATCCTGGTGATCTTCGTCACCATGGTCTACGGCCCGATCGCGGCGATGCTGGTCGAACTGTTCCCGACCAAGATCCGCTACACCTCGATGTCGCTGCCCTATCACATCGGCAACGGCTGGTTCGGCGGCCTGCTGCCGGCCACCGCCTTCGCGATCGTGGCCTCGACCGGCGATATCTATGCCGGCCTGTGGTACCCGATCACGTTCGCGGTGATCACGGCGGTGGTCGGCTTCCTGTTCCTGCCGGAGACCAAGGACGTCGACATCCAGGCGAAGTAATCAGTCAGGCGAGCGGCATCCCCGCTCGCCTCGCTTTCTCAGTCGAACGAACGGCCGCGGATCGCTCCGCGGCCGTTCCGCATTTCAGCCGAGGGGTTTTCTCTTTGAGGTCAGACCGCGCCGATGAACTGCAGCACCACCTCGCGGGCGTGCGGCCGCGCGCGATGCTCGATCAGATAGATCGCCTGCCAGGTGCCGAGCAGCATCCGGCCGTCCCGCACCGGCACCTGCAGCGACACCGAACTCAGCAGCGTCTTGATATGGGCCGGCATGTCGTCCGGGCCTTCGGTGTCATGCACCCAGCCGGCGTCCTCCGGCGCGAGCCGCGACAGCGCGGTGGTGAGATCGCGCAGCACGGTCGGATCGGCGTTCTCCTGGATTGTCAGCGACGCCGACGTGTGGCGGATGAAGACCGTGACCGCGCCTTCGGCCGCAACGATCTCGCGCAGGAAGGCCTGGACGTCGCGGGTGAGGTCGGTGAAGCTGCGGCCGGCGGTCTGCACTATCAAGCTCGATGTCACGACGCTGTTGATGGCGACGCGCGACGGCGTCGCCCGCGTGATCGATCCTGCAGCCATACGTTTCGCCTCACCTGTCCAAGGTCAGATCCTGCCCGAGACGTCCTTCTGCACCCGGTTGGCCATGTCGAGCAGCCGGCGCCAGGCCTGCTCCAGGAAACCCATCATGCGGTCCATGTCCTGGTCGCTCGGCAACGGGATCTCGAGCTTGCGCGTTCCATCGGCAGACTTGGAATCCGATTTGGAATCCGACGCTTTGGGCTCGGCCTTCTTCAACTGATCGGACTTGGGCAGCGCCTGGTCCTTCGGCAGCGGCTCGTCGATCTTGCCGGAGATGCTCTGGTCGCGCGACGCGAGTTGAGCCTTCAGCTTCTCATTCTCCGCCTGCAGCCGACCGATCTCGGCATCCAGCGCCGCGCGTTCGTCGGGGACGGCGTAGCAAGCCCAGCCGGAGCCGGAATTGTTGTTGCAGGTCGAGACCGCGCCGGTCCGGGTGTCGAGCCGGACCACGCCATCGGGCGTCGTCGACATCGTGTAGCGGCCCTTGTCGCCGTCTGGCGCGGCGTCATCGGCCGATGCGGGCCCGCCCAGGCCACCGAACGCCAAAAGGACCAAGAAGAGGACCAAGGGAACCAGGAGAGGCTGCCGATAGGGTTGCATGAGATTCATGACTGGCCGAGCCTCCAAGGCGCCACGACGCGCGATTCAGGACGGCGGCCATGCACGCCTGCATTGTGTCGACGCCATGACATTCCGCTCCGTGCGATGAGCTGCCACAGGCCGAACCGCCGTTCCCGACGTAGGCGTGACGCATGCGGATTTCAACGCGGCGGCGGGTGGTGCAGGCGGCGCAGGCCCGGAACCAACGTCAAGCGCGCGCGTCGCGCCGGCGCGGTGGTGACCGCGCCGATCGGAGCAGCATTGCAACTGCACAGAACACTGTTGATGCGGCGCGGTGACACGTCGGCCCGATCTGACGAAAAAGCCGAGAAAACGAGCAAATTCAGGCATCTAACAGTTCAACACGCAATCTTGACTTGGGGGGATGCGGTCAGTATGGTCCGCGCGGCTTTAAAGGGCGATGGGGCGCTATTTCCTGAAACTCGCAGCAACGGCTCGGGTCTCCACACATGGCGGACAAGCACATGGCGGATGGCACGAGCGAGCGCAGCGGACACGGAGATCGCGACAAGTCGCCCGATGAGGTTGCGCTTTCCGCAAGGCTCGGAAGTCTCGACCAACGGTTGTCCGAATTTCGCGACGGCCGAAAGGTAGGGGCTGATCAACCTGGAAACAGCGGCGGTGACACTGCAGCCCGGGCTTCGGCCATGGCGCGTGGCCTGCGACTGTCCTCCGAGTTGATCGCCGGTGTCCTCGTCGGCGCGGTGCTTGGCTGGGGCTTCGACCGCTTGCTGTCGACATCGCCCTTCGGATTTATCGTGTTTTTCCTGCTCGGCTTCGCCGCCGGCGTGTTGAACGTGGTCAGATCTGCAGGCGTCGCCCCCGACAGGCCCCGCCAATGAGATCCGTGCGGAAGACCTCAGGGCGGAAGACCAACGAGTGAATTGCAAAGCGCCGGCGTGGCCGGTGAACAACTGAGACGCCACGCGGATGATCGATCCGATCCATCAATTCCAGCTCAACAAGATCTTCACGATCGGCCATATCGGCAATCAGGAGATCGCCTTCACCAATTCGTCCGCGTACATGCTGCTCGCGGTCGTGCTCATCGCCGTCATGATGATGGCCGCCGGACGCGCGCTCGTCCCGGGCCGGTTCCAGTCGATGGTCGAGCTGTCCTACGAGTTCGTGGCCAACACCATCAGAACCAGCGCCGGCTCGCACGGCATGACGTTCTTCCCGCTGGTGTTCTCGCTGTTCATGTTCATCTTCGTCTCGAACATCGTCGGCATCATCCCCTACACCTTCACCGTCGCCAGCCACATCATCGTTACCTTCTCGCTGGCGCTCCTGGTGTTCCTGACGGTCATCATCTACGGCTTCTACAAGAACGGCCTGAAGTTCTTTAAGCTGTTCGTGCCCTCCGGCATCCCCGCGGTGATCCTGCCGCTGGTGGTCGTGATCGAAATCATCTCCTTCTTCTCCCGCCCGATCTCGCACAGCGTCCGTCTGTTCGCCAACATGCTGGCCGGCCACGTCACCTTGAAGGTGTTCGCGAGCTTCGTGACCATGCTCGGCGCGCTCGGCTTCGTCGGCAAGGTCGGCGCGCTGCTGCCGCTCGGTCTCACGGTCGCCCTGACCGGCCTCGAGCTGATGGTCGCGTTCCTCCAGGCCTACGTCTTCACGATCCTCACCTGCATCTATCTCAACGATGCTATCCATCCGGGCCACTGATCCGGCCCTCTCTACCTAACCTCTCAAAGGAGTTCGTCATGGATCCGGTCGCAGCGAAGTACATTGGCGCGGGCATTGCCTGCATCGGCATGGGTGGCGCGGGTGCCGGCATCGGCATCATCTTCGGCAACTACCTGTCGGCTGCTCTGCGCAACCCGTCGGCCGCCCAGGGCCAGTTCGGCAACCTGATTTTCGGCTTCGCGGTGACCGAAGCGCTCGGCATCTTCTCGCTGCTGATCGCCCTGCTCCTGCTGTACGCCGTCTAAGACGGCCTGAGCCGGACAGGAGAAGCCCGTGGCTGAAAGTCATGGTGAGGCCAAGGGCGGCGCGGCCAAGGGCGGCGCAAGCGCCCATACCGAGGCCGATGGCGGACATGGGTTTCCTCCGTTCTCGAAGGAAACCTTTCCCTCCCAGATCGTCTCTCTGGTGATCGCCTTCGTGGCGCTGTACGTGATCGTCTCGCGTGTGGCGCTTCCGAAGGTTGGGGCTGTCATCGACGCCCGCCAGAAGGCGATCGACGGCGACCTGGCCGAAGCGCAGCGGCTGAAGGATGAATCCGAAGCCGCGATGAAGGCGTATGAGACCGAGCTGGCGACGGCTCGTGCCCGCGCCCAGGCGATCGGTGCCGAGACCCGCGACAAGCTCGCGGCCTCCTCGGATGCCGAACGCAAGGCGCTGGAAGACAGCCTCGCGGCCAAGCTCGCGGCGGCCGAGACGTCCATCGCCACGACCCGTGCGACCGCAATGAGCAATGTCCGTGGTATCGCCTCGGATGCCGCCAGCGCGATCGTGCTGCAGCTCACCGGCAAGGCCCCTGCGGCCAAGACGGTGGAAGCTGCGGTCGATGCATCGTTGAAGGGAACAGCCTGATGCATTTGCTCGCTGATCCGGAAACCTGGGTTGCGATCGCTTTCGTGATCCTGATGGGCCTGTTCGCCTATCTCGGCGTCCACCGCATGGTCCTGAAGGCGCTCGACCACCGTGCCGAGCGCATCAAGAACGAGCTGGACGAGGCCAAGCGGCTCAAGGACGAGGCGGCCAAGGTGCTCGCCGACTACAAGACCCGCCGCGCCAGCGCCGAGCGCGAGGCCGAGGAGATCGTCACGAGCGCCAAGGCGGAAGCCGAGCGCATCGCGGCGGAGGCCAAGGCCAAGATGGAAGACTTCGTCGCCCGTCGCACCAAGGCCGCCGAGAGCAAGATCGCCCTCGCCGAAGCCCAGGCGCTTGCCGATGTCCGGGCCGCCGCGGCCGACGCCGCCGTCCAGGCCGCCGCGACCGTGCTGTCGCAATCGGTCAAGGGCGCTCTCGGCGAAGACCTCGTCGCCAAGGGCATCGCCGAAGTCAGCCGCAAGCTGAACTGAGCGGCGACCCGAACATCCAACATCTTCCAAAAGGCCGGTGCCCCGCACCGGCCTTTTGCTTTCCAAGCCTCTCTCCGCCGTCGCCCCCGCACCCGCGGAGGTCGTCACTTCCGCTTCTTGCCGCGCTCCGGCGCCAGCGCCTGCGGATCGAAGCCGATGTAGAAGACGTAATTGTCGGCGTTGGAGCCGGGCGGCGGCACCGGGTAGACCATGTCCTCGGCCACGATCGTGAACGGCACGCTGCCGTCGGCGGTCATCTGCACCGTGGTCCGGTAGGCCTTGGTGGCGATCACCTTCTCGCCGATGCCGCCCTGCACCACCGCGATGCGCATGGGGATATCGACCGTCGCGGGCGCGCCGGCCGGGCCGGCTACGACCCGCCCCTGGATGCCGATCTTGCCGATGATCTCGGCGCCGTTGAGGTTGCACTCGCGCGCGGTCTTGGTGATCGACGCCTGAAATCTGACGTCATTGCCGACCGCCTGCTTGCCGGGCGCGGCCACCGAGTAGGTCGAAGCTCCCGCGCGGATGTTCACAGGAGGGCAGGTCAGCCCATCCGTGGGATCGTCCGGCGGCCCGCCGCTGGCCGGCAGATTGGACTGGCCCTTGTCATCCGAACCGCCGCCGAACAGGCTCTTGAACCGGTCGGTCAGCGATTGCGCCGCGGCCGGCGGCGCGGCGCCCGTCGCGCCCAGGGCCAGCAGCAGGGCGGCCAGTGTCCCAACCCGAATCACACATGTCTGTCGCATTCTCGAAATCCCCGGCATCTCGGTCGTCCGGCCCCCACGCGCACTGGCGCGATCCTGGCGGAACATGGGGCAGCCGCACTGGCCGTCTATACCCATTTCAGAGCGCCGGACCAGCCCCGATCCGCGACCTCCCGACGCCCGCCCGATCACAATTCACCCCCTGAAATCCTCCTGCAGCAGGCCATAGAGGTAGTGGTCCTGCCAGACCCCGTTGATGCAGAGATAGCGCCGCGCCAGCCCTTCCCGGGTGAAACCGCACTTCTCGAGCACACGGATGGAGGGCGTATTGGTCGGAATGCAGGCGGCCTCGACCCGGTGCAGATTGAGCTCGCCGAACAAGGTCGGCAGCAGCAGCTTGAGTGCCGTGGTCATGTAGCCGCGATGGGCATGCGGCTGCCCCATCCAATAGCCGATGGTGCCGGCCTGGACGATGCCGCGGCGGACATTGGCCAGCGTGATGCCGCCCAGCATGGCGCCATCCTGCTCGCGGAAGACGATGAACGGATAGGAGCGGTCGGCCGAGATGTCCTCGGCATAACGGCGAAGCCGGCGGCGGAAGCCGGAGCGCGTCAGGTCGTCGGACGGCCAGATCGGCTCCCACGGCGTCAGATATTCGCGGCTGATCTCGCGCAGCCGCGCCCATTGCGCGCAATCGGCCATCTGCGGCGAACGCAGCAGCAGGCCGTTGCCGCGCGGAGCGAGCGCAGCCGGTCCACTGGACGGTAGACGGAACAGGGCCATCGGTGATGCTCCCCCTGCGTTTCAGCTCCCGAATCCACGGTCGCAGCGCCCGGCGGGGACGACCCGCCCGATGCCTTGCGTGTGAGGACCCATGCTCAATGCAGTTGGGCCTTCGACTTCGGCCCGGTCAGACCTTCGGCGAAACTCACCGCCGTGTCCAGACCCCTGCCGGTCCCGAGCGCAACCACGGCCGGCTTGCTGCGTGCGAGGAGCGCACGCGCGGCATCGCGGGTGCTTTCAACGCTCACGGCCTCAATCTTGGCGACCATCTCCTGCAGGGTCTGCGGCCGGCCATAGGCGAGGATGTGACGCGCGAGCTGTTCGGCGCGGGCGCTGCAGCTTTCCAGCGCCATCAGAAGCCCGGCCTTCATCTGCGCCTTGGCGCGGGCGACCTCGGCCTCGCTCAGCGTCTCCACCGCATTGCCGATGATGTCGACCACGACCTCCATCATTTCCGGCGCGTCGGCCGGATCGGTGCCGGTGTAGAGGCCGAAGAAGCCGGTGTCGCTGTAGGGCGCGTGGAACGTGTAGACGGAGTAGCAGAGGCCCCGGTTCTCGCGCACCTCCTGGAACAGCCGGGACGACATGCCGCCGCCGAGGATGTTGGTGAAGACCTGCAGCGAGAACAGCGACGGATCGGCCTGCGGCACGCCCTCCAGCGCGAGCGTCAGATGCGCCTGCTCGAGGTCGCGATGCACGACGCGCGAGCCGCCCTTGCCGAACGCAGCCGGCTGCGGCTTCGGCGCGGGACCGCCATTGAAGCTGGCGAATCGCTTGGTCACGTCCTCGACCACGCGCTGATGATCGACGGCGCCAGCCGCGGCGACCACCATGTCGGGCCCGCGATAATGCGTCGACAGATAGCCATGCAGCTTGTCGCGGTCGAACGCCTCGAGCGTCTTGGCGGTGCCGAGCAGCGAGCGGCCCATCGGCTGGTCGGGGAAGCAGAGCTCGTTGAGATGCTCGAACACGACGTCGTCGGGCGTGTCCTGCGCCGCGCCGATCTCCTGCACGATGACGTTCTTCTCGCGCTCCAGCTCCTCGGGCACGAAGGACGGATTGGCGAGGATGTCGGACAGCACGTCAAGGGCCAGCGGAACGTCGGCCTTGAGCACGCGCGCGTAATAGGCGGTAGTCTCGGTCGAGGTGCCGGCATTCAAGTCGCCACCGACCGCCTCGATCGCCTCGACGATCTCGCGCGCGCTGCGGGTCGTGGTGCCCTTGAACGCCATGTGTTCGAGGAGATGCGAGATGCCGTGCTCATCCGGCTTCTCGTCGCGGCCGCCGACCCCGGCCCAGACGCCGAGCGCCGCCGTCTCCAGATGCGGCATCGTGTCGGTGACGACCGTCAGCCCCGTCGGCAGCTTGGTGACTTCCACGCCCATCATGCGATTCCCTGCTTGGCGGCCCGGCTGACCGAGCGGATGAATTTCTCCACCTCGGCCTGATCGTTCCGCATGATCCTTGAATCCTCGCGCTTGCTCATCAGCCCTTCCAGCCAGACCGGCAGATGCGGACGCTGTCCGCAGGCGGCCTCCACCGCGTCGGGGAATTTGGCGGGATGCGCTGTCGCGAGAACGATGTTCGGCACGGACAGATCCGTGCCGTCGCGATCGGCCACGGCGAGCGCGACCGCGGTGTGCGGATCGACGAGATCGCCGGCCTCGCGGAAGGCAGCGCGAATCGCCGCCGCCGTCTCGGTCTCGTCGGCACGACCGGCATCGAAATCGGCGCGGATCGCCGCCAGCATCGCATCGGGAAGAACGAAGCGGCCGGACTGCTTCAGACCCTCCATCAGCCGCCGCACGGTGCCGGCGTCGCGGCCGCCGGCCTCGAACAACAGCCGCTCGAAGTTCGACGACACCTGGATGTCCATCGACGGCGTGGTCGTCTCATGCACCTCGCGCACCTCATAGATCCCGGTGGCCAGCGTGCGGGCGAGGATATCGTTGACGTTGGTGGCCACGCGAAGCGTGCGCACCGGCAGCCCCATGCGCTTGGCGACGTAGCCAGCGAAGATGTCGCCGAAATTGCCGGTGGGCACGGTGAAGTCGACGGCGCGATGCGGCGCGCCGACGGCGACCGCTGACGTGAAGTAATAGACGACCTGGGCGACGACACGGGCCCAGTTGATCGAGTTGACGCCGGACAGCGAAACCGAGTCGCGGAAGCCGTGATTGTTGAACAGGCCCTTCACGATCGCCTGGCAGTCGTCGAAATGGCCTTCGATCGCCAGCGCATGCACGTTCGACGCGCCTGACGTCGTCATCATGCGGCGCTGCACCTCGGAGATGCGGCCGTTCGGGAACAGCACGATCAGATCGGCATTGTCGCGGCCGGCGAAGGCCTCGACCGCGGCGCCGCCGGTGTCGCCGGAGGTCGCGACCACGATCGTGGTGCGCTCGCCGCGCTTGGCCAGCACGTGGTCCATCAGCCGCGAGATCAGCTGCATCGCGACGTCCTTGAACGCCAGGGTCGGGCCGTGGAACAGCTCGAGCACGAACTGGTGCGGGGCGATCTGGTCGAGCGGCACCACCGCAGGATGGCGGAACGTGGCGTAGGCTTCGTTGGCCATGCGGCCGAGCTCGGCATCGGAGATCTCGCCGGCGACGAACGGCTTGATGACCTCGACCGCGACCTCCCAATAGGGCCGGCCGAAGAATCCCGCGATGGTCTCCGCCGACAGCTGCGGCCAGGTCTCGGGCACGTACAGGCCGCCGTCGCGGGCGAGCCCGGTCAGCATCACATCGCAGAAGGTGAGCGCGGGGGCCTCCCCGCGGGTCGAAACATAGCGCGTCAAACCGCTCTCCTGACCTGTGTCACCAGGCCATAACCTGTTGATTGAACTCGATATCGGAACCGCCTGGCGGCAACATGGTCCGGCACCATAATGGTTTTGGGGAGGCTGCGAAACCGGTTGTTGGGCCGGGAATGGTCACGACGGCGGGTTACGGCGGGGTTACGGGGCGCATGGCTTGGGTGGGACAACGTCAGGCGACCGTCCTCCGCCCCTGCCCTCCCGTCATGCACTTCGATGCCCGATCTCGCCTCCCCACCGCTGTCATCGCCCTGCTTGACCGGGCGACCCATTGGGCCGCGCCGCCGATGATCGACCGCGCCGCCGCGGGGACAGGATCACCGCCAGCGCGCGGGATGACGAGGGTGCCGGTGGCGTCAAGCCGGGCACTTCGAACGAACAAGCGAATGATAGGACATCGTCACGATCTCTCCCCTTCGTCATTCCGGGGCGCGCGAAGCGCGAGCCCGGAATCCATAACCACGACCGGGAGTATGGATTCCGGGCTCGTGCCGCTGCGCGGCCCGCCCCGGAATGACGACCGAGCGTGTGGCTGCGGTCTCGCAACGCGATTGCGCCCGAGCTGTGCGGAAACTCCTCCCTCCATGAAGCAGAGGGCGCAGGGAAGACCGGATGCCGGCTGGCACCCGCGGCCCCCGTGCGAACAAGAATGCACGGGGCAGGAACCACAGGTTCAGCCAGAGCGACCCGGCCTTCCCTGCGCGATGGGTTACGTCTTATACGCGCTCTCCTCGGTGCACCGGGCTTTCTGGCCACCGTGAGCGACAGCGCCTGAGCGCTCCCGCAGGACACCAGCGTCGGGGTGTCAGGACCACGCGACTTCGCCGTCCGTTCAGGCCGCACTCGTCAGTTGCTGCCCGCCCGTCCATCGCATCCCACCTCACGTCCGTGACGACGCGTACGCCCCTCGCTTTGAGGCGGGATGCAGGGATACAATCATGATTTCGGAAAATATGAAAGTGAAATTCTCGAGCGAGCCGGGCTGAATACGTTGACCGCTCTGGATTCGCTGAGAAAAACGGATTTCACGCGCAGCCGAACTTATCAGTTCGTGTGACCGTCGGCGGCGGTCCTGACTGCCCGTCGGGCGACTCAGGTCCGACGAGATCAGGCCGGCACGCTTTGTGGGCCGGCCCAGTCTGCCGGCTTTCGGTGTCGTCCATAACCACCATCCGCACGGTGAAGTCACGCTGTGATGGGAGCACGCGTTTTCGACGAGGTGAAGCGGAGCCGCGCGGCGACCGGTCCTTCGGCCCCTCTTCACTTGCGGGCTCCGGCCGCCTAGGATTCCGAGACAACGATCGAGCGCGAGTCCCGTCATGATCATCCAGCGTATCGCAGCCTTCACCGACGGCTCACGCGGCGGCAATCCGGCCGGTGTCGTCATCGGCGACTCCTTGCCCGAAGCTGCCGTGATGCAGGCGATGGCGGCGGAGATCGGCTATTCCGAGACGGCGTTCGCGGCGCCGGACGGAGATGCATGGCGGGTGCACTATTTCGCACCCGAGGCCGAGGTGGATTTCTGCGGGCATGCGACGATTGCGCTGGGCGCGGCGCTGGCCAGGCAGCAGGGCTCCGGCCGGTTTGCGTTGCGGCTCAACCATGCCGAGATCACCGTTGAAGGCGTGCATTCGGCAACGGAATGGAGCGCGGCGTTCAGCTCGCCGCCGACGCGCACGCGCGCGCTCTCCGCGCTGGCGGTCGAGGAGATCCTGGCGCTGTTCGGCCTGACGCATGACGATCTCGATCCGCGGATTCCGCCGGTCCTGGCTCACGCCGGCATGGATCACCCGGTGATCGCGCTGCGCCAGCGCGGCCGCCTCGCTGCGATGAGTTATGATTTCAGCCGGGGCCAGGCGCTGGCGCAACGCGAGCGCTTCTGCACCTTTGCCCTCATCCATGTCGAGACGCCGCAGCTCATCCACGCCCGCAATCCGTTCCCGTTCGGCGGCGTCTATGAGGATCCCGCGACGGGTGCTGCCGCCGCGGCACTCGCCGGCTATCTGCGTGAGCTGGCCTGGCCGGCGCAAGGGCCGATCATGATCCGCCAGGGCGAGGACATGGGCGTGCCGTGCGGGCTGCAGGTCGACCTGGACGGAGCGGCAGGTGCGCCGGTGAAGGTGGCCGGCAGCGTGCGGGCGATCGAGACATAGCGGTCGCCCGCTTGGGCTGCAGCGATGCGGGGCGGCATTGGTCCCGCATCTTGCTTCGCTCATGCGGGCGACGAGCTCGGCGGTCGTCGCTCAGACCGATGCGGCCTCACTCGCCTTCGCATCGGCCTCCGCGAACACCGCCTTGGCCGCGAACAGCCCGTTGAGCGCGGCGGGAAAGCCGGCATAGACCGCCATCTGCATGATCACCTCGGTGATCTCGGCGCGGCTGAGGCCAACATTGAGGCCAGCGTGAATATGCACCTTCAATTGCGGGCTGGCATTGCCGAGCGCGGTCAGGGCCGCGATGGTCGCGATCTCGCGGCTGCGCAGATCGATACCGGGGCGCGAATAGATGTCGCCGAACGGAAACTCGATCACGTAGGTGGCGAAGTCAGGCGCGATGTCGGCGAGCGCGGCGATCACGTTGTGCCCGGCCTCGCCGTCGATCCTATCGAGCGCGCGCCGGCCGCGCGCCAGCCGGTCCTGATCGGTGTCGGCGCCGGAGGACGTCGTGCTCGCGGTTGCGGATCGGTTCGGGATGGATTGCGTCATGCTCATCAGTCCTCTCGCTGCTGCCGACATAGCCGGCGATCTTGCCGTCGAGAACGAGAAGGCAATCCTGCAACGTGGCGACCTGCGCCCGAACCGCCTCGCGATGCCGCTCCAGCAACCGGCGTCGCTCCGGCTCGGTGGCGGCGCCGCCCGCGCGCAACTCCGCATAACGGAGCATGTCCCGGATCGGCATTCCCGTGGCCTTGAGACGGCCGAGGAATTCGATCCAGGTCAGGATCGATGCGTCGTAGTCCCGCTGGCGGGCATGATCGCGATCGGCCCTGGGCAGCAGTCCGATGCGCTCGTAGTAGCGGATCGTGTGGGCGGTCAGCCCCGACTGCCTGGCCAGTTCGCCGATCTTCATGCGCGCTCGATCTCCATTCACGACGCCCGACAGGCTACGGGTTCGAGCGCACTCTAAGTCAAGCGGCGTTTTGCCGACGCGATCGTAGCCTGGCCCGCATGAGCGTAGCGACATGCGGGGACCAGCAAGGCGGTCGAGGTGATCCCGCATGTCGCTTCGCTCATGCGGGCTACGGGGTTGATCGATCGGCCCTGCGCCGTCCCCTGGCCCAGATCGCGAAGGCCGCGATCAGCGCGGCGGCGAGCGAGAACCAGGTGATGGCATATTGCATGTGCTCGTCGCGCAGGTGCGGCGACAGCGGGCCGGGCTTGGGAATGCCGTTGTCGGGCACGGGCGATTCAAGATCGATGTAGAACGGCGCGACCTCGCCCCAGCCGAGCGCGCGGGCCATGGCGAGGTGGTCGCGGGTGAACCACAGGCGCTTGTCGCGATTCTCGGCGGCGGTCAGCAGGCCGGCGGCTTCGGGGAAGCGCAGATAGCCGGTCAGCGTCACCGGCGCGCCGGTGACGAGCTTGCCGACCTGGCGGTCCTGGATGCTGCGCTCCTGCATGGTGTTGGCGACGAAGCCGGCGTCGATCACGATGGTTTCGCCGGACGCGAGGCGGGCCGGCAGGAAGGCCCAGGTGCCGGGGCCGGAGACGTCCTCGCGCACGGCCGAGCCGGCGCTGTAGACCATGGCGTCGGGGAGCTTGGCGTAAGCCGCGGTGAAGCTTACGCGGCGGAATTCGTCGCGCCCGGGCGTCAGTGTGGGCCACTCGCTTGTCGGCGGCAGCAGTGCGGGCGAGGCGACGACGCGTTCGGTGAGGGCCGCAATCAGCGCGTGCTTGGCGGCACGGCGCTGAAGCTGCCAGACGCCGAGGCCAATGAACAGCGCGACCATCACGACGGTGAACGCGGCGAAGGCGCGGGAGGAGGTCTTGCGGCTCGTCGCACTCGTCATTGCGGAGCCGTCCGCGAGTTTGTCGAGGCTCTCCCGGCACGGACGGTGCGCTCCCCTCCCCCTTGCGGGGAGGGGTTGGGGGTGGGGGTGGCCCAGCAACGACTGCCGTCGGGGTTACCCACCTCCCCAGCCCTCCCCCACAAGGGGGGAGGGAGCGGAGCGGGCCCGCGGCGACGGCCGCAGTCCCATTCACTGGGGGCGAACGAGTCAAACAGGAAGACGCTCAGGCGCGTGAGAAAGCAGTCTGCTCTCACCCGGGAGACAGTGCGCTCCCTCCCCCCTTGTGGGGGAGGGCTGGGGAGGGGGGTGACCCCAGCGGGAGTCTTTGCTGAGCGCCCCCCACCCCCGACCCCTCCACGCAAGGGGGAGGGGGGTGCACCGTCGGCGCGGCGCGGATGGTCGGCTCGAACGCGCAAGTGCTGCCTCATTGCGGGGTCTTGTCGACCAGGCGGCCGGGGGCGGCCTTGTGGTGGAATTGCAGGGCGATCAGCAGCGATTTCATTGCGCGCAGCGGCAGCAGGGTCGTCACCAGGATCAGCGGGCCCCACAGCGCGGCATGCACCCAGAACGGCGGCTGGTACTTCACCTCGACGATCAGGGCGGCACCGACCACGATGGCGCCGGCCAGCATCATGATGAAGATCGCCGGACCGTCGCCGGTGTCGATGAAGGCGTTGTCGAGGTCGCAGACCTCGCAACGCTTGCGCAGGTTGAGGAAGCCGTCGAACAGCTTGCCCTGGCCGCAGCGCGGGCAGCGGCAGGCGAGGCCGCGCAGGATGGTCTGGGCCAAGGTGACGGGAGGATGAGCGGTCATGGTGTCTTGCCCCAGGGGTGGCGGACGCGGCGCGCCTTTCGGTGATACAGCCGGCGGCCGCGAACGCGGATCACTTTTGGATCAAGCGGCGGGAGCCGCCCAACGAAAAGGGCGGCCCGACGGCCGCCCTTCCATATCACGTTCGGCGTAACCGATGCGCCGTTCGCGTCAGTGCGCGCCGTGCGCCATCGACTCGGCGCCGTGGCCCCAGACGTAGATGCAGAGGAACAGGAACAGCCACACCACGTCGACGAAGTGCCAATACCAGGCGGCGAACTCGAAGCCGAGATGCTGCTTGGGCGTGAAGTGACCGGCATAGGCGCGGATCAGGCACACGATCAGGAACACCGTGCCGACCAGCACGTGGAAGCCGTGGAAGCCGGTCGCCATGAAGAAGGTGGCGCCGTAGATGTGGCCGGCGAACGAGAACGTCGCGTGGCTGTACTCATAGGCCTGCACGCAGGTGAAGGTCGCGCCCAGCAGCACGGTGAGGATCAGGCCGTATTTCAGGCCCTTGCGGTCGCCCTCGAGCAGCGCGTGATGCGCCCAGGTCACGGTGGTGCCCGAAGTCAGCAGGATCAGCGTGTTGAGCAGCGGCAGGTGCCAGGGATCGAAGGTCTCGATGCCCTTGGGCGGCCAGACGCCGCCGATCAGCGCGTCGCGGGTGGCCTGCACCTCGAAATTCGGGAACAGCGCAACGTTGAAATAGGCCCAGAACCAGGCGACGAAGAACATCACCTCGGAGGCGATGAACAGGATCATGCCGTAGCGGTGATGCAGCTGCACGACGCGGGTGTGGTCGCCCTTGTACTGGGCTTCCTTGATGACGTCGCCCCACCAGCTCGCCATGGTGTAGAGCACGCCGATGGTGCCGATACCGAACACGATCGGCGCGGCGCCGAACATCTTGTGCATCCAGGCGATCGCGCCGAACGCCATGATGAAGGCCGACACCGAGCCGACGAACGGCCACGGGCTCGGATCAACCAGATGGTAGTCGTGATGCTTGGCGTGCGCCTCAGCCATGGCAAGTCTCTCCCCAGATCGATGCCGGTCGCCCCGGCACGCAGTCGTTCAAAATTGGTCCCCGGATATCGGACAGCCGCGTGGTCATAGGTTGCCCCGCGGCTTGTCCGGCTCGCCCGCGGCGACCGGCTTCGGCGCGGCATCGCGGACGGGATAGAAGGTGTAGGACAGCGTGATCGTCTTCAGCGAATCGTTCTCGTGGTCGGCCGTGATCGCCGGATCGACGTAGAACACGACCGGCATCTCGCGGGTCTCGCCCGGCGCCATGGTCTGCTCGGTGAAGCAGAAGCAGTTGATCTTCTGGAAATAGGCGCCCGAGGTCAGCGGCGTCACGTTGTAGGCGGCCTGCGCCATGGTGGTGCGCGCCGCCTGGTTGGTGACGGTGTAGTACACCGTCACCACCTCGCCGATCGCGACCTCGATCTCGGTCTTCTCCGGCTCAAATTTCCAGGGCAGCCCGCCGGCGACATTGGCGTCGAAGCGCACGCTGATGCGGCGCGCCAGCGGCGCGGAAGATGGCGCCGAGGTCGCGACCTGGGTGGTGCCGTTGAAGCCGGTGGCGCGGCAGAACCAGTTGTAGAACGGCACGGCCGCATAGGAGGCGCCGACCATCAGCACCACGACCGCGCCGCAGATGCCGCCGACCAGCGCGTCGCGGCCGATGCCGCGCGGCGCCGATGCCGGTGCGGCCGGCGCGTTGGTCGATTGGCCCTGGTCGGTCGTGTCCATCGCGAACCTCTACATCGGCCGTTTCAGCACGATCGGGCCCTTCACCATGGTGACGGCGAAGAACAGCACCACGAGCACGCCGAGCGCGAGCGCAATGGCGATCGAGCGGCGGCGGCGGCTGCGCAGCTGCGCCTCGGTGAGGACGATGCCCTCGGACTCATTCGGATCTGCCATCGCGGTCGCCATGCTTTCCTGCCCCGCGCTCCCTCACCAGATCAGCGGTGCGATCATGCGCGCGATCGCCTCGAGGCCGAGCGTCGCGAACAGCGCGAACAGATACAGGATCGAGAAGGCGAACAGCTTGCGGTTGGCGCGCAGCGAGGTGAGGCGCTCACGCTTGCGGAACACCTCGATGGCGAGCCACAGCATGCCGGCGCCGAGCGCCAGCGACACGACGCCGTAGACGGCATCGAAATAGCCGAGCGGCCAGGGCGCGGCGGCGACCGCCACCAGCACGATGGTGTAGAGCAGGATCTGCAGCCGGGTGGCGTCGGGACCTGCGACCACCGGGAGCATCGGCACGCCGGCGCGGGCATAATCGTCGCTGCGGAACAGCGCCAGGGCCCAGAAATGCGGCGGGGTCCAGAAGAAGATGATCAGGAACAGCCAGAGCGGCTCCGGCGCGATTCCGCCGGTGGCCGCAGCCCAGGCCACGACCGGCGGCAGCGCGCCGGCGGCGCCGCCGATGACGATGTTCTGCGCGGTCCAGCGCTTCAGCCACAGCGTGTAGATCACGACGTAGAAGAAGATCGTGAAGGCGAGCAGCGCGCCGGCGAACCAGTTGACGAGGATACCGAGCGTCAGCACCGAGAAGAACGACAGCGTAATGCCGAAGGCCAGCGCCTCCTGGCGGGTGACGCGCCCGCGCGGGATCGGGCGGTTGGCGGTGCGCGACATAAGCGAGTCGATGTCGCCTTCCAGCGCCATGTTCAACGCGCCGGAGGCGCCCGCGCCGACGGCGATGCACAGCAGCGAGGTGATCGCAAGCACGGGATGGAAATGGCCGGGAGCGATCAGGAGGCCGATCAGCGCCGTGAAGATCACGAGCGACATCACCCGCGGCTTGAGGAGCGCGAGATAGTCGCCGACATCGGCCTCGGAAATCCGCGGGCCGACGGCGATGGCGTTCTGATCGATGACCGACACGATGAATCCAGACTTCAATTCAAAGGCGCTGAACGAGAGGCTTCAGCACGTCGCTTCAGAGATCCGGTCGAGGCCAGCAACGGCGCAGCGGCCGGAGAGATCGACGCGGCGCCGGAGGGCGCCGCGTCGGAGAACGGGGATCACTGCACCTTCGGCAGGACCTCGAACTGGTGGAACGGCGGCGGCGACGACAGGGTCCATTCCAGGGTGGTCGCGCCCGGTCCCCACGGATTGGCCGCCGCCTGCTGCTTGCGCATGAAGGCTTCGACCACGCCGTAGATGAAGATCAGGACGCCGAAGGCCGAGATGTAGGAGCCGATCGACGACACCAGGTTCCAGCCGGCATAGGCATCGGGATAGTCGACGTAGCGGCGCGGCATGCCCGACAGGCCGAGGAAGTGCTGCGGGAAGAACACCAGGTTCACGCCGACGAAGGTGACCCAGAAGTGCGCCTTCGCGATGCCCTCATTGTACATGTAGCCGAACATCTTCGGGAACCAGTAGTACCAGCCGGCGAAGATGGCGAACACGGCGCCGAGCGACAGCACGTAGTGGAAGTGCGCGACGACGTAGTAGGTGTCCTGCAGCACGCGGTCGACGCCGGCATTCGCCAGCACGACGCCGGTGACGCCGCCGACCGTGAACAGGAAGATGAAGCCCACGGCCCACAGCATCGGCGCGCGGAACTCGATCGAGCCGCCCCACATCGTGGCGATCCAGGAGAAGATCTTCACGCCGGTCGGCACCGCGATCACCATGGTGGCGGCGACGAAATAAGCCTGCGTCGCCGAGGACATGCCGACCGTGTACATGTGGTGCGCCCAGACCACGAAGCCGATGCCGCCGATCGCGACCATGGCGTAGGCCATGCCGAGATAGCCGAACACGGGCTTGCGCGAGAAGGTCGAGACGATCTGGCTGATCATGCCGAAGCCGGGCAGGATCAGGATGTACACTTCGGGGTGACCGAAGAACCAGAACAGATGCTGGAACAGCAGCGGGTCACCGCCGCCATCGGGAGCGAAGAAGGTGGTGCCGAAATTGCGGTCGGTCAGCATCATCGTGATGGCGCCGGCGAGCACCGGCAGCGACAGCAACAGTAGGAACACCGTCACCAGCACCGACCAGACGAACAGCGGCATCTTGTGCAGGGTCATGCCCGGCGCGCGCATGTTGAAGATGGTGGTGATGAAGTTGATCGAGCCCAGGATCGACGACGCGCCGGCAAGATGCAGCGACAGGATCGCGAAGTCGACCGCGGGACCGGGATGGCCCGACGTCGACAACGGCACATACATCGTCCAGCCCGCACCGACGCCGTTGGCGCCAGGCTCGCCCTCGACGAAGGTCGACATCAAGAGCAGCGCGAACGAGGCCGGCAGCAGCCAGAACGAGATGTTGTTCATGCGCGGGAACGCCATGTCCGGCGCACCGATCATCAGCGGCACCATCCAGTTGCCGAAGCCGCCGATCATCGCGGGCATGACCATGAAGAAGATCATGATCAGGCCGTGCGAGGTCACGAACACGTTGTAGGTGTGGCTCTCGTGGAAGAGCTGCACGCCCGGATACATCAGCTCGATGCGGATCGCGACCGACATCGCGCCGCCGATCAGGCCGGCGAACACGGCGAAGATCAGGTACATCGTGCCGATGTCTTTGTGGTTGGTCGAATACAGCCAGCGCCGCCATCCGGTCGGATGGTCGTGCGCGTGATCGTCATGGCCGGTGTGCGTCGCTACGTTCGTCGCCATTGTCCAATCCTCAGTGTCCCCGTGGGCCGCGCGCGGCGGCCCTCAATGTCTTGCGTTCGTCCCCGCGACTTACTGCGACACGCCCGCGGCGGACGCGTAGGTCGCGGCCGGCGCGCTGGCGTACTTCTTCTTGGCGTCCTCGATCCAGGCCGCGAACTCCTGGTCGCTCACGACGCGCACGGCGATCGGCATGAAGGCGTGATCCTTGCCGCAGAGCTCGGAGCACTGGCCGTAATACATGCCGACCTTGGTCGCCTTGAACCAGGTCTCGTTGAGGCGGCCGGGAATGGCGTCGATCTTGATGCCGAAGGATGGCACCGCGAAGGAGTGGATGACGTCGGCGCCGGTGGTCTGGACGCGAATCACCTTGTTGACCGGCACGACCATCTCATTGTCGACCGCCAGCAGACGCGGCTTCTTGTCCTGCGCCATCAGCGAGTCGAACTCGAACTTGCCGTTGTCGGGATAGGCGTAGCTCCAGTACCACTGCTTGCCGGTCGCCTTGATGGTCAGGTCGGCCTTCGGCACGTCGAGCTCGAGGAAGAGCAGGCGGAACGACGGCACCGCGATGGTGACGAGGATCAGCACCGGGATCAGCGTCCACGCCACTTCGAGCAGCGTGTTGTGCGTGGTGCGCGACGGCACCGGATTGGCGCGCGCATTGAACTTCACGACGACCGCAACCAGCAGCGCCAGCACGAACAGCGTGATGATGGTGATGATCGTCAGCAGCAGCCCGTGAAACCAAGTGATGTTCTCCATCACCGGCGTGGCCGCTTCCTGCAGCTTGTATTCCCACGGGGCCGGCTGCCCCGTCTCGGCAAACGCCTGCCCACCCGACACGAGCGTCATGCCCGCTACGGCCAACCCCAGCAAGGCGCTCAATTGGCCTTTCGACATCTTCATGTCGTCGCGCTCCCTTCAGAACTTTCCCCCTCGGTGCACCGCGGTTTTACGCAGCGCGCCGTCGATCCGCTCTCCTGACGATTGGCCTTCGGGCGGATGCTTGAGAAAAGCACCTCGGCCAGTTCACTGGAATGACGAAATCTTTCTTCTCAAACCATAATTCTTGACCTATCGCAATGCAGTCTTAAGCCGGATATCGCGTGCGACGCGCGACATCGACATAGGTCAGTTTTTCCGAGAAATTGCCGCACGCCGTGGTTTCCCGGACAACGGGCGCTTGACAGCCGTGCAGCGCGATGTAGGCAACGGAACAAAGGCCGTTTGCGAGGCTGATTCGGCGAGGCGCAGCGGCAGTGTCCCGGGTGCGGCCATATTTCGTATCGTTTCGCGCCGTAGGCTGACGACACTGTCCTCATGACGCCATCATTGCCGTATCATGGCGTCGGATGCGCAGACCACCCACAGGAAATTGTCATGGCACCGACCCGGATCAGGGTTTCAACGGACAGGACAGCTGACATGCCGATCCCAGCTGCGAATGACTCGCGCCGTTCGTGCCGATTCAGCTCCACGCGCGCGCGCCTTGCGGCAATAACCTCAGTAATCGCCATGCTCGCTGCGACTGCAATCGGCGTGCCTCAGTCCGCACACGCGCAGGGCGCCGTGCGCTCGGTGCATGGCGACTGGCAGATCCGCTGCGATACGCCGCCGGGCGCGCAGAACGAGCAGTGCGCGCTGATTCAGAGCGTCGTCGCCGAGGACCGCTCCAATGCCGGCCTCACCGTGATCATGCTGAAGACGGCGGATCAGAAAAGCCGGCTGATGCGCGTCGTCGCGCCGCTCGGCGTGCTGCTGCCGTCCGGCCTCGGCCTGAAGCTCGACAACCAGGATGTCGGCCGCGCCGGCTTCGTGCGCTGCCTGCCGAACGGCTGTGTCGCCGAGGTGGTGCTCGAGGACAAGCTGCTCGGCCAGCTCAAGACCGCGAAGACCGCGACCTTCATCATCTTCGAGACGCCGGAGGAAGGCATCGGCTTCCCGCTGAGCCTGAACGGCCTCGCCGACGGCTTCGACAAGCTGCCGTGACGGGGCGGCACGTCCGCCCGCTTTGACACATTGACGTGATCACGAACGTGATCGCGCGCCTCACCCCGTGGTGTCCAGCGCCAGGGCCATCACCAGCAGCGTCTTGTCGAAGCCGTCGTCGCCGGCCTCGCGCGGCTGCACCGCCTTCAGCAGGAAGCCGGCCTTCTGGTACAGCCGGATGGCATTGGTGTTGCTGCGGTAAACCGTGAGCTCGACGCGCGAGAAGCCCGCCGCCCGCGCGGCCTCCAGCGTGGCCGCCATCAGCCGCCGCCCCAAGCCATGATGCCGGAACTGCGGCAATAGGCCCATGCCGAGCACCCCGACCCGGGCATCGATTGGCCCCGATTTGGGCGTCACATCGCACCAGCCGACGACCTCGCCGGCCGAGAGCGCGACGAATTGCGGGTATCCATCGTGAATGTTGTTCAGAATGAAGGCGCGCGTGGACTCCAGCGGCGGCGCCTGCACGAACGACAGATAGCGCCGCTCGCGCGCGACGAAATCGAGCGTGCGATGGAAGCTCTCGATATGGGTGGCAGTGATGGGAACGATCTCAACCATGTCAGTTCGGTAATCATCCAGCCCCTCGCGCCCCGACGTCAAAACAACTATCTTGGAATGAACGCTCCGACAACGGATTGACCCATGACAGCTCCTACCACCTCCCTGCTCGAGCGCGCCAATCTGGATCGTGATGCGGTCCGGAACGAGATCGCGCGCGGCCTTTCCGGCGCCGATGACGGCGAATTGTTCTTCGAATACAGCCAGACCGAGGCGCTGATGTTCGACAATGGCCGGCTCAAGCAGGCGACCTATGACACCAGCCAGGGGTTCGGCCTGCGCGCGGTCAAGGACGATGCGGTCGGCTATGCCCATTCCTCCGACGTGTCGCTGCCGGCGCTGATGCGCGCGGCCGATGCCGTCAGCGCCGTGCGCGGCGGCTATTCCGGCACCTTCGCGAGCGCGCCGCCGCACACCAATGTTCGGCTCTATGCCGATGACAATCCGCTCGACGCCCCCGGGTTCGAAAGCAAGGTCAAGCTGCTCGGCGAAATCGACGCTTATCTGCGCGACAAGGATCCGCGCGTGCGCCAGGTGACGGTCAGCCTGGGCGCGACTTGGCAGGTGGTCGAGATCCTGCGACCCGACGGCGAGAGCTATCGCGACATCCGCCCGCTGGTGCGCGTCAACGTCTCCGTCGTCGCCGGCCAGGGCGACCGCCAGGAGAGCGGCAGCAAGGGCTATGGCGGCCGCGAGCCTTACGCGCGCTTCATCGAGACCAAGGCGTGGCGCGAGGCGGCCGACGGCGCGCTGCGCGAGGCGCTGGTCAACCTCGAATCCGTCCCCGCCCCCGCCGGCGAGATGGACGTCGTGCTTGGCGCCGGCTGGCCCGGCGTGATGCTGCATGAAGCCGTCGGCCACGGCCTCGAGGGCGACTTCAACCGCAAGAAGACCTCGGCCTTCGCGGGGCTGCTGGGCAAGCCGGTCGCCGCCAAGGGCGTCACGGTGGTCGACGACGGCACCATGGCCTCGCGCCGCGGCTCGCTGTCGATCGACGACGAGGGCACGCCGACCAGCCGCACCGTGCTGATCGAGGACGGCATCCTGGTCGGCTACATGCAGGACCGCCAGAACGCGCGGCTGATGAACATGGCGCCGACCGGCAACGGCCGCCGCCAGGGCTATGCGCATGTGCCGATGCCGCGCATGACCAACACCTATATGCTGGCCGGCGAGCGCGATCCGGCCGAGATCATCGCCTCCGTCAAGAACGGCATCTATGCCGTCAACTTTGGCGGCGGCCAGGTCGACATCACTTCGGGCAAATACGTCTTCCAGTGCACCGAGGCCTACAAGATCGAGAACGGCAAGGTCGGTGCGCCGGTCAAGGGCGCGATGCTGATCGGCAACGGCCCGACCGACCTCAACCGCATCAGCATGATCGGCAACGACCTCGCGCTCGACACCGGCATCGGCACCTGCGGCAAACAGGGCCAGGGCGTGCCGGTCGGCGTCGGCCAGCCGACCTTGCGCATGGATCGCATCACGGTCGGAGGCACCGGACGATGAGCCTCGACAAGATGTCCACGGGCAAGACCGCCACCAAGGCGCCGCGCAAGGATACGACGACCTGGGGCGGACAGATCGCGCAGCTCGCCGCCGTCGTCATGATCGTGTTCGTCGCCAAGGGCGCGATCGCCGAGCCGTTCTACGTGCCGTCGGGCTCGATGGAGCCGACACTCCTGATCGGCGATGCCCTGCTGGCGTCGAAGTTTCCCTACGGCTACGGCACCTCGTCGCTGCCGATGCAGATCACCCTGCCGGAGACCGGACGGCTGTTCGGCGAAACGCCGAAGCGCGGCGATGTCGTCGTGTTCCGCTGGCCGGGCGACAACTCGCAGGCCTGGGTGAAGCGCGTCGTCGGCCTGCCCGGCGACCGCATCCAGATGCGCCAGGGCCAGCTCTACATCAACGGCGAGGCCGCGGCGCTCAAGCCGGACGGCATCGGCGATGCCGAGGACGACAGCGGCCGCAACGAGCCGGCCTATCGCTACGTCGAGACGCTGCCGAACGGCGTGTCGCATTTGATCTTCAAGATGCGTGACAACGGCCGGCTCGACAACACGCCGGAGGTGACCGTGCCGCCGGGCAAGCTGTTCGTGCTCGGCGACAACAGAGACAACTCCGCCGATAGCCGCGTGTCGCTGCGCGACGGCGGGGTCGGCCTATTGCCGATCGACAATCTGGTCGGCCGGGCGGACGCGGTGGTCGGCTCCTGGGACCTCGGCTTCAAGAACCAGCCGGTCTGGGCCTGGCTGTCGGGCTTCCGTCTCGATCGCTTCTTCACCGCCGTTCGCTGAGCGGACGGCGCTCGTGACCTTCGACGATGTCAGGGCGCTCGCGCTGGCATGGCCGGAGGTCGAGGACGGCACGTCCTACGGAACGCCGGCGCTGAAGGTGCGCAAGAAGCTGCTGGCGCGGCTGAAGGAGGATGGCGACAGCCTCGTCCTCCCCGGCGTGCCCTCCGACGAGCGCGCGACGCTGGTCGAGAGCCGGCCAAGACTGTTCTATTTCACCGATCACTATCGCGACTATCCGATCGTGCTGCTGCGGCTGTCCAAGGCGCGGCGCGCCGATGTGGAGCCGCTGCTGCGGCGGCAGTGGCGTGCGCTGGCGTCGAAGAAGGCGCTTGCAGGGTTCGATGGCGGCTGAGCGCTGCCATTTTCCGACATCCATTGCGAGGCGTATGGTGATGTCCGCGTGAGCGGACGGTATTTGCGTGCTATCAAGCGGCATGACCGAGGATGACTTCGTCACGGCAGCGCTCCGCAATCCCGTCAACGCCGCGCTGATGGATCTGCTGCGTGCGACGGCTTTGCCCGACGCGTGGATCGTTGCCGGCTGCCTGATCCAGACAGTGTGGAACGCGCGGAGCGGACGTCCGATCTTTCATGGCATCAACGACTACGATATCTTCTACTTCGATCCCGACACGTCATGGGATGCCGAGGACGCCGTCATCCAACGCGTCGCATCGCTTCTTCAACACCTCGATGCCAAGGTCGAGGTGCGCAACCAGGCGCGTGTGCATTTGTGGTACCCCACCAAGCACGGCCGCCCCTACCCCGCCTTGGCGCGCTCGACCGACGGCATCGACCGCTTTCTCACCGTCAACACGCAGGTCGGCCTCCGGCCAACAGCGGATGGATACCAGCTCTATGCGCCCAAGGGCCTGGACGATATCGAGGCGATGATCGTGCGGCCGAACTACACGGCCAATTTTACGGCGGCGAACTACGCAGCGAAGACGGCACGTTGGAAGGCGCTGTGGCCGGAGATCACGGTCATCGCCCCGGAGGAATGATCCGGCGGGATCGCAACAGCTCTATCCACGCGTCATTCCGGGGCGCGCGCAGCGCGAGCCCGGAATCCATTTCTCGTCAGGGCTCGCGGCCAGATGGATTCCGGGCTCGTGCCGCTGCGCGGCCCGCCCCGGAATGACACCGAATTTGTTGCGCGGCCAGCGCATCCCCATTCACTAGATCGACGTCGTCAGCGCCGTCAGCCACGCCGGCGAGTTCTCGACCAGCCAGGTCTCGAGTTGCTTGTCGGCGCCGCTGAGGATCGCAACTGCCACGACGACGAACGCCGCACCCATCAGCATCTTGCCGAGTTGGCCTGCCGACAGCAGCCGCGCCCGCAGGCGTATCATAGTGGTGCGCGACACCAGTCCGAGCACGACCAGCGGCAGGCCGGCACCGAGCCCGAACGCCAGCATCGTCAACGTCACGCGGACGAGATCCTGTCCTTGCGACGCCAGCAGCGAAGCGGCCCCTAGCGTCGGCCCGACGCAGGGCGACCAGACCGCACCCAGCAGCAGCCCGATCACGAACTGGCCGCTTGCGCCCGACGCCGCGAAGCCTTGGGAATGCTGGTCGGCCCAGCGCTGCACCGGTCCGCCGGCGACCGCGAGTTGCGCCTGCCAGGACGGCACCAGCAGGACAATGCCGATCGCAAGCATGAGGACCGCCGCGACGACGCGGAACACGCCGGCATCGAGGCCAAGACTGCTACCGGCGAGCGCAATGAACAGGCCGATACCCGTGAACGACAGCGCCAGTCCGCCCGCGAGCGCCAGCGCGCCGCGCGGATGCACTGATGCCGCGGCGCCGAGAACGATCGGCACCAGCGGCAGCACGCAGGGCGACAGGATCGAGAGCAGGCCCGCCACGAAGGCCAGCGCCAGCGCGATCATGGCGCGTTACAGGCTCTTGTCGAGCAGCGCCGCGATCGAGGCTTCCTTGGTGTCGCCGACGGAGCGGCCGGTCTCGCTCGCGCCCTTGAAGACGATCAAGGTCGACTGCATCTGAGCGCCAAAGCCTTTCACGACCGGCTTCTGGTCGTCGAAATCGACGCGGAAGATCTTCAGATCCTTGAACTTCGGCTCGGCCGCCAGCCTGTCGATGATCGGCTTCTGCGCCTTGCAGGTCGGACACCAGCCGGCATGGATCTCGATCAGGATCGGCTGGCCGGCGGTCTGCGCCGCCTTGAACGCCGCGTCAGAATAGGGGGTGGTGTCGACTGCGAAGGCCGCCCCCATGCCTACAGCGGCAACGATGGCAGCGACCGCTGCGGTGGCGAAGATTCTGCGCGAAAACATCATGGCTCATCCCGATCCCAGCGTTGCGACAGGCAGCCGGCAGCAAGAGAACTCCGGCGCCGCCATTCACTACGGACGGGACCGATGCGACGTTACGCCTCGATGGAAGAATTTTCGGCGGCTAAGGGGGCGATGCGTCAGCGCACCACGCCGGAGGTAAACCCGGCCCGCCGCCGCGGCGGCTTGATCTCCTTCTTCAGGAAGCAGTGCGCTTCCTTGCCGGCATAGCCGGGGCGGGCGAAGGTCCAGGCGCGGCATTTGTTGTCGCCGGTGCAGGCCGCCTTGCAGATCTCCTCGGCGTCGGCGGCCTTTTCATCCTTCTTGTCGGCCGCCTTCTCCCCACCCTTGTCGGCGGCCTTCTCGGCCTTGTCGCCGCCCTTCAGATCGGTGGTCTTGATGTCGAAGCTGCGATAGTCGCCGCCGGGCCGATCGATCGAGGTTTCCACCGCATCGTTGCGGACCTCGACGACGCCGGCGCCGCGCACACCGGAGACGCAGCAATTATCAGGCACCCGGGCCGGGACGCTGTTCTTCAGCCAGCACACCGCGCCCGCTTCCATCACGGTCGGATAGTTGAAGCTCCAGGCGCGGCAACGCCGGTCGTGCTCGCACAGCAGCGCGCAATCGGCCGGATCGCCCGAGGCGATCGGCGCGCTCATGTAGTCGCCACCGGGGCGGTCGGAATAGGTCTGGGCTTCGGCGGACGTCAGGCAAGCGACGGCAAGCAGGCAAACGAATGCCCGCCTCCATGCCCCGATCAGGCGCCCCGCGCGCCACCGCTGAACCATTGGACCCATTGTTAACGTTCGAGTTTTTCTGACGTATTCTTGGACCGTCATTTGATGGCCACGAACCTGTATGGCCGATGAACGGGAGCGACGGGTCAGAACAGCCGGAGGCAAAGCAGAGGCAAAGAGCGGCCTGACGGCCTTCACGATACACAACGAAACAAAAAACAATGCAGATGCCACGTTCTTCGCGTGGCGGAACCGGCGTGACGCACGCAGCCGCTGAGGCCGCGTGCGCCAAGATGCTCAGCGCAACCGCATCCGGTCAGAACGCATATTCGTCATAGGCCGGCTCGACCGAACCGTGCCAGGGACCGTTGAACTTCTCCAGCATCTCCTCGGCGGGCGAGCGGCCGCAATCGATGATCTGGTCGAGCGGCTCGAGGTAGCGGCTTTCGTCGCGGCCGAGATGATCGACGCGGTTGCGCCGGCGCAGGCCCAGATGCGCCAGGGTCAGGCACTCCTTGGCGACCTCGAACACGTAGCGGTTGCGGATGCGCGCCTTGAAGCCGAGCCGAGGAACGTCGTCGCGGAGATTTTGCCGCTCGAAGGCGGTCCAGTTCTTGACCAGCTCCCAGGCCGCATCGAGGCTCTCATCGTCGTAGAGCAGGCCGACCCAGAACGCCGGCAGCGCTGGCAGACGGCCCCACGGCACGCCGTCGGCGCCGCGCATCTCCAGATAGCGCTTCAGCCGCACTTCGGGAAACGCCGTGGAGAGATGATTGGCCCAGTCCGACAAGGTCGGGCGCTCGCCCGGCATCGCCGGGTTCTTGCCCTCGAAGAAATCGCGGAACGAGGTGCCGGAGACGTCGATATAGTCTTCCTCGCGCTTGACGAAATACATGGGCACGTCGAGCGCGTAGTCGACCCAGCGCTCGAAGCCCATGCCGTCCTCGAACGCCCAGGGAATCATGCCCGAACGCTGATTGTCGGTGTCACGCCAGATCTCGGAGCGGAATGACAGGAAGCCGTTCGGCTTGCCTTCGGTAAACGGCGAATTGGCGAACAGCGCGGTCGCGATCGGTTGCAGCGCCACCGACACGCGCAGCTTCTTGATCATGTCGGCTTCGGAGGAGAAGTCGAGATTGGTCTGCACCGTGCAGGTGCGGAACATCATGTCGAGGCCGTAGCTGCCGACCTTCGGCATGTAGCCGCGCATGATCTTGTAGCGGCCTTTCGGCATCACCGGGATTTCGTCACGCGACCAGGACGGCGTCATGCCGAGGCCGAGGAAGCCGATGCCGAGCGGGGTCGCGATCTCGCGCACCTGCGCCAGATGCGCCATCAGCTCGCTCTGGGTCTGGTGCACGGTCTCGACCGGCGCGCCTGACAGTTCGAACTGGCCGCCCGGCTCCAGCGAAATCGCGCCGCCGCCGGTGACGTCGTAGAGCCCGATGATGTTGCCGCGCTCCATGATCGGCTCCCAGCCGAGCAGGAGCTTCATGCCTTCGAGCAGCGCGCCGATGCCGCGCGCGCCCTCGTAAGGCACGGGGCGATGCCCCTCCAGCGTGAACGGCGTCTTCTCGTGCTCGGTTCCGATGCGGAAGGCGGACGGCGGTTTCACCCCCGCCTCCAGCCACGCCACGAGTTCGTCGCGCGACTGCAGCGGGGTCATATCGATCTGGTCACGCGCCATGGGAGTCTCGGTGGAAGCGCGCGTCGAGGATCGCGCGGGGTGACAGGAACGGCCGCGGCCCCGAGGGGACCGCGGATGTGGATGGCATCGGATGGCTCATCGGGGCGACGCGCCTTCTGCGGCAGAGAGTTGCGCGGCCTGACCGCAGGAACAGCCGAGCCGGTCGAGCAAGGTGCACAGCTTGGCGGCGTCGGCATCCGACAGCTTGGAGCCGACGTGCTTCTCGATCGCGGCCGAATAGGCCGACCACATCCGCTTCTGCAGCTCGCGGCCGGCCTCGGTGATCTCCACGAATTGGCCGCGCTTGTCCATCTTGCATTCGCGCCTGACAACCAGACCTTCGTCGACCAGCCGGTCGATCAGGCGAGAAGTGGAATATTGCGGGATCAGCATCTGCCGCTCGAGCTCGACCGGACGCAGCTCGCCGGACGGAGACCGCGACAGCTCCAGAAGCGCATCATACCAGGCAAGCGGCGGGAAACCCGCCTTCTTCAGCTCCTGTTCGACGCAGTCGAGCACCCGGCTCTGCACCCGCATCAGGCGGATCCAGGCGGCGGTCGCCTCGGTCGATGGTTTGCGTTTCATGGGCCGGCTCGTATCCTCTCGACCGCCGTTCTAGCGCATTTGATGCAGCTGCATCAATCTTGACGATTGGATGCAAATGCATTTAAGGGCCGATCACTGCCCGTCGGTTCCATCAAGAACGATCTCAAGGAGGAATACAGGATGAAACTTTATTATTCACCCGGCGCCTGCTCGCTCTCGCCCCACATCGCCCTGCTCGAAGCCGGCCTCCCCTATGATCTGGTCAAGGTCGATTTGCGCGCCAAGACCCTGGAAAATGGCGACGATTATCTCAAGATCAATCCGAAGGGCCAGGTGCCCGCCGTGGGTCTGCCGAGCGGCGATGTCGTCACCGAGGGACCGGTGATCGTGCAAATGATCGCCGACCAGGCCACGGACAAGGGCCTGGCACCGGCGCGCGACAGCGGCGAGCGGTACAAGCTGCTGGAGTGGCTGAACTTCATCACCTCCGAGCTGCACAAGAATTTCGGACCAATGTTCTCCCCGGTGCTCGCCGACGACGCCAAGGCGTTCTTCAGGGACCGGGTGATGGGCAAGTTCAAGTACCTCGACGGCCAGCTCGCCGGCCGCGAGTACCTGATGGGCAGCCAGTTCACGGTCGCCGATGGCTACCTATTCACGATCCTGACCTGGGCGGACCGGATGAAGTTCGATCTGTCGGGCATGCCGAGCCTGGTGGCCTACAAGAACCGCGTCGCGGCCCGGCCGAAGGTGCAGGAGGCGCTGACGAAGGAAGGGTTGATGAAGGCGGGGTGAGCGATCGCCTTTGAGGAAACGACGGTGCCGCTCCAAAGCCGGTGAGCTCCCCTCCCCCTTGCGGGGAGGGGTTGGGGGTGGGGGTCCACACGGGGACTCTGACTGATTTCCCCTTCCAGTGATCGCTAGCTTGAGAGCCCCTTGGGGATAAGCACGCGATTGTAGCAAGCTCTGTTCGTGCTGAGAGCGAAGATAGGAGAGGTCTTCACGAATGAGACCTTTTCCTGAGACCCCCACCCCCGACCCCTCCCCGCAAGGGGGAGGGGAGTTCACCGCGGGCGCTGCGCCATCCGAGTTTCCTCAGGAGCAGCGTACGAGCGACTGTTAAGCCGCGGCCTTCTTCGGCGGGAACCGGCCGTAGAAGGTTTCGTTCTTGGCGGCCATGTCCTCCAGCAGCTTCGGCGGGGCGAAGCGGGAGCCGTATTTCGCCGTGTATTTGTGGCACAGCTCGACGAACTTTTTCGTCCCCATGAAGTCGATGTAGGACAGCGTGCCGCCGGTGAACGGGGCGAAGCCGAAGCCGAGGATGGAGCCGACGTCGGCCTCGCGCACGTCGGTGATGACGTGGTCCTCGACCGTGCGCGCGGCTTCCACCGCCTGCACCACCAGGAAACGTTGCTTCAGCTCCTCGACATCGAGCGTATCCGGATCGAGATGCTTGGGCTGCAGCTTCGCCAGATCCGGCCACAGGCTCTTCTGACCCTTGCCCTTCTCGGGATAGTCGTAAAAGCCCTTGCCGTTCTTGCGGCCGAAGCGGCCCTGCTTCTCAACCAGCTCGACCATCAGCTTCTTGTGGTCCTGGTTGATTGCGTTGGCGCCGAGATCGTGCTCGGTCGCCTTCATGATCTTGAGGCCGAGGTCGAGCGCGACCTCGTCGGACAACGACAGCGGACCGACCGGCATGCCGGCCATCTTGGCGGCGTTCTCGATCATCGCGGGCGGCACGCCTTCGAGGAACATCTCGTTGCCCTCGGCGATGTAGCGCATCACGCAGCGATTGGCGAAGAAGCCGCGGGAATCGTTGACCACGATCGGGGTCTTGCCGATGGTGCGGACGTAGTCGAGCGCGGTCGCCAGCGCGACGTCGCCGGTATTTTTGCCCATGATGATCTCGACCAGCATCATCTTCTCGACCGGCGAGAAGAAGTGGATGCCGATGAAGCGGCCCTGGTCCTTGAACTCCTCGGCCAGCGAGGTGATCGGCAGGGTCGAGGTGTTCGACGCGAAGATCGCGCCGTCCTTCAGATGCTGTTGCGCCTTGGCGTAGGTCTCGGCCTTGACCTTGCGGTCCTCGAACACGGCCTCGATGACGAGGTCGCAATCCTTCAACGCGGCATAGTCGGCGGTCGCGGTGATGCGGCCCATGATCGCCTCGGCCTCGCCGGGCTTGGCGCGGCCCTTCTTGACGAGGCCGTCGATCACGCTCTGCGCGTGCGCGCGGCCCTTGTCGGCGCTCTCCTGGTCGCGGTCGATCAGCACGACCTCAAGGCCGCCACGCGCGGAGACGTAGCCCACGCTCGCGCCCATGAAGCCGGCGCCGATCACGGCGATCTTCTTGATCTTGGTCGCCGGCACATCGGCCGGACGGCGCGCGCCCTTGTTCAACTCCTGCATCGACAGGAACAGGCTGCGGATCATCGCCGCCGCTTCCTTCGAGCGCAGGATGTAGCTGAAATAGCGCGACTCGACGCGCAGCGCGGCGTCGATCGGCAGCTGCAGGCCCTCATACACGCAGCTCATGATGGCGCGCGCGGCCGGATAGTTGTCGTAGGTCTCGCGGCGGTAGATGGCGTTGCCCGCCGGGAACATCATCATGCCGTTCTTGGAGAACACCGGGCCGCCGGGCAGCTTGAAGCCCTTCTCGTCCCACGGCGCGACAGCCTTGCCGCCGCCCTTGATCCAGTCCTTGGCGGCCTTGATGAGATCCGCCGCCGGCACGATCGCGTCGACCAGCTTCAGCGCCTTGGCCTTGTCGAGCGTCAGCGCCTCGCCCTTCAACAACAGGTTCATCGCGTCCTGCGGCTGCACGATGCGCGGCACGCGCTGGGTGCCGCCGGCGCCGGGGAACAGGCCGACCTTGATCTCGGGCAGGCCGAGGCGGGTCTTCGGGTTCTCGGCCGCGACGCGGTGGTGGCAGGCGAGCGTCAGCTCGAAGCCGCCGCCGAGCGCGAGACCGTTGATCGCGGCGACCCACGGCTTGCCGGAGGTTTCCATCGCCCGGTAGATCTGCGAGAAGCGCCGGCTGTTGTCGAACAGCATCTGGTTGGCGGCTTCCTCGCCCTTGCTCTTCAGCACCTCGAGATAGGTGCGGTTCATGCCCTCGAGCATCGACAGATCGGCGCCGGCGCAGAACGCTTCCTTGGCCGAAGTAATGACGACACCCTTGATCGCAGCGTCAGCGGTGGTGTCCTTAACGAGCGTCTCGAGCTCGATCGCCGAGGTCTCGTCGAGCACGTTCATCGAACGGCCCGGAATGTCCCAGGTGATCAGCGCAATGCCGTCGGCATCGGTTTCGAGTTTGAAGTTCTTGAAGGCCATGTGGTGCTCCCAGATACGAAGGGGGCGTGCTGATCCAGCATCAGCCCCGGGGGGATTTCTGCCCCCCTCCCCCTTGCGGGGAGGGGTTGGGGGTGGGGGTCCTCACGGGGACTGGAGCGCGTGGCACCCCCCTCCCCGACCCTCCCCCGCAAGGGGGGAGGGAGCCCACCGTCACACCCGCTCGATGATGGTCGCGGTGCCCATGCCGCCGCCGATGCACAGCGTGACCAGCGCAGTGGCCTTGCCGGTGCGCTCGAGTTCGTCGAGCACGGTGCCCAGGATCATCGCGCCGGTGGCGCCGAGCGGATGGCCGAGCGCGATGGCGCCGCCATTGACGTTGATCTTGTCCTTGTCGATCTCGAACGCCTGCATGTAGCGCAGCACGACGGATGCGAACGCCTCGTTGAGCTCGAACAGGTCGATGTCGGACTTTGTCATGCCCGAACGCGCGAACAGCTTCTCGGTCACGTCGACCGGACCGGTCAGCATCATCGCCGGCTCCGAGCCGATATTGGCGAAGGCGCGGATCTTCGCGCGCGGCTTCATGCCGTACTTCTCGCCGGCCTCCTTGCTGCCGAGCAGCACCGCGCCGGCGCCGTCAACGATCCCCGAGGAATTGCCGGCGTGATGCACGTAGTTGACGCGCTCGATCTCCGGATGCGACTGCACCGCGACCGCATCGAAGCCGCCCATCTGCGCCATCGCCGCGAACGACGGCTGCAGCTGCGCCAGCGACTGCATCGTTGTCGAGGGACGCATGTGCTCGTCCTTGGCGAGGATGGTCAGGCCGTTGATGTCCTTGACCGGCACGACCGACTTGCTGAAGCGCCCCTCTTCCCAGGACTTGGCCGCGCGCTGCTGGCTCTGAACCGCATAGGCATCGACGTCGTCGCGCGAGAATCCGTATTTGGTCGCGATCAAATCGGCCGAGATGCCCTGCGGCATGAAGTAGGACGGCACCGCCATCGAGGGGTCCATCGGCCAGGCGCCGCCGGAGGCGCCGATGCCGACGCGGCTCATCGATTCCGCGCCACCGCCGATGACGAGCTCATGCTGGCCGCTCATGATCTGAGCGGCGGCGAAGTTCACGGCGTCGAGGCCGGAGGCGCAGAAGCGGCTGATCTGCACGCCCGGCACGGCCTCGCCGAGGCCGGCGTTCAGCGCGGCGAAGCGCGCGATGTCCGAGCCGGCCTCGCCGACGGGATCGACCACGCCGAGCACGACGTCATCCACGGCGTCCTCGGGAATGTTGTTGCGGTCCTTGAGCGCCTTCAGCGGCACGGTGGCGAGCGCGAGCGCGGTCACCTCATGCAGGGCGCCGTCGGACTTGCCGCGGCCGCGGGGAGTACGCACGTGGTCGTAGATAAAGGCCTCAGGCATCACGCCCTCCTCATCTGGTCCAGTTTGTCGTTGTCAGCATAAGGCGAAGGCCGGCACGCACCGCGCACCGGCCTTCTCCGAAATCAGAAGGCTTCCGCCGGCAATTCCATCACGGTCGCGCAGCCGGCCTGCAGGCGGGCGAGATGCGCCGCCGTCTCGGGCAGCACGCGCTCCATGAAGAAGCGGCCCGTCACCAGCTTGGTGGTGAGATAGGTCGAGCTGTCGCCGGCGGCGATCTTGTCCTGTGCCACCTTGGCCATCTTCGCCCACATGTAGCCGAAGGTGACCAGCGCGAAGAGATGCATGTAGTCGGTCGCCGCCGCACCGGCATTGTCCGGCTTGGTCATGGCGTTCTGCATCAGCCAGGTCGTGGCCTGCTGCAGATGGCCGAGCGCCATCGACAGCGGGGTGATGAACGGCTTCATCGCGTCGTTGCCGCCGTGCTCCTTGGCAAACGAGCCGACCTCACCGAAGAACGCCATGACCGCGCGGCCGCCGTCGCGCGGCAGCTTGCGGCCGACGAGGTCCAGCGCCTGGATGCCGTTGGCGCCCTCATAGATCATCGCAATACGCGCATCGCGCACGAACTGCTCCATGCCCCACTCGGCGATGTAGCCATGGCCGCCATACATCTGCTGCGCCTGGACGGCGTTGGCGAAGCCCATGTCGGTCATGTAGCCCTTCATGACAGGGGTCATCAGGCCCATATGATCATCGGCCGCTTGGCGGTCCTTCGGATCCTGCGAGCGATGCGCGACGTCGCTCTTCAGCGAGGTCCACACCACCATCGCGCGCGCGGCCTCATTGAAGGCGCGGATCGACAGCAAGGTGCGGCGCACGTCCGGATGCACGATGATCGGATCGGCGGCCTTGTCCGGCGCCTTCGGGCCCGTCAGCGAGCGGCCCTGGATGCGCTCGCGCGCATAGGCGACCGCGTTCTGATAGGCGACCTCGGACTGCGCGAGACCCTGAACGGCGACGCCGAGCCGGGCCTCGTTCATCATCACGAACATGCCCTGCATGCCCTTGTTCTCTTCGCCGATCAGCCATCCCGTGGCGTTGTCGTAGTTCATCACACAAGTCGAGTTGCCGTGGATGCCCATCTTGTGCTCGATCGAGCCGCACATCACGCCGTTGCGGGCGCCAACCGTTCCGTCCGGATTGACCAGGAACTTCGGCACGACGAACAGCGACACGCCCTTGATGCCGGCCGGCGCGCCCTCGATGCGGGCGAGCACGAGATGGATGATGTTGTCAGCGAGATCGTGCTCGCCGGCGGAGATGAAGATCTTGGTGCCGGAGATCTTGAAGCTGCCGTCGTCCTGGCGCACCGCCTTGGTGCGCAGCAGGCCGAGATCGGTGCCACAATGCGGCTCGGTCAGGTTCATGGTGCCGGTCCATTCGCCGGCGATCATCTTCGGCACGTAGGTCTTCTTCTGCTCCTCGCTGCCATGCACGATCAGCGCAGCGGTGGCGCCCATGGTGAGGCCGCCATACATCGAGAACGCCATGTTGGCGGAGCACTGGAATTCGTTGACGGTCTGGCTCAGCGTCACCGGCAGGCCCTGCCCGCCATATTCCGTCGGCGCCGACAGGCCGAGCCAGCCGCCGTCCTTGATCTGCTTGTAGGCGTCCTTGAAGCCCTTCGGCGTGGTGACGCTGCCGTCGTCATGCCGCTTGCAGCCTTCGAGGTCGCCTGTGCGATTCAGCGGGTGCAGCACTTCCTCTGCGAGTTTGGCGGCCTCGCCGAGGATCGCCTCGCGGACATCGGCCGAGGCATCGGAGAAGCCCGGCAGATTGTCGTAGCGATCGATCTGGAACACGTCGTTGAGCAGGAAGGTCACATCTTCCACGGGGGCTTTGTAGATCGGCATCGGCGTCTCCGGCAGGAAGGCTGAAGTTTCAGACTGAGTTTGCGGACGCGGCGGATAATGCAGGCCGCGGACTGTAGCGATTTCGAGGGACTTGCGGCAGCCGTTGATTTGCGGCTGTCGGTCGCGTCGCGAGTGTGTGTCAGGAGGGTTTGGTCATCGCCGCCAATTGCTCACCCATGAGGCGGTGCAGCAAATTGATCGCCTTGAGCGGGCGCACCATCACCTTGAAGTGAGTAATCAGGCCGGCCTCGTCGAAGGTGATGATATCGACGCCGTTGAGCTTGATGCCTTCGATCTCGTTCTCGAATTCGAGCACGGCGCCCGTGGCGTTACGCCACTCCCCGACATACTTGAATCCGGGACCACCCAACACTTTCTCAGCACTTGCGAGATATTTGAACGTGATGTCGCGGCCGCGCTGCGGCGTGTGCACGACGGGACTTTCGAACACGGCGTCCGGATGCAGCAGCTCCCGCAACGCACCGAGATCGTGAGACCTCATATAGCCGTACCATCCGTCGAGGCCGGTCTTTGTCATTGGGCGTCTCCTCGGGGCGGAACAGGCCAGCACCACAACCACCCCATATGCACATTGACGCATATGCGCCGATGTGCATAATGTCAAGCGTGGAACGGGGCGGACAACGATCAGAAAAACGGGAGCAGTTTCCGGCCATGGCCCTCGGCGACGCCATCCTTGCCTGCCTCACTGAACATCCGATGACGGGCTACGAGCTCGCCAAGACGTTCGATTCCTCGATCGGCTTTTTCTGGAAGACGGACCATCAGCAGATCTACCGGGAGCTCTCCCGGCTGCGCGACCGCGGCTACATCCAGGGCCGCGAGGTGGTGCAGACGGGCAAGCCGAACAAGCTGGTCTATACTCTCACGCCCGAGGGCCGCGCGGCGTTCCGCGCCTGGGCGGCACGGCCAAGCACGCCGGCTTCGACCAAGGACGATCTGCTCGTCCGGCTCTACGCGCTGGGAGCCGCCGACATTGCACCAATCCGGGCCGACCTGATGGCACGGCTCGAGCATCACCGCGACCGCGCCGAGCGCTATGATCGCATTCTCAAGAAGCACTATGCGGACGGCAGTGTCGCGCCGGGCGACATGGGCAAGCTGCTCAACTTGCGGCTCGGCCTGCGCCACGAGCGCATGGTGGCGGAATGGTGCGAGGAAGCGATCACCGCGCTGTCGGCTCTCTCCACCACCGGCGGCGTGCGGCCGCTCGACTCCTCCCGTGAAAGCGCCGGATAATCCGCGTCTTGCGAGCGCCGTCGCAAAAGTTCTGACCGCGCCCGCGGTAAACTTAACTCGTTATTTACCGTAAAAGTCAAAAGTCGGGACCTGAAGCAGACGATCTGCGCGGACCCGTTCATGTTCACGTCCGGGACGCGTGGGGAGGCTGGAGGCGCTGGGTGGAGCGCTGGAAGCGGAACCGGACGAGACATGAATTCGCGCGTACCGTGGAGTAATGAAGGCATCGACCCGTCCGTCCGCGAGAGGGCCGAGGCCGCGGCGCAACGCGCCGGCATGACGCTGGCCGACTGGATCAACTCCACGCTCGGCGCTTCTGCTCCGCCGGATTTCCGCGGCAGCCACGCACCGCGCAGCGCGGCGCCGGTCAGCCGCGACGCCCGTGAGGTTGCCGACATTCATCAGCGGCTGGATTCGATCGCCCGCCAGATCGAGCAGATGTCGCGTCCAGGCCCTCGCAAGGACGCACCGCGTGACGAACAGGGCGTGGCGCGCCAGCTCAATGACGCCATCTCCCGGCTCGACGCACGCTTGTCGCAAATCTCGACGCCGCTGCGCGCAGCCCACACCGAGGACCGCTTTCGCGGGCCCGATGGCGTCGAGCGCGCCGCGGCACAGCTTTATCGTCCCGCACAACCGCTGAGTGCCGGTTCGTTCGATGTGGCCGTGGCCGAGATCAGCGCCCGCCAGAGCGAACTCGACAATGCGCGCCCGCTGCCGCCGCATCAGGCGCCGCCCACGGCGCCCGCGATGGCACCGGCCTCCGCCCCCTTGATGACGCCGGCCAGCGCGCCGCAAGCCGCGTCGGCCAGCACCGCGCCCAGCAGCGACTTTTCCCTGCTCGAACGGCATCTGCTGAAGATCACGAGCCAGATCGAGGCGCTGCATCGTCCCGAGGATGGGATCGAGCAGTCGATCGCCGGCTTCCGAACCGAGCTCTCCGAGATCCGTCTCGCCATCACCGAGGCGATGCCGCGGCGTGCGATCGAGTCGATCGAGAACGAGATCCGTTCGCTGTCGCGTCGCATCGATGAGAACCGCCAGAGCGGCGTCGACGGCCAGGCACTGGCCGGCATCGAACGCGCGCTGACCGACATCCGCGAGGTCGTCGGCTCGCTCAAGCCCGCCGAGCAGCTCGCCGTCTATGACGAGGCGATCCGCAATCTCGGCGCCAAGCTCGACCTGATCCTGCGCAGCAATGACGACCCCGGCACGGTACAGCAGCTCGAAAGCGCCATCGCCGCGCTGCGCGCGATCGTCGCCAATGTCGCCTCGAACGATGCGCTGGAGCGGCTGTCCGACGATCTGCGCCAATTGTCGTCGAAGGTCGATCAGGTCACCCAGGCACGCGACAACCAGGACTCGTTCCAGAATTCGTTTGCCGCGCTCGAACAGCGCATCGCGGCGCTGACCTCGACTCTTGAAAATCGCGAGCCGCCGGCCGCGGCGCCCGATCACAGCGCCCAGATCGAGGATGCGCTGCGCGGCCTGTCCGACCGCATCGACCGCCTGCAGGTCGGCAATGACGGCTCGTCGGCGATCGCGCATCTCGAACAGCGCATCAGCTACCTGCTGGAGCGCCTCGAGGCCGCCAACGACCCGCGCGGCGGCAACATGTCCCGCGTCGAGGACGGGCTGCAGGACATCCTGCGCTATCTCGAACGCCAGCAGGCGACCTTCGCGGCCCTGGCCGAAAGCCGCTCCCAGCGCGAGTCGTCGCAGGACGGCGGCCTGATCGACATGGTCAAGCGCGAGCTGTCGGATATCCGCTTCAGCCAGACCGAGACCGATCGCAACACACAGGACTCGCTGGAAGCCGTTCACAACACGCTCGGCCATGTCGTCGACCGCCTCGCGATGATCGAAGGCGATCTTCGCAACGTGCGCACGACCGCGATCCCGCCCGCCCCGCCGCTGGTCCCCGCGATCGAGCCGCAGATGCCCGCGCCACGGGCGCCCGCGCCGCAGGTCTTCGCCGAGCCGCCCAAGCCCGAACCGGCCTACCGGCCGGAGCTGCCGAATCCGGCAGCCGCCCAGCCCGCCGCTCACATCGTCAACGCGGCGCAGGGCCAGCAGACCTACGCGGCTGCGCCGCGCGACTTCCATGCGGCAGCGGCACCATCGCCGGCTCCGATGCCGCCGCCGATCCCGCCCAAGGCGATCGCCGACATCCTCGAACCGCATGCCGCGCAGGCCGCTCAGGCGGCGGCCCGCCCTGCCGCGATCATTCCCGAGTTGCCGCCGGATCACCCACTCGAGCCGGGCACGCGCCCGCCCGGCCGGACCGCCTCGCCCGCTGAACGCATCGCCGCGTCCGAAGATGCGCTGAGCGAGTTGCCGGCCGGCAAGCGCGAACCCGTCTCGACGTCGAGCTTCATCGCCGCCGCGCGCCGCGCTGCCCAGGCGGCGGCTGCCGCGCAGCCGGTCGACGCCAAGAAGGCGAAAAAGGACAAGCCGAAGGAAAAGGAAAAGGCCAAGGAGCCGCCGAAAGAGGTCGTCAAGGAACCGGCCAAGGCCAAGGTCAAGGAGAAGACCAAGGAGAAGCCAACGGTCGCACTCACGGCCGAAGGCGACGAGGAGGTCTCGACGATCGGCTCGAAGATCCGCTCCCTGCTGGTCGGCGCCAGCGTGGTCGTGATCGTGCTCGGCACCTTCAAATTCGCGATGTCGCTGCTCGACAGCGGCAGCACGCCGCCGCCCGTCTCCCCGATGGAGACCCAGGGCGAGGCGCCGCGCGCGCAGATGCCATCGGCCTCGCCGAGCCTGTCGCCGCGTCCGACGACGCCCGACCAGAATGGGCCGTCGCTGACCTCTCCGACGCCGATCGATCGCCAGTCCTATAACCGGGCGATGCCGAGCGAGGCGGAGACGATCGCGATGCTCGCGATCCCCCAGGACATCGAGAAGCCGGCGACCGTTCCGGCTGCTGCAACGTCCGACATCACCGGCACGGTTCCGACCGCAGCCAACGGCCAGAAGCTCGGCCTGGTGCAGGTGCCGGCATCCGAGAAGCTGCCCGATGCCATCGGCGGCCTCGCGCTGCGCGGCGCAGCCCTCAAGGGCGATCCGACGGCGGCCTACGAGGTCGGCGTCCGCTTCGCCGAGGGCAAGGGCGTCGGTGCGAACTACGAGGAGGCCGCGAAATGGTATGACCGCGCCGCGCAGGCCGGACTCATTCCAGCCGTGTTCCGCCTCGGCACCTTCTACGAGAAGGGCCTCGGTGTGAAGAAGGACCCGGACATCGCGCGCCGCTACTACGTCGTGGCCGCCGAGCGCGGCAACGCCAAGGCGATGCACAATCTGGCGGTGCTCGACGCCGACGGCGGCGGCAGGGGCGCCAACTACAAGAGCGCCTCGCTCTGGTTCCGCAAGGCCGCCGAGCGCGGCGTCGCCGACAGCCAGTTCAACCTCGGCATCCTCTATGCGCGCGGCATCGGCGTCGAGCAGAACCTCGCCGAGTCCTACAAATGGTTCAGCCTCGCGGCCTCGCAGGGCGACGCCGACGCCGGCCGCAAGCGCGACGACGTCGCCAAGCGGCTGGATGCGCAGTCGCTCGCCGCAGCCAAGCTGGCGATCCAGACCTTCACGGTCGAGCCGCAGCCGGACGACGCGGTCAACGTTCCGGCGCCGGCCGGCGGCTGGGACGGCAACCAGGCGATCGCCAAGGCTGCCGCGGCCAAGGCCGCACTCGCGAAGCGCGCCGCCGCCACTCCAGCGCGTTGATCCGCGAGACCTCACGCCTCGTCGACTCCCGGGCCGGCGGGCCGCAAAGGTTGCTCTCCCCCCGCCGCACGCCACCCTTACGGCGACCCTTCGCCGGCCATAGTCTCGCGCCGCGCCACGGTGTAGGTCAGGCACGAGGCGCAGCGGCCCGCGCTGAGGTGGGAGTGGAGTGACGTGACAACCGACGACGGCCAGCCGAACCACAATGCCTTCCGGCACTCTCCGACCGGCCCGCGCGTGGCTCCGCGCCCCCGGCCGGATCGTCCCGCCGTTCAACCGCCGCGGCAAGCGCATGTGACCGATGGCTCTCCGCCGAGGTTCCCGTGGCGCCGCCTCGCATCGGCAATCTTCATCGTGGCGATCCTGCTGAGCGCCGGCATTCGCGCCTATCGCGACATGTCGCGTCCCGACGCCTGGTCGTTCTGGAAGGATCAATACGTCTCCTCGAGCCTCTCCTCGGCGCTGGTTGCCAACACCGCGATCAACGGCGACCATGCCGTCCTCGCGGTCCGCGGCGAAATCGGGCCAGCGGCGGCGATCTGGCTGCGCGAGCGCCTCGACGAGGCTCATCTGAAGCCCGGCGATGTCGTGCTGTTGTCCTCGCCCGGGGGCAATCTCGACCAGGGCGTGCTGATGGGCGAGATCATTCGCGCGCGCGGCCTGTCGACCGCGGTGGGCGCCGTCGACAAGAGCGGCCGCATCCGCCCCGCCTCCTGCGCGAGCGCCTGCGTCTTCACCTTCGCCGGCGGCCAGACGCGATATGGCCTCGACGGCTCGGCGCTCGGCGTGCACCGGTTTACCTCGGCGGCCCGCGGCGACGATGCGGTCGCCGACACCCAGCGGGTCACCGGGGCGATCCTCGGCTATGTCACGCGGATGGGCATCTCGCCGCAGGTCATCGAGGCGATGTCGCAGACCCGCGACATCCGGTGGCTTGAGCCCAACGAGGCCGAGGCCATGAAGCTGGTCACGACGCCGATCAAGGCGCTTTAGGGCCGATCGTTCGGGCTCCGGGTCCCCCGACTTTGCGCGGCAATGCCTGATCCCTTCAGCGGCTTTTTCGGCTATGCAAGACCACGGCACCTGCTTCGCACGCGCGGGATGCTCCGGTCGAACGCTCGCAGGACTGCGCGGATGCAGATCTACCTTCCCATCGCCGACATCCCGGTCAACATCTTCCTGCTGCTGGCGATGGGCGCGGCCGTCGGCTTCGTCTCCGGCATGTTCGGCATCGGCGGCGGCTTCTTGATGACGCCGCTGTTGATCTTCGTCGGCATCACCCCGGCCGTGGCGGTGGCCTCGGTCTCCAGCCATATCGCCGCCTCGTCCTTCTCCGGGGCGCTGTCCTATTGGCGCAGGCGCGCGATCGATCCGTCGCTGGCTGCGGTGCTGATGATCGGCGGCGCGCTCGGCACGGCGCTCGGGGTGTCCACGTTCACGCTGCTGCGCGCGCTCGGCCAGCTCGATCTGATGATCGCCCTGTCCTATGTCGCGCTGCTGACGACCGTCGGCGGCATGATGTTCTGGGAAGGACTGCGCGCGATGATGCGGGCGCGGCAGGGCGGAATGCCGACGGTGCGCCGTCCGGGCAGCCATGTCTGGATCCACGGCCTGCCGCTGAAGATGCGCTTCAAGCGCTCCAAGATCTATGTTTCCGTCATTCCGGTGATCGGCATCGGCCTCATCATCGGCTTCCTCGGCGCCGTGATGGGGATCGGCGGCGGCTTCATCCTGGTGCCTCTTCTCATCTACCTGCTGCGCGTGCCGACCTCCACTGTCATCGGCACCTCGATGGTGCTGACCTTGGCCACCATGATGATTGCGACCATGCTGCATGCGATGAGCAATCATCTGGTCGATGCCGTGCTGGCGCTGATCCTGATGATCGGCGGGGTCACCGGCGCGCAGTTCGGCGCCCGCGCCGGGCAGATGATCCGCGGCGAGCAGTTGCGGCTTCTGCTGGGCTTGTTGATCCTGGCCGTCGGCATCCGCTTCGCGATCGAGCTCGTGATCCGGCCCGAGGACCTGTTCACGATCCGCGAGACCGGAGGCGGCTCATGACGCAGCTCCGCCGCGCCGGGCTTGCACTGACGATCCTGCTTGCGAGCGCGGCATCGGGTCACGCCGAGCGGCTGATCGTCTCGGTCTCCAACCACCGCGTCACGGTGACGCCGAACTATGCCGGCGAGGAGCTGGTGCTGTTCGGCTCGGTCGAGAGGGACGCGCAGACACCGCCGGATCGAACGGCTTACGATCTCGTGGTCACCGTGCGCGGGCCGCGGGCCGACATGGTGACCCGGCGCAAGGAGCGCAAATTCGGCATCTGGATCAACACCGATTCGCGGCAATTCCTGAAGGTCCCCGGCTATCTCGCCCTGTTCGCCAACCGGCCATTCGATGCGATGGCCGCGGCGGAAGTGCAGCGGCGCCAGCAACTCGGCCTCAACAACGTGCTGCTGACCCAGCGTGTCGGGCCCGATTACGCCGACGTCGTGCCGAACGACGTGTTCCGCAGCGCCTTCGTGCGGCTGCAGTCGCAGCATGGGCTGTATCGCGAGGACACCTCCGCGGTGACGTTCCTGACGCCGACCCTGTTCCGCACCGGCATCTCGCTGCCCGCCGCCGTTCCGATCGGCACCTATGAGGTCGAGATCAAGCTGCTGGCGCAGGGCGCGATGATCACCAAGACGGAAACCGCGTTCGAGATCGTCAAGGTCGGCTTCGAACAGTTCGTCGCCAGCTCCGCGCGCCAGAACGGTTTTGCCTACGGCCTCGTCACGACGGCAATGGCGCTGATGACCGGATGGATGGCGTCGATCGTGTTCCGGCGGGATTAGGCCGCGGCGGCGCGCACCGGTGAGCGCGTGACCAGATAGATGCCGATCGCCACGGGAACGACGCCGAGCAGGTCCTGCAGCGCGACGTGCTCGCCCAGCACCAGGAAGGCGAAGATCATCGCCAGCGGCGGCATCACGAAGTGGTAGGCGCTGGCCGCCGTCGCGCCGCACACCTTCAGCAGGTGGAACCACAGCACATAGGCGAGGATCGAGCCGCCGAGCACGAGGAAGGCGAAGGCGCCGAGCAGCTGCGCATTCGGCGTGACGTCGTGAACGCTGGAGATGCCGAGCGCGACCGGCCAGAGCACGAGTCCAGCCGAGAGATTCTGAATGCCGTTGCCGACCCACAGGCTGCCCTTCGGGGCGAGCTGCTTGAACAGGATGGTGCCGGTGACGATCGAGGCCAGGGCGGCCAGTGTGTAGAGGATGCCCTCGAGATGATCGGTGCCGACCGACATGCGGTGCCAGACGATCATCGCAACACCCAGCGTGCCGAGCGCCAGCCCGGCGATCTTGCGCAGGGTCAGCGGCTCGCCGAGCAGCAGTGCGGCGAACACAGCGGTGAACACCGGATTGGCCGAGACGATCAGCCCGCCGAGGCCGGCCGACACTGTCTGGAGGCCCATGTAGCCGAGACCGAGATAGAGCGCGTTGTTGGCGATGCCGAGGACCGCGAACACCGCCGCATCGCGCCAGCCCATGCGCAGCTCGCCGCGGATGAGCGAGACCGCCAGGATCATCACACCCGCCAGCGAAAACCGCGCGGCGAGCAGCAGCAGCGGCGGGCAATAGGTGACGCCGATCTTGCCGGCGACGAAGGCGAAGCTCCACAGCAGGCAGAACAGGCCGATCTCGAGCGGCAGCAGGTTCGACTTCATCGGGGTCACGGCAGCCGGAGAGGATACGGACGACATCGGCGGGCTCCTTTGCCGTCGGTGTAGGGCCGTTCTTCCGCATTTGGAAATTAAATGATAGACTGAAACTCAGTGGAATTTCGAATGGAGGTTCCCGATGCTCGATCTGGAGCTGTTGCGCAGCTTCGTCTCGGTGGTCGAGGCCGGCGGCTTCACCCGGGCCGGCGAACGCGTCCACCGCACGCAATCGACCGTCAGCCAGCAGATCCGGCGGCTGGAGGAGGATCTCGGCCAGACCCTGCTCAACCGCGACGGCCGCGAGGTGACGCCGACCGAGGCCGGCGAGCGGCTGCTGTCCTACGCCCGCCGCCTGCTTGCTTTGGCCGAGGAGGCCCGCGACGTCGTCGCGCGTCCCGGCCCTGACGGCGCGGTGAAACTCGGCATCCCCGAGGATTTCGCCGCCTACCGGCTGGCCAAACTGCTCGCTTCGTTCTCCCGTGCCCACCCTGATCTCAGGCTCGATGTCCGCGCCGATCAGAGCCTCAACCTCAAGCGCGACATCGAGCGCGGCGATCTCGACCTTGCGCTGTTGAAGCGGGGCGTCGACGATACCCGTGCGGCGGTCGCGGCGTGGCCCGAGCAGGTCTATTGGGTGAGCAGCAGGAGCCATCCGGTCAACCTCGATGCCCGCTCGGTGCCGCTGATCGGCTTCCCGCTCGGCTGCATCTACCGGACCCGCGCGATCCACGCGCTGGAGAGCCGGGGGCTCGCCTGGCACATGGCCTACACGTCATCGAGCCTCGCCGCGATCCAGGCCGCCGTCGCCGCGGGCCTGGGGCTGAGCATCCTCTCCGAGATGTCGGTTCAGGCCGAGCATCGCGTGCTGACGGCGCGGGAAGGTTTTGCGCCGATCGACCGCACCGAGGTCGCGCTGCTGGCGTCGCCGAACGCAAGTCCGGCGACGTTGCGGCTCGCTGACCGGCTTGCGGAGTTCTGCGAGAAGGTGCAGGCCAAGGCGGCGTAGCTATCGCCACGCGGGCAGTGTGTTCCCTCTCCCGCTTGCGGGGGAGGGCTAGGGAGGGGGCCACTCCGGCGGCGGTGCGCGTGGCGCCCCCTCTCCAACTCTCCCCCGCAAGCGGGGGAGAGGGCGCAGCGGAGTGCGCGGCGGGCCTCATCGCTTCGAAGCTTGAATGATCGAAAGTGACCATTCCACCTCACTCATAACGCCATTAGTCCAACTAATAACACCTCGCCGCAGCGATGCTGTGCAGCCTCGTATCACCCAGCACATGCGCGATGAAGGCGCGCTTCGGAAACAGCTTGGCGAACGCCGCATCGCGCACGCTCAAGCCCCCCGCATAGGCGCCGAACGCCGGCATCACGGCGCGGGCGCCGTCGGACACGAAGCAGCGGCGCTCCAGGGTGCGCGCCCGAGTCGCGACGCGCGCCTTCGGATGCAGATGGCCGGCGATCTCGCCGTGCGCGCCGGTCGGCTCGTGGCGGAAGGTGACGGCGCTGATCTTGATCGCGTCGGCGACCTCGCCGCCGATGCCATGCGGCGCGGGATCGTGATTGCCGGTGATCCAGATCCAGTCGCGGCCGACTTGAAGGTTTGCGATGCAGGCGCGGTCGTCGCCGGTCAGGCGCGTATGCGCGTCGCGGTCATGAAAGCTGTCGCCGAGCGCGATCACCGTGCGCGGATCGTAGTGCGCGATGACAGCTTCGAGCCGGCGCAAGGTGGCCACCGTGTCGAACGGCGGCAGCAGGGTTCCGCGCGACGCGTAGCTCGAGCCCTTTTCGAGGTGCAGGTCGGAGACGACGAGCAGGCGCTGCTCGTCCCAGACGAGTGCGCCGGAGAGATCGACACGAAGCGAGACACCGGCCAGCTCGAGCGTCGCACATCGAGACGGCTCGATGTGATGATGAGATGAAGAGATGCCGACCGAGCGACTCACGAGCGCCGTTCCCCGGAGCTACCCCCCTCCCCGGCCCTCCCCCACAAGGGGGGAGGGAGCAGACCTTCCGCGCGGCGCATTGCGTGCCCCAGACTGATACCTACCCCATCGCCTCCTTGACGAGTTCCTCGGCGGCTTCGGCCAGGAGCTCGTCGGCGGCCTCGCCATAGACGGATTCGCGGCCGATTTCCAGCATCACCGGCACCGCCAGCGGCGAGACGCGATCGAGCGGACGATGGGTGATTCGGCCCTCGATTCGGGTCAGCATATCACCGAGGCGGCGGAGATCGAGCAGGCCGGTGGCGGCATCGGCGCGCGCGGCGCGCAACAGCATGTGATCGGGCTGATGGCGGCGCAGCACGTCGTAGACGAGATCGGTCGAGAACAGCACCTGGCGGCGCGTCTTTTCTTCCGTCGTCGAGCGCCGCGCGATCAGGCCGGAGATGATGGCACATGAGCGGAAGGTGCGCTTCATCAGCGCTGATTCATCGAGCCATGCTTCGAGATCATCGCCCAGCATGTCCGGATCGAACAGCGCCGCGAGATCGAGCCGGCCTTGGGCTACCATCAGCGACATGTCGCCGAGCCCCCACACCGCCAGCGCATATTCGTTGGCGACGAAGCCGAGCGGCCGGGCGCGCGCGCGCTCCAGCCGCCGCGTCAGCAACATGCCGAGCGTCTGGTGCGCGAGCCGGCCTTCGAACGGATAGCAGACGAGGTAGTTCTTGCTGGAACGCGGGAATGTCTCGATCAGCAACTCGCGCCGCGCCGGGATGCGCGACACGTCCTTCTGCAACGAAAGCCAGTCGCGCACCTGCTCCGGGAGCTGCATCCAGGCCCGGCGATCATCGAGCAGGCCGCGCACGCGCTCGGCCAGATAGGTCGAGAGCGGAAACTTGCCGCCCATGTAGGACGGCACCTTCGGGTCGGCATCGTTCGCGCGAGAGACGTAGACCTGGTCTTCGGCGAGCGTCTCGTAGCGCACGATCTCGCCGCCGAACACGAAGGTGTCGCCCGGCGTCAGGCCCTCGATGAAATACTCCTCGATCTCGCCGAGCAGCCGGCCGCCGCGCGCGATCGCGCCTGTGGTGCCCCCCTTGGCCCCGGCGCGCGAGCGCACCAGCCGCACCTTGAGCATCGCCTCCTCTACGATGGTGCCGACATTCAGCCGATAGCTCTGCCGCACCTTCGGATTGGCGACACGCCAGCGCCCTTTCGTATCCTGCTTGATGCGCGCGAAGCGCTCATAGGTCTTCAGCGCGTAGCCGCCGGACGCGACGAAATCGACGACATCGTCGAAGTCGGCGCGTGACAGCATCGCATAGGGCGCAGCCGCGATCACTTCAGCATAGAGCTCGTCGCTCGCGAACGGCTCGCCGCAGGCGCAGCCGAGCACGTGCTGCGCCAGCACATCCAGCGCGCCGGTGCGCAAGGGCGGTGTGTCCTGCGCATTGTCGGCGACGGCATCGATCGCGACCGAGCATTCCAGCACCTCGAAGCGATTGGCCGGCACCAGCACCGCGCGCGAGGCCTCGTCGAGCCGGTGATTGGCGCGGCCGATGCGCTGCATCAGCCGCGAGCAGCCCTTGGGCGCGCCGACATTGATAACGAGATCGACGTCACCCCAGTCTACGCCGAGATCGAGCGAGGAGGTGCAAACCACGCCGCGCAGTTTTCCAGCGGCCATCGCGTCCTCGACCTTGCGGCGCTGGGCGACGTCGAGCGAACCATGGTGAAGCGCGATGGCGAGATTGTCGTCGTTGATGCGCCAGAACTCCTGGAACAGCATCTCGGCTTGGCTGCGGGTGTTGACGAAGACGAGCGTTGTCTTGTTGGCCTTGATCAGCTCATACATCTCGGCCATCGCGTGACGCGCGGTGTGGCCGGCCCAGGGCAGGCGTTCGCGCGTGTCGAGCATCTCGACGACCGGCTGCGCGGCGCCGCCGGCGACGACGACATCCGCGGCCGCCTCGGCACCGATTGGCTGCGGGACCAGGAAGCGCGCGAGCTGATCGGGCTCGGCCACCGTGGCCGACAGCCCGATCATGCGCATCTCGGGCGCGAGCCGCCACAGCCGCGCCAGCCCGAGCGACAGGAGATCGCCGCGCTTAGAGGTGACCAGCGCATGCAGCTCGTCGAGCACGACGCGCTTCAGCGAGGAGAACAGGAACGGCGCGTCGTCGGAGGACAGCAGCAGCGCGAGCTGCTCCGGCGTCGTCAGCAGGATGTCCGGCGGATAGCGGCGCTGGCGCTGCTTGCGCGATGCCGGCGTGTCTCCGGTGCGGGTCTCGACCTTGATCGGCAGCCCCATCTCGGAGATCGGCGATTCGAGATTGCGGGCGATGTCCACGGCGAGGGCTTTGAGGGGAGAGATGTAGAGCGTGTGCAGGCCGGCGCGGCGCGGCGGATTGCGGCCGGTCGTGGTGACGATGGTGGAGCCCTCCGCCAGCGCGGGAGGTTGCGACGAGGGGCCCGCTATCGGCACCGCCGCCGGAGGCCCCCCTCCCCGCCCCTCCCCCACAAGGGGGGAGGGAGTGGAGAGCGCGGAATGCTTGGCGAGAGCGGCTCGGGTGTTTGTCCTTGCAGCGGAGCCGAGCTCGACCAGGGTCGGGAGGAACCCCGCGAGGGTCTTGCCGGCCCCAGTTGGGGCGATCAGAAGCGCCGAACGCTGCGCGCGGGCTTTGTCCAGCAACGCCAGCTGGTGCGCGCGGGGCGACCAGCCGCGCGCCGCGAACCATTTCAGGAAATGGTCAGGCAGCGCGGCGCTGTCGTCTTGGGGGGCTGGTGAGACGCGAGGCGGCACCGGGAGAAGGTAGGCAGTCATGCGGGCTTCGTCGAGGGTCGGGTCCGCAGCGCGGCAACCATCCGAGGTTCGCACCGCACTCACTCCATGGAACAGCCGGGACATGCGGATGCATCCTCGCGGCGAATGGCGCCCGAGATTGATGATGAGCTGTCCCTCTTGATTGCAGAGGGCGCAGGGAAGGCCAGGCGTCGGCTGACGCCTGCGGCCCGCCTGCTGAAAAGAATGCAGGCGGCAGGTACCACAGGTGCAGCCGGAGAACGCCCGGCCTTCCCTGCGCGGTGGTTTTCACGCTTACTTCGTGCTCTCCTCGGGGACCGGCTGATTGACCCCGTCATGTCAGCAGCGCTTCCGCGCCGGCATCCACTTGACCTCGGCACCGGGAGGCCAGGACCACACGACTTCACGTCCGCCGAACGCCGTTCGTCCGCGCAAGCTGTCGCTCACGCTGCAGCATCGCAGCGGCCACCGCTCCCCGCCCCGCGTGTCGTGACGATCGCGCGCTACGCCCCTCGGCTTGGGACGGGATGGCGGGATATGATCATGATTTCTGTAAAAGCGCAACCGAATTATTTTTTTTGTAATTCAATCGGAATGCCGGCGGCGCAGACTTCAGCAGGATGACAACCGCGCCCATCTCTCCACGCGTCATTCCGGGGCGCCCGCAGGGCGAGCCCGGAATCCATAACCACCGACGGGAGTATGGATTCCGGGCTCGTGCCGCTGCGCGGCCCGCCCCGGAATGACACCGAGCGTGAGGCGATGACCGTGCCACATCGTCATTGCGAGGAGCGCAGCGACGAAGCAATCCAGACTGCGTCTGTGGAGGGACTCTGGATCGCGTCGCTGCGCTCGCGATGACGGCTCACGATGAAGCGCGAGCCGCGTCGCCTACTCCGTCATCGGCTTCTCGGAGATGTTCCAGTCCTTGCTGTCGAAGATCGAGATGTAGAGCGTCTTCATCGGCGTGTAGTCGTCGGGCGTGTAGGCGTAGTTGACGCCGTCGAGGAAGTAGGGCGAGTGGAAGCCGGCAAGCGTGGTGGCCTGCTTCAGCACGTTCTCGCGGGTCAGGGTGTCGCCGCAGCGGCGCAGGATCTCGGCCATCGACGCAGCCTGGCCATAGCCGGCATAGGCGATGCTGTTGTCCGGGTCGATGTTCGGCACATATTTCGCGCGCAGCGCCTCGAACGCCTTGACGTAAGGATCGTCCTTCCATTGCGGCACGCCGGCATCCTTGGAGTAGCGGATAGCAACGATGTCCTTGGCGTTCTCCAGCCCCGCGGCCGAGAGGATCGAGCGGCCGGTCGAGCCCGCCGACAACAGCTGCAGCGGCTTCCAGCCGAGCTCGGCAACTTTGCGGATCGACTGCGACGTCGCCTTGCCGGTGGAGATGTTGTAGAACACGTCGGCGCCCGACTTCGACAGATTGATCAGCTGCGAGTCGACCGTCGGCTCGGTGAGATCATAGGTCTGCTCCATGATCACCTGGGCCTTGCCGCCGGCATCCGCCAGCACCTTCTTGAACGGCCCCAGGAAGTCGCGGCCGAAATCGTCGTTCTGGTAGAGGATGCCGATCTTGGCCTCGGGCTTCACGCTCAGCACGTGCTTGGCGAGGATGCGTGCCTCGGTCGGATACAGCGGCAGGCCGGCCATGGTCCATTTGAAGTTCTTCGGATCGTTCCATTTGGAGGCGCCGGTGTTGAGCAGCAGCTGCGGCACGCCCTTGGAGTTGAGGTATTTGTGAACGGCGGTCTGCGGCGCGGTGCCGAGCGAGCCGTACAGCGCCAGCACCTCCTCCTGCTCGACGAGGCGCCGCGTGGCCTCGACGCATTTCGGCGCGCTGTAGGCGTCGTCCATGGTGAGGAACTTGACCTTGCGGCCGTTGATGCCGCCCTGCTCGTTGAGCATCTGGAAATAGGCCTCGCCGATGCGGCCGAGCACGCCATAGAGCGAGCCGGGGCCGGAATGCGGGATGGTCTGGCCGATCTTGATCTCGGTGTCGCTGGCGCCGGCGTCGTATTTCTTTTCGGCAGCCCAGACGTAAGGCGAGGCGATGGTCGAGGCGCCCACGGTCGCGAGCGCGGTGGCGCAGAAATCGCGCCGGGTCAGATGTTTTTTCATTGTTGTCTCTCCCTAGACTGCCGGCATTTTTTGGCATCGGGAGAGCCGCGGCAAGAGCGAAGTTGCCGCATCGCGCACTGCGTGCAGCGCATTCAGTAGCGTGTAGACTCAAGTCCTCATCGCGACCACCGAAAGCCCGCGCACCGGCGCCTGATCTTCGGTCCGCGGCGACGCCGGTTCGAGATGCGCGAGCTTCAATCCGACGTTCGTGATGATGCCACGGATATATTCCGCACCATGGGCATAGCGCAGTCCCTTGCCCATGATCACGCCGTCGCCGTCATGAGTCTCGACGGTGAAGGCCACAAGGCCGCCAGGCATCAGCACGCGCTTGGCTTCGCGCAGCACGGGACCGAGATCGCCGACATAGACCATCGCGTCCGCTGCGAGCACGAGATCGGCCGATGCATCCGGCTGCCGCGCGAGGCCGGCCGTCATGTCGTCGACCTCGAGCGCGGCATAGAGCCCGGTGTCGCGCGCCTGCGCGATCATGCCGGCCGAGAGATCGATGCCGATGAAGCTGTCGACGTTGCTGGCGAAGGCGGCAGCGCCGAGGCCGGTGCCGCAGCCGAGATCGATGGCGCGCTTGAAGTAGGCCGGCTTCTTCTCCGCGGCGCGCACCGCGAGCACCGCCTTGAACAGTATCGCGGGTGCGCGATAGTGCAGCCGCTCGATCAGCTCGCTCTCGAAGCGCGGCGCGTACTGGTCGAACAGCGACTGCACATAGGCCTTGGGCATGTCCGCCAGCGGCGCGGCGCCGAGTTGCATCAGCCGCACGGCGGCGCCGTGGCGGTCATCCGGATCGGCCGCGACGGCGTTCTGGAAGGCTGATATCGCCTTGTCGGTTTCGCCGAGGTCGAGTCGGATCTTGCCGAGCTCGAACCAGGCCGAGGCGAAGTTCGGCGCGACCTCGATGGCCTGCTCCATCACCTCGGCGGCGGCGGCGAGATCGCCCTTGATCTGCAGGTCGCGGGCGAATTCGTAGCGGCGGTCGGCGATCAGGTCGCCGGAGGAGAGGAACAGGCGGTGGGGCATCGGGGAACCGTTGGGATCGTCATGGCCGGGCTTGACCCGGCCATCCATCGAGGAACTTCATTCAGGAGATGGATGCGCGGGTCAAGCCCGCGCATGACGAGCGGAGAATGATGCAACAAGCTGAAATTCCTCACACGCGACCTATATGAGCACCATGCGTCCGCAAGACATCCTGCTGCCCGTTCCCTCCGGCCTGTGCTGCAAGGCCGGCGGCTTCCACATCGATCCCGTGCGCCCGGTCGAGCGGGCGCTGATCACGCATGGCCACTCCGATCACGCCCGGGCCGGCCACGGCGCGGTGCTGGCGACGCAGGAAACGCTCGATATCATGCGGCTGCGCTATGGCGAGAATTTTGCGGGCTCGACGCAGGCGATCCGCTATGGCGAGGAGATGAAGCTCGGCGACGTCACCGTCAGCTTCCACCCGGCGGGCCACGTGCTCGGCTCGGCGCAGATCAAGGTGTCCGCCGGCGGCACCTGCATCGTGGCGTCCGGCGACTACAAGGATGCGCGCGATCCGACCTGCGCGCCGTTCGAGCTGGTGCAATGCGACGTCTTCATCACCGAGGCGACGTTCGGTCTTCCCGTGTTCCGGCATGGCGATACGGCGCTGGAGGTGAACAAGCTGCTGGCCTCGGTGGCGCTGTTTCCGGAGCGCGCGCATCTGGTCGGGGCGTATTCCCTCGGCAAGGCGCAGCGTGTGATCGCACTGATCCGCGAGGCCGGCTACGACGCACCGATCTATTTGCATGGCGCGATGGAGAAGATCACGCGCTACTATCAGGACAAGGGCATCCCGCTCGGCGAACTCCGGCCGGTGAAGGGCGTCAAGAAGGCGGAGCTCGCGGGCACCATCACGCTCGCGCCGCCGAGCGCGACGTCCGATCTGTGGACGCGGCGCTTTCCGGATCCCGTCACCGCGTTCGCCTCGGGCTGGATGCGGGTGCGCGCCCGCGCGCGGCAGCGCGGCGTCGAGCTGCCGCTGGTGATCTCCGACCATGCCGACTGGGACGGGTTGACCGCGACGATCGCGGCGACCGGCGCCGGCGAAGTCTGGGTCACGCATGGCCAGGAGGACGCGCTGGTGCATTGGTGCCGGAGCAAGGGGCTCGCGGCGCGGCCGCTCGACCTCGTCGGCTATGGCGACGAGGAGGAGAGCGAGGTGGTGGCTGCGGAGGAGGCCGAGGCATGAACCGCTTCGCCGAGCTGCTCGACCGCCTCGCCTATGAACCCGGCCGCAACAACAAGCTGCGGCTGCTGACATCGTATTTCCGCGAGGTCGAGGACCCCGACCGCGGCTATGCCTTGGCCGCGCTGACCGGCGCGCTGTCGTTCAAGCACGCCAAGCCGGCGCTGATCCGCGACCTCATCGCGGCGCGCACCGATCCGGTGCTGTTCGCGCTGTCGTATGACTATGTGGGGGATCTGTCGGAGACGGTCGCGCTGATGTGGCCGAAGCGCCCTCCGCAAGCTCGGTCTTCCCCCTCCCCCGCTTGCGGGGGAGGGCCGGGGTGGGGGCGCTCCGGGGACGGACCTTCCGTGGACATGCCCCCACCCGGATCGCCAGGCGCGCCCGGCGATCCGACCTCCCCCGCAAGCGGGGGAGGTGTTGAGCCGCATGCAGCCGGGCACAACAACCCGCCGCCGCCGACGCTCACGGAGGTCGTCACCACGCTGCGCACGCTCGGGAAAACCGAGATGCCGAAGCAGCTCGCGCAGTGGCTGGACGAGCTCGACGAGACCGGGCGCTGGGCGTTGCTGAAGCTGGTCACCGGCGCACTTCGCATCGGCATCTCTGCGCGACTGGCCAAGACGGCCGCGGCAGCCCTTGGTGACAAGGACCCGCATGACGTCGAGCTGGTCTGGCCCGGTCTCGCGCCGCCTTATCTCGATCTGTTCGCCTGGCTCGAAGGCCGCGGCGACAAGCCGGTCAATCGTGATCCCGCGCCGTTCCGGCCGGTGATGCTGGCCCATGCTGTCGAGGACGGCGACTTCGCCAGCATGACTGCGAGCGACTACATCGCGGAATGGAAATGGGACGGCATCCGCGTGCAGGCCGTGAGCGGCCGCGAGAGCGATGGCCGGATGGTGACGCGGCTTTATTCGCGCAGCGGCGAGGACATCACCGCGAGCTTCCCGGATCTGCTGCCGTCGCTGCACCTCCCGGGCGCGATCGACGGCGAGTTGCTCGTGGTGCGAGACAAGCGCGTGCAGAGCTTCAACGTGCTGCAGCAGCGGCTGAACCGCAAGACCGTGTCGCCGAAGCTGATGAAGGAATATCCGATCCACCTGCGCGCCTACGATTTGCTCGGCGACGAGGACAATGATCTGCGCGAGCTGCCGTTCGAAGCGCGGCGCGCGAAGCTCGAAGCCTTCATCAAGCGCCTCGACGATCCACGCGTCGATCTGTCACCGACCGTCGCGTTCTCCACCTGGGACGAGCTGACGGCTGCGCGCGCCGATCCGGCGTCAGCCGGCGCCGGCGACGATGCCGAGGCGGTCGAGGGCGTGATGCTGAAACGGCGCGACGCGCCGTATCTGCCGGGGCGGCCAAAGGGGCAGTGGTGGAAGTGGAAGCGCGATCCGCACATCATCGACGCCGTGCTGATGTATGCGCAGCGCGGCCACGGCAAGCGCTCGTCCTATTACTCCGACTACACGTTCGGTGTGTGGACGTCGGGCGACGCAGGCGATCAGCTGGTGCCGGTCGGCAAGGCCTATTTCGGCTTCACCGACGAGGAGCTGCTGCAGATCGACCGCTTCGTCCGCCGCAACACGACCGAGAAGTTCGGCCCCGTGCGCCACGTCGTGCACGAGCCCGAGCAGGGCCTGGTGCTGGAGGTCGCGTTCGAGGGCCTGCAGAAATCGCCGCGGCACAAATCCGGCGTCGCGATGCGCTTCCCCCGCATCAACCGCCTGCGCTGGGACAAGCCGCCCCGCGACGCCGACCGGCTGGAGACGCTGGAGCGGATGTTGAAGAGCGAGGCGGCGGGGTGACGAGCGCTCGCTTGTTCGACCCCAGGTGCTTGACGAATCTGAGACTCGTCATGCCCGGGCTTGACCCGGGCATCCATCCTCTTATCGAAGGAAGATGGATGGCCGGGTCAAGCCCGGCCATGACGATCTTTTAAACCACGACCATCGTGGCGAAGATCATAGCGCTGAACATTAAATGCCCGTAACCGGCTTGCGCCGCTGAGACCAGTTCCCCACCTGCCCTGCCGTGCTTTATAATCGGGCACGAATCCGCCGGTGACCCGGCCTTCGCACTGGCTTGGAGACGATGACATGTCGAACGACATCAGGGATTATCCCGGCCGCGCCCGCAGCTCGGATGGCCTGTATCGGTTTCTCGGCGGCTCTCCCGTGGGGGTGGCGTTCCGGCTGGTGCTGCTGTCGATCCTGGTCGGCGTGGTGCTGTCGGCGATCGGCTTCGATCCGCTCAACATTCTGCATAGCATCCAGTTGCTGTTCATCCGGCTCTACGAGCTCGGCTTCGACGCCTTCAACTGGCTGTGGCGCTACTTCCTGCTCGGCGCCGTGATCGTGATCCCGGTCTGGTTCCTGTCGCGCATTTTCGCGCCGCGCGGACGGTGAGCGGACGCAGCCGATGCAACTTCGCTTCGTCGGCTGCGGGGACGCGTTCGGCTCGGGCGGCAGGTCCAACACCTGCTTCCATCTGACGGGCGCGGCGACCGACCTGCTGATCGATTGCGGTGCCTCGGCGCTGCCGGCACTGAAGCGGCTCGGCATCGCCTGCAACAATGTCGGGCTGATCCTGATCACGCATTTCCACGGCGATCATTTCGCCGGTCTGCCCTTCCTGCTGCTCGACGCGCAGTTCTCGCGGCGGATGCAGCCGCTGGTGATCGCAGGCCCTGCCGGCATCGCGACACGGCTGACGCAGGCGATGGAAACGATGTTCGAGCATTCGTCGCGCACGCCGCGCAAGTTCGAGCTGTCGGTGATCGAGCTGGCGCCCGGGCAGCCCGTGCGGTTCGGCGAGGTCGGCGTGACGCCGTTCGCGGTCGTGCACGGCAACTCCGGCGGTCCGTTTCTCGGCTACCGCGTCGAGGCGGAAGGCCGGATCGTCGCCTACACGGCCGACACCGAATGGACGGACAGCCTGGTCCCGCTCGGCCGCGATGCCGACCTGCTCATCGCCGAGGCCTATACGTTCGACAAACCCGTGAAGAACCATCTCAGCCTCGCGGCACTGGAGGCGCATCTCACGGAGATCAGGCCGAAACGGCTGGTGCTCACCCATATGAGCGACGACATGCTGCGGCGGGTGGCGGGCCTCACTCACACAGCGGCGCATGACGGTATGACGATTGATCTATAGCTTCATACCGGGCGCAGCGACTATGCTCAGCACAGGCCAGGGCTGAAATCCGCCGCAGCAGCGCGGCGGATGGGCCGGCATGGCGAGCGAGCATTCCGTTGCAATCTCCCGCGCCCCACCGATCGACCGTCACCAGCGCGCAGGTGTTCGACATCGCAGGTCCCGCGATGATCGCCAATTTGACGACGCCGCTGATCGGCATCGTCTCGACCACGGCGATCGGCCGGCTCGGCGAGGCCGCGATGCTCGGCGGCGTCGCGATGGCCTCGGTGATCTTCGATTGCCTGTTCTGGCTGTTCGCCTTTCTGCGCGCCAGCACGCTGGCCTTCACCGCGCAGTCGCTCGGCGCCGGCGAACGGGACGAGATCCTGATGGTGCTGATTCGCGGCCTGGCCCTGGCCGCGGTGATTGGCCTCGGACTGATCGTGCTGCAGGTGCCGCTCGCCGCAATCATCTTCGACATCATGGGCGGTAGCGACGCCGTTCTCGGCGCCGCCAGAATCTATTTCGTGGTCCGGATCTGGTCGGCGCCGCTCGCGCTCGCCAACTACGTGCTGCTCGGCTGGCTGGTCGGACTGGCGCGCGCGCGTCTGGCGCTCGGTGTCCAGGTCGCGATCAACCTGATCAACATGGCCGCGACCATCCTGCTGGTGCAGGTGTGGGAGGCCGGCATCGCCGGCGCCGCGATCGCAGCCGTCATCGCCGAGGCCGTCGGCGTCGTGATCGGCCTCGTGCTGGCGCGGCAATTGGCTTCGACGGCGAGCGGACTGTCGCTGCCGTCGCTGCTCGACCGCGCCAAGCTGATGCACATGATGGCGGTCAATCGCGACATCATGATCCGCACCGCGGCGATGATCGTAGCCTTCCTGTTCTTCACCTCGCAGGGCGCGCGCGCCGGCGACACCACGCTCGCCGCCAACGCAGTGCTGAACAATTTTCTGCTGGTGGCGGCGTTCTTCCTCGACGGGCTCGCCAACGCCGCCGAGCAGCTTTGCGGCCACGCCTATGGCGCGCGCAACCGCGACGCATTCGCCGGCGCCACGCGGCTGGTGCTGGCCTGGGGCTTCGGCTTCGCGCTCGCGGTGGCCGTCATCTTCGTGCTGTTCGGACCCGTGCTGATCGACGTGATGACGTCGAGCGACGCCGTGCGCAGCGCCGCGCGCGACTATCTGCCCTATGTCGTGGCGTCGCCGCTGCTGTCGGTATTCGCCTTCGCGTTCGACGGCGTCTACATCGGCGCGACCTGGGCACGCGACATGCGCAACCTCATGATCGCGGCGCTGATCGTGTTTTTCGGCACCTGGCTCGCGCTGCGCGGCTTCGGCAACACGGGATTGTGGATCGCGATGCTGAGCTTCTACGCGGCGCGCGGCGGCTTCCAGGCGGCACGCTATCCGGCGCTGTTGAGGGTGTCGTTTGGGAAGAGCCCGGCCGGATCCACACCGTAAGCTGTCATCATCCGCGGAGGCGGATGATCCAGTACGCCGTGCCGTCTCGATTCAACGACAGCCGCCGCGGCGTACTGGATCCCCGCCTGCGCGGGGATGACAGCGGAGAATGACGCGCCGGCTCGGCTCAACTCAACGGCGGAGCACCACCTAAACCGGCCAGTCCTCCGCCGTGATCGTCGCGGCATCGGCGCCGACGATCTCCGACAGTGAATCTCGCCCCGTCCGCAGCAACGTCGATGTCAAATCCGCCTTGATGCTCTCGACCAGGCCGAGACCCTTGTAGACCAGCGAGGAGTAGAGCTGGATCAGGCTGGCGCCGGCGCGGATCTTGGTCAGCGCGGCGCCGCCGGTGTCGATGCCGCCGACGCCTATCAGCGGGAACGCGCCCTCGACGCGGACGAAGGTTTCCGCGACCATGCGGGTCGACAGCCGGAACAGCGGCCGGCCCGAGAGACCGCCCTGCTCCTTGGCGCGCAGCTGCTCACGCAAGGAGTTGGGACGGGCGAGCGTGGTGTTCGACACGATCATGCCGTCGACGCCGCGCGAGCGCGCGACGTGGACGACGTCGTCGAGCTCGGCGAGGCTGAGATCGGGTGCGATCTTGAGCAGCACCGGGGTGTCGCCGGCCTTGCGGCGGACGCGGTCGCGGGCCTCCAGCACCTTGGACAGCAGCTCGTCGAGCTGCGAGGCCTGCTGCAGGTTGCGCAGGCCCGGCGTGTTCGGCGAGGAGATGTTGACGGTGAAATAGCTCGCGACCGGCGCGAAGGTCTCGATCAGCCGGACATAGTCGGCGACGCGGTCGGTGGAATCCTTGTTGGCCCCGACATTGACGCCGACGATGCCGCCCTGGTTGGCGCGGCCGGCCAGCCGGCGCAGCACGGCTTCGGCACCGTCATTGTTGAAGCCCATGCGGTTGATCACCGCCTCGTCGCGCTCCAGCCGGAACAGCCGCGGCCGCGGATTGCCGCTTTGCGGCCGGGGGGTGACCGAGCCGATCTCGACGAAGCCGAAGCCGAGCCGCAGCAGCGCGTCGGGCACCTCGGCATTCTTGTCGAAGCCCGCGGCCATGCCGACCGGATTCGCGAAGTTGAGCCCGAAGGCGCGCACCGCCAGCTTGGCATCATCCGGCCGCGGCTTGATCGCCGGCAGCAGCTTCAGGCCCTGGATGGCGAGCCGGTGCGCATCCTCGGCATCGAGCCAGCGGAGCAGCGGCAGCGAGAGCTGGTCGAAGGCGCGGATCACGGCTGAAGTTCCGGGATGTCGTGGCCGCCGTCGGCACGGCTGTGCATCTGGTGGACGGCGGTTACGGCGCCGACGTCGAGCTCGCCATAGAGATGCGGGAACAATTCGTCATTGCGCGAGCGCTCCCAGCGCAAGCCGGGGCCGAGCACATCCGCCTCGACCTCGACCAGGAACAGCGCGCTCTGCCCGAAAAAGTGCTTGCGGGCGGTCTCCGGGACCTGCGACGCGGTCGAAAAATGGATGAAACCGTCGCGCAGATCGTCGGCACTGCCGCGATAGACACCCTGCCGCTCTGCCTCGCGCCAGGCCGAAGCTGAGCAGATTTTGTAGATTTTGGGCACGTTGACGCGTCCTGGCTTGATCTTGAGTTTGCTGCGGTTTTCGGGATGCGGCCGACCGTATCGGCAGGCACCTTCGAACTCAAGCATCGATTGTCCCGCCGTCGCCGGCCACGGCCCGCATAAGTTGTCCCCGTGGCAACACGGATAAGCCTGGATGTAGGACGGTTCCTCAGTAAGGATTAACCCGATTCGGCTCTCTTCAGCCCGCGCGATTCGCCGTCGCGCCGAGGCGCTGACGGGCCGCGCCGATTGCCTGCATCACAGCTTAGCTTTGGAGATTTCCATGAACCGCCGCAACGCTTTGAAGGCTCTCGCCGGGCTCGCCCTCTGTCCGGTCTGCGCCCAGCCTGGCTTCGCCGCCGAAGGCGCGCCGCATTGGAGCTATGAGGGCGCGACCGGCCCCGCCAAATGGGGCGATCTCGACGCCGCCAACAAGGTCTGCAGCGTCGGCACGCAGCAATCGCCGATCGACATCGAGAACCCGACCAGGGCGCGGCTGCCGGACTTCAAGCTGTCCTGGGCCAACACCGCCGACACCATCGTCAACAACGGCCACACCATCCAGCTCAACTTCGCCGACGGCAGCGGCACGCTGAAGCTCGGCGGCACCACCTACAAGCTCCTGCAGGTGCACTTCCACCGGCCGAGCGAGCATCATATCGGCGGCAAGAATTTTCCGATGGAGGCACATTTCGTGCACCGCGCCGCCTCCGGCGGGCTCGCCGTACTCGGCGTGCTGATGACCACCGGCCGCCCGAATCCTGCATTCTCTCACATCGTGGCGACGATGCCGGAGAAGGAAGGCCCCGCGGTCAAGGCCGATCCGCGCATCAACCCCAACATGATGCTGCCCAACCGCCGCATCCACTATCGCTACGCCGGCTCGCTGACGACGCCGCCCTGCTCGGAGGTCGTCGAATGGCTGCTGCTGGCCGAACCGATCCAGGTCGCCGAAGCCGATGTGACGAAGTTCGCGAAGCTGTATCCGATGAACGCCCGCCCGGTGCAGAAGCTCGACCGCCGCTTCGTGCTGCAGGGGGTGTAGGTCGCCTGTCTTTTGGACCTCAACTGCCCACTCAGCATTCCGCTGTCGTCCCGGCCTCCGAGCCGGGACCCATACCGCGGGATGCTGATTGGTTTGGAAGGTGGCGGAGACCTTCCGCCTCATCGCTGCCGGTGGTTATGGGTCCCGGCTCAAGGTCGGGACGACACCGCTTGTGTGGCGAGCAGCGTGGCTCTCACGCCGAGCGCGCCAGCGCGCCGTCGATCATCGCCACCGCGTTGTTGATGCCGTAGACCGCGACGAAGGAGCCGAAGCGCGGGCCCTTCTCCTGGCCGAGCAGCACCTGGTAGAGCATGTTGAACCAGTCCAGCGACACGCCCGGCCGGCCGTCCTTGCCCTTCTTGGCGTGATCGAGGAACGGCTCGCGGCGGCCGATTTCGTAGACCACGTTCTGGATCTCCTCCGCCGTCGCCTCAGCGGGCAGGTTCGACAACGCGTCGCGCAAATCCTGCAGCGCCACGCGCTCGCCCTCGGTCGGCTCGCGGAACGTCTTGGTCGGCGCCACGAAGTCGCGATAGTAGTTGATGGCATAGCCCACCATCGCGTCGAGCTTGGGATGCGTCTGCGGCGTCACACCCGGCCGGTAGCGGCCGATGAAGCCCCACAACGTCTCGGCATTCTCGGCGTTCGACGACGACACCAAGGTCAGCAGCAGCTGGAACGTCACCGGCATGTCGGCCTTCGGCGGCCGCCCGGAATGGATGTGCCAGACCGGATTGCCGAGCTGCTGCTTGGCGTCCTGCTTCGGGAAGCCCTCGAGGAACTGCTGGTAGTCGTCGACATTGCGCGGGATGACGTCGAAATACAGCCGCTTCGCCGCCTTGGGCTCGCGGTACATGAACAGCGACAGCGATTCCGGCGAGGCGTAGCGCAGCCACTCGTCGATGGTCAGGCCGTTGCCCTTCGACTTCGAGATCTTCTGGCCCTTCTCGTCGAGGAACAGCTCGTAGTTGAAGCCCTCCGGCGGCGTGCCGCCGAGCGCCGCGCAGATCTTGCCCGACAGCTTCACCGAATCGATCAGGTCCTTGCCGGCCATTTCATAGTCGACGCCGAGCGCGTGCCAGCGCATCGCCCAGTCCGGCTTCCATTGCAGCTTGCAATGGCCGCCGGTGACCGGAACGGTCATGCGCTCCTTGGTCTCCGGATCGTCATAGGAGATCGTTCCGGCCTTGGCGTCGTGCTCGACGATCGGCACGTACAGCACGAGGCCGGTGCGCGGGCAGATGGGCAGGAACGGCGAATAGCTCGCCGCGCGCTCCTCGCGCAACGACGGCAGCATGATCGCCATCACCTTCTCCAGCCGCTCCAGCATGCGCAGCAGCGCCGCATCGAACTTGCCCGAGGTGTAGTAGTCGGTCGAGGAGGCGAACTCGTATTCGAAGCCGAACTTGTCGAGGAAGGCGCGGAGCCGGGCGTTGTTGTGCGCGGCAAACGACGGATATTCGTTCGAGAACGGATCCGGGATGCGCGACAGCGGCTTACCGAGATGCGAGGCAAGCATCTCCTTGTTCGGCACGTTGTCCGGCACCTTGCGCAGGCCGTCCATGTCGTCGGAGAACGCGATGAGCCGGGTCTTGATCTTGTCCTCGGTGAGCACGCGGAAGGCGTGGCGCACCATCGTGGTGCGCGCGACCTCGCCGAACGTGCCGATATGCGGCAGGCCGGAGGGGCCATAGCCGGTCTCGAACAGCACCTCGTCCTTCGGAGTCTTCTTCAGCCGGTTGACGATCGCCTTCGCCTGCTCGAACGGCCAGGCGTTGGAGTTCTCGGCGAGCGCGCGCAGGTCGCTCGGGCTGGGAAGGGCGAGATCGATCGTGGACATCTGACAGTACCGGTTCAAAGCAGCAGAATTAACACTAGGCGTCATCGCGAGCGAAGCGAAGCGATCCAGAGTCTCACACGCGGCTCTGGATTGCTTCGTCGCTCCGCTCCTCGCAATGACGGTGGATGCGCAGCGATGGTGGGTTCGGCGCGATGCGCCGTATCCACCGGCAGGTTTAACTCTAGAACGGGCTGATCGAGAAATAGCGCAGCCACAGGTCGGTGTAGCGGCCTTTTTCCCAGACCCGGAACAGCGCCCAGTTCAAGGCCTGGCGCAGGAGGTCGTTGCCCTTGCGCACGGCGATGCCGACGCCCTCGCCGAAATAGCGGCTTTCGACGAAAGGTCCACCGGAAAAGGCGCAGCAATCGCCGGAATCGGTGCCGTTGACCCAGAACGCCAGCGAGATGCCGTCGCCGAAGATCAGGTCGACCTCCGAGCGGCGCAGCGCCTGCCGCAGCGCCTCGTCGTTCGGATAGGTCTTGATCTCGGCGTCGGTGAACATCGCCTTGAGGTAGGCCTCATGCGCGGTGCCGGCGACGGCCCCGATCTTCTTGCCCTCAAGGAACTCGGGGCGGATCTCGGTCATCACGGCGTCGCGACGGGACACGAAGCGCGCCGGCGCCCGGTAATACGGATCGGAGAAATCGGCCCGCGCCCGCATCTGCGGCGTCACCGCAATCGAGGCGATGATCGCATCGCCGCGATTGGAGGACAGCGCGTCGAGCAGGGTCTCGAAGCGGCGCATCTGGATGGTGCAGGTGACCTTGATCTCGTCGCAGATCGCGCGAGCGAGATCGACGTTGAAGCCGGCTGGGTTGCCGTCCGGGCCGGTGAAGTTGAACGGCGGATAGTCGGTCTCGGTGAGGAAGCGGATCACGGTGAGGCGCGACAGCTCCGGCCGCTCCGGCCGGCGGCGAGGATCCCAGAATCCCGGCACGGCCTGCGGCGCCGCTTCGACGGCGGGCCGGACCGGCGCCTGCGCATGGGCGTCCGAGCCGGCGGCGCCCAGGCCAAGGCAGAACAACGCCGCGGCGACGACGGCGCCGGTGCGAGAAACGGAGTTCGAGGGTCGTGACAAGACGGTCGGCATCAGCGGTCCCGAGGGTCAACGCGCCTTATAGACCATCCAGGCGCGAATTCGAGGCTGGATTCCGGTCAGGCGCGGCCGCCCGGCCGGAGCGTTAACGCCGCTCAGAGGTATTTCTTCAGATCCGCCGCCGCTTCCTCGGGGGTCCGTTTCAGGTTGAACGGCGCAACGAACCGGCCGTTGCGGTCCATCAGATAGACCAGCGCGGTATGGTCCATCGTGTAGTCGCCATCCTTCAGCGGGACCTTCTTGGCATAGACGCGGTACTCGGTCAGCACCTTGGCCAGAACCTCGGGATCGCCGGTCAATCCCTTGAGGTGGGGGTCGAAGCTCGAGAGGTATTCCTTCATCGTCGCCGGGTTGTCGCGCTCCGGATCGACGGAGATGAAGTAGGCGTTCACGGCATCGGCATCCTTGCCCATCGCGCGCAGCACCTCGGAGATCTCGAACAGCGACGTCGGACAGACGTCCGGGCAATGGGTAAAGCCGAAGAAGATCAGCGTCGGCCGGCCTTGCAGGCTCTTCTCGGTGACCGTGGCCCCGCTCTGGTCGGTCAGTTGGAACGGTCCGCCGATCGCGGCAGGGGCTGCGATGTTGCGGCCGCCGCCCATGAGCAGGAACATCAGCGACAGCCCGACCACCAGGCTGGCGGCGAAGGCGCCGATGATCACCAGCGGACGGGTGACATTGGACTTCATGCCAAGGTTCCTTCTCTCAGAAGCAGGCCTGCCAGCCGGCCGCGATCATGTCGAAGAAGACCGCGGTCCCGTACTGCAGCCAGAGTATCGCCGCGGCGGCAGCGAGCCCCAGTGCCGCGACGATAGCCGTGATGGCCGCGCCAGGATGGCGGGCGACCGTTGCGGCCGGTATCTCTTGCGGCGCGGAAAGAGGCTGCATGATGGCGTACTCACCCGGCGGGCGCCGGCCGAACGGCCCATCCCACCCCGTAACGCCTGAGATAAGCCCCGCGGACGGCTGAGGCAAGCGCGGCTTGCCCGACCGCGGATCATGCGCTCCGGGCGGAGCGCGGTACACGTCAATGCGAAGCAGACGTCTTAATGCGAAGCAGACGCCTTGGCGGCTCCCGGCGACATCGCCGGGGCGTTGGGCGCGACCTGAGGATTGGGCGGTGAAGCGGCCTGGGCGTCCATGTAGCAGGGCTTGTACATCGCCTGCAGCTCCTTGCCCTTCAGGAAGATCATCCGGGGGGTCAGGCCGCCGCGCTGGGTGATCCAGCGGCGGATCTGCGACGGGTACATCGAGTACAGCATCTGGGTCGCCTCCGGATTGGTGACGGCCCGGCCGTTGGTGCCGAAATCCCAGGCGGCATGGAAGCCGAGATTGGCGTGCGAGGTGACGCAGATCTTGTCGTGGGGAATGGCGCCGAGAACGATCGTGCAGGCGGACGCGCACAGCCCGTCGATGATCACATACTCACCGGACGACCGCAGGCCCTGGTATTTGTCGACATAGGTCCCGATCCGACCGCCGCGGTCATCGGCAATGCGGACCACGGCCTGGCTCGCACTGACCCCCGACAGCAAGAGAACGACCGCGAGCAACCCCGTCCAGAATTTCATGTCGAGCCCCAGTTCAACCCGGCGAAACCGATCTGACCGACTTTGGTACACTTCGTGTGATGCACGTCTTGTGATGCACGCCTTGCGATACTTGGACTGCGGCGGACCTTTGCAATCACGAGCCCATCCGCAGAACCGGAACGCGAAGGCCAAATCCAAATCGCAAATGCAGCGTGTTTCGAGATCGTGTTTTTGTCCAGGAGAGCGCAGCGACCGACGCCAAATTCAGCGCGAGTGTTGCAGGCCCGCTGCACCAATGAGTCGCGATCACGCGAAACCGGTCCAACCCTGGTTCCGGACATGGCAGCCGCGCCACGAGCTTGGCGAAGGCTCGGCGTGATTCGCCGGGCACGACGGCATTCGCGCCACGGCGGCGCAAAATCCCCGCAGAATCACGGGCCGCGCGGAAGCCGCGCAAGCACGGCACGACGACACGCAAGGCGGCGGTGTTTGGTCACCTTGCGCACGCGGCGTTGCACATGGATGACGGACGATGCTTGCAGATGATCTGCGGCGCGCGACAGCCTCGGGTCAGGTTTGCACTGCGCTGATGCAATCAGAGGTTTTATGACGATTTCGCCACATTCGCGCCACGGACCACCGCAGGCCGCGCGCACGCGGATCGGCCGCCGGAGCCGACCGTCCTGCTCGGATCGCGCGTTCAAACGAAGGACGTCGGCGTAGGCGGCTCTCGTCGGAGCGTGGGGTCGAACTAACCGTCGGGCAGGCGAACGCTTGCACCGAACGTGACGAGCGGCGCATCGGCCGCGCCGAGCTCGATCTGGCGCGACGGCACTTCCTGATAGCGGCCGTCTTCAGTTTTTCTTAATTCATATTGCCAGACCGTTAACGTCTCGCCGCGCGCGAGCGCGTTGCGGATGCGACTGGCGCCGCGGCCGGGCAGCTTGAGCAGATCGTCGCGCATCATGCCGATCATCGACGGGCTTTCGCCCCGATGCAGCTCGAAGAACACCATGCGATTGGGCTTGTCCTGCGGCTTGAGCACGGTATCCGCCGTGAACAGCACCAGGCAGATCGCAACGGCAATCAGCTTCCAAGTGTCGGACAACATGAGACGCATTCCCCGCACCGCCTCCGCGCAAAGACCTAGGTCTCGCGCCGACGGGCGGCAACTTACAGTTTGGTCATGAGGGTTGAGTTGACGTTGGACGTAATCGATTCGTCGCGCGAACGGCGCGATCATCGGCATGCCATCGTTCACAACATGGAGAGCACCGATGACCGACACTCAGATCGTCGCCGACGGTTACATTGCACTGTGGAACGCGCGCGATGCCGCGCAACGCCAAGCCCTGCTCGCTCGGCACTGGAGCACCGAGGCCAGCTATGCCGACCCGCTCATGCGCGGTGACGGCCATGACGGAATCGACGCCCTCGTGACCGGCGTCCAGCAGCGCTTTCCCGACTTTCGCTTTCGCCTGCGCGGCACCCCCGATGGCCACGGCGACCACGTCCGCTTCTCCTGGTCGCTCGGCCCCGACGATGCCGAAGCTCCGATCGAAGGGACCGATTACGTCGAACTGGCCGGCGGCCGCATCCGGCGCGTGACCGGATTTCTCGACAAGGTGCCGCCAGCCGCCTGACGCCTCCACGCAGCCAGCCGCCTGCACCGGGGCTCCCATGTCGCCGTGGCAGAGCAGGCGCCGTGTGATTGCGCTACGTCAACGTCGACCCTGAACCGTGACGGCAAGACGCTGCCGGCGCGACGCATTCAGGATCGCCGGAGACAGGCGTGCAGCAATCAAGTCCCATCGATGATCCCGCAATGGCGGCCGGCCCGCTGGCTGCCATTGCGACCTTGCCCGAGTTGTGGCGCTGGCGCGTCGCGCAGAGTCCCGACCACGACGCCTATCGTCACTGCGACCCGGATACCGGCCGATGGACGCGCTTCTCCTGGCGCGAGATCGATGCCGTCGTTGCGCGCTGGCGACGCGCCCTCGCGGCGGAAGACCTGGCCCCGGGCGAACGCATCGCGATCCTGATGCCGAACGGCCTCGCGCATCTCGCGATGGATCAGGCAACGCTTGCGCGGGGGCTGGTGCCGGTGCCGATGCACGCCGTCGACAATGCCGACAGCATCGCCTACATCCTCGCGGACTCCGGCGCACGGCTGCTGCTGGTCGATTCGGACGAGCGCTGGGATGAGATTGCCGCGGTCGGCCAGGCGCTCCCCGAGCTCAAGCGCATCATCTCCGCCGGACCGAACCATGGTCCCGCCCGCTCCGCCGACGATCGCCTCGTGTCGCTGGAGGCGTGGCTGGGCGCAGCCGACGCGGCACCACCCGAGGCCCCGGTCACGGTCGCGCCGCACGACCTCGCCGCCATCGTCTACACGTCCGGCACCACCGGCCGGCCGAAAGGCGTGATGCTGTCGCACGGCAACGTCGTCGCCAACGTGAAGGCCATCCACCAGCGGCTCACGGCCGGCATCGACGATTTGTTCCTGTCATTCCTGCCGCTGTCGCATACGTTCGAACGGACAGCCGGCTATTACTACCCGATCGCGATCGGCGCCTGCGTCGCCTATGCGCGCTCGGTGAAGCAGCTGTCGGACGATCTCGTCCAGGTGCGCCCGACGATCCTGGTCTCCGTTCCCCGCATCTATGAGCGGATCTATTCGCTGGTGATGCATCACCGCGCCATGGCCAATCCGCTCGAACGCGCGCTGGTCGACCTGACGATCGCGATCGGCGGCCGCCGCTTCGATGCGCAGCACGGGCGCGGCACGCCTCTCTCCACGTTCGACCGCCCCACCTGGCCGCTGCTGCAGCGCCTCGTCGCGCAAAAGGTGCTGGCGCGGTTCGGCGGGCGGCTGAAGGTCGCGGTCAGCGGCGGCGCGCCGATCGCCGAGCCGGTGGTCCGTCTGTTCCTGTCACTCGGGCTCGAGGTGCTGCAGGGCTACGGCATGACCGAGACCTCGCCGGTCGTCAGCGTCAACACGCCTGATGACAATGACCCGCGCACGGTCGGCCGTGCCCTGCCCGGCGTCGAGGTCCGCATCGGCGCCAATGACGAACTGATGGTGCGCGGACCGAGCGTCATGCTCGGCTATTGGCACAAACCGGAAGAGACCGCGCGCGTCAAGGAGGCCGACGGCTGGCTGCACACCGGCGACCAGGCCCGCATCGACGACGGCCGCATCACCATCACCGGGCGGATCAAGGACATCCTGGTGACCTCGACCGGGGAGAAGATCGCACCGGCCGATCTCGAAACCGCGATCCTGACCGACACGTTGTTTGAGCAGGCCATCGTGATCGGCGAGAACCGGCCGTTCCTGACGGCGATCGTCGTGCTCAACGCCAAGGGCTGGGCCGAGCAGCAGGCCAGATTAGCCGCGCACGGGCAGCGCGGCCCCGAGGCTGAAGCCGCTTCGCTGCTGCGCCACATCGCTCGCACCGTAAAGGCCTATCCGTCCTACGCGACGCCAAAGGCGGTGCACTGGACCTTGGAGCCGTGGACGGTGCAGCAGGGCCTGATCACACCGACGTTGAAGAACAAGCGTCCGGCGATCGAGCGAGCGTTTGCGAAGGAGATCGACGCCATCTACGCGAAGCGGCCGGCGGCAGCGCAATGAGCCGTTGACGCTGAAAAAGGCCGGGGCGAGATTGGAGCGGGCGAAGGGAATCGAACCCTCGTATGCAGCTTGGGAAGCTGCCGTTCTACCATTGAACTACGCCCGCGCTCGCCCATGCTTAGCCGAGAGGAGGCGTTTCGCCAAGCGGCTTGTTGCCGCGAGCCGGACACCGAGGCGATCCGCGGGCGCCGCGGCGCCAGCGGGCTCGCCCAATCGTGATCGGCCCGAGACCGCCGGCCTGGGAACGGGCCGAAAAGCCGGTGCTTGTGCTGATCAGGCGGCACCTCCTCGCCTCGCCGTCAGGCCCATGGAAGCTGACCACATGAACAGCCATCACCGCGCCTCCTCGGCTTCGGCAGCGCTCGCGATTCTCTCGCGTCCCTCGGCGCTCGATATCTACACACTCGCATGCGGCCTGTTCCTCACGGTCGCGCCCTGGCTGTTCGGCTTTGCTCGCGCCGCTGGCCGGATCGATGCCGCAGTGGTCGGCACGGCGGTCGTCGCGCTGTCGGTCGGCGGTCTGCTGGCATTTGCGGATTGGGAGGAGTGGCTCAAAGTCGCATTGGGCGTTTGGCTGATTGCGGCGCCTTGGATGCTCGGCTTTGCGCACACCTCGGCGATGCATGTCAGCATCATCATCGGCGTCGCCGTCACGTTCCTGAGCCTGCTCGAACTGTGGCTCGCGCATGATCCTGATTTTGCAGGCGACCGATCACGGTGACGGAGCGCATCTAACGACATGGCGTCTCCACCTCGAGGGCCGGTCCGCTGCGTTGCATCCCGCCATCGCGATACCGTTGCGGCCGTCACGACGCGGCGCTTGACAAGCATGACCCAAATCAGGGCAAACCCCGCCCCGGTCGCGCCGCGCTGCTAACACGCTGTTAACAAAATTGATGCGGGCGACCGCGACGATGTTATGCTTGTGGTGTGGGGTTGGGGTGGCGTCATGGGGCGTGGGTATACGATCTTTGATACGGCCCTCGGCCGTTGCGGCATTGCGTGGAGCGATGCGGGAATCACCGGCGTGCAACTGCCGGAAGCACGCGAAATCGAGACGCGCCGGCGCATGTTCCGGCAGTTTCCCGAAGCACGGGAGGAGCGCCCGTGTTCAAATACTGAACTTGCGATCAAGACCATCAGCGCCATGCTGCGCGGGCAGGATGTCGACTTCTCCGACGTCGTCCTCGACCTCGGCGGCGTGACGCCGTTCAATCAGCGCGTCTATGACGCCATTCGCGCGATTCCGCGTGGAGAGACGCGTAGCGCCGAAGAGCTCGCGAATGAGTTGCACGTTCCCGGCGCGCTGCATTCGATCGTGCAGGCGCTGTCGAAAAATGCGTTCGTGCTGATCGTTCCCTGTCATCGCGTACGAGAAATCGGCAATGGCCTGGACAAGCCGTCGCCCAACAGCGGCCTCATCTCCAAACGGCGGTTGCTGGCGCTCGAAGGCGCCAAGACGCCTGCGGGCTTCACGCTGTTCGACGCCTTGCTGGCCGCGGAACGGCCGCGCACTGCGTCGCGCGCACGCTGAGATCGGGGCGCGCAACGCTCGCGCGCGCGGGCGTTGCAGCAAGCCACTCGCCTTTTGCGGACCATGAATTAGATTTGCGGAATGACCGCGACGATCCTGTTCGAAAGCCGAGACGTCACCGTGTCCGAGTTCCGCTGCGCAGCGGTCCCGGGCGAGCGTCCCTATGTCGAGCAATTCGGCGGCTACTCGCTGTCCTATGTGCGCAAGGGCAGCTTCGGCTGCCATCACCGCGGCCGCTTCCACGAACTCGTCACCGGCGCTCTGCTGGTGGGCCACCCCGGCGACGAGTTCATGTGCACGCACGACCACGTCTGCGGCGACGAGTGCCTGTCGTTCTTTTTTGCTGACGAGCTCGTCGACGAGATCGGCGGCAACAGACAGGCGTGGCAGACGGGCGCGATGCCGCCGCTGCCGGAGCTCATGGTGCTCGGCGAACTCGCACAGGCTGTCGCGACGCGCGAGCAGACGCTGGGCCTCGACGAGATCGGACATCTCCTTGTCGGCCGCTTCGTTGCGGCGGTCACCGGCCGTCAGAAGCGTTCGATCAAGCCGAGCTTGCGCGATCGCCGGCGCGCGGTCGAGACTGCGCTATGGCTCGACGACAATGCGCATGAAACCATCGATCTTGCCGGCGCCGCACGCGAAGCCGGCGTCAGTCCGTTTCATTTCCTGCGGCTGTTCGCGGCGACGCTCGGCGTCACGCCGCATCAATATCTGATCCGGGCGCGACTGCGGCGTGCGGCGCGGCGTCTGAGCGAGGAGGACACCCCGGTCACCGCCATCGCCTACGACACGGGCTTCGCCGATCTCTCCAACTTCACCCGCACCTTCACGCGCGCCGCCGGCATCTCGCCCGCCAAGTTCCGCAAGGCTTCGCGCGGCGAGCGCAAGATTTTCCAAGAACGGATAAGCCGGCACTGATTGGATGATCCCAATGCACGCGGCCCCGCGTGCGGCACTTGGGAGATCATCGATGTACGATCATATCGGCCTGAAGGTCAGCGATCTCGACGCGAGCGTGCGGTTCTACACGTCTGCGCTCGCGCCGCTCGGCCACATTCTCTGCTCGAAGGACGAGACTTCCGCCGGCATCGGCCCGAAGGGCGAGCCGGCGCTGTGGCTCTATCTCGACAGGACCGGACGTAGCGGCGCGGCGCATGTCGCGTTCCGCGCCAAGGACCACGCGGCCGTCGCCAGATTTCACAGCGAAGGTCTCAAGGCCGGCGGCAGCGACAATGGCGGCGCCGGGCCGCGCACGGACTACAGCCCGACCTACTACGCGGCGTTCCTGATCGATCCCGACGGCAACAACATCGAAGCCGTGTGTCCGTGAGAGCAACGTCATGGCATCGATCTACAAGGATGTTTCCATTGCACTGCCTGCAGACGCGGTGTGGGCCGTGGTGCGCGATTTCGGCGCGGTCCATACCAGGCTGGCGCCCGGCTTCGTGGTCGATACCAGGCTCGAGGACGATGTCCGCATCGTCAGCTTCGCCAACGGCAACGTCATGCGCGAGCAACTCATCGATTGCGACGATGCGCGGCGGCGCATCGTCTATGCGATCGACGATCCACGCATGACCCGGCACAGCGCCTCGATGCAGATCATCCCGGACGGCGAAACTCGCTGCCGAATGATCTGGATTACCGACGTGCTGCCGCACGCCATCGGGCCTTACATCGCGCAGCAGATGGAGATCGGCGCGCGCACGATGCAGGACACGCTGGGGAGGCTCGCCGCCTAGCCCGCGCGCCGCACCGGCGGAGCCTCCGCGACGGAAGCAAGCTCGGCCGTGACCACGGCCGGGCTGAACTCGACCGTGGCCGGCTTCGGTCCCCAACGGGTCAGCATCACACTGGCGAGCGTGAGCACGCCGAGCAGCACCATCGACGTCGCCGCCAGCATGAAGAACTCGCCTTCAGTCGCCGCATGCTGCAGCAGATAGCTGCCGCCGACGGCGATGAAGATGAGCCGGACCGTCTGCGCCAGCACGGGGCCGAGCACCTTGGCCGCGCCCTGCGATGAGAAATACATCGAGATCGCAAGACCGATGAACGCATACATCGGCGCGGCGATGCGCAGATAATGCGCGCCGGCGGCGCGCGCGCTCGGATCCTGCGTGAAGATATCGACCCACACTTGCGGGACGAACGCAATCAAGGTGGCGAGCGCGCCGACTGACGTGAACGAGACGAAGCCGGCCGTCCAGGCGATGCGACGAGCACGCGCGACACGCTCGGCGCCGATCGCCATGCCGACCATCGGCACCGACGCCATGCCGACCGAGAACGCCACGGTGGTCATCATGAACTCCAGCCGGGCACCGATGCCGTAGCCGGCGAGCACGGCGGTGCCGAAGCCGGCCAGCATGTGCGTGAAAATCGCGATCGACAGCACCGATTGCAGCGGGGAGAAGCAGGCGACGGCGCCGACTTTCAGGATATCGGCGAACATCGCGCCGCTGATCTTGAGGCCCCGCAGCTTCGGCCTGACGCGCGCGCGGCCGGAGAACAGGTACCAGCCCATGACCGAGATGCTGACGCTGAAGGCGAGCAGCGCGCCGGCGGCGACGCCGCGCATGCCCAACCCGAGGCCCAGACTCAGCGTTCCCCCGAGCACGATCTGCAGCAGCGCGGAGCTCAGGATCATGAACGACGGCAGCTTCATGTTGCCCGTGCCGCGCAGAATGCCGGCCATCGAGTTCATCAGCCAGGGCAACATGGCGCCGCCGAAGAAGATCTGCAGATAGGCCACGGCGTGGCTCAACACCGTGCCGCGGCCGCCGAGCGTCTCCAGCAGGCCGGGGCCGAACACGAGCATGCCGACCATGAAGGTCGCGCCGAACGTCAGCGCGATCAGCAGCGCATGCGAGGCGAGCGTCGAGGCGCGGTCGGTGTCGCCGGCACCGAGCGCACGCGCAATCGCCGAGGCGACGCCGCCGCCCATCGCACCGCCGGACATCGTCATGGTGAGGATCACCAGGGGGAACACCAGGGCCATCGCGGCCAGCGCCTCGATGCCGAGCCGGCCGATATAGGAGGTCTCGGCAATGACGACGCAGGTGCCGGCTGTGTTCGCGATGATGTTGGGCCAGGCCAGCGACAGCAGCGTCTTGAGGATCGGCCCGTCGGCCACCGCGTTCCGCGACGGCTTGACGGGCGGCACGGGCCGCCCCTCGCCGACCGGAGTGTCGGCCAGGCCGATCTCGGACATGTTCGCTCCCCGCGTGGCTGCGGTTGGTGTCGCAGCGCAATTATCGGTCGTCTCTAGCACATCGCGGCGTGCGCCGGATGCATTGGGGGTGCGCGCGCGGCGCGCAGCGCGCTACAGGCGGAAGTGCTTGGAGAGCTTCAAGCCCTGCGCCTGGTAGTTGGAGCCGATCCGGCTGCCATACATCGCGTTCGGCCGCGCCAGCATCTTCTCGTAGACGAGCCGGCCAACGATCTGGCCGTGCTCGAGGATGAACGGCACCTCGCGCGAGCGCACTTCAAGTACCGCCCGCGAGCCCTGCCCGCCGGCGCCGGCATAGCCGAAGCCGGGATCGAAGAAGCCGGCATAGTGCACACGGAATTCGCCGACCAGGGGATCGAAAGGCACCATCTCTGCCGCGTAGTCCGGCGGCACTTGTACCGCTTCCTTCGAGGCGAGGATGTAGAACTCGCCGGGATCGAGGATCAGGCTGCCGTCGGGCCGCGCCTTGATCGGCTCCCAGAATTCCTCCACCGGATAGCCGCCGCGGCGGTCGACATCGACGACCCCCGTATGGCGCTTGGCGCGGTAGCCGACATAGCCGTTGGCATTGCTGCCGGACAGGTCGACGGACAGCGCGACACCACCGGCGAGATCCGCATCGTCGCGATCGACCAGCCGCTCGGCCTCGTGCAGCGCGATCAGCTCATCCTCGGACAAGACCGCGTCGCGGTAGCGGAAGCGGACCTGGGAGAGGCGCGAGCCCTCGCGCAACAAGACGGGAAACGTCTTCGGGCTGATCTCGGCATAGAGCGGACCGTGATAGCCGGCGCCGATCATGTCGAAGCGCCTCGTACCGTCGGCGATCACGCGGGTGAACACGTCGAGCCGCCCGGTCGAGCTCTTAGGATTGGCGGCGGCGACGATGTCCTTCGGCAGCGCCAGGCTCTCCAGCAGCGGCACGATGTAGACGCAGTTGGTCTCCAGCACCGCGCCATCGGCGAGCGCGATCTCGTGCAGCTTCAGCTCGTCGATGCGCTCGGCCACCGTGGAGCCCGGCCCCGGCAGGAAGCTCGCCCGCACCCGATACGCCACGTCGCCCAGCCGCAGGTCGAGGCTCGCCGGCTGGATCTGGCTCTCGACGAAATCGTATTCCGGGATGATCAGGCCAGCCTCGGCCATCGCCACGATCATGCGGTCGGGCAGGATGCCATGGGCGTCGGCGGGAAGCGAAAACGGCAAGACCTGATCCTTTGCCGGAATGGCGGCTATGCGAGCCTATATAGGGTCTTTTGACCGGTTATCCGATGGCTGGCTTGACGGAAAGGCCAGGTGGGACTATGAGCACGACTTATCCCGTGGTGATTTGAGCCGGCCGGCTTGCAGCCACGTTAAATAAGTCGCTAAACAGGCCGGGGACGATTGTGATCCCGGCCGTGAGGAGTTTTCCCAGGCCGGTTTTTTTGTGCCCATCGCCAGGCGCGGTGGTCACGATGGAGGTCACATGTCGAAGTCCCCCGCGAAGGCGCCGGCGTCGTTCGCCCACTACCGTCCCGAAACCCGGCTGGTGCATTCCGGCGGCCTGCGCTCCGAATTCGGCGAGACCGCCGAGGCGCTCTATCTCACGCAGGGTTTCGTCTACGCCACCGCCGAGGAGTGCGAGGCGCGCTTCAAGGGCGAGGATCCCGGCTTCATCTATTCGCGCTTCTCCAACCCGACCACGGCGATGTTCGAGCGCCGCATGATCGAGCTCGAAGGCGCCGAGGCCTGCCGCTCGGCCGCCACCGGCATGGCCGCCGTCACCACCGCGATCCTGGCGCCCCTGCGCGCCGGCGACCATGTCGTCGCGGCCAAGGCGCTGTTCGGCTCCTGCCGCTACGTCGTCGAGGACCTGCTGCCGCGCTACGGCATCGAGTCGACCCTGGTCGACGGGCTTGACCTCGACCAGTGGCAGAAGGCCGTCAGGCCGAACACCAAATCGTTCTTCCTGGAGAGCCCGACCAATCCGACACTCGATGTGATGGACATCCCGGCGATTGCCGAGATCGCGCATGCCCATGGTGCGCGGCTGATCGTCGACAACGTCTTCGCCACGCCGATCTGGCAGAGCCCGCTGGCGCTGGGCGCCGATGTCGTCGTGTACTCCGCGACCAAGCATATCGACGGCCAGGGCCGCTGCCTCGGCGGCGTGATCCTGTCGTCGGAGGCGTTCATCGCCGAGCACATCCACAATTTCATGCGCCAGACCGGCCCGTCGATCTCGCCGTTCAATGCCTGGGTGCTGCTGAAGGGCCTGGAGACCCTGGCGGTGCGCGTGCGCGCGCAGACCGACACGGCGGGTAAGGTGGCCGACTTCCTCGCCGCGCATCCGAAGATCTCGCGGCTGATCTATCCGGGCCGCGAGGACCATCCGCAGGCGGCGACGGTCAGGAAGCAGATGCGCGCCGGCTCGACCTTGGTCGGCTTCGAGGTCAAGGGCGGCAAGCCCACGGCGTTCCGCACGCTCAACGGGCTCAAGCTCGCGCGCATCTCCAACAATCTCGGCGACTCCAAGACGCTGGTCACGCATCCCGCAACGACCACGCATCAGCGGCTGACGCCGGAGGCGCGCGCCGAGCTTGGGATCAGCGAGGGCTTCATCCGCTTCTCCGCCGGCCTCGAGCATGCCGAAGATCTGATCGAGGATCTCGACGCGGCCCTGAAGGCCGCTTAGCCAATGGCGAATTGGCAGTAGCGAATAGATGGTCCCGTCCCCTATTCGCTACGCGCTATTCCCTGCTCGCGCTCGTCACATCGGCCGATAGGTCAACACCTCGGACGGCGCGTTGATGCCGAGCTTCACCTGGCCGACCGAGCGGATGATGTCGTCGCCGAGCAGCTGGGCGAAGCAGGCGTAGCCCCAGTCGCTCATGTGCAGGCCGTCCGAGATCACGAACTCATTCATCGGGATCGCCTGGCGCTCATGCCAGTCGCGCATCACCTCGAAGCGCGGGAAGATGCCGGCGTGATGCAGCTCGGCGATGCGGCCGAGCAGCTTGTTCATGCGGCTGGCGTTCTCCGAACGCTCGTTGACCCTCGGCGAATATTGCAGATCGACCAGCACGACGTCGGATGCCGCCGCCTGGATCTTGGCGACGCCGTCCTCGACCAGCTTGGCGGTCTCGGTCGGATCGAGGTCGCGCAGCACCGCATTGGTGCCGACCTGCCAGATCACGAGATCCGGATGGCGGTCGATCACCGACGTCTCCAGCCGCTTCATCATCTCCGGCGCATCCTCGCCGCCGACGCCGGCATTGATCACGGTGATGTCGGCCATCGGATATTGCCGGCGCAGCTGCGCTGCGAGCCGGTTCGGATAGTTGTAGTCGGGCGTGCTCGCGCCATAGCCCTGCGTCGATGACGAGCCGAAGGCGACGATGACGACCGGCAGGCCGGAGGCCAATTTGTTCGCGACATGCGGCAGGGAGATGAAATTCTTCTTCGCCACGCCCTTCGGCGGCAGGCAGGGCACGCGGTTGAAGATGTCGCTCGCGGACTTCGCGACCTGCTTGACCTTGTCGATCGCGCGCTCGGTGATGCTGCGCGACTGCGGCGGGGTGGCGGCCATGACCGCCGCACTCGCGGGCGACTGCGCGTCCGTCATGGCTGGCGCATTTGCCGGCGGCGACGTCTTGGCCGCAGGATTGACGGCGGCGATCGGACCGGGCGCCGGATTGCCGGCCTGAGCCACCACGACGTGGCCGATGGTCGGACGCAATTCGCTGACCGCAAACTCGGCAGCCACCTCGGCGCCCTGCGCGCGTGCGAGCTGCGGGCTGATCGAGAGAGCCGTCACCAGGACCACGGCAGCCGAAAGCGTCTCCCATGTCCCAGATACGCGGCACAATTTATTCGAACACATAGACAACATGACCCTAGTTCTGCTGCGCCGGACCGACATGCGCCGCGTCGATGATGAACTTCGACAGCGCCCGTCCGAGGCAATCATGAACCTGCTTGGCCAGCTCGACCCCGTGCGTCGGATTGAACAGGTCGAAATCGCCCTGCTCGTTCCATTGCCGCATGATCGCGAAGCGATCGAACAGCGGGATGTCGCGCTGCTGCGCCACCACCCGCATGTTGTCGACATAGGGCGGCACGGAAATCAGCGTTTCCGTCCGCGGGCTGTATTGCAGGTTCATCAAGACGACATCAGCTCCCGCTTTCTGCAGCGTCGCCACACCGTCGTCGACCGCCTGCCGGAACTCATCAGGATCGATCGACCGCATGGCGTCGACCGTTCCGGTCTGCCAGATGACCAAATTAGGCCTTTTTCCTTCCACCAGTTTAACAAGATTTCCGGCGATTTCCTCCGCCGTCTTTTTCGGCTGCAGCTCGACGGTCAGGTTGATGGTGACGGCCGGAAGCTTGTCCTTCAGGGCCGCCTGCAGCCGGTAAGGATACGCGGCGGCATCCGCCGTGCTGACAATGGAGGATGAGCGGCTTCCGACGACCAGAATATCCAGCGTGCGGGCGGTCTTGACGGCGTCTGCAACTTTCGGGAGCGGGCTCTCGGTCGTCAGCAGGTAGGCCGGCACCTCGCAATTCTGCGGCGCGTCTTCCGCGCGCGCAGACGCTGCCAGCGTCACCGCCAGCGCTGCGATACCAAACCTTAACCACGAGACGGACTTCATCAGCCCCCTCCCGCCAGATCGGCGTTGCTGCGCGCACCTTTTCGCGCCGCGCCCTTATCGGCCTCACGCTTGTACCACGAAATCAGCGACGCCACCCCCCACATGATGAGGATGCCGCACAGGCTGATCACCGCATGCATCATGGCGCCGCCCGACACTTCGGCAAGCACGAAATGACCCGCGAACGCCAGAAACACGCCGAGGCAGAAGATCTCCAGCGAGTGTTGCCCGCAAACAATCAGCGGCCGCAGCCAGCGTGACTTCAGCAGCGGCCAGTCCTTGCGCAGATAGTGCACGGTGAGTGCTGCGAGTGCGAGGAAATGCGCGAAACGCAACACGTCAAGATCGGTCTTGTCGATCGGATACATCCATTGCTCGATTCGGCGCGGCATCAGATGACCGAGCTGCGGGATGTACCAGGTCAGGGTGACGCAGAAGGCCGCGACCAGATAGGCGACGCAGAGCCCGAGCGTGATCGGGGAATTGATGATGCGTGACATGCGCTGTGCGCCGCCGAGCGCGCACCACGCGCCGAACACGAACAGCAATTGCCAGGCGAACGGATTGAAGGCCCAGAAGCCGTTCGGATAGGCGGTGAGATAGAGATCGAGCTCCCAGGTGACCGCGTAGAGAACGACCGACAGACCGAGGGTGACATCGGGACGCCAGCGCATCAGCCACAGGATCAGCGGCAGGAACAGCATCAGCACGATGTAGAGCGGCAGCACGTCCATGTTGACAGGCCGGAAGCGCAGGATCAGCGCCTGCACGATCGTCACGTCCGGCTGCTTCAGGAAGTCCATGATCCCCATCTCTTCGGTGTAGAGCGGGTTCTCGAAGCTGGTTGCGACGTAGGAGATTTCGGCGAGGAAGATCGTGAACAGGAAGACGTGGGCGACGTAGATCTGCCAGACCCGGCGCAGGATGCGCGCGGTGGCGACGATGAAGCCAGCGTCCTGCATCGCGCGGCCGTAGACGAACGCGGCGGTGTAGCCGGAGATGAAGATGAAGATCTCGGTGGCGTCGGAGAAGCCGTAGTTGCGGATCGTGAACCAGGTCAGCAGATTCGGCGGCAAATGATCGATGAAGATCAGCCACAGTGCCAGCCCGCGGAACAGATCGAGCCGCAGCTCGCGCTCACCGACTGCCGGGAATGTGATTGCGGGTGAAGCAGCCTTCGCCGGCGGCGCCGCTGCCGGGGCAGCCGTGATGGCGGGCGCGGCCACGCTCGCAGCCGCAGCCGTTTCCGCGAGCGACGTCGGCGCGGCAGCGGCGGGCGCGGATGGTCCGGAAAGGCGATCGGCAATCGACGTCATCAGGCACCACGTCAAGGCTGCCAGCCTGGAAGGCCCGGCAGGGCGAATGTAGGGCTGCGCAATTTTTGCGCAAGCGATGAAGGACTTGTCGGCTGGGCCGTGCCCAGTTTTTCGGCCGCGCGGACCAACGGCAGCGATCGCAACGCATCACAGGGGCGACGACGGCCGGCTCCGCCGGGGCTCCGATCCCGACTGACGGATCGGAGGATACCCGGCGGCAGAGTCCGCGATTCTGGTGCCATAAGGCGGAACTGTGTTGAAAGCACGATGGCGTTACGATTGGTTCCGACATCGGTTTCCGCTACAATGCCGTCATGTATCGCGCCGTGACTCGCCACATCGAAGTGACCGTCGAGCCCAACTTCCTGCCCGAGAAATCCTCGGTCACGGATGGCCGCTGGTTCTGGTCCTATACAGTCGTCATCACCAATACCGGTGAGGAGACGGTGCGGCTGCGCAGCCGTCACTGGATCATCACCGACGGCGTCGGCCGGCAGCAGGAGGTCCGCGGCGAGGGCGTGGTTGGCGAGCAGCCGGTGCTCGCGCCGGGCGAGCGGTTCGAATACACCTCCGGCGTGCCGCTGACGACCGCCTCCGGCTTCATGTCGGGCTCCTATCAGATGGAGAGCGAGAGCGGCGAGCAGTTCGATATCGCGGTGCCGGCGTTCTCGCTGGACGGACCTGACGGCGGCAAGCGGGTGCTGAATTAGCGGGGGCGCTGACGTCTCGCGGTGAGTAGGTGTGTACGCCGGATCCCTCACGGTCATCGCCCGGCTTGACCGGGCGATCCAGTATTCCGGGACCGCAGTGATCAAACGAGAGGGCTCGGCGTAATGGATGCCCCGCCTTCGCGGGGCATGACAGCGGAGCAAGACCGCCAGAACCCACGTTGCAGTCATTCGCCAGATCGACACGCCTCAACGCCCTCGCCACGCATCCGCGCCCGAGCTTTGTCCTCTTCGTCCGCCCTCTTCCAACAGAGGGCGCAGGGAGAGCCAGGCCTCGGCTGAGGCCTGCGGCCCGCCTGCGAGAAAAAATGCAGGCGGCAGGTACCACAGGTTCAGCCGGAACGACCCGACCCTCCCTGCGCGATCGGTTTTAACGGCTGCTTCGCGTTCTCCCTGGTGCGCCGGGCTTGTTGGCCACCATCCCCACGTGAAGCAGCGCTCCAACGCGAGTTGATATCAGCATCGGGATATCAGGACCGCGCGACTTGACCGTGCGTGCACCGCCGTTCGTCCGCGCGAACCAAGCCACGCTGCGCCGACACACGCCCATCGCATCCCACTGCCAACGTCTCGTGACGGTCGCGACACGCCCCTCATGCGGCAGCAGGGACGCGCGGAAATGTGCGCCTGATTTGCCCGACGACACAAGTTGTTTGTTGCTGCGACAGAGTAGCGCGACGGGCAAATGGACGGCGAACCGTCACGGAAGCTCCCGGAGAGCCGAACTAACAAGGTCCGCTCGCCGCGACGCGGCGCTTCACATGACCCGGATGGGCGCGGTGAAGCGGACGGCGCGGCCGGCCGGCCAGAACGCTTCGATCACCACCATGTCCATCCCGGTGTAGCCACGCTGTGAGACGTACACGGCCTGAACGCCCGGCACGCGACGGCGATTGCAGGCGCTGCGCACATTGCCCTCGGGGAACGTCGGATAGAATCCGGCATGGCGGATGGTGACCTTGCCATGCTCGGGCTCCTGGACGATCCGCAGCACGACCTCGCCGGCGGCGGTGCAATCCGGATTGGTGGCACCGGCCTGATAGAGGATCACCGGCCTGCCCGACAGGACGAATTTCGTGGCGGCCTGCGCCGCCCCCATCGACACGAGCAGACCGATCACGACCAACAGCACACGCATGCAACGCCCCCGGCAACGCCTTTCGAGTGGAACTTAGCCGCGGAGGTTGCAAACGTCGAGAGCGTTGGGATGCCCAAACATCGAGTTCGACAGACGAACGATCCGCGCGATGTCGCGCCTTCGCGGAGCAGCCGATCGATCAGACCACGCGGATGGCAACGGTGGCACGCTGGGCGCGGCCGTTCGGGAAGAACACCTCGATGACGACGAGATCGTCGCCGACATAGCCGCGCTGCGAGACATAGGTCACCAGCACGCCGGGCACGCGGCGCGCGTTGCAAGTGCTGCGCAGATTGCCCGCCGCATAGTTCGGAAACACGCGCGTCCTGCTGACCGAGACCCTGCCGTGCTCCGGGCCTTGCACGACCCGCACCTCGACATTGCCGAGCGCGGTGCAATCGGGATTGACCGATGTCGCGTTGAACAGGATCAGCGGCTTGCCGGACGGGATCACCCGCTCGGCGCGCGCCGCCACGACGGACAGAAGAAGCGAGACGACAACAAACAGCGCACGCATGCGAGTGCCCCCAGCACCTGAACCCGCCGGAACCTTAGCTGCGCGAATTGCAGACGTCGAGATGCGCAAGGGAGAACGATCAGGCGTGTTGCAGGCTTGCGATGTCCGGCTCCTCCGCCAGAATTCATGCGCGCGCCCACGCAGGAGTTTCACACTGCTGTCATCGCGAGGAGCGAAGCGACGACGCGATCCAGAGCTGCGGAAACCACTCTGGATCGCTTCGCTGCGCTCGCGATGACGTGGGGAGATAGCTCGCTCCGCCACTTCGCCCTGACTTGCAGAGCCAGGCTTGCGCTCTCAGTTCTGCGTCACGCCCGCTTCGTGCGGCGTGAACTGATAGACCGAGGAGCAGAACTCGCAGGTGACGACGACCTTGTCGTCCTTGACCATGTCGGCGCGGTCCTCGGGGGAGAAGCTCTTCAGCATGTTGGCGACCGCGTCGCGCGAGCAGGAGCAGCGCGCCTGCAGCGGCACGAGGTCGAACACGCGGACGCCGCGCTCGTGGAAGAGACGGTACAGCAGCCGCTCGCCGGACAGTGCGGGATCGATCAGCTCGACGTCCTCGACGGTGGCAACCAGCGACTGGCCCTCGACCCAGGCCTCGTCCTCTTCGACCGCGTGCAGCTCGGTGCCCTCGGGCGCGTCGCCGGGAGGCAGGTCGGCTTGGCGCAGGCGCTCGGGCGCTTGCGGCAGGAATTGAGTCAGCAGGCCGCCGGCGCGCCAGCGGTGCTTGCCGCCGCTCCACTCCTCGCCGACGGCGAGGCGCACGCGCGTCGGGATCTGCTCGGAGCGCAGGAAGTATTCGTGGGCGGCCTCCTCGAGGCTGCCGCCGGTGAGCGCGACGAGGCCCTGGTAGCGGCTCATGTCGGGACCCTGGTCGATGGTCATCGCCAGATGGCCCTTGCCGAGCAGAGTGCCGGAGTCCTTGGCCTGCTCCTTCAGCTCCTGCAGCCGCGCCTCGTCATAGCGCGCATAGGCGCGGAGACGATCGGGGGCCTGGAAGTCGACCACCAGGAACGACACCGGGCCGTCGGTCTGGGTCTGCAGGATGAAGCGGCCGTCGAACTTCAGCGCGGAGCCGAGCAGGGTCGTCAGCACGATGGCCTCGCCGAGCAGCTTGCCGACCGGCGCAGGATAAGCGTGCTTGGTGAGAATGTCGTCGAGCGCCGGCCCCATCCGGGTCAGCCGCCCGCGCAGATCGAGCGCGGCGACCTCGAACGGCAGCACGGCGTCATCGACCGGCACGGCCGACGGGGCGCGGCTGGTGTCGAGGTTGATGTTGGTGTCGGGGGGATTGGCTGTCATGGGGCGTATTTGGGGGTGAAGCGGTCGAAAGTGAAGGGGTTTGTGGAACTAGCGCGTATGGCGGGGTCCGTATACCTTCGCTTGCAGGATTTACCCGCATGGAAGGGGGGGTTCATGCCGTCGACACCGAACCATCGACCGACCGGCACGCGCATCCGCAACTTTGCCAAGGCGATGCGCCAGACGCCGACGGATGCCGAGGCCGCGATGTGGCGGCTGCTGCGCGACCGCCGGCTTTCGGAGTTCAAGTTTCGGCGGCAGGTGCCGTTTCGGAACTACATCCTCGACTTCGTCTGCTTTGAACATCGGCTGGTCATCGAGATCGATGGAAGCCAGCATGCGGATGCGAAAGGTGATCTGACGAGAGACGCCATGCTGGCCAGCGAAGGCTTCAGAGTTGCGCGGTATTGGAACAACGATGTGCTTCAGCAACGAACCGCCGTGCTAGAGGATATTCTCGCAAAGCTGAGCGAGGGGCGAGAGGGGTTCGTGCCACAAACTGAGGCCTGAGCCCGGGGCGACCCCTCACCCGGTTTCCATGCTCTGCATGGAAACCACCCTCTCCCACAAGGGGAGAGGGTATACCGAGCGCGCCGTGCCATCCCGGCCCTTCACGACTAATTGGATCGGATCAAGAAGATCGACGAAGAAGCCCCGCCAGTGCCAATGACTGCGCCCTCTCCCCTTGTGGGAGAGGGCATGTATGACGGTTCGGCAGGCTCGGTTGGGTGAGGGGTTCGTGCCACAAACTGAGGCCGGAGTTCGGGGCAACCCCTCACCCGGCTTCCATGCTCCGCATGGAAACCACCCTCTCCCACAAGGGGAGAGGGTATGCCGAGCGCGCCGCGCCATCTCGCGCCCTTCACGACTAATGAGATCGGACCAAGACGATCAACGAACAAGCCCCGCCAGTGCCCATGACTGCGCCCTCTCCCCCTGTGGGAGAGGGCATGTAGGACGGTTCGGCCAACTCGGTTGGGTGAGGGGTTCGTGCCGCAAACTCAGGCCTGAGTTCAGGGCAACCCCTCACCCGGTTTCCATGCTCCGCATGGAAACCACCCTCTCCCACAAGGGGAGAGGGTATGCCGAGCGCGCCGCGCCATCTCGCGCCCTTCACGACTAATGAGATCGGACCAAGACGATCAACGAACAAGCCCCGCCAGTGCCCATGACTGCGCCCTCTCCCCCTTGTGGGAGAGGGCATGTAGGACGGTTTGGCCAACTCGGTCGGGTGAGGGGTTCGTGCCGCAGATTAAGGCCGGAGTTCGGGGCAACCCCTCACCCGGTTTCCATGCTGCGTATGGAAACCACCCTCTCCCACCCTGGCGAAGCTTTGCTTCGCCTTGGGGGAGAGGGTGCACCGAATGCTTGTCTCGAAGCTCGATCCCACTACGAGAGCTGCTATCGGACCCTACGCCCGCTCGCCGAAACACCAGGCCAGAATGCCCTTTTGCGCATGCAGGCGGTTTTCGGCTTCGTCGAAGACCACCGACTGCGGGCCGTCGATGACCTCGTCGGTGACCTCCTCGCCGCGGTGGGCGGGCAGGCAGTGCATGAACAGGGCCTCGGGCTTGGCCAAGGACATCAGCTTGGAGTTGACCTGATACGGCTTGAGCAAATTGTGGCGGTGCTCGCCGTCCTTGTCGCCCATCGACACCCAGGTGTCGGTGATGACGCAATCGGCGTTCTTCACCGCGACATCCGGATCATGCCCGAGATGGATGTCGGCCTTGGTGGCGCGGATGAAATCCTTCATCGGCTTGCCGGGCGACAGCTGCGGCGGCGTCGCCACGTTGAGGCGGAACTTGAAGCGCTCGGCGGCATGCGCCCAGGAGGCCAGCACGTTGTTGTCGTCGCCGGTCCAGGCCACGGTGCGGCCCTCGATCGAACCGCGATGCTCCTCGAAGGTCATGACGTCGGCCATCACCTGGCAGGGATGCGAGCGCCGCGTCAGGCCGTTGATGACCGGCACGGTGGCATGCGCCGCGAGTTCGAGCAGCGCCTCGTGGCTGAGGATGCGGATCATGATCGCGTCGACATAGCGCGACAGCACGCGCGCGGTGTCGGCGATGGTCTCGCCGCGGCCGAGCTGCATCTCGGCGCCGGTCAGCATGATCGCCTCGCCGCCGAGCTGGCGCATGCCGACGTCGAACGACACGCGGGTGCGGGTCGACGGCTTGTCGAAGATCATCGCCAGCACCTTGCCCTCGAGCGGCTTCTTCGCCGGCTCGTTGGACTTCAGCGTCTGCTTCATCCGGCTGGACAGCGCCAGCATGTTGCGCAGCTCCTCGACCGGCATCTCGGTGAGATCGAGGAAGTGACGCGGCGTGTTGCCCATGGCCTTGCTCATGATGCGGCCGCCTGCCTGGCAGGACCGCCCGACAGCGCCGTGCAGGCGCGATCGAGCATGTCGACCGATTGTTCGATTTCGGATTCATTGACGATCAGCGGCGGCAGGAAGCGCACGACGTTGTCGCCGGCGCCGACCGTCAAGAGCTTCTGATCGCGCAACGCGGCAACAAGATCACCCGACGGCACCACCGCCTTGACGCCGATCAAAAGACCCTCGCCGCGGATTTCGGCGATGATGTCGGGATGACGGTCTTTCACCGCCGCGAGCTTCTGCTTCAACAGCAGCGACATCTTGCGGACGTGATCGAAGAAGCCGGGCGCGAGCATCACGTCGAGCACCGCATTGGCCGCCGACACCGCCAGCGGATTGCCGCCGAAGGTCGAGCCGTGCGAGCCCGGCGTCATGCCCGAAGCCGCCTCGGCGGTCGCGAGCACCGCGCCAATCGGGAAGCCACCACCCAGCGCCTTGGCGAGCGACATGACGTCCGGCGTGACGCCGAGCCAGCGATGCGCAAACAGGTCGCCGGTCCGGCCCATGCCGGTTTGCACCTCGTCGATGACGAGCAGCAGGCCGTTGTCGTCGCAAAGCTGGCGCAGCGCCTTGTAGAACGACAGCGGCGCGGTGCGCACGCCGCCTTCGCCCTGCACCGGCTCGACCAGGATGCCGGCCGTGTGCGGGCCGATCGCCTTCTTCACCGCCTCGATGTCGCCGAATGGAACCTGGTCGAAGCCATCCATCGGCGGGCCGAAGCCGTCGAGATATTTCGCGGAACCGGTGGCCGCGAGCGTCGCCAAGGTGCGGCCGTGGAACGCGCCTTCGAACGTAATGATACGGTAACGTTCAGGATGGCCTTTCGCCGCGTGATATTTGCGCGTGATCTTGATCGCGCCTTCCATCGCCTCGGCGCCGGAATTGGCGAAGAACACGTAGTCGGCAAAGCTCTGCTCGCACAGCCGTGCGGCGAGACGTTCGCCGTCCGGGCTCTTGAACAGGTTCGACATGTGCCAGAGTTTCGTCGCCTGCTCCTGCAGCGCCTTCACCAGATGCGGATGCGCATGGCCGAGCGAATTGACGGCGACGCCGGAGGTGAAGTCGAGATAGCGATCACCATTGGTCGCGATCAGCCACGCGCCTTCGCCGCGCTCGAACGACAGATCGACCCGGGCGAATACGGGGAGCAGATGCGTAGCAGCAACACTTGTCATGGCGATCACATGAGCTGACGGGTGGCCGAGACACGCGCCATGCGATGCCATCGCGCATCAGGGACCCCACCCTGGAAAACAAAATGTGCCGCCTTTTCAAGGCGGCACGTGCACCTATTGTATGCGCGCGGCGGTGGGAGTCAACTACGCGTCGTCTGATCGATGGGCGCAGGCCCGTGACATTGCGGGCGCATGACATAGCTCAAAACATGCAACACGGAACCGCGGAATGTGTGGACGGTGACCACCGACTCTTGCGCGAGAGTCACGCCATATTGTAGCGTTTTCAGCGTCGAGTACGACATCTCGTGCGGCAGTAACCGATCCCTCTAGGAGTTCTTGAGTTCGCGTAACGTCCGGGTGCTTCACGCGCTCCCGGCGAGGGATAAGGGATTCTGCCGGCAGGGGTTTTTGAGACAGATATCGCAGCGCCGTCCCAGAATTGGCCGGCGCAACGCGAAGGGAAAGGTTCGATGACGGTATTGACCTGGTCCGACGATCGCGTCGAGCAGTTGAAAAAGCTCTGGGAGGCCGGACTGTCGGCCAGCCAGATCGCCGCGGAACTCGGAAACGTGACGCGCAACGCCGTGATCGGCAAGGTGCACCGGCTGGGCTTGTCCGGCCGCGCCAAGAGCCCGGCCACCGCGGCGCCACGCCAGCGCAAGGCGGCCCGTCCTGCTCAACCGATGATGCGGGTGGCGCGCCCGGTGGCGCGCGGCAACACCGCGCTCGCACAGGTTTTCGAGGTCGAGGCGGAGCCCGATCCAGTTGCATTCGACAACGTCGTGCCGATGAACCAGCGGCTGTCGCTGCTGGAGCTCAATGAAGCGACCTGCCACTGGCCGGTCGGCGATCCCTCGAGCCCGGACTTCTTTTTCTGCGGCGGCAAGGCGCTCGCCGGCCTGCCCTATTGCGCGCAGCATTCGCGCGTCGCCTATCAGCCCGCGGCCGACCGGCGCCGCCAGCCGGCGAAGTCGACGTCGCGCTGAGCGGCCCAACTCATCACGAGGATGATGGCCCGGCCTGCGCCGGGCCTTTTGCTTTCTGGCAGATCAGGATGCGCGCGCGGAGCGGGATTGCGGGAAGCACGCGGTGAACGCGGCGCCGTTGCGCGGCACGCTTTCGATCAGCAGCCGGCCGCGATGGCGATTGAGGATGTGCTTCACCAATGACAGGCCGAGGCCGGTGCCGCCCTGCGCGCGGCTGTCGCCGACATCGACGCGATAGAACCGCTCGGTGAGCCGCGGCAGATGCTCCGGCGCGATGCCGGGGCCGAAATCGCGCACCTTGACGCGGATCTCCGGGGCATTCTCGGCAGACACCGCCTGCTCCAGCGATACGATCACGCGGCCGCCGGAGGCGCCGTATTTGAGCGCGTTCTCGATCAGGTTTTCGAACACGCGCAGCAGCTCCTCGCGGTCGCCGGCGACGGTCACCGGCGTCTCCGGCACCGTGGTCTCGATCACCACCTGACGCTCCCTGGCCAGCGGCTCGAGCCCGTCGGTGACCTGGCGAATGATCGGAACGACATCGACCAGCGTGTCCGGGCGGACATGCGCCGACAGCTCCACGCGCGACAGCGACAAGAGGTCGTCGATCAGCCGCGCCATGCGCGTGGCCTGGGTGTGCATGATGCCGAGGAAGCGCTCGCGCGCCTTCGGATCGTCCTTGGCAGGGCCCTGCAGCGTGTCGATGAAGCCGGAGAGCGCGGCGAGCGGCGTGCGCAGCTCGTGGCTGGCATTGGCGACGAAATCGGCGCGCATCTCCTCGACCCGGCGCAGCGGCGTCAAATCGTGGAAGGTCATCAGCATGCATTTGTCGGTGCCGCCGAACGCGGTCGGCACCGGCACCGGCGTGATGATCAGCTCCATCCAGCGATCCACGGGCACGTGGTCGTGATAGGTGGCGCGGCGGATCTCGGTGGTGGCGATGGCCTCGCGCAACGCGGTGATGATCTCCGGCGTGCGCAGCGCAAATTGCGCGAGCTCGCCCTTGCGCAGAGCGGGCGCGAGCTGGGCGGCGGCGGCATTGAGGTGGATGACGCGGCCGGCGCGGTCGAGCAGCACGGCCGGATCGGGAATGCCGTCCACCAGGGCACTGACGGCGGGCGCCTCGACCGGGTTGGCGTGGCGCTGCTCCTCCTCGCGCTTGGCCACCGCGCTGTGCAGCCGCCAGGGCACCAGGGCGGCGGCCGAGATGCACAGGAATACCGCCAGCGCCCGCAGCGGCAGCAATTCGTCGAGCAGCACCAGACCGGTCAGCGCGATCGCGGCGGCCAGCAGGATGATCGCGGAATGGCGCAGCCGGTCAGGCCAGGGGGAGAAGATCGAGAGCACCGGATCGGAGGGAGCGTCGAGGGCCATTGCGTCCTACTGTTCCCTGGAGGTCGCGTCAGGCACCGGAATCGCTGCGCTTCCTTGCAAAGGCGGCCTCAGGCGGAGGGGTGGGGTCGAGGCTGAGCGCGGCCTGGCGCAGCCGTTTCGACCTCGCGCTGATAATGACCTCGCGAAACGTCAGCAAGATTACAGAAATGAGGAACGGCGCCAAATAATACAGCATCCGGAACAGCAGCATTCCCGCCAGCAGCTCCTCGCGGTCCATCTGCCAGAGGCCGACCAGCATGGCGGCATCGAACACGCCGAGCCCGCCGGGGGAGTGGCTGGCGAAGCCGAGCAAGGTGGCCGAGACGAAGATGACGGCGACGACGACGAAGCCGAGGTTGGGCTCGTCCGGCACCAGCACGTACATCGCCAGCGCGCAGAAACCGAGGTCGATGATGCCGATCGCGATCTGAAGCAGGGTCAGCGGCCCGCCCGGCAGCGTCACGCTCCACGGCCCGCGGCCGACCACGCGCGGCTTGGTCCAGACCCAGGCGACATAGCCCGTGAGGCCGGCCAGGATGGCGATCGCGGCCAGGCGGTTGACCCAGGGCGGCAGCTGGTCGATCGAGGCCGCGGCTTCCGGATGATAGCAGATGCCCATCCCGAGCACGGCGGCGTTGCCGAGCCAGAAGGTCAGGCCGGCGAGAAAGCAGATCTTGGCGACGTCGATCGCGTTCAGCCCATAGGCGGAATAGACGCGGTAGCGCACCGCGCCGCCGGTGAAGACGCTGGCGCCGACATTGTGGCCGATCGAATAGCTGGTGAAGGCGGCCAGCGCATTGATGCGGTACGGCACATGGTCGTGGCCGATCGCGCGCACCGCGAACAGATCGTAGAAGGTCAGCGTGAAATAGCCGGCGGCGACGAACAGAGCGGCGAGCGCGATCTGGTGCGGCTCGGTACTCTTGATCGCTTCCAGCACCTCGTAGGTGTCGATACCGCGCAGCATGTGGTAGAGGACGTAGCAGGCGACCGCGATGACCGCGATGCTGATCAGCACGCCGAGCTTGTGCAGGACTTGCTTCTCGCGCAGGAACGCGGCCGCTCTGCGTATGGCTTCAAGCATCGACACCTCTCACCGCGATCCCATCACGACGGCCGTCGACGGGGCGTCCTGAAGGCGCCTCGTCATGTGCGCATACAACGCCGTGGTAGCGCGTTTCGGCGCATTGGGGAACACGGAGCGTGCGAACAAAAGCGTACACATGGATATACTTAGCAGGCTTTACGGAAATGCGATGCACCGTTTTGCCGCACTTGAGGCAAGACGAGCAGGCAACTGCCTCGCCGCCGTTCAGCCTGCGATTTCCGGGTTAAACTTCGGTGAGGGACACCCGCCCCCGGGCTTTCCAGGGGGTCCTCGATGGCGGTCGATCACCGCCCATGACGATAAGCACCGGATGCGCGGTTGAAAGGCGCCGGGGGCCTCAAACCTTCGTGTCTCGCATCTGCACCCGGGCCCCGGCCATCGAACGCGGCCGCAGGGCCTCAGGCCACCGAGCGCTGCCGCATGCTGCGGGTGACCACCAGGGCCCGCAGCCAGGTGCCGATCGCACAGCCGGCCAGATAGGGCACGAACATCACCAGCAGCAGTTCGAGCCAATAGCCGGCCCGGCCCGGGACGAGGCTGGTCACGGCGGCCGCGACCAGGCCTATGGCCAGCGCCGCCAGCAGCCAGGTCAGCCAGCCCGAGACGCGCGGGGCGCGATGCACCACCGCGACCCAGCCCATCGCCAGCCCGATCGCGAACGCGCCGGCCAGCCACCCCCAGTGAAAGGCAACGAGATAGGCCATGCTCACCTCACCACGAATTCGATGCGCCGGTTCTGCGCGCGGCCGTCGGCGGTGTCGTTGGCGGCGACCGGCTGGGTGCTGCCATAGCCGATCGGGCTGAAGCGGTCGGCCGGCAGTCCGGCCTTGACCAGATAGTCGGCCACCGCCTGGGCGCGCTTTTGCGACAGCACCTGGTTGGCTGCGGAGTCGCCGTCGGCATCGGTGTGGCCGATGATCTCGACATTGGCCGCGGGGCAGCGGAACGCGATCTCGACGAGGCGGTCGAGCAGCCCGGTGGAGTCGCGATCGAGGTCGCTGCGGCCGGTCTCGAAGCGGATCTTCGCCTTGCCCAGCACGTCCGAGAACAGCTGCTGGCAGACCGTCGGATCGACCGGGGCGGCGGGCGGCTTGACGGTGATCTCGGCCTTCACCTGCCAGCCCTGCGGCACCTCCTTGGCGAGCCCGGTGCGGATCTGGGCCGCCGCGGCGTCATAGAGCGCGTCACCGGAGATCTTGATGTCGCGGTCGGAGACAACCAGCGTCCCCGTCGACAGCCGCGACAGCGCGCCCAGGGCCGGCACCACCGCATTGACGAAATTGGCGGGCGCGCCGACGCTGTTCTTGAGATTGTCGACGACCTTCTCGCTGAAGAATTTGCGCGACGACGAGCCGACGACCACGGCATGAATGTTCTCATCGGGCACGTTGCCCGCGAGCGTCACGGTGACGGCGACCGGATCCTTGTAGGCCTGGAAGATATAGGGCGGCGCCTTGACCTCGTTGCTGGCGACCTTGAAGCCGTCCGGCAGCTTGCCGAGCGCAGTTGCGATCGCTTCGCGACCACCGAGCTCGCGGGCCATGCCGGTCAGCGTGACGTCGCCGTCGGAGATCGTGAACTTGCCGTCCTTGAGCTTGCCGATCTGGCCGATCAGAAGCAGCGCCGCGTCCTCGAACCGCGCCGGCGCGCCGCGCGCCAGGCCCATCTGGTCCGCGACCTCGACGCCGGGCAGCGCCGCCCGTGTCGCTTCCACGAGCTTGCCCTTCAAGGCCGGCAGCGGCGCGCTGCCGCCGAGCGTCACGCGAACGACGTCGCGCTCGGCCGACCACACGAACGGCTTGGCCTCGGGGACCAGCCGCGTCTCGTCGTTGACCAGCCGCACGCCGGCGACATTGTCGACGGCGGCAACGGCGTCGCGGCGTCCCGCCTCCGAAAACGCGTTGGCGCGCAGCTCGACGTCGCGGCCGTCGACGGTGATGCTGGTACGGTCGAGCACGGCGCCACGAAGTGCGGCCGAACTGCGGCTGGCAAGGTCATTTTCCAGGGGAACGGTGCTGGTCCAGGCCGCAAAGCCCCAGAGCACGATCAGCGGGATGACGCCGGGCCACCATTTGCCGCTCCACCTGAAAAGTCCGCGCATTCGTCATCCGTCGCATCGAGGAAGCAGAGAGAAAACAAACCCTTGCATGCCTGTCAAACCGGAAATGAGGCGAGCTTTCCGGTATCTTGCAACGTCAGGACTAAGGTTTTCTTCAGCGGTTTGTCGGTAATCTCGTCCCGACACTCACCGGGCCGCTTATTTCAGATGAGGCGATTTCGCAAAACCTTTATCCGCGCCGGCCTGGAAGCGCTGTATCTGAGCGGCGCGCATGTCTGGCTGCGCCCGATCTTCTCCGGCGTCGGCGCGATCTATACGCTGCACCACGTCCGGCCGGCGCGCGACGCCGCTTTTCAGCCCAATTGTCATCTCGAAGTCACGCCGGATTTCCTGCGCGAAATGTTGTCGCACCTGCGCGCGCATGACATCGACATCATCACCCTCGACGACATGCATCAGCGGCTGGTGGCACGGAATTTCAGCCGCCGCTTCGCCTGCTTCACCTTCGACGACGGCTACCGCGACAACCGCGACTTCGCGCTGCCTGTGATGCGCGAGTTCGACGCGCCGTTCACGATCTACGTCACCAGCGACTTCGCCTCGGGGCAGGGCCGGCTGTGGTGGGTCGCGCTGGAACGGCTGGTCGCAAAGGCGCAGGCGATCGAGGTCGAGATCGGCGGCCTGCCCGTGCGGCTCGATGCATCGACGCCGTCGGCCAAATGCGTGACCTTCCAGCGCCTGCACGACTGGCTGCGCGCCCTGCCCGGCGACCACGACGTCCGGCGCGAGATCAGCGCGCTGTGCGCGCGCCACGGCATCGATGAGACCGTCATCAGCCGCGAGCTCTGCATGTCCTGGGACGAGCTCCGCGCGCTCGCGGCCGAGCCGCTGATCTCGATCGGCGCGCATTCGATCAGCCATTGCAATCTCGCCAAGCAGACCGAGGACACGGCGCGGATCGAGATCACCGAAAGCCGGGCCCGGATCGAGGCCGAGTTGCAGCGGGAGGTCCTGCACATGGCCTACCCTTATGGCGACCGCGCCGCCGCCGCGCAGCGGGAGTTCGTTCTGGCGGCCGCGAGCGGATACAAGACCGCCGTGACCACTCGGCCCGGCATGATCTTCGCCGAGAGCGCCGACCATCTCACCGCGCTGTCGCGCGTCTCGCTGAACGGCCACTATCAGGAGGCGCGCGTGCTGCCGGTGCTGACCTCCGGCGCGGCCACCGCGATGTGGAACGGTTTCCGCCGCATCGACGCGGCGTGAGCAACTGATCAGCGCGCCATCGCTTCCAGCCGGGCCCAGGCTTCGCGATCGGGGAAACCGAGAGCGCGAAACCGCGGCGGGTACAGATGCGGCACGGGCGCGAACAAACCGCCGACAATGGTCATCGCATCCGGCCAGGTCACGTGCAGCACATCGCCGGGCTTCGACGCCGCCAGTCCGGTGCCGGGATCGATCACCTGCCAGACGAGGGCCAGCCGATCGGCCCGCGGCAACAACGTTCCATGAGTCCCGGAGGCCAGCGTGGTCACGCTGAACGACACCGGCTCGTCCTTGGCACGATACAGCTGCAGGCTGGCCACGAACACGTCCTGTCCATGGAGCTGGTGGTAGTGATCGAGCAGCTGCTTCTGCCGGTCATAGTCGGCCACAAGCCGCTGCTGGCGGATGTCGCGGTGACGGGCCTCGAGCGCGGCATTGGCCAGCGTGGCCCCGCCCCACCGCTCTCCGTTCCACTGCAGCAGCGACGCCGTGCAGAAATGCGGCGTCTCAGCGGCGCCGGCGGAAATCTCGAGCAGCCGCACCAGCCCCGCGGGGTCGTTGGATCCGGCGACGTAGAAGACGTTGCGCCCGGGAACGGCGGCCACCGGCGCACCGTCGAGCGGCGGCAGCGCATAGTCCTCGCCCGGCGCCAGCAGCAGCAGTGACGATTGATAGTCCCCGAGGTTGGCACAGCCGAACAGCCCCTGCCCCAGCGGCTCGAACACCGGCTGCGGCATTCTTGCGCGAAAGTTCACCATGGCCTGGCGAAGCGCACGGTCCAGCGGCATTTCGGCCGCCGCAAGCTCATCCACCTTCAGGAGCGACATGCTGTCGGGCCGATCACGAATGGCACAGACGACAAGGTCCGCTGCGAATGGCAGTGACGCCGTCACACGGCTGTCATCGGCCGGACCGCCGCCGATCCAATCGCGGAGCATCAGCTCGCTGACCAGCACGCGGGAGCGAATTCCCGGCATCAGCTCATCCGCAAGACTCTCCGGCGAGAGCGTGCCGTGACTGCGCGCTTCGACCAGCGAGCGCACGAAACGGGCGACCAATTCCTCCCGGCGGGATGGCAGCCGCGCCTGCCATTCGGTGAAGGTGTTGTCGATGAAGGCGGTGACCTGCGAGCCATCCTGCAGAGCGGCGACGAAGCTGCGGGCGGACGGATCGAAGCTTTGCACAACGAGACCTTGCCGACGGCACTCTGCAATCAACGTCCGCACGAACTCGGTCGTGAGATCTTCCGCCTGCTCCCGAACAAAACGCTTCTTGATCCACTCGAACATCAAGTCACCGACTCATCACGCAACGGCACCGACGATATCACGGCGGCGGTTGTGGTGACAAAGCGGGTCGCGCAAGCTCACGCTTCATATGCCGCCCGCGGCTTCGTTCCATCGCTTGACTCGAACGATCGGGCCACCCAGAACGGGTAACAACGACAGGAGGAAACCACATGCTGAAAAATCTGTTCTCGCTCGACGGCCGCATCGCGCTGGTCACCGGCGGCTCGCGCGGCATCGGTAAGATGATCGCGGCCGGCCTGCTCGCGCAGGGCGCGGCGCGGGTCTACATCACGGCCCGCAAGGCCGGCCCGTGCGAGGAGACGGCGAAGCAGCTGTCGGCCGAGTATGGCGGTGAATGCATCGCGCTGCCGATCGACATCTCGACCATGGCAGGGATCGACATGCTCGCCGGCGAGATCAAGACACGCGAGCCCAGGCTCGACATCCTCGTCAACAATGCCGGCGCGGCCTGGGGCGCCGACTTCGACGAATTCCCGGAGAGCGGCTGGGACAAGGTGATGAACCTCAACGTCAAGACGCCGTTCTTCCTGACAAAAGCGCTGGCCGCGCCCTTGCGCACGGCTGCGAGCGCCGAGCGGCCGGCCAAGGTGATCAACATCGCCTCGATCGACGGCATCTTCGTCAACCCGCTGGAGACGTATTCCTATGCGGCGAGCAAGTCCGGCCTGATCCACCTGACGCGGCGCATGGCGGCGAAGCTGATCAAGGACCATATCGTGGTCACCGCGATCGCGCCGGGTCCGTTCAAGTCCGACATGAACAAGGCCGCCCGCGACCATGCCGACGAGGTCGCCACCCGCGTGCCCGCGGGGCGCATCGGCACCGACGAGGACATGGCAGGCACCGCGATCTTCCTGGCGTCACGCGCGGGCGACTATGTGGTGGGGAATACGATCGCGGTGGATGGCGGGATCGTGTACGCCAACCCCGGCATTCCGGGCGCGGGCTGGGATAGCTGAGGCAACGCTCTCACTCCGCGGGAGGTCGGCTCTCTCCCCCCTTGTGGGGGAGAGGTGGAGAGGGGGGTAGCCACGAACGACCGTCTCCGTGGCTACCCCCCTCCCTAGCCCTCCCCCACAAGGGGGGAGGGAATAGAGCGAGTTCCGGTCATCGATCTCGACTTCAGCGGTTCGAGATCAGGCGCTGACAGTGGCTTCGCGAGGTGGGATGGCGGGCAGCTTCCTATTCGCTACTCGCAACTCCCTATTCGCCTCTCATCAGGTCTCGATCTTCACGTACTCGAAGTCGCCCGGCTTGTTGTCGATGCCGACCTTCGGCGGGGCGATCCAGGAGGCGTATTCGCCGATCTCGGTGACCGGCTTCATCAGCGAGGAGATGTAGGCGCCGTCGTCGGACGACGGCAGCCAGTCGCCCTTGCGCTTCTGCCAGGTGCCCTCGTCGATCAGGATGCCGTCAGGTGTCGCATGGACGTCCTTGAACTCGCCGATGGCGCGGTGGAAGGCGGTGTGCGGCAGCTTGAGCTCGAAGTCGTAGCCGGCCGTGGTGATGATCTTGTTCCAGCGCAGCAGGCCCTTGATGCAATCCTGCGAGTAGTCGTCGCGCAGGCGCATGTTGAGCGCGGTGAGCGCCGGCTCGTCGACCCGCCTGATCTCGCCGTCGACCAGCTTCAGCACCGGATAGGTCGAGTTCTTGAGCTGGTGATCGTCCTGGATCTGGGTCTCGTGGTAGCGGCCCTTGATGCCGGCATTGAAGGCGTTCGCCGCGTTGGTCGAGACCTCCGAGCCGAACAGGTCGAGCGACAGCGTGTAGTGCAGGTTCAGCTTCTTCTGGATCGTCGGCAGATCGATGACGCCGAGCGCGCGCACCTTGGCGATGTCGGTGGGATCATCGATGCCGGCGGCGCGCATCGCATCGACGGTGCGCTGGATGACGCGGCCGACGCCGGTCTCGCCGACGAACATGTGGTGCGCCTCTTCGGTCAGCATGAAGCGGCAGGTGCGCGACAGCGGATCGAAGCCGGACTGCGCGAGCGAGTGCAGCTGCATCTTGCCGTCGCGGTCGGTGAAATAGGTGAACATGAAGAAGGACAGCCAGTCCGGCGTCTTCTCGTTGAAGGCGCCGAGCATGCGCGGCGAGTCCGCATCGCCCGAGCGGCGGCGCAAGAGATCGTCGGCCTCCTCGCGGCCGTCACGGCCAAAGTATTTCTGCAGCAGGTAGACCATCGCCCAGAGGTGACGGCCCTCCTCGACATTGACCTGGAACAGGTTGCGCATGTCGTAGAGCGAGGGCGCGGTCTTGCCGAGATGCCGCTGCTGCTCGACCGAGGCCGGCTCGGTGTCGCCCTGGATCACGATCAGGCGGCGCATCAGCGCGCGGTATTCGCCGGGGACCTCCTGCCACGCCGGCTCGCCATAATGCTCGCCGAACGGGATCTTGCGGTTCTCTTCCTGCGGAGCCAGCAGGATGCCCCAGCGATAGTCGGGCATCTTGACGTAGTCGAACTTGGCCCAGCCACGCGGGTCGACCGAATAGGCCGTGCGCAGGTAGACCAGCGACTGCTGGAAGCCCTCCGGGCCCATGTCGTTCCACCAGTCGACGTAGCCGGGATGCCAGCCTTCCAGCGCCTTCAGGACCTGGCGGTCCTCGGCGAGATTCACGTTGTTCGGAATCTTGGTCGAGTAGTCGACGTTCATGATGTTCATGTTCATGGCGTGCCTCCCTGAATTCGTTCGAGCTGCTTGGCTCGTGGATGGCCGGGTCAAGCCCGGCCATGACGGATGAGAACTATACGCGCGTCATGTCGTATTGCGGCCGCTCGCCGGTGCCGTAGCGCCGGAGTGCGCCGTCCTCGCCGACCGCGTTGGGGCGCTGGAAGATCCAGTTCTGCCAGGCGGTGAGGCGGGCGAAGATCTTCGATTCCATCGTCTCGGGGCCGGCGAAGCGCAGATTGGCTTCGAGACCGGTGAGACTGTCGGGCGAGAAGCTGGCGCGCTCCTCGAGAAAGACGCGGATCTCGTCTTCCCAGTCGATGTCATCGAGCGCGAAGGTGACGAGGCCGAGCTCCTCGGCGTCATCGGCCTCCAGCGGCTTGCCGACGTGCTCGTGCACGCGCTCGAGCCCGTTGGGATCGTCGAGGAAGCGCGACTGCAGCCGGGTCAGGCCGTGGCTCATCGGATAGGGGCCGAAATTCATCGCCGACAATTCGATCGCCGGCGCCGGGCGGTTGTCGCCCTGGATGGTGCCGATCAGCATGTAGGAGCGGTCGGAGGCGAACACGAGCTCGGCCAGGGTGCCGGCGAAGCAGGAGCCGGGCTCGACCAGCGTGACCAGCGTGCGCGACGTGACGTCGATGCGCTTCAGCACGCGCTTCCAATAGTGCCTGATTTCGTTGACCAGCCAATGCGCCTTGTTGGCTTCGAGGAACGCGTCATGGGCCAGGACATGGGCGCGGTCGCCATGCGACTTGAACACCAGCATCGCGATGCCGAGTTCGTTGATGCGCAGATGCAGGATGGCGTCATCGAGCTCGCGCGCGACCTGCAGCGGCCAGAAGGACGCGCCCTGCCCGATCATGCCGTCGATATCGGCCGGCGGCGCCGCTTCCGGCGCCGAGATGGTGATCGTGGCGATGCGAGCCGTGCGGTCGATGTCGACATTGACGAAGCCGTAGCGCACGCTCGATGCGTCGATGACCCGCTTCAACGGCGTCAACTCGACACCCTTGCCGCTGCCGTTGCGCTTCGACGCGGCGGCGAACTCCTTGGCGCGCTCGGCGACCTTGGCATCGACCTTGGAGTTCGGCGCGATCTCGTCGACCAGCCGCCATTGCACGGCGCGCTTGCCCTTGACGCCCTCCTCCGTGGTGCAGAATGCGTCCGCGCGGTCGCGGCGCACCTTGCGCTTGTCGACGACGCGGGTGAGGCCGCCGGTGCCCGGCAGCACCGCGAGCAGCGGCACCTCCGGCAGCGACACCGAGGACGAGCCGTCATCGGCGAGGATGATGTGGTCGGTGGCGAGCGCGAGTTCATAGCCGCCGCCGGCCGCCGTGCCGTTCACGACGGTGATGAAGCGCTGGCCGGAATTCTCGGATGAATCCTCGAAGCCGTTGCGGGTCTCGTTGGTGAACTTGCAGAAGTTCACCTTGTGGGCATGGGTGGCGCCGGCGAGCATGCGGATGTTGGCGCCGGCGCAGAATACGCGCGGCTTGGCCGAGCGCAGCACCACGACCTTCACTTGCGGGTGCTCGAAGCGCAGCCGCTGCACGGCATCGGCGAGCTCGATGTCGACGCCGAGGTCATAGGAATTGAGCTTGAGCTGGTAGCCCTCGAACAGGCCGCCATTCTCGTCGACGTCCATGGCGAGCGTCGCCACCTCGCCGTCGATCGAGAGCTTCCAATGCTTGTAGCGGGAGGGATCGGTCTGAAAATCGATGAACGTCTTGCCTCCCGCGAGTACGCGGTCTTCCCCGGCCATGAGTCACCCTTCGTTGGAGTGCTTATCGTTGAGATGTAAAATAATGCATGTTCCGGCTGCCGTCTACGAGGAAATGCCGAAACATGCATTTTATTTCATGTTTGTGATTGGGCGAGCGGCAGGGTGGCCGCGGCGAACTCGGCAATGACCCGCAGGGTCGCCTGGGACGACTCGCGGTGCGGGGAATGGCCGGTCTGGGGCAGCATGGTCACCTCGACCGGGCAGTAACACTCCTCCTGGATGATCTCGACCTGCCGGACCGTGCCGTACTGGTCGTCGGCGCCCTGGATCACGGCCACGGGGACGCGGATGTAGGCTAGGTCCGCGGTGATGTCCCAGGCACGGAAGGCCGGATCGAGCCAGGCGCCGTTCCAGCCATGGAAGGCATTGTCGACGTCCTTGTGCCAGCGGGCGAGCTTGGCCCGCAGCTCGGTGGTCTCATAGGCGGTCTTGATCGCGGCGATGGAGGCGACCGAGACGTCCTCGACGATGACATGCGGCGCGATCAGCACGACGCCGTCGAGGCGGCGGTCGGCGTGACTGCCGGCATAAATCGCCGCGATCGAAGCGCCGTCGGAATGACCGACGAGCAGACCGCGCCGGAAGCCAATGAGGTCGAGCAGCTTCGGCAGCACCTCCCGCGCCTCGCGCTGCATGTAGTCGAGCGGGCGCGGCAGGATCACCGGACTCGAGGCGCCGTAGCCGGCACGGGAATAGGCGAACACGGAGGTGCCGGTGGCGGCCTGCAGTCTGTCGGGAAAATCGCCCCACAGGCCGACCGAGCCGAGGCCTTCATGCAGCAGCACGATGCATGGCGCAGCGGAGGGCTGCGGGCCGATCAGGCGATATTCGAGTTGCACGGAATCGATGGTGAGGAAGCCGGATGCAGCCAAGGTCATCGCGATCTCCACTCATACCACTGGCCAAAAATGCTCGCGCGGCGAGCTCCGTCGTTCCCTCCCCCCTTGTGGGGGAGGGCTAGGGAGGGGGGTGAGCCACAAGCACCGGCGCTCGTGATACCCCCCTCTCCACCTCTCCCCCACAAGGGGGGAGAGAGCCGAGCGGAGTTTGCGGCGATGAGTTGCTTCATCATGTGCGTGTCTTGTTTCATCATACCGGAGGGCGCAGCGAAGCGGGGCCGATCTAGCGCTGTTGGGGTAGCGTTGATGGCGAGGAAGCCGTCAGCTTCGAGCGTCATGCGCTATTCTCTCCTTCGTCATGCCCGGGCTTGACCCGCCTGCGCGGCCGAAGCCGCTTCGGCGCGGCGAAGGCCCGGGCATCCACGTCTTTCCTTCTCGCAGAGAGATGGATGGCCGGGTCAAGCCCAGCCATGACGACAACTAACAGCAGGGCCAACTCACGGGCAGGAAGACCAACTACTGACTCGCCCCCTCGCGCAGCTTGAAGCGCTGGATCTTGCCGGTGGCGGTCTTTGGCAGCGCGTCCACTACCTCGATCCAGCGTGGATACTTCCACGGGCCGATCTTCTGCTTGACGTGCTCTTTCAATGCCTCATGCAGCGTCTCGCGGTCGACGCTCGGGCGCAGCACGACATAGGCCTTCGGCTTCAACAGGCCTTCCGGATCGGCCTCCGGCACGACGGCCGCCTCCAGCACGGAGGGATGCGTGATCAGCGCGCTCTCGACCTCGAACGGCGACACCCAGATGCCGGAGACCTTGAACATGTCGTCGGAGCGGCCGCAGAAGGTGTAGCGGCCGTCGGCGTCGCGGACATATTTGTCGCCGGTGCGCGTCCAATAGCCCTCGAAGGTCGAGCGCGTCTTGTGGCGCTGATTCCAATAGCCCTCGCCGGCCGAGGGCGCATGCACCAGCATTTCGCCGACCTCGCCGTCGGGGACGTCTTGTCCCGCCTCGTTGACGAGGCGGACCTGATAGCCCGGCACCGGGCGGCCGGAGGAGCCGTATTTGATGTCGCCGGGCGCATTCGACAGAAAGATGTGCAACAGCTCGGTCGAGCCGACACCGTCGAGAATGTCGACGCCGAAGCGCGCGCGCCACGCATTGCCGACGGATTCCGGCAACGCTTCGCCGGCCGAGGTGCAGATGCGCAAGGCGCTGCCCGCCTTCTCGTGACGCAACGACTCGTCATGCAGCATCGCCGCGAACAAGGTCGGCACGCCGTAGAAGATGGTCGGGTTGTAGCGGTTCATCAGCTTGAACATCAAACCCGGCGTCGGACGCTCGGAATTCAGGATCGTGGTGGCGCCGACCGACAAAGGAAAGGTCAGCGCGTTGCCGAGGCCATAGGCGAAGAACAGCTTTGCCGCGGAGAGGCAGACGTCGCTCTCGCGGATGCCGAGCACCTGCTTGGCGTAGGTCTCGGCGGTCGCGGCGAGATTGCCGTGGAGATGGCGGACGCCCTTGGGCATGCCGGTCGAGCCGGAGGAATACAGCCAGAACGCCGGCTCATCCTCATGGGTGGCGACGGTGTCGAACTGATCGCTCTCGCGCGCGAGTTCTTCGGACAGCAGCTTGTGGCCGAACGCGTTGCTGCCGGAGACGACCACGCAGTTGAGGTCCGGCATGCGCCCGACGATGTCCTTCACGACCGGATACAGCGCCTCCGAGACGAACAGCACGCGGGCGCGGCAGTCCGCCAGCACATAGGCGTATTGCTCCGAGGTCAGCAGCGTGTTGAGCGGCACCGGGACGATGCCGGCGCGCATGCTGCCCAGGAACACCGCGGGAAAATCGACCGTGTCGAGCATGATCATCGCCACGCGCTCCTCGCGGCGGACGCCGAGGCGGCGCAGCAGGTTGGCGACGCGGCAGGTCTGCTGTTGCAGGCCGCGATAGGTCAGCTCGGAGACCGTGTCGGTGTAGGCGAGCTTGTCGCCGCGGCCGGCCTCGACATTGCGGTCAAGCAGCCACGACACCGCATTGTACGACTTCACGGCGTTCCTCCCCCGATTTTTGAATTATAATTCATAGAAGGCCACCAACATCGCTTGCTGTCAATCCTCCCCGGCACTATGTTTCCTGATCACAAGAGTACCTTAGGGATATGACGTCACACAGCGACGCCCCGCGCGACGACGGCCAGTCCGCGGCCGAGACCGACTTCCTCGACCAGCTGGGCCAGCGGGTGCGGCGGATGCGCGGCGTCGCCGGCATGTCGCGCAAGGTGCTGGCCGAGGTGTCCGGCATTTCCGAGCGCTACATCGCCCAGCTCGAAAGCGGCAAAGGCAACGTCTCGATCGTACTGCTGCGCCGCATCGCCAACGCCATCAACGCGCCGCTCGACGACATCATTCCCGGCGGCGAGCCCTCGCCCGACTGGCCGGTCATCCGCGATCTCCTGAAGAAGGCGAGCCCGAGCCAGATCGCGCAGGTCAAGGAGCTGCTCGCCGGCGGCGCCTCGGCGCCGCTGCGGCGGACGTTCTCCGGCATTGCGCTCATTGGCCTGCGCGGCGCGGGCAAGTCGACGCTCGGGCGGATGCTGGCGGAGCGGATCGGCTGGAGTTTTGTCGAGCTCAACAAGGAAATCGAGCGGCAGAACGGCCTGTCGGCTGCCGAGATCATCGCGCTCTACGGCCAGGAAGGTTTTCGCCGCATGGAGCAGACGGCGCTGGTCCAACTGCTGGCCCGCAAGGAGCCGATGGTGCTGGCAACCGGCGGCGGCATCGTCTCCGAGCCCGTCACGTTCGACCTGATCCTGACGTCGTTCTACACGATCTGGCTCAAGGCCGAGCCGGAGGAGCACATGGCCCGCGTGCGCAAGCAGGGCGATTTGCGGCCGATGGCCGACGACCGCTCGGCGATGGCCGAGCTGCGCAACATCCTCGCCAGCCGCGAGCCGCTGTATGCGCGGGCCAATGCGGTGGTGGATACGGCAGGGCTGACGGTCGACGCGGCCGCCGCACGGCTCGGCGAGGCTGTGAAGCCGGTCATCGCCAACGAGGCGCGGATGTTCGCGCGGGGGTGAGGCGCGCCTGCCCGGTTGGACGGGCAGACGCGCGGACGAGTCCGGCCGAGACTACCGCGTTTCGATCTCCCGCAGCTCCGCGTAGGTCAGCGGCGTCAGGCCAGCGCCATCGAAATAGATGAAGCGCAGGCGGCGGCGGCGGGAGATGAAGTTCGACGGCAGCGGATCGTACCGGAAGCTGCTGCCGCCGAGATGCGGTGTCAGGCTGCCGACGTCAGTCAGCGCGTCGATCTCGACGCGCAAGAGCTTCAGGCTCTCGCCATCACGCAGGATCTCGAACGGCACGCGCGCCAGCCGCAGGAAGCTGGTCGGATCGGGGGCGGCGATGAAGCCGTCGACGAAGGCGGCCTCGACCTTGTCGAGATCCGGCTCGACCACGGGCGCGGGCTTGGCGCCCTCGGGCTGATGCGGCGTCTGCCATTGCACCGGCGAGCGCCCGCCATGCGGATGATTGTGGCCGGGGCCATGCGGCGGATGGTCGTGATCATGGTGATGATCATGGTCGTGCGAATGACCATGGTCGTGATGATGATGGCCGTGATGGTGGTGATGATGGCGCATCGCGAGCCTCAATAGCTGACCGGCTTGTTGATGATATGCTTGTGGCTGCCGAGCTTGCCATGGGCGACCATCGAGCCGAGCGCCTCGACGACGACGCGGACGCCGATCAGTGCTGTGATGTCCGAGGTGTCGTAAGGCGGCGAGACCTCCACGACTTCGAGCCCGCACAGGCCCTCGGCAGCGACGAGGCCGAGCAGCTTCAGCGCCTCGCGCGGCAGGAAGCCGCCGGGCTCCGGCCAGCCGGTGCCGGGCACGAAGCCGCAATCGATGGAGTCGACGTCGAACGAGATGTAGACGGCGTCGGCATCCTTCCAGGCCAGCTCCAGCGCGATCTCGGCGGTCTTCTCCAGGCCGATCTTCTCGATGTCGGCGATGGTCAGCACGTTGGTGTTGCGCTTGCGCGCGACCTCGACGCCCTCGCGCGGCACCTGCCAGCCGCCGATGCCGAGTTGCACCAGATTGGTCGGCGAGACGTTCGGCAGGTTGGTCGCCCAGTACCAGGGCGTGGTGTGCATGCGCTCGTCGAGATCCTTCTCCTGGATGTCGATGTGGCGGTCGAAATGGATGATGCCGATCTTCTTGTCCGTGCACTGCGCGATGCCGCGCACGCAGGGGAAGCCGATCGAATGGTCGCCGCCGAGCATGATCGGCAGCGCGCCGGACGAGGCCACATGCGCGACGCCGCGGCTGATCTGGTCGAAGCTCTTTTCCAGGTTCGCAGGGATCGTGAAGACGTCGCCGGCATCGCACAACGTCATCTGCTCGCGCAGGTCGACGCCGAGCTCGTAATTGTAGGGCGTGTAGAGCGCGGAGATGCGGCGGATGCCCTGCGGCCCAAAGCGCGTGCCGGGGCGATAGGTGGTGCCGGAGTCGAACGGGATGCCGATCACGGCGGCGTCGTACTTGCCGACGTCGCGGACGTTCTCGACATAGGGCGCCTTCATGAAGGTGTTGATCCCGGCGAAATGCGGCAGCTCGCCGCGCGCGAAGGTCGGGATGTCGCGGTCGGTCAGCGTGTCGGCGCCGGGCAGGCCCATGTCGAGCGCCCATTGCCGCTCCTTGCGCCAGCCGTTCGTCGGCAGCTTGCCCTCGGCCTCCAGCGCCTGCCAGCCCTGCGTGGCCATCTTGTCGAAGTCCGGATGGTGACGGCGCAGGCCCTGGCGCTGTGGCTGCAGGCCGGCACGGCGGGTGCGCCGCATGGCAGGGAATGACATGGAATTCTCCTTCGTTTCTTCTGGGTGTTATTGCGCCGCCTGAACGCTGGCGCGGATGAAGCCGAGCACGGGCACCGCGCTGTCGCGGGTGAGATCGAGGTCGTAGGTGATGCGCGCGCCGAAGCGTTCGGGCGCCTGCGGATCCTTGCGCGGGCGGTCGAGCGCGATCAGCCGCGTCGCGAGGCCGAACGCCTCCTTGATGTCGTGGGTGACCATCACGATGGTCATGTTGTGCTCGCGCCACAGCGGCTTGATCAGCGCATGCATCTGCGCGCGGGTGCCGGGATCGAGCGCGCCAAAGGGCTCGTCGAGCAGCAGCACGCGTGGCTGCTTGGCGAGCGCCTGCGCGATCGCGAGCCGCTGCTGCATGCCGCCGGACAGCGCGCTCGGATATTTGTCGGCGTGAGGTCCGAGGCCGACCGCCTCGATCAGCGCGCGGCTCTTCTCCACCGCCTCCTTGCGTGCCGAGCCGAACAGCCGCGCCGTGAACGGGCTCGCCGCGAGCTCATAACCGAGCAGCACGTTGCCGAGCACGGTGAGATGCGGAAACACGGAGTAGCGCTGGAACACGATGCCGCGGTCCGGGCCGGGCTCGGCCGGAAATGGCTGGCCGTCGAGCAGCACCGCGCCCTGGCTCGGTTTCTCCTGGCCGAGGATGAGACGCAGGAACGTGCTCTTGCCGGCGCCGGAGGGACCAACGATCGAGAGGAAGGTGCCGGAGGCGATCTCGAGATTGATGCGCTCGAGCACGACCTGGTTGCCGTACTCCACCCAGACGTTGCGGAAGGACAGCGTGCTCATCAGCGGCTCCCTTGCGCATAGGCCCAGGGAAAGGCGCGTCGGCCGAACCACACCAGGGCGTAGTCGAACACGTAGGCAAGCAGCGTGATCCAGACGACGTAGGGCAGGATCACGTCCATAGACAGGTAACGCCGCACCAGGAAGATGCGATAGCCGAGGCCGACGTCGGAGGCGATGGCTTCCGCCGAGATCAGGAACAGGAAGGCCGGGCCGATCATCAGCCTGAGACCCTGGATCAGCCGCGGCATGATCTGCGGCAGCACCACGCGGATCGCGACCTGCCAAGTCGAGGCACCCAACGTCTGCGCCTTGATCAGCTGCTCGCGCGGCATGTTCTGCACTTCCAGCGAGAGATCGCGGACCAGGGTCGGCGTGACGCCAATGATGATCAGCACCACCTTGGAGAGCTCGCCGAGGCCGAACACGATGAACAGCACCGGCAGCACCGCCATCGGCGGGATCATCGACAGCACAGCGACGAGGGTGCCGAAGCCGGCGCCCGCGATGGGGAGCAGGCCGATGGCGAGGCCGAGCGTGAGACCGATGGCGGCCGAGATGCCGAGCCCGAGCGCGAGGCGCTGCAGGCTTGCCGCCGTATCCGCCCACAGCACGTAGTCGCCGGAGCGCCGGTCCGGCTCGGTCGCGAGCCGCTTCGAGGTCGCGACCATTTCCGACACCGGCGGCAGCAGCTTGTCGTCTGGATTGTCGGCGCGCCGCTGCGCCGAGCCGATCACATAGATCAGCGCGATCAGCAGGAACGGCAGCAACGCCAGCAGCAGCCGGCTGCCGCGGTTCGGAACGACGTTCATGGCACGCGGCATCGCCAAGCTCCCTCAATCCTCTCCACGAGCGCGCTGTTCGTGGTCAATTGTCCGTACAGTCGAGCCCGAAGCGGGCTGCCAGCCTCTCCCCGCGTGCGGGGAGAGGCTGGATTGCATCGCGAGATGCAATCCGGGTGAGGGGGGCTCTCCGCACGGCCGGTGCGCGTGGCTGCCCCTCACCCCAACCCTCTCCCCGTGAAGGACGGGGAGAGGGAGCGCACCGACAGCGCCGCGCCGATATTCGTCTCTCTCCATCAGCACTCTGGCCACGATCAACTTGCAGCACCGATCTCAGGTGCACCTCCTCATGGTGAGGAGGCGCGCCAGCGCCGTCTCGAAACCATGAGGCCACGGAACGGGCCTCGCCCTTCGAGACGCCCGCCTAAAGCGGGCTCCTCAGGGTGAGGGGAGAGGCTGGTGGGCCGACGAAAGATGATCAGAGCTTCCCGTCGGCCGCCATCTTCATGTAGGTCGGGTCGAAACGCAGCTTCACGTTGGTCGTGGAGCCGAGCGCCCTCGCCGGCGTCGAGATGCCGACCGCGTCCTTCGACTTGACGTTCTCGCCGAGCAGATTGTGGTCGAAGCAGAAGGTGCGGACGTGGTCCATGATCTTCGGCAACTCCGGCCCGGTCATGAAGGCGAGCGCGTCCTTCGGCTCGTAGTACATGAACGTGGTCTTGAGCTGGGTCTCGAAGCCCGCGAGATCGGTGCCCGAGAGCTTTGCCATCGCCTCACGTGCGGCCCTGCCCTTCTCACTCTGGTCCTTCATCAGCGCGATGGTCTCGTACCAGATGCCCGTCAGCGCCTTGCCGAGCTCCGGATTGTCCTTCAGCGTCTGCGTGTTCACGACGAGGAGATCCTCGATCTCGCCGGGGATCTTGCTGGAGTCGAACACCAAGGTCGCGCCCGGCTCGGCCTTCACTTCGAGCAGTTGCGGATTCCAGGTGACGACCGCGGTCGTATCCGGCGACTTCGCGGCGGCGACGATGTCGGCATCCGACGTATTGACCGTCTTGATGTTCTTTTCCGAGAGCTTCACGGTCTCCAGCCCGCGCGCCAGCAGATAATGCGACACCGAGAGCTCGACGAGATTGACCTTCTGGCCCTTGATGTCGGCGAGCGTCTTGCCCTTTTTCAGGACGACACCGTCATTGCCGTTGGAGTAGTCGCCCATGATGATGGCAGAGGTGTCGACGCCGCCGGCGGCCGGGATCGTCAACGCATCCATGTTGGTGACGGTCACGCCGTCGAACTTGCCGGCCGTGTACTGGTTGATCGACTCGACGTAATCGTTGATCTGGGTGACCTTGATCGAGATGCCGTATTTGTCGGCCCATTTCTTGACGATCCCGGACTCCGCCGCATAGGGCCACGGCATCCAGCCGACATAGATCGTCCAGGCGATGTTGAATTCCTTCTTCTTCTCGGCGTAAGCGGGCGACAGCGATGCGGTCGCCAGCGTCGATGCCGCGAGCAGTGCAACAAACAGTTTTCGCGCGTTGAACATATCCAGTCCCTCATCGGTTTTTTGACCTGCGGACTGGCAAACACAACCTCGAGCCTGCCAAGCGCGGCCACTGAGGTCTCCCGGGTTTTTATCCCGCCGTGCACCAGGGCTCTCCCCTGGCGGCTGCTCTCGGACCAGCGTTCTCGCGTGGAGAACCGGAACCCTAGCTGCCAACTCTGGGCAATGAGATCAGCAAGCCGCATGCCAGAGGAAAATGCTTGCGATTCAACGGAACGGACCGCAGCATGTGCTCAAAAAGACGGCATCACGAATTCATCTTGGGCGGTGAGGATCGTTGGCGACGATGGCCATGCACCCGCGGCATGAACCGGTCATCGCGCGCGAACGACCTCATCAAGTCGGCACATCCGGTGCCGTGGTTGGGAGTCTCGTTGTCATGATCAGATTATCCGGGATCGCAGTGGCAGGCCTGCTGGCTGCGGGTCTGATGTCCGGAACGGCCATCGCGCAAAGTGCGCCCGCCGCGGACGCGCCAGCCGCAACTCCCTCCCCCACCCCGAATCCGTCGCCTGCTGCAGCGGCACCCGCGAGCGACAAGCCGGCTGAGACCAAGCCTGCCGAGACGAAGCCGGGTGAAACGAAGCCCGCCGCCGCCGCCGACGCTCCGAAAAAGAAAAAGCGGACCAAGACCACCCGGCAGGAAGTCGAAGACTCCTTGCGCAGCGGCACGGTGCCGTCGCGCTACCGCAGCCGGGTGCCCAAGGAATACCAGAAGTACATCCCGTTCGAACGCTGAGCGCGGGTGCGGTGATCGACGGCACCTAGGCCGGCGGCGTCAGCTTCACGATGACGCCGACGATCAGCATGAACGCGAGACACAGCGCCGTCTCGAGATCGGAATGATCGGACCAGAAGCCGCGCAGTGCCGATGCTGCTTTTTGCGTTGCTTGGACTTTTCGGTGGGGCGTACGCATTTGCTCAACCTTCGATAAAAGGCAAGACAAACTACCACTTGAAAGAATAGTCCTCTCCACGCCGCCCCTCAATGCGGAAATTCGGCTCACGTCAGCAGGACTGACTGATACGACGACCAAGGCCAGTTCGTTGGCCGACCACCTCACCCCGGCGACGGCGCGCCCCCTCTCCCGCTTGCGGGGGAGGGCTGGGGTGGGGGCGCCACGGCGGCAGTCGTTCCGGAGCGGCCCCCACCCGCAGCGCATCTGGCGATGCGCTACGACCTCCCCCGCACGCGGGGGAGGCGCTGACCGAGCTTGCTGGGAGAGCAGAACTCTTAGACGAGCAGGATGCTCTCACCCCGGCGGCAGCGCGCCCCCTCTCCCGCTTGCGGGGGAGGGCTGGGGTGGGGGCGCCACGGCGGCAGTCGTTCCGGAGCAGCCCCCACCCGCAGCGCATCTGGCGATGCGCTACGACCTCCCCCGCACGCGGGGGAGGCACAGACCGAGCTTGCCGCGAGAGTGAGACTAATCAAATACCGAGATAACGGTGCTGCAGCTCCGGCTCCGCCATCAGCTGCTCCGACGTTCCGCTCCACACCGTGCGGCCGCGCTCGATGATGTAGTGGCGGTCGCAGATGCGGGTGAGGTGCTCGACGTTCTTGTCGATCACCAGGATCGACTGCCCGCGCGATTTGAGCAGCGACAAGCAGTTCCAGATCTCCTCGCGGATCAACGGCGCGAGGCCTTCGGTCGCCTCGTCGAGGATGAGCAGCTTGGGATTGGTCATCAGCGCGCGGCCGATCGCCAGCATCTGCTGCTCGCCGCCCGAGAGCTGATTGCCCATGTTGCCGCCGCGCTCGGCGAGCCGCGGAAACAGCGCGTGGATCTTGTCGAGCGTCCACGGATCGGCGGCACCGAGCCGGTTGGTCGAGGCCGCCACGAGATTCTCGGTGACGGTGAGGTTCGGAAAGATCTGCCGGCCCTCCGGCACAAGGCCGATGCCGAGCTGCGCGATCCGGTAGGACGGCAACTTGCGCGTTTCCTGTCCGCTGAAGCGGATGGTGCCCGCGCGCGCCTGGGTCAGGCCCATGATCGAGCGGATCGTCGTGGTCTTGCCCATGCCGTTGCGGCCCATCAGCGAGACCATCTCGCCGGGACGGATTGCCAATGATAGTCCGAACAGGACCTGGCTCAGGCCGTAGCAGGTCTCGATGCCGTCGACGTCGAGCAGCATGCCGTTGTCCTTCCGGTCAACCATGGCCGACCACCACGTGCTGATCGCCGAGATAGGCGCGCTTGACCTCGTCGTTCTGCCGGATCTCGTCGGGCTTGCCGGAGGCGATGATGCGGCCATAGACCAGCACCGAGATGCGGTCGGCGAGCGCGAACACCGCCTCCATGTCGTGTTCGACCAGGACGATCGAGACCTCCTTGCGCAGCTCGGCGAGCAGCTTCACCATGCGCTGGGACTCGGTCACGCCGAGGCCCGCCATCGGCTCGTCGAGCAGCAGCAGCTGCGGCTTGGTCGCGAGCGCGACCGCGAGCTCCAGCTCGCGTTGCTCACCATGGCTGAGCTTCGACACCAGCACGTCGGCGCGATGGCCGAGGCCGACGCGCTCCAGCGCAGCGCGCGCGGTCTCGCGCAGCGGCTTGTCCTTGCGCACATTGGCGAAGAAGCGGAACGAGTGCCTGCCGTCATGAGCCTGCGCGGCCAGCGCGACATTGTCGGCCGCGGTGAAATCGGTCAGCAGCGAGGTGATCTGGAACGAGCGTGCGAGGCCGAGGGCACTGCGCTTGTAGGCAGGGAAGGAGGAAATGTCGCGGCCGCCGAGAAAGATGCGCCCGCCATGCGGCGCAAGGTGGCCGGTAAGCTGGCTGATCAAGGTGGTCTTGCCGGCGCCGTTCGGGCCGATGATGGCGTGGATCTCGCCCTTGGACACGTCGAGACAGACGTGATCGGTGGCGATGATGCCGCCGAAGCGGCGCACCAGATTGTCGACGCGGAGCAGCGGTTCAGCCACGGTTCAACCTCCCGAGCATGCCCATGATGCCGCCGCGGCCGAACAGCACGATCAGGAGCAGCAGCGGCCCCATGATCAGCGCCCAATATTCGGTGAGCTGCGACAGCACCTCCTCCAGCACCAGGAACACCACGGAGCCGACGACCGGCCCCATCAAGGTACCCATGCCGCCGAGGATCACCATCACCATCAGATCGCCAGAGCGGGTCCAATACATCACGGCCGGGCTGACGAAATCGGTGTTGTTGGCGAGCAGCGCGCCCGACAGCCCGCACAGCATGCCGGCGATGACGAAGCAGGCGAGCTTGTAGCGCTTGGACGGGAAGCCGATCGCCTGCATGCGCTGTTCGTTGGAGCGCAGTCCCTGCAGCACCAGGCCGAAGCGCGAATTGACGATGCGCCAGACCAGCACGACGACGGCGAGCAGGCAGGCCAGGCACAGGTAGTAGAACTGGACGCGGTTGCCGAGATTGATCAGGCCGCCGAAATCGCTGCGCTTGTAGACGGTGAGGCCGTCATCGCCGCCGTAGCGCGCGAGGCCCGAGGCGACGTAATAGGCCATCTGCGCGAAGGCGAGCGTGATCATGATGAAGTAGACGCCGCGGGTGCGTAAGGAGAGCGCGCCGATGACCAGCGCGTAGAGCGCGGACACCGCGATCGCCACGGCAAACTGCGCCCAGCCGGAGCCGATGCCCTCCTGCGCCAGGATGCCGACCGCATAGCCGCCGATGCCGAGATAGGCGGCATGGCCAAAACTCATCATGCCGCCATAGCCCATCAGCAGGTTCAGGCTGACGGCCGCAAGCGCGAGGATCACGATGCGGGTGAACAGCGTGAGGATGAAGATGTTGCCGGTCAGGTTCGAATACACCGGCAGCAGCACGAGGCCGGCCACGACGAGCGCGGCCACGATTGTCGAGACGTTGAGCTTGGATGTCATCTGCGGTTGGCCGGAAACAGACCTTCAGGCCGCGCCACCAGCACGATCGCCATCAGGAGATAGATCAGCATCGAGGACAGCGCGGGCGCCGCGGTGGACGCCGAGGCCGAGTTCAAGACCTGGCGCAACAGATTGGGCAGGAAGGCGCGGCCCATCGTGTCGATCAGGCCGATCATGATGGCGGCGATGAACGCGCCGCGGATCGAGCCGATGCCGCCGATCACGATCACGACGAAGGCGAGGATGAGGATGTTCTCGCCCATGCCGATCTGCACCGTGAGGATCGGCGCCTGCATCAGGCCGGCGAGGCCGGCGAGCGCAGCACCAAGGCCGAACACCAGCGTGTAGAGCAGCTTGATGTTGATGCCGAGCGCGCCGATCATCTCGCGGTTGGAGGCGCCGGCGCGGATCAGCATGCCGATTCGCGTGCGCATCACGCCGAGATAGAGCAGCAGCGCCACCAGCAGCGCCACGACGATGATGGCGAGGCGATAGGCCGGATATTGGATCCCGGGCAGGATCGTGACCGGAAAGGCGAGCCAGGACGGCAGCGGCAGCGCCAGACCGGCGGGGCCCCAGATCAGCCGGACCGCCTCGTTGAAGAACAGGATCAGGCCAAAGGTCGCGAGCACGTGGTCGAGATGGTCGCGCCCATAGAGATGGCGCAGTGCCGTGAATTCGAGCACGATGCCGAGCAGAAGCGTGGCACCGAGCGCCATGACGCCGCCGAGCACGAAGCTGCCGGTCCAGGCCACGAAGGTCGCCGCGAAATAGGCGCCCATCATGTACAGCGACCCGTGCGCGAGATTGACGAGGTCCATGATGCCGAACACCAGCGTCAGGCCGGCAGCCAGCAGGAAGAGCAGCAGTCCGAACTGCAGCCCGTTCAGGAATTGTTCGACGACGAGAAGCATGCCCCTCACTTCACGCTCAAAAAGACGGCGGCAGAACCATTGCAGGCGCTGCCGCCATGTCCGTCCCGATCTTAGGCCGGAGATGTTTTAAGCTTCAAGCAAATTCCAGGCCGGTCTCGACCCCGGCCCGAATTTCTTTTGGCTCATTTCATCGGGCACTTCTCGTGGAAGCGGTCCTGGTCGTTCTCGACGATGGTCGCCACAGTCTTCAGGGAGAGCTGGCCGTCGGCGTCCTTGACCACGTCCTGCAGGTAGAAGTTCTGGATGGGAATATGGTTTTTGCCGAACTTGAAGTTGCCGCGCAGCGACTTGAAGTTGGCCTTCTCCATCTCGGCCTTCATCTCGGCCTTCTTGGAGGTGTCGCCCTTGACCGCGACGACAGCGCTGTTGATCAGCTGCGCGGCGTCATAGGCCTGGGCGCCGTAATAGGTCGGGCGCAGACCGGTGTACTTCTTGCGGTAATCCTCGACGAATTTCTTGTTCTGCTCGTTCGGCAGGTCGTTGACCCACTCCTGGGCGCCGGGTACGCCGATCGCGTTGTCCTTCTGCAGCGGCAGCGACAATTCGTCCACGGTGAAGGCCGTGTAGAGCGGCATCTTCTCCTTGAGGCCGGCCTGCGCGTATTGATTGAGGAACTGCACGCCGGCAGCTCCGGGATAGAACACGAAGATCGACTCGGCGCCCGAGGCGCGCGCCTTGGAGAGCTCGGCGGAGAAGTCGAGCTGGCTCGGCCACACCGTATATTCCTCACCGACCACCTGGCCCTTGAAGGTGCTCTTCACGCCCGCGAGCATGTCCTTGCCAGCAGCATAATTCGGTCCGATCAGGAACACCGACTTCACGCCCTTCTGGTTCATGTAGAGGCCCATCGCGGCGGGCGTCTGATCGTTCTGCCAGGAGGTCGAGAACACGTAGGGCGAGCACAATTCGCCGGCGAGCTGCGACGGGCCGGCATTGGCTGATATCAGGAAGGTCTGGGAATCCACAGCGGTCTTGAGCGAGGCCAGGAGCACGTTCGACCAGATGTAGCCGACGATGAAGTCGACCTTGTCGGACTGCACCAGCTTCTCGGTCTTCTGCTTGCCGACATCCGGCTTCTGCTGGTCGTCCTCGTAGATCACCTCGACCGGCTTGCCGTCCATCTTGCGGCCGAGATGGTCGAGCGCCAGCTCGAACGAGTTGCGCATGTCGTTGCCGATCACGGCGGTGGGGCCGCTGAACGTCGAGACGAAGCCGATCTTGATGGTGTCGCCGGCAAAGGCCGTGCTCGAAAACAGCAGCGCCGCCGCGCCAGCCAGCCAGAAGCTCGTCTTCATGGTCGTCCCTCCCCTGATCACGGTCAGTTCTTATCGTTGTTTCACCGGCACGCAGCAGCACGGCGAGTGGCGGCGTTTCGCCGCAGCAGGCCGCCGCGCGGATTTTATTCTGCGCACCGTCGGTCCATGCACCATAATTCCCGCAAACGGGCAAAGGCAAGAACTATAGTGCCTGTTAAGGATACTGCAGCACAGCAGAAACGGGCCGGTCAATGTGACACGGCCCGCTGCGGTTCTCCTCGTGTCACTCGCAACGAGCGTCACTTCATCAGGGCGCAACCACCCTCGGCCAGCGGGCGAAACGCCTGCTCGGCCGGGATCGTGGAGACCAGGCGATAGTAGTCGTAGGGGTACTTCGACTCCTCGGGCTTCTTCACCTCGAACAGATACATCGGATGCACCACGCGGCCGTCGGCGCGGATGGTGACATCGCCGAACAATTTGTCCTTGCCCTTCACCGTCTTCATCTGCGGCACGACATCCTTGGCGTCGTCGCTGGCGGTCGCTGCGACCGCGTTGAGATAAGCGAGCGTCGAGGCATAGACGCCGGCCTGGTTGCCGCTCGGCATCTTGCCGTTCATGCCCGGGCGCGCCGCGAAGCGCTTGGCGAAGGCGCGGGTGTCGTCGTCCATGTCCCAATAGAAGGCTTCGAGCAGCTGCAGGCCCTGCGCGGCCTTCAGGCCCATGCCGTGGATGTCGTTGATGAACAGCAGGAACGCGACTAGCGACTGGCCGCCCTGCTGGATGCCGAACTCCGCGGCCTGCTTGACGGCGTTGATGGTGTCGCCGCCGGCATTGGCGAGCCCGATCACCTTGGCTTTCGAGCCCTGCGCCTGCAGCAGGAAGGAGGCGAAGTCGGTCGTGCCGAGCGGATGCTTGGCCGAGCCGAGCACCTTGCCGCCGTTCTTTTCAATGTAATTGGTGGCCTCTGCCTCGATGCCCTGTCCCAGCGCGTAGTTGACCGTGATGAAGTACCAGTCCTTGCCGCCGCGGCCCATCATCGCGGCCGCCGTGGTGTTGCCGGTCGCCCAGGCGTCGTTGACCCATTGAATGGTGTTCGGCGAGCAGGCCTTGCCGGTGAGATCGGAGCTCGCCGTCGACGAGGCCAGGAACGTCATGCGGCTGTTGCGCAAGAGCTCGTTGATGGTGAGGCCGACGGCGGAGTTGGGCACGTCGACGATGGCATCGACCTTGTCGACATCGAGCCATTTGCGCGCGATCGCCGAGCCGACATCGGCCTTGTTCTGGTGGTCGGCATAGACGATCTCGACCTTGATGCCTTTGCCGCCACCGTTGAAATCCTCCGCCGCCATGCGTGCGGCCTCGACCGAGCCCATGCCGTTGGTGTCCTGGAAGATGCCGGAGATGTCGTTGAGCACGCCGACGCGCACGACATTGTCGGAGATCTCGCCCGCGGTTGCCGTGGCCGAGACGCCGAACGACGCCGCCAGCGCCAGCGCGCAGGTCCTGAGTTGCTTCATGGTGGTCCTCCCCTTGGATTGCTTGTTTTGATTGTTGTCGAAACCGTCAGCTCTGCCGGTCCGGAATGCGCACCACGAGGCCCGCGAGCGCCGGCTGCACCTTGATCTGGCACGACAGCCGGCTGTTCGGCAGCCGCTCGGCGGCGGTGCCGTCGAGCAGGGCGTCCTCGTCGTCGGAGACGGGATCGAGCTTCGCTGTCCAGGCGTCGTCGACATAGACATGGCAGGTGGCGCAGACGGCGTTGCCGCCGCATTCGGCGGTGATGCCGTCCACGCCATGGGTGAGTGCGGCGAGCATCAAGCTGTCGCCATCCGCGGCGTCCACGGTCTGGCTGCGGTTGTCGGGATGGATAAAGGTGATGGTGGTCATTGACGTCGCTCAGGCTGGAGTGAAGGTGACCGGCAGGCTCTCCAGCCCGCGGAGCGTGTTGTTGTAGCGGCGCTTCGGCTCGCCGCTCATGGCGATGCTGCCGACCTTGCGCGCGAGCGCGGTCAGCACCGCCTCGCCTTCGAGCCTCGCGACGAGCTGGCCGACGCACATGTGGATGCCCGAGCCAAAGCCGACATGACCGGAGACCTTTCGCGTGATGTCGTAGGCATCCGGGTGCTCCCAGCGGCGGGGATCGCGATTGGCTGCGCCCAAGAACATCAGCACCTTCTCGCCTTCGGGAATGACGACGCCGCCGAGCTCGACATCACGCGTCGTGGTGCGGAAGAAGGTCTGCACCGGGCTCTCGAACCGCACCGCCTCCTCGAACGCGTTGCGCGCCAGCGACGGATCGGCGCGCAGCCGTGCAAACTGATCCGGAAAGCGCGCCAGGCAGGACACCGCCGCGCCGATGCCATAGACGGTGGTGTCGAGCCCGGCCGACAGCAGCGAGCGCACCAGCAAGGGCGCCTCGGCCGGCGTGATCTCGCCGCTGTCGCTGAAGGCATGAATGCAGGCGCCGAAGCCGCCGGGCGCGAGATTGTCGCGCTGGCATTGCTCGGTGACATAGGCCTGATGCGGCGCCGAGCGCTCGATCGCCTGCTGGCGCAATTCGTTCGGCGGACCGAACGCGTTGAACACCAGGCTCGCATAGGGGATGAGATGGTCGCGGCCTTCGGCCTTCAGACCAAGTGCGTCGGGGAACACCGAGAGCGGATAGGCTTCGGCGAGATCGGAGATCGCATCGAACGTGCCGCGCGCCAGGAGTTCGTCGACCTTGGCCTCGGCCGCGGCCAGGAAGCCGTCGCGCAGCCGCTTCATCACCGAAGGCGACAGCACCTTGCTCAGCACCGCGCGCGTCCGCGCATGCGCCGGCGGATCGGCCTCCAGGATCAGGCTGGGCGGCCGCCACGGCTTCTCCTTGGCGAAATCGCTCAATCCCACGCCGCGGCTGGAACAGAAGGTCTGCGGATCGTTGAACACCGCGTAGACTTCGGCATAGCGGGCGACGCCGTAGACGTTCCACTGATCGAGATAGACGACGGGACCGGCCTCGCGCATCTCCTCATGCGCGGGATAGGGATCGTCGAAGAAGCCGTAGGAGAACGGATCGATCGCAAGATGCGGGATATCAGGCGCTACACCGGCGTCCGAGGAAAGACCTGTTGGGTTCATGCTGCTCTCCCGAAGTTTGGCCTTGTCATGCGGCTTTTCGTATCCCTATGAGTGGGAATGCATGGACGCTGGAGATCATGAGCGGGAAACAGAGAAAGCCGCCCGAAGCGCCGCCACGCGAGACTGAGGGTCAAGATCGGACCCACGGCCTCACGCTCGATCTCGACCGCTATGTGCCGGCCTTCATCACCTTCATCGCCAACAAGCTGTCGAACAGTGCGACCGCGTTCTACCAGCGCAATTTCGGCGTCAACGTCACGGAATGGCGGATCATGTCGCTGCTGGCGATCGAGCCGGGAATTCCGGCCTCGCGCATCTGCAGTGTCATCGGCTTCGACAAGGGCCCGGTCAGCCGCACCCTGGCGCTGATGAAGGGCCGCGGCCTGATCGCGATCCGCGATGATCCGCAGGACGGCCGCAGCCACTCGATCTCGCTGACGGCCAAGGGCCGCGCCACGCACGACAAGGTCATCATCGCCGCACTGGAGCGCGAGCGTCGGCTGCTGGCATGCCTCGACGAGAGCGAGCAGGAAACGTTGATCGCCCTGCTCCGCCGCATCCACGACAATCTCGACGCCGTTACCGGCGCGAGCTGACCCCGGCCGAGATCGATCGCTCCAGGCCTGAGCGCCCTGCCCAGACCGTCCATTCGCGCGCGCGCAAGCGGCCGCGCCTGCTGCGAGCAGGCTGCGCATGGCGTTTCCATCCCTCGTTGGCGGCGCGGCTTTGCGCTGCGCCTCACTCAATCTACGAGCACAATCGTTCCACGGATTAGTTGCTTTGGCAACGATAAATTTGCTCCTCGCCCGGCGCGGGCGGCGCGGGTCCCGATGCTTACAATTTTAATGATCCATGCAGCGGCACGGCAATTTCGCCCTGCTATCCAGATTGTATCGGCGAACCCGCAGTCGCGGCGCAGCCTGCGGGAGAGACGGATGCTGGGATTCATCTTCGGATTCAATATGCGCCTCGGGCGGCTGCAGTACTTCCTGGCCTCGCTCGCGCTCGTGGTCGCTTTCATCGTCCTCGGCATCGTTCTCGCCATGGGTCTCGCGGCAGTGACCTCGCAAAAGGCGGGTCTCGCGCTGACCGGACCTCTCATAGTCTGGATCGGCCTGTTCCTGATCGCGAACGCCATGCTGCAGTCGATGCGCTTCCGCGACATCGGCTGGGACCCGGTGTGCGTGATCCCGGCCTGGATCGCCGTCATGGCGCTGGACTACGTCATCGCCGGCCGGTTTCCTGAATATGCCGCGACGTCCGCCCAGCATGGGACGTGGGTCGGCAGCCTGGTCAATCTCGGCCTCAGCGCCGCGCTGCTGTTCTTCCCGAGCGGCGCCGACGATGCATCGTCTTCCGGCGGCAGGTCCGTGAGCACCGCGCCGCCGGCGACGTTCCGAAGCGCCCGCAGCTCCGGTTCGGCCACGGATGCCCGGCTCGCACGCATCACCGGCGGCGACACCGGCCGGCGCAGCTACTAGGGCGGCCAACCACATTGCTCATTTTCTGAGCAAAATGCGAGGGGATCGCCGCTCGACCGGCCCAATGGCGACCGGAGCCGTCACACCAACCCTCTGAATTACAATATTTTTCGCTTCCAACGCCGCATCCCCGGCCATGTACACAATGGCATGTGGCTTGCTACATCAGCAGCAGCATCGGCGAAGCGGAGCGCAAGCAAATGGCAACCCAGACATCAGATTCCGGACAGATCCGGAGCGCCGCGTGACCGAGACCGTCGCCGAGATCGTGGCCGCGCATCGCGCCGGCCTGACGACGCCGCAGCAGACGGTCGCCCGGACGTTCGAGCGGATCCGCGCGCACAACGACCCCGCCATTTTCATCAGCCTGCGCGACGAGGCGGATGCGCTCGCCGAAGCCGGGGCGCTTTCGGGGAAGGACCCTGCGGCGCTGCCGCTGTATGGCGTGCCGGTTGCGGTGAAGGACAACATCGACGTCGCGGGATTGCCGACAACGGCCGCCTGCCCGGCCTTCGCCTATACGCCTGCGCGGGATTCGACCGCGGTCGCGCGGCTGCGCGCCGCCGGCGCGATCATCATCGGCAAGACCAATCTCGACCAGTTCGCCACCGGCCTCGTCGGCGTGCGCTCGCCCTACGGCATCCCGAAGAATCCAGTTCACGGTGACCTCGTGCCGGGCGGTTCGAGCTCCGGCTCGGCGGTCGCGGTGTCAGCGGGTCTCGTGCCACTGTCGCTCGGAACGGATACCGCAGGCTCGGGCCGCGTGCCGGCCATGCTCAACAACATCGTCGGGCTGAAGCCGAGCCTCGGCATGATCTCGACGGCGGGCCTCGTGCCGGCGTGCCGGACGCTCGACTGCATCTCGGTGTTCTCGCTCACCGTCGACGATGCCGCGGCGGCATTGTCCGTGATGGCGGCGCCGGATCCACTCGATCCGTTCTCGCGCGACCGGCCGCTCGCGGCCGTGACTGCGTTTCCGCAAGGCGTGAAGCTCGGCATTCCCCGCCCCGGACAACTGATCTTCTTCGGCGACAAGGCCGCGGAAGCGGCCTATGGCGCGGCCGTCGCGCGCTTCGTCAAGCTCGGCGCCGAACTCGTCGAGTTCGACCTTGAGCCGTTCTACGAGACGGCGCGGCTGCTCTATGAAGGCCCGTGGGTGGCCGAGCGCTATCTCGTGATCCGTGACCTGCTCGCCTCCGATCCCGACGCCATCCATCCCGTGACGCGCGAGATCACCATCGGCGGCGCGCGCGGCAGCGCGGCCGACACGTTTGCGGCGCTGTATCGCCTGCAGGCGCTGCGCAAGGTCGCCGAGCGCACCTTCGGCGCGATCGATGCGATGGTGCTGCCGACGGCGCCCACCGCCTACACGACAGCGGAGGTCCTCGCCGATCCGATTCTGCTCAACAGCCGTCTCGGCACCTACACCAATTTCGTCAATTTGCTCGATCTCTGCGGCCTCGCCGTGCCGGCCGCGATGCGCGGCGACGGGATTCCATTCGGCGTCACGCTGCTCGCACCCGCCGGGCACGATGCGGCGCTGGCGAGCCTGGGCCGCGCGTTTCATGCCGACACGGCGCTGCCGGTCGGCGCCAAGGCCGTGCCGCAGCCGCCGCTGGCCCCACCGTCACCGTCGCTGCATGGCGACGAGATCGCGATCGTCGTGGTCGGCGCGCATCTCTCCGGAATGACGCTCAATCACGAACTGACAGGTCTGGGAGGTCGGCTGCTGGAAGCGACGGCGACCGCGCCGGACTACAAGCTCTATGCGCTGTCGACCACGCCGCCCAAGCCCGGCATGCTGCGCATCGACAAGGGCAAAGGCGCCGCGATGGCGGTCGAGCTCTGGGCGCTGTCGGCCGCAAGCTTCGGAAAGTTCATCAACCTCATTCCGCCGCCGCTGTCGATCGGCACGATCCGGCTGCAGGACGGCCGCACCGCCAAGGGCTTCCTCGTCGAGCCGGTTGCGCTGGACGGCGCGCGCGACATCTCGGAATTCGGCGGCTGGCGCGCCTACATGGCGCAGAAGGATTGAGGACGTCCATCATGACGAGCACAGTGCGACCGTAACAGCCAATCGACTCATCATCGCCACATTCGATCGCCGGAAGATCAGCGCGCTGTTCATGAATGCGCCCTCTCGCACGCGAGAGGGGCACATTGCCGCCGGGGTGAGAGCATCCTGCTCGTCCAAAAGTCCTACGCGCGCGGCAAGCTCGATCGGTGCCTCCCCCGCGTGCGGGGGAGGTCGCAGCGCATCGTCAGATGCGATGCGGGTGGGGGCCGCTCCGGAAAGACTGCTGCTGTGGCGCCCCCACCCCATCCCTCCCCCGCACGCGGGAGAGGGGGGCGCACCACCGCCGGGGGGAGAGCATCCTGCTTGTCCAGGAGTCCTACTCTCCGCGGTTCCTAGCGAAGACGATCGGCGGCCTACACCGACACCGCGTAGATCTCGTACTCGCCGCGCACCAGCTCGATATGGGCCTTCATCGCGCTTGACGCACCGGCCTTGTCGCCGCGCAGGATGGCGACGACGACGCGGTCGTGCTCGGCATGCGACTTGGCGAGACGGCCGAGATTGCGGAATTGGGCGCGGCGGAACGGCTGTACGCGCACGCGCGTCGCCAGCGTGATCTCGGCGATGTAAGCGTTGTGCGCGCCGGCATATATCGCGTTGTGGAAGCGCTCATTGACCTCGTGGAAGCGCTCGGGATTGCCGGCGTGGCTGAGATTGCGCAGCTCCTCGTGGATCGCTTCCAGCCGCTGCCGCTCGACCGGGGTCATGCGCTGCGCGGCGAGGCCTGCACACATGGCTTCCAGCTCGGCCATCGCCTCGAACATGCCGGTGAGACGGTCGACCGACGGGCGCGCCACGACGGCGCCGCGATGCGCGCGCGCCTCGATCAGGCCGGACGCCGCCAGCTGGCGCAGCGCCTCGCGCACCGGCGTGCGCGAGACGTTGAAACGCTTGGCGATCTCGGTCTCGTCGAGCGGCGCGCCCGGCGCCAGCATGCCGCGCACGATGTCGTCGGCGAGTTGCAGACGCAGCTCCTCGGCGCGCGTGATCTTCGCGACCGCCGGCGGCGCCCGCTCGCTGCGCTGCACGTCGGCTTCACGGATGACCCGCGCACGCGTCCGCGGCGGAAGATCGTCCAGGCTCATGCCTCAGGCGCCTTTTGCTTCGTCGATGATGCTGACATGGGCGGCCACGATTCTCCAGCCCTCGGGAAACCGGATCCAGGTCTGCATCTGGCGCCCGACCTTGCCAGGCACCGTGTCGCGATAGAACAGCGTCGAGGCGACCGCGGTGTCGCGGCCATAGGTAGTGATGACGGTGCGCGCCGTCCGCCGCATCAGCCCGGCCGGCGAGCGTGCGGAGCGAAAGGCCGCGATCTCGCCATAGCCGTAGAGGTTCTCGCCGATGCCATAGCGCAAGGTGCGGGTGTCGTTCTTGAACAGCTCGTCGAGCACGGCAACGTCGTTGCTGACCAGCGCCTGTTCGTAACGCTGGAACTGCGCGGTGACCTCCGCAACGACATCAGGCAGATCGACTTCCATTCTCCAGAACTCCTCTCGGGGCCGGCGCAGCGGCGACGCCCAGCTGTTGCAAGGCGTGGGCCACACGCAATGCGACATGCTCGCACCAGGGGGCGGCGATGATCTGCACGCCGATGGGCATCGGCGCCAGCGGAATGGGAATGGCGACGACGGGAAGTCCGATGAACGAGATCGGCTGGGTGTGGATGCCGATATTGGCGCGCACGGGCAGCTCCACGCCATCCAGCACGAAGGTCGCCTGCCCGAGCTTCGGCGCAATGCACGGCGTCGCCGGCGCGATCAGCACGTCGACCGACTTGAACAGCTCCAGCACCTTGGCGCGATACCAGCGGCGGAATTTCTGCGCGCGGTCGACCATCGGCGCCGGAATCATCGCGCCCGCAATCAGGCGATCGCGCACCGCCGGATCGAAATCCTGCGGCTGCTTACGCAGGCGGTCGAGATGCAGCGAGGCGCCTTCGGTCGTGCTGATGACATAGGCCGCGGCGCGCGCGCGCGCGGCTTCGGGCACATCGATAACCTGGGTTACTTTCAGTGCGGCGGCGACGCGACTGACAGCCTCGGCGGCTTCGGGAAACAGGTTCTTCTGGAAGTGACCGCCCGCGAGCGCGATGCGCAGACCATCGAGCCCGTGCGCAAGCAGAGCTGAGACGGGCTCCGGCGCGCGCGTGGTACATGCCGCATCCTCGGCGTCAGGCCCCTGCATCACGTCATAGGCAAGCGCGAGATCCTCGACCGAGCGCGCGAACGGGCCGAGATGATCGAGGCTCATCACGAACGGGAACGAGCGCGCACGCGACAGCCGGCCATAGGTCGGCTTCAGGCCGAAGATGCCGCAAAACGACGAGGGCACGCGGATCGAGCCGTTGGTGTCGGAGCCGAGCGCGATCGGCACCAGGCCGCCGCCGACGGCGCTGCCCGAACCGCCCGACGAGCCGCCGCTCATCCGCGAGGGATCATGCGGATTGCGCGACGGACCGTCGTGCACATTCTCGCCGGTGAAGTCGTAGGCGTATTCGCCCATGTTGAGCGCGCCGACCAGCACGGCGCCGGCGGCCTCCATGCGCGCGATCAGCGTCGCGTCGCGCGCTGCGGGAACGCGGCTGCGATTGATCTTGGAGCCGGCCCGCGTCGGCAGGCCCGCGACGTCGAACAGATTCTTCACCGCGAACGGCACGCCGGCGAGCGGACCGACGGACTTGCCCGCGGCGATGTCGGCATCGACCGCGCGCGCCTTCGCACGCGCCCGCTCGGCGGTCACGTCGGTGAAGGAATTGAGCACGCCGTCGCGCGCGGCGATCCGCGCCAAGGCGGCGTCGGTGGCCTCGACGGCGGTGAGCTTGCGTGTGGCGACCGCAGCGGCGATGGCGCCCGCGGTCATGTCGGCGGAATCAAGCGGTGAAGACACTGGCGGGCTCGGCTTCGTCAGTGAGGGAGAATTCGTCGACCAGCTTGGCCATCTTCAGCGAGACCGCGAGATTGGCGCGGATGGCCGGGCGCCAGGCATCCTCGATCGGCAGGCCGAGCGCGCGCCCGACGGCGTCGATGTAGTCATCCCAGTCCCGATCCGATGGCTCGGCCATGCAGCTCTCCCCCTCAATGCGCCGGCAACGGCGGATGCGGAATCGCGGTCAGCAATTCGCGCGTATAGGCATCCTGCGGATCACCTAGCACACGTTCGGACGTGCCTTCCTCGACGATTCGCCCCGACCGCATCACGATCACACGATCGCACAACAGCCGCACCACGTTCAAATCATGCGAGACGAACAGATAGCTCATGCCCAGCTTCTGCTTGAGATCCTGCAGCAGATTGAGCACGACGGCCTGCACGGAGACGTCGAGCGCCGCCGTCGGCTCATCGAGGATGACGAGCTTCGGGTGCAGTGCGATGGCACGCGCGATGCCGACGCGGGCCTTCTGGCCGCCCGACAATTGGTGCGGAAAGCGGTCGAGCAGGTTCAGCGGCAGGCCGACCATGGTCGCGAGCTCCTCGCACCGCGCACGCAGCGCGTTGCGCCCCTTGATGTCGCCGAGCTGCAAAATCGGATCGGCAATAGCGCGCGCCGCGGTGAAGCGCGGATTGAGGCTGTCGGTCGGATCCTGGAACACCATCTGGATGCGGCTGCGCTGCGGCAGCCGCGCGAACGCCTGCGGCAGGATGTTGCCGATCTCCTCGCCGTCGAAGCTGATGCGGCCCGAGGTTTGGTCGAGCAGACGCATCACCATCATCGACGTCGTCGACTTGCCGCAGCCGGACTCGCCGACCAGGCCGACGCTCTCGCCGTGCCCGACGGTGAAGCTGATGCCGTCGACCGCGCGGAAGACCTCGGGCTCGATGGCCGGCTTGCGGCCGAACAGTTTCGATAACGTCGCGGACGCGCCCTGGCGGGGATATTCTTTGACCAGCTTGTCGACCAGGAGGAGCGGCTTGCTGCTACCCGTGCCCTGCTCACCTTCCCTGCTCCGCTCGTCACCCCCGGGCTTGACCCGGGGGTCCATCGTCTTGCGCGACTCTTGCGCAGAAGGATGGATGGCCGGGTCAAGCCCGGCCATGACGGAGGGTGTGTGCGGCGCGGCCGACGCCTCCTCCTCCGGAAGGAGATCGCGCAAGGACACCCCGAGCCGCGGTGTCGCGCGCATCAGCTTGCGGGTGTAGGGATGCTGCGGATTGGCGAAGATGTCGGCGGCCTTGGCGGTCTCGACCACGCGGCCCTTCTCCATCACGACGACGCGGTCGCAATAGGCCGCGGCGAGACCGAGATCATGCGTGATCAGGATCGTCGACATGCCGCGGCTCTTGGTCAGCTCGACGACGAGGTCCATCACCGCCTTCTGCGTGGTGACGTCGAGGCCCGTGGTCGGCTCGTCGGCGATCAGGAGCTGCGGATTGCACGCCAGCGCCAGCGCGATGACGACGCGCTGGCACATGCCGCCGGACAGTTCGAACGGATAGGCGTGGTAGCGCTCGCGCGGGCGGGCGATCTTGACCTGCTCGAGTGCGGCGATCGCCTTCTCGGCGCGGTCGCTGGCCGCGGCCTGGGCGTGCTGCTTCAGCACGTCCTCGATCTGCTGGCCCACTTTACGGATCGGGTTGAGCGCCGCGCGCGGGTTCTGGAAGATCATCGAGATCTCGCGTCCGCGCAGGTCGCGCATCTCGGTCTCGGCGGCCGCCTTGACGTCGACGCCGGAGAACATCACCGAACCCTCGGCGATGCGGCCGGCGCGGTCGAGGATGCGCATGACGGCATAGGAGGTCACGGACTTGCCGGAGCCGGACTCGCCGACGATCGCCAAGGTCTCGCCCTTGGCGACGGAGATGTCGACATGCTGCACCGCCTTGACGATGCCGCGACGGGTGGAGAATTCGACCGTGAGATCGCGAACGTCGAGCAGCGGCTGGGCGGTCATGTTGCTCTCCAGACTCTCAGACCGTCATGCGCGGACTTGATCCGCGCATCCATCCAAGCCAACAAATTCGTGGTCAGTTGATGGATTGCCGGGTCAAGCCCGGCAATGACGGAGTTTTGGTGTGGCGCGCCCATCGCCTCACGTCCTGCGCTGGGGATCGACGATGTCGCGCAGGCCGTCGCCGAGCAGGTTGAAGCAGAACACGGCGATCATCAGCGCGAGGCCGGGGAACAGCGCGATCCACCATTCGCCCGAGACCATGAAGGACGCGCCCTCGGCGACCATGATCCCCCACTCCGCCGTCGGCGGCCGGACGCCGAGGCCGATGAAGGACAGGCCGGCGGCGTTGAGGATGGCGTAGCCCATGGTCAGCGACATCTGCACGATCATGATCGGCATGATGTTGGGCAGGATGTGGCCGAGCAGGATGCGCAGCTCGCTGTTGCCCGAGAGGCGCGCGGCCTGCACGAAGCCGGCGTTGCGGCGGACATTGGCTTCCGCGCGCGCGACGCGGGCATAGAGCGGGAAGTTCACGATCGCGGTGGCGATGATGATGTTCTGCACGGTGTTGCCGAGCGCTGCGACGATGCCCATGGCCAGCACGAACAGCGGGAACGCCATGATGGTATCGGCGATGCGGCCGACGATGCGGTCGGTCCAGCCGCCGAAGAAGCCGGCGGCGACGCCGGCGAGGCCGCCCATGAAGAACACCAGCGCGACGGAAGCGACCGCGATGAACGTATCGAGCCGGGTCGCGACCACGACGCGGCTGAAGATGTCGCGGCCGAGCTGATCGGTGCCGAACCAATGCGCCGCCGACGGCGGCTTCAGCGCGGACGCGGTGTCGCTGGCGAGCGGATCATACGGCACGATCCACGGCCCGAAGATCGCCGCGAACAGGATGATGACCAGCAGCCCGAAGGCAAAGCCCGTCACCTTGTTCTCGGCGAGCACATAGCGCGCATGCCCGATCAGGGCCATGAGGCCGGACGTGCTGTTGGCGGCGGCAGGATCGAGGGTCGGCGCGACAGTGCTCATCCTTCCAGCCTCACACGGGGATCGATGACGCCATAGAGAATGTCGATGACGAGGTTGAGGATCACGTACATGACCGCCATCGTCAGCACGAAGCCCTGCACCGGCGCGAAGTCGGAGGCGATCAGCGCCTCGACCGCGTAGGAGCCGATGCCCGGCCAGGCGAACACCTTCTCGACCAGCACGTTGGCGCCGAGCAGGAACGAGAACACCATCGACAGCGTGGTGATGACCGGCAGCATGGCGTTGCGGAACGCATAGGTGACGGTGACCGTCGAGGGCGACAGGCCCGAGGCGCGCGCGGTGCGCACGAACTCCGACGACAGGATCGCCAGCATCGAGGCGCGCGTCATGCGCGCGATCGGCGCCAGCGAAAAGATCGCGAGCGTCGCGGCGGGCAGGATCAGCTGGCTCAAGGCCGAACGGAACGCCTCGCCGTCGCGGGCGATCAGCGTGTCGATCAGATAGAAGCCGGTCACATTGTTCGGCGCGCTGTAGAACACGTCGAGCCGGCCGAGCGGCGCCGGCGACCAGCCGAGCCGGAAATAGAACACGTAGACCAGCACGAGGCCGGTGAAGAACACCGGCAGCGACACGCCGGCCGTGGTGACGACGCGGCAGGTGTGATCGATCCACGATCCCGGCCGCGTCGCGGCGAGCACGCCGAGCGGCAGCGCGATCGCGACCGATACCAGCAGACCGAGCAGCGTCAGCTCCGCCGAGGCCGGCAGGCGATTACGGATCTCGGTGGCGACCGGCTGGCCCGTCGTCAGCGAGCTGCCGAGATCGCCATGGGCGAGATCGACGGTGTAACGGAAGAACTGCTCGACCAGCGGCTTGTCGAAGCCGAGCTTCTTGCGGATCTGCTCGACCGCTTCCTTGGTCGCGGCGGGGCCGGCGAAGTAGGCGGCGGGATCGCCCGGCAGCGCGCGGGTGAGCAGGAAGGTGACGATCACCACGCCGATCAGCGAGGGGATAGCGAAGGCAAGGCGCTTGGCGATCAGGCTCAGCATGGGCACTGCCTCGCCGGAACGAGGCAGGATTTGGCAGCACGGCCCGGTGCGCTCCCTCCCCCCTTGTGGGAGAGTAACCCGCAACGGCGGTGGCTGTGGCTACCCCCCTCCCCGCCCCTCCCCCACAAGGGGGGAGGGAGGGAAAGAGCGCGGCTCACCTCACTTGCCCTGATCACGACGCTCATCCTTTCACCAGCGCGCGATAGTCGAGGCGGCGGTGGAACCAGTACTGATAGCCGGAGATGTTCTTCTGCATCGCGACGTTGACGAATGGCTGGTACAGCGGGATGCGCGGGACCTCGGCGAAGGCGAGATCCACGAAGCCCTTCACATCGGCGTCGTACTTGGCCTTGTCGCCGATCGCGGCGGCGTCGCGGGCGCCGTCGATGAACTTGTCCATCACCGGCGACTTGTAGCTCATCGTGTTGAACACGGAATTGTTGCCGTGATAGCACCAGTAGAAGAAATACTCGGGATAATCGAGCCAGCCTGAGAACACGTTGGTGTAGAGCGGCATTTCCTTCTTGTTCAGCTCGGTGCGCCAGTTTGCGCCGGGCACCTTGTTGATCGTGGTCTTGATGCCGAGCTGGGCGAGGCTCTCCTGCACCAGCACGCACAAGGGCTCGTTCACTTGCGCGAAGTTGAGGTCGAACGAGATCGTGGTCTCGAAGCCATTGGGATAACCGGCTTCCGCCAGCAGGGCCTTCGCCTTGTCCATGTCGGTGAAGTACTTGGTCGGCTGCGGCCAGGCGACATCGGTCGCCTTGTCGGCCGGCGCACCGAACATCGGATTGGCGAGGCCGAACAGCACCGCGTCCATGATCTTCTGGTAAGGCATGGCATAGGCCATCGCCTGCCGCACCTTCGGATTGTCGAACGGCGGCTTGGTGACGTTCATACCGATATACTGGATGCCGTTGGAGAACGGCAGCGACACGACGCTGAGCTTGCCGTTCGTCTTCATCTCCTGGAAGTCCTTGAACGGCAGCTCGTAGGAAATGTCAGCGTCGCCACGCTCGAGCAGCGCCCGGCGGTTACCGGCCTGCGGCACCATCCGCCAGATCACGCGCTTGATCTTGGGCAGCGGGCCACACACCCAGTCGTCGTTGCGCTCCATGATGACTTCGGTGCCGGCGGTCCACTTCGTCACCTTGTAGGCGCCGGAGCCCGCGGTCTGCTGCTTGGTGTATTCGAGACCCCACGGGTCCTTTTCCGTGGCGTTCTTCTTCACCAGCTCGGAATTGACCACGCAGGGCACGATGACCGCGAGATCGGGGATCGTCAGCCGGTCCTTCTTCAGGAAGTCGACGCGCACGGTATGGTCGTCGACGATGACGAACTGCTCAGGCTTGGTCAGCGAGCCCGCGCTCATCTGGAAGGTCGGGAAGCCGCCGACGCTGACGGCACGGTCGAGCGACCATTTCACGTCCTTGGCCGTGACCGGGGTCCCGTCGTGAAATTTCGCGTTCTTGCGCAGCTTGAAGGTGGCGGACATGTCACCGATGGTCATGTCCTCGGCGAGCTCGGGCTTGAACTTGTCGCGGTCGTAATAGGGCACGCCGCCCGGGCCGCTCTTCATCTCGTGGCTGATGAGGCGGTCGTAGCAATTCCACGAAACTTCGTAGCCCGGCACGTTGGTGCCGACGCCGTGGATGTCGAGATTGTTGGGGCCGCCCTCGGACACGATGAGCAGCGTCTCGGACCGCGCATCGGCCCTGGCGGAGGAGATCACCGCCGGCGCCATCGGCAGCGCGGCACCTGCGGCCAGACCGGACACGGATTTCAGAAAATCACGACGCTTCATCAAATGCTCCCGAGAACAACGACCGGCGGGAACATTGATCGCAAGCTTCGTGCCAAGCCCAAGAAGCAGCTAAGCCGTTGAATTCGCTACAGGCGAGCACATGAACGGCAGCTTGGGCAGAACCTCATTGCATACAGAAGGACGAAAGTGCACAAATTGTAGCCTACGCAACCGGCATGCGACCGATTTACGCAGCGCTCCCCTCAGGATCCGTCCGGCCAGATCAACGCCTGTAGCTGATCGAAGCTGCTGACCTTGGCAGGCCAATCCGGAATGGCGATGTGCCGAACGGGATCGCTGGCCCGGTGCAGCATCATGAGCACGAGCAGCCGTCGCTTGAGCCGCGAGTCAATCGCGGACGGCGCGAGACCATAGCCCTCGAACAGCGCCCGCACGCGGCCCGCATGACCCGCAGCCATGAACGCGCTGGGCCCGAGCAGATCGTACTCCCCGGGACCGGTCATGACGTCGCCGAAGTCGAACAGGCCGCTGACGCGCCAGCCATCGCCATCGCGCGCGACGAGGAAGTTCTCCGGAATGTATTCGCCGGTGAGAATGACCGGCGGCGTATCAGTGCGAAGCCATGCCGCCACGTCGCGCAGGAGATCGTCGAGTTCGGCAAGAAGCCGCTCGGGCAAGCCGAGCCGCGTATGACGCGCATGGCATCCGGCAATTTGCGCATGCAGGAAATCCGGCCAGCGCGGCTCGAGCGCGAGCAGATCGCCGGGCGGGACGCGGTGCATGGCGGCGATCAACCGGCCGAGCTGCCGCAGCAGATGCTGCTTGCCGTCTTCCGGCAGTTGCGGCCACACCTGCGCGGCGGGGATGCCGTGGAGCCGTGTCATGATCAGGTAGGACCAGCCGTCACGCTCGCCCGCGTGCTGGAGCTCCGGCGTGTCGACGGCCCCGACGCGCCCGCCGAGCAGACGCAGCGTGGCCTGCTCCGACAGAAACTGTCCATGCAGGATGGCGGGGAAGATCTTCAGGATCGCACCGTCGCCAATCGCTGCGACCAGATTGGTACCCGCCGCGAGGGGCGCCAGCGGCGTTTCGCCATGGCCATGGCCGCGGACGATGTCGCGCGCCACAGGCAGCCAGCGCGCTGTGTCGGCCCGCAGCCGCCGGAGCTCGGCGCTATCCGCAACCGGCGGCAGCGTCGGCCTCAACGGTCCGGGCTCGCACGCTCGAACTGGCGCAGCAGCTTGTTGCCGCGCTCGACGGCGGAATCCAGCGCCGCCTGCGCCGGCTTGCGGCCGCTGAACGCCTGCTCCATTTCGTCCTCGATCGCATCGCGGATCAGCACGAAGGAGCCGAGCCGCAAGCCGCGCGAATTCTCCGTCGGCGGATGCAGCGTCACCTGCTCGATCGAGATCGCCGCACCCGGATTGCGGTCGTAGAACCCTTGCGCACGGGTGAGATCGAAGGCGGCCCGGGTGATCGGCAGATAGCCGGTGTTCTGGTGCCAGGCCGCCTGGATGTCCGGCCGCGACAGATAGGCAAAGAACTTGGCGACACCCTTGTATTCGGCCCTGGGACGGTCGCGCAGCACCCACAGCGTCGCGCCGCCGATGATCGAGTTCTGCGGCGCCCCGGCAATCTCGGGCCAATACGGCAGCATGCCATAGCCGACCTCGAATTTCGAATTCGCCTTGATGTCGGCGCGCGTCGCCGACGAGCCGATGAAGATGCCGCACTCGCCCTTCTGGAAGCGCGGCTCTGCCGCCTGCCCGCGGCCTCCGTAGTCGAAGACCTTGCTCTTCTGCCATTCCGCCAGTTGGCCGACGTGCCGCGCAACCTGCGGATTGTTGAAGCTCAGCACGGCATCCAGTCCGCCGAAGCCGTTGGCGCGGCTGGCGACCGGCAGGTTGTGGAAGGCGGAAAAGTTCTCGATGTTGATCCAGGACGGCCAGGAGGTCGTGAAGCCGCAGGCCATGCCATGGTCGCGCAGCCGCTTGGCCGCCTGGCCGAGCTCCGGCCATGTCTTCGGAGGCGCAGACGGATCGAGCCCGGCGGCGCGAAACTGGTCCTTGTTGTAGTACAGGATCGGCGTCGACGCGTTGAACGGAAATGACAGCATGTTGCCGTCGGCATCGGCATAATAGCCGGCGACGGCAGGCAGATAGGCGGCCGGCGAAAAGCCCTCCTGCTCGTCGCGCATCAACTCGTACACGGGATAGATCGCGCCCTTGGCCGCGGTCATCGTCGCGGTCGCGATCTCATTGACCTGCACGATCGCCGGCTGGCTGCGCGAGCGAAACGCGAAGATCGCGGCCGTGACGGTTTCGGTGTAGCTCCCCTTGTAGGTCGGCACGATGCGATAGTCGGCCTGCGACGCGTTGAACTCGGCGGCCAGCCGGTCGACCTGCCTGCCGAGCTCGCCCGACATCGCATGCCACCACGCAATCTCGGTCGCGGCGTGAACCTCGGCGGCAGAGCCGACGGCGCAGAGAAGCAATCCGATCGAAAGACAACGGGACAGAAACCTCACCGGATTGATCTCCAACTCGTTTGATGAATGCGCGCGTGACTGAAATCGCAATCGGAACCAATATGGCCAACCAACAACCCTTGGCTGCAACAACTTTTGAGTAACCCATTGAACGGGTATCGCTTTGGCGTCAGAATGGCCTTATAGCACCTGCTCGGGACCCCCGTTGAACCTTTTCGTTTCCAGGCCGACCTCATCATCAAGGGGAAAGTGTTGCCTGTGTACTGCGCCCGTCTTTCGTCGATCTCGAGAGTGGACGCCGCGCCGGTGTTCGCGCGGCCTTTGGCAGGCGCGCGCCGCCGCCCGTCGCCGCAATTGGCTGCGGCGCAGCATTCGAGCCGGTCGACGCGCGGAAGCTGGCGTGCGGCCGGGTTCCGCTCGCGCGGCCTGAGGTAGCGATCGTGGCGCGGTCCGAGCAACCGGGATCCGTCAAGCGGCCGTTGAGCCTGGCGGTGCTGGGCCGGGCGCGGATCGTTCGCGTGCTGCGGGCCGTTCCGATCCGCTGGCGTATCCTGTCGATCGCCGCCCTCAACTCGGCGGTCGTGATCGTGCTGGCGGCGCTGATCTGGAACGGTGCCACAGTGCTGGGCACCGCCTGGGACGATGTCCGCCAGGTCCGCGAATCCGACAAGGTGCTGGCTCTGCTGGAAAGCGAAACCAGCCGGCTGCAGAACCTGATCCACCGCTACATCAATCAGCCGAGCCCGGAGCTGTTTGCCGAGATCCTGCTGCTGCGCGAGGCCGTGCTCGGCACGCTCACCACGCGCGCCTCGACCGATCCGATGCTGTCGGGCTCGGTGGAGGAGTTGGAGCGGGTCACGGTGCGCTTTCTCGATGGCTTCGGCGAACTGCGCGCACTGCAGGCGACGATCTCCAAGACCTATGAGGAGGAAGTGCTCGGCCCCGCCCGCGACATTGCCGGGCTCTATTCGGTGATCGAGGGCGCGACCGGCCATCGCGACGCCGAGATCTGGCCGTCGCTCGGCAAGTCTCGCGAGGCCTTCACGGCCATGCTGGTGGCCGCAAACTCCTATTATCTGTCGCTCGCGCCCGCCTCCGCCGACGATGCCCGCCGCAACACGGAAACCATCGAGAAGACCATTCCGGTGATGTCCAGCCTGGCCGACAACGATCTGCAGCGGCTCGCGCTGCAGCGGCTGTCGGCTCGGACCGCGGCGTTGCGCGCCGGCTTTTCCAAGCTCACCGACCAACTGACGAACCGCACCGAGCTCCTGCGCAACACCATCGATGCGAGCCAGGCCGAGACCATCGGCGCGATCGATGACCTCTCGGTGAAGATGCGCCAGCACGAGCAGAAGGCGCAGGCGACCTTCGACAAGACGCTGAAGGACATCTCGCGCCGCGTGCTGTCGATCGCGGTGATCTTCCTCGGCATCATCCTGTCCGCGGGCGTGCTGATCGCCCTGTCGATCCGCCTGCCGCTGCAGCAGATCATGGCTTCGATGCGCGCGATCATGCTCGGCGATTACGACCGCAAGGTCCAGGGCACCGAAGCGCGCGACGAGGTCGGCGCGATGGCCCGCGCGGTGGAAACCTTCCGCGAGAACGCGATCGCCAAGCGCAAGACCGAGGACGAGTTGCGCACCGCCAAGGAGAAGGCCGAAAGCGCCCTGCTCGAGCTCAATGCCGCGCAGCGGAATCTGATCGATGCCGAACGGCTCGCCGCGCTCGGCGGCCTCGTCGCGGGCGTGGCCCATGAGGTCAACAATCCGATCGGCATCAGCCTCACCGTGGCCTCGAGCTTCGCGCGCCGGGTCGAGATGTTCGAGGCGGCGCTGCGCTCGCCGGAAGGCGGCCTGCGCCGGTCGCAACTGGAGGAATTCGTGCGCTCCTCGCGCGACGCTTCGGTGCAACTGGTCGCCAATCTGCAGCGCGCCGGCGAACTGATCCAGTCGTTCAAGCAGGTCGCGGTCGACCGTTCCCATGCGGAGCGGCGGACGTTCCTGCTCGGCGAGGCCACCGATCAGATCATCACCAGCCTCAAGCCGGTGCTCAAGCGCGCCCCGATCACGCTCGAGGTCGATGTCCCCGAGGGCCTCTTCATCGACGGCTATCCCGGCTTCTATGGCCAGATCCTGACCAACCTCTTCCTCAATGCCGTCAACCATGCCTTCGCCGACGGCCGCTCAGGAACGATCTCGATCACGGCGCGGCCGCGCGGGACGGATGACATCGAGATCATTTTCGCCGATAACGGCGCCGGCATGACCCCCGACGTGCAGCGGCAGGCGTTCGACCCGTTCTTCACGACCCGCCGCAACGAAGGGGGCACCGGCCTCGGGCTGCATATCGTCTACAACCTCGTGACGCAGCAGCTCGGCGGCCGCATGATGCTGGAATCCCGCGAGGGACAAGGCACCACCTTTCGGATTATCATGCCGCGGGTCGCCAAGGGCGGCGCCGAGACGGCAATGGGTGACGGAACGACGCAATGGCCGAACAGGACGATGTCCTCCAGCTGATCGAGGATGCCGGTTTCGACGAGGACGACCGTTCGGCCCGGAAGTGGAAAATTGCCGTCATCGACGACGACCATGCCGTGCACGAGGGCACGCGGTTTGCGCTGTCGGACTACAGCCTGAACGGCCAGGGCCTCGAGATCCTCTCCGCCTATTCGGCCGCCGAGGGGCGCGCCCTGATGCGGGAGCACAGCGACATCGCCGCGGTGCTGCTCGACGTCATCATGGAGACCGACGTCGCAGGCCTCGAGCTCGTCGAATACATCCGCAACGAAATCAAGAACGAGACCGTCCGCATCATCCTGCGCACGGGACAGCCCGGCCAAGCGCCGGAGCGGCGCGTCATCGTCCAATACGACATCAACGACTACAAGGCCAAGACCGAGCTGACGGCCGACAAGCTGTTCACCTCGCTGACCGCGGCGCTGCGCAGCTACCAGCAGCTCGAGCGCATGGTGCAGACAAGGCGCGGCCTCGAGATCATCATCGACGCCGCCTCGACACTCTACGACTTCAAGTCGATGCAGCGGCTGGCCGAGGGCGTGCTCACGCAGATCGCCTCCCTGCTCAACGTCGACTGCGCCGGAATCCTCGTACTGCGCGACGACGGCAGCCAGACCGAGGATTTCTCGGTGCTGGCCGGCTCCGGCTGCTACAGCCGCTTCTCCGGCGCCGTCACCTCGCGCTCGCTCGACCCCGATCTTCGCGACATGGTCGAGGCCGCGTTCCGGCAGCGCAGCAACGAGTTCGCCGATCACCGCACCGTGCTCTATGTCCGCACCGGCTCGGGGCGCGAGGTGGTGGTGCTGCTGCAGGCGGAGCGGCCGCTGTCCGAGACGGATCGCTCGCTGGTGGAGATCTTCTCCAGCCGCCTGTCGATCGCCTTCGACAACGTGATCCTCTATCAGCAGCTGCATGAGGCCAACACCCAGCTCGAGGACCGCGTCGCCCAGCGCACCCGCGCGCTGATGCAGGCCAACCGGCGGCTGTCGGCGCAATGGCTGCGGCTGCAGCGTGCGAATGGCTTCAAGAACGAGATCCTGGGCACAGTCGCGCACGATCTGAAGAATCCGCTCGGCGTGATCCTCGGCCGCACCGAGATGCTGACCGAGCTGATCGCGACCGGCGCCTCGGCCGAGGGCATCACCAGCCAGATCGGCCACATCCGGGACGCGGCCAAGCGGCTCACCTCGATGGTCGACCATCTGATCTCGGACGCGATGGCCGATGCGTTCGACATCACCATCCGCCGCGAGCCGGTCGATATCGCCGCGCTGGTCCATGAGGTGGTCGAGGCCAACCAGCCCCTGGCGCTGAACAAGCAGCAGGTCATCGCCGTGTCCGCGCCGCCGCAGCTGTCGACGATGTGCGACATCGACCGCGTTCGCGAGGCAATCGACAATCTGCTTAGCAATGCCATCAAATACAGCCCGATCGGCGGCCGGATCAGCGTCGACGTCAGCGGCGACGGGGACAACACGAGCATCGGCATCACCGACCAGGGCGCCGGCCTGTCGCCGGAGGACCTCGGACGGCTGTTCGGGCGATTCCAGCGACTGTCGGCCAAGCCGACCGCGGGCGAGAGCTCGACCGGGCTCGGCCTGTCGATTGTCAAACGCATCGTCGACATGCATGGTGGCGAGGTGACGGCCAAGAGCGATGGGCCGGGAGCGGGGTCAACCTTCACCATCACACTGCCGGCGGCCGAGTTGTCATGAGTCAGAGCCAGCACATCATCATCGTCGACGACGAGGCGCCCGCCCGCGAGATGGTGGGTGATTACCTCAAGATGCACGGTTTCACCGTGACCTTGTGCGACGGTGGCAAAAGCTTGCGCAGCGCCATCGAGACCGGGCCCGCCGATCTCGTCGTGCTCGACCTCAACATGCCCGAGGAGGATGGCCTCTCCATCATCCGCGATCTCAAGGGCCGCACCAACATCCCGGTGATCATGCTGACGGCCACGGCCAGTCCGATCGACCGGGTGGTCGGGCTCGAACTCGGCGCCGATGATTATGTCGCCAAGCCCTGCGAGCTGCGCGAATTGATGGCCCGCATCCGCTCCGTGTTGCGTCGCAGTGTCCCGGCCAAAGCCGCCGCCGTGGCGGCTGTCGCGGAGCCCGCCCCGGCCAAGGCCCCGGACCCGCAGCTGGTGCGGTTCGGGACCAAATGGCTCGATCTCGATGCCCAGGCGTTGCGCGACGACGAGGGCAACGAGCATCCGCTGACCGCCTCTGAATTCGGCCTGCTCAAGGTATTCGCGGCCAATCCGAAGCGGGTACTGTCCCGCGAACGGCTGCTGGAGCTCGCCAATGCCCGCGACGCCGAGGCATTCGACCGTGCCGTGGACCTGCGCATCATGCGGATTCGCCGCAAGATCGAGCCGGATCCCGCGAAGCCGGCGGTGATCCGCACCATCCGTGGCGGCGGCTATCTGTTTTCTCCGGCCGGCGATAAGGCCTGAATCGGCCCTGCGCGGGGGCTTGCGCGACATCAGCAGCCGGCTTGGGCGCTGATTCCGTTCCGCATTTTGGAATAAGGCACAATTCCGCCACGACTGTTTCGCGATGTGCGGCGCGACGAAACATTTCTGCCGGTCGACGAAACCATTTTCCTGCTTTGGTGCAGACGTCCCGAAACGGGGCCCCCGTAACAATCCCACCCGTCGAAACGCCGCAAGGGGGCGGCGGAACGGGAGAGTGACATGCAGAACGTCGTTGCCATCAATTCCGCCGCCAGCCGGGGCATCATCGCGGCCCAGGCGACCACGGACGACATGCTCCTGGAGAGCATTGCCGATGGTGACCGCACCGCGATGCACACGCTTTATGCGCGCCACAATGTGCGGGTCTATCGTTTCATCCTGCGCATCGTCCGCGACACCACGATTGCCGAGGACCTCGTCAGCCAGGTGTTCCTGGACGTCTGGCGCACCGCCAAGCAGTTCGAAGGCCGCTCGCAGGTCTCGACCTGGCTGCTCTCGATCGCCCGCTTCAAGGCGCTGACCGCGCTGCGCCAGCGCCGCTTCGAGGACATCGACCAGGACGAGGTGCGCGAGATCGCCGACGACAGCGACACGCCGGAGACCTCGCTCGAGCGCTCCACCACCAGCGCCATCCTGCGCGCCTGCGTCGCCAAGCTGTCGCCGGCGCATCGCGAGATCATCACCCTGATCTACTACCATGAGAAGTCCGTGGAAGAGGTCGGCCAGATCATCGGCATCCCGCAGTCGACGGTGAAAACCCGCATGTTCTACGCCCGCAAGCACCTCGCGGAACTCCTGCGCGGCGCCGGCGTTCATAGCCTGGCGGCCTGATATCGCTTCCTTCTCGTCGGGACCGGTGTCCCGGCGGGTTCCCGTGACGACGACACCAAGAAAATCGCCGAACGAAACAATTGAAACATTCGGCGCAATCACTCGGAAAAGTTCGACCGCTAGAACGTGACCCATCAACCGGACGTCAGTCCCCCAGCTGATCCCGGTTTTGAGCGAGCAAATTCCACCTCCAAGGTTGCTCCGAAGACCCGGCGGATGCCCCCGCCGGGTCTTCGTCTTTTGTGGGGTCGGTATAGGGCGATTTGACCATTTGATATCGCCTTGTCCCGGTGCAATGGTCCGCGCGAGAAGGGCCGGGCGCGCCCTGCAATGACGGACGGTCGCGGATGTTCGGTTTGGATGCGGTGGAGCTCGCGCGCGCGCAGTTCGCCTTCACGGTCACCTTCCACATCATCTTCCCTGCCTTCTCGATCGGGCTCGCCTCCTACCTTGCGGTGCTGGAAGCGCTGTGGCTGTGGACGGGGCGGGACGTCTTCCTCAACGTCTTCAACTACTGGCTCAAGATCTTCGCCATCGCGTTCGCGATGGGCGTTGTCTCCGGCATCGTGATGTCCTACCAGTTCGGCACCAACTGGTCGGTCTATTCCGACAAGGTCGGACCGGTGATCGGCCCGCTGATGGCCTATGAGGTGCTGACCGCGTTCTTCCTCGAGGCCGGGTTCCTCGGCGTCATGCTGTTCGGGCTCAAGCGCGTCGGGCCGAAGCTGCATTTCCTCGCCACCCTGATGGTCGCCGTGGGCACGTTGATCTCGGCGTTCTGGATCCTCTCGGCCAATTCCTGGATGCAGACGCCGGCCGGCTACGCCGTGAACGCCGAGGGCCAGTTCGTCTCGGTCGACTGGCTCAAGGTGATCTTCAATCCGTCCTTCCCGTATCGGCTCGTCCACATGGTGCTGGCGGCCTATCTCACGACCTCGCTGGTGGTCGGCGCGGTCGGCGCCTGGCATCTGCTGCGCAATCCGCATCTGCCGGGCCCGCGCGTGATGTTCTCGATGGCGATGTGGATGGCGGCGCTGGTGGCGCCGCTGCAGATCTTCGTCGGTGATCAGCATGGCCTGAACACGCTCGAGCACCAGCCGGTGAAGATCATGGCCATGGAGGGCCATTTCGAGAGCCACAAGGACGGCGCGCCGCTGTATCTGTTCGGCTGGCCCGACCAGGAAAAGGGCGAGCTGAAATATGCGCTCGGCATTCCCAAATTCGGCTCGCTGATCCTCAAGCACCAGATCGACGCGCCGATGGCCGGGCTCGACACCGTGCCCCGCAAGGACTGGCCGCCGGTGCCGATCACCTTCTGGTCGTTCCGCATCATGGTCGGGCTGGGGATGCTGATGCTGGCGCTCGGCCTATTCAGCCTGTGGGAGCGCTGGCGCGGCCGGCTGTACATCAATCGCGGCCTGCATCGCTTCGCGATTGCGATGGGTCCCGCCGGCTTCATCGCCGTGATCGCCGGCTGGGTCACCACCGAGACCGGCCGCCAGCCGTTCACCGTGTACGGGCTGCTGCGCACGGCGGACTCCGTTTCGCCTCTGGCCGCACCGGCCGTGGGCGCCTCGCTCATCGCCTTCATCGTCGTGTATTTCATCATCTTCGCCGCTGGCGTTGCGTACATCCTGCGCCTGATGGCTGACCCGCCGCATCCCGGCGAGCCCGGCCCGAGCGGCACGGAGCCGGTGCGATCAGCCGGCATCACACCGGCCGCCGGCGTCGTGCAGGGAGCGGGATCATGAGCGTCGCCGTCGATCTCGCCACGCTCTGGGCCTTCATCATCGCGCTCGCGGTCTTCATCTATGTCGTGATGGACGGCTTCGACCTCGGCCTCGGCATCCTCTTCCCGCTGTTTCCGGGCAAGCACGACCGCGACATCATCACCAACACCGTCGCGCCGGTATGGGACGGCAACGAGACCTGGCTGGTGCTCGGCGGCGGCGGGCTGATGGCGGCGTTTCCACTCGCCTACTCCATCCTGCTGCCGGCGCTCTATGCGCCGCTGATCGCGATGCTGGTCGGGCTGATCTTCCGCGGCGTCGCCTTCGAATTCCGCTGGCGCACGCGCAGCACACGCAATCTCTGGGACATCGCCTTCGCCGGCGGCTCCTGGGTCGCGGCGCTGGCGCAGGGCATCGCGCTCGGCGCGATCCTGCAGGGCGTGCATGTCGACGGCCGGCACTATGCCGGCGGCTGGTGGGACTGGCTGACGCCGTTTTCCATCCTCACCGGCGTGTCGCTGGTCGCAGGCTACGCGCTGCTCGGCGCCACCTGGCTGATCCTGAAAACCGAGGGCGACCTGCGCGACAAGGCCTACCGCATCAGCTGGGTGCTCCTGTTCATGATGCTGCTCGCCATCGCCGCCGTGAGCCTGGCGACGCCGCTGCTGACCATCCAATATGCCCAGCGCTGGTTCAGCTGGCCCGCGATCGTGTTGACCGCGCCGGTGCCGCTCGCCGTCATTGGCGTCACCGTGCTGCTGATGAAGAATCTCGCCCAGAAGCACGACGGCTGGCCGTTCTTTCTGGCTCTCGCTTTGTTCTTCCTGTCCTATGCCGGCCTCGGCATCAGCATGTATCCCTACATCGTGCCGCAGAGCGTCACGATCTGGCAGGCGGCGGCGCCCGAGCGCAGCCAGTTGATGATGCTGCCCGGCGTGCTGGTGCTGGTGCCGCTGATCCTCGGCTATACCGGATGGGCCTATTGGGTGTTTCGCGGCAAGGTCGGCCACGACGCCGGCTATCATTGATGCCGCCGTCACCACCTCCCGCCCCGCTCGCCAAGCGCCTCGCCTGGTTCGTCGCGCTGTGGCTCGCCGGCGTGGCCACCGTCGGCGCGGTGGCCACCCTGCTGCGACTCTGGATGAAGCTTGGATGACGGTCGGCCACGCTCGCTCACCTTGACTTTGCTGCGAATTTGCCCCTGAAATTTGGCGGGTGGATTTGATCGGGCAAGCTTCGCAGGGGTCCGTTGAGGAGAGCTTTGAATGCCGAGTTTCCGTCGCCTGCTGTGTGCCACCAGCGCCATCATCGCGCTGGCGCTTTCCACATCGCACAGCTTTGCCCAGTCCGACGATCCCGGGGATCAGCCCGGCCTGGTCGCCGATGACGGCTACGAGCTCGATCCCGAGTGGCGCAAGCAGGTCGTCTACTTCCGCACCAACGAGCCGCCGGGCACGATCATCGTCTCCACCGCCGAGCGTCACCTCTATCTGGTGCAGCCGGGCGGCCGCGCCATCCGCTACGGCATCGGGGTCGGCCGTGACGGCTTCCAGTGGCAGGGCCTGCTCAGCATCACCAAGAAGGCCGAGTGGCCGGACTGGACGCCGCCGCCGGAAATGATCCAGCGCCAGCCCTATCTGCCGCGCTTCATGGCCGGCGGTCCCGGCAATCCGCTGGGCGCCCGCGCGATGTATCTGGGCACCACCGTGTATCGCATCCACGGCACCAACCAGCCCTGGACCATCGGCAGCAAGATTTCCTCCGGCTGCTTCCGCCTGGTGAATGCCGATGTCGCCGATCTCTACGACCGCGTGCCCGTCGGCACCAAGGTCGTGGTGCGGCAGAAGCCGGAACTGTGACGGCGGCGCCTGCCGCCGGACATTCAGCCATCGCTTTGTCCTGACATTTTCCGAAAGAGATTCATCATGCGCACTTTCCGAGGCGGCCTGCTGATCGGGCTCGCCGTCGCTGTCCTCGTCGCGGCCTTCGCCGTCACCTACGAAATGTACGACACCCGCACCCTGAAGCGGACGATCCGCCGCGGCGAGGTGCTGTGCGGAGTCAATGCCGGCCTGCCCGGCTTCTCGATCCCCGACGACAAGGGCAACTGGACCGGGTTCGACGTCGATTTCTGCCGCGCGGTCGCGGCGGCGATCTTTGACGATCCGAAGAAGGCGAAGTTCGTGCCGCTCGACGCCAATGAGCGCTTCAAGGAGCTGCAGAGCCGCAAGGTCGACATCCTCTCGCGCAACACCACCTGGTCGATGGCGCGCGAGCAGAATTTCGACCTGTATTTCCCAGCGGTCGCCTATTACGACGGCCAGGGCTTCATGGTGCCGCGCTCGCGCAAGCTCGAGACCGCGCTGGACCTGAGCGGCAGCAAGGTCTGCGTGCAGGACTCGACGACGAACGCGCTCAATGTCTCCGACTACTTCCGCGCCAACAACATGAAGTACGAGGAGGTCAAGCTGCCCAAGCTCGAGGACGTCCTCAAGGCCTATGACAACGGCAAGTGCGACACCTTCACCGCCGACGTCTCGCAGCTCTATGCGCTGCGGCTGACGCTGTCGAAGCCGAACGATCATGACATCCTGCCCGACGTCATCTCCAAGGAGCCGCTCGCGCCGGTGGTCCGCCAGCGCGACGACGACTGGATGATGATCGTGAAGTGGACGCTGTACGCCATGATCAACGCCGAGGAACTCGGCGTCACCTCCAAGAACATCGACGAGGCGCTGAAGTCGAAGAAGCCGGACGTGATGCGGCTGGTCGGCAATGAGGGCACCTACGGCCAGGACCTCGGCCTCACCAAGGACTGGGCCGCCCGCATCATCCGCCATGTCGGCAATTACGGCGAGGTCTATGAGCGGAACGTCGGCAGCGAGTCGAAGCTGAAGATCCCGCGCGGCATGAACCAGCTGTGGAACGCGGGCGGCGTGCAATACGCGCCGCCGATCAGGTAGGGCCGACGGACGCCGGCATTTGCCGAAGTCGCGGACGTGAGTCCACATCATGAGCGGCTCGCTCGGTGTACCTCGCCCCGCTTGCGGGGAGAGGTCGGATGGCATCGCAAGATGACATCCGGGTGAGGGGGTACAGGTCTCTCCGCTCACACCACCCGTGCGTCTGCCCCTCACCCCAACCCTCTCCCCGTAAGAACGGGGAGAGGGAGCGTACCGCCCGCGCAACGAGAGCTAAATCCGACAAACGACATCGCATAAGCAAACTCATCCTCGCGACGCTTCTCCGCGTCCGAGCTTTGCTCATTTCTCCGCCCTCTTCCAAATCGAGGGCGCAGGGAAGGCCAGGTGCCGACTGGCACCTGCGGCCCGCCTGCGAAAAAAATTGCAGGCGGCAGGAACCACAGGCTCAGCCGGGACAACCCGGCCTTCCCTGCGCGATGGTGTTAACGCTTATGGCGCGCTCTCCCCGGTGTCCGGCTTGTTAGCCACCGTCGCCCGCGCGATGCGCCAGCATCGTCGCGAGCTTGACGCCAGCCTCGGGGCGCCAGGACCACGCACTTTCACGTCCGCATCGGAATCGTTCGTCGGCACGCTCACACGCGCTGCGATCCGATGCGGCCATCGCATCATCAGCCCGACACTCGTGACGATCGCGAAGCGTCCCTCTTGTGGGCCAAGACCGGCAGACTGTGCAGCTGATTTGCCCGACGACACAACGCCCGTCGGATTGCGACAAATTGGCACGACGGGCAAAGCTCCTGCTGATATGGCGTAACTCGTCCCGCAGAATCATGCCTCTCGCGCACTCCGCTACCGAGGCTCCGCAACGCGCTCACGAGTTCGTGAACGCGCTCTCAAATCCATCCGATCGCATCGGTCGTAACGAACTCGACCAATCCGGTCAGGCTGGTGCGACCTGGAGGACAGGGCGAACAGGGGCTGCAAATCCCTTTTGCGCATCAGCCAACTCATCAGTTCAGTTGACAGGGAAACACTCGAATGACGCTGGGATTCCGTTCGTTCGTGGCCGGCGCGTTGATGGTCGGCGCGCTCTCCATCTCCGCCACGGCTGCTCGCGCTGCTGACATCGTCGACACCGCCGTCGGCGCAGGCCAGTTCAAGACGCTGGTCGCCGCCGCCAAGGCCGCGGGCGTCGTGCCGGTGCTGAAGAGCAAGGGCCCGTTCACCGTGTTCGCGCCGACCGATGCGGCGTTCGCAGCGCTTCCGCCGGGCACCGTCGAGGACCTGCTGAAGCCGAAGAACAAGGGCAAGCTCGCCGCGATCCTCAAGTATCACGTCATTCCGGGTGCGGTGAAGGCGGGCGACGTCGCCGGCAAGAAGCTCAGCGTCAAGACCGCGCAGGGCCAGCCGGTGGCCGTCGACGGCACCTTCTTCGGCGTGCAGGTCAACGACGCCCATGTCGTCCAGGCCGATATCGTCGCCTCGAACGGCGTCATCCATGTCATCGACAAGGTGCTGCTGCCGCCGGCCAAGACCGCGATGCATCACTGATCCGGCGAGAACATTGATTGAAACGAGAGCGCGCCGTCGATGACGTCGCGCTCTTTGTTCGTGAGCTCCGACGTCGCGACGTTCAAGATAGCGGGGACGCAACTGACCTATGAGGGCCGATACGGTCTCAACAACAACGGTGTCGTCCCGGCCTTTGAGCCGGGACCCATAACCACCGCCTGGAATTTGGCGACCGCTGGAGCTACCAGCGCGCGTCGCCACATCGCCCTGTGGTTATGGATCCCGGCGTTCGCCGGGATGACGGGCGGTGGATGTGGCGCCACCTCGGCTGACACACAGAGACTGTCGTACCCCGCGCAGGCGGGGTACCCAGTACGCCGCGGCGCCTCGACAAATCATAGCTGCCTCGGCGTACTGGATCGTCCGCCTTCGCGGACGATGACAGTGGAGAGCGGAGCCAAAGCGAGGCCAACAACGGGATTGGCTTAGTACCCCCTCAGCTCCGCCAGCTGCGCCGCGTGGTAATTCGCATCCCCCAGCAGCTCCTCGCACACGCGCGCTCGCTTCATGAAGAGGCCGATGTCGAACTGGTCGGTCATGCCCATGCCGCCATGCATCTGCACGCCCTCCTGCACCGCGCGCGTCGCGGTGGCGCCGGCGCGGGCCTTGGCCACGGCGACGGCGGCCGTTGCAGCACTGGTATCCGCCTCGAGCGCCTGCAGCGCCTTCAGCACTGCGGCGCGGGTGATCTCGATCTCGATGTAGAGCTGCGCGGCACGGTGCTGCAGCGCCTGGAATTCGCCGATCGCCTTGCCGAACTGCTTGCGCTCCTTGAGATAGGCGACGGTGCGGCCGAACACCTCCTCGCTCAGGCCCACCATCTCGGAGGCGACCGCGCCACGGCCGAGATCGAGCACGCCGCCGAGCACGGCGGCGCCGCCGTCGACCTCGCCCAGCACGTGATCCGCGTTGACCTCGACATTGTCGAAAGTGACGCGCGCGGCATTGTGCGCATCCACCATGATGGTGCGCTCGATCGCGACGCCCTTCGCCTTGGGGTCGACCAGGAACAGCGTCAGGCCGTCGCGCTCGCCCGGCGCGCCGGCGCTGCGCGCCACGACGAGCAGGAGATCAGCGACATGGCCGTCGACCACCATGGCCTTGGCGCCATTGAGCCTGAAGCCGTTGCCCGAGCGCACGGCTTGCAGCACCGTGTGCAGCGGCCGATGCTTGGCGCCTTCGTCGAGCGCGAGCGACGCAAGCAGCTTGCCGCCAGCGATCTTCGGCAAATACTCGGATTTCTGAGCGGCCGAGCCGGCGCGGGTCAGCGCCGATGCCGACAGCACCGACGTCGCCAGGAACGGCGAGGGCATCAAGGTGCGTCCGATCTCCTCCATGACAACGCCGGCCTCGACCGCACCGAGTCCGGAGCCGCCATGCTCCTCGGGAACCAGGAGGCCTGCGAAACCCATCTCGGCGAACGTCGCCCAGAGCTCGCGCGAGAAGCCGGTCTCGTCGCGCGTGTCGCGCAGCTTGCGCAAGTGAGCGACCGGCGCGTGATCGGAGATCAGGCCGCGCGCGCTGTCGCGCAGCATGGATTGTTCTTCGGTGAGGAGGAGGGGCATGGCGGCTGTCCAGTGTCGGTGTTCGTTTGGAAGCGAAGCTCTTTCAGCTCGTCATGGCCGGGCTTGTCCCGGCCATCCACGTCGTCCTTATGCACGGATGGACGTGGATGCCCGGGTCAAGCCCGGGCATGACGGAGTGTGGGGGCGAACTACGCCCCCGGCAGATCGAGGATGCGCTTGGCGACAATGCCGAGCATGACCTCGGAGGTGCCGCCTTCGATGGAGTTGGCCTTGGTGCGCAGCCAGGCGCGCGGACGGGCGCCTTCGTGCGAGCGCTCGCTCTCCCATTCCAGCGCATCGATGCCGCCTGATGACATCAGGATCTCGTGGCGGCGCTTGTTGAGCTCGGTGCCGTAATACTTCATCGCCGACGAGAATGCCGGATGGCCCTGCCCCGCCTTGGCGAGATCGACCATGCGCTCGGCGGCGGCCGCAAGCGCGGCCTCGTCGACATCGAAGGTGGCGATGTCAGCGCGCAGCAGCGCATCGTCGAGCCTGCCTTGCGCATCGCTGCCGACCGAGTCGGCCGCGACCTGACCCAGCGGCCGGCTGCCGCCGCGCTCGCCCATGCCGGAGATCATCGCGCGCTCGTGCTGCAACAGATATTTTGCGACGTCCCAGCCGCGATTGACGGTGCCGAGCACATTGGCCTTGGGCACGCGGACATTGTCGAAGAAGGTCTCGCAGAACGGCGAGCGGCCGGAAATCAAGAGGATCGGCTTCGTCGACACGCCCTTCGAGGTCATGTCGAACAGGATGAAGCTGATGCCGTCATGCTTCTTCGCCGTGGGATCGGTGCGCACCAGGCAGAAGATCCAGTCGGCGTAGTTGGCGTAGGAGGTCCAGATCTTCTGGCCGTTGATGATGTAGTCGTCGCCGTCGCTCTCGGCTCGCGTCTGCAGCGAGGCGAGATCGGAGCCGGCATTCGGCTCGGAATAGCCCTGGCACCAGCGAATGAGGCCGGCGGTGATCTTCGGCAGGTGCTCGCGCTTCTGCGCCTCGGTGCCGTATTTCAGCAGCGCCGGTCCGAGCATCGAGATGCCGAACGAGGTGATCGGCGCGCGCGCCCCGATCGCCGCCATCTCCTGGCGCACGATCTTCGCCTCCTCGCCGTCGAGGCCGCCGCCGCCATATTCCTTCGGCCAATGCGGGACCGTCCAGCCCTTGTCGCGCATGCGCTCGAACCAGATGCGCTGCGGCTCGGAGGAGAATTTCGCGTTGCGGCCGCCCCAGAACGTGTCCTCGTCGGACGTCATCGGCCGGCGCATTTCCGGCGGGCAATTGGCCTCGAGCCAGGCGCGCGTTTCGCGGCGGAATGTGTCGAGATCGGCCATATCTGATCCTCGCGCGTTTCCATGTTTGCTGTCGTTGGAACGACCTAACCTCAGCGCGTCAGGGAATTCAACATCGATGTCGCCGCGGGCGCCCTCGCCTTGTCCGGCGATCTATGGTCATGATGCCGCCGCGTGAAAATACGAGGAAACGACCATGCGCCTGAAACTTCTTTCGCCTGGCGAAATGAGCGCTGACCAGCGCCAGACCTATGACGAGTCGATCGCCAGCAAGCGCGGCTCGCCGCCGCCGCCGATGATGGCCTGGCTGAACAGCCCGGAGATGGCGCGGCACGCGACCCGGCTCGGCGCCTTCCTGCGCTACGACACGGTGTTTCCCGCCGCACTGTCGGAGATCGCGATCCTCGTCACGGCCCGGCACTGGACTGCGCATTACGAATGGTACGCGCATAAGCGCCTGGCGCTGGCGGGCGGATTGGACATCAAGATCATCGAGGACATTCGCGACCGCCGCACGCCGGACTTTTCCGATGCCAAGGCGCAGATGATCTACGACGTCGCCAAGTCGCTGCATGAGGGGCACGGGCTGACGGACGCGCTGTATGCGGAGGCGATCGCCACGCTCGGCGAACGCGGCCTGGTCGAAATCATCGGCCTGTGCGGCTACTACACGATGGTGTCGATGACGCTGAACGCGTTCGAGTTCGATCTGCCGGACGGCGAGGTGTCGGAGTTGAAGTGATCAGCTGTGAGCTGCGATCCGTCGCTGTCACCGCGAAGACGGTGCAATCCCCTCCCCCTTGCGGGGAGGGGTCGGGGGTGGGGGTCTCCGGGCGCTGAACTCAGTGAGGCGCGCCCCGCAACGATACAGACGTGTGTTCGGTCTGGAGACACCGCCACCGATCGGCAGATTTCACTCTTTGTCTATCGAGAGAGCACGGTTCGTGGACCCCCACCCCCGACCCCTCCCCGCAAGGGGGAGGGGGGCGCACCGAGCGCGCGGCTTCTAGCTCCGCTCGACCACATTCGCAGCCACCCGCCGCTTCGACGACCAAACCAGCGCCAGCACGCACAGGCCCAGCAGCACCGGCGGGAAGACCACCAGGTTCACCGCCGACCAGCCGAAATGCGCCAGCAATTGCCCCGATGAGAACGAGCCCAGCGCCATCAGGCCGAAGATCAGGAAATCGTTGAACGCCTGCACCTTGTTGCGTTCGGCGGACGTATGCGTCTCCAGCACCAGCGCGGAGGCGCCGACGAAGCCGAAATTCCAGCCCACGCCGAGCGCCACCAGCGTGGCCCAGAAGTGCATCGCGGTCAGGCCGGACAGCCCGATGATCGCGGCGACCGCTTCCAGCGCCAGCCCGAGCGCGACGATGACCGGCGCGCCGAAGCGGGCGATCAGCGAGCCCGTGAAGAAGCTCGGGCCGTACATCGCCACGATGTGCCATTGCAGGCCGAAATTGGAATCCGACACGGTGAGACCGCACATCTGCATCGCCAGCGGCGCCGAGGTCATCACCAGGTTCATCACGGGATAGGCGATGGTGCCGCAGAGCGCGGCGGCGATGAAGCGCGGCTGGCGCACAATCTCCAACAGCGGCCGGCCACCGTGCAGATCGGCGGCTTGCGGCTTCGGCAGATCGACGCCAAAGACGATGCCCATCGCGATCAGCGCCACCGCCGCCTGGATCAGGTAGCTGAAGGCGAACAGATAAGGCTGCCAGACGTCCATCGTCCATTGCACGAGTTGCGGACCGAGCAGGCCGGCGAAGATGCCGCCCGCCATCACCCACGACACCGCCTTGGGCCTGAACGCGGCGCTGGCGCCATCCGCGGCGGCGAAGCGATAGGATTGTGCGACGGCGCCGTAGAGACCGCCCAGGAAGGTCGCGAGGCAGAACAACGCGAACGAACCGCGGAGAATGGCAAGGCAGCCGAGCACGCCGGTCACCGCGCCACAGCCGGTGCCGATCAGGAACGCGACACGGCGGCCGTAGCGGCGCGAGATCGCGCCGGTCGGCAAGGTGCCGGCGGCAAGCCCGACCACGTACATCGAGATCGGCACCGTCGCGAGCCCGATGTCCGGTGCGATGGTCACGCCGACGATCGCGCCGGTGGCGAAGATCACGGCCGAGTTGGCGCCGGTCAGTGCCTGGGCGGCGGCGAGGCGGGTGACGTTGCGGCGCGCGCGCGCATCATCGGAAGTGTCTTCGGTCACGGTGAGGTCGATCATCTCGAATGTCCGGCTGCGCGGCGGCGCGCCTGCTCTGCTGGCCGCACTATTGCGGGAAGCCCGCGCAGGAGGCAACCGGCCGCAGCGGGGACAAGCCATGCAGCCCGATGCGTGAGTCGACAGCGGCGGCCGCGGCGGCTAATCAGGCCGACGGTATTATCGGGTCACGGCGGATGCGGAGCTTGAGCCATGTCAATCGATGATTCAATCGACGATCGTCCGACGCTCGCGGCCCCCGATGACGATCCGTATCTGTGGCTCGAGGACATCGAGGGCGACCGCGCGCTGGCCTTCGTCGCGGCGCAAAACCAGCGCACACTGGCCGCGTTCGGCGATACCGGTTTCGAACACGACCGCGACGCGCTGGCCGCGATCTTCGACCGGCCCGACAACATCCCGTTCGTCTCCAGGCGCGGCGGGCTGTTGTACAATCAATGGAAGGACGCGGCGCATCCGCGCGGCCTGTGGCGGCGCACGACCTTGGACGAGTTCCGGACAGCGCAACCGCGATGGGAGGTGCTGCTCGACATCGACCGCCTCGCGACTGATGAGGGCGAGGATTGGGCGCTCAACTGGGTCTCCAGCCTGCCGCCCGCACATGAGCGCGCGATGCTGTCGCTGTCACGCGGCGGCAGCGATGCCGTGGTGCTGCGCGAGTTCGACCTGGCGGCCAAACGCTTCGTCGACGGCGGCTTCGCCTTGGCCGAGGCCAAGGGCAGCGTCGACTGGCTCGACCGGGATACGCTGCTGCTGTCGAGCGCGTTCGGCGAGGGCATGGCGACGCCGTCCGGCTATGCGCGCACGGTGCGATTGTGGCGGCGCGGGGAGCCCGTCGCCGCGGCGAAGCAGATCTTCGCGGCCGAGAACGGCCAGTCGGTCTGGGTCCGCGCCGGTGTCGACCGCAGCGTGACGCCGGCGCGGGTGTGGTTTTCGGAAGGGCTCGATTTCTTCAACCATCAGCTCTGGCTCGGCGATGCCAGCGGCGCGGTCACGCGGCTGGACGTGCCGAGCGACAGCTGGGTCACACCGGATGGCGACTGGATCGCAATCAAGCTGCGCCAGCCCTGGACCATCGATGCGGTCACGCATCTGGCCGACGTCGTGCTGGGCATCAGGCTGTCGGCGTTTCTCGCCGGCTCGCGCGAATTCATCCGCCTGTTCGAGCCCAGCGCGCGGCGCGCGCTGCAGGGCCTGTCCTGGGCCGGCGGCCGCCTGGTGCTATCGATCCTGGACGAACTGCGGCCGCAATTCGAGGTGTGGACGCCGTCGGCGGAGGGCTGGAGTTCTCAACCGCTGCCGGGACTGCCCACGCTCGCCACCGTCAACGTCTGGCCGCTCGATTCCGACGAATTGACCGGAAATGGCGATCTGTTGGCCAGCATCCAGGATCCGCTGACTCCCCCGTCGCTGCAACTGATCGAAAACCTCGGCGCGCCGGTGGTCCTGAAGCAGGCGCCACGGACGTTCACCGCCGACGGACACGTCGTCACGCGGCACGAGGCGGTCTCGGTGGACGGCGTGAAGATTCCCTACACGCAGACCGGCCCCGCCGAGCCGACCGGCGATGCGCCGGTGCATATGAATGCCTATGGCGGCTTCGGCCATACGCTGCTGCCCGCCTATAATGCCGCGCTTGGCAAGCTGTGGCTGGAGCGCGGCGGGACGCTCGTCGAGGCCAACATCCGCGGCGGCGGCGAGTTCGGCACCGCCTGGCACGATGCCGGCCGCTATGCCGGCAAGCGGCTCGCGCATGATGATTTCGCGGCCGTCGCCGCCGACCTCGTCCGCCGCGGCGTCACCGTGCCGAAGCGCATCGCCGCGCAAGGCGGTTCGAATGGCGGCATCCTGATCACCAACATGCTGGTGCGCTACCCCGAGCGCTTCGGCGCGCTGTTCTGCACCATCCCGCTGATCGACATGCGCCGCTACACCAAGCTGCTCGCCGGCGCGAGCTGGATCGCCGAATATGGCGATCCGGACAAGGACCAGGAGTGGGGCTGGCTGCAGACCTACTCGGCCTATCACACCGCGACGCCCGGCCAGCCTTATCCGCCGATCCTGATCGCCACCACGCGCCGCGACGACCGCGTCCATCCGGGCCACGCGCGCAAGATGACCGCCAAGCTGCAGGCCATGGGCTACGACACCTGGTTCTACGAGCCCGCCGCAGGCGGCCATGGCTACGGCACCGACAACCGCGAACGCGCCAGCTTCATCACGCTGGGCACGCGTTTCCTGGCGCGGCATGTGGGGCTGGAGATGGAGTGAGCGGCGACGCGTCGTTGCAGAGCGCGCTGCCGGCTCCACCCACCGCTGTCGTCCCGGCGAACGCCGGGATCCATACTCCGCAGCAGGAGTTTGTTGCGAGGACAGATGTCACGCCGATCTCGCGTCACAACTGGACCCTGTGGTTATGGGTCCCGGCGTTCGCCGGGACGACGTTGGTGAAACACCGTCGACAACTCACGCAGCCCGCCCGAACACCAGAATCATGTTGTTGGCCGGCATCTCGACCGTCTCGCGCAAGACCAAGCCGTTGCGCGCGGCGAGCGCTTCGAGATCGGTGATGTCGCGGACGCCCCAGTCCGGATTGCCCTCGCGCAACGACGTATCGAACACGGCGTTGCTGACCGCGGTGTGCTTGCCGTCGCGCTTGAACGGGCCGTAGAGCACCAGCAGTCCGTTCGGCGACAACACCTGCCCCGCGCCCGCGAACAGGCCCTCCGCCACCGGCCACGGGGCGATATGGATGACGTTGGCGCAGAACATCGCGGTCAGTTGCGCAGGGCCGCCGGCGGCGCGGAATGCGCCGACCCAGCCGGTATCGGACAAATCGATGCGCTGCGCGTCGCGGATGTTGGACAGCCCCGCGTGCCTGCGCCACGCCGCGATGCTCGCGAGATGATTGTCGTTGAGGTCGCTCGGCCACCATGTCAGGTCCGGCCGCTCTGAGGCAAAATGCACGACATGCTGGCCGGTGCCGCTGCCGGCCTCCAGCACGTCGCCGGAGCGGCCGTCGAGCAGCCGTGCCAGCACGGCCCAGATCGGCTGGTGGTTGCGGTGAAACGCGGCTGCATCCAGCCGTCCATCCGGTTCCACCCGCCGGCCGTCCCGGCCGAACTCCACGACATACTCCGCCATTCCGAACTCCCCGGCCGTCCAGATGAACGGCTCTCGTTAACCGCGTTGCGGCGGCCAGCATACCCGCATTGTCAGCCGATGGTCTTTATGCTTTGCAGCCGCTATATTGCTGACATCACCGAGCCGTCGGAACTCCATCTTGATCACATCCGTCATGCGTACCGCCCTGGCGCTGGGGCTTTCGCTCGCCATGTCTTCGTTTGCCGCGGCCGCCTACGCCCAGTCCGGCGCCACCGAGGGCCAGAAGCTGGCCTTCGACCGCAGCAAGGGCAACTGCCTGACCTGCCATGAGATCAAGGGCGGCGACCTGCCGGGCTCGATTGGGCCGAAGCTCGAGAACCTCAAAGCGAAGTACGACCGTACCGAGCTGATCGCGATCCTCAACGACGAGACCGTTCGCAATCCGCTGACCGTGATGCCGCCGTTCGGCCGCAACCGCATCCTGACCGAGCAGGAAATCAGCGCCATCGTCGATTTCCTGCAGACCCTCTGACTTTCCGCCTGGAGATACACATGTCCGCCTCGTCCGGCCCGCTGGCCCATCGCCGCCTGTTCCTGAAGGGCGCCGGCCTCGTCGCGCTGATCGGCCTCGGCAACGCCGTGCTGCACGCGACGCCGGCTTTCGCCGCCACCAACGACAACAAATATCCGGAGGACGCCTTCAAGCAGAAGAACGCGGGCGACGCGATCAAGGCGCTGTACGGCCGGGATCACGAGGCCTCCGACAAGATCAAGCTGGATGCGCCGGAGATTGCCGAGAACGGCGGCGTGGTGCCGATCGCGGTGTCGACAACATTGCCGAACGTCACCTCGATCGCGTTCATCGTCGCCGAGAACCCGAACGCGCTGGCCGCGACCTACAAGATCCCCGAAGGCACCGTGCCGGCGGTGGCGAACCGGCTGAAGATGGCCAAGACCTCCAGCGTCATCGCGCTCGTCGAATCAGGCGGCAAGCTCTACAGCGCCACCAAGGAAGTGAAGGTCACCGTCGGCGGCTGCGGCGGCTAAGGGGGAGAACGATCATGGCAGCGAGCATTCGCGTCCGCGCGATCCTGAATGGTGAGATCACCGAGGTTCAGACCCTGATCCAGCACCCGATGGATACGGGCCTGGTGAAGGATTCCAAGGGCGAGGTCATTCCGGCGCACTACATCCAGCAGCTCACCTTCACGCACAAGGACAAGACCGTGTTCCTGGCCGACTGGGGCACCGCGGTCTCCAAGGATCCTTACGTCAAGTTCGCCTTCAAGGGCGCGGCCAAGGGTGACGAGCTCAAGGTGAGCTGGGTCGACAACAAGGGCGCGACCGACAGCCTGTCAGCGACGATCCAATGATGCGCCTGCGCCCGCTTCTCGCCCTCGCCGCGCTGATCGGCCTCGGCGCACCGGCCGTTGCCGCCGACAAGCCCGACCCGGCGGCCGACGCCAAGGCGTTCCAGCAGTTCTTCATCAAGAAGTTCCCGAAGGTGGCGTTCGACGATTTCGTCAACGGGCCGTATTCGATGAACGAGGACATGCGGAAGCAGTGGGAGGAGAAGGAGCAGTTTCCTCCTTACGAGTTCGCGCTCGAGGCCGGCAAGGAGATGTTCGCCAAGCCGTTCAAGAACGGCAAGACCTACGCCGACTGCTTCCCGAACGGCGGCATCGGCATCCGCCAGACCTACCCGTATTTCGACGACAAGGAAGGCAAGGTCGTCACGCTCGAGCTGGCGCTGAACCGCTGCCGCGAGGCCAATGGCGAACCGCCCTATTCCTACGTCAAGGACGAGATGGCTTCGCTCACCGCCTACATGGCCTACACCTCGCGCGGCAAGCGCTTCGACATCAGGATTCCCGACGATCCCCGCGCGCTGGAGGCTTTCGAGAAGGGCAAGGAGTATTTCTACACCCGCCGCGGCCAGCTGAACTTCTCCTGCGCGAGCTGCCATGTGCAGAGCCCCGGCGAGCGCATCCGCGCCGAGATCCTGGCGCCGGCGCTCGGCATCCTCAACGCGATGCCGATCTACCGCTCCGAATGGAGCGGCATGGGCACGATCAGCCGCCGCATCGTGACGTGCAACAGCCAGACCCGCGCCGTGCCGCTGGAGCCGCAGTCGGACGAGTACCGCAACCTCGAATACTATCTGTCTTACGTATCGAACGGCCTGCCGGTTTCAGGTCCGGGAGCGCGGCCATGAGAAATATCTCGGCGGCAAACGTCATGAAAAAGATCGTGTTCGCCATGATGGTGTCCGCGGTCTGCGCCGGCTCCGCGCGGGCCGCGTCGGAAGCCGATTACCTCACGGCATTCGCGGCGGCCGAGAGCGCCAACAAGGAAGCCGGACGTCTGCGCAACCAATGGACCGTGACCCAGGCCGCACTGAATGCTGCAAAGAAGGCGGCGGAGTCCGGCAATTTCGACCAGGCGCTGAAATCCGCGCAGGAGGCCGAGGCGCTCGCCAAGGCCTCGATCGTCCAGGCCACCAGCGAGAAGCAGCGCTGGAGAGACTTGGAGATCCGCTAGAGCATGATCCGGAAAATTGGGCCAGCGGTTTTCCGAAGCCTCACGCTCGAACAAAAAGGATGGATCATGACGCGATTCCGTGGAATCGCATCATGAGCTAGGACGCGAGCCATGATTCGGCGCCGGGATTTTCTGAGATGGTCAGGTGCCGCTGCGCTCGCCGCGCCAGCGCTGCTGCGCAACGCCCGCGCTGCCGAGACCGTCAGTCTCTACGACATCGAGAAGTTCGGCAACGCGCGCATCCTGCACATCACGGACACGCATGCGCAGCTGCGGCCGGTGTTCTTCCGCGAGCCGAGCGTCAATCTCGGCATCGGCGAGATGTGGGGAAAGCCGCCGCATCTGGTCGAGCGCGCCTTTCTCGATCGCTACGGCATCCGTCCCGACAGCGCCGAATCCTACGCCTTCACCTCGTTCGAGTTCGAGAAATATGCCGGCCGGTTCGGCAAGATGGGCGGCTTCGCGCATCTGAAGACGCTGATCGACAAGCTGCGCGGTGACGCCGGCGATCATCGCTCGCTGCTGCTCGACGGCGGCGATCTCTGGCAGGGCAGCGGGCTCGCCCATGCGATGCGCGGCGCCGACATGGTCAGCGCGGCCAACCTGCTCGGCATCGATGCGATGACCGGACATTGGGAATTCACCTATGGCGAGCAGGCGCTGCGCGCCAACCTCGCCCGCTTCAAGGGTGAGTTCCTGGCGCAGAACGTGTTCCTCACCGAGGAGGCCGCGTTCAACGACGCCAAGGCGTTCGATCCGGGCTCCGGTCGCGTGTTCAAGCCGGCCACGATCAAGGAGATCGGCGGCGCGCGCGTCGCCATCATCGGCCAGGCCTTTCCCTATGTGCCGATCGCGCATCCGCGCCGCTTCACAGCGGACTGGACCTTCGGCATCCGCGAGGAGGAGCTGCAGAAGCTGGTCGATGCCCTGCGCGGCGCCGACAAGGTCGACGCCGTGATCCTGCTGTCGCACAACGGCATGGATGTCGATCTCAAGCTCGCGAGCCGCGTCACCGGCATCGACGTCATCCTGGGCGGCCATACCCACGATGCGATTCCGCAGCCGGTCGCGGTCCGCAACGCCAAGGGCGCGACGCTCGTCACCAATGCCGGGTCCAACGGCAAATTCCTCGCCGTGCTGGATCTCGACATCGGCAAGGGACACGTCGCCGATGCCCGCTATCGGCTGCTGCCGGTATATTCGGAACTGCTGAAGCCCGACCCGGCGATGCAGGCGCTGATCGATCAGATGCAGCAGCCGCAGGTCGCCGCCTGGAGCGAAAAGCTCGCGACGTCGGACCGGCTCTTGTACCGCCGCGGCAATTTCGAAGGCCCGACCGACGACCTGATCTGCGCGGCGCTGCGGCGCGGCCTCGATGCCGAGATCGCGCTGTCGCCGGGGTTCCGGTGGGGGCCGACGGTGCTGGCCGGCCAATCCGTCATGATGGAGGACGTGCTGGCGCAGACCGCGATCACCTATCCCGAGACCTATGTGCAGCGGATGACGGGTGCGCAGATCAAGGACGTGCTCGAGGACGTCTGCGACAATCTCTTCAACGCCGATCCCTATCTGCAGCAGGGCGGCGACATGGTGCGCGTCGGGGGCCTGTCGTACCGCTGCTCGCCGTCGGAGGCGATCGGCCGCCGCATCTCGGATCTCACGCTCGCCAATGGCCACCGCCTGGAGGCGCACAAGAGCTACAAGGTCGCCGGCTGGGCCTCGATGAACGCGCAGGACGGCAAGCCGGTGTGGGATCTCGTCGCCAACCATCTGCGCGACGGCCAGCTGGTGCTGGTGGGAACCAACAAGGTCACGCTGTCAGGCGTCGACGGCAATCCCGGATACGCATCGCAATCCTGAACGGCATGGCGCGATGCAGCGCGGCGTTCTGCGGCGCATGGATGACCGCGAGCCCATCGTGGTCTAAACCGGCGGCGATCCGAATCGGGAGGACACGCCGATGATCTTCCGCCAATTGTTCGACAGCGTCTCCGGCACCTACAGCTACATTCTCGCCAGCCGCAGCGGCGGCGAGGCTGTCATCATCGATCCCGTGATCGAGAAGGTCGACCGCTATTGCCAGTTGCTGCGCGAGCTGGACCTGCGCCTCGTCAAGGCCGTCGACACCCATCTGCATGCCGATCACGTCACCGGGCTCGGTGCGCTGCGCGACCGCACCCATTGCGTCACGATCATGGGCGAGCAGACCAAGGCCGACGTGGTGGCGATGCGCGTCAGCGAGGGCGACCGGATCGCCATCGAAGGCATCAGCCTCGACGTGATGTACACGCCGGGGCACACCGACGATTCCTACAGCTTCCTGATGGGCGACCGCGTCTTCACCGGCGACACGCTCTTGATCCGCGGCACCGGCCGCACCGACTTCCAGAACGGCGACGCGCGCCAGCAATACGACTCGATCTTCAACAAGCTGCTGCGGCTGCCCGACGACACGCTGGTCTATCCCGCCCACGACTACAAAGGCGACACCGTCTCCACCATCGGCGAGGAGCGCCGCTACAATCCGCGCCTGCAGGTGACGTCGATCGACGACTACGTGACGCTGATGGCCAATCTGAAGCTGCCGAATCCGAAGATGATGGACGTCGCGGTCCCCGCCAACATGCGCGTCGGCCTGCACCAGGAGGAACTCGCCAGACAGGGATTGTCGCTGTCGGCGCGCGAGGCGATCGAATGCCTGGGACGGCCGGACGTGCTGCTGGTCGACCTGCGCGAGGCCTCGGAGCGCGCCAAGCACGGCACGCTGTCCGGCGCGCTGCACGCGCCCTATCCCGGGATCGCCGACAACCTCAAGCCGGGCGGCATGCTGCGCGAGGTCGCCGCCGCCACCGGCCGCCGCATCGTGTTCTTCTGCGCCTATGGCGAACGCTCGGCGATGGCGGTGCAGACGGCGCAAGCGGCGGGGCTGGCCAATTCCGCGCATATCGAGGGCGGGCTGGATGCGTGGAAGAAGGCCGGCGGGCCGGTGGTCCCGTAGCAGGCGTACTCCGGCCGGCCTCCGTGGGCCAACGCGGCGCCGCCGGCGCGCGCAGGTGCCATGCGCGGCCGTTCATGGACAATGAACCGCAATCCGATAGTGTGGCGTTGTGTCGCGCGCCCTCCGCGGGAGCCCATGGCTTTGACCGGCAACGCGCCCCTCCAGCCCATCGTTTTCGCCCGGAGTCGCACGGATCCGCCATGGCTGACGTTCTCGCCGCATCGCAACATACCTCTGCTCCGATCCGCGCCGCCTCCTCGCTGCGCACGCTGGCGCTGATCTCGCTGGCGCATTGGGTCAGCCATTTGCACATGCTGGTGCTGCCGATGCTGTTCCCGTACCTCAAGGAGAAGCTCGGCGTCGGCTATGTCGAACTCGGCTTTCCGCTCACGGTGTTCGCGGTGGTGTCGGCGCTCACCCAGGCTCCCGTCGGCTATCTCGTCGACCGCGCCGGCGCCCGCCGCATCCTGCTGCTGGGCCTCACGCTCGGCGGCCTGTCACTGGCGATGCTCGGCGTCTACCTGACCTATACCAGCCTCGTTGTCGCGGCCGTGCTGCTCGGCCTCGCCAACGCGGTCTACCATCCCTCCGACTACGCGCTGCTCTCGGCCCACATGGAAGAGAGCCGGATGGGTCGCGCCTTCGGCGTGCATACCTTTGCCGGCTATCTCGGCGGCGCAGTTGCGCCCGCCGTCATGGCAGCATTGGTCACCACCGTCGGCGGCTCCGGCGCCCTGATCGCGGCTGGCCTCGTCGGCCCGCTCGCCGCGCTGCTGCTGCTCGTCGGCAATGTCCCGGAGGTGCCGCCGCATCCGCATGCCCTCAAGGCCGACGGGACCAAGGCCAAGCAGCCGAATTTGCTGACGCCGATGCTGATGCTGCTCACCGTGTTCTTCATGCTGCTCAGCCTGTCCAACGCCGGCATCTCCAGCTTCGGCGTGGTCGCCTTCATGAACGGCTATGGCATCTCGTTTTCGACCGCCAACATCGCGCTGACCGCGTTCCTCGGCGCCAGCGCCGTGGGCGTGCTCGCCGGCGGCCAGCTCGCCGACCGCATTCGCCACCACAACCTGGTCGCGGCGGTCGCCTATGCGATCAATGCGGTGCTGGTGCTGATCATCACCTTCGTCAGCCTGCCTGCCGTGCTGCTGGTCGCGATCATGCTGGTCGCGGGCTTTATGGCGGGCGTGATCGCGCCGTCGCGGGACATGATGGTGCGCAACGCCGCGCCTCCCGGCGCCGCCGGCCGCGCCTTCGGCATCGTCTCCACCGGCTTCAACTTCGCCGGCGTCGTCAGCCCGCTGCTGTTCGGCTGGATCATGGACATGAACGCCCCGCGCTGGGTGTTCGGCACGTCAGTCGTCTTCATGCTGCTGACCATCGTGCTGGCGTTCTTCACCGAGCCGAAGAAGAAGGCGGCGTGACGCTGCTGATGTCGCGCATCTTCGCGATGCACGAAGCTCTCACCCCGCGCACAGTCCACTCCCCTCCCCCTTGCGGGGAGGGGTCGGGGGTGGGGGTCCACGAGCGCTGAAGTCCGTGATGCGCACCTAATCGCTGCAAGCCGATTGGTTCTAAGTCTTTTCCCGCTTCTCATCACTTCGAGCTGCGCCCGGAGGCCCCCACCCCCGACCCCTCCCCGCAAGGGGGAGGGGGGCTTACCTCCGTCGTGGAGGCAGCTCGACTTCCACTCAGAAGTCCTGAAGCGACGGCTCGTGCTGAGCCACTGACTCATATCCGCAGCGCATAGGCATCGAGACACACCCGCTTCCTCGCAGGTTGACATCATCCCTCGTCCGCCGATGATGACCACAACAACAAACATCCGGGGAAGACACGCCATGACGCAGCCAGATCTCGTGATCCGCGGCGGAACCATTGCCGATGGCTCGGGCGGCGACCTGTACGAAGCCGATGTCGCGATCGCGGATGGCCACATCGCGGCGGTCGGCAAGGTCGCCACGTCGGGCCGCGAGGAGATCGATGCGCGCGGCAAGCTGGTCACGCCCGGCTTTGTCGACGTCCACACCCACTACGACGGCCAGGTCACCTGGAGCCACGACATCTCGCCGTCCTCGCAGAACGGCGTCACGACCGCGATCATGGGCAATTGCGGCGTCGGTTTCGCGCCGTGCCGGCCGGCCGATCATCAGCGCCTGATCCAGTTGATGGAGGGCGTCGAGGACATTCCCGAGCCGGTGCTCGAGGCCGGCATTCCCTGGGAGTGGGAAAGTTTTCCGGACTACATGGAATGGTTGTCCAGGCGCTCATTCGACCTCGACATCGGCGCGCAGCTGCCGCATGCGGCGCTGCGCGTCTATGTGATGGGCGAGCGCGGCGCGCGGCGTGATCCCGCCACGGCTGATGACAACCGCGCCATGGCCGCGCTGGCGCGCGACGCGGTGAAGGCCGGCGCGCTCGGCTTCTCGACTTCGCGCACGCTCAACCATCGGACGTCGACCGGCGACTACACGCCGACGCTCAAGGCCGGCGAGGACGAGCTGACCACGATCGCGCAGGCCATGCACGGCGCCGGCCGCAGCGTGCTGCAATTCGTGCTGGACATCTCGACCATCCACGAAGACCTGCCGATGATGCTGCGCATCGCCGACGCCACGAAGTGTCCGATCTCGTTCTCGGTCACCCAGAACGACCGCGCGCCGCAGCGCTGGCGGCAGACCCTGGCCGAAATCAATGCCGCCGCCGCGCGCGGCCTGTCGGTGACGGCGCAGATCGCGGCGCGCCCCGTGGGACTGCTGCTCGGGCTCGAACTGTCGCGCAACCCGCTGCAGACGCATCCGAGCTACCAGGCGATCGCGCACCTGCCGCTCGACGAGCGCGTCGCGCGGATGCGCGATCCGCAGCTCCGCGCGGCAATCCTGAGCGAGCAGGCCACCGCCACCGACGATCCGCTGTTCTTCAAGCCCAACTACGACAAGATGTACCTGCTCGGCGATCCGCCGGACTACGAACAGCCGCCGGAGCGGTCGCTCGGTTCGCAAGCGCGCGCGAAGGGCTGCCGGCCGGAGGAACTGGCCTACGACGCGATGCTGACGGATGGCGGACGCGGCATGCTCTACGTGCCGTTCCTCAACTATTCCGACGGCAATCTCGACGCCACCTACGAGATGCTGCGCGATCCCAGAAGCGTGCCAGGCTTGAGCGACGGCGGAGCGCATTGCGGCATTATCTGCGACGCCAATTTTCCGACCTACCTGCTGACGCACTGGACGCGCGACCGCAAGCGTGGCGAAAAGCTGTCGATCCCGTTCGTGGTCGCCGCGCAGGCGCGCAAGACCGCGTTGTCGGTCGGCCTCGAGGACCGCGGCCTGATCGCACCGGGCTACAAGGCCGACGTCAACGTCATCGACTACGACCGGCTGCATCTGCATCCGCCCAAGGTGCACTACGACCTGCCGGTCGGCGGCCGCCGGCTGATGCAGGACGTGGACGGCTACGACGCGACGATCGTCTCAGGCGTGGTGACACGCCGCCAGGGCCAGGCCACCGGCGCGCGGCCAGGGCGGCTGGTCAGGGGGGCGCGTGCCGGCTTGCAGTGAGCCGTCGCGCGCGCGTGCCGCGCGCCTCTCAGGGACGACACGCGGCGTGGCGCAGTCTGCGGGGGCCTACATGCTCAAGCAAACTTGGGCATCGCCGCCCGGTACGCCGCCAGGCGCGCGCGTTCGCTCTCCGGCCACAGCAGCGCCAGGCCGACCAGGCCTGAGACCACCAGCACCACAGCGTTGATGACGAAGCCCTGCACATAGCCGTCGAGCGCCGTTGCGGCGTTCTGCACCACCTTGCCCATGACGATCGGCGCGACGATGCCGGCGAGCGTGTAGCCGGCGCCATAGATCGCCATGACAGCGCCGCGCTGGCGGACGGGCGTGAACTCGCCGATCATCAGCGGGCAGACGACGTAGATCGCACCGGACAAGCCCGAGCCGATCACGATCAACGCGATCTGCATCGCGGGACTGCCGCCATACGGCAGCATGGCCATGACGAGACCTCCGGCCACCAGCGGCACCGAGCCGAGCACGCCGCGGGCAAGACGAGTCGAGAGTCCGCGCGCCATCAGCACCTGTGACAGCAGCCCGGTCGCCAGCACCACCACCGCGCCGAAGATCCAGGGCAGCACCGAGACGAGGCCGGCCTGCTGCTGACTGAGGCCGAGCCCCTTGATCAGAAACGGCGTGAACCAGGTGAGGCCGAGCGACAGCGCCCAATAGGCGCTGAAGCTGGCGGCGACGCAGCCGATGAAGGTGCGCGACAGCAACAGCTGCGTATAGGGCACCGGCGTCTCCTTGGTCGCCGTCGTGTCGGTATCGGCCAGGGGCCCCTCGCGGCCGAGCGCGATCCAGGCGGCGCCCCACAGCAATCCGACCAGGCCGAGGGCGCCGAAGGCATAGTGCCAGCCGAAGCTGACGATGATGGCGTTCAGCGCCGGCACCGCCACGATGACGCCGAAGGCCGCGCCCTGCGACAGCAGCGCGGTCGGCAGGCCGCGCCTTTCGTCGGGGAACCATTTGTACATCGCGTGAAGGGCCACCGACGCGGCCGGGCCCTCGCCGGCGCCGAGAATGACGCGGCAGATCAGAAGCGTCGTGAAGCCGACGTCGCCGACCATCGGAAACTGGGCAATCGACCAGATCACGGCCAGCGCGAGCAGGACCCAACGCGTCTCGATGCGGTTGACCACGAAGCCCACGGCGATGGCCGAGATCGAGAACAGGAAGAAGAAGGAGGAGCCGAGCAGGCCGAATTGTTCCGGCGAGAGCTTGAGATCGGTCATGATCGGGACGCCCGCGAGCCCGACCACGATCTTGTCGGCGAAGTTCACGAGCATGAAGAGAAACAGGAGAAGCGTGATCCTCCAGGCGCCCTTCGGCGTTTTGATCGATGTCGACGCAGTCGTCGCTGGCGCGGCCATGGTCGTTCCCCGTCGTTTCTCTTGATCCCCGTCAATGCGGGTTTTCCTCATGCTAGCCACGCCCGCGCATCGTACGCAACCGACGTCTGCGGCTGCATGACAGCAATACCGGCGAAGGACGCGGCACGACCAAGACACCCGTGATATCGCGCTGCGGCCTTGCTATATGCCGTCGTGCAGCAAGGCAGTTGATCCCGTGTTGAGCGTCAGAAACCTGTTCAAGACCTATCCCTCCGCCGGCGAGACCGTGAACGTTCTCCGCGGCGTCGATCTCGACGTCTTCAGCGGCGAGCGTGTCGCGCTGACCGGTGAATCCGGCTCCGGCAAGAGCACATTGCTGCACCTGATCGCGGGCCTCGATGCCGCCGATCGCGGCGACATCCTGCTGGAGAACACGCCGGTCAGCGCGCTCGACGATGCCGGCCGCGCTGCGCTGAGGCGCGAGCGGCTGGGGCTTGTGTTCCAGCAGTTCAACCTGGTGCCGAGCCTCTCGGTGGCCGACAATCTCGCCTTTCAGGCACGGCTCGCGGGGCGGCACGATGCGGCGTGGCACACCGAACTCGTGGAGCGGCTCGGATTGAAGCCGCTGCTGAAGCGCTATCCCGAACAATTGTCCGGCGGACAACAGCAGCGCGTCGCGATCGGCCGCGCGCTGGCGATCAAGCCGGCGCTGCTGCTGGCGGACGAGCCCACCGGCAATCTCGACGAGGACACCGCCGACGAGGTGATGGCGCTGACGCGCGATCTCGTCGCGCGCACCGGCTGCGGCTTCCTGATGGTGACTCACAGCGCCCGCCTCGCCGCGATGCTCGACCGCCACGTTCATCTGCATGCAGGCCGCGTCGCATGAGGCGCGCGCTGTGGATTCTCGCGGTGCTGCTCAGCCATTGGCGCCGGCATCCGATGCAGCTCGCCACCCTGCTGATCGGGCTGATCTCGGCCACCGCGCTGTGGAGCGGCGTGCAGGCGCTGAACCAGCAGGCGCGCAACTCCTATGACCGCGCGGCCGCGATCTTCGGCGGCGCACGCACGCCGATGCTGGTCGCGACCGACGGCAAGATGCTGCCGCAAAGCGTATTCGCCGAGCTGCGCCGCGCCGGCTGGGCGGTGTCGCCGGTGGTCGAGGGCCGGGTGCAGATCGACGGCCGTTCGATCCGGCTGCTCGGCATCGAGCCGTTCAGCATTCCCCGCGAGGTCGGCGATGCGCCGATGGTCGGGCGCAGCGAGCTCGAGGCGTTCCTGACGCCGCCGCACCGCACGCTGATCTCGCCGGAAACGCTGGCCGAACTCGGACTGAAGGACGGCGCGGCGCCGCGGCTAAGCAATGACGCCGTGATGCCGCCGCTGATGGCGCAACAGCAGCTCGCACCCGGCGTGCTCGTTGTCGACATCAGCGACGCGCAGCGGCTGCTCGACAAGCCCGGCCAGATCTCGCGGCTACTGGTCGGCAAGACGATAGGCCAACGCGCGCCGTTGCAGAGCTTTGCCGGCGGCCGGCTGCAACTGGTCCAGCCCGAGGCCGAGACCGACCTCGAGCGACTGACCGACAGCTTCCATCTCAATCTCACCGCCTTCGGCCTGCTGTCCTTCGTCGTCGGGCTGTTCATCGTCAACTCCGCGATCGGCCTTGCCTTCGAGCAACGATTGCCGGTATTGCGCACGTTGCGCGCCTGCGGCGTGTCCGCTCGCCAGCTCAACGCGGTGCTGATCGGCGAGCTCATCGCCTTCGCGCTCGTTGCAGGTCTCGCCGGACTCGTCTGCGGCTACATCATCGCAGCATCGCTGTTGCCGAACGTGGCGGCGTCGCTGCGCGGGCTCTATGGCGCGCAGGTGCCGGGCGAGCTGAGCCTGCAGCCGGCATGGTGGCTCGCCGGCCTCGTCATCAGCGTCGCCGGCGCGCTGGCGGCGGCGACCACGAGCCTGATCAAGTCGATGCGGCTGCCGATCCTGTCGGCGGCGCAGCCTTACGCGTGGCAGGAAGCGCAGCGGCGCTGGCTGCGCTTGCAGAGCGCCGTCGCGCTCGCCTTCTTCGTCACGGCCGGCCTGCTGCTGTGGCTCGGACAATCGCTGCTCGCCGGCTTCGGCGTGCTCGCCGCAATGATGCTCGGCGCCGCGCTGCTGCTGCCGGCGATCCTGGAGCTGGTGCTGCGGCTCGGCGAGCGCGGCGCGCGCGCAGCGCTCGCTCAATGGTTCTGGGCCGACAGCCGGCAGCAGATCTCAGGGCTGTCGCTGGCACTGATGGCGCTGCTGATGGCGCTCGCCGTCAACGTCGGCGTGGCGACGATGGTCGAAACGTTCAGCCGCACCTTCCTGGTCTGGCTCGACGGACGGCTTGCCGCCGATATCTACATCAGCGCGACCGACGAAGCGCAGGCGCGCGAGATTCAAGGCTGGCTGCGCACGCGGCCCGAGGTGCGGGCGGTGCTGCCGGGCGGCCGCGCCGAGACGCAGCTCGCAGGCGCGCCGATCGATGTGCTCGGCCTGCCCGATCACGACACCTATCGCGAGCACTGGCCGCTGCTGCAGGCGGGCCCCGAGGCCTGGAAGCAGCTGGTGCGCGGCGACGCCGGTTTCATCAGCGAGCAGCTGTCGCGGCGACTCAATCTCTCGCTCGGCGACAGCATCGACATTGCCGCACCGACCGGCGACTGGCGTATCAGCGTGGCCGGCATCTATGCCGACTACGGCAATCCGAAGGGCCAGGTCACCGTCAACGTCGCTGCGCTGACGCGGCGCTTTCCGGCGACGCCGATCACGCGCATGGCCGTGCGCGCGGCGCCCGCCGACGTGCCCGGATTGATCAGCGCGCTGACGGACAAGTTCGGCCTCGACGGCCGCAACGTCGTCGACCAGGCCACGGTGAAGCAGGAGTCCAAGCAGATCTTCAACCGCACCTTTGCGGTGACCGGCGCGCTCAACACCTTCACGCTCGGCGTCGCCGCGATCGCGCTGCTGACGAGCCTGCTGACGCTCGCGAATTCGCGGCTGCCGCAGCTCGCGCCGCTCTGGGCGATCGGGCTGACGCGGCGCCGGCTCGCCGAGGTCGAGTTGCTGAAGACATTGTCGCTCGCCGGCCTCACCGCGCTGCTGGCGCTGCCGCTTGGGCTGGTGGTGGCGTGGTGCCTGATCGCGATCGTCAACGTCAAAGCCTTCGGCTGGCGGCTGCCGTTCGACGTGTTTCCGCTGCAGCTGGTGCGGTTGCTGATCGTCACCCTCGTCGCGGCCCTGATCGCCTCGCTGCTGCCGGTGCTGCGGCTGGCGCGGATGCAGCCGGCCCATCTCGTGAGGACCTTCACCATTGAGCGCTAGAGCCATGATCACGCGGCGCGGCCTGATCGGCGGGCTCGGCCTGCTGGCGCTGCCGCGCCTCGCCCGCGCGCAGGGCTTTGCCGGCCTCGCCGACAGCGCCGAGGGCTTTGCGCCGGTGACGCCGGGCAAGACATTCAGCTTCCCGGCCGACCACGGGCCGCACGACGATTTCCGCATCGAGTGGTGGTACATCACGGCCAATCTCAGCGACGCCAACGGCAAGGCCTATGGCCTGCAATGGACGCTGTTCCGCTCGGCATCGCGGCCCGGACCGCAAGCGCAAGGATTCGACAACCAGCAGCTCTGGATGGCGCACGCCGCGGTGACGCGCGCCGACAGCCATCGCTCGACTGAGAAGTTTGCGCGCGGCGGCGTCGGGCAGGCCGGCGTTGACGCCAAGCCGTTCCAGGCTTGGATCGACGACTGGCAGTTGCGCGGCACGGCGGCGACCGACGACCCGTCGCTGGCGCCGCTCGACATGAGCGCGAGCGCGGCCGATTTCTCCTACGCGCTGCACCTGGAGGCGGACCGTCCCGTGGTGCTGCAGGGCATCGGTGGCTACAGCCGCAAGTCGGAGCGCGGCCAGGCCTCCTACTACTACAGCCAGCCGTTCTATCGCGCGCGCGGCCGCATCACGTTCGACGACAAGGCGGTCGATGTGACGGGGATGGCCTGGCTCGACCGCGAATGGAGCAGCCAACCGCTGGCCTCCGACCAGAGCGGCTGGGACTGGTTCGCGCTGCATTTTTTCGGCGGCGAGAAGCTGATGCTGTACCGGATGCGACAGGGCAACGGCGACTACACGTCCGGCACCTGGATCACGGCCGACGGCGCGTCGCGACCGCTCGGCCCTGGCGACATCGCGATGCGAGCCACGACCATCGTCGGCATCGGCGAACGCAAGCTCCCGGTCGGCTGGCGCGTCGAGATATCAGCGCTCGGCATCGCCATCGACAGCACGCCGCTCAATCCGAATGCCTGGATGGGCACGCGCGTGCCGTATTGGGAGGGGCCGATCAGCTTCAAGGGCAGCCATAGCGGGGTGGGCTATCTCGAGCTGACCGGATATTAAAGGCGCTTACAAGAGGGGGGACCACGCATGTATCACTTCACCGCAATCGTCACCGTGCTCGCGCTCATGCTGTACTTCTACATGGCGGTCCGCGTCGCGCAGGCGCGGGCCCGCTTCGGTGTGAAGGCGCCGGCGGTGACGGGAAATCTCGATTTCGAGCGCACCTATCGGGTGCAGGTCAATACGCTGGAATGGCTGCCGATCTTCCTGCCGGCGCTGTGGCTGTTCGCAATCTATGTCAGCGATGCGATTGCGGCGTTGATCGGCATCGTCTGGATCGCCGGCCGCGCGATGTACATGGTGTCCTACGCCAAGGCCGCCGAGAAGCGCGGCCCCGGCTTCGGCATCCAGGCGCTGGCAGCCTCCACCCTGCTCGTCGGCGCGCTCGTCGCCATCCTGTGGCGGATGCTGCACGGCTGACCGCCAACCCCTCCGCTGTCGTCCCGGCCTTGACCCGGGACGACAGCCATGGTGTCGCGCTTACTTCGTCAGCGGGCAGCCGCTCTCCTTGGGCGTGAAGAACGCCTTGTCGCCGGGCACCGTGGCGAGCAGCTTGTAGTAGTCCCAGGGCTTCTTCGATTCCGACGGCTTCTTGACCTCGAACAGATACATGTCGTGGACCATGCGGCCGTTGGCGAGCACCTTGCCCTGCGCGAAGGCATCGTCGACCGGCAGTTCCTTGAGCTTCGCCGCGACGGCGTCGGAATCCTTGGTGCCCGCGGCCTTCACCGCCTTCAGATAGGACAGCGTCGCCGAATAGGTGCCGGCGTGGATCATGCTCGGCATGCGCCCCGTCCGCTTCATGAAGCGTTCGCTGAACGCGCGGGCCTTGTCGTCATGATCCCAGTAGAAGCCCTCGGTGAGCACCAGCCCCTGCGCCGCCTCGAGCCCGAGGCCGTGCACCTCGGACAAGGTCATCAGCAGGCCGGCGAGCTTCTGGCCCGCCTTGACGATGCCGAACTCGGCCGCCTGCTTGATCGAGTTGGTGGTGTCGAGGCCGGCATTGGCGAGCCCGATGATCTTGGCCTTCGAGCTCTGCGCCTGCAGCAGGAAGGACGAGAAGTCCGAGGAGTTCAGCGGGATGCGCACCGAGCCCAGCACCTTGCCGCCCTTGGACGTCACGATGTCGCTGGTGTCCTTCTCCAGCGCATAGCCGAAGGCGTAGTCGGCGGTCATGAAGAACCAGGTGTCGCCGCCGGATTCGACCAGCGCGCCGCCGGTGCCGACAGCGAGCGCGCGGGTGTCATAGGCCCAGTGGAAGCCGTAGGGCGTGCAGGCATCGCCAGTGATGCGCGAGGTCGCGGCGCCGACGACGATGTCGATCTTCTTCTTCTCCTTCGACAGATCCTGGATCGCCAGCGCGACCGAGGAGGTCGTCAGCTCGGTGATCATGTCGACACCTTCGGTGTCGTACCAGCGCCGGGCGATGGACGAGGCGAGATCAGGTTTGTTCTGGTGGTCGGCCGTCGCCATCTCGACCTTCTGCCCGAGCACTTCGCCGCCGAAATCCTCGATCGCCATCCTGGCGGCCTCGACGGAATATTTGCCGCCGTAATCGGCATAGACGCCGGACTGGTCGTTGAGGATGCCGATCTTGACCTGGGCCGAGGCTGGCGCCGCGATCAGCAGCGCACCGATGGCCGCAAAGGCCAACCAACGCGAATTCATATCGTCTCTCCCGGAGTTTCTTGCTTCTGAGAAGTCATTCGTTCGGAATGCGCCCTCACGTTAGGCCAGAACCCCGGCCGCGCCCATCCCTTCCCGCCTCAGCCAAAGGGCTGAGACGGCGGTTGATCCGCATGGAACCCGTCCGCTAGACTGGCCGGCAATCAACAAGCTGCCGCCCCCGTGAGGATGGTGTGCCCGGATGGAAACAGCCCAGCGCGTGATGCGGACGTCGTCCGCATCGCTCCGCCCTGCCTTACGCCGCGTGCACCCGAAGCCTCCGCCGGACGGTCATGGGAGGAGCAGACATGTACACCGGCAAGCACGCGAAGCTGCGCCCCTTGCAGCCCGCCTTCATCATGGCCTCCACCGGCGAAGCCGTGACCTATCGCGAGCTGGAGGCGCGCAGCAATCGCCTTGCGCATCTGTTCCGCCGTCATGGCCTGAAGCGGCTGGATCATTATTCGATCTTCATGGAGAACAACAATCGCTATCTCGAGGCGTGCGGCGCCGGCGAGCGCTCCGGCCTGTACTTCACCTGCGTGAATTCCTACCTGACGCCTGGCGAGCTCGCCTACATCCTCAACAACAGCCAGTCGCGCCTGCTGATCACCTCGGTCGCCAAGCTCGACGTCGCGCGGGAGGCGCTGAAGGAAGCGCCAGGCATCGAGCTGTGCATCGTCGCCGATGGCCCAGGTGAAAGCGACCGCATCGTCGGCCTGGCGGAGGCGACATCCGGCCTGCCGTCGACGCCGATTGCCGACGAGAGCGTCGGCACCGCGATGCTGTACTCGTCCGGTACGACGGGCCGGCCGAAGGGCATCCTGCGGCCGCTGCCGGAGCAGCCGCCGGTGCAGCAGCTCCCGATCTTCGACTTCCTGGAGAAGCTGTGGCGCTATCGCGAGGGCATGATCTACCTCTCCCCTGCGCCGCTCTATCATTCCGCGCCGCAGGCCGCCGTCAATCTCACCATCCGCTCAGGCGGCACCGCCATCATCATGGAGAATTTCGATCCCGAACGCTATCTCCAGCTCGTCCAGCAATGGGGCATCACCCATACGCAGCTGGTGCCGACGATGTTCTCGCGCATGCTGAAACTGCCCGAGGATGTCCGCACCCGCTACGACCTGTCCTCGCTGGAAGTGGCCATTCACGCCGCCGCACCCTGCCCCGCACAGGTCAAGGAGGACATGATCAAATGGTGGGGGCCGATCATCCACGAATATTACGGCGCCACCGAGGGCCTCGGCTTCACCGCCTGCGACAGCGAGCAGTGGCTGGCGCATCGCGGCACCGTCGGCAAGGTGCTGTTCGGTGACCTGCATATCCTCGACGAAAACATGCAGCCCTGTCCTGTCGGCACCGCCGGCACGGTATGGTTCAAGACGGGATCGCCGTTCGAGTACTTCAACGACCCCGAGCGCACCAAGGAGGCGCGCTCGGCCGACGGCACCATGAGCACCGTCGGCGACGTCGGCTATGTCGATGCCGACGGCTATCTCTATCTCACCGACCGCGCCACCTTCATGATCATCTCCGGCGGCGTGAACATCTATCCGCAGGAATGCGAGAACCTGTTGATCACCCATCCCAAGGTCGCCGATGCCGCCGTGTTCGGCGTGCCCAATGCCGATCTCGGCGAGGAGGTGAAGGCGGTGATCCAGCCGATGTCGGGCATCACGCCCGGTCCTGAGCTGGAGGAGGAGCTGATCGCCTTTTGCCGGCAATCGCTGGCACGGCAGAAGGTGCCGCGCTCGATCGACTTCGAGAAGGAGCTGCCGCGGCTGCCGACCGGCAAGCTCTACAAGCGCCTGTTGCGCAACCGCTATTGGGGCAACAAGACCTCGCGGATCGTCTAGACCGTCGCGACCTCGGGTTGATCCTTGTCAAGCGCAGGCAGCATCGCCGAGCCTATCCTCCACCGATTGCAGCCGCAGCCATTGCACGAGACGACGACATGCGCGCTCATCAAATCATGACGAGGTCGGTCATCACGGTGACGCCGGGAACACCGGTCGCCGAGGCTGCACGGATCATGCTGCGTAACCACATCGGCGGACTGCCGGTGGTGGATGCCTCCGGTCAGCTCGTCGGTATCGTCACCGACGGCGACTTCCTGCGCCGCGCCGAACTTGGCACCGAACGTCGATCCGGCCGCTGGCTCGATCTCCTGGTCGGACGCGGCCGGATCGGCGCCGACTTTGTCCATTCCCATGGCCGCACCGTCGGCGACATCATGAGCCGTCCGCCGGTTACGGTCAGCCCGGATGCCGCGCTGGCCGAGATCGCCGAGACCATGGAGACGCGCAGCGTCAAGCGCCTGCCCGTCGTCAGCAGCGGCCACCTCGTCGGCATGATCACCCACACCGATTTCGTCCAGACCCTGGCTGATCTCGCCACCACCGTTCCTGGGCCCACGCCCGACGACGATGGCCTCCGCAGCGCGGTCCTGGACGCGCTCGACCAGGCGGCCTGCAAGCACTGCCGCTTCAACGTGGTGGTTCGCAACGGGATCGCGCATCTGAGCGGTGCGGTGCGTCACGAGAAGGAACGTGCCACGGCCATCGTCGCTGCCAAAAGCGTCGAAGGCGTCCGCGAGGTCCGCGACCACATGTGGGTCTACCCGCCCCCAGAGGACGAATTCGGCGGCGGCGACATCGTCTCGCTGCAGGAAGAGCCCTCGACCGACGACGACCAGCCGCTGTGAGGAGGCTCGCACCGTGCGCTGTTCCCTCGCCATGTTGCTGTTGCTGCTGACCCTGACACCGGCCGCGGCGGAGGATCTCGACCATGGCCGCCAGCTCGCCGAACGCTGGTGCGCCGAGTGTCACGTGGTGGGCGCCGAGGCACCCCGGTTCCGGCGGGCTCGGCCGTTCGTCGCCATCGCGGCCAAGGATGGCCTGACCCGGGACATGCTGCTCAAGTTCCTGCTGCTGCCGCACGCGACGATGGCCAATAGCCCGCTCAGCGCGACCGATGCAGCTGATCTGGCCGGCTACGTCTTGAGCCTCAGGCAGTAATCGTCCACCAGTCCTGCGGCTCGCAAATGGTGGCTGGCGCGGTGTGCGCTGCGCTGCACCCGGTATAGGGATGCGCTGCACGGCGACGATTTACCAACGTTCGAGCGCTCGCTCCTTTTGGCCGGTCCATCGGAACAAAACTGTCAGGTCGGCGTTTCGTGTACTCGCCGTCGTGAGCTGGAGCACGTCCCCCGTCGGTCAGCCGACGGCGACGCTCCCTGTCCTCGTTGCCGGAAAAGCCAACACCAAGCAGCGAATGAGATAGCTCTTGCATTCGTACACAAACAAGTTGGTAATCGGGTGCGCAGCGCCTTCTTGGCCGGCCTGCTAGCAAGGAGCCCGCGACGTGCACGGAATGCCCGGCGCCTCCAACGCCCCCCGCGCGACCGACGACGACGCAGCCTATCTCGCCGCGATCGTGAATGCGTCCGCTGACGCCATCTTCGGCACCACCGTGGACGGGATCATCCGCAGTTGGAATGCGGCATGTGAACGGATGCTGGGCTATCGCGCCGCCGAGATGATCGGCCAGTCGATTCTGAATATCGTTCCTCCCGAGCTGAAGCAGGAGGCCCTGTCGATCCGCGCCCGTGTCAGCGTCGGCGCTTCGATCGAGAGCTTCGAGACGGTCCGGCTGGCGAAAGACGGCCGCCCGATCGAGGTCGCCATCACCTATTCGCCGATCCGCGACGGACTCGGTCAGATCATCGGCGTCTCAGGCATCCTGCGCGACGTCACCACGATCAAGACGGCGCAGCGCAGCGCCGCGATGCTGGCCGCCATCGTCACCTCCTCATCGGATGGCGTCGTCAGCAAGACGCTGGACGGCACCGTCACCAGCTGGAACAAGAGCGCCGAGCGCATCTTCGGCTTCTCGGAAGGCGAGATGATCAACCGCTCGATCCGCACGATCATCCCCGGGGAGCGCCAGGCCGAGGAGGATCGCATCCTCGCCACCGTCGTCTCCGGCGAGATGATCGACAATTTCGAAACCGTGCGGCTGCGCAAGGACGGCGCGCTGATCGACGTCTCGGTGACCGTGTCACCAGTCCGCGATCCCGCCGGCCGCATCATCGGCGCCTCCAAGATCGTGCGCGACATCACCGACAAGCGCCAGACCCGCGAGCAGTTGCGCACCCTGCTCGCCGAGGTCAACCATCGCAGCAAGAACCTGCTGTCGCTGGTGCAGGCGATTGCGCGGCAGATGACGCGCCACGGCCGGCCGCTCGATCTCGATCGCTTCCTGCAGCGCCTGCAGGCGATCGCGAGCAATCAGGATCTGCTGATCCAGAACGACTGGCGGTTCATTCCGCTGCGCGATCTCGTTCACGCCCAGCTCAGCGCCTTCCGCGACCTCATCGGCAATCGCATCGCGATCGACGGGCCGCAGATCGAATTGACGCCGGAAGCGGCACAGGCGATCGGCCTGGCCGTCCACGAGCTGATCACCAATGCCGCGAGACATGGCGCGCTCTCGGGCAACGACGGACGTGTTGCGATCGACTGGCGATGCGATGGCGACGACTTCGACATGAGCTGGCGCGAGAGCGGTGGCCCCGCGGTCGCGTCGCCGGAACAGCGCGGCTTCGGCAGCCGCGTCATCACCGACATGGTCCGGGCCGGGCTGGATGCTTCGGTCGAGATCGATTACGCAGCGTCCGGCCTCCGCTGGCACCTCAACTGCCCCTTGCAACGCATCAGCCGCGGCAGCCTCCATGCCCGTTGCTGACAAGGTCAATGTCCTGATCGTCGAGGACGATCCCATGATCGGCTTCGACCTGTCGGTCGAGCTGGAAGAGGCCGGGTTTGCCGTGGTCGGCGTCGCGCCGACGGTGGGAAAGGCGTTGCACCTGCTGCAGCGGCACCGTTGCGACCTCGCCGTTCTCGACGTCAATCTCGGACACGAGACCTCGGCCCCGATCGCCCGCGCGCTCAGGGCGCAGGGCGTTCCGTTCGTTGCGGTCACCGGCTATTCGGTCGACCAATGCCCCGAGGAATTCGCCAGCGCGCCGCTGCTGTCGAAGCCCTTCCAGACCTCGCGCCTGGTCGCGACCTTGCGGCGGCAATTGCCGGGGTGAAGCGCAGCTGCAGTCCTGAGGCTTGGCGACAGCAGCGGGCGGCTCGTGTGTGTGGCGCCGACATGCGACTCCGACAGACCTCCCGCCGGCAACCTCAGTGCCATGCCCCTCACCCGGATTGCTGCGCAATCCGACCTCTCCCCGCAAAAGGGCGGGGAGAGGTTGCACCGTTCGTGCCGACGGAGATTGCCTCAATGATCAGTTCCGGATCGTCAGTTTGAGACGAGGCATCGCCGCGAGCACCGCTCCCCGTTCTTCACGGGGAGAGGGTTGGGGTGAGGGGCAACCACACGGGAAGTCTCTATGCCAGGGCCCAATGACCGCGCCCGGCAGCGCGCGACTTCGCCCCGGCAATCACCCCGCGATCTCCACCACGATCCGGCCCGTCGTGACCTGATCCCCCTCCGCCACCTCGATTGCCATCACCGTGCCGGCGATGCCGGCGGTGTGGACATGCTCCATCTTCATCGCTTCGAGCGTCAGCATCGGCTGACCGGCCGCGACCTGATCACCGGGCTTCACCAACACCGCGACCACGCGGCCATTCAGCGCCGCGCGAACCTTGCCGTCGCCGCCGGACGCGGCCGCCGACAGCGGCGCGGCCAGCGTGAGGTCGCGCAGTGCCAGCACCCGGCCGCGATGCTGCACGAACAGGCGATCGCCGTCGCGCACGAAGCGGGCGCTGTCGACGATGCCGTCGCGGCGAATCCAGATCGTCTCGCCGTCCAGAGCCACAATCTCGCAGCGCTGCGCGACGCCGCCGTGCACGACGCTGTAGCTGCCGTCACGGTCGCGCAGCAGTTCGCATTCGCTGACATCGTCCCCGAGCGCAAAGCGAAGCGGCGTCGCGAAGGCAGGGGCCAGCGATCGCCCCTGGCGAAAGGGATGCGCCAGCGGATGGCTGACGGAGAGCAGCAGGGCGGCCAGCGCCATATCTTCGGCCGCGACGCCGGGCGCACGCAGCTCGTCACGATGCGCCGCGATGAATGCCGTGGTTGCCTTGCCGGCGGCGAACGCCGGGTGCCGCAGACAGGACGACAGGAAGGATTGGTTCGTCGTCACGCCCAGCGCGACCGCCTGTTCCAGCCCGGTGATGAGCCGCGCCCGCGCCTCCTCGCGCGACGCGCCATGGCTGATCAGCTTGGCGATCATCGAATCGTAATAGGGTGGAATCTCCGCGCCTGTCTCCAGCGCATGCTCGACGCGGATCTGTTCCGGCATCTGCCAGAGCGCCATGCGTCCGGACTGCGGCATGAAGTCCTGAGCGGCATCCTCCGAGCACAGCCGCACCTCGATGGCGTGGCCCGTGAAGCTGATCTGCTCCTGACGCAGGGGCAGCGGCTCGCCGGCGGCGATTCGGAGCTGCCACTCGACGAGATCGAGGCCCGTCAGCGCCTCGGTCACGGGATGCTCGACCTGCAGCCGCGTGTTCATCTCCATGAAGTAGAACTGGCCGTCGCCGTCGAGCAGGAATTCCAGCGTTCCGGCGCCTTCGTAAGTGAGCGCCTTCACGGCCTGCACCGCGACCGCACCCATGCGTGCGCGTAGTTCCGGGCCGACCGCCGGCGACGGCGCCTCCTCGATCAGCTTCTGATGGCGCCGCTGCACCGAGCAGTCGCGCTCGCCGAGATGCACGGCGTTGCCATGGCTGTCACCGAACACCTGGATCTCGACGTGGCGCGGATTGGCGATGGCCTTCTCGAGGATGACCGTGCCGTCGCCGAACGCCGTTGCAGCTTCCGAGCGCGCGCTGCGCAGCGCGTCAGCAAAGGCGCCGGCTTCGCTGACCAGTCGCATGCCGCGGCCGCCACCGCCTGCGACGGCCTTGATCATGACGGGGAAGCCGATGCGCTTCGCCTCGCGCAGCATCGCCTCGTCGCCCTGGTCCTCGCCCTGATAGCCCGGGACGCAGGGCACGCCGGCGCACTGCATGATCGTCTTGGCGCCGGCCTTGTTGCCCATCGCCTCGATCGCCTCGGGCGATGGTCCGATGAACACGAGACCGGCCTCCTTGCAGGCCCGCGCGAAATCCTCGTTCTCGGCGAGGAAGCCGTAGCCCGGATGGACCGCATCAGCGCCGGTCGCCTTCGCCGCGGCAATGATCGCCGGGATGTTCAGATAGGACTGCGCCGGCGGCGGCGCACCGAGACGGACGGCCTGATCGGCGAGCCGGACATGCGGCGCGCCAGCGTCGGCGTCGGAATAGACGGCGACCACGCCATGACCAAGCCTGCGCGCCGTGCGCATCACGCGCAGCGCGATCTCGCCGCGGTTGGCGATCAGCACCTTGTGGAAAGGCCGGCGCGACATCGTCTTCTCTCCGCTCATGGCCTGGCCACCGAGAACTGCATGCGCTGCGGTTCGCGCGCCTCGGACTCGCGGCAGATCGACAGCACCTCCGACAGCACCGCGCGGGTGTCGCGCGGATCGATGACGCCGTCGTCGAGCACCCGCGCCGAGGTCGCGAACACGTCCATCTGGCTGTCGAACACGCCGATGATCTGCGCCTTCATGGCATCGAGCTTCTCGCGCTCCACCGGCTTGCCGCGGCGCGCCGCTGCGGCCTCGGTGACGATCGCCATCGTCTCGGCCGCCTGCTCGCCACCCATCACGGCCGTCTTGGCGTTCGGCCAGGAGAAGCAGAAGCGCGGATGGAAGCCGCGGCCGCACATGCCGTAGTTGCCGGCACCGAACGAGGCGCCGCAATAGATCGTGATCTGGGGAACGGTTGCCGACGTCACCGCCTGGATCATCTTGGAGCCGTGCTTGATCATGCCGGCCTCCTCATAGGCGCGGCCGACCATGTAGCCGGTGGTGTTGTTGAGATAGAGGATCGGCGTGCGGCTCTGGCAGCACGCCTGGATGAAATGCGTCGCCTTGTTGGCGCCGGCGGGATCGAGCGGCCCGTTGTTGGTGACGATGCCGATCGCCTGGCCCTCGATGCGGGCATGACCGCAGACCGTCGCGGGGCCGTAGTTCGGCGACATCTCGACGAAGTCGCTGTCGTCGACGATCCGCGCGATGATCTGGCGCATGTCGACCGGCCGCTTGTGATCGAGCGGCATGATGCCGAGCAGGTCCTCCTGGTCGTAGCGCGGCGGCTTCGCCGCCGGCGCGTCGTGCGACGGCCGATCCCAATTCAGCTTACCCATGATCTCCCTCGCAATGCGCAAAGCATCGCGGTCGTCCTCGGCAAGATAGTCGCCGAGCCCGGAGATCGCCGTATGCATCTCGGCGCCGCCGAGCTCCTCCTCGGTCGCGATCTCGCCGGTCGCGGCCTTCAGCAGCGGCGGCCCGGCGAGGAAGGCGCGGGTGCGGCCGCGCACCATGACGATGTAGTCGGACAGTCCGGTCTGATAGGCGCCGCCAGCGGTCGACGAGCCGTGCGTGACGGTGACGACCGGCAGGCCGGCCGCCGATAGCCGCGCCAGGTTGCGAAAAATGTTACCGCCGCGAACGAAGTCCTCGACGCGGTAGCGCAGCAGGTTGGCGCCGGCGCTCTCGACCAGTTGCACGTAAGGCAGCTTGTTTTCCAGCGCCAGCTCCTGCACGCGCAGGGTCTTGTCCAGGCCGTAAGGCTGCAGCGCGCCGGCATCGATGGCCGCATCGTTCGCCGACACCATGCAGCGCACGCCCGCAACGAAGCCGATGCCGGCGATGACGCCGCCGCCCGGCACGCTCTTGGTGGCATCGGGCGTATCGAACATGTAGCCGGCGAGCGTCGACAGTTCCAGGAACGGCGCGCCGGGGTCGAGCACCAGTGCGACCCGCTCGCGCGGCAGCAGCTGGCCGCGCTGGTGGAAGCGGTCCTTGGCCGCGGCCGAGGCGTTGCGTGTCCGCGCCTCGAGATCGCGCATCCGCGCGATCAGCCCGAGCATGCCGTCGCGGTTGGCCTGGAAGGCGGCGCCGGTGGGAGAGATGGTGTTTTCGATGATGGCCATGAGCAACGATCTCATTATTGCGCGTCATTCCGGGGCGCGCGGAAGCGCGAGCCCGGAATCCATAACCACGATCGGGAGTATGGATTCCGGGCCTGGCCCTGCGGGCCATCCCGGAATGACGATGGAGTTTGTGGCACGCCTCACGCGCTCTTCGCCGCAAAATGCTCGCCATAGGCCTGGCGCAGCTCGACCTTGCGCAGCTTGCCGGTGGCGGTCATCGGCATCTCGTCGAGCACGCGGACCAGCTTCGGCACCTGGAAGCCGCCGAGCGACTTGCGGCAATGCTCCAGCAGCTCCGCTTCACTCGCCTGCGCGCCCGGCTTCAGCTTGACGAAAGCCGAGACCGCCTCGCCCCATTGCGGATGCGGCAACCCGACGACGGCAGCGTTTTGCACCGCCGGATGCGCCAGCAGGGTCTCCTCGATCTTGACGGAGGCGACGTTCTCGCCGCCGGACTTGATCATGTCCTTCTTGCGATCGAGGAACAGCACCTCGCCCTGGTCGATGACGGCGAGATCGCCGGTGTGGTGCCAGCCGAACTTGCGGGCTTCCGCGGTCGAATTGGGATCCTTGTAGTAACCCATCATCACATTGGGCCCGCGATGCACGAGCTCGCCGATCTCGCCGGGCGGCAGGAGATTTCCCGCATCGTCCATGATGGCGGTCTCGTTCACGAACAGCGACTCGCCCCAGTAGTTGCCGAACCGGTTGAGCTGCACCTCCGGCCGCGACATCGTTGTCGCCGGATACATCTCGGTCTGGCCGCTGGTCAGCACGAAGTTCGGACACAGCTCCTTGATCGCGCGCTCCAAGAGCGGCCGGCTCATCGGCGCCATCGTGTAGAGGCAGGTGCGTAAGTGGGAGAGGTCGAACTCTTTGCGCCGGGGATGATCGAGGATCGCCTGATACATCAGCGGCAGGCCGACGAACACGGTGAGACGATCGCGCACGATCGCCTCCATGCAGGCCACCGGATCGAAGCCGCGCATCAGCGCCATGCGGCCGCCGACCGAGAGATAGCTGAGCAGCAGCACATGGCCGGCGCAATGGAACAGCGGGAACTGCCCGGTGATGCCGTCGTCGCGCGACAGCTGCATCTCGATGCAGTTGCTCATCACGGCCATGACCACGGCGAGATGGCAATGCATCGCGCCCTTCGGCCGCGACGTCGTGCCGGAGGTGTAGATGATCATCGCCAGATCGCGATCGTTGATCTCGATCTCAGGCTCAATCTCGGATTGGCCCTGGATCAGCTCGTTGAAGCTGGCCAGTCCTGCGGCCTTGGCCGTGCCGGTGAGGTCGACAGCCACCAGCTCGACTCCGCGCTTCTCGAGTGCCGCGCGGCGCTCCGGCTGCGCATGGAGATTGTCATCGATGAGCGCAAACCGCACCTCGGCATGACCGAGGATGTAGTCCATGTCGGCGGGTCCGAGCATGGTGTTGATCGGCACCCAGACCAGCCCGGCGCGATGGATGCCGAACAGCGCTTTGACGAAATCGATCGAGTTGTTGCAGACCGTCGAGATTTTCTCGCCCGGCTTGAGCCCCTTGGCCGCGAGAGTGTTCGCGAACCGGTTGGCATCGCGCTCCAGCTCGGCGAAGGTCACCTGCCGGCCACCATCGGTGATCGCGACGCGATCCGGAAACCGTCGCGCCGCGCGCTTCAGGAGATCGCCGATCGCGACCCGGCCGATCCGGCCCGGCCCGGCTACGCCGCCGGTGGCATCGAGGTTGGTCATGGCTTTAGTCCCTCTCCATCCGCGTCATTGCGAGGAGCCGAAGGCGACGAAGCAATCCAGGGGCGTCACGCGCAGCACTGGATTGCTTCCGCCTTCGCTCTCCGAGCTTCGGCGGACACGTCGCTTTGCTCGCAATGACGGAGGCATGTTGCGTCAGTTCACGGTCCCGAACATCTGCCGCGCCTCGGCCGGGCTCGCAATCTCGCGGCCCGCGCGCCGCGCACAGCCGGCGATGGCCTCGATCAATTGGCCGTTCGAGGTCACCTTGGCGCCATCAGCGAGATAGAACGTATCTTCCAGCCCGGTGCGCAGATGGCCGCCAAGCTCGGCGCAGCGCTGGTGCAGCGGCCAGATCTCGGCACGGCCGATCGCGGTGACCTGCCAATGCGCCTCCGGCAGTTTCAGCTTGAGCAGGATCGGCAGCAGCTCGGGATCGGCGGGCATGCCCGAGGCGACACCCATAACGAAGTTGTATTCGAGCGGACCTGAATACATCCCAGTCTGGCGATACATGCCGACGCAGCGCACGATGCCGACGTCGAAGCACTCGAACTCCGGGATCGTGTTCACGTCCTTCATGACCGCGAGATAGTCGCCGATCTTCTCGACCGAGTTGTCGAACATCATCGGCGGCCAGGCCCAGCTGTTGTCGGCCTTGACCTTCAGATAGTTCAGCGAGCCGGCGTTGCAGGCGGCGATCTCCGGCCGGGTCTCGCGGATGCAATCCAGCGCGCCCTGATAGTTCGGGCCCGAGACGCCCGAGGTGTGATTGATGATCACGCCGGGGCAGGCTTCGCGGATCGCCTGCTGAATCTCGCGCGAGACATTGACCTCCCAGGACGGCAGGTGGCCCTTGCCCGGCGCCTGCTGACGCAGATGGATGTGCATGATCGCCGCACCCGCGTCATAGGCGCGGCGCGCCTCGCGCGCCATCTCCTCCGGCGTGACCGGCACGTGATGCTGCCTGGGATCGGTGAGCACGCCGTTCAGCGCGCAGGTGATGACGGCTTTGTCGCTCATGGCAGTCGTTCTGACACTCGTTCGAAGAAGCTTTCACGCAAGCAGCGCGGTGCAGGTCTGCGCCCATATGATGATGTCGCGGCGCGATCTGCTTGCGTTGACTCGCTGGTTGGAACAGCGCTTTCCCGTTATTGCTTTGCGTCAAGCCTGCGGCCTGTGATCGACGCTAAGCGGTCCCTGTCTGCCCTCCAGATCGAGCGTGCAATGCCCACCGACACACAACCGGCGCCAACGTTTCCAAACGGGCTGAGCGCCGCCGAGGCGGCGCGGCGGCTGCAGGCAGAGGGCTTCAACGAGCTGCCGCAGGCGGGCGCGCGCTCGATCATCCGGCTGATCGCGGACGTGCTGAAGGAACCGATGCTGCTCCTGCTGCTCGCGGGCGCCGGCATCTATCTCGCGCTCGGCGATATGGCCGAAGCCGTGCTGCTCGGCGTGTTCGCCTCGGCGTCGGTGTTCATCACCATCGTGCAGGAGGCGCGCACGGAACGCGTGCTGGAATCGTTGCGCGATCTCTCCAGCCCGCGGGCGCTCGTCATCCGCGGCGGCGAGCGCAGCCGCATCGCCGGCCGCGAAGTGGTGCGCGGCGATATGATCGTGCTGGCGGAAGGAGATCGCGTCGCGGCGGATGCCGTGCTGCGGCAATGCGACGATCTGCTGACGGATGAATCGCTGCTCTCGGGCGAATCCGTGCCGGTACGCAAGCGGCCGGCAAGTGATGCGGACAGCGCCGCCCCTGTCGCAGCCGGCGGCGACGATCAGCCCTTCGTGTTCTCCGGCAGCCTCGTCGTGCGCGGCGGCGGCATTGCCGAGGTGATGGCGACCGGACCGCGCACGGCGATCGGCAGGATCGGGCAGTCGGTCAGCACGCTGGAGACCGAGACGCCGCGCCTCCGCCAGCAGACGCGGCGTCTCGTGATGGCGTTCGCGATCGGCGGCGCCGTGGTGGTGGCGATCACCGTCGTGCTCTACGCGCTGTATCGCGGCGGCTGGCTCGAAGGATTGCTCGCCGGCATCGCGCTGGGCATGTCGATGCTCCCCGAGGAATTCCCGGTCGTGCTGACGGTGTTCCTGGCGATGGGCGCCTGGCGCATCTCGCAGGCGCGCGTGCTGACGCGGCGGGCCGCCGCGATCGAATCGCTCGGCGCCGCCACTGTGCTGTGCACCGACAAGACCGGCACCCTGACGCAGAACCGGATGATGGTGGCGCGGCTGGTGCGGGCGGACGGCGTGACGCTGCAACCGACGACGTCATCGCCCGATGCGGTCACCGCGGATTTCCGCGATCTCGTCGCGACCGCCGTGCTGGCCTGCGACCCGCAGTCGCACGACCCGATGGAGACGGCGCTGCAGGCCCTCGGCCCCGACGCAACCGCCGGCGCCAGCCTGCAGCGGCGCTATGGCCTGCGTCCCGATCTGCTTGCGATGACCAATGTCTGGTCGCGTGACGGCGTCAGCATGGTCGCGGCCAAGGGCGCGCCTGAAGCCATCGCCAGGCTGTGTGGCTTCACCGACACCGAATTGGCGGGGTTGCAGGCCCGTGTCGAGACGCTCGCGGTCGACGGCTTGCGCGTGCTCGGCGTCGCCGAGGCGCGCTGGGGCGACGATACGTTGCCGGAGACCCAGCGGGGCTTCGCCTTCAGCTTCCGCGGCCTCGTCGGCTTCGCCGATCCTCTGCGCGCCGAGGTGCCCAACGCCGTCGCCGAATGCCGCTCCGCGGGCATCCGTGTGCTCATGATCACCGGCGATTATCCGGCCACGGCCGCGGCGATCGCGCGGCAGGCCGGGCTCGATCCCGAACGCGTCATCACCGGCCCCGAGCTTGCCGATCTCGACGACGATGCGCTGGCGCGCGCCGCGCGCACGCCGACGGCCTTCGCGCGCATCATGCCGGAACAAAAGCTGCGCATCGTCTCCGCGCTCAAGGCCGACGGCGAGATCGTCGCCATGACCGGCGACGGCGTCAACGACGCGCCATCACTGAAGGCCGCGCATATCGGCATCGCGATGGGCGGCCGCGGCACCGACGTCGCGCGCGAGGCGGCCGCGATCGTGCTGCTCGACGATGATTTCGGCTCGATCGTCAAGGCGATCCGGCTGGGCCGGCGGATCTACGACAATCTGCGCAAGGCGATGAGCTTCATCCTCGCGGTGCATTTTCCGATCGCAGGCCTCGCGCTGCTGCCGCTCCTCACCGGCCTGCCGCTGCTGCTCGGACCCATTCACATCGCCTTCCTCGAGATGATCATCGATCCCGTCTGCTCGCTGGTGTTCGAGGCCGAGACCGAGGAGGAGGACGTCATGCGGCGGCGGCCGCGCGATCCGAAGGAAGCGCTGCTGCCGCGCCCGCTGGTGCTGTGGGGTGCGTTGCAAGGCCTGCTCGCCGTCATCACCACCGGCGGCGTGCTGCTGCTGGCGCACCGCAACGGCATGCCCGACGACGAGCTGCGAGCGCTGGTGTTCTTCACCCTGGTGTCGGTGATCGTCAGCCTGATCTTCGTCAACCGCTCGTTCTCGAGCTCGCTGCGCGAGGCGCTGCTGCGGCCGAACCGCGTGCTGCTGCTGGTGATCGCGGTCGTCGTGGCCGTGCTCGCGACCAGCCTCACGGTGCCGCCGGTCGCGGCGCTGTTCAAGTTCGGGCCGCTGCACGCCGACGACCTCGCGCTGACCGCGGCGGCCGCGATCAGCACGCTGATCGTGCTGGAGCTGTCGAAATTCCCGCTGCGCGCCGCGCTGACGCGCCGCGCGAGAGCCGATCAGGTCAGCGCCGCCTCGCCGGCGCGGTAGATCGCGAGATCGCGCGAGCCGGAGAAGATCGCGCGCGGCTTCAGGCCGTAGAAGCGGCGGATCGAATGGCTGAAATGCGTGGAATCGGGATAGCCGATGTCCTGCGCGAGATGCGCCAGGTTCAGATCCTGATTGGCGTAGTTCAGGAGATGCCGCGCGCGCTTCCAGGCACGGAACGAGCGGAAGGAGATGTCGGTCTCCTCCTTGAACAGATGCAGGAAGCGCGACGTCGACAGGCCCACCGCGGCGGCGCAGCTCTCGGCGGTCGCCGGCTCGCCGGAGAAGCGGCTGATCAGGCCGATCGCCTTGACCACGCGCGGATCGAGCGTCCGTTGCGGCAGCACCTCGCCGAAGCACAGACGGTCGAAAACCGCGCTGGTGACGTCGCCGGACAGCGGCCGCTGCACCAGTTCCTCATAGGCGGCGCGGATGCGGCAGGCGAAGGCCTCGGCCTCGCGCGTGACCTTGGCCGCGAAGCGATCCAGCGTGCCGATCGGCACGCTCTCCGGCTCCATCGTCACGACAATGACGGTGCGGTAGTCGCTCTCGATCGTATGCTGCTTGTTCGGCGGCACCACCAGCAGCTCGCCACACCGCGCCTCGCCGCCCTCGGGCAGCAGCCGCAGGCTGCCGGTCAGCGCGACGTAAATGTGCAGTGCGCCCGAGCAGCGCTGGCGCGGTCGGCCGAGCAGCCCGGCGTAGAACACGCGCTCGGGCGTAATCAGCATGAGATGGCCGGAGTCCCGGCGGGAAACATCCATGGTCTTCCTCCTGAGGCGCGACTCTGCGGCCGCTTCTTTGGAGGAGAACCATAGCGCAATTCGCGCCGCTGTCATCGGCGACGACTGCCGATTTTTGTCGCGGTTAACTCACCGATTCGAGATGTCCGTCATTCCGGGGCGTGTGTCAGCGCGAACCCGGAATCTCAAGATTCCGGATCCGATGCGACGCATCGCCCCGGAATGACGGAGCCCCGAAATGACGTGCGCAACTCACGGCCTGACGCGCGGCTTGATGCCCTGCTCTTCACCAGCACGCTGCTCAGCCGCGCGTGCCCGCTTGTAGCCCTCGCGCTGCTGCAGACGCGCCCAATACGCCGCCACATTCGGCCCGAAATCCTTGGCGAGGTGGAGCGTGTCCGCCAGGCGCAACGCGTAACCGATCACGATGTCCGCCGCGGTGAAACGACCGCACAGGAATTCGGCATTCCCAGTCGCTGCCTCCACCGCGCGCAGCCGGCCCAGAAACCATTTGGCATAGTCCGTGGCGACCTGCGGCGAGCGGCGCTCCTCAGGCTCGAGCTGCGTGTACCGCAATACCAGCGTCTGCGGGAACGTCAGCGTCGCATCGGAGAAATACATCCAGTTCAGGAACGCGCCGTAATCCTTCTCCTCAGGTCCGACCATCAGCGGGGTCGGGCCATGCTTGATGCCGAGATAGTGACAGATGCCCGAGGACTCCGTCATCTTCGTCTCGCCATCGATCATGAACGGAATGGTCCCGAGCGGATTGATCGCGAGATATTCCTTAGCCAGCACCCGCGGCGGGAACGGCAACATCTTCAACTCGTAGTCAGCTCCGAGCTCCTCCAGCATCCACAGCGGGCGGAACGAGCGGGCGCCGTCGCAATGATACAGCGTGATCATCAGGCATTCCCCGCTTTGCCGGTCCCCGGCAATGTCCCCATCATCTTGCACAGGATCGTCAGCATCACCTCGTCGGCGCCGCCGCCGATCGAGGTCAGCCGGGCGTCGCGATAGGCGCGGCTGACCGGCGTCTCGTTCATGAAGCCCATGCCGCCCCAATATTGCAGGCAGGCATCGGTCAGTTCGCGGCCGAGCCGCCCGGCCTTGAGCTTGGCCATGGTCGCGAGCCGGGTGACGTCCTCGCCGGCGATCAGCGCCTCGGCCGCGCGGTAGATCAGCGCACGCAGCAGCTCGACCTCGGTCTGCATCTCCGCCAGCTTGAAATGCACCACCTGATTGTCGAGCACGCTGCGCCCGAACACCTTGCGCTCGCGCGTGTACTCGATCGTCTTGGCGATGATGTATTCGTGCGATTTCAGGCAGGCCGCCGCGCCCCACAGCCGCTCCTCCTGGAACTGCAGCATCTGGTAGGTGAAGCCCTGCCCCTCCTCGCCGACGCGGTTGCGCTTGGGCACGCGGACATTGTCGAAGAAGATCTGCGCGGTGTCCGACGAATGCATGCCGAGCTTGTCGAGCTTGCGGGCGATCTGCACGCCCTTGGTCTTCATCGGCACGATGATCAGCGACTTGTTGCGATGAACCGGCCCGTCGCTGGTGTTGGCGAGCAGGCACATCCAGTCCGCCTGCGTGCCGTTGGTGGTCCACATCTTGCCGCCATTGATGACGTAGTCGTCGCCATCGGAGCGGGCCGTGGTCTTGATCGAGGCGACGTCCGAGCCCGCGCCGGTTTCCGACACGCCGAGGCAGACCACCGCATCGCCGGAGATCGCGGGCGCCAGGAATTCGCGCCGCAGCTCATCGGAGCCGAACCGCGCCAGCGCCGGCGTCGCCATGTCGGTCTGCACCCCGATCGCCATCGGCACGCCGCCGCAGGTGATGGCGCCGAGCTCCTCGGCCATCATCAGCGCGTAGGAATAGTCCAGCCCCTGGCCGCCGAACTCGACCGGCTTGTTGAGGCCGAGATAGCCGAGGCCGCCGAGCTTCTTGAACAGCTCATGCGCCGGAAAGATGCCGGCCTGTTCCCATTCGTCGACATGGGGATTGATCTCGGCGGCGATGAACTTCTGCAGGATGCGGCGCGGTTCGTCGTGGTCGGCGGTGAAGAGCATTCTTCCTCGGGCTCCTGTCGCGTTTATTTTGACGTCATGGCCGGGCTTGTCCCGGCCATCCACGTCGTTGTTCTGTTGTGGTGCCAGCGTAGATGCCCGGGTCGGGCATGACGAGCTGAAAAAGCGTGGCTCACAATCCCATCTGCCGGCTGGCCAGATCCTTCATGATCTCCTCGGTGCCGCCGCCGATGGCGTTGACCTTGACCTCGCGATAGATGCGTTCCACGCGCACGCCGCGCATGAACCCCGCGCCGCCGAAGATCTGCACCGCTTCGGAGGCGCAGTACGCCATCGTCTGCGTCGCCTGGTTCTTCATCATGCAGATCTCGGCCACGGGATTATCGCCCTGTTCGAGCCGCCACGCCAGCATCTCCAGCATCGCCTGCGACGCCGCGACGCGCTGCGCCATGTCGACGAGCTTGTGGCGGATCACCTGATGCTGCGCCAGCGGCTTGCCGAAGGTCTGGCGCTCTCTGGCATAGGCGATGGCATCGTCGAGGCAGACGCGGGCGAACGCGGTGCAGCTCGCCGCCATGCCCATCCGCTCGCTGTTGAAATTATGCATGATCAGCTTGAAGCCCTGCCCCTCCTCGCCGATCAGGTTCTCGACCGGGACACGGCAGTTGTCGAAGTGCAGCGTCGCGGTATCCGACGCCCACCAGCCCATCTTGTTCAGCCTGGTCCGCGTCAATCCCGGCGTGTCGCCTGGGATCAGCAGCAGGCTGACACCCGCCGGTCCGGGTCCACCCGTGCGCACTGCTACGGTGATGTAGTCGGCGCGCCCCCCTGAGGTGATGAACGTCTTCTCGCCGCTGACCACGTAATGATCGCCGTCGAGGACCGCCTTGGTGCGGAGATTGGCAACATCCGAGCCGCCGCTCGGTTCGGTGATCGCCAGCGCCGAGATCTTTTGCCCTGCGAGAATCTCCGGCAACACCTTCGCCCGGACCTCCGGCCTTGCCGCGCGCGCGATCGGCGGCGCGCCGATGCTGTGGCTCATCAGGCTGGCGCTGACGCCGCCGCTGCCTGCCCGCGCCAGCTCCTGCGACGACACGATCCGCATGAACTGATCCGCCGCCACGCCGCCGAACTCTTCCGGGAAGCCCAGGCCCAGCAGGCCGATCTCGGCCGCCTTGGCATAGAGCGCGCGCGGAAATTCGCCGGCCTCGTCCCAGGCGTTCGCGAACGGTGCGATCTCCTTGTCGACGAACCGCCTGACGACGTCGCGGAAGGCCTCGTGCTCGGCGGTGTAGAACGGGCTTTTCGTCATCGCTGCCGGGCTCTGGTTGCTGTGTCGCCAGGATGACCGGAAGCCGCGGTATCGCCTTGCGTCGAGGCGCTGACGGCCGACATCACGTGCAGCGCGCCGCAGCTTCGTGACAGCCAACCAGCGCCTTGACGCAAGACAGTGCATTGCACTCACCGGCCCACTCGCGGTCAAAAACGCCGCGCGTCCCGCCGGCCTCCGGGGAGACGGGACGCGCAGGCCAGACACAATCGCGATCAAGGCGGCACCAGACCGCCTGACACGAGGAGGGAACGCGTGCCAGTACGGTATTACGACTGGATTGCGCATCATGCGCGGAGGACCCCTGCCAAGACCGCCATGGTCGATCTCGGCAGCAACCGGCGTTTCACCTATGCCGAGTTCGACGCCCGCGTTGCCCGCCTCGCCGGCCATCTCCGCGAAGCCTGCGGCGTCAGTAAGGGCGACCGCGTCACTGTCCTGGCGCTGAACGCCACCGATACGCTGGAAGTGCAGTTCGCCTGCTTCCGCGTCGGCGCGATCTTCGTGCCGCTTAACACCCGCCTGACCGTTCCCGAGTTGCAGTTCATCATCGGCGATTGCGCGCCGAAAGTGATGATTCACGACGATGACCTCACCGACACCGCGCTCGCGGTTGCGCGACTCTGCGGCGTCGCCACGGCGCTGCGCTATGGTCCCGGCGGCAGCTACGAGCAGGCGATCGCGTCGGCCAAGCCGCTCGCCGCGAGCGAGCCGGTGACGCTCGATGACGTCTCGACCATCATGTACACGTCGGGCACGACCGGCCAGCCGAAGGGGGCGATGATCACCCACGGCATGACGTTCTACAATTGCGTCAATCTCGGCGGCCCCGCCTACATCACGCCATCCTCGGTGCTACTCACCGTGCTACCGCTGTTCCACACCGGCGGACTCAACTGCTACACCAATCCGGTGCTGCATGTCGGCGCCACCGTGCTGATCATGCGCGCCTTCGATCCCGGCCAGGCGCTGCAGCTCATCAGCGAGCCCGCCCACGGCATCAACGTGTTCTTCGGCGTGCCCGCGATCTACCAGTTCATGGCGCAGCATCCGGCGTTCGCGACCGCCGATTTCAGCCGGCTGGTGATCGGCGGCGTCGGCGGCGCGCCGATGCCGGTGCCGCTGCTCGAGACCTGGGAGAAGCGCGGCGTCGCGCTCCAGCAGGGCTACGGCATGACCGAGACCTCGCCCGCCGTGCTCGCGCTCGACCGCGAGGATGCCGCGCGCAAGGCCGGCTCCGCCGGCAAGCCGGTGCTGCACACGGAAGTGCGCATCGTCCGTCCCGACGGCAGCGATGCCGCGACCGGCGAGCTCGGTGAGCTGTGGGTGCGCGGCCCGAACGTGACGCCCGGTTATTGGAACCGGCCGGACGCCAACCGCTCCTCCTTCACCGACGGCTGGCTGCACACCGGCGATGCCACCCGCATCGACGAGGAGGGCTTCTACTACATCGTCGACCGCTGGAAGGACATGTACATCTCCGGCGGCGAGAACGTCTATCCGGCCGAGGTCGAGAGCGTGCTGCACCAGCTGAGCGCGGTGGCCGAGGCCGCGGTGATCGGTATCGCCGACCCGCAATGGGGCGAGACCGGCATGGCGATCGTCGCAGTCAAGCCCGGTCAGAGCCTGAGCGAGGCCGACATCTTCGCGCACTGCCAGGCCAATCTCGCCCGCTTCAAATGCCCGCGCACGGTCCGCTTCGTCGACGCGCTGCCGCGCAACGCCACCGGCAAGATCCACAAGCCGACGCTGCGCAAGAGCTACGCGACGGCCTCGGCGGTCGATCTCGTCCAGCAGGCGTCGTGATCCTCGATGCGCGGCCGAAGCCGCGCATTGCCGACCAAGAAGAAACACAAGACCAACCAGAGGAAGCCCAGGGAATGTTGCCGATGACGACCAGGACTCTGCTGTCTCTCGCGGCCGCCGCCGCGTTCTCCATCGTGGCGAGCCACAGCGCGCTCGCGCAAAAGAAGTACGACACCGGCGTTACCGACACCGAGATCAAGATCGGCAATGTCGAGGCCTATAGCGGCCCGGCCTCGGCCTACGGCATCATCGGCAAGACCGAGGAAGCCTATTTCAAGATGATCAATGATCAGGGCGGCGTGAACGGCCGCAAGATCAACTTCATCTCCTATGACGACGCCTACAGCCCGCCCAAGACCGTCGAGCAGGTGCGCAAGCTGATCGAGAGCGATGAGGTGTTCCTCGTCTTCAATGCGCTGGGCACGCCGACCCAGACCGCCGTTCAGAAATATCACAACGCCAAGAAGGTGCCGCAGCTGTTCCTCGCCACCGGCGCCAGCAAATGGAACGACCCGAAGGACTTCCCTTGGACGATGGGCTTCCAGCCCAGCTACCGCGTCGAGGCGCGGATCTTCGCGAAGTACATTCTCAAGGAGAAGCCGAACGCGAAGATCGCGATCTTCTACGCCAATGACGATTTCGGCAAGGACTACGTCCTCGGCATCAAGGAGGTGCTGGGCGACAAGGCGAAGACGATGATCGTCGCGGAGGAGAGCTACGAGACTTCCGAGCCGTCGATCGACGCCCACATCGTGAAGCTGAAGGGCACCGGCGCCGACGTGTTCGTCAACATCGCCACGCCGAAATTCGCGGCGCAGGCGATCAAGAAGATCGCCGAGCTGGAATGGAAGCCGATGCATGTCATGACCGACGTCTCGATCTCGATCGGCGCCGTGATGAAGCCGGCGGGCCTCGAAGCCTCCGAGGGCGTGCTGTCGGCCGGCTATCTCAAGGACCCGTCGGATCCGCAATGGAAGGACGACGAGGGCATGAAGAAGTTCATGGCCTTCATCGACAAGTACATGCCCGGCGCCAACATCTCCGACGCCAACCTCGCCTATGGCTACGCCGCGGCGCAGACCATGGTGCAGACCCTGAAGCAGTGCGGCGACAATCTCACCCGCGAGAACGTCATGAAGCAGGCCGCCAGCCTGAAGGATTTTGCGCCGGACACCCTGATTCCTGGCATCAAGGTCAACACCGGCCCGAACGACTTCGCCCCGATCGAGCAGCTCAAGATGATGCAGTTCAAGGGCGGCAAGTGGGACTTGTTCGGGGATATCATCAGTGCGGATGTCGGGGGGTAGGTAGGAGACGGCGGCGTGGCGCGCCAGGCAGCGCAGCAATGCTGGCGCACCACATCTCAACGCCCGACACGTCGATGACAAGCCTTTGGCAGCCACTCATCGCTTGAGCCCCGCTCTCCCCCCAGTGGCGGTCGGCTCCCCTCCCCCTTGCGGGGAGGGGTCGGGGGTGGGGGTCCCCGCACTCCGAATGAAGTGAAGGGCACGCCCCATGTCGGCCTTCCCGGTGCGCTCCTGCTATTCTTTTTCATCATTTCGAGCGAAATTCGCGGACCCCCACCCCCGACCCCTCCCCGCAAGGGGGGAGGGGAGCTCACCGCCGCCCTGGCGCAGCTTCCGATTATAAAAACCATATTTACATTTTTCCGAAATCATGATGATCTCCCGCCCATCCCGCCTCACCGCAGAGGGGCGTTGCGCGCGATCGTCACGACACGCGAGGTGGGGAGGCGATGGCCGTGGTGGTGCCGCAGCGTGTCTTCGGATGCGCGGACGAACGGCAGCCCATGGACGGTCAAGTCGCGTGGTCCTGACCTCCCGAAGCTGAGGTCAAGTCTGCACCGCTGCAGATGCACGGCGTGGATGACGGTGGCCAACAAGCCGGCGCACCGGGGAGATCGCGAAGCAGCCGTAAGCCCATCGCGCAGGGAATGCCGGAATGTCGGCTGAACCTGTGGTACCTGCCGCCTGCATTTTTTTACGCAGGCGGGCCATGGGTGAGGCCTTCACCCGGCATTCCCTGCGCCCTCTGCACTTGAAGAGGGACGGACTGATTGCAGACCTCGGGCGAGTTTCGCCGCGAGACTGCGACGACATGTCCTCAGTCGATTGTCGGCTGATCGATCCGATCTGCCGCTGAGGCGTTCGGCTGTTCGAACGTCGTGCTGTTTGATCCCGTGAATCCGCCCCACCTAACGCCGTCGTCCCGGACAAGCCGTGACGCGCGAAGCGCGGCATTGCGCCGATCCGGGACCCAGACTCCGCGGCGGTGATGTCGTGCGCAAAAGCCAACGACCAGCCGGACTCAAACCGCTCCCTGGGGGTATGGGTCCCGGCGTTCGCCGGGACGACGCTGAGTTTGTAGATGCACCATGGTTCCCACGAGCTCCGTCATTGCGAGCGCAGCGAAGCAATCCAGGGCCGCGCGAGGACGCTGGATTGCTTCGCTGCGCTCGCAATGACGTCGGTTGATAGTATGCGCAACGATGCAAACTGCCGTAGGGTGGGCAAAGCAGACGCCCGTAGGCGGTTGCGTGCCCACCGTCGTTCGGCATGCTCGGAGCGAATGGTGGGCACGGCGCGCGATGCGGCGGAGCTTGTGACGCAAGCAGTGTAGGCGCGCCTTTGCCCACCCTACAGGTCGAGACAAACCTTATGGCACGCCCTGCACGAACAGCGCGAACGGCTCCTCCACCGTCTTGCGCAGATGCTCGCGATAAAACGCATAGTTCGGATCATCCGCCCCGAGCCGCCCAAAACTCGGCTCCACCACATTCCGTAGCGGCAGCAGCGCAATCGGTGCCGCGATCGGGGTCAGCAGCGAGCCGCGCCCGGCCAGCAAGGTCGTGATGATGCCGTACATCTCGCCGGTAATGGTCGGGCGCGATACCGTGATCAGGCGGTGCTGGCCGTGGCGGTTGGTGACGAGGTAGACGAAGCCGGACTGGTTGGGCACGGCGACCTCGCCGAACTGCGAAAAGGCCGCGTCGAGCCGCGCGCCCTCGCGAAACACCAGCGACGAAACCGCATCGTCCCAGACGATGTCGGTGCGGTAGGCGTAGATCGCGTCCTTGTCGCCGAACGACGGCCGCAGGGTCACATAGGTGCCCTCGATCCACTCCACCGCGCGGCGCGAATAGGAGCCGAGACTGTCGGGCGCGATGCCGCCGCTCGCGGGCGGCGCCGGAGCGGGCGCGCTCGGCGCCTTGCGCAGGGAGATGCCGAGCGCCTGCTCGAGCCGGACGATGGTCGCGAGCGTGAACGGGCGGCGGCCGCCGAGCGCCTTCTCCAGGGTCGACAGGCTCAGCTTGGCCTGCTCCGCCAGCGCCTGCCGCGACATCCGGCGCCGCGCGATCTCCTCGCGGATGGTCTCCGCCACCTGCCGGCTCTGCTCGTCCGTGAGCTCGCTGTTGTCCGATATCGACATCCTGGTCCCTGCCGCATGACCCAGGTCTCTTCTAGCAGACGGACAAAACAGCACAAACCCGGACAGATCAGCCGCCTCCTCGCGCACCACCGGACGAAGCCGGGCGGGCGGCGGCCGAACAAGACCGACCATTCCGCTCGCGGCGATTACGGCGCCCGCTCACTCTCAACCTGCCCCATTCTGTTCGTTGCGGAGCCCCTGATGAGCGACACCATCGACTATGACATCCGCAGCAGCCGCCATCCGGTCCGGTCCTGGATCGTGACCATGCTGCTGTTCCTGCTGCTGCAAGCCGCCGCCGTGGCGCTGGTCGGCTTCACCGCGCTGTTTCTCAGCATCACGCCTGGCTGGTCGGCCGAGGGCCCGCTGGCGCCGCTGACCAAGCCGGGCGATGCCCGCTCCGGCGCGCTGCTGTTCAAGAGCGATGGCGGCTACGTGGAAGCGCCAAGGCTCGGCATCGACGTCGACATCGTCGTGTCGGGTCCGACCGCGCGGGCGCGCGTGACGCAGTTGTTCAGGAACACCAGCTCGCAATGGCTGGAGGCCGTCTACGTCTATCCGCTGCCGCCGGACAGCGCGGTCGACAGCTTGAAGATGATCGTCGGCGACCGCGTGGTGGTCGGCGACATCAAGCCGCGCCAGGAGGCGAAGGTGATCTACGAGCAGGCCAAGCGCGACGGCAAGACCGCCGCGCTCACCGAACAGGAGCGGCCGAACATCTTCACCAACTCGCTCGCCAATATCGGCCCCGGCGAGACCGTGCTGGTGCAAATCGAATATCAGCAGCCCGTGGCCCAGGTCGCCGGCGAATTCGCGCTGCGGGTGCCGCTGGTGGTGGCGCCGCGCTACAATCCCAAGCCGATCGTGCAGAGCGTCGATCTCCGCCCGGACAGCAACGGCTGGGGCGCGGCGAGCAATGATCCGGTGCCGGATCGCGACCGCATTTCACCGGAGGTACTCGATCCTGCCCAGGATGCTCCGGTCAATCCGACCCGCATCACCGTGCGGCTGCAGGCGGGCTTCGCGCTCGGCGAGGTCAAGAGCCACCATCACCAGGTGACGATCGACAGCCCCGATGCGAAGACGCGCGTCGTGACATTGGCCGAAGGCGTGGTGCCGGCCGATCGCGATTTCGAGCTCACCTGGAAGCCGGCGTCGGAGAAGATGCCGTCGGTCGGGCTGTTCCACGAGCAGGTCGGCGACGGCGACTACCTGCTCGCCTTCCTCACGCCGCCCGCGGTGGCAGCAACGACGCAGCGCCCGCAGCCGCGCGACGTCATCTTCGTGATCGACAATTCCGGCTCGATGGGCGGCACCTCGATCCGCCAGGCCAAGGCCAGCCTGCTCTATGCGCTGGGACGGCTGCAGCCGGGCGATCGCTTCAACGTGATCCGCTTCGACGACACGATGACGGTGCTGTTTCCATCCTCGGTGCCTGCCGATGCCGAGCATGTCGGCAACGCCACCAGCTTCGTCGGTGCGCTCGAGGCGCGCGGCGGCACCGAGATGGTGCCGGCGATGCGCGCGGCGCTGACCGATGACGGCAGTGACTCCGATCGCGTGCGCCAGGTGGTGTTCCTGACCGACGGCGCCATCGGCAACGAGCAGCAGCTGTTCGAGACCATCACCGCGATGCGCGGCCGCTCGCGCATCTTCATGGTCGGCATCGGCTCGGCGCCGAACACCTATCTGATGAGCCGCGCCGCCGAGCTCGGCCGCGGCGCCTTCACCCATATCGGCACGGTCGAGCAGGTCGAGGAGCGCATGCGCGACCTGTTCGCCAAGCTGGAGAATCCGGTGGTGACGGGATTGACCGCGACGTTCTCGGAAGCCTCGGCCGATCTGACGCCCGCCGTGCTGCCCGACGTCTATCGCAACGAGCCGCTGGTGCTGGCTGCCAAAATCGACCGCCTCGCCGGCGCGCTGCAGCTCAAGGGCCGCATCGGCGACCAGCCCTGGACGATCACGCTGCCGCTGTCCAGCGCCGCCGAAGGCAAGGGCCTGTCCAAGCTGTGGGCGCGGCGCAAGATCGGCGACGCCGAGGTGGCGAAGACGATGCGGCAGATGACGCCGGAGGAAGCCGACGGCGCCATCCTCAAGCTGGCGCTGCAGCACCAGCTGGTGACCCGCCTGACCAGCCTCATCGCCGTCGACAAGACCCCGCGCCGCCCCGACGGCGAGCCGCTGCGGTTGGCCGAGCTGCCGATCAACCTGCCGGCGGGCTGGGAATTCGAGAAGGTATTCGGCGAACGCGGCCGGATGCCGGCAATGCAGAAGGACCGCCGCGCCGAGGCAGATGGCAACGTGCAGCTCGCCGCACTGAAGCGACCCGTGGTGCCCGCCGGGCCCGGGACGATCACGCTGCCGAAGACGGCGACCGATGCCGAGCTCAGCATGCTGCTCGGCCTGGGTCTGCTGATACTCGAACTGATCTGGCTCGTCGCCATCCGGCGACGGGCTGCCAACTAAGGAGGATCGTCATTGCGAGCGAAGCGAAGCAATCCAGGAGCCGAGGACGCGACTCTGGATTGCTTCGTCGCTTCGCTCCTCGCAATGACGAGAGGAGAGAGAATGGCTCGCTTCATCGTCCCGATCGCGGTCGCGCTTGTCGGCGCTGCCCTGTTCGGCCACGGCGCATTCATCCATGCCAAGGCCATCGTCGCCCAAGTGCTGCTCGATCGCGCCTTCAGCCGGACCATCGCGACGGGCCAGCCAGTCAAGCCCTGGTCCTGGGCCGACACCGTTCCGGTCGCCCGTATCGAGATGAAGCGGCTCGGCGTCTCCACCATCGCGTTGGCCGGCTCCAGCGGCCAGGCGCTGGCCTTCGGCGCGGGGCATGTCGAGGGCACGGCCGAGCCGGGCGAGACCGGCATCGCCGTCTACTCCGCGCATCGCGACACGCATTTCCGTTTCCTGCGCGACGTCAAGGTTGGCGACGAGATCGACATCGTCAGGCGCGATGGACGAAGCTTTCGCTACCGTGCCGATGCGGCCCGCGTCGTCCGCTTCGACGAGTTCGGCATCGATCCGCAGGCCGACGAGGCCGAGCTGGTACTGTCGACCTGCTGGCCATTCGACGCGCTCACGCAGGGGCCCGAGCGCTACCTCCTGCATGCCACGCTGATCGGCGATCGATGAGTGGAGCAAGCATGGCCGACCTTGGGAACCAGGCGCCGAATGCCCATTTGTCACGGTGCCGCCCTGATGGGATGATCCCGCCCGGACGACACGGCTCAACTGCGCAGCGCTTTCGACATGCATTCCCAATTTCATTACCTGCCGATCACACCCGCCTTCTTCGCCATCCTGGTGCTGGCCTTCGGCGTCGTGCTCATCCTGATCCAGCTCGGCGTCCTGCGCTACGCCTACATGAAGCTCGGCGTCAGCTCGGGCACGGCGATGCTGCTGCTGTTGGGATCGCTGGTCGGCAGCTATTTCAACATCCCCATCACGATGCTGCCCGGACAGGTGGCACGCTCCGGCGAGATCATCGACTTCTTCGGTATGCAATATGTCGTGCCGCTGGTGCATCAATGGCCAGGCACCCTGCTCGCGGTGAATGTCGGCGGCGCCGTGATCCCGACCTTGATGTCGACCTATCTCGTGCTGCGCTACCAGCTGTGGCTGCGCGCCTCGATTGCGGTGCTGGTGATCGCGGTGATCATCCATGCGATGGCGACGCCGGTGCAGGGTGTCGGCATCGCCGTTCCGGTATTCGCGCCCGTGGTCGTCACCGCCATCCTCGCCTTCCTGCTGTCGCGCGAATATGCCGCGCCGCTGGCCTATATCGGCGGCTCGATGGGCACGCTGGTCGGCGCCGATTTGATGAACCTCGACAAGATCGGCAGCTTGGGGGCGCCCGTGGCCTCGATCGGCGGCGCCGGGACCTTCGACGGCGTGTTTCTGACCGGCATCCTCGCGGTGCTGCTGGCCGGCCTTGCCGCCCCCTCCCGCCCGGGCCTGGCGCGCTGAGCTTTCAACCAGCGGCATTAGCGGCTAAAATCGAGCAGAGGCAGCCACGGACCCGGAATGCGCGCGATCAATCTTATTGTCGGAACCCTGACGATCGCGATCGTCGCGGCCGGGATCAGCGGCGTCCTGATCAAGCAAAAGCGCCGCATTGCCGAGCAGCGCAGCACCATGCGCGTCGTGTTCGACGGCGGCTCGGCGGCGGGCCTGCGCAAGGGCGGCCCGGTGAATTTCGACGGCGTGCAGGCCGGGCAGATCCTGTCGATCAATCTGGAAAGCCCGCGCAAGATCGTCGCCATGATCACGCTCGACAAGTCCGCCCCGATCCGCAAGGACACCACCGCCGGCATCGAGTTCCAGGGCCTGACCGGGATCGCCGCGATCTCCCTGGTCGGCGGCGCGCCGACCGCGCCTCCCGTTCCGCTCGACCGCGACGGCATGCCGGTGCTCACGGCCGATCTCAAGGACCAGGAGACCATGGTCGAGACGGTGCACAACATCGACAAATACGTCGTCAGCAATGCGCCGGCGATCAAGGACGCGCTGCAGACCTTCGAGACCGAGACCGCCTCGCTCCAGGCCAAGACCGCGGCCTTCGATTCCGCGATCGACAAGGCCGAGGACATCTTCAAGGGCTTCGATACGCTGGTCACCAAGATCGACGGCGCCATTCCCGGCTTCGCCGATGGCAACCCGGGGCAGTTGTTCGATCAGATCAAATCGATGCGCGAGCTGGTCGACAGCTTCAAGCGCAAGTCCGCGAAGGTGATCGACGAGAGCCGCAAGACGCTGGTCGATATCAGCGACAGTGCCAACGCCATGACCGTCAAGTTCGGCGGCCAGGCGCCCGCACCAGGGCCACGCCGGGTCCCGGCGTCCCGCTAGGGGACGGCGCCTCGCGCCGCCCCTGGCGCTCAGTGGCTGATCATCCAGGGCCGCGCCGTCGGAAATCCCTTGGCGCCGCTTTTGGATTTGGTCATCAGCCGCGGCGACTTCTTCGGCGAGCAGCAGCCGCAGCCCGGCCCATGCTTCGCCTTGTATTCCGCGAGCGTCTGCGGCGCGTGGCGGCTGCGCTCGTTGGTGGCATGCGCCGTGCGGCGCTCCGCCGGCATGCAGGCGAAGGCGGGCGCGGTGAGGATCACGCGCGGCGCCATGTCCCGGCATTGCGGACAGACCTGCGGCTCATCACATTCCGCCATCGGGCGCATGTCCGTGAACGGCCCGCACTCATCACAGAGATATTCATAGACCGGCATTGTCTCGTCTCCTGCGCAACGTCGTCTCCAAGGTCCGCGCAGCGGGTGCGGGGCGGCGAAAAACGCTGCCGTCCCGCACCCATCGCGCAGGGAGGAGAATTACTTGTCCGGCGAGATCGGCATCTGGATATCGCCCTTGATGTGCTTGATCGGCCCCGCCGCCGACGGCATCACATCGAAGTCGAAGATCTCGGTCGGCAGCCACAGGGTGGCGCAGGCGTTGGGCACGTCGACGACGCCGGAGATGTGACCCTGCACCGGCGCGGTGCCGAGGATCGAGTAGGCCTGGGCGCCGGAGTAGCCGAACTTCTTCAGGTACTCGATGGCGTTGAGGCAGGCCTGACGATAGGCGATATGAACGTCGAGGTAATGCTGCTTGCCGGCCTCGTCGACCGAGATGCCCTCGAAGATCAAATAGTCGCGATAGTTCGGCGTGATCGGCGACGGCTTGAAGATCGGGTTCTTGATGCCGTACTTAGCCACGCCGTCCTTGATGACGTCGACCTTGATGTGCAGCCAGCCGGCCATCTCGATCGCGCCGCAGAAGGTGATCTCACCGTCGCCCTGGCTGAAGTGCAGATCGCCCATCGAGAGACCGCCGCCGGGTACGTAGACCGGGAAGTAGATCTTCGAGCCGCGCGACAGGTCCTTGATGTCGCAATTGCCGCCATGCTCGCGCGGCGGCACGGTGCGGGCGCCCTCGGCGCCGATCTTGGCCTTGACGTCGCCCTTGGCCTGGCCGGCGTGGGCGGTCGGCGCGAACGGCGGGTTGGCCAGACCCGGCACACGGGTCGGGTTGGTCGCGATCAGCGCGGTCTCACGCTCGTTCCAGGTCGCGAGCAGCTTCGGATCCGGCAGACAGCCGATCAGGCCGGGATGGATCAGGCCGGCGAAGTTCACGCCCGGCACGTGGCGCGACGAGGTGTAGAGGCCCTTGATGTCCCAGATCGACTTCTGCGCCAGCGGGAAATGGTCGGTCAGGAAGCCGCCGCCATTCTGCTTGGAGAAGAAGCCGTTGAATCCCCACAGGCTCTCCTTCAGCGGACCGACGTCGAGCAGGTCGACCACCAGCAGATCGCCGGGCTCGGCGCCCTTGACGCCGATCGGGCCGGACAGGAAGTGCACGATCGACAGGTCGATGTCGCGCACGTCGTCGGCCGAGTCGTTGTTCTTGATGAAGCCGCCGGTCCAGTCATAGGTCTCGATGATGAAGTCATCGCCGGGATTGACCCACTCCACCATCGGGATGTCAGGGTGCCAGCGATTGTGCACCTTGTCGTTCTCGTAGGCCGACTTGGTCAGATCGACCTTGATCAGTGTGTCAGGCATCAAGAGCTCCCCTTTACCTTTGCTTGGACGGAGTGGTTAGACGGACAGATATTTGGACACCTGAGCGGCATCGACGGAGTCGCGCGGATCGTCGCGGACGATCTCGCCGTTCTCGATCACCAGCACGCGGTCGGCGATGTCGAGAGCGAAGCTGAGCACCTGCTCGGAGACGACGATCGACAGCCCCTTCTCGTCGCGGATGCGCTTCAGGGTGCGCGCCATCTCCTTGATGATCGACGGCTGAATGCCTTCGGTCGGCTCATCGAGCAGCAGCACCTTGGGCTTGGTGGCGAGCGCGCGCGCGATCGCGAGCTGCTGCTGCTGGCCGCCGGACAGATTGCCGCCGCGGCGGCCCTTCATCTCCAGCAGTACCGGAAACAGCTCATAGATGTCGCCGGGCACTTCGGACTCGCCGGACACGACGAGGCCGGTCTCGATGTTCTCCTTGACCGTCATGGTCGAGAAGATCATGCGGCCCTGCGGCACGTAGGCGAGGCCCTTGGCGACGCGCTCGTAGCTCTTCATGCCGGAGAGCTCGGAGCCGTCCATCGCGATCGAGCCGCTCTTGGCGGGCAGGATGCCCATCAGCGATTTCATCAGCGTGGTCTTGCCCATGCCGTTGCGACCCATGATCGCGACGATCTCGTTGGGCGCGACCTTGACGTTCAGGCCATGCAGCACCTCGCTCTGGCCATAGGCGACATGGAGATCGGAGATTGCGAGCATCGGATGTCTTCCTATGCAAGATGGAGTGAGACGATCGATCGAGCGGCTTCGGCAGTCAGCTCCCCTCCCCCTTGCGGGGAGGGGTTGGGGGTGGGGGTGGCTCCAGGCGAGACTGCCCGTGTGGACCCCCACCCCCGACCCCTCCCCGCAAGGGGGAGGGGGGCGCAGCGGGGGCGTGGATGGAGTGATGTCCCGAACATTCGCTCAATGCCCCAGATAGACTTCGACGACCTTCGGATCGTTCTTCACCCGCTCCATCGTGCCCTCGGACAGGATTTGCCCCTGGTGCAGCACCGTCACCTTGTGGGCGATGTCCTCGACGAACTTCATGTCGTGCTCGATGACCAGCACCGAGCGGTCCTTGATGATGCGGTTGAGCAGCTCGGCGGTCTTGGCGCGCTCGCTGACGCTCATGCCGGCGACCGGCTCATCGAGCATCAGCAGATCCGGGTTCTGGATCAGCAGCATGCCGATCTCCAACCACTGCTTCTGCCCATGGCTGAGCTCGGCCGCCGAGGTCTTCAGCCGATCCTTGAGGAAGATCATCTCGGCAACCTCCTCGACGCGGTCCTTCACCACGGCGTCGCGCTTGAAGGCGAGCGAGCCGAACACGGTGCGGCCGCGCGGGAACGAGATCTCGAGATTCTCGAACACGCTGAGATCCTCGAACACCGACGGCGTCTGGAATTTGCGTCCCACGCCCGCCTTGACGATCTCGTTCTCGCGCAGCTTGGTCAGCTCCTTGCCGCGGAACTGGATCGAGCCGGAGGTCGCCTTGGTTTTGCCGCAGATCAGGTCGAGCACCGTGGTCTTTCCGGCGCCGTTCGGGCCGATGATGACGCGGATCTCGTTCTCCTCGACATAGAAGGAGAGATCGTTGACCGCCTTGAAGCCGTCGAAGGAGACGGTGAGCGCTTCGACCGCGAGCAGGAATTCCTTGGGCTGATGACCGATGAGCATCGCTGTCTCCTCACTCTGCGGGGGCGCCGTCGGCGACCAGGCCGCCATTGGCTTTCTTGCTGCGCGAGGCCAGCAGCCGGTCGATGCGCGGCTGCACGTAGTCGCCCCAGATGCCGGCGAGACCGTTCGGGAAGGCGAGGACGACCGCGATGAACAGCGCGCCCAGGCCGAACAGCCAGAGCTGCGGGAAGGTCTCCGACAGGCTGGTCTTGGCGAAATTGACGAGGAGCGAGCCATAGACCGCGCCGAAGATCGACAGCCGGCCGCCGACCGCGGTGTAGATCACCATCTCGATCGACGGCACGATGCCGACGAAGGACGGCGACATGAACCCGACCTCGAGCGTGAACAGCGCGCCGCCGACCGCCGCGAACACCGCCGCCGCGCAGAAGGCGAAGATCTTGAAGTTGGCGACGCTGTAGCCGGAGAAGCGGACGCGATCCTCCTGCTCCCGCATCGCCACCAGGATGCGGCCGAGCTTGGTCAGGCGGATGAACTGCGCGACCAGGATGGCAGCGAACAGGAAGAACACTTCGACGAAGTAGAGGATGTACTTGGCGTGGTCGGTGCGGATGTCCCAGCCGTGCAGGGTACGCAGGTCGGTGATGCCGTTGATGCCGCCGGTGTAGCCCTGCTGGCCGACGATCAAGATGGTCATGATCGCCGCGATCGCCTGGGTGATGATCGCGAAGTAGACGCCGCCGACGCGGCGCTTGAACATTGCGGCGCCGATGATGAAGGCGAAGATCGCGGGCACCAGGATGATCGCGGCCAGGGCGAACGGGAAGCTCGCGAACGGCTTCCAGAAGAACGGCAGCGCGGTCAGCTGATTCCAGTCCATGAAGTCCGGAATGCCCGGCGTCGACTGAATCTTGGTGTTCGCGACGCTGGACGCCTCCAGCTTCAGGAACATCGCCATGCAGTAGCCGCCGAGACCGAAGAACACGCCCTGCCCGAGGCTGAGAATGCCGCCATAGCCCCAGCACAGCACCAGGCCGATGGCCACGAAGGAGTACGTCAGGTACTTCGCAACGAGGTTGAGGCGGAAGATGTCGAGCGCCAGCGGCAGGATGACGACGAGCAGCAGCAGCAGGGAGACGAAGCCGATGAGCTCCGAGCGGTTGAAAAAGCGCGAGTTGATCATGGCCGTGCTTTCTTGTTGGACTGACGAAGCTGGCTCATTTGCGGACCTTGAGGGCGAACAGGCCCTGCGGCCGCAGCATCAGGATGGCGACGATCGCCAGCAGCGTGAGCACCTTGGCCATCGAGCCGGACATGAAGAACTCCATGGTCGACTGCGCCTGGGAGATGGTGAAGGCCGAGGCGATGGTGCCGATCAGGCTGGCGGCGCCGCCGAACACGACGACCAGGAAGGTGTCGACGATGTAGAGCTGGCCGGCGGTCGGACCGGTCGAGCCGATCATGGTGAAGGCCGAACCGGCGACGCCGGCGATGCCGCAGCCGAGACCGAAGGTGTAGCGGTCGACCTTCTCGGTGTTGATGCCGACGGCGCCGGCCATCACGCGATTCTGCACGACCGCGCGGACCTGCTTGCCCCAGCGCGACAGGAACAGAACGTAGGCGACGACGATGGTGATCAGAATGGTCAGGCACATCACGAACATGCCGTTGATCGGGATCTGGATGGCGTCGGTGGCCTGCCAGGAGCCCATCATCCACTCCGGGAGCTCGACGCCGACCTCTCGGGCCCCGAACACCGAGCGATAGGCCTGCTGCAGGATCAGGCTGAGGCCCCAGGTGGCGAGCAGCGTGTCGAGGGGACGCTTGTAGAGGCGACTGATCATCGCCCACTCGACCAGCATGCCGAGCGATCCGGAGGCGACGAAGGCCAGCGCCATCGCGACGAAGAAGTAGCCTGGAAACAGCGACGGCAGGAAACTCTGGAAGGCGTTCGACGTCATCCAGGTGACGTAGGCGCCGAGGATCATGAACTCGCCATGGGCCATGTTGATGACGCCCATCTGGCCGAAGATGATGGCAAGCCCCAGCGCCATCAACACGTAGACCGAAAACAGGATGAGGCCCGCGAAGCCCTGCATCGCGAAGATCGCCCCGAGGTCGCCGATGGAGTAGTCGCCGAACATGATCCGTCCTCTTGTGATGCGTGGTGTCGGTGCGCACTGACTTGCGATTCGCATTCGCGCCCGGGGCATTGCCCCGGGCGAGATCGTTCCCTCCCCCCTTGTGGGGGAGGGCTAGGGAGGGGGGTCCACACGACGAGTTGTGGGTGGGGTACCCCCCTCCCCAACCCTCCCCCACAAGGGGGGGGAGGGAGCGCACTTGCTGTGCAGCGGCGCGATCGCCTCATCAGCCCATCAAGATGAGGCGTCAGACCAGCCCTTACTGGTAGCCCTTCGGGAACGGATCGGGCTCGACCAGATCCGCGGTCTCGTAGATCAGCTCGTACTGACCGTCCGCCTTGGCGCGGCCGACGCGGGTCTTGGACCAGAGATGGTGGTTCTCGTGGATCCGGACATAGCCTTCCGGCGCGCCCTTGAACTCGATGCCGGGCGAGGCGGCCGCAACCTTGTCGATGTCGAAGCTGCCGGCCTTCTCCACCGTCAACTTCCACAGCCACGGGCCGAGATACGCCGCCTGCGTCACGTCGCCGATCACCGTCTTCTCGCCCCACATCTTCTTGAAGGCGGAGACGAAGGCCTTGTTGTTGGCGTTGTCGAGCGACTGGAAGTACTTCATGCAGGCATAGGCGCCTGCGATGTTCTCACCGCCGATGCCGTCGATTTCGTCCTCGGTCACGGAGATGGTGAGCAGGGTCTGCTTCGACATGTCGATGCCGGCCGCCTTGAGCTGCTTGTAGAAGGCGACATTCGAGCCGCCGACGATGATCGCGTAGATCACGTCCGGCTTGGTCAGCTTGATCTTGTTGATGACCGAGTTGAACTGGGTGTGGCCGAGCGGGAAGTATTCCTCGCCGACGACCTTGGCACCCTGCAGATGGCCCTCGATATGCTTGCGGGCGATCTTGTTCGAGGTGCGCGGCCAGATGTAGTCGGAGCCGAGCAGGTAGAAGGTCTTCGCGCCCTTGGTCTTGTTGACCCAGTCGAGGCCGGCGATGATCTGCTGCGTGGCTTCCTGGCCGGTGTAGATGACGTTCTTGGACTGCTCGAGGCCTTCGTAGAAGGTCGGGTAGTACAGCATGCCGTTGTACTGCTCGAACACCGGCAGCACCGCCTTGCGCGAGGCCGATGTCCAGCATCCCATGACGGCCGCGCACTTGTCGTTGACGAGCAGCTTCTTGGCCTTCTCGGCGAAGGTCGGCCAATCCGAGGCGCCATCCTCCTGGATGAACTTGATCTTGCGGCCGAGGACGCCGCCCGAGGCGTTGATCTGCTCGATCGCAAGCTTCTCGGCCTGCACCGAGCCGGTCTCCGAGATCGCCATGGTGCCGGTGACCGAATGCAGAATGCCGACGGTCACTTCGCTATCGGTGACTGCAAGGCCGGTAGTGTTGACAGCAGAGGTTGCGGGACCGGCACCAAACGACGGGCGCGGCAGCATCGCGAGCGCCGGGATGGCGGCCATTCCCATCATCAATTGGCGCCGAAGTGGCGACTTCAGGCCTTTTTTCGTTTCGTCCGACATGAGCACCCCATTCCTTGGTTCGAGGACACGCGTTAGGTCGGACCAAGGATGGCGCGCTTCGTGCACTGCACGGATACGCAAGATTGCGTATACTGCACCGCAAAAGCGCGACGTAGGCTCACCGCAGATCTCGCGAGGGGTAGGACGAAGCGCGCAGGCGCTTCGCGTGAGGAGTTTTGAGAGTGGCAGGGCGGCAGCGGATCGACCGCGTCAGGCGCCAATACAACCAGTGGGTCGCCAACCAGACGTTGGAGGACTACGCACTCCGTTTCACCGCCAAGAGCGCCCGGCGCTGGTCCGCGGCCCGCGTCGCCAACACCGCGCTCGGCGCGATCTCGTTCCTGGCGCTGGAGGCGATCGGCGGCACCATCACGCTGAACTACGGCGTCACCAACGCAACCGCTGCGATCCTGGTCGCCAGCGTCATCATCTTCTGCTGCGGCCTGCCGATCGCCTATTATGCGGCCAAATGCGGCATCGACATCGATTTGCTGACCCGCGGCGCCGGCTTCGGCTATATCGGCTCGACCATCACCTCGTTGATCTATGCCTCCTTCACCTTCATCTTCTTCGCCATCGAGGCCGTCATCCTCGCCTCCGCGCTGGAGATGTGTTTCGGCATCCCGCGCCCGATCGGCTATCTGATCAGCGCCGTCGTCATCATCCCGCTCGTGACCTACGGCATCACTCTGATCAGCCGCTTCCAACTGTGGACGCAGCCGCTCTGGGTGGTGCTGCACATCCTGCCCTTTGCCGCGATCGCCTATGCCAGCCCGCACTCCTTCGCCGACTGGCAGCAGTTTCCGGGCGAGCATGGCGATCCCATGGGGCATCTCGACCTTGCGCTGTTCGGGACAGCGGCCGCCGTGGTGTTCTCGCTGGTCGCCCAGATCGGCGAGCAGGTCGACTTCCTGCGCTTCTTGCCGCGCGATCGCCGGACATCGAAGCTGTCCTGGTGGATCGCGCTGCTGTCCGCCGGTCCCGGCTGGATCGTGCTCGGCGCGCTCAAGCTGATGGCGGGATCATTCCTCGCCTTTTTCGCCCTGAGCCACGGCGTCTCGGCCGACCATGCGGCCGAGCCTGCGCACATGTATCTCGAGGCGTTCCGCTATGTGCTGGCGCGGCCGGATCTGGCGCTGGCCCTGACCGGCACCTTTGTGATCCTGTCGCAGATCAAGATCAACGTCACCAACGCCTATGCCGGCTCGATCGCCTGGTCGAACTTCTTCTCACGACTGACACACAGCCATCCTGGCCGGGTGGTCTGGCTGGTGTTCAACGTCGTGGTCGCGCTGCTCTTGATGGAGATCGGCGTCTACAAGGCGCTGGAGCAGACCTTGGCGCTGTACTCCAACATCGCGATCTCCTGGGTGGGCGCGCTGGTCGCCGACCTCGTGATCAACAAGCCGCTGGGCCTGCGTCCGCCGCAGATGGAGTTCAAGCGCGCGCATCTCTACGACATCAACCCGGTGGGCGTAGGCGCGATGACCATCGCCACCATCGTCTCGATCAGCGCGTTCTATGGGCTGTTCGGACCGACCGGCAAGGCGCTGTCGACCTTCGTTGCGCTCGGGGTTGCGCTCGTCACCGCGCCGGCGATCGCCTATCTCACCGACGGCAAATACTATCTCGCCCGCAAGCCGAAGCGCAGCTGGCAGAACATCGAGCAGATCCAGTGCTGCATCTGCGAGCATCATTTCGAGCCGGAGGACACGGCCTCCTGCCCCGCCTATGCCGGCCCGATCTGCTCGCTGTGCTGCTCGCTCGATGCCCGCTGCCACGATCTCTGCAAGCCGCATGCGCGGGCCCAGGCCCAAGTGTCGGCTGCGCTCAGCGGCATGTTGCCGCAATCGGTGCTGGCGAAGATCAACTCGCAGTTCGGACACTACGTTGGCGTCTTCCTGACCTCGGCCGGGCTCGTCGCGCTGACGCTCGGCATGATCTATCTGGAGACCTCCGCCGCGTTGCCCGGCTATCGGGGCATCATCTCCGACGTGCTGTGGAAGGTGTTCTTCGCGCTCTCCATCATTATCGGCGTGGTGACATGGCTGTTCGTGCTGGCGCAGCAGAGTCGCCGCGCGGCCGAGGCCGAGACGCGGCGGCAGACGCAGCTCCTGATCCAGGAGATCGAGGCCCATAAGCGCACCGACGCCGAGTTGCAGCGAGCCAAGGAGGTCGCGGAATCTGCCAACCTCGCCAAGAGCCGCTACGTCGTCGGCCTGAGCCACGAGCTGCGCTCGCCGTTGAACGCGATCTCCGGCTATGCGCAGCTGCTCGAGCAGGATACGACGCTGGCGCCGAAGCCGAAGGATCAAGTACGGGTGGTTCGCCGCAGCGCCGACCACCTGTCGGGGCTGATCGACGGCATCCTCGATATCTCCAAGATCGAAGCCGGCCGTCTGTATCTGTCACGCGACGAGGTTCGCCTGAGCGAGTTCCTCGACCAGCTCGTCGGCATGTTCCGCCTGCAGGCGGCGGCAAAGGGCGTCGACTTCGTGTTCAAGCGCCCAGCCGTGTTGCCGCTCGTCGTCTATGCCGATGAGAAGCGGCTGCGCCAGATCCTGATCAACTTGCTGTCCAACGCGATCAAGTTCACCCAGGAAGGCAGCGTCCAGTTCGTCGTGCACTATCGCAGCCCCGTCGCCGAGTTCGAGGTAATCGATACCGGCCCGGGCATCCAGCCCGACGATCTCGAGCGCATCTTCGCGCCGTTCGAGCGTGGCGCGCTCGGCGCAGCGCAGCCCCAGACCGGCACGGGCCTCGGCCTGACGATCAGCCGGCTGCTGGCAGGCGTGATGGGCGGCGACATCAAGGTCGAAAGCAAGGTCGGAATCGGTAGCACGTTCAAGGTCAAGATCCTGCTGTCCGAGGTGACCAACCCGACGCGGCACCCGCCGGTCAAGGCGCCGGTCGCCGGCTATCTCGGACCGCGCAAGACCATCCTCGTCACCGACGATGATCCGGTGCATCGCGACCTTCTGCGTGAGGTGCTGACGCCGCTGGGCTTTATCCTCTTGAGCGCACCGGACGGCCCGGCGTGCCTGGCGCTGGCGCAGCACTGCCAGCCGGATCTGTTCATCCTGGACATCTCGATGCCGGGCATGGACGGCTGGACCGTCGCCGAGACGCTGCGCAGCAGCGGCCACCATCAGGCGCGCATCCTGATGACGTCGGCGAGCGCGCTGGAGGCGCACGGCCGGCCATTGGCGCAGCCGTTCCATGACAGCTATCTGATGAAACCGATCGATATTCCCCGGCTGCTGGAGGCCATCCGCCAGTTACTCAAGGTCGAATGGAGCTATCAGACCGAGCATGCCGTCGTCCAACCACGCTGGCGCCCCGAAGGCGGCTCGCGCCCGCCGCTGAAATATGTCGAGGAGCTGATGAGCCTCGGGCAGATCGGCTACATCAGGGCCATCCAGTTGAAGCTCGAGGAGATCGGCAGCGCTCACCCCGAGCATGCCGAATTCGTCGCCCAGATGCGGACGCTGATCGACCGATTCGACCTCGATCAGTACATGGCCACTCTGAAGACCTTGCACGCCTATGAACATTGACAGCAAAAAGCGCGATGTGGCGCTCGTCGTCGACGACTCGCCGGAGACGCTCCGGCTGCTGACAGACGCACTCGACGGTGCCGGCATGACCGTGATGGTCGCGCTCGACGGCGCGGCCGCGATGCGCATCGTCGACCAGATCACGCCGGATATCATCCTGCTCGACGCCGTCATGCCCGGAATGGACGGTTTCGAGACATGCCGCAAGCTGAAGCGCGAGGCGGGCCTTTCCAACGTGCCCGTGATCTTCATGACCGGGCTCGCCGACACCGAACACATCGTGCAAGGGCTGGAGGCCGGCGGCGTCGACTACGTCACCAAACCGATCGCGGTCTCGGAGATGCTGGCGCGCATCCGCGTGCACCTCGCCAACGCGCGGATGACGCAGAGCGCGCGCGCCGCGCTGGACGTCTCCGGCCGCTTCCTGCTCGCGGTCAACCGCGAGGGCCGACTGATGTGGGCCACCCCGCAAGCGCAGAAGCTGCTGTCGGACAGTTTTGGGGCGACCGAGGAACTCGTGCTGCCGGACGCCCTGCGGCACTGGCTGGACCAGGCACAGAACGGCAAAGCCGGCACCAAGGCTGCGGCCGCCATTCCCGATCATCCCGAGCTGCGCCTGTACTACATGGGCGGCGCCGGCCCGAACGAGTTCCTGCTGCGGCTCGCAAAGGAGGCCACAGGCGAACTGCCCAAGCAGTTTTCCAGCGAGTTCGGCCTCACCACTCGCGAAGGCGAGGTGCTGTCCTGGCTGTCGAAGGGCAAGACCAACCGCGACATCGCGCAGATCCTGGGCCTGAGCCCGCGCACCGTCGACAAGCATCTGGAGCAGATCTACGCCAAGCTCGGCGTCGAGAACCGCACGGCAGCGGCTGCCATTGCTACCGGCGTGACACGGCGGGAGAGTTGATCCTCCGCTGTCGTGCCGGGTTGGCGCCCATCCTGCGTGATCTGTCTTGGGGGAGCAGGACGGAAATTGTCATTCCGCCCTACACACCTGCCTATGGCTATGGATCCCCGCTTTCGCGGGGATGACACCGTCAGTGGAGGAGGAGCCCGGGCTCAAGCAGTCAGCGCTTACCCATACATAAACGCCGGATCATCCAGATCGATCGCCGGGATCTGGTCCTTTTCGCTCCAGTAGTCCTGGCTGTGCTGCCATTCTGGCTTGTCGCCGCGCTTCGGCAATAGATGCATGTTGCGCATCATGTAGCCCGGATTGAAGTTCTCCGGGTCGATCCAGGGCAAGAGCGGCATGTTGTGGTCCTCCGGCCGCAAGGCCGGGGTCACCTTCTGCACGCCCTTCGCCTTCATGTGCGCGAGCAGCCGGCAGACGAACTCCGCGACCAGATCCGTCCGCAACGTCCAGCTGGCGCGGAAATAGCCGAACACCCAGGCGAGGTTCGGCACGCTCGTGAACATCATGCCGCGATAGGTCACGGTATCGCCGAAATCCAGCGGCTTGCCGTCGACGGTGAACGCGATGTCGCCGAGCACGCAGAGATCGAAGCCTGTCGCGGTGATGATGATATCGGCCTTGAGCTCATCGCCGGACTTCAGCTTGATCCCGCCTTCCGTGAAGCGTTCGATCTCATCGGTGACGACGGACGCCTTGCCGCTCTTGATGCCTTCGAACAGATCGGCATCGGGCACGAAGGCGATGCGCTGACGCCACGGACGATAGCTCGGCGTGAAGTGCTTGGCGGCGTAGTCCGGCCCGATGATGGCGCTGATCTGGCCGATCAACTCCTTCTTCACCTGCTCGGGCTCGCTCAGGCAGCGCTTGGTGAACCAGTCCTGCTCGAACAGGATCTTGCGCCTGACGATCTCGTGAATCCATTCCTCCTTGACCTGCAGCCGGCGCAGCTCCTCGGCCAGTTCGATCGCGTTACGGCCAATGCGGAAATAGGTCGGCGAACGCTGCAGCATCGTGACATGCGCGCATTTTCCAGCAATCGACGGCAGGATCGTCGCCGCAGTCGCGCCCGAACCGACTACGACGACCTGCTTGCCGGTGAGATCGAGATCCTCCGGCCACACCTGCGGATGCACGATACGGCCCTTGAATGTCGCCATCTCCGGCCACTCGGGCGTGTAGCCCTTGGAATGCCGATAGTAGCCCTGGCACATCCAGAGAAAGTTTGCCGTGATGGTGACGGGCTCCTGATCACGGCCCTTCACGGCGTGAACCGTCCAGAGATTGGTTGCGCTCGACCAGCTTGCCGAAACGATGCGATGGCCATAGCGGATGTGGCGGCCGAGATCGTTCTCCTCGATCACATCGCCCATGTATTTGAGAATTTCTTCCGCGGTCGCGATCGGCGGTCCGACCCACGGCTTGAAGCTGTAGCCGAACGTATGCAGGTCACTGTCGGAGCGGATGCCGGGGTAGCGATGCGTCCGCCACGTGCCGCCGAAACTGTCCTGGCTTTCCAGGATCACGAAGCGCGTGTCCGGCATCTGCTTGGTCAACTGATAGGCGCTGCCGATGCCGGAGATGCCGGCGCCGACGATCAGCACGTCGAAATGTTCGGTCGCGTGAGAGGACGCAGCCTCCCGGATGGGCGCGATGACGTTCATGGGGATCCCTGGGTTTTTGCTTTTGGTGTTGTTTCCTCGTCTGACAGGCTGAACCTGATCACGACGATGGTCAACCCGCGACGGCGAGCCGCAACCCAGCTTCGAACGACGTCAATTTCCGCCGAGCGGCATGCCCCATTGCCGCGCGGTCTGCACGATCCAGTCGCGATACAGCGTGAGCGGCGTAACGCCCGTCATGCCGCCGCAACCATCCGTCAGGTTGGGTCCGGTCGACCACGAGATCACACCGATCAGCAACTCGCCCTGCGCCTGCGTCTCGAAAGCAGGGCCGCCGGAATCGCCGGTACAGCCGCCGAGGCCGGGCTTGGCTCCTTGCGTCGCCGGATCGACGAGCCGGATCTGCAATGTGCCAGGTTTGCCGGTCGCGACCAGAGGAGCCGCGCGCACGACGCCGCCGCTCCTGCCGTCGCCGGGAATGGCCACGCCGATCCCCACCACAGTGAACGCATTGCCGGCCGCCAACGGCGGCTGCGGCACGCCCAGCGTGGCTGGTGCGCGCTCTCTCGCCGGCGCCTCCAACTCCAGCAGCGCGACATCGGCTGTGGCGCGATGAGCAAGGATCGATTGCATGCTGAAGCTAGGATGGACGGCGACGCGCCGCACAGTCTTGAGCAGCGGCTTGCGGTCGCGATCGTATTCCACGATGCGGTAATCGACGCCCGGCTGCACGCAATGTCCGGCGGTCAGGACGAGCTTCGGGGCGATCAACGCGCCGCTGCAGAAATTGCCACGCGAGCCGACGATCGTGACCACGGAGCGCCCGATACCGTCGTTCGAGGCGGGCGCATTGCCGACGATCGCGAGCGCCGGCGAAGCGGCCAGCCATGCGGCGATGGAGATCGTGAGGAGCAGCTTCATCGCTGCAGCAATAGCGGCTGCAAGCCCCGTCGCCAAGCGAATCGCAAAATGTGGCGTGCCGTGTTAGCGATCCCTCTGGGGAAGCGAACGAAGGACAGGACAGTGATGGTCGAGGCGGTGATCTTTGATTTCGGTGGCGTGATGACGACCTCACCGTTCGAAGCCTTTGCTCGGTTCGAGAAGGAGCGCGGCTATCCCATCGATATCATTCGCAACACCAATGCCGCCAACCACCTCGAAAACGCCTGGGCCAAGTTCGAGCGCGCCGAGATCGACCTGGACACGTTCGACCGGCTGTTCGCCGAGGAATCGCTGGCGCTCGGCGGCGCCGCGGTGAGCGGACGCGAGGTGCTGCCGCTGCTGGCCGGCGATCTCCGCCCCGACATGGTCGAGGCGCTGCGTCGGATCAAGACGGAGTGCAAGACTGGCTGCATCACCAACAACCTGCCGGCCAATGCGATCGGCAGCCAGGGCGGCCGCTCGTTCTACGTCGTCGAGGTGATGGCGCTGTTCGATCATGTCATCGAATCCGCCAAGATCGGCCTGCGCAAGCCCGATCCGCGCATCTACCAGATGATGACCGAAGCCCTCGGCGTCAACCCGGCGGACTGCGTCTATCTCGACGATCTCGGCGTCAACCTGAAGCCGGCGCGCGAGATGGGCATGACGACGATCAAGGTCGTCAGCGCGTCGCAGGCGATTGCCGAGCTGGAAGCAGCGACCGGGCTTTCCTTGCGCTGACTGTCGTGCCGCCGGCTTCGCGAGAGCGGCTAATAGTTGGTCTGTTTTGCCCGCTCGGGAAACGCGGCCGACAACGCCGCGCCATCGGCCTGCAGCACGCCGCGTTCGGTGATCAGTCCGCTCACCAGCCGCGCCGGCGTGACGTCGAACCCGTAGTTCGCGACGGGTGATCCCGGCGGCACGATGCGCACTGTCTCGATGCGGCCGTCGACGGTGCGGCCGGTCATCTCCGTCACTTCCTGCGCGCTGCGCTGCTCGATCGGGATCTGCCGTCCGTCGGCGACGGCAAAGTCGATCGTCGGCGACGGCAGCGCGACGTAGAACGGCACGCCATTGTCATGCGCGGCCAGCGCCTTCAGATAGGTGCCGATCTTGTTGCAGACATCGCCATTGGCGGCGACGCGGTCGGTGCCGACGATCGCGAGATCCACCATGCCATGCTGCATCAGGTGTCCGCCGGTGTTGTCCGGGATCACGGTGTGCGACACGCCGTGATGGCCGAGCTCCCAGGCGGTGAGCGAGGCGCCCTGGTTGCGGGGCCGCGTCTCGTCGACCCAGACATGGATCGGGATGCCGCGATCGTGGGCCAGATAGATCGGCGCCGTCGCCGTGCCCCAATCGACCGTCGCCAGCCAGCCGGCGTTGCAATGGGTCAGCACGTTGACGACTTCACCCGGCTTCTTGCGCGCGGCTGCGGCCTCGATCAGCGCGAGACCATGCGCCGCGATGCCCTGATTGATGGTGACGTCCTCGCCGGCAATGTCGACCGCACGCGCATAGGCCGCGTCCCGCCGCTCCGATGGCGCCAGCCGGCGCAGCATCGTGCTCATGGTGTCGAGCGCCCATTTCAGATTAATCGCCGTCGGCCGCGTGGCGATCAGCATCTCGTAGGCGCGGTCTATGCCAGGGTCGGAGCGGTCGTCGCGCATCGCCAACGCCATGCCGAAGGCGGCGGTCGCACCGATCAGCGGCGCACCGCGCACCAGCATGTGGCGGATCGCATCCGCCGCTTCCTCGCAGGTCGTGATCTTCGCCACGACAAACTCGTGCGGCAGCCGGCGCTGATCGATGGCACAAACCGTCCAGCCGTCGGCATCGAGCCAGATGCTGCGAAAATGCTTGCCGTCCACTTTCATGTTCGGCCTCCTGTCAGCCGCGCAGGATGCGGCCTGCGACCGCATCGAGCTTCTTGAGGAGGTCGGGATCGCGGGCCTCTGGCGCCGTGATCAAAGCAGTGTCGAGCGCGCGGTCCGAGCCGATCGGGCACGGCTCATGCTCATGCGGAAACTCGCGGGCGAGCCGCGCCACCAGCCCCTTGGCCTTGTCGGCGTTGGTGGTCAGCACCCGGATGATGTCCTGCACCGTGACGGCGTCGTGGTCCGGATGCCAGCAGTCGAAATCCGTCACCATCGCCACCGTCGCGTAGCAGATCTCGGCCTCGCGGGCGAGCTTGGCCTCGGGCATGTTGGTCATGCCGATCACCGAATAGCCCGACGATTTGTAGGTCATGCTCTCGGCATAGGTCGAAAACTGCGGCCCCTCCATGCAGACATAGGTCCCGCCGCGCACGACGGCGATGCCCTCAGCCTCCGCGGCCGCGGCGAGATGAATGCGCAGCCGCGGCGACACCGGATGCGCCATCGACACATGCGCGACGCAGCCTTTGCCGAAGAACGAGCTCTCACGCTTGTAGGTGCGGTCGACGAACTGATCGACCAGCACGAATGTGCCCGGCGGCAGCTCTTCCTTGAAGGAGCCACAGGCCGACAGCGACATCAGGTCGGTGACGCCAGCGCGCTTCAACACGTCGATGTTGGCGCGATAGTTGATGTCGGACGGTGACAGCCGGTGTCCCTTGTCGTGACGCGGCAGGAACACGATCGGCAGGCCGGCGATGGTGCCGCGCCGCAACGGCGCCGACGGCTCGCCCCACGGGCTCGCGATCACCTCTTCGCGGGCATCTTCCAGTCCCGGCAGGTCATAGATGCCCGAGCCGCCGATAATGCCAAGTACAGCCTTCGTCATGACGTCCCCATCTCCAAGGGAGATAAGAATGCCAGCTTTGAGGCAAATTGAAAACAGCGGCGGCGCGGCTGTCCGAAGACAGCTATGGTCAGGCCGCCTGGTCCGCCGCGAGCTGTCCGGCCACCAGCCGCTCGAGCGTGGCGATCGACTGGAAATTGTCCGGCGTGATCAGCTCCTGCGGAATCGTGAAATCGAACTCCGCCTCGATCGAGAGCATCAGATTGACCATGTCCATCGAGGTGAGGCCGGCATCCACGAGCTTCGTGTCGGCTTCGAGATCGGCGGAGATCCCGTTCTGAACCAGGATGTCCCGCACCAGCGCGACGATGCGGTCTGAAATATCGGCTTTAAAATTCGGCATGTGATTTCTCATTCGAAAGACAGCAGACGCGTGATCCACCTGTCGGTTGCCTCGATCGTAGAGATAACGCGGTATGGCAGCGAAAGCGTTACACAAGCGCGGTGTTCCATCCCTGAATTGCTTTAACGCTAACGCGCTAGCTCCAAATTGACCGGCGCCGGAAACCGACAATTAACCCCGGCCCCGTGATTCCACGGCGTTTACCTCGAATTTCGTCGACGCATTTGAATCAAATCCATACCCTGCGTTGTAGCCCAGAGACGGCGCAAGGCATCGGCGCAGCGTGACGGGACGCGGCAGGCCGGTCTTTCAACAACGACAAAATCCGGAGCTCAAATCGGTCATGACTGTCCAGGGAACCGCGCTTCGCACGCCGATCGCCGATGACGGCGAACGTCTCCTGCTCGATCGCAGCTCGCTGTTTCTGCAGCGGAGCGTCGCCGTGGCCGCGCAGGCGGCTGCCGAGGCAGAAGCCGTCGATCGCGACGGTCGCTTCCCCAAGGCCGCGATCGATGCGGCACGCGAGCAGAAGCTGCTGGGCATGCTGATCCCGGTCGAGTTCGGCGGCTTCGGCGCCTCGGTCCATGACATCGCCGACGTCTGCTACGCGCTCGGCCGCGCCTGCGCCTCCAGCGCCATGATCTTCGCCATGCACCAGACCAAGGTCGCCTGCATCGTCCGGCATGGTCGTGGCAATCCCTACATGGAATCCCTGATGCGGCGGATCGCATCCGAGCAGCTGCTGATGGCCTCCTCCACCACCGAGGGCCAGAACGGCGGCAACATCCGCGCCAGCGCGGCTGCCGTCGGCCATGATGGCGAGCGCATCACGCTGTCGCGCGATGCCACCGTGATCTCCTATGGCGCCGAAGCGGATGGTCTCGTGACGATCGCGCGGCGCGCCGATGCCGCAGCAGCCTCCGATCAGGTGCTGCTGGCGCTGACCAAGGACGACTACACGATCACGCGCACCCAGGGCTGGGAGACGCTGGGCATGCGCGGCACCTGCTCGACCGGCTTTGCGCTCGAGGTGAACTGCCCCGCCGACCGCGTCTTCCCGGAGGCCTATGACCGCATCCACGGTCAGACGATGACGCCGTTCGCGCATCTCTGCTGGTCGTCCGCCTGGGCCGGCATCGCCGCCGCCGCCGTGCTGCGCGCACAGCGCTTCCTGCGCAAGGCTGCACGCGGCGCGAACGGACAGATGCCGCCCGCCGCCGCGCACTACACCGCCGCCAAGATGGCGCTGGCCCGCCTTCGCGCGATGATCGTCACCAACATGGATGCGTTCGTCGCGCATGAATATGACGAGCGCGCCCTGAGCTCGCTCGACTTCCAGTCCTCGATCACGCTGCTGAAGGTGCAGGCCTCCGAGCTCGCGGTCGAGACCGTGATGCATGCGATGCGTGCCTGCGGCCTGTCCGGCTACCGCAATGACGGCGACTTCTCGATCGGCCGTCATCTTCGCGACGTGCTGTCGGCGCCGATCATGATCAACAATGATCGCATTCTTACCAATATCGCCACCGCGAACCTGATGAGCGCGGTGCCGGTCTCGCTCTACGAATGATGATCGCGCCGGGTCTTGATTTTGCCTCCAGACAGGATTTGAGACATGACCATTCCCGTTCTCCCGCAGTCGCCCGAGATTGCCCCTCAGCCGGCCGACGCCCTGGACCATCTCACAGATGCCCTGTTCCACCGCATGGGAGCAGATGGCGTCTATGCGCGCACGGCGCTCTATGAAGGCGTTGTTGAGCAACTCGCCGCGCTGATCACCCGACACCGCGAGCCCGGCACCGAGGTGATGCGCTTCCCGCCGGTCATGAGCCGCGCGCAGCTCGAGAAGTCCGGCTATCTCAAGAGCTTCCCCAACCTGCTCGGCTGCGTCTGCGGCCTGCATGGCACCGAGCGCGACATCCATGAGGCCGTGGCCCGCTTCGACCGCGGCGGCGACTGGACCACGTCGCTGTCGCCCGCCGACCTCGTACTGTCGCCTGCGGCCTGCTATCCTGTCTATCCGATCGCGGCCAGCCGCGGCGCGCTGCCGGTCGGCGGCCTCCGCTTCGACGTCGCCGCCGACTGCTTCCGTCGCGAGCCGTCGCGACATCTCGACCGCCTGCAGTCGTTCCGGATGCGAGAATATGTCTGCATCGGCACGCCCGACGATGTCTCCGCCTTCCGCGACCGTTGGATGGCGAAGGCGCAGGCGATCGCCACGGATCTCGGCCTGACGTTCCGCGTCGATCACGCCAGCGATCCGTTCTTCGGCCGCGTCGGCCAGATGAAGGCCGTCAGCCAGAAGCAGCAGTCGCTTAAGTTCGAGCTGCTGGTGCCGCTGCGCTCGGAGGAGCAGCCGACGGCCTGCATGAGCTTCAACTATCACCGCGAGCATTTCGGCACGACCTGGGGCATCGCCGACGCGCAGGGCGAGCCGGCCCACACCGGCTGCGTCGCCTTCGGCATGGACCGGCTGGCGGTCGCGCTGTTCCACACCCATGGCATCGATCTGACGCGCTGGCCTGCGCGCGTTCGTGAGATGCTGCGGCTGGAGCGGCAGGCCGTCTCCGTCGGCTAGCGCAGCGCTCATCGTCGGAGATCGGCAAACCAGGTCATGACCGCGCTCAAGCCAGTGATCCGGTGCCGCGAGATCGGAGACGCCGATCTCGATGCGGTGGCCGATCTCTTGACGCGCGGCTTCCCACGACGCTCGCGCGACTATTGGTCGAGCGGGTTGCGGCGGCAAGCGGGCCGCGCCGTCCCTGACGGCTATCCGCGTTACGGCTACCTGCTGGATCACAACGGCGTTGCTGTCGGCGTTCTGCTCCTGGTCTACAGCGATCGTGGCACGCCCGGAGAGCCGCGGATCTGGTGCAATCTGTCGAGCTGGTACGTCGAGCCCGCCTTTCGCAACTACGCGACAATGCTGACGCGCATCGCGCAGCGGCGGCCAGAGGTGACCTACGTCAATATCAGCGCCGCGAGGCCGACCTGGCCGATCGTCGAGGCGCAGGGCTTCCGCGCCTATTGCCGTGGCCTGTTTTTCTAGCTGCCGCTGCTCTCGACCGCCGGCCTCGGCTCGCCGGTCGAGCAGATCCAGGCCGACGCAGAGACCGTGGACGGCATTCCACCTGATGAAGCCGACCTGCTCATCCGCCACGCCCGCTATGGCTGTCTCAGCGTCGTGGTCCGATCAAAGACGGGTCATGTTCCGCTGGTGCTGCAGAAGGTCCGCATTCGCCAAGGACGCTTCGCATTGCCGGCGATGCAGCTGATCTACTGCCGCGACATCTCCGACTATGTCGGCTGTGCCGGAGCCATCGGCCGGCTTCTGCTGCTGCGTCGCGGCTGCGTCTCCGTCATGGTCGATGCCAACGGACCGATCGACGGCCTCATCGGCATCTATACCGAGCGGCGCGGCCGTAAATACATCAAGGGCCCGCGGCCGCCTCGGCTCGGCGATCTCAGCGATACCGAACTGCCGATCTACGGGGCCTGAACTAGGCGGCGGCCGCCCTGGCTGCATGCGCGTAGTCCCAATATAGCCGGCGCGCCCGGCTGAACACCGGGCCGATCGGCAACGTCCGGTCGTCGATGCGGATCACCGGCGCCACCTTGGCGAAATTGCCGGAGGAGAAGATTTCGTCCGCCTTCAGAAAATCATCGTAGCGCAACGTCGTCTCGACCACGCTGATCCCATCACCGCGCAGGAGATCGATGACGCGCTGGCGGGTGATGCCGTTGAGGAAGGTGCCGTTCGGTACCGGCGTGAACACGACGCCGTCCTTCACCATGAACACGTTGGCATTGCCGAATTCGGCGACATTGCCGAGCATGTCGAGCATCAGGCAATTGTTGAAGCCCCGCGAGGCCGCCTCGATCAGCGCCCGCGAATTGTTCGGGTAGAGGCAGGCCGCCTTGGCGTCGACCGGCGCGCATTCGGCCGTGGGCCGCCGGAACGGCGACAGCGTGATCGCATTGCCGGTCGGCTGCGGCATCGGCGCCTCGTAGATGCATAGGCACCAATTGGTGGTCTCGGGATCGAACAGCACGCCACCGCCGGCGCCATGCTGCGCCCAGTACATCGGCCGGATGTAGAGTTCGGCCTTCGCGCCGAAGCGTGCGATCCCCTCGCGGGCCAGGCCCATCCAGGTCGCGACATCTACCACCGGCTTGAGCCGGAAATTGGCCGCCGACTGGTTCACCCGCGCGCAGTGACGATCGAGATCGGGCGTCACGCCCTCGAACGCGCGGGCGCCGTCGAACACGGTCGAGGCGAGCCAGGTGGCATGCGTCCGCACGCCCATGATCGGCGCATTGCCCTCGCGCCATTCGCCGTCGAAGAACGTCCAGGTCTGCGAGTAGCTGACAGGCTTGACGGCTTGGGTCATGGCGGTGCTCCCTTTCGATGCGGCTCGTTCATGCCGTTGTGGCGTGGATATTTTAAGGATCCCCTTGCCATGTCGCTGCTCATCATCAATTCACGCTTGGCTGCGACAATGGCCGCCGTCTTGGTTAACCTGGAACACTGATGCCGCTCGACCCTCGCGCCCAGCGCCTGCTCGCAATGGTGGCCGTTGCCGGAGCGGGCGTTCGAGAGCGTCCGAGCCCGGAGCAGCGCCGGCAATCGCTCGCGAAGCTGATGCAGTTCTCGCGCAACGATCTCGGCGCGGTCGTCACGCGGGACGCGCATCTCCACTCTCCCGCCGGTCCGCTCCGATATCGCCTGTATACGCCTGCTGCGGGCGTCACCGGCGGTCGTCTCCCCGGCTTCATCTATTTTCACGGCGGCGGGCTCGTTGCGGGGAGTATCGAAACCCACGACAAGGTCGCGGCGGCGCTCACGGTCGCTTCTGGCTGCCGGCTGCTCTCGATCGACTACCGCCTCGCGCCGGAGCACACGTTTCCCGCCGCGCTGGATGACGCGCTGGCCGCGGTCGAATTCGCCTTTGATGAGGCCGGCACGCTCGGGATCGACAAGGAAAGGCTTGTGGTTGGTGGCGATTCCGCCGGCGCGACGCTCGCTACGACAGTGTGTCAGCGTGTGTCTGGCCGCCTGCCAATCGCGGTGCAATGCCTCATCTGCCCCGTTCTGGATTTTTCGCAAGCTTGGCCGTCTCGCGAGGAGTATGGGAGCGGCTATCTGATCGACGCGGCGACGTGGCAGGCCGACCTCGCCGACTATCTTCCCGAGGGACTCGCTCTGGACGATCCGCGGATCTCTCCTCTGCGCGCGTCTGACTTGGCCGGATTGCCGCCCGCGATCATCCACACGGCGGAATTCGATCCGATGCGGGATGAGGGCAATGCTTACGCCGACAGGCTCGCGGCGGCTGGTTTGAACGTCACGCACGTCTGCCACGACGGCATGGTTCATAATTTCCACGCGCTCGGCGCAATCCTGCCGCAGGCCAGGCCGGCACTGGAACTGATCGGGCGCCAGCTTCGATCGTTGCTGCAGGACTCCGACTCTCGCTAATTCGAGGTAACCCGGCGAGACATCGTTAGGGTTATTTCGTCGTTGTTGTCGCGAATTATGGACCGCTTTACCGCCGCGCTCATACAAATCGATCACTCGCGGAATGCGAGCAGCCTGCATCAGCAGACGATGCGGGAGCGGAGATCGCCGATGCGCAACGAGACGATTGCAATCCACGCCGGCTATGAACCCGAGGGCACGACCAAGGCGGTCGCGGTGCCGATCTATCAGACCGCCGCCTACGCGTTCGACAGCGCCGATCACGGCGCCGCGCTGTTCAATCTCGAAGTCGACGGCTATCGCTACAGCCGCATCTCCAATCCCACGACGGCCGTGCTCGAGAAGCGCGTCGCCGAACTCGAAGGCGGCGTCGGCGCGCTCGCGGTCGGTACCGGCCAGGCGGCGCTGCACTTCGCTTTCGTCAACATTGCCGATGGCGGCGGCAACATCGTCTCGGTGCCGCAGCTCTACGGCACCACGCACACGCTGCTCGGCCACATCCTGCCGCGCCAGGGCATCACCGGGCGCTTCGCGGAAAGTGATCAGCCCGATGCCATCGAGCGTCTGATCGACGAGAACACCAAGGCGGTGTTCGCCGAGACGATCGGCAATCCCGCCGGCAATGTCTGCGACATCGAGGCGCTCGCAAAGGTCGCGCATCGCAACGGCGTGCCGCTGATCGTCGACAACACGGTCGCCACGCCCATCCTGCTGCGGCCGTTCGACTACGGCGCCGACATCGCGGTGCATTCGCTGACCAAATTCCTCGGCGGCCACGGCACCACGCTCGGCGGCATGCTGGTCGACAGCGGCAACTTCCCCTGGAAGGATCACGGCGACCGCTTCCCGGCCTTCACCCAGCCGGACACCTCGTATCACGGCATGGTCTATGCCGATCATTTCGGCCGCAGCGCCTATATCCAGCGCGCGCGCAGCGTCTACCAGCGCACCATGGGCGCCGTGCTGTCGCCGTTCAACGCTTTCCTGCTGCTGCAGGGAATCGAGACGGTGGCGCTGCGGATGGAGCGCCACGTCGAGAACGCGCGCAAGGTCGCTGAATTCCTCCGCAACGATCCGCGCGTCGCCTGGGTCAACTACACGGGCTTCCCCGACAGCCCCTATTATCCGCTGGTGCAGAAATATCTCGACGGCCGCGCGTCGTCGCTGTTCACCTTCGGCATCAAGGGCGGGATGGAGGCCGGCAAGGCGTTCTACGACGCACTGAAGCTGATCACGCGCCTCGTCAATATCGGCGATGCCAAATCGCTGGCGTGCCATCCCGCCTCGACCACGCACCGGCAGATGCCGCCGGACGACCAGCGCAAGGCCGGCGTGCTGCCGGAGACGATCCGTCTCTCGATCGGCATCGAGCACATCAACGACATCATCGAGGATCTCGACCAGGCGCTCGCGCAGGCCTGTCCGCCGCAGCGCCAGCTGGACGCAGCCGAGTAGAGCCAGCAGCCGATGACCCTGCTGTTCGACAGACATCGCAGGATCACGAGCCCTGCTCTCGTGCCCGTCGACCTCGACGGCCGCGCGCGGCGATCGGGCGAGCTGACCATCGGGCTCGTCAACAACATGCCGGACAGCGCGCTGAAGGCGACCGATGTCCAGATCGCCAAATTGCTGCAGCAATCCGCGCCGCGCGACGTGCACATCCGGCTGCATTGCTTCTCCTTGCCGTCGATCGGGCGATCGCCGGCAGCTCAGAGCTATCTGGCCCAGGCCTACACGCAGATCGATCGGCTCGACCGGCTCGGCATCGACGGGCTGATCGTCACCGGCGCGGAGCCCATCGCCGCGCAGCTGCGCGACGAGCCCTATTGGCCTGATCTCACCGCGTTGATCGACTGGGCCAAAGTCAACACCCGCTCGACGATCTGGTCGTGTCTCGCCGCCCATGCCGCGGTGCTGCATCTCGACGACATCGAGCGGCAGCGGCTGGCCTTCAAATGCTCCGGCATCTTCGACTGCGTGAAGGTCAAGGACGACTGGCTCACGCGCAATATTCACTCCCCGCTCAAGGTGCCGCACTCCCGCCTCAACGCCGTCAACGAGCCGTTGCTGGCGGCGCGCGGCTACGACATCCTGACCCGATCCGCCGATGTCGGCGTCGACATCTTCGCCCGCGACATGCCGAGCCGGTTCGTGTTCTTCCAGGGCCACCCCGAATATGACGCGCTCTCCCTGCAGCGCGAATACATGCGCGACATCGCGCGCTATCTCGCCGGCCAGCGCGACGACTATCCGCGCCAGCCGAAATCCTATTTCAGCGCCGAGACCGAGGCGGTGCTCACCGCGTTCGAGGCGCGCGCCAAGCAAAGGCGAGATCCGACCATGGCTGCCGACCTGCCCGGTCTGACGCTGCGCCCCGACCTCGCCTCGGGGAGTGCGGCGCTGGTCCTGTTCAGGAACTGGCTCGCATACCTCGGACAAAGCGGATAGCGGACAACCACACGCATCGCATCGCGCATCCTGATCTGTTAGATTGGCCCGGTCCTCCTGCTTTGCAAGGTTCCGATGGCCCGTCGCACCGGCAGCGCCGATCTTCCGCTCCATTCCGGGCGCGTCCCGGCGTGGCTCGGCACGCGCATGGCCTCGCTCGGCGCCATCATCACCCAGGCCATCGTGCATCATTACGGCCGCGACGAATTCCTCGCGCGGCTGTCGCATCCGTTCTGGTTCCAGTCGTTCGGCGCCGTCATGGGCATGGACTGGCACTCCTCGGGGATCACCACCAGCGTGATCGGCGCATTGAAGCGCGGGCTGAAGCCGCTGTCCGGCGAGCTCGGCATCTATGTCTGCGGCGGGCGCGGCGAACATTCGCGCAAGACGCCGGACGAGCTGCGGTTGCTCAGCGACCGGCTCGGCCTCGACGGCGAGGGCTTGGTGCGCACCAGCAAGCTCGTCGCCAAGGTCGACAGCGCCGCCGTGCAGGACGGCTTCGACCTCTATCTGCACGGCTTCTTCGTCACCGCCGACGGCAAATGGACCGTGGTGCAGCAGGGCATGAATGGCGAGGCGCGTCAGGCCCGGCGCTACCACTGGCACTCTCCGGACATCGCCGACTTCGTCGACGCGCCGCACAGCGCGATCGATGGACCCGCGCAGGGCGAGATCGTCAACCTCACCGACAAGCGCGCCGCGCCGTCGCGCAACGCCCAGCTCGAGCTGCTGATCGACCTCGGCCCAGATCGCGTCGTCACCGAGTTCGAGCGGCTGAGCACGCCAACGCCGGTGCAGGCGCAAGCGATGCTGCCGCATCTGATCATGCCCGATCATCACGACGTCAGGCCGAAGGACGTGTTCGCCCGCCGGCTGCACGGCACCCTGGCGGCGGCTGCCGAGCGCGGCCCCGTGGATTTCCCCGAACTGCTGCTGACGCCGGGCGTCGGTGCCCGCACCGTGCGGTCGCTCGCGATGGTCGCCGAGGTCGTGCATGGCGCACCATATCGGTTCACGGATCCGGCGCGGTTCTCGCTGGCGCATGGCGGCAAGGATCGGCATCCCTATCCCGTGCCCATCAAGGTCTATGACGAGACCATCCGCGTGCTCAAATCCGCGGTCGGCCAGGCCAAGCTCGGCCGTGACGAGGCGCTGGCAGCGCTGAAGCGGCTCGACGATCAGGCGCGGCGGCTGGAACGGACCGCGACAGGCCCGTCGCTCGATGCCTTCATCGCGACCGAGCGCGCCGCATCGCCCGAGCTGGACGGACGCTCGGTGTTCGGCTGGGAGCGCGATCTGATCCAGCGCACCGGCGAGGCCTGAGCAGATGCCGGCGCGCAGCGCGGGCGTGCTCGCCTTTCGTCGTCGCGGCGGCACGCTCGAGGTGCTGCTGGTGCATCCGGGCGGACCGTTCTGGCGCAACAAGGATGCCGGCGCGTGGTCGATCCCGAAGGGCGAGTTCGGGGCCGGCGAGCCGGCTGAGGCGGTGGCGCGGCGCGAATTCGCCGAGGAGCTCGGCACTGAGCTGAGCGCGCCGCTGATCGCGCTCGGCGAGGTCAAGCAGCGCGGCGGCAAGGTGGTCGAGGCGTTCGCCGCCGAGACCGATCTCGATGCCGGCGCCATCGTCAGCAATGAGTTCGAACTCGAATGGCCGCCGCGCAGCGGCCGTCTGCAGCGTTTTCCTGAGGTCGATCGCGCCGCCTGGTTCGATCTCGCCGAGGCCAGGGCCCGCATCAATCCGGCGCAGGCAGCGTTGATCGATCGTCTGGTGGAGATCAGCGGAGGGTGAGCGATCACCGTCCGCTGCCTCGTGTCAGGCCGCGCGGACGTTGCCGAGGAAGCGCCCGGTCTGGTTCTTCAACTGATCCGACTGGCTGCCGAGCTGGGCCGCCGCGCTCAGCACCTGCGCCGCCGCCGCGCCGACCTGCCCCGACGCCTCGCGCACGCCGACGATGTGCTGCATCACGCCCTGCGTGCCCTGCGCCGCCTGCTGGACGCTGCGGGCGATCTCCTTGGTCGCGACGCCCTGCTCCTCAACCGCGGCCGCGATGGTTTCGGTGATCTCGTTCATCTGGCCGATCGTGGTGCCGATCTCGCGGATCGCGGTGACGGTGGAGGTGGTCGCGTCGCGGATCGCCTCGATCTGGCTGGTGATCTCCTCGGTCGCCTTGGCGGTCTGCGCCGACAGCGCCTTGACCTCGTTGGCGACGACCGCGAAGCCCTTGCCGGCCTCGCCCGCGCGCGCCGACTCGATGGTGGCATTGAGCGCCAGCAGGTTGGTCTGGCCCGCGATGGTCTGGATCAGCGCCATCACCTCGCCGATCTTCTGCGAGGCATGGACCAGTCGCGTGACCATGGATTCGGTCCGGGTCGCCTGCTCCACCGCGTTCTGCGCAATCGACGACGACTGCGTCACCTGCTTGGCGATCTCCTGGATCGACGACGACAGCTGCTCGGCCGAGGCCGACACGGTCTGCACGTTCTTGGCGGTCTGCTCGGCGGCCGCGGCGACCTTGGCGCTCTGGTCGCTGGTGCCCGAGACGATGGTCGACATCGACTGCGCCGAGCTCTGCAACTCGCCCGCCGCACCCGCCGTGGTCTGGATCACCCCGCCGATCGAACGCTCGAACTCGTCGGCGATGCGCGCCAGCACCGCCCGCCGCTCCTCGGCGGCCTGCTGCTTGGCCTGCTCCTGCTCGGCCCTGATGCGCTCGCTCTCGGCGAGATGATCCTTGAGGATCTGCAGGCTGCGCGCCATGCGGCCGATCTCGTTGTTGCGATCGGTGAAGGGCACGTCGAAGTCGAGATGGCCCTTGGTCAGCTCGTCCATCACGGCGCAGGTGCGGTCGAGCGGAACAACGACGCTGCGTCCGAGCCAGAAGGCGACGATCGCGGCAATGAGCAGCCCGGCGAGGGCCCCCACGCTGGCCCACAAGGCGCGCTGATAGACGGCCGCGTCGACGTCGTCGACATAGACGCCGGCCTGAAGCGCCAGCATCTTGTCGCCGCTGCCATAGGCGCCGACATAGGACATCTTCGGCAGCTCAGTGCTGCCGCCGGCGCGTGGAACCTTGTACTCGACGAAGCCTCCGCCGGCCCGCGCGGCGCGGACGATGTCCTGAATCAGCAGCTTGCCGGTGGAGTCCTTGTAGTCCCAGCGGTTGACGTTGATGTATTTCGGGTTGGCGTGAACATAGGTGACGCCCGCATCCGCCGGCCCGGTACCGTACACGCCGAGATAGTCGTTATACTGCCCCCAGCGCATCGCGCCGATCGCGGCGAAGGCCTGCTGCCGAGCCTGCTCCGGCGCGATCTTTCCGGCTGCCGCCGCGGCGTCATAGTGACTGAGCACCTTGATGGCCGATTCAACCAGGTTCCGGACCAGGGCCTGCCGCTCCTCGATGACGGTGCTGCGTAGCATCAGGATCTGCATCGCGGAGACGGCGAACATTGCGATCGACATCACGGCGATGATGGCCGCGAGACGCTGATAGACAGTCAGGTGTCGCATTTTCTGGTTCTCGTTGCATGGACTGTATGCACGATACCAAGCGCACATTAATGGTTTGCTATCCGTGCGTGGATGCGTCGACGAACTAATTAGTCTTTCGAACTATGAATATATCAATGCGCGACATATCACGCGAGCACAACCGATACACTTCGCTCACCGCTCACTAAAACTAACATGCGATAGATTTGGGAAGGACCGGCAGACACCTGACGAGGTCCACGGGTTGACGGCGCCGCGACGCAGGGAGCGCCCGAGCTTTGTGCAGCGGCCCTCGGATCGAGGGTGCAGGGAAGACCAGACATCGGCTGATTCCTGCGGCCCCCGTGCGGAAAACAATGCACGGGGCAGGAACCACAGGTTCAACCGGCTTGCCCGGCCTTCCCTGCGCGACAGTTTACGGTTTATACGCGATCTCCTCGGTGCACCGGGCTTGTTGGCCACCGTGGGCGACAGCTCGCCTGAGGCTCGCTCCCGCCGGACACCAGCATCGGGGTGCCAGGACCACGCGACTTCGCCGTCCATGCCGATGCCACTCGTCAGTTGGCACCTGCATGTCCATCACATCCCGCCCCAACGCTCCTGACGATGCGCAGCGCCCCTCGTCGATGGAGCAGGACCACGACAGAGAACCACGAATTCCGATAAAGCGAAAGCCCAAAATCTGCGCAGACCGGTGCGAGCACAGCGATGTGCCTGAACCGATGGAGAAACTTCGTGTGCGGCGCCTGGCTGTTCCGAGCAATTTGCAGCCCTGCAGCGCGGACCGCCTTGCGCAAGCCCTGCCCGACGGGCGACTCAGCCGGCGCGGGATGCGGCCGCGCGCCCTGGCCGGCGATGCCGCAACGCGAGCAGCATCACGACGGCGGCACAGGAGCAGGTGAAATTGAGCGCCAGCGGCGCATTGCTGCCGAAACGGGTCAGAAGCTCGACCAGGATGGGCGCGGAGATCGCCGATGCGACGTTCATCGGCAGCCCGATCTGCGCCGAGGCCCTAGCGAACGCCGCCTTGTCATAGAACACCAGCGGCATGGTCGCGCGCGCCACCGCAAGCGCGCCGGTGCCGAGGCCGTAGATCAGCATGAACGTCGCGATGGCGACATGCGAGCCGTGGCTCAGCATCAGGAGCAGCATGGCGGCCGGCAGCGCGAGGCCTGCGACGATCGCGGTGGTGATGCCGTCCCAGCGGCCGCCGCCGAGGAAGTCGATCACGCGCGCGCTGATCTGGATCACGCCGAGCAGCGAGCCGAAGCCGATGGCCTCCGTGGGCGAAAGACCCTCGGCCTTGAGGAGCTCGATCAGCACAGCGCCCATGCCGAAGGCGACGAAGGCGTTGAGGCCGGACGCGCCAACCAGCAGATAGAACGTGCTGCGCGCCGGCGTGGCCGCCGGCGTCGACTGCGCTGCGTCCGAGCCGGCCGGCAGAGAATCGTGAACGCGGCGCGGCAGCAGGAACACGAACAGCGGCAGCGACACCAGCAGCAGCAGGCCGGCGTAAACGAGGCAGGTGCTGCGCCAGCCGACATGCGCCGACAGCGCCGAGGTGACGGGCCAGAAGATGCTGCTCGACAGTCCGGTGACCAGCATCAGCGCGCCGATGGCGCTGCGGGCACGCAGGCCGGCGACCTCGTTGAGCACGATATAGGAGGCGGTCGAGAGCGTCGCGCTGCCGGCGATGCCGAGCAGCAGCCAGGCCGCGTAATAGGTCAGCGGTCCCTGCGCGACCGACAGCAGCGCATAGCCGGGCGCCGCCAGCAGCGTGCCCGCGATCATCACGCGGCGGCCGCCCTGCTTGACGAACGGCCGCGCCAGCAGCGGCGAGCACAGCCCCATCGACATATAGAGGACCGTCGTACTGGCGAAGATCGCGGTCAGGTCCATCTCCAGATCCGCCGCCATGGCCCGGCCGATCACCGCCGGCAGGCTGAGCGTGCCCCAGGCGATCAGCTGGGTGACGGCGAGCACGATCAGGACGCGCAGGATGGAGGGATCGGCGATGACGGGGGGCATGGGGACGTGGAGACTTCCGGGAATGAGCCGCCGGATTGCGACGCGGCGCAAACGGGGTTTTAGAGCATTGTGGCCGGGCCAGCCCCGCTGTTTCGGAATTGCGGCCCGCCGCCGATGGGGGGCTGGCCGTCAGGCCGCAGGCTCGGCGCGGGCCGGCCGACGCCGGCGAAGCAGCACCAGCATCACCAGGGCCATTGACGAGCACGCCAGTGTCAGCCCGAGCAGCGCGTTGCTGCCATAGGCCGTGAGCAGCCCGGCCAGGATGGGCGCGGAGACGGCGGAGAGCAGGTTGAGCGGCAACGCGATCTGAGCCGACGCCTTGGCGAAGGCCGCCTTGTCGTAGAACACCAGCGGCATCGTCGCCCGCGCCACGGCGAGCGCGCCGCTGCCGAGGCCATAGATCGCGATGAAGATCGCCACCGTGGCATGCGAGCCGCCGCCCAGGATCAGCAGCAGCATCGCCACGGGGAGCGCGCAGCCGGCGGTGAGCGCGGTGGTGATGCCATCCCATCGGCCGCCGCCAAGGAAGTCGAGCGCGCGGGCGCCGATCTGAATCACCCCCAGCATCGACCCGAACCCGACCGCTTCCGCCGCCGTCAGTCCCTCCGCCTTCAGCAACTCGATGAAGACGGCGCTGAGGCCCATCGAGACGAAGGCATTGAGACCGATGGCGGCGACCAGGAGAAGGAACGTGCTTCGGAGCGGCGCATCACGGCCGCGCGCCTCTGTTCCCGGCGCGACCGCTGCGTGATCCCCTGAGCGACGCGGCAGCACGATCACGAGCAGCGGCAACGAGACGAGCAGCAACAGGCCGACATACACCAGGCAGGTGCCGCGCCATCCGACCGCCGCCGCACTCGCCGCCCCCACCGGCCAGAAGATGCTGCTCGACAGGCCAGTGACCAGCATCAACGCGCCGATCGCGCTGCGCGCGTTGGCGCCCGCGACCTCGTTCAACACGATGTAGGCGGCTGTCGACAGCGCCGCGCTGCCGGCTATGCCGAGCAGCAGCCAGGCGGCGTAGTAGGCGACGGGACCTTGCGCCGCGGCCAACAGAGCGAACCCCGGCGCCCCCAGCAGAGTGCCGGCGATCATCACCTTCCGGGCGCCATGCTCGACGAACGGCCGCGCCAGCCACGGTGAGCAAATCCCCATCGCGAGATAGAGGATCGAATGACCGGCGAAGATCGCCGGCAATGTCATGCCGAGATTCGCCGCCATCTCGCGACTGAGCACTGCGGGCAGGCTGAGCGTGCCCCAGCCGATCAGCTGGGTGACGGCAAGCACGCCGAGCGCGGTCAGCAGTCTCCACTCCAACATCACCTTGCCCGCCCCATCGACAGCGAGCCGCATCGTACGAAACCGCCATGACAGTCCGACGCGCGTCACGTCCTGCGCTGTTTAGAAGGCCTCGCAATTCACTGATTTCGTCGCCGCGCATGGGGGACCGGAGCATCCGCTCGCCGCAGGTCGGCCGGCTGCAGCCCGACGACATCTCGCCGGCCGCGGTGTGCCTCGCCTCCGACGCGGCGGCAATGGTCACGGGCGCGGAATATGAGGTGAAGGCCGGCGACAGCGCCAGGGATGTGTGAGGCAGAGGCGGTCAGCCGGCTGCCAGATCACGCGCAGGCTCCGCCAGCCAGCTCACCTCCGGCAGCGCCATCAGGGCGGGCTTGGCGAAGTAATAGCCCTGGAACAGCCGGATGCCGGCCGCGCGCAGCACCGTGAACTCCGCTTCCGTCTCGACACCCTCGGCCAGCACGCCGACGTTCAACTCGCGCGCCATGGCCGCGACGCCGGCGACGATGATCTGCTTGGCGCGATCCCGATCGATGCCGCGCAGCAGCTCCATGTCGATCTTGATCAGGTTCGGCTGCAGCCGCGCCAGCAGATTGAGCCCGGCATAGCCGGCACCGAAATCGTCGAGCGCGGTCCAGAAGCCGAGTTCCTTGTAGCTCTTGACGATGCGCTCGACATGGTCGGGGCTCGCCATGCGCTCGTTCTCGGTGAACTCGAACATCAGGTTCTGCGCCGGGAAAGCGGCGCGCTTGGCCGCCGCCAGCGATTTCTGGATGCAGGCGCGCGGCTCGTAGACCGCATTGGGCATGAAGTTGATCGACAGCCGCGCACAGGGGTCGGTGAACAGGCGGCCGGCCGTCTCGATCGCCAGCACGCGGGCCGACTGGTCGAACTTGTACAGCTGCGTCTCGGTGAGCTGCGACAGCACGCTGTGCGCGCCCTCGCCGTTGGGCCCGCGCACCAGCGCCTCGTAGCCCCAGATCCTCTGGGCCGCCACATCGACGATCGGCTGAAACGCCATCTTGAACGCGAACGGAAGCTCGATCCCGTCAGCACATCCTGCGCATGCGCCCGCCATGGCGTCTCCCCCGGTTGAGCAGGCAAACTACGGACATGGCGTTAACAAACGGAGAAGGAACAAGCGGTCGCGTCCGGCAACCGGGAGATGCACGATCGAGCCCCTTACGGCCTTTCAAGCTGCAATGCTGCGCACTTTCCGACGTTGACCGGCGGCTGTCGCCCGGGGTCTACTGCGCCGCGTCTTCACCACGTCCCCTGGCATGCCGAGCGCGCCGTCGGGTTTCCGAAGTCGCAGCGCCGGTCGAGCGCGCCGGTCCAATCCGCGAAAGAAGGTATGCGGTCCGCAGACACGTCAGCCCTTGCCGCGCAAGCGATCTTGGCAGACCCGCTCTTTCCCTATGCCCGGCTTTGCTACGTGGATTCCGTTCTGAAGCTCTATGCGGAACGGCCTCGGCTCGTCGAGCTGATGCGCGACGCCGCCCGGATCATGACCTATGGCATCGTGATGAGCTATTGGGGTGGTTATCGTCTCCAGGAGTCCTCGACCTGGCTGACCATCTCGCGGCTCAAGACGGTCATGGCACAGTTCGAGGTGGCCAGCGACCGCCAGCTCGATCATATCCTCGCCCGGCTCGTCGACACCGGATACGTCACGCTGCATCAGCCGCCGCAGGATAGCCGTCTGCGCGTCATCCACCCGACGTCCGTCATGATCGAGCATGACCTCGAATGGATGCGGGCCCACTATGTGCCGCTCGCCATCCTCCATGGCGACAGCGCCTATGCGCTCGCCTTGAACGGCGATCCCGGCTTTCACCCGCATCTGCGGGCGGCGAGCATTCCGCTCTTCCCGCACATCGCGCGCAATGTTCTCAGCCAGAACACGGCCATGACCCGGTTTCTCAACCGCGCTTTCGGCGTGCTCGCACTGATGAAAATCGTGCAGGCAATCGCCCGTCGCGATGGTGCGGCGATGTCGTATAGCGCGCTCGGTTCAGCCTTCGGCGTGTCGCGCACGCATGTGCGCGACATTTTTGCAGGAGAGGCCGGCCATGGCGAGGCAATCGTGGCGCGCCGGCGAGGTTTCGCCCTCGCTCCATCGCTCTTGCGCAGCTTCGATCAGCTGGTTGCTGACGGTATGGTGGTGAGTGCGATTGCCTATGAGACTGCGCAGCGTGACCGCGGCGAGGCTCTGCAAGGCCGCCATTGACGCTCCGATATCCGTAAAATTCTTCGTTGACCGTCGAGGCTTCGGGCCTCGACAGTTCCGCTGCAAATCGCTTTGCACGACATGGAGAAGATATGAAAATCATTGCGCGCGCCTTGTTCACGCTCGGGGTCCTTCTGACCTGCGCAAATCTGCTTACAGCCCCCGCGGCCGCGCAGGCGACGACGGTCGCCTATGCCATCGTGGAATTGGATGTTCGTCAGCCGGAAGAGTTCGCCAAGGAATTTTTCCCGCTCGCCGCCAAGATCTTTGCCGAAGCGGGCGGTACTTTCATCGTGCGGCCCGCGGCCCCTGTCGCCATTGACGATGTTGCCCCCAAGCGCGTGGCTATCATTCGGTTCGACAGCGTTGAAAAGGCAAAGGCGACCTTCGCCTCCGAGGCCTATCGCGAGGCGCGCAAAGTCGGCGACAAATATGCCGGCTTCAAGATCTTCGTTGTCGAGGCTCCCGCCCCTTGAAGACGCTGACGGACGACGCGGACTTTCCTGCCTTTTCCAGGTGGAGCGTCAGGCGTCCCACGGTCCGGCACCGAAGGCATTCGACGGCACGAACGCAAAGCTGGCCACAGGCCGACTGGCTGGATCGATGACAGTGACCCTCTCTCCGGCGGCGCAACTGACCTTCGTCCGCGGCCGGAGCCGGGTTGCCGGTCATTGATCGGACGACCAACGGGCGCAGTGCGCCGAAATCGTCGGGCCCGGTCCAGAAGCCGAACTCCTTGTAGCTCTTGACGATGCGCTCGACATGGTCGGGGCTCGCCATGCGCTCGTTCTCGGTGAACTCGAACATCAGTTTCTGCGCCGGGAAATCAACGCGCTTCGCCGCTGTCGACGACTTCTGGATGCGGGCGCGCAGCTCGTAAATGGCCGCCGAAACCGATCCGACGCGGCACGGAATTCGGTGATACCGAAGGGACTGAGCGCCTGCCGCGGCTCACGCATCGTCCCGCCAGCCGGGCTTCATCGTTCTACTTAATCAAACGATTCGTTCGCCAAAACACGCGAAACGAAATGCCGCACTGCCGCGTGCTTGACGCGCCGCGGTTCCCCGCCAATCATTAGGCGCAATGTAGATATGCATAAACGCATGACTTCAACCATGCGCCGCTCGTAAACCCTTTAAATTTCAGAAGGTTAGGGAGGATCCATGTCTCGCAATGCTACGACCGACACCACCAAACTGGGCCGCCGCACGTTTCTCGCCGGGTCCGCCGCGCTGGGCGCTGCGGCCGCCGCGGCGCTGCCGGCGCCGGCCATCGCCAGCGGCACGATCGAGCTGCGCATGGTGACCTCCTGGCCGAAGGGGCTGCCCGGCGCCGGCACCGGCGCAGAGCGCCTCGCCCGCACGATCGAGGAGATGTCGGGCGACCGGCTCAAGATCAAGTTCTTCGCCGCCGGCGAGCTCGTCCCGGCGCTGAAATGCATGGACGCGGTGATGGACGGCACCGCCGATCTCGGCCACGACGCCTCGTTCTACCATCACGGCAAGAACCCGGCCTTCTCGGTGTTCTTCGCGGTGCCGTTCGGCATGACCGCGCAGGAGCAGGCGGCGTGGATCTATCACGGCGGCGGCTGGCAGCTGTGGGACGAGCTCAATCAGAAATTCGGCATCATCTCCTTCCCTGCCGGCCAGACCGCGACGCAGTCGTTCGGCTGGTTCAAGAAAGAGATCAATTCGATGGACGACTTCAAGGGGCTGAAGATGCGCATCCCCGGGCTCGGCGGCGAGCTGCTCAAGCGCGTCGGCGGCTCCGCTGTGCTGCTGCCCGCGGGCGAAATCTTCGCGGCGCTGCAATCCGGCGCCATCGACGCGGCCGAGTTCATCGGCCCGCTCAACGATCTCGCGCTCGGCTTCCACCAGGTCGCCAAGATCTCCTATGGCCCTGGCGTGCAGGAGCCCGGCGGCATGATGCAGCTGATGGTCAACCGCAAGAAATACGAGGCGTTGCCGAAGGACCTGCAGGCGATCATCCGAATCGCCGCGCAATGGATGCACGAGGACATGAAGGTCGACTACGACATCGGCTCAGGCCGCACCATGGAGGTGCTGCGGACGCAGCACAATGTCCGCTTCCTGCGGCTCAACAACGACGTGCTGACCGGCCTCGGCAATGCCGCGGGCCAGCTGCTGCAGGACATGATGGACGCCGGCGACGACCACATGAAGCGGACGCTGAAGAGCTATCTCGCCGCGCGCGACAACACGATGCGCTTCCTGCGCTTCAACGAGCAGGCGTTCCTCAACGCCCGCACGCTGGGCATCAAGTACCCGACCGCCTGATCCGGTACCGCCCGGACGCTCGTGTCGCGAGGGTCCGGGCGGAGACCAGTGAGGACGACTCGCGGGTCCAGCACCCGCGGGCTGCCCGCGTTCATCCATGTCCTGGGGAAGACATGTCATCGATTGCGTCGTTCGTGAAGGGCGTTGAAACGCTCAATGGCTGGGTCGGCAAGGCCGTCGCGTGGCTCGCGCTCGGCACCGTCCTCGTCTGCTTTGCCACCGTCTATCTGCGCTATGCGCTGAACACGAATTTCACCTGGCTGCAGGAGGCCTATGTCTGGCAGCACGCCACCGCGATCGTGCTCGGCGGCGCCTACACCATGATGACCGGCGGCTTCGTGCGGGTCGACATCTTCTACGGCAAGATGACGCCGCGCAACCGCGCCTGGGTCGACCTGTTCGGCACGCTGCTGTTCCTGTTTCCCTTCATGGCGGTGGTCGGCTGGGCGTTCTGGCGCCATTTCTGGAGCGCCGCGGTTGCGGGCGAAGGCTCGCCCAATCCGGGAGGGCTGCCGGCGTGGTGGCTGCTCAAGGGCACGCTGGTGATCTTCGTCGCCCTCACCGTGCTGCAGGGCTTCGCGATGATCGGGCGCTCGCTGCTCGTCTTCGGCGGCCGCGAGGAATTCGCCGGCACCTCGTCCCACTGAACGCATACGAAGGATAGAAACCCATGTGGGATCCCGCGGTGACGGGCCAGGTCCTGGCTGCGCTGTTGTTCGGCGTCATCCTGGTCGTGCTGATGTTCGGCTATATCGTCGCCTGGACGCTCGGCGGAATCGCCGTTGCGTTCGGCCTGCTCGGCTGGGGGCTCGGCGTGTTCGACCTCGCGCTGTTCCAGGGGCTGGCCTCGCGCTTCTTCGGCGTCATCACCAATCCGGTGCTGATCGCGGTGCCGCTGTTCGTCTTCATGGGCGTGGTGCTGGAGCGCTCGAAGATCGCCGAGGTCCTGCTCACCACCATGGGCCAGATGTTCGGGTCGATGCGCGGTGGGCTCGGCATCTCCGTCGTCGTGGTCGGCGCGCTGCTGGCGGCCTCGACCGGCGTGGTCGGCGCCACCGTCGTGGCGATGGGCCTGCTCGCACTGCCGGCGATGATGCGGGCCGGCTATGATCCCAAGCTCGCCACCGGCGTGATCTGCGCGGCGGGCACGCTCGGCCAGATCATCCCGCCCTCGACGGTGCTGATCTTCACCGCCGACATCCTGCAGGGCGCCAATTCGGCGGCGCAGCTCGCCAAGGGCAATTTCGCGCCGGACACCGTGTCGGTCGGCGATCTCTTTGCCGGCGCCTTCATCCCCGGAGTCGGGCTGGCCGTGATCTACGGGCTGTGGGTCGCGTTCCGCGCCACGATCGATCCGACCTGCGCGCCGGCGCTGGTGATGTCCGCGGCGGACCGCGCCGGCCTTGGCCGCCGGGTCGTCGTCGCGCTCATCCCACCGCTGGCGCTGATCGTCGCCGTGCTCGGCTCGATCATCGCGGGCGTGGCGACGCCGACGGAATCCGCGTCCGTCGGCTCGATGGGGGCGCTGCTGCTGGCGATCATCAAGCTGCTGGCGGACCATCATTTCGGTGGCAAGGGACCGGCGGTGCTGGAAAAGAAGCTGTTCAACTTCTGGCTCGGCTTCATCGCCGCCATTGCCGTGGTGGTCTGGCTCACCGGCGCGTTCGGCCTCCTGACCATGCTGCTCGTGGTCATCGGCCTCGCTCTCGTGCCGGTGCTGACCACCAGGCCGCTGCGCGACAGCTTCCTGGAGACGCTGTTCGAGAGCTCGAAAGGGACGATGACCATCACCTCGATGGTGTTCGTGATCCTGCTCGGCGCCACGGCCTTCGCGCTGGTGTTCACGCGGGTGGGCGGCGATGAGCTGGTGCGCGGCTTCCTGAAGACCATGCCGGGCGGCCAGCTGGGGGCGGTCATGCTGGTCATGACCATCATGTTCATCCTCGGCTTCTTTCTCGACACCTTCGAGATCATCTTCATCACCGTGCCGATCACGGCGCCGATCCTGATCATGATGGATGTCGACCCGATCCTGCTCGGCGTGATGATCGGCCTCGTGCTGCAGACATCTTTCCTGACGCCGCCGTTCGGCTTCTCCTTGTTCTACCTGCGCGGCGTGGCCCCGCCCTCCATCACGACAGGCATGATCTATCGCGGCGCGGTGCCGTTCGTCATCATGCAGCTGCTGGTGGCCGGCCTGGTCTGGGCCCAGCCGATGCTGGCGACGGGATTGCCCAACTACTTCTTCCGCCAAAGCGAGGCTGAAAAGAAGAACGGCGCGCCGCCGCCCGCCTTCAACAGCGACCAGCCGGAGTCGGATGGCGGGTGAGCGCGGCCTGGCGACTGCAATGCAGGCTCACCTGATGCAGGCGCTGAACAGGGCCTGCCGTTCGACGCCGAGCCGTCGTGTTGCGTGAGCGGTTGCAGGCATCGGCGTCCCGCTCAAACCACCTGCCGCAACAGGGCGCTCACGGATAGAAGCCGAGGACCGACTTGGTCTCGAGATACTCTTCCATGCCCTCTAGACCGTACTCGCGCCCATTGCCGGAGCGCTTGTAGCCGCCGAACGGGGCCTGCGGGTCCCAGGCAGGTGCGTTGATGTGGACCTGGCCCGCGCGGAGCTGGGCGGCGACGGCGCGCGCCGCGTCGATATCGGCGCCATGCACGTGGGCGCCCAGGCCGTACACCGTGTCGTTGGCGATCTCGATCGCCTCGTCCACCGTGTCATAGGCCATGATCGCGAGCACCGGGCCGAAGATCTCTTCGCGCGCGATGGTCATGTCGCGCCGGACGTCGGAGAACACGGTCGGGCGCGCATAGAGACCGGCCTTCAGCCCCGCCGGACGGCCGGGTCCGCCGATGACGAGTTTCGCACCTTCCGCCAGGCCTGCCTCGATCATGGACTGGATGCGCGCGTATTGCGCGCGGTTGGCGATCGGCCCGTGCGTCGTCGCCTCGTCCAGCGGGTCGCCGACGACGAATGACGCCGCTGCCTGGCCGGCCAACGCCTCGACCTCGGCGAGGCGCCGGCGCGGCACCAGCATGCGCGTGGGGGCGCTGCAGGACTGGCCGAGATTGCGCATCGCGGCGGCGACACCGAGCGGGATGCAGCGGGCGAGGTCGGCGTCCGGCAGCACGACATTGGGGGACTTGCCGCCGAGCTCCTGGGCGACGCGCTTGACCGTGGGAGCGGCGGCCTGGGCCACGAGCACGCCGGCGCGCGTCGAGCCCGTGATCGAGACCATGTCGACATCGACATGCGACGCCATTGCCTCGCCGACCACCGGCCCGTTGCCCTGCACGAGATTGAAGACGCCGGGCGGACAGCCCGCCTCAGCGATGATCTCGGCGAACAGCAGCGCATTCAGCGGCGAGAGCTCGCTGGGCTTGAGCACCACCGTGCAGCCGGCCGCCAGCGCCGGACCGACCTTGGCCGTGATCTGGTAGAGCGGCCAGTTCCACGGCGTGATCAGCGCGCAGACGCCGATCGCTTCCTTGAGGATCGCGGTGGCACCACGCTGCGAGATGAAGGGAAAGCCGGCCAGATTGTCGCGCGCGACGCGGATGTGCTCGGCCGCCAGCGGCACCTGCGCCTGGCGCGCGTAGCTGATCGCAGCGCCCATCTCGCAGGTCAGCGCCTGCGCGAGCAGTTCCTGCCGTTCGAGGATCAGCGCATGGACACGCGAGAGCAGCGCAGCGCGCTCTTCGGCGCGCGTGCGGGACCAGAGCGGAAAAGCGCGACGCGCGGCAGAGACCGCATGCGCGACATCCGCCGCATGGCCGAGCGGGATCTCGGCCACGACGTCTTCCGTCGCGGGGTTGACGACCGGAGCCCGCTCCGTCCCCTCCGGCTTGCGCCAGCCGCCATCGATGAAGAACGCGTCGAGATGACCCGCCTCGTCCAGATGCCGGATCGGATCGATCATTGAAAGCGGTCCTTGATGCGGTAGTAGGCACCGACCAGAGGCAGGAACCACGGCTTGCCGAAATGGCCGGGGATGGCAGGCCAGGCGAAGTCCTTCCAGGGGTTCAGCGCGGCCTGTCCGTCCATGACCTCGGCCATGATCGTTCCCATCAGCGTGGCCATCTGCGTGCCGTGGCCGCTATAGCCCATGGAGTAGTAGATGCCATTGCGTTCGCCCGCGCGCGGCAGGCGATCGCGCGTCATGTCCACCATGCCGCCCCAGCAATAATCGATCCGCACGTCGCGCAGTTCGGGATACACGTCGTGAAGCGCGGCGCGGAGGATCGCCCCGCTCTTCTCGTCGGAGGCCGGGTTCGACACGGCAAACCGGGCGCGGCCGCCAAACAGCAGCCGGTTGTCCGGCGTGGTGCGGAAGTAGTTGACGAGGTTCTTGGTGTCGACCGCATTGCGCCTGCGCGGAAGCAGCCTGTCGAGCAGGTCGACGGGCAAGGGTTCGGTGACGATCAGGAAGGCGCCGACCGGCACGATGCGGCGCCGGACCCAGCCGAGCGGCCCCACCTGCGAGATGCCGCTGGCGAGGAGAACCTGCCGAGCCGTGACGCGGCCATTCGGCGTATCGACGAGGTGGCCGCCGCCGCGCGCGGCGGTCAGGCCGGTCATCGGCGTCTGCTCATGGATGGCCACGCCGCGACGCGCGGCCGCTTCAGCAAGGCCTCGCACGAAGCGACCGACATGCATGGCCGCACTCTTGCGATAGACGAGGCCGCCATAATAGCGCTCCGACCCGATCTCGGACGCAAGGTCCTCGCGCCGGACCATGTGAGTGTCGGGATCGACATGCGCGGCGAGCAGTTCCTGACCGCGCGCCAGCTTGTCGTAATGCTCGGGCTTGGCGGCCAGCTTGATCTTGCCGACGCGGGCGAAGTTGCAGTCGATCTTCTCTTCCGCGACGAGCCGTTCGACCATGTCGACGCCGGCGTCGAACGCGCGATAGAGCGTATCGGCGGCCTCACGCCCGAGCTTGTCGGACATCATCCCGTAGTCCTGAGCAAAGCCGTTGTTGCACATCGCGCCGTTGCGGCCCGAGGCGGCGTGGCCGATCGTCTCTGCCTCGAGCAAGACGACGCGCGCCCCCTTCTTGGCCAACGCCAGCGCGGCCGAGGCACCGGTCAGTCCGCCGCCGACCACCGCCACGTCATATGTGCCTTCGACCGGCCCTTTTGCGCCGCCTGAGAACGGCCCGGACGTGTCCAGCCAGTAGGTTGTGAGCTTCATGTATCACCCGGCTCGAAGAGAAAGGAAGATCATGCGTGTCCCCCGGCAGCTACCAGCCGCGGATCCGCGGCCACTGCGCTTCGATCGCGGCGCTCTCGCCGGCGACCACGTGATAGCGATCATGCTGAGCGCCGGTGGCGCAGGCGTGGTTGGGAAGGATACGGAGCTTGGTGCCGACGGGAAGATCCGGCAGCGGCTGGGACGAGCCGGAGCGGATCGCGAGCGTTCCGTGCTCCTGGTTGGCATGGGCGACGATCAGATCAGGATAGATCCGTCCCGCGAGATCGCACACCAGTCCATAGCCCTGGTCCACCCGCTGCCCCGCCGTGCCGCGATCGCGCGAGAGAGCCATCCAGCCGGCGTCGACGATGATCCAGCCCCTCTCGGGCTTGGCGCCGATGACGGTCGACAAAACAGAGAGGGCGATGTCGTCGGTCGCGCAGACGCCGATGCCGTGCATCACCAGGTCGAAGAACATGTAGACGCCCGCCCGCACTTCCGTCACGCCGTCGAGCGCGGCAGCGAAATGCGCCGTCGGTGTCGAGCCGACGCTGACGATGGGGCATGGATGCCCAGCGGCGCGCAGGCGCTCTGCGGCCTTCACGGCGACGGCGCGCTCGTTCTCCGCCGCGGCCGCGAGCGCATCGGGCGTATGAAGGGCGTAGGATTCGCCCGCGTGAGTCAGCACGCCCGCAAGCGCCGAACCGCCGTCCCTCAATGCCGCGGCGACCTCGAGAAGCTTGTCGTCGTCGACCCGCAGCCCGCCGCGATGGCCGTCACAGTCGATCTCGATGAAGGCAGCCGGCGTCACGCCCGCCGCCTGGCCTGCTTCGGCGAGAAAGGCAGCCTGCTCCACGGTGTCGAGCAGCACCTTGATGTTGATGCCTGCCTTGCGAAGGGTCATCGCGCGACTGGCGGTGTGAGGCGCGATGCCGACGGCATAGGTCATGTCGCGGCAGCCGTGATCGGCGAAGTAGTCCGCCTCCGCCATGGTGGAGACGGTCACGGGACCGGGTCCATGCGGGAAGACATGCCGGGCGACGTCGATCGACTTCGCGGTCTTCATGTGCGGCCGCAGCGTCACGCCGAGAGCCGTCATGCGGCCGGCAAGACGCGCGATGTTGCGATCCAGCCGGGTCCGATCGAGAATGAGGGCCGGAGTGGGCAGGCCTTTGAGGCTCGTGGCCGAGGCGTGCGGCATACCGGCCTCCCTAATTGAGCGATTGGTTCGAGAGCGCGAACACCCGCGACGGCCCGCTCGGCGGCATCGTGCCACGAACCATGGTGAGCGCATCGCTGACCTGGGCGAGACCGATCGTCTCGAGCCATGCGGACAGGCCGGTCTCGGCCGCCGTGTCGATGCGCACGAAACAGCCTTGCAGGCGTGACAGAGCCGCCAGGATCAGGAGACGCGCCGCATCGGCCGTTGGCGCCACGACGGGGCCGATGACGTGGCCTCGGCCGAACAGACGCGCGATCGCGTAGCCGGCGACCTCGCCCGTCTGCAGCAGCACGTCGGCCTCGCCGACCTCCAGCAAGCGCTCCAGCAAGGGACGCCGCTCGAAGCCGGTGGCTTCGCGGTCGAGGCGCGCGACGGCCGCGACGTCGGACGCCACCATGGGGCGCACGACGTCGAGCGGAGGAGCCTCGAACTGCCCGGCAGGGCCCTGGTGCTGATGGATCGTGCCGGCTGGCCGGAAGCCCCGTCGGGAATAAAGGAGCTGGCCCTCCTCGGTCGAATTCAGGAGCACCGTTCGCGCGCCCGCCACGGACAGCAGCCTGTCCATGAGCCTGGCGCCATAGCCGCGCCCCTGCACCGCGCCGGAGACGATGATCATCCCCATGGTGGCGCAGTCCTCGCCATAGGGAAACCACGCGGCCGTGCCGACGACCTCGCCGTCACGCTCGAGAACGAATCCCTCGCCGAGTTGCAGGGCGAACGCCCAATCCTCGATCCGATAGGGCCAGCGCATCTCCTGGGACAGTTTGAGCGCGCCGGGAAGGTGATGGGCCGAGAACGGGACCAGCGAGACGTCGTCCGCCGCGGTCACACGATCCCGGATGTCTGCGGTTTTCATGCTGCGCTCAGGTATCTCAATGAGGTCTCCACGGGAATTTGGAGGGCATCGCAGCCCATTCCCCGCGGCCTTTCGGTGAGAGGAAATGCGTTCGGATCCGGTCGTCCGGGGAATTGAACGGGCCGCTCCGCCGCATTGTCGGTGCGATTAAGGTGATCCGAGACGCGCAGAAGGTTCGACTGCAGACCCGTCCGTTTTCGATATTATCTTCCGAAATTCCTCAGTTTACGGCGCGAACGGCCAAGCCGTTTCTCTACGCTGAGCGCAGTCCAGACGGATGGATCATCTGCGAGCCCGGCGACGTCGTCCGCGCTCATCGCTCCGACGACTGCATCGCGCGAGGCGCACTCCACCAATGCCCCACGATGATCTCTTCGCTCGTTGAAAGGCTCTGCGCATGAACGGTCGGCCGGTCTTCCTGTTCAACTCCACCGCGGAACGCGCGGCGGTGTTTCGCGAGGCCTTCGCGCGCGATCTCCCGGACCTCATCTTCGCGGACGATGCGGCGGCGGTCGATCCGGACGACGTGCGCTACCTCATCACCTGGAAGATCCCGGCCGACCTCGATCGCTACCGCCGATTGGAAGTCATCTTCTCGATCGGCGCGGGCGTGGATCAGTTCGACGGCGCGGGCCTTCCGGCCGGCATCGCGGTGGTGCGCATGGTCGAAGACGGCATCGTGCGCATGATGCAGGAATATGTCGCGCTCTCGGTGCTGGCGCTGCATCGCGACTGGCCCGCCTATGCCGTGCAGCAGAGCGAAGCGGTCTGGCGGCCTTTGCCTGCTGTGCAGGCCGGCGCACGGCGCATCGGCTTCCTGGGTCTCGGCATGTTGGCGCAAGCGGCGATGGACCGGCTCGCGCCGTTCGGCTTCGCGTTGGCCGGCTGGAGCCGTTCGCCGCGCACCATCGCAGGCGTCGAGACCTTCCACGGCGCTGCGCAGCTGGCGGGCTTCCTGGCGCGAACCGACATCCTGGTGTGCCTGCTGCCGCTGACGGCGGAGACGCGTGGTCTGCTCAATGCCGAGTTCTTTGCCCGCCTGCCGCAGGGAGCCGCACTGGTGCAAGCCGGTCGCGGTCCGCAGCTCGACACGGCTGCGCTGCTCTCCGCGCTCGATCGAGGACATCTGTCGGCAGCCGTGCTCGACGTCACCGATCCCGAACCTCTGCCCGCCGATCACCCGCTCTGGCGCCACCCCAAGGTGGTGATCACCCCGCATGTGGCGAGCGTCACGCAACCTCAGACGGCGGCGCACGCCGTGATCGACAACATCCGCCGCCACCGGGACGGCCAGCCGATGATCGGCCTGGTCGATCGCGCGCGCGGATACTGATCTCTCAAACCCAGCCTGGAGTCACGCATGTCGCTTCTCATCCCGATCGACCCCGATCCGAAGTTCACGCCGAAGGATGGGCTTCCCCTGCCCGAGCGGCTGATCTCCGGTTCGCCGAAATTCAAGACCTGGAGCCAGGATGAATCGCGCGGCGAGATGATCAAGACGGGCGTCTGGGAAGCGACGCCCGGCGAGACCCACTCGATCAAGGGCACGACCTTCGAGTTCTGCCACATCCTGTCGGGCCTGATCGAGATCGAAGAGACAGGCGGCAAGACATTCACGTTCCGCGCCGGCGACAGCTTTGCGATGAAGCCCGGCTTCGTCGGCATCTGGCGCACCATCGAGACCGTCCGCAAGATCTACGTCTGCGTCTACGAGTGACGCTCGCGGCCGACGCGCGTGCCTGAGTTTTGAGGAACCCCATGAAGTCCTACACCATCGCCCTCGTCCCCGGCGACGGCATCGGCCCGGCCGTGGTCGACGCGGCCTGGCCCGTGCTGGAGCGCGCGGCGTCGCGTCGCGGCTTCGCGCTGGCCGCCACACGCTTTCCCTGGTCATGCGCGTTCTATCGCGAGACGGGCAAGATGATGCCCGTGGACGGCATCGACACGCTGCGCGGCTTCGACGCCATCTTCCTCGGCGCGGTGGGATGGCCGGCCGAGGTGCCCGACGCGGTCTCGCTGCACGGGCTGCTGCTGCCGATCCGCAAGGCGTTCACCCAATATGCCAACATCCGCCCGCACCGCCTGCTGCCGGGAGTCGAGGGCCCGCTGCGCAAGACGAGCTTCGACATCCTGTGCATCCGGGAGAACACCGAGGGCGAGTATGCGGGCGCTGGCGGCCGGGTGCATGTCGGCACGCCCGACGAGGTGGCGGTGGAGACCGCGATCTTCACCCGGCACGGCGTCGAACGCATCCTGCGATTTGGCTTCGAGCAGGCCAGGACCCGAAGCGGACGCCTCGCCTCGGTCACGAAGTCCAACGCCCAGAAGCACTCGATGGTGTTCTGGGATGAGATGACGCGCGCACTGGCGAAACAATACCCGGACGTGGAGGTCACCTCCTACCACATCGATGCGATGGCGGCCCGCATGGTCAGCGCGCCGGAAACGCTCGACGTCGTGGTCGCCTCCAATCTGTTCGGCGACATTCTCACGGATCTCGGCGCCGCCATCCAGGGCGGGCTCGGCTTCGCCGCGTCGGCCAACATCAATCCCGAGCGCACCGCGCCGTCGATGTTCGAGCCGGTGCACGGTTCGGCGCCGGACATCGCGCGGCTCGGCATTGCCAATCCGATCGCCACCATCTGGTCCGGGGCGATGATGCTCGAGCACCTGGGCGAGCGCGAGGCCGCCGCCGACGTGATGCGGGCCATCGAGGCCACCACGGCCCGCGGCATCGGCGCACAGCCCGGCCGGGACAAGACGGATGCCATCGCCAACGCCGTTCTCACGGCGCTCGGCTAGGGGAAACGTGAAAACCGGCTTCGCGACACGATCATGCTCCAACAACGAGGACAATGAGATCATGGAGTTGAAGGACCACGGCCTGTTGCGCTCGCAGGGCCTGATCGGCGGCCGCTGGCAGGACGCGGCGTCCGGCGGGACAATCGACGTGCTGGACCCTGCCACGCAGGCCATCATCGGCACTGTGCCAGACATGGGCGAAGCCGAGACGCAGGCCGCCATCGCGGCTGCGGGGCGCGCCTTCGCGTCGTGGAAGCGAAAGACGCATGCCGAGCGCGCCGCCATGATCGAGGCCTGGCATGCGCTGATGCTGCAGCACGAGGAGGACCTGGCACGCATCCTCACCGCCGAGCAGGGCAAGCCGCTGCCGGAGGCGCGGGCGGAAATCCGCTACGGCGCCGGCTTCGTGAAATGGTTTGCAGAAGAAGCACGGCGGATCGGCGGCACGACCATCCCCTCGCCGACGCCCGATCGTCGTATCATCGTCTTGAAGGAAGCCGTCGGCGTCTGCGGCATCATCACGCCGTGGAATTTCCCGAACGCGATGATCACCCGCAAGATTGCGCCCGCGCTCGCGGCCGGCTGCACGGTGGTGATCAAGCCCTCGGAGTTCACGCCCTACTCGGCGCTGGCACTGGGCGTGCTCGCCGAGCGCGCCGGCATTCCGGCCGGCGTCATCAACATCGTCACGGGAATGCCGGCCGGAATCGGCAAGGCGCTGCTGGCGAGCGAGGTCGTGCGCAAGATCTCCTTCACGGGATCGACGAAGGTCGGCGCGCTCCTGATGCGCGGCGCGGCCGACAGCATCAAGCGGTTGAGCCTCGAGCTCGGCGGCAACGCGCCCTTCATCGTTTTCGACGACGCGGACCTCGACCTCGCCATCGAGGGCGTCGTCGCCTCGAAATTCCGCAACGGCGGCCAGACCTGCGTGTGCGCCAACCGCATCCTGGTCCAGGCGGGTGTGTACGACGCCTTCGCCGAACGGCTCGCGAGCCGCGTGAAGGCCATGAAGGTCGGCCCGGGCACCGCCGAAGGCGTGGCCATCGGTCCGATGATCAATCGTGCGGCGATCGACAAGATCGAGCGGCATGTTGCCGATGCCAAGGCGAAGGGCGGCCGGATCCTCGCGGAAAGCGCCGACATGCCCTCCGGCGCACAATATGCCCGTCCGGTCGTGATCGGCGACGCGACCACGGAGATGCTGCTCGCGTCCGAGGAAACGTTCGGCCCAGTCGCACCGCTGTTCCGCTTCAGCACCGAGGAGGAAGCCATCGCGATCGCTAATGGCACGCCCTTCGGTCTCGCCGCCTATTTCTACACCGAGGGGCTGTCGCGCGCCTGGCGCGTCGGCGAGGCGCTGGAATTCGGGATGGTCGGTCTCAACACCGGCGCCATCTCCACCGAGGTCGCGCCGTTCGGCGGCGTCAAGCAGTCCGGTCTCGGGCGCGAGGGCTCCTCCCTCGGCATCGAAGAATATCTCGAAGTGAAGACGTTCCACATCGCGGGCCTCAGGCCGAGCGCCTGACGCCCCGCTCGCATCCTGGAGGGCGCCCCGCCCCCTCCAGCTCGGCCGCATCGCGACGAGCACGGATGCTTGCCCATCACAGGAGAAGTCCCATGCTGCCGAACTCGCTGGTCGAACTGGATCGCGCCCATCTCATCCACCCCGTGGCGTCCTATCGCGGCCATGAGCAGGCCGGCGTCCGCGTGCTGAAGACCGGCCGCGGCGCCACCGTCACCGACGCCGCCGGCCGCGAGCTGATCGACGGCTTCGCCGGCCTCTGGTGTGTCAACGCCGGCTACGGCCAGGACAAGATCATCGAGGCGGCGACCCGCCAGCTGCGCGAGCTGCCCTATGCGACCGGCTATTTCGGGCTCGGCTCGGAGCCGGCGATCCGGCTCGCCGCGGCACTGGCCGAACGGGCGCCCGGCGATCTCAACCACATCTACTTCACGCTCGGCGGATCGGATGCGGTGGATTCGACCGTGCGCTTCATCCGCTTCTACTATCACGCCCTGGGCAAGCCCCAGAAGGATCAGTTCATCTCGGTGATGCAGGGCTATCACGGATCGTCGACCACGGGCGCGGGCCTGACGGCGCTTCCGGCCTTCCATGCCGGCTTCGGCGTGCCGTTCGACTGGCAGCACAAGATCCCCTCTCATTACAGCTACCGCAACCCGGTTGGCAGCGATCCGCAGGAGATCATCAAGGCGTCGGTTGCGGCGCTGCGTGCCAAGGTGCAGGAGCTGGGGCCGGAGCGCGTCGCCGCCTTCTATGTCGAGCCGATCCAGGGATCGGGCGGCGTGCTGGTGCCGCCGTCGGGCTGGCTCAAGGCCATGCGGGATACCTGCCGAGAGCTGGACATCCTGTTCGTGGCCGACGAGGTGATCACCGGCTTCGGACGCACCGGTCCGCTATTCGCCTGCGAGGACGACGGCATTGTTCCCGATCTGATGACGGTCGCCAAGGGACTGACCTCGGGCTATTGCCCGATGGGCGCGGTGTTCCTCTCCGACCGCGTCTATGAAACGATTGCCGATGGCGCCGGAGCGTCTGCGGTCGGACACGGCTATACCTATTCCGCCCACCCTGTCAGCGCGGCCGTCGGGCTCGCCTGCCTCGATCTCTATGAGAACGGGCTCCTGGAGAATGGCCGCCGCGTCGGACAGCGGCTGATGGCCGGGCTGCGCGGTCTTGCGGATCATCCTCTCGTCGGTGAGGTGCGCGGGCGCGGCATGCTTGCGGCGGTGGAGCTCGTCACGAACAAGGAGAAGAAGACGCCGCTTCCGGCGGCGGCCGAGCCAGGACGGCGCATCTTCGACCGCGCCTGGGACAACGGCCTTGTCGTGCGCGCCTTTCCAAACGGCGTCCTCGGCTATGCGCCGCCGCTCTGTTGTACGGATGACGACATCGACCGCATCATCGATCGCACCCGCCGCACATTGGACGAGACGCTCGCCGATGCTGATGTGCGAGAGGCCATGACCGGCTGAACTCATGCAAGGCTGAATCATTCGCCGTCGTCCCAGACGATCCCTGGGACGACGGCGAAAGATGAAGCGCGACGCCTCGCCGCGCACTGTCCAACGTCGCGTTCGGCGCTGCAGCTCAGTTGAACGAGTGGCTGGCCAAGCCATAGACGATCGGGTTGCCCGCAACCTCGTTCAGGAACGGGCGTCCCTTCCACATGGACGTGACGGCCTCGCCAGCGGCGAGCCCGCTGCGGGTGAGAAATTCAGCAAAGGCGCCTTGCGAGCGTGTATCGACGCGGGCGAATCGACCTTGCAGCGCTTCCATATGGACCGCCGCGAGGTGGATGGCATCCGCGTCATTGGACGCGACGATCGGACCGATGACGTGCCCGCGACCGAACTCGCGGCACATGGAGTAGCCGACGATCCGGTCGTGGCGCCGGAGCACGCGCAAGGTCGACACCTCGGCCAAAAGCCTGAGAAGACGCTCCCGATCGACACCAAAGGCGGCCAGATCGAGAGGCATGATCTCGCGGATCGACTCCGCGGTCAGTCCTTCGATCCGACCGTCCAGATGCGGCAGCGAGCGCCCGTCCCACGAAACCTCACCATCGTAGAGCTGAACGACGCCTTCCTTCGTGAAGCCCAGAGAATGGTAGAGTCCATAGGCCGCCTTGGTCGCGTTGAGGCTGAGGCGGCGAGATCCGCATTGAGAGAAGACGTGGTCCATCAGCCAGCGGCCGCCACCCTGCGCCTGCGTGCGCGGCACCGTGATCACGAGGCCGATCGTGGCGAAGTCAGCTCCGTGAGGAAACCACATCGCGCTTCCGAAGACACGCCCGATGCCGTCGACAGCCACGATGCCTTTGCCGGCACGGCGCATGAGCTCGATGTCGTTGGGTCGGTGCGGCCAGCCGACGCTGAGGGTGAGCGCGTGGAGCAGGTTGACATCGACGTCGGCGATGTCCTGCGGAAACAACTCGAAAGATTTGAGGCGGACGGAGTCTTGCATCGTCAGATCGCCTTATCGCCGTCGATGGATGAAGCCAGGAGAGACGTCGGCATACCTGATCATCTCCAAGAAACACACGAAAAACAATCAGGCATGGGCAGCCGGCCCCGATGCGTCAGAGTTCGCCTTCCTTTACATCATTTCCGGCCGCTTGATGCGCGATCCGTCCGAAAAGCGGGTGAGCCGATAGGCATTGATGTCGATGAACGGCGTCTCGTTCATCGCGAGCTCGCTCGCCAGCCGCCCCGCTCCCGGTCCGAGCGCAAAGCCGTGGCCGCTGAAGCCGGTGGCGATGGTCAGACCGCGGACCTCATCCGTGGTGTCCACGACGGGCACGAGGTCCGGCGAGGTGTCGATCAGCCCGGCCCAGGACGCGGCAACCCCGATGCCTTTCAACGCCGGAAAGTCCGACACCAGATTGCGGATGGCCTGATCGACCAGATCCTTCTGCGGGACCGGATCCATGATGCGGATCTTCTCGAATGGCGAAGTCTCGTCGAAATCCCAGCTGCCCCAGGCGTCCGGACCGTTCCAGAGCATGCTGTTGAGCCGGTAGGTCATCTTCTTCCCGATCTTGGCGCGCATCATCTCGCGAAACTTGGTCGCGTAGCGCAAGCCCTGCGGCGCAAGGTTGATGACGCCATGACCCGGCACGGCGATCGTGTAGGAGCCGTCGATGCGCCGCCTCAGCGCGTATCCCGCGCCGTAGACACACGCCGCATCGACGATGTCGGGAGCAGGCGTCGTCCGCAGCGCCGTCCCGTCGATATTGGCCACGGGCAAATCGATCCCGTGCCGGCGCAGAAAGCGCGAGCTCCAGGCGCCGCCCGCCAGCACCACGGCGTCGGCGCGGATCAGCCCGCGCTCCGTCCACACGCCCTTGACCTGACCGTTGGCGATGTCGAGACCGCGCGCGGCGCAGTTCTGGTGCACGAAGGCGCCAAGTGCCTTGGCGCCCTCGGCGATCGCGGGCGCGGCCATGCCCGGCTCCGCGCAACCATCGGTCGGCGACCAGATGCCACCGAGCCATTTGTTGGTGCTGCCCTTCATCCGCTCCTGGGCCTGGGCTGCGGTCAGGCTCTCGTTATGGAAGCCCATGAGCCTGGCCTGCTGGCTCCACTTCTCCCAGCGGGCCAGTTCGCTCGGATCCTGCGTGGCGTAGAGAATGCCGGCGCGGCGGAAGCCGAGGTCGGCGCCGAGCTCGGTGTGCAGCTCGCCCCAGCGCTTCAAGCTGTGCATCGCCAGCGGCAGCTCGTGGAGGTCACGGTTCTGCTGGCGCACCCAGCCCCAGTTGCGGCCCGACTGCTCGCCCGCCACGATGCCCTTCTCGATCAGCGCGACGGACACCTTCTTGCGCGCCAGTTCATAGGCCGTCGACGTGCCGACGATGCCCGCGCCGATCACGACCACATCGACCTGCTTGGGAAAGTCGGCGCTGTTGTGCACCGGCTGAACGACGATGGGCATAGCGAGTGTCTTTCGATCAAAGTGCCGTCGCTGACGGCGCGGTGTATTGAGCTGACCGCCGGCGCTGCGGGGGCGCCGGCAGGCGTCGTGTCCGGCGGCTCTATTTGTGGTCGCCGCGGACGTCGAAGGCGTCGCGCAAGCCGTCGCCGATGAAGTTGAAGCTCGAGACGGCGATGGTGATGGCCGCGCCAGGGATGATGGCGAGCCATGGCGCGCTGCCCAGATAGCGCTGCGCGCCGTCGAGCATGTTTCCCCAGCTCGGCAGCGGCGGCTGGATCCCATAGCCGAGGAAGCTGATATAGGCCTCCATCAGGATGGCGCGCGCGACAGTCAGCGTCGCGGCGACGATGATCGGCCCAATCGCGTTTGGCAGGATCTCGCGAAACATGATGTGCGTCCCGCTGAGGCCGAGCATGCGCCCGGCCTGCACGAACTCGCGTTCGCGCAAGGAGCGGACCTCGGTCTCGACGATGCGCGCCACCTCCATCCAGCTCGTGGCGGCAATGACGACGGTGATCATCATCGCGCTCGGCTTCAGTGCGGCGGCGAGCGCCAGCACCAGAAAGATCGAGGGAAATGACAGGAAGCCGTCAACCGTGCGCATCAGCACCGCGCCGATCCAGCCGCCGCGATAGCCCGCGATCACGCCAACCAGGGTGCCGATGATGGTCGACAGCAGCATGGCGGCGAAGCCCACCGCCAGGGAGATGCGCCCGGCCATGAACAGCCGCGCGGCCATATCGCGCCCGAGCGGATCGGTGCCGAGATAGTGAGACCCGGTCAATGGCGGCGCGAAGCGCGCGCGCAGATCGATGCTGAGCGACGTGTAGGGCAGCAGGCTCGGCCCGATCACGCAGGCCAGCACGAGAAGCACGATCAGCGCCAAGCCGAACAGGGCAAGATGATTGGCCATGAACCGGCGTGTCGTTCGGCCGCGCCACCAAGGCTGCCGGGCGTGATGCGGGGCTGTGGCGCTCGTCATGACGGCGGGTTCCATCTCTGTGGCGGTGGACGACATGGTCAGGCCAGCCGGATGCGAGGATCGACGAGGGCGACGGTGATATCGGCGAGAAGATTGCTCACGATCACGAGAATCGCCGAGAACATCAGCAGCCCCATCACGACCGGATAGTCGCTGTAGCCGAGACTATCGAGGAACAGGCGGCCCATGCCGGGCCAGGTGAAGACCGTCTCGGTCACGAGCGCTCCGGTCAGCACGCTGGGCAGCTGGATGCCCGCCAGCGTGATCATCGGCAGCAGCGCGTTGCCCACGACGTGCTTCATCAGGATGCGCCCCTCGCTCAGGCCTTTGGCGCGGGCTGTATTGACGAAGTCCTGGTGGATGACGTCGAGCGTCGCCGAGCGCATGTAGCGGCTCCAGATGGCGACGTGCACCAGCGCGAGCACGGCGCTCGGCATGATGAGGTGGTGGAGGTAGTCGAGGATCGACTCGTCGCCGACCGTGTACATGTTGCCCGCGGGCAGCCATCCCAGCCGAAGCGAAAACACGTAGATGCCGATCAGCCCGAACCAGAACGTCGGGATCGACAGTGCCACCATGGCGGCCACGGTCGCTGCGTGGTCGAACAGCGAGCCGCGATGCGTCGCGCTGCGAATGCCGATCCAGCCACCGATGGCCACGGCCAGGACGGTGGACGAGCCCATCAGCAGGAAGGTCGCCCAGAGATGGCGGCCAATGACCTGAAGAACCGGAGTCCGGTCGCGAAAGGAATGGCCCCAGTCGCCATGGACCAGCCGGAAGGCCCAGTCGAGGTACTGGACGTAGAGAGGACGGTTGAGACCGAGCTGCTCCTTCAGGCGGGCGAGGTCTTCCTGGGTCATGCTCGAGTCGAGCGAATACTGCGCCAGCGGACCGCCGGGAAAGAGATTCAGGACCGCGAAGCCGATCACGGACACGATCAGCAGCAGGACGAGGCTCTGCAGAAGCCGCTTGAGTAGAAAGCCGCGCATTTTTCGTTATCGCCCATGATGACGGCATCAGAAACAGGGTCCATCCGCCGTCAAGCGGCGGATGGAAAGGACTGTGAAGGTCTTCAGGATTTCCAGGACCAGGAGGCGACGTTCCAGGAGGCGGTGCGCGTGTTGGGATTGAACTTGAAGCCTTCCAGCTTCGATTTGCGCCCGAGGATGTTGGTATAGGAGAACACCGGCAGGAACGGCAGCTCCTCCCGGATGATCCGCTGCACCTGGCTGTAGATCTTGCGACGCTCCTCCTGATCGAAGGTGCTGCGTCCCTGCTTCAGGAGCTCGTCCACCTTCGGATTGGAATACTGCATGACGTTCGACCCCTGGCCGCCGCGGGCCACGCTGGAGGTGGAGGCGAAGCGGTTGGTGACATCGGGATCGGACGCAATCAGGAAGGTGACGCCGGAAAGGCCCGTGTCGAACTGGGACTTCGTCCAGAAGTCGCCCCACATGACGGCAGGCGGCAGGTTCGAGATGGTCATCTCGACGCCGATCTCGCGGAAGATCTGCTGCATGAACTGCTGCATCTGCTCGCGCAGATGATTGCCCGCCGTCGTCGAATTGGCAAAGGACAGGCGCACGCCGCCCTTGGCGCGAATGCCGTCTGCACCGGGCACCCAGCCGGCGTCATCGAGGATCTTGCGCGCGGCATTCAGGTTGAAGTCCTGAACCGGCAAGGTCCGGTCATAGTAATAGGATTGCGGCGGCATGAACGATTCGGTCACGGTGCCGACGCCGTAATAGATGGTATCGATGATCGATTTGCGGTCGAGGGCCGCGTAGAGCGCCTTGCGCACCGCCGGATCCTTGAACTGCGGCCGCTCGAGATTGAAGAAGATCCCCTCGACGGCCGATCCGGCTTCGAGATCGACCGTGCGGCCGGGCAGCTTCTTGGCTTCTTCGTAGTGGTCGGCGGTGATGTAGGCTTGATCCACGAGATCCACGTCGCCGCTCTGGAACTGGGTGTAGAGCACCGTCAGATCCGGGATGTACTTGAAGACGAGCTGATTGATGAACGGCCCCTGTCCGAAGTAGCTCGGATTGGCCACGAGCTCGACTCGATCGCCGGGAACGCGCTGCCCCCATTTGAAGGCGCCGGTGCCGACCGGCGCCTGACCGAAGGCCGTGATGTTCGGATCGGCCTCCTTCTCCAGGAGATGCTTGGGCACGATGAAGGTTTCGGCAAGGAAGGCGAGATAGGGAGCGAAGGCGCTTTCCATCCGCCAGGTGATTTCGGTCGGGGAGACCACTTTCAGGTCGCGGATCAGCGAGTGACCGCCGGTGCGCCAGGCTCGGAACTTCGGATTGACGATGAGCTCCAGCGTAAACTTCACGTCCTCGGCCGTGAACGGCGTGCCGTCGTGCCACTTGACGTCGTCGCGCAGGCGGATGCGCCAGAGCAGACCATCCTTCGAGATGCCGCCGTTCGCCTGGCTCGGCACCTCGGTCGCGAGATTGGGCTGCATCACGCCATTGGGGTCGACGCGGATCAAGGCGTCGAACATCGAGAAGATCACCGCGTCGTCGACCTCGACATGGACCATCAGCGGATTGAAGGTGGTGGGCTCCTGCGAGACGCCGACCACCACGCGGCCCTTGGGCGCCTTCCCCTGCGCGAAGGCTTCGCCGCCTCGAAACTGCGGAGCGACGAAGGTCGCAAGTCCCCCTGCCGCCGTCAGGCGCAGGGCATCACGGCGTGAGTAGCGAGGCCGGGCGCTGGTCGTATCCGTCATGACGTCGTCTCTCCGTTCCAGATTGCGTTACGTTTGTCGGTTGAAGTGCTTGGATCAGGGGCAGGCGAGCGACCGGGTCAGGTCGGCTTCTCACCCGGAATGGCGGCCACGAGTTCGCGCGTGTAGGACGATTGCGGATTGAGGAAGATCTGGGACGGCGGCCCCTGCTCCACGATCCGCCCCTTCTGCATCACCGCGATCTGGTCGCAGATCTGGCTGGCGACGCGCAGATCGTGCGTGATGAAGATCATCGACACGCCCGTCTCACGCTGGATCTGGTCGAGGAGCTTGAGGATCTGCGCCTGGATGGACACGTCGAGGGCGGACACCGCTTCGTCGGCGACGAGCAGCTTGGGCTTGAACATCAGGGCCCGCGCGATGCCGATGCGCTGGCGTTGGCCTCCGGAAAACTCGTGCGGATAACGGTCGAAGGCACCTGCATCGAGACCCACATGTGACAGAAGCTCCTTGGCCTCGGCTTGAGCCTGAGCCCGGGGCATCCCGTGCGCGACCGGCCCCACGGTCAGGATGTGGCCGATCATGGCGCGCGGGTTGAGCGATGCGAAGGGGTCCTGGAAGATCATCTGGATCTTCGGCCGCAGCGGACGAAACTCCGCCTCCGAGAGCGCAGCGATGTCACGGCCCTCGAACAGGATCCTGCCGCCGTCGCAATCCTGCAGCTTGACCAGCAGACGGCCGAGCGAGGACTTGCCCGAGCCGCTTTCGCCGACGATCCCGAGCGTGCGGCCGGGACCGATGTCGAACGAGACGTCCTGCACGGCGGGGACCACGCGCTGGCTGCCCAACAGCGCGCTGCCGCTCCGATAGGTCTTTGACAGCCCCTCGACTTTGAGGATCACGTCCTGCGATCCGCCTGCCACCGATGCACGGTCCTGGCCGGTAAGATTGGGCACAGCCGCGATGAGGCGCTGGGTGTAGGGGTGAGACGGCGACTTCAGCACTTCATTGGCACTGCCCTGCTCGACGATGCGGCCCTTCTCCATGACGACGACGCTGTCGGCGATCTCGGCGACGACTCCGAAGTCATGGGTGATGAACATGACGCTCATCCCCTTCCGCCGCTGAATGTCGCGGATGAGGTGCAGGATCTGCGCCTGGGTGGTCACATCGAGCGCGGTGGTCGGCTCGTCGGCGATCAGCACCTTCGGTTCGAGCGCGAGCGCCATCGCGATCATGACGCGCTGACGCTGTCCGCCCGACAGCCGGAACGGATACTGATCGTACATCAGCTGCGGGTTGGGAAGATTGACCTCCGTCAGCAGCTCGACGACGCGCTTTCGCTGCCAGTCCTTCGTCCCCACGTCATGCGCGGTCAGCACCTCCACAATCTGCTCGCCGACCGTCATCAGCGGGTTGAGGGCCGACAGCGGGTCCTGGAAGATCATCGAGACGACGCGGCCCCGCACCGAGCGCAGCGCTGCAGGTGCGGCGCCGATGATCGCCGTCCCCTCTGGTCCACCGAGCTGAATGGCGCCGGCCGATACCGCGATCTTGCGCGGCAGGAGGCCCATGATGGTGTTGGCCGTGACCGACTTGCCCGAGCCGGATTCACCGACGATGCAAAGGATCTGGCCGTCGAGAAGATCGAACGTGATGTTCTCGACCGCGTGGCGCCGCTCCATGCCCCGCGGCAGATCGACTGTCAGCCCACGAACCGAAAGGGCCGGCGCCACGGTCCCAACGGTGTGCGATTGAGGCATCATCGATTTCTCTCAGCTCGAGCTAATAGATCGTCACAATGATGGGGTAGGAGACCCAAGCCAGGACGGACTGCCTAACTTGAGAGCGTCGCGTGAAGTGGTCGCCGGTCACGACGTCCAACCAGGATTTCGTGGCCCGTTCCGTCAAGTGTTGCGCGTCCATCACCACAAGAAACGCTGAATGGTGCGAGGGGCGCAGCATACTCGTCTGCGGGCCAGGCGCGTTTCGGTATTTTATCCTTCGATCGCTGGATTTTCCCGACTTCGGCGGCGCCGCCACTCGAGTCGTCGGTGGATGTAGTAGTCGGCTACTCCGGCCCGGTCGCCGCCTTCGCAACTGCGTTGCCCAGCAAACCGGCAGCGGCGGCGTATTTGATGAGCAAGAGCGCGACGGCACACGCGACCGCAAGGTCTCGGTTGCGGTGCGAAGCGGTTCATCGCGTTTTAGGCGTCGCGGCCGATCGAAATTGCACGGCTTCGCTTCGGATCCGTACCGTTGATCACGCTCTCGGCCGACGACACATCAGCCAGCGCACGAACCTTCGAGAGCGCTTTCCAGCGCCGCCAGAAACCGGTCGACGTGCTGAGCTTCGCAGGTCAGCGGCGGGCGCACCTTCAGCGCATCCTCGTTTGCTCCGGCCGTGCTGATGAGCACTCCATCATCGCGCAGCACGTTGACGACATCGAGCGTTGTCGCGCGGCGGGCGATCGGCGACATTCCTTCGAACACCATGTCGATCCCGAAGAACAGACCGGCGTGGCATGCCCCACGGGCTCCCGGGAGCGCGGGCTCAGCGCGTCCAGGCCGGACGTCAAGCGCTCGACGCCGCCTCGTGACGATTGGAGACCTTCATGGACAGACGCTCGCCTTCCGGCAGGACGACCTCGGCGCTATGCGCCAGTTGTGAGGACAGCCATTCGATCCGCCCCTGCAGGTATAGTGGCGCGGCAGCCGCCGCCGGAGGCGATCGATGTCGACGACACCTGGCGGCATCGCCCTCACGGCCGAGGGCAGCGTGGAAATACGTCTCAGTGAATGGACTGCCTCTGCGTGACTGTCCTGACGGACTTATCACTCCGGCGCTCGGCATGACCAGGCGAGCGCCGGAGACGATCAGGATCTCATCTAGAGACCGACCACGCCCGGCAGATGAGCGATGTCGGGAATCTCGACATATCCATAGTAAGGGTTGGCCGGCTCATGGCCGCGATTGACCCAGACCTTGTTCTTGATGCCCAGATCATGCGCGGACATCAGGTCGTAGCGGAAGGAAGAGGAGCAGTGCAGGATGTCCTCCGGACCGCAATTCAGCATGTCGAACATGTACTCGAAGGCGCGGAAGTGAGGCTTGTAGGCGCCGGCCTGCTCAGCCGTGTACACCGCATGAAAGGGGGCGCCGAGCTTGGCGACATTGGAGCCGATCTGGGCGTCCATCGAGTTCGTCAGCGTGACCAGGGGGATCTCCTTGGCAACCTTCGCCAGCCCCTCCGGCACGTCGGGATGAGGCCCCCAGCTCGGAACCCGGTCATAGATGTTGCGGGCATCCTCGGGGCGGAACGTGACGCCGTTGCGCTTGCAAGTCCGCTCGAGAGCATTGTGGACGACGGTCGCGTAAGGCTGCCAATGCTTCATCACCTCATCCAGCCGATAGGCTGAGAAGTTCGCAATGAATTTGAGCATCTGCGGCTCGCTCAGCTGCGCGCCGTAGAGGTCGCGAGCCGCCTCCGCCATCTGGAAGTGGATCAGCGTGCCGTGGCAGTCGAAGGTGATGTATTTGGGGCGGAAGCGGGTCATAAGCACTATCCTCGTCGTCGGCGAAGCGAGCCTGGAATGGTGCCATCAAGGTAGGTCGGAACGGTTCGGGCGGATCACCATTTTCCACCGGCATTAAGCAGGATATTTCGTTTCTCCCGTTGGTTTCGGCATAAAGTCATGGGTGGCCGCGGCACTCCGCCGGCTGTTCTTGCTCCGCATCGGCAGCCGAAAGCCGGCGGCCCAACGTCGATCAAAGCGGGAAAAGGGTCTTCAGCGGAAGGTGAGCCCGCACCAAGGGGGACTTCAGGACGACGAAGCTGAAGTACTTGTCGATGCCGACATTCATGTTGCTCAGTCGCTCCATGAGCTCCTGATACTCGCTGATTCCGGCGGTCACCACCTTCAAGAGATAGTCATATCCGCCAGACACGAGATGGCACTCGACCACTTCCTCCACCTTCTCGACCGCAGCCAGGAAGCGGGCGAAGTCGACCTGCTGGTGGTTCTTCAGCGTGACCTCGGTGAAGACGGTAAGCGTCGAGCCGAGCTTGGCCACGTTGATCTGCGCCGAATACCCGGAAATATAGCCTTCGGATTCCAGTTTCTTGACGCGCATCAGGCAAGGGCTCGCCGACAGATTGACCAGCTTCGCGAGCTCGACATTGGTAACCCGACCGTTCTTCTGCAGTTCATGCAGGATCTTGATATCGATGCGGTCGAGCTTCATTGCTGCAATCCGGGCATTCAAGTCTCAGCGAGGGTGATGGCCATAGGAACTCGGCAAGCTAGCACATCGAATGAGGCTGTCGACCACGTTTGTTCCCGCCCTTGTGCGTCTGCATGCCGTGGCGATCCGCGCTGATGTCGACTGATGTGCTGGCGTTACCGGCTGCTGCAGATTGACGGCGACACGACCGACGTCGCTCTTGTGCGTGATCTGGCAGGACAGGATCTTCAGGACCACTCTTCCGCCGATCGCGCGCGCGATCGCTCCCGCCTCCACCGCGCGGTCTCCTGGCAGCCAGGCGTGCTCGCCATCGCCGCGCCCATCGTCCTGGCCTGCCCATCTACGCACTCTACATGAGCCTGCAACAGGTCGAGCCCATAGAAGCCCTCGCCAGCGAGATCGGCGAGCACCTCGTCATATTTGCCCGGTGCAGCAGCGACGCACTCTCGCATTGCTGGAAGAGGAGGCCCACGTCAGGACCCGAAGGAGTGCTGCGGAGGATCCGGGAGCGCGCACGCCCGCATCGCCCGAGCAACCAGGGACAAGCCAAGCCCTCGCCAACAGCATCAATTGATTCGACCCCGGCTGGCTGAGCCGGTTCGTGCGACCGCGATTTTTGCCGCGCATGAGGTCCGCACAGAGTTGATAGATGACGATCGGACAGCGATGTCGTCGCACGCTGCTCAAGCACCCTCTATGCAAGGCATCGGCGCGAGCCGTCGACACGGTCTGCGCCACAATTGGCACCCACCACTTGCCGTCGGCAGGAAAGGCGTAGACGGGGACGCTGCGGCCGTCGGTGAGCCTCTAGGCCCGACAGCCGCCTAGGTTTTCCGGATCTGAACGTCAGTCAGCATGAACCACCTGCGATCCCCGGTGAGTTCGGCCTAAGACCCGGTCCAGACCGGGTTGGGATGGTTCATCCTGTGAAGGGCCGGCAATGATCCCACCCTGTTAATGCATTGTTAAGCAGGCATTTTGGCAGGCTGGGGAATGGCTGCGATGGGGGACTGGCGGAGAGAGTGGGATTCGAACCCACGGTACGGTTTCCCGCACACACGCTTTCCAAGCGTGCGCCTTAAGCCACTCGGCCATCTCTCCGGCGGCCCTCTCTTGGCGGGGTCGGCGGCGTTTTGCAAGCCGGGCGGAGGCTCTCGGGCTAAATTTCCCCCAAATCGCTGATAAAAAACGCCAATTGGGCGGCGCTGGAAGCCCGTTCGGAGGCCGCTCTCGGCCCCCGGGTGGCGGGTGAACCGGCGCTCGCCATGCCACGACCACTGATTTGCGGCCGGCTGCGGCCGCGCCCCAAGATGGACCGCTGCCATGACGCACCCCGCCCTCGCCCGCCTCCTGCTGACCGCTGTGCTGAGCCTCGCCGCGATCGGCGCGGCCCGGGCAGATCAATGCACCCGGCAGGGCGTCGACGTGACCTGCGACGACGGCCGCAAGGGGATCTGGCAGGGCGACGCCATCCTGTGGCCGGACGGGACCAAATCGAGCCTGAAGCCGCATCCGTCCGTCATCGTCGGCAACAAGGCGTCGGTGGTCGTTGGCCCCGGCGTGTTCGTCGGCCAGGGCAACGGCATGGTGCCGATGGACAATCCGAGTTCGCCGAACAAGCTGCGTTGCGCCGTGCTCGACGGCGTCGCCTACTGCCATTGAGCCGACCGCGGCCGGCTGGCCGCGCCGCGATCCGTATCGCCTCAGTGATAGCGGGCGGTCGACGATATCGAGCGGCTGCCGAGGAAGCCCGCCGGCGCGGCAGGCAGAGGTTCGATATCGGCGGCGTCCTGCGCGTCGCCGTCCTGCAGCGCCTCGAGGAAATCCGCAAACCATTGCTGAATCGAATGCCGCCGCAGCTTGGTCATCATGATCTCGTAGCGCATGCGACGCTCGTTGAGCGGCATCGACAGCGCCATCGCGATCGTCCGCGCCATGCCGTCGATGTCGTGCGGATTGACCAGCAAGGCCGCATCGAGCTCGTTGGCGGCGCCCGCGAATTTCGACAGCACCAGTACGCCGGGATCGGCCGGACTCTGCGCCGCCACATACTCCTTGGCGACGAGGTTCATGCCGTCATGCAGCGGCGTCACGACGCCGACCTGGGCACTGCGATAGAGTCCGGCCAGCACGCCCTGGCCATAGCCCTTGTTGAGGTAGCGGATCGGCGTCCAATCGACCTCGCCGTGGCGGCCATTGACCTCGCTGACGAGGCGGGCGACCTCGCTCTGCAAATTGCCATAGGCCTCGATCGATTCGCGCGACGGCGTCGCGATCTGCAGCAACGATGCCGCACGCAACAAGGTCGGATGCATCGCCCACATCCGGTCGAACGCGTTGATGCGATTGACGAGGCCCTTGGAATAGTCGAGCCGGTCGACGCCGATCGCGAGCTTCTCGCCATGCAGGCTGCGACGCAGCCGCGACACGTCCGGATGCGAGGCTGCCTTCGCCGCCTGCTGCGCGAACTTGTCGGCATCGATGCCGATCGGAAACACGGCGAGGCGCGTACGGCCATGCAGTGACCTGACGATGCCGTCGCGCACCTGGAGGCCGAGATCGGCGCGCAGGCAGGCGATGAAATTATCACGATCGTCCTCGGTCTGGAAACCGATGAGATCGTAGGCGAGCATTGCGGTGACGAGATCGCGGTGATTCGGCACGCTGTCGATGACGCTGCGCGCGGGCCACGGCGTGTGCAGGAAGAAGCCGATCGGGCTCTTGACACCGAGCGTACGCAGTTCGGCACCGAGCGACAGGAAGTGATAGTCCTGAATCCAGAACAGCGTGTCCGGCTTCTGGAACCGCAGCAGCGCTCGCGCCACGAAGGCGTTGACCTCGCGATAGGAGCGATAGTCGTCATGCGAGACGCGGATCAGATCGCTGCGCGAATGCAGCGCGGGCCACAGCGCCGAATTGGCGAACCCTTCGTAATAGCCCGCATAATGCGCGGCCGGCAGGTCCAGCAGCGCCAGTGCGCCGCTGCCCAGCTGTTCGATCTGCGCAATCGGTTCCATCTGCGCGCCGTCGCGCACACGGCCGGAGGAACCCACCCAAACTGCCCCGGAATTCTCCACAACGGGCAGCAGAGCTGCCGCAAGTCCGCCGGTCATTGGCTCATTGGCTTTGCCACGGGCCACCCGATTCGAAACCACGACGAGGTTCACAGCTCCCCTCCTGTTGGTCATGTCGGTTAACAACCGTTCATCAATATGGTTCCGGGCCACCCTTTCAACCAATTGAAACCAAATTCAGGCGACCGCGCGGTCTAATCAAAGCGCGGATCAAGTCAGAGCATTTCTAATCAAAGACAATGCATAGCGGTCGCAAACGCCATGCACGGGGAACTAACAAGTGGAACTTCGAGGGATCGCCGCGCTCAGCGCGACATCTTATTAGTTCCGCTTTCGGCAAGGCAGGCCAGGAACGTGCGCACGTCATCCGGAGCGTCGAAATGTCCATCGACGCCGAGCGCGCGACGGCCGACCGAGAACGACAGGCCGGCAAAATCGGGCATGATCGCGAACACCGTCTCATCGGTGACGTCGTCGCCGATGAAGAACGGCTTGCGTCCTTCGAACGGCGCTCGCCGCATCAGTTCGCGCACGCCGCTCGCCTTGGTGAATCCGGCATGCTTGATCTCGCAGACGCTCTTGCCGGGCAGCACCTCGATCGGCGCCCCCGGCAGCTCGGCGCGGATGCGCGACACCTCCTCGTAGATCGCCTTCTCCGCCTGCGGCGCTAGGCGATAATGCAGCGCCAGCGAATAGCCTTTGTCTTCGAGCAGAATGCCGGGACTGAGCTTGGCGATCGCCGCGAGCCGGCGCTTGAGCTCCTTGTCGAGCGGCGGCGCCTTGATGGAATCCGCTTCGTTGCCACCAGCCAGCCGCATCTCGGCGCCATGCCCGCCGACCGCGGGATAGACCTCCGGCGCGAAGATGAGATCGATATCGTTGAGCGACCGGCCCGACACCAGCGCCAGCGCGCCGGAGGTTCGCTGCAGCAGAGTGTTCAGCGTCTCCATCAGCCCCGGCGGCACCCAGACCTCGCGCGGCGTGGGCGCGAGATCGAGCAAGGTGCCGTCGATGTCGAGCAGGATCGCGACGTCTTGCAGATGCGGCACGAGGCTCAGGGGCGTCGGCACGACCTCAGCCGGCTCGGAGACTCCGGATACGATCAGATCGGAATTATCCGCCATCATCACCTACTCCATCACGGCCAGCGGACGCGCGACCTCCTCGAGCGACTTCCGCTCGGCTGCAATCGCATAGCGCCAGGCGACCAGCGCGGCCACCCCCATCAGCGCCGCGCCAAACAAATAGCCGCCGAACACCGCGCCGCGCGCGCCGGAGTCGAGCAGCGCGCCGAACAGCGCCGGTCCGGCGACGCCGCCGATGCCGGTTCCGATCGCATAGAACAGCGCGATTGCGAGCGCGCGAACCTCGAGCGGAAAATTCTCCGACACCGTGAGATAGGCCGCGCTTGCGGCTGGCGACGCGAAGAAGAAGATCACCATCCAGGCCGCCGTCTGCGTCTGCGCGCTCAGGACGCCGATCGAGAACAGATAGCCGGTGAGCGCGAGCAGCGCGCCCGAGACGCCGTAGGTGAAGGTGATCATCGCGCGGCGGCCGAGCGTATCGAACAGACGGCCAAGCAGCAGCGGGCCGAGCACGTTGCCGGCCGCGAACGGCAGAATGTACCATCCGACATGATCGGACTTGATGCCGTAGAAATCGGTCAGCACCAGTGCGAAGGTGAAGAAGATCGCATTGTAGAAGAACGCCTGCGCGATCATCAACGTCAGGCCGACCAGCGAGCGCTGGCGGTAGACCGAGAACAGCGTGCGCGCGACCTCGCCAAGCGGCGTGTGGTCACGCATGCGCAGGCGGATTTTTGGTAGCGTTTTCGCGCGCTCCTCGCGGTCATAGCCGGTGACCTCGCGTTCGATCGAGGCAACGATGTCATGCGCCTCCTCGGGATGGCCGTGAATCATCAGCCAGCGCGGGCTCTCGGGAATCCACATCCGCATCACCAGCACGATCAGACCGAGGCAGGCACCGATGCCATAGGCGAGGCGCCAGCCGACGTCCGGCCCGGCAAAGGCGGGATCGAGCAGCACGATGGCGCCGACCGCGCCAAGGGCCGCGCCGAGCCAGAAGCTGCCATTGATCATCAGATCGGTCCAGCCGCGATAGCGGGCCGGCACCAGTTCCTGGATCGTCGAATTGATCGCCGTGTATTCGCCGCCGATGCCGGCGCCGGTGAGAAAACGAAACAGCGCGTAGGTCGCGACATTCCAGGACAGCGCCGTCGCGGCGGTGGCGGAGAGATAGAGCGCCAGCGTGATGAAGAACAGTTTTCTGCGGCCGATGCGATCGGTGAGCCAGCCGAAGCCGAGCGCGCCGAGCACGGCGCCGGCGAGATAGGCGCTGTTAGCGAGACCGATGTCGAGATTGGAGAAGTGTAGGCTGGAGCTATGCTTCAGCGCGCCGGAGAGCGCGCCGGCGAGCGTGACTTCGAGACCGTCGAGCACCCAGGTGATGCCGAGCGCGAGCACGACGCGGGTGTGGAATGGACTCCAACGGAGGTCATCGAGGCGGGCTGGGATGTTGGTCTCGATGATGCGATCGTCCGCCGGCGGCAGCCGCGCCGCCTCGCTTGACGGCTCTGACGTGATCACACGGAGATGCGGAAACGATGCCTGCCGGGGTGCCATGGAATCCCACTGCGACGGCGCGGGTCGCACCGCATGCTAGACCGGAGAGGGTGGAGCAAATGCGGCAGCGATGTCCTGCCGCTGCGACCCAACGTCCCGGTGAGCTGGGGGTTCCGACGGCGGGGAAAGGAACTCGGCTGCGAACTGCTGGCTGCGGGACGAGACGGCCTCGCGCATGCGGTTCAGCCCGGTACCGCTCCACCCACCGCTGTCGTCCCGGGCAAGCCCGATGACGCAAAGCGTCAGCGGGCGCCGACCCGGGACCCATACCGCCTAGTGCTCGAATAGGGCATGCGATTGATACCACCCGCCCCAAGTCTGACACGGCGTATGGATCCCGGCGTTCGCCGGGATGACAGCGGGGGATTTGGCGGCGCGTTCTGCAGCCACGAGCTCCGGGAAGACACCCGAGCGCAGCGCGCCTCACGCGGCGCGGATGTTCGCCATGAAGCGGTTGAGCTCTTCGCGCAGCCTTGCGCTCTCTGACGACAGCGACTGGGCGGAGCGCAGCACTTCCTCCGAGGCTTCGCCGGTCTGGGTGGCGCCGCGATTGACCTGGGTAATATCGGTCGCCGCGGCCTGCGTGCCGGCGGCGACGCCCTGCACGTTCTTCGCGATCTCCTGCGTCGCCCCGTCCTGCTGCTCGACAGCAGTGGCGATCGACGAGGCGATGGTCGATATCTGCCGGATGGTGCCGCCGATCTGCTTGATCGCCGCAACCGACTCCTGGGTCGCCGCCTGCATGCCGGAGATGTGGTTGGAGATATCGTCGGTAGCCTTGGCGGTCTGCTCGGCTAGCGACTTGACCTCGGAGGCAACCACCGCGAAGCCGCGGCCAGCATCGCCGGCGCGGGCGGCCTCGATGGTGGCGTTGAGGGCCAAGAGGTTGGTCTGCTCGGCAATCGCGGTAATCAGCTTGACGACGTCACCAATCTCTTGGGCGGCGCGCGACAGCTTGCCGATGCGGCCGTCGGTCTCCTCAGCCTGCGCTACCGCGGATTCCGCGATACGGTTGGACTCGCGAACCTGGCGGCCGATCTCGTTGACCGACGCCGACAGCTCGTCGGTGGCGCTTGCCACCGATTGGATGCGCCCGGAGGCCTGATCGGAGGTGCCGCTGACCCGGCTGGCCAGCGTCTGGGTGGTCTCGGCCGTCCGCGTCAGGGTCGAGGCAGCGTGCTCGAGCTGCTGCGCCGAGGTCGAGACGTTGGACACGATCGAGCCCACGGCGGCCTCGAATTCGTCGGCGAAGCGAATCAGCTCGGCGCGGCGCGCGGCGCCGGCGGCCTTGTTCTGGGCGTCCTGCGTCGCCGCGTCGCGTTCGGCCTTGGCGACGGCCTGGACCTTGAACTCCTCCACCGCGGCCGCCATCTCGCCGATCTCGTCGGCGCGGCCGAGGCCGGGCAGCTTGACGTCGAAATTGCCCGAGGCGAGCTCGCGCATCGCCTTGCACATCGAGATCATCGGCTTGGAAATGCCGTTGCCGAGCATCAGCGCCAGCGCGGCGCCGAGCGTGAGGCCGCCGATCGCGAGCATCGCAATCAGCCGCTCGATGTCGCTGATCGTGGCATTGGCGGCGGCCTCGATGCGCTGCTGGTCGGCGGCAACATCGGACTTGAGGCCGTTCGATAGCGACAGGATCTCGGTGCCGTTGGCCGCCATCTCCTGCTCGAGCTTGGCCAGTTGCTTGGTGTTCTCCGACAGCTTGATGAAGGCGGCGCGGTATTGCTTGATCAGGTCGCCGAGCTCGGTGACCCGCTGGGTGATCTTCTCGTCATTGGCATAGATCGTGACCAGCGACGTCTCCAGGAAGCGCGTTCGCGCAATGGCGCCATCCGCCGTCTTGGGGTCCGGCTTTGCGATGAAGGTGCCGACCAGTGCGGACGCCGTCAGATATTGGCCCGTCAGGTCCTTGGCCGTGGTCTGTACCGTGGGCAGGCCGGCGAGCGCGGCCGTATCGGCGAGGTCGTCGAACTTAAAGCGGATCTTGTTGCCGATGATCCCGATCTGGTCGGTCGCGAGCTTCGCGTTCTCCCGGGTCAGGGCGACAATGTCGGAGAAGATCTTGGCAAAGGCCTGGAACTGCGCCTGGAGCTTGCTGACCTGCGTCCGCCGCGCCGGCCCGGTGGCCGCCATCGACTTCTCGATGGCGGCTTGGAGTGCCTGCTGGGCGGCCGCGGCGGCGGCCTCGTCCTCAGCCTTTCCGGTCAAGGCGAAATGGCGGGCAAGCGCCTGATAGGACACCAGCTCGCGGTCGATATTGCGGGCGGCATCGGCTTCGGCAACGCTGCCGCGATACGTCGCGACCGCGCCGGCGACCTGCTCGAAACCGAGATAGGAGAAGCCGATGCTGACGGCGGAGATCGCCAGCACCACGGCGAAGCCGAGCACGATCTTGCCACGAAAGCGAAGGGTCAGAAAATTGGCACGCCGCGACTGCGGCGCAAATTGCGCAGACATTCCCACCCCCGACAGCTCATTCTTTATCTTGGCCCAGAACAGCCCGCCCGGCGGCACGCACCGAAGCGTGATCAAAACTACGTCACAATGGCTAAGGCACGGTAAATGATCGGCATTGGCATACAGCCTGCAGTCGCGGCGCCGGCCGGCGAGCGGACGCGCCCGTGGCTGCCGGCCGACCGTCGCCGCCTTCCCTGGCAGGACAGATGCGACCGAATCGCCGTTGTCACGCGCACGACGTCGCAATGACATCTCAGACGAAAATTCGAGTTGCAAAGTTCTGAGGGCGCTGTTTCTAATCAGAATAAGAATAATTCATCGGGAGGTTACTCGTGTCGACAGTCAAATTGACGGTGAACGGCAAGGCGGTCTCGGCTGAGGTCGAGGATCGCACGCTGCTCGTGCATCTGTTGCGGGATCATCTGAATCTCACCGGCACCCATGTCGGCTGCGACACCAGCCAGTGCGGCGCCTGCGTCGTCCATATCGACGGCCGGGCCGTGAAGTCCTGCACCGTGCTGGCCGGCCAGGCCGCCGGCGCCAACGTCACCACCATCGAAGGCATCGCCAAGGGCGACGAACTGCACCCGATGCAGGCCGCCTTCCGCGACAATCACGGCCTGCAATGCGGCTATTGCACGCCGGGCATGATCATGTCCGCAATCGATATTGTGCACCGCCACGGAGGCCATCTCGACGAGGCCACGGTGCGCGAGGAGCTGGAAGGCAACATCTGCCGCTGCACCGGCTATCACAACATCGTCAAGGCCGTGCTCGACGCCGCGGGCCGCATGAAGGTCGCCCAGGCCGCCGAATAACAAAGGCAGCCGTCGGCTTTCGACGTCTTTCAATCAATACCGAGACCACGACCGCTGCGCGCGCTGGCCGCGGCGGGACAACAAACTCCGGTAGGGGAGAGATTCGCATGGGTATGGAAGGCATTGGCGCAAGCGTCGTCCGCAAGGAGGACAAGCGTTTCATCACCGGCAAGGGCCGGTATGTCGACGACATCAAGCTTCTGGGCATGACCTATGCCCATTTCATCCGCAGCCCGCATGCCCACGCCAAGGTCAAGAGCATCGACGCCTCGGCCGCCGAGGCGATGCCGGGCGTGGTCGCGGTGCTGACCGGCAAGCAGATCGTCGACGACAAGGTCGGCAACCTGATCTGCGGCTGGGCCATCACCTCCAAGGACGGCTCGCCGATGAAGATGGGCGCATGGCCGGCGATGGCGCCGGAGACCGTGCGCTTCGTCGGCCAGGCCGTGGCGGTGGTGATCGCCGACAGCAAGAATCTCGCGCGTGACGCCGCCGAGGCCGTGGTGGTCGAGTATGAGGAGCTGCCGGCGGTGGCCGACATGCCCTCGGCGCTGAAGCCCGGCGCGCCGCAGCTGCACCCCGAGGCTCCCGGCAACGTCGTCTATGACTGGCATATCGGCGACGAAGCTGCTGTCGGTGCGGCCTTCTCCAAGGCCGCTCACGTCGTCAGCCTGGAGCTGACCAACAACCGGCTGGCGCCGAACGCGATGGAGCCGCGCGCGGCGATCGCCGATTACGACACGGCCGAGGAGCACTTCACGCTCTACACCACGTCGCAGAACCCGCACGTCGCCCGCCTCGTGCTGTCGGCGTTCTACAACATCGCACCCGAGCACAAGCTGCGCGTGATCGCGCCCGACGTCGGCGGCGGCTTCGGCTCCAAGATCTTCATCTATCCCGAAGAGATGGTGGCGCTGTGGGCCTCGAAGAAGGTCGGCCGTCCGGTCAAGTGGACCGGCGATCGCACCGAGGCGTTCCTGACCGACGCACACGGTCGCGACCACATCTCCAAGGCCGAGATGGCGTTCGACGCCGACCACAAGATGCTCGGCCTGCGGGTCAAGACCCACGCCAATTTCGGCGCCTACATGTCGCTGTTCTCGTCGTCGGTGCCGACCTATCTGTACGCGACGCTGCTGTCGGGCCAGTACAACATCCCGGCGATCTATGCCGAGGTGATGGGCGTCTACACCAACACGACGCCGGTCGATGCCTATCGCGGCGCGGGCCGCCCTGAGGCGAGCTATCTGCTCGAGCGGCTGGTCGAGACCGCGGCGCGGCAGTTCAAGATGGATCCGGCGGAGCTGCGGCGGAAGAACTTCATCACCCAGTTCCCGCACCAGACCCCGGTGATCATGGCCTACGACACCGGCGACTTCAACGCCTCGCTCGACGCGGCGATGAAGGCGATCGACTATGCCGGCTTCCCCGCCCGCAAGGCGGCCGCCAAGGCGCAGGGCAAGCTGCGCGGCATCGGCCTGTCCTGCTACATCGAGGCCTGCGGCATCGCGCCGTCGAAGGCGGTGGGCAGCCTCGGCGCCGGCGTCGGCCTGTGGGAATCGGCCGAGATCCGCGTCAATCCGGTCGGCACCATCGAGGTGCTCACCGGATCGCACAGCCACGGCCAAGGCCATGAGACGACCTTCTGCCAGCTGATCGCCGACCGCCTGGGCGTGCCGATCAGCCAGGTCTCGATCGTCCATGGAGACACCGACAAGGTGCAGTTCGGCATGGGCACCTACGGCTCGCGCTCCGCGGCCGTCGGTCTCACCGCGATCCTGAAGGCGATGGAGAAGGTCGAGGCCAAGGCCAAGAAGATCGCGGCGCATGCGCTCGAGGCCTCCGAAGGCGACATCGTCATCGAGAACGGCGAGTTCAAGGTGACCGGCACCGACAAGTCGATCGCGCTGCCGATGGTCGCGCTCGCCGCCTACACCGCGCACAACCTGCCCGACGGGATGGAGCCCGGATTGAAGGAGAGCGCCTTCTACGATCCGACCAACTTCACCTTCCCGGCCGGCACCTATATCTGCGAGCTCGAGGTCGACCAGGCCACCGGCAAGACGTCGTTCGTCAACTTCGTCGCGGCGGACGATTTCGGCCGGCTGATCAACCCGATGATCGTCGAGGGCCAGGTCCATGGCGGACTCGTCCAGGGCATCGGCCAGGCACTGCTGGAGCATGCCGTCTATGACGGCAACGGCCAGCCGGTCACCGCGTCCTTCATGGACTACGCGATGCCGCGCGCCGACGATGTGCCGTCGTTCAAGCTGAGCCACACCACGACCTTGTGCCCGGGCAATCCGCTCGGCGTGAAGGGCTGCGGCGAAGCCGGCGCGATCGGCGCCTCGGCGGCCGTGATCAACGCGATCACGGATGCGATCGGCAACAACAAGCTCGAAATGCCGGCGACCCCGGACCGCGTCTGGCACGCGATCCACGGCAACGCCTGATCGAACGGGAGGAGCAACCATGTACGAGACGACCTATCATCGCGCCTCCTCGGTCGACGAGGCCGCAGCTTTGTTCTCCAAGGGCAGCGAGGCCAAGTTCCTCGCCGGCGGTCACACCCTGATCCCGGTCATGAAGCAGCGCCTCGCCTCGCCGTCCGATGTCATCGACATCGGCAAGATCAAGGACCTGATCGGCGTGCAGCTCTCGGGCGACACGCTCACAATCAAGGCGGCGACGACCTACTACGACATCATGACCAATGCCGATGTGAAGAAGGCGATCCCCGCAATCGCCCATCTCACCTCGGTGCTCGGCGATCCCGCCGTGCGCGCCCGCGGCACGATCGGCGGCTCGATCGCCAACAACGATCCGGCCGCGGATTTTCCCGCGGCGCTGGTGTCGCTCGGCGCCACCGTGAAGACCAACAAGCGGTCGATCTCGGCGGATGATTTCTTCAAGGGCCTGTTCACGACGGCGCTGGAAGACGGCGAGATCATCACCGAGGTGTCGTTCCCGGTGCCTGAGAAGGCCGGCTACGCGAAGATGCGCCATCCCGCATCGCGCTTCGCGCTGACCGGCGTGTTCGTCACCAAGACCAAGGGCGGCGACGTCCGCGTCGCGGCCACCGGCGCGTCGCAGAGCGGCGTGATGCGGGTGTCGGCGATCGAGGCAGCGCTGAAGTCGAACTGGTCGGCGTCGGCGCTCGACGGCGTGACGGTGTCGGCGGCGGGCCTGCTCAGCGACATCCACGGCTCGGCCGATTACCGCGCCAATCTCGTGAAGGTGATGGCGCAGCGCGCGGTGCAAGCCGCGGGCTGACGTCACGGCGCGGATCATTCCGCATCGCGGCACGACAAATTCCACGCGGCGCGCAGTGATGCGCGCCGTTTGCTTTGCGGCATACAGCGCGCTTGCATCGGTGAGAGGCACGCGGGACAATTGCGGATCAGGAAACGCAAGCGACAAGACGCGCGAAGCCAAGGACACAACGAAGTGCTCGACAAGACCGCTCCTCACTACCAGACCCGCGCCACCGGCCCGCTTGCCGGATTCCGCATCGTGGAGTTCGCCGGCATCGGACCGGGGCCGTTCGCCTGCATGCTGCTGGCCGATATGGGCGCGGAGGTGGTGACGCTGGATCGCGTCGGCGCGCGCAAGAATATGAAGTCGGTTGCCGGCCGCGGCCGCAAGGTGATCGAACTCGATCTCAAGGACAAGGCGGTCATTGCCGACGTGCTCGACCTGCTCGCCGGCGCTGACGCGCTCATCGAAGGTTTCCGTCCCGGCGTGATGGAACGGCTCGGGCTCGGCCCCGACGTCGTGCTCGCGCGCAATCCAAGACTGGTCTATGGCCGCATGACCGGCTGGGGCCAGGAAGGGCCGCTGGCGCAGGCCGCCGGCCACGACATCAACTACATCTCGATCACCGGCGCGCTCGCCGCGATCGGGCCGAAGGAGCGCCCGGTGCCGCCGCTCAATCTCGTCGGCGATTTCGGCGGCGGCGCGCTCTATCTCGTCGTCGGCGTGCTCGCGGCGCTCTTGGAAGCCTCCAGGTCCGGCAAGGGCCAGGTGGTGGACACCGCGATGTGCGACGGCGTGGCCTCGCTGCTCGCGATGTTCTTCGACCTCACCGCGATGGGCCGCTGGACCGAGGGGCGCGAGCGCAACTTCCTGGACGGTGGCGCGCATTTCTACGGCGTCTACGAATGCGCCTGCGGCAACTTCATCTCGATCGGCTCGATCGAACCGCAGTTCTACGCGCTGCTGCGGAAACACGCCGACCTCTCCGATCCCGCCTTCGAGGCCCAGATGGACCCGCGCGCCTGGCCGGCGCTGAAGGAGAAGCTGGTCGGCGTGTTCAAGAGCAAGACGCGCGAGGAGTGGTGCGCGATCATGGAGGGCACCGACATCTGCTTCGCGCCGGTGCTGACGATGTCGGAAGCCCCGAAGCACGCCCACATGGCCGCGCGCGGCGTGTTCGTCGAGCGCCACGGCGTGACCCAGCCGGCGCCAGCGCCACGCTTCTCGCGAACGCCGTCGACCATTCGCGAGCCGGAGGCCGCCGAGATCGGCGCGCTCGTGAGCGCGTGGAAGGCGGGCCGGTAGGTTCTCGATCAGACCGGCCCCCTCGCCCTACTCCGCCGCCTCGACCTTCAGCACGCCGCGGCGGATCTGGTCCTCCTCGATCGACTCGAACAGCGCCTTGAAGTTGCCTTCGCCGAAGCCGTCGTCACCCTTGCGCTGGATGAACTCGAAGAAGATCGGGCCGATCGCGTTGGCCGAGAAGATCTGCAGCAGCACCTTGGTCTGGCCGCCATCGACGACGCCCTCGCCGTCGATCAGGATGCCGTTGCGCTTGAGGCGCGCGACGTCCTCGCCGTGCTTCGGCAGCCTGGAATCGATGCGTTCGAAATAGGTCTCGGGCGGCGACGGCATGAATGGCAGGCCCGAGGCGCGCAGGCCCTCGACGGTCGCGTAGATGTCGCGCGCGCCGCAGGCGATGTGCTGGATGCCCTCGCCGCGATACGTCTTCAGATATTCCTCGATCTGCCCGGCATCGCCGGCGTCCTCGTTGATCGGGATCCGGATCTTGCCGTCGGGGCTGGTCAGCGCGCGCGAGAACAGGCCGGAGGCGCGGCCCTCGATGTCGAAGAAGCGGATCTGGCGGAAGTTGAACAGTTTTTCGTAGAAGCCAGCCCACACGTTCATGCGGCCGCGATGCACGTTGTGGGTCAGGTGGTCGATGTAATAGAGGCCCGAGCCCGCGGGACGCGGATCGCGCTCGCCGGTCCACTCGAACTCGAGATCATAAGCCGAGCCCTTCGCGCCGTAGCGATCGACCAGATATAGCAGGCTGCCGCCGATGCCCTTAAGAGCGGGCACGTCGAGGGTTTTCTGGGCCGCCGGCAGATCAGCTGGCTCCGCGCCGAGCGCGATCGCACGGGCATAGGCCTTCTTGGCATCAACGACGCGGAATGCCATCGACGGTGCGCACGGGCCGTGCGCGGCGACGAAGTCGTGGCCGTGGCTGCCGGGCTCCTCGTTGACGAGATAGTTGATGTCGCCCTGGCGATACAGTGTGATCGCCTTGGTCTTGTGGTGGGCGACGGCCACGAAGCCCATCAGCTTGAACAGGGCATGCAGCTCGCCCGCGTCGGGATGGGCATATTCGACGAACTCGAAGCCGTCGGTGCCCATCGGGTTGTCGGCGGAGATGGTGGCAGGCGGCGCATCGTGCGGAAACGGACCCATGGACGGCAGCTCCTTCGGCTTGATCCCCGGATCATCCTCCGGATTCGGCGCATGGAGCATGCAAACCATTGTCATTTTCGTCCAGATATGCACGATCCGTGCATCAACCGCGGAAATGGCGCATGATTTCGGTCGACAGCTTCGATCTCAAGATCCTCACGGCACTTCAGGACGACGGCCGGCTCACCAACCAGGAGCTGGCCGACCTCGCCGGCCTCTCCGCCTCGCAATGCTCGCGGCGGCGGATGCGGCTGGAGGAGGTTGGCGTCATCGCCGGCTACCGCGCCCAGCTCGCGAGCCAGGCGCTGGGCTTCGAGCTGATCGCCTTCATCCAGATCACGCTGGCCACGCACTCGCCGGACAACGCCGAGAGGTTTCGCGCGCTGGTCAACCGCGTCGATGACATCCAGGAGGCCTATGCGCTGACCGGCGACTCCGACTATCTGCTCAAGGTCGTGCTGCGCGATCTCAAGAGCCTGTCCGACATCGTCAACAACGTGCTGATGCCGCACCAGAGCGTCGCCCATGTGCGCTCCTCGATCGTGCTCGACCGGCTGAAGGAGAGCGCGAAGCTGCCGCTGGCGTCCCTTCGCTCCGGCTGATCGCTTGGCGCAAATCGAGGGAACTTCGGCATTCACCGCTGCCGCTACTTTTGCGACACTCGTCTCACTCAAGGTTTGCGAGGCGACCATGGCGTTGCAGCTGCGGCCCAATTGCGAGTCCTGCGACAAGGACCTGCCTCCGTCCGCGGTCGACGCGCGGATCTGCTCGTATGAATGCACCTTCTGCGCGGATTGCGTGGAGACGAAGCTGTTCAACGTCTGCCCGAACTGCGGCGGCGGCTTCGCAACCCGGCCGATCCGGCCGGCGCGGGAGTGGCGCGCTGGTGTCTGCACGGCGAAGCAGGTGCCATCGGACAAGCGCGTGCATCTGAAGTACGCGGCCGAGGACGTCGCGGCGTTTGTTGCTCGCGTGAAGAACGTCGCACCGGAGAAGCGCTGACCTCGCTCCTCGTCATTCCGGGGCGGCCCGCAGGGCCGAGCCCGGAATCCATAACCACGACTCGACGTGTAGCGCGAGCTCCTCGTGGCCATGTCTTCCATCCACCCTCCCGATCATGGCTATGGATTCCGGGCTCGCGCTGCGCGCGCCCCGGAATGACGGCGGTGGGTGGAGTGGCTACTCGGCCGCAACGATCGTGCCCTCCACTTCGCCGAAACCGACGCGATAGCCGTTGCCCTGGCACCAGCCGCGCATGACGAGCGAGTCGCCGTCCTCCAGGAACGTGCGCTTCACGCCGCCAGCGAGCTCGACCGGCTCGGTGCCGTTCCAGCTGATTTCCAAGAGGCTGCCGCGCTGGTGCTTGTCGAGGCCGGAGATGGTGCCGCTGCCGAGGAGGTCGCCGACGCTCATGGCGCAGCCCGACGAGGCGTGGTGCATCAGCTGCTGCACGCTCGACCAGTACATGTATTTGAAGTTGGTCTGTGAGATGGTCTGCGCAGCATTGCCGCCTGACGCACGCAAGGCGACATCGAGCGCAAGATCGTAGTTCTGCGCTTCCTTCTGCTGCAGATAGGGCAATGGTGCCGGATCCTGGACCGGCCCGGCGACGCGGAACGGCTCCAGCGCCTCGCGCGTGACGACCCAAGGGCTGATCGATGTCGCGAACGCCTTCGCCTGGAACGGGCCGAGCGGGACGTACTCCCATTGCTGGATGTCGCGCGCGCTCCAGTCGTTGAGCAGCACGAAGCCGAAGATCATCGCCTCCGCCTGCGCCTCGCTCAGCATCTCGCCGAGCGGCGAGGACTGGCCGATGACGACGCCCATCTCCAGCTCGAAATCGAGCCGCTTGCACGGGCCGAAGCTCGGCACGTCGGCGCTCGGCGGCTTGAGCTGGCCGCGCGGCCGGCGCACTCTGGTGCCGGACACCACGACCGTCGACGCACGGCCGTTGTAGCCGATCGGCATATGCAGCCAGTTCGGCTGCAGCGCATTGTCCTTGCCGCGGAACATCACGCCGACATTGGTGGCGTGCTCCTTCGAGGAATAGAAATCGGTGTAGCCGGCGACCTGGAACGGCAGGTGCAGCGCGACGTCCTGGCGCGGCAGCAGCGCCCGACTGCGCAGCGTCTTGTCGTCGCGCAGGCGCGGATGGTCGTCGCGGAGCAGCGCGCTGATCGCGGCGCGGGTCTTCGACCACACGGCGGGGCCGAGCGCCATGAAGGCGTTGAGCGAGGGTTGCGCGAACACCTCATAGGCCGGTGCGAGATCGAGCAATCCTTCGGCCTCGAGCACGGCGAGATCGAGCACGAAGTCGCCGATCGCGACGCCGACGCGCGGCTTCGGGGAGTCCGCGGCGGAGAAGACGCCGTAGGGAAGGTTCTGGATCGAGAAGTCGGACGACGGATCGACCGGGATGAAGGAGCGGAGCGAGGGGTCGTTGGGGTGTTTCACGTTGTGTTCCTGAATTCGCGCCATGTATCCCGCTGTCATTCCGGGGCGGCCCGCAGGGCCGAGCCCGGAATCCATAGCCACAGGACGATGTGCGAGGCGAGGTGGTTGTGGCTCAGCTTTCATCCACATGACAGGTCGTGGTTATGGATTCCGGGCTCGCCGCTTTCGCGGCGCCCCGGAATGACGGCGGAGGTCTGGGCTAAGGCCGGTTAGGATCGAAGCGTTTCTCCAACCCATTCCAGCAATCCGCGTAGTTCGGCTGCAACGTGCCGGACTCGGCGGCGTGCTTGGTGATCCGCTGCGGGAAACGCGTCTCGAACATGAAGGCCATGGTGCCCGTGAGCTTGACCGGCTTCAGCTCGCCATTGCTGGCGTGATCGAACGCCTCGCGATCCGGACCGTGAGGCAGCATGCAATTGTGCAGGCTCATGCCGCCGGGGACGAAGCCCTGCGGCTTGGCGTCGTAGACGCCGTAGATCAGGCCCATGAACTCCGACATGATGTTCATGTGATACCACGGCGGGCGGAAGGTGTTGTCGGCCACCATCCAGCGCTCGGGGAAGATCACGAAGTCGATATTGGCGGTGCCGGCGGTCTCTGACGGCGAGGTCAGCACGGTGAAGATCGACGGATCGGGATGATCGAAGCCGATGGCGCCGACCGGCGAGAACGTCCGCAGATCGTATTTGTAGGGCGCGAAGTTGCCGTGCCAGGCGACGACGTCGATCGGCGAATGCCCGAGCTCGGTCTTGAACAGCGCGCCGCCCCACTTCACGTAGAGCTCGGTCAGCGTGTCCTTGTCCTCGTAGGAAGCGACCGGCGTCAGAAAGTCGCGGGCGTTGGCGAGGCAATTGGCGCCGATCGGGCCGCGCTCCGGCAAGGTGAAGGCGCCGCCATAGTTTTCGCAGAGATAGCCGCGCGCCGGTCCGGCCGGAGTCTCGACGCGGAACTTGACGCCGCGCGGGATCACGACGATCTCGCCGGGCTCGGCGTCGATGCGGCCGAACTCGGTGACGAACAGCAGGCGGCCCTGCTGCAGCACGAACATCAGCTCGCCGTCGGCATTGTAGAAGTGCTGGTCGACCATCGACTTGGTGATCAGATAGACATGCGTCGCCATGCCGGCCTGGGTCGCGGCGTCGCCCGCCGTCGTCATGGTCTGCACGCCCTGCAGGAACGTGACCTCGCCCGTCGGCAGCGGCGTCGGATCCCAGCGCAGCTGCTGCACCGTGATCTCCTGCTCGTGGCAGGGGGCGGTGCGCCACAGCCCGGCATCGACCTTCGTGAAGCGGCCGGAGTGCTTCACCGACGGGCGGATGCGGTACAGCCAGGAGCGCTCGTTGGAGCCGCGCGGCGCGGTGAACGGCGAGCCGGAGAGCTGCTCGGCATAGAGCCCGTAGGCGCAGCGCTGCGGCGAGTTACGGCCGATCGGTAGCGCGCCGGGCAGCGCCTCGGTCTCAAACGAGTTGCCGAAGCCGGACATGTAGCCCGGCGTGACCTGCCCGGTCGCGCGGCTGAGCTGGTCAGGCGATGTGTTGATGTTCATCATCCTTCTCCTTGCAGGCGTGCCCACATCTCGCGGTCGCGCTCGGCGGTCCAGATCACGGGATCGTCGATGCCGCTGGCTTCGTCATAGGCGCGCGACACGTTGAACGGCAGACAGTGCTCGTAGATGGCGAAGCTCGAGAATTTGGGATCCATCACCTCGCGCGTGGCCGCCATCGATTCCTTCAGGCTGCGCCCCTTCGCGACCGAAACCTCCGCCGCGCCGTAGAGTGAGGTGACGAAGTCCCGCGTCATCGCGATTGCCTCGCGCACGGTGGCCTCGCCCTTCAGCGCGTCGCCGCGGCCCGGCGCGATCGCCTTCGGATTGAAGTCGCGGATCTCGTTCAGCGTGGACGGCCATTCGCGCAAATAGGCGTCGCCGCAATAGCAGGCCGAGTGGTATTCGATGAGATCGCCGGAGAACATCACCTCGGCGTCCGGCACCCAGGCGACGATGTCACCGGAGGTGTGGCCGGCGCCGAGCTGGATCAGTTGCACCTCGCGCTTGCCGAGATGGATCGTCATCTCGCCTTCGAAGGTCAACGTCGGCCAGGTCAGGCCGGGAATGCTCTGCGCGTCCTGGAACAGCCGGGGGAAACGGCCGTACTCCGAGTCCCAGTCCTGCTGGCCGCGCTCGACGATCAGCCGGTGCGTCTCCTGCGAAGCGACGATTCCTTGCGCGTGATAGGCCGAGGCGCCGAGCACGCGCACCGCGTGGTAGTGCGACAGCACGACATATTTGATCGGCTTGTCGGTGACGGCCTTGACGCGCTCGATCACCTTGTTGGCCATGGCCGGTGTCGCCTGCGCGTCGAACACGATGCAGCCGTCATCGCCGACGATCACGGCCGAGTTCGGATCGCCCTCCGCGGTGAACGCATAGAGATCCGGGCCGATCTCGGAGAAGGTGACCTTCTTCTCGGCTAGATCGGTGGTGGATGCGAAACCCTTCGCCATCAATTCATTCCCTGTTGTCGGCAGCTATTGCTGCTGTTGTTGCTGTTGCTGGCTCGTGTCGATCATGCGCCGTTTTGCGAGCGTGATCGCCTCGCGCAACACGGTGATGTCGCCGATGTGATTGGCGAGGATCAGGACCAGCGCCGCATCGAGATCGGCGCTGTCCTTTTCCGAGAGGCCGCGATGCGCCTCGACGATGGCGCGGAAGGCGTCATCGGGCTTGGCGAAGTTCGAGGCGGTGGAGAGGGCCATCTCAGCGTCCTCAGTTCAGGCCGGATGCGCGGGCCACCGCCGCGACGATCATATCCGGCGTCGGATGGCGGAAGCGCGCCGCGACATAGCCGTCGGGGCGCAGCAGATAGGATGTGCCCGGCTCGGCGCCGTAGCGCTTGCCGGCGAAGCCCTCGGCGTCTGCAAGGCCGTCGCCGCCGATCCTGATGACGCCGACATCCTCGGGCGCATCGATCGCATCGCCATTGGCGAACGACAGCAGCGTGAAGCGCCGGCCCTGCGCATTGAACGCATCGGTGAGATGGAGCTGCCGTCCGTCGGCGGCTTTCAAGGGTGCATCCAGCATCGAGGTGCCCGGACAAGGACCACTCGGCCAGGCCTCGGCATCGGCGGTCGACAGCGGCGTCTCGTAGACCGAGGGCACCGACAGCCGGCCGCCATTGACCATGCGCTTGCCGAACTCGGTCTCCTTGGCGAGCGACAGCACGGCCTTGCGCAGCCGCGCCTCCTGCGCGCTGACCGGCGCCATGAAATCCGTGGCGCGGGTCGATTCGCGGATGTTCTCGTCGGCCGCGGCGCTGCGCTCGATGTGATAGGTCTCGAGCAGATCGGACGGCGACGTCCCGCGCAGCACGCGGTCGAGCTTCCAGGACAGGTTCTCCGCATCCTCGAGGCCGGAATTCGCACCACGCGCGCCGAATGGCGACACCTGATGCGCGGAATCGCCGGCGAAGATCACGCGGCCATGGATGAAGCGCTCCATCCGCCGGCACTGGAACTTGTACAGCGAGATCCATTCGAACTCGAACTTGTCATGGCCGAGCATGCGCGCGATGCGCGGCCGTACGTTCTCCGGCTTCTTCTCGACCTGCGGATCGCAGTCCGGCGTGAGCTGCAGATCGATGCGCCAGACGTCGTCGGGCTGGCGATGCAGCAGTGCCGAGCGTCCGGCGTGGAACGGCGGATCGAACCAGAACCAGCGCTCGGTCGGAAACGCCGCGGTCATCTTCACGTCGGCGATCAGGAACTGGTCCTCGAACACCTTGCCCGAGAAGCCGGCGCCGACCATCTGGCGCAGCGACGAGCGCGCGCCATCACAGGCGATGACATATTGCGCCGAGAGCCGATAGGGTCCGTCCGGCGTCTCGATCGTCAGCACGGCGCGATCATTGCGCTGTTCCAGTGCCGTCACCTTGTTGCGCCAGCGCAGCGAGATCGACGACAGCTCGGTGACGCGGTCGACCAGATAGGCCTCGGCGTAGAACTGCTGCAGGTTGATGAAGGCGGGCCGCTTGTGGCCGGGCTCGGGCAGCAGGTTGAACTGATAGAGCTCGGACGGACCGTGGAAGATGCGTCCGACGTTCCACACCACGCCCTTGTCGACCATGCGATCACCGACACCGAGCCGATCCCAATAATCCAGCGAGCGCTTGGAGAAGCAGATCGCGCGCGAGCCCTCGCCGATGCGGTCGGCGTCATCGAGCACCACGACGGCATGGCCGCGCTGCGCCAGATCGATCGCGAATGACAGGCCTACGGGACCGGCGCCGACCACGACGACCGGATGCTCGGCCGGCGCGACCTGATCCTGGTCGCGGTGGCGCTGATAGCCGAACTGAACTTTTGCCTCTTTCGTGCCCTGCCCCGGATTGGCTTGCACCATGGCGCGTCTCTGCCCTGCTCGTTGCGTCGCTTGGTGGATCGTTCGATCTTTTGACATTTCCTCGGGCGAGACTGACGAGCATCTTGCCAGATAGTCTCACCTGCAACTATTCTACACCGGACGGCCTCGGCGGCGTCAACCCAAAAATCGGAGTGCGAGCGTGGCGAACCCATCACCTGCGGAGACCCGGCGTTCGGCGAAGGGGGCCGATGGCGGTCAGAATGCCGCAGCGCCGCAGGAGGCGGAGCGGCTCGACCTGTTCAAATTCGCGCCGTTCCGGCTGAACCGTCTGGCGGCGGAGGTGAGCGCGGCGCTCGCCAGCGAGTATCGCGAGCGCCATGGGCTCGACATTCCCGAATGGCGCGTGCTGGCGACGCTCGGCTTCCGCCGCGACGCCTGCAGCGCGCAATATGTCGCGGCCTGCACCCGCACGCACAAATCGACCATCAGCCGCGCGGTGACGTCGCTGCTGGAGCGGCGGCTGATCGAACGCGTCGAGAACGCCGACGACCGCCGCGAATTCCGGCTGCGGCTGACGCGCAAGGGCAAGACGCTGTATGAGGAGCTGATCCCACGGCTGCAGCAGCGTGAGCGCGAGATCATGGCGTGTTTGTCGGCGGAGGAGCGCAAGCTGTTCGACCGGCTGATCGGCAAGATCGAGGCGAGTTTGGATCTGATCCAGACCAGCGAGGAAGCGGACGCGAAGCAGGCGTATTAGTTGCGCAAGCGTAGAGTGGGCAAAGCGGCGCCGGAGGCGACGCGTGCCCACCGTTCTTTGCCGCAAGGCCGTGGTGGGCACGGCGCGCAACGGTACGGCTCACAAAGGGCACCTCCCAGGCGCCTTTGCCCACTCTACGGCGGATGAATGCGCCGAAAAATCTCGCCACTGTCATTGCGAGGAGCGAAGCGACGAAGCAATCCAGAGCCGCATGCTCAGCCCCTGGATTGCTTCGCTGCGCTCGCAATGACGGCTGTTGAGAGACGGTGCTGTCAAACTCGTCGTCATCCCGGCGAACGCCGGGATCCATAGCCACAGGGAGGAGTTTGAGGCAGGCGTGTGGTTGATATCTCGCATCTCATACCTGCTGCGGCGTATGGGTCCCGGATCGGCGCCGCGATGCGCTGCGCGCGTCGCGGCTTGTCCGGGACGAAGGGGGAGGGAGAGGCGGATTCACGGTTCAAACAACGAGAATCGGTGAGCGAACGGATCGGTCGTAGAGAGGAGGCATACGCACGTAGTCTCGCGGCCAATACGGCCCGAGTCATGCGATCAACTCGCCCCTCTTGACATGCAGAGGGCGCAGGGAATGCCGGGTGAAGGCCTCACCCATGGCCCGCCTGCGAAAGAAAATGCAGGCGGCAGGTACCACAGGTTCAGCCGACATTCCGGCATTCCCTGCGCGATGGGCTTCCGGCTGCTTCGCGATCTCCCCGGTGCACCGGCTTGTTGGCCACCGTCATCAGCGCCGTGCATCGGCACGAGCGTCAACTTGACCTCAGCTTCGGGAGGCCAGGACCACGCGACTTGACCGTCCGCAAGCGATCGTTCGTCGGCACGCCACGAGGACATGCTGCGATCTCTCGCGGCCATCGCATCCCCGCCCCGCGTGTCGTGACGATCGCGCGCAACGCCCCTCTGCGGTGAGGTGGGATGCGCGGAGATAATCATGATTTCCGAAAAATAGCAATAAGATTCTTATCTACGGAATGAACCGATCCGCTGTTTCCCCTCACCCTGAGGAGCTCGCCGCAGGCGTGCGTCTCGAAGGGCGAGGCCACCAGCGCGGCCTCATGGTTCGAGACGCGCCGCGAGCGAGGATCTTACCCGACAAAGCCCGATCGGCGCGGCGCTCCTCACCATGAGGGTCTGACACCGAAGACGGTCCTGCATATCGACCATACGCACGCCGAAGGGCGTGTTCATGGAGAGGGTCTGAAGGTGAGGACGGCGCTGCCCACTGGGCAATCAATACCCAAGATGTAGGAGCGCTTGCGCGTTTCGCTTCAGGACCCTTCCGACTTGTTCAATGTCGTCCCGGCAAAGGTCGTTCTACGCGCAGACAGAGAACGCAACGCTTCCAGGTCGCCGCGGATCAAGGCGTCTTTCTTGGCTCGGCTCCATTTTTTTCAACCGACGCTCATTTTCAATCGCGTCCGTGATCCGCTCGAACCATTGGGAGTAGACCAGTTTGACGGGACGCCGAGTCAACGTATAACCGCCGAACGTCCCATCATTGTGCTGCGCGAGCCTCAGCTCCAGCGATGACCTTGTGGTCCCGACGTAAAGTCGACCATCGGCGCAGAGCAAGATGTAGAGAAAGGCACCTTCGGTCATGCCGGATCTCGCGTTCTGTTTTTCCTCACCCTGAGGAGCCCGCCGGAGGCGGGCGTCTCGAAGGGCGAGGCCACCGAGGGGCCTCATGGTTCGAGACGCGCCGCGGGCGAACATCTCAGCTTAGCATAGACTGATTGGCGCGGCGCTCCTCACCATGAGGTTCAACAGCCGGGCGGCACTGCACACCAAACCATGAACACGCCAAGCGACGGGTTCATGGAGAGGGTCGAAAGCTGAAATCTGTCCGGCAAAATCGCGCACGAGCAGCGTGCTCATGGAGAGAGGCGAGCCACGCGGGTCAGCTCACGTCGCCGCCGACCGGCGCGGCTCCTCGATGACGGCGGCCTCGACGCCCTCGCCGCGCCACTGCAGGATCTCCATCGCCAGCACCGGATGGTTGAAACCCTTGAGGTGCAGGTCGTCGATCGGCCGCGCGTCGACCGAGCCTTCGACCATGCCGTAGACACGCCGCGACGCGATCACCTGGCCGGCCTTGGCGGCGTCGCAGAGGCGCGAGGCGAGATTGGTGACGCTGCCGATGGCGGCGTATTCGAGGCGGTTCTCGAAGCCGACCTGGCCGAGCGTGGCATAGCCCACGGCGATGCCGACGCCGAAGCCCAAGCTGTGGCCGCGGTTCTTCCAGCGCTCGGTGAGCCCGCCGATCTCCGCGCGCATCTCCAGCGCCATCTTGACCGCGCGCGTGGTGTGGTCCTCGAACGGGATCGGCGCGTTGAACAGGATCATGACGCCATCGCCGGCGTAGCGGTCGAGCGTGCCCTCATATTTGAAGATCAGCTTGCCGAGCGCGGCGTGATATTCGCGCAGCACGTTCATCGCCTCTTCCGGCTCGGTGGTCTCGGTGAACGCGGTGAAGCCGCGCAGGTCGCAGAACACCACCGTCACTTCGCGGCGATGGCTCTGCAGCAGCGCGTCATGGCCATCGGACGACGCGATGATCTGCGCCACCTGCGGCGCCAGGAAGCGCTCGAGGCGGCGGATGCGCTCGATCTCGGCGAGCTGCTTCTCGACGCGCTCTTCCAGCGACTTGTTCCATTCGCGCAATTGCTCGGTCTGCTCGGTGAGCTTCTCCGCCTGCTGCTGCACGGTGGCGTGGGTGAGCGCCAGCTCGCGGCCCTTCTGGTCGACCTCGGTGAACAGCCGCGCATTGCGCATCGCCAGCACCGCCTGGTGCGCGAAGGTGCGCATCACCCCGATGAGATTCGGCGGGAAGGCGCCGGCCGAGCGCCTGAGCACCACGAGTGCGCCGAGCACGCCCTGCTGATCGACCAGCGGCGTGAACAGCACGGCATGGAAGCCCCCCGCGACAGCAACATCGCGCAGCGGATGAGCGGGCGCGCTCTCCAGCTCGGCGATCGCGATCGGCTCGCCGCTGCGCACGGACTCGGCGAGCAGCGTGGTCTCCTCGTCAAGCATGCTGTAGGGCGCGTCCTGCGTGCGCTCCAGCCCCTTGGCTTCGACCAGCCTGAAGCGGCGCGTCGCGGCCTCGTAGGAATAGATCAGAACCGCATCGGCATGGGTGATCTCGAGCGCCCGCGCCGACACCGTCGGCAGCACCGCGTTGAGATCGAGCGAGGACGACACCGCGCGGCCGACCTCCTCCAGCACCTTCAGCTCGTTGATCGACTGCGCGAGATCGCGCGTGCGCTCCTCGACCTTCGCCTCCAGCACGGCATAGGACTGCGCGAGCTGGCCGGCCATGCTGTTGAACTGATCGGCGAGCTCTTCGAGCTCGTCATGGGTGTTGACCTCGATGCGCTGGCCGAAATCGCCGGCACCGAGCTTGCGCGCGCCGGTGCGCAGGGCGGTGATCGGCACGAGCATGCGGCGGGCCAGCAGCGATCCGGCCAGGGTCGCCACCGCGAGGCCGAGCGCGATCAGGAGCGCGCCGCGCAGCAGCTGATCGCGGATCGGCGCCAGCGCATGCGCGGTCGACTGCTCGAAGAACACGGCCCAGCCAAGCTTGGGCATGGTCGCGACCGCCGAGAGCACGGAATGACCGTTGCTGTCCGTGCCGGACGCCAGCGGCTGGCCGTCGGGCGTCAGCATCGCCGCGACCTGCGGCAGCTGGGAGACGTCCTTCCCGACCGCCGGCCCCTTGGCCGAACTCGCCAGCACCTGGCCACGGGGATCGACGACGTAGGCGATGCCGACCTTGCCGACCTGCGCCTCGGACATGAAGTCCTCGAGAAAGTCGAGGTCGATGTCGGCGACGGTCACGCCGGCATTGAAGCCGGAATGCGCGACCGAGATCGACATCATCGGCTGGGTGCCCTTGAAGGTCACGCCGGAAAAGTTGCTGCCATGCGTCACCGTGTCGGTGAAGCGCAGGTCGCGCGACAGGTCGTTGTTGGAAGAGAACGCGATCGCGGTGCGCGACACCCGGAGCTGCTCGCGGCCCTGGCCGTCGAGCTGATACAGCTGCCGCACGGCCGGAGCCTGGCTCAGCAGCTGGACATAGTCGGCGCGGCGCAGCTCCAGCGTGTTGGCGCTCGCGCGCGTCACCCAGCTGATCTGGCGCTGCAGGTCCGAGATCGCCTGGTCGATCCGCCGGGCGCTGGCGTCGGCCTTTTCGGCCATCGCGGCGGTCAGGCTCGCCCGGGTGGACTGATAGCTGATCCAGGTCTCGGTCGCGCCGTTGACGGCCAGGACGAACACGACGAGCCCGACCAGCGACACCACATACTTGGCGAACAGGCCCTGCCGCAGTGACCAGCCTCTGTTCTTGACCTCGCTCATTCGGACCCCTCACGCGCGTCATCACCGAGGTCAAACCCCGAACGGGCGCGTCCGCCGCCCCAACCAGGACAGCGACATCGTCAGCGACGGAGCCGCTCGACTGTCGAGCGCCCGCCGACCCTCCGTTTAGCACAGAATGCAGCGGGCAGACCGGCTGCATGCGCAGGCCCAGCCCCATCCCGCCGATCTTCGCGTCAATGCTACGCTGCGTCCTCCGTCATTTGACGGAGGACGCAGCTCATTTCCGGTGACATCCTACCGATTGAAGATGCGCTTCAGCACATCGTTCATCGGCTGGCTGTCCTGGACGCTGTCATCGCGCGGCTCGACGGGCGTCGCGGCGGTCGGCGCCTGGCCCGTCTCCGCCGGAGGCTGTGCCGGATCGGCTTGCGGCGCCTGCAGCAGCGGCGTGGCGCCGCCGGGCGGAACCACGGTCCGGCCGCGACTGCGGGGTTGCTGCGGCGGCATGGCCTGCTGCAGCCCTTGCTGGATCAGATTGCCGATGGTGGCCCCGAGCTGGCCGCCGAGCAGATCGTTCTGGCCCGCGGCGGGCGCCTGCGCATTCGGCGTGGCTGGCGACGGCGCGCCGTTCGGGGCCGCGCCGGGCGCGGCATTGCCGATCAGGCCACCGATGCCGTTGATGAGGTTGTTGAGCCCGGCGCCGTCCTTGCCGAACAGGCCCTGCCCCATCTGCTTGAGCTTGGCATAGGCGGCGTCGGGATTGTCGAGGATGCCGGCCATGTCGGGATAGAAGCGCGGCTGGCTCCACGGGCCGTCGATCACGACGGGAATGCCGAGGCCGACCGGGTCCGAGGTGCGGCCCTGCCCTTCCGTGGTCAGCACGAGCTTCGGTTCGACCCGCAACGCCAGCGCGCGGTTGCCGAGATCGATCGTGCCGGCGCCGGTGACCTTCACCAGCGGGCCGATCAGAGTGAGATCACTGGTCGCCGCCTGGCCGCGCTCGATCTGGAACGAGGCCGAGAGCTGGGACAGATCGGTGGTCAGCTCCTTCGAGTCCTGCCAGCCCGAGAGCGGGTTGGTGGTCAGCGAGCGGATCATCTGCGCGACATTGATGCCGCGGATCGCGCCGTTCTGGAACAGCAGGAACGCCGAGCCGCTGAGATTGCTCATGATCGCCTGCTGGCTGGCGCCGGTCGAGCGCAGCGCCAGCTTGCCCTGCAGCTGGGCGTCGATGCGGTCGAAATCGGCGAGGTTCTGCAGCAGCGGCAGCGCGCGGAGGCCGGTGAGATCGCAATGCATCGCATAGGCCGGATTGCCGCTGGAGGCGTCGATGACGACCTCGCCGCTGGCCTGGCCGCCATAGGCGCCGAGATTGGTCACGGTCGCCTTCATCAGCCCGCCGGCCAGCGACGCCTCGAGATCAAGCGGACCGACACGCGCCCCGGAGAGGCCGACATCGGTGGCCGACAGCTTGACCCGCGCATCGATGTAGTTGAGGCCGCGCAGGTCGATCGCCGCCGTGCTCCATCCGGCCGCTGCCGAACCGCGCGGCGCCGGGCCGTCGAAATCGAGACGGCGCACGTCGAGATCCAGCTTCAGCATCGGCTTGCTGGCGAGATCGATCGAGGCCCAGCCGTTGAAATCGCCCTCACCGAGCGTGCCGCTGAGGCCGTTGATCATCACCAGCGGCCCGTTCAGCCGGACATCGGCCCGGCCGGTCACAGCACCGCGAAAGGCGCTCGCCATCGTGAGCTTGAAATCGACGGGGACGGTCTGCCGCTCGACCGGCATCGCGGGCGCCGCGGCGGTGATGTCGAAGGTCACCGGACCGTCGCCGGCGCGGGCGGAGCCCGTGATCTTGATCTTGTCGTCATCGCCGAGCACAGCGGTCGCGGCGATGGTTTCGAGGCGGTTCTCGACCCGGTCGCGCACATTGGCGAGGATGACGGCGCCGTCCTTGACGGTGACGCGCCGGATCTGCACCGAGGCTGCGCCCTCCGCCTTGGCCGCAGGGCGACTGCGCGGACTGTTGTCGCGCAGGCGCTCGCGCAGCAGCGGCAGTTGCAGCGTGGGCTTCTCGACGACGATCTCCGTGATCACCGGCCGGCCGGACCACAGGCTCGACAGTGCCATGTCGGCCTGCACCCGGCCGACCGTCAGCCGCGCGCTGCCGTCGCGCTCCTTCGGATCCTGCAGGGTGATGTCGGTCAGCGTGGCATGCAGCGACGGCCACAGGCTGACGCTCGCCGAGCCCGCGATGCTCAGACGGTAGCCGGTGTCGCGCTCGACGCGATCCTGGATGGCGACCGTCAGGAAGCCTGCCGGAAGTCCGAAGGCAAGCGCCAGTGCGAGCACCACGATGACGGCGCCCAGCAAGCCGGCTGCGATCTTCAATGCTTTCATCTCGATGTCCCAAGCGCGACGCGCGAGCGGCCGCCTGGGGTTAGCATGCGGCAACACCGACCCGGTTCAATCTGAATTTTTCCCAGAACGTAGACCGCCCCGGGAGCGACCAAGATAGGCGTGAGCCCATGCGCGTTATGTGACTTACGACACACTTCTGCCGATGGGGTTTCGGTAAGTGAGGCCTTAAACCAATGCCGAAGGTATAGTGATGAGCAAGCAGGCCGAATTTGCGGTCATTCTGAAGATGAACCCGATGTTCGCGGACCTCGGGGCCGATGAGCTGCAGCGGCTGGCGAACCTCTGCCACACCCAGCATCTCTCGGCGGGCGAGCTGCTGTTCCAGAAGGGCGATCCCGGCAACGCGCTGTTCGGGGTGCGGCGCGGCCAGATCCGCATCGAGACCGGCGCGACCGACGGCAGCCGCCTGACGCTCAACTTCATGGGTCCGGGCGACCTGTTCGGCGAGGTCGCGGTGCTCGACGGCCAGGAGCGTACCGCCGACGCCACCGCGGGCGAGCAGACCGAGCTGTTCGTGCTGCGCCGCGAGGACTTCCTCGGCTTCCTGGAGCGCGAGCCCAAGGTCGCGATCCGGATCATCCAGCTGTTGTGCCAGCGCATCCGCTGGCAGAGCGAGCGAATGGAGGAATCGGTGCTGCAGCCGCTGCCGGTGCGGCTGGCGCGCCGGCTGTGCGCGCTGGCGGATGATTTCGGCTCGGAGGTTCACATCTCCCAGGAGCAGCTCGGCGTGTTCGTCGGCGCGGCGCGCGAGAGCGTGAACCGGCAGCTGCAGGCCTGGCGCAAGGACAAGATCCTCGACCTGCAGCGCGGCCGCATCCTGCTGCACGACCTCACCAGGCTCAGCACGATCGCGCGCAACGATTAGCTGACCTCGGCACAGCACGATGGCAAATAAGCGAATATGTCGTTTGCGGGCCGGCCTGATGGCCGGAACCGGCCATTGTGCATCGGCGCGTATCCAGCTCGGCCAAACATGATCGCATTTGGGCCACCGCGCCTCACAATTTGCGACATGAACCGTTTTTAACGATTCCAACAGGGTCAATCCGGCACCGGTGCTGTCCCCATCGTCCGCGCACATCATGCGCGGGCGATGGAGCGTGCGCCAGGCTCGAACACCATCGTTGGAAGGGAAATCATGAGTCTTGCGCTGCCGGCGATCGCGATCGCGACCAATGGTTCGGGTGTACGCTGGCGCAAGGCTCTCACGGTCTGGATCGATGCCGTCGAGGACGGCTGGGCGGTGCCGGCGCTGATCGCGGGCTTCGTCGCGGTCTGGATGGCGTATTTTTCGCTGGCCTATCTCGGCGGCGATCTCCACCAGGACGTGATCGAGACCTGGTCGCTCGGGCGCAGCTTCGAGTGGGGCTCGACCAAGCATCCGCCGCTGATGGGATGGGCCGCGTGGGCCTGGACCACGGTGTTTCCGCTCACAAACTGGTCGTTCAACCTGCTGGCGCTGACCAATGGCGCGGCCGGACTCTGGGCCGTCGACCGCATCAGCCAGCGCTTCGCACGCGGCGACAAGCGCCTGACCGTGCTGCTGCTGCTGATGCTGCTACCGGTCTATCAGCTGCACGCGCAGCGCTTCAACGCCAATGCGGTGCTGCTGTCGAGCTGGCCGCTCGCGACCTGGTGCTTCCTGCGCTCGTTCGAGACCCGCCACGCCGGCTGGGCGGTCGCCGCTGGCCTCACTGCCGCGCTTGCCATGCTCGGCAAGTACTACTCGATCTTCCTGATCGTGAGCTTCGCCATCGCGGCGCTGTGCCACAGCGAGCGGCGCGCCTATTTCACCTCGTCCGCGCCCTGGATCGCGGCGCTGTCCGGGCTGGCTGCGCTGGCTCCTCATATCCTGTGGCTCGCCACGACCGGCGCGCAGCCCTTCTCGCATGCGGTCGAGCACCATGTCGGCAAGTCGGCCGCGGCGGCCCTGGTCGAGGCCGGGGGATTCGTGGTCGCGATGGCCGGCATCGTCGGCATTCCCGGCCTGATCTGGCTGGCGATGACGCGGCCGCGTCCGAGCCAGGTGCTCAACGATGCGCTCAGCCTGGGCTCCGGGCTGCGGCTGCTGGCGATGATCGGCATCGGCACCGTGACGCTCCCGGCGATGGTGTCGGCGATGTTCGGCACCGACATGCCGCCGCTCTGGGGCCTGCAGGGTGTGTTCCTGATCGTCATCGTGATCGTGTGCGGCGCCAGCTACCAGGCCCCGCGCGAGACGACCATCAGACTCGCGGCGACGATGATCTGGATCGCCGTGCTCGCCGCCATCGTAGCGGCGCCGCTGCATGCGCTGTATCGCAACTACGTGCCCTTGAACGAGGGCCGCAATTTCTATCAGCCGGCGGCGGCCGAACTCGACCGGCTGTGGCGGACCACTTCGGACCGCCCCCTCGCCCATGTCGGCGGCGATGACGGGCTGGCCTTTGCGGCGGCGTTCTACGGCGCCGACCATCCGCGCTATGAAGCCGCGCTGGTGCACCCGCACGAGCTGCAGACGCCGAGCACGACGCTGACCGCGCAGGGCTGGGCCGCGCTGTGCTACGACACCGACCTGTCCTGCGTCGGCGGCATGCAGCAGGCGGCGGCGCTGGCGAAGCGATCGGTCCGTGTCGACTTCACGCTCCGGACCAAGCTGTTCGGCTGGCCGGGCGCGAGCCAGGGCTTCGTCGCACTGATCGTGCCGCCCGCGGCCGAGGCGCCGACCGAGAACGCCCCCGACGCGCCGCAGGATGTCAGTGCCGCGAGGCGGATGATTCCGGCCGCCGACTGACCTCGCGTATCATTCCGCCGCCGGCGAGATCGCCGCGGGCGGCGGCGGCTTGTGGTCATGACCCGCTGCCGCGTGGTCCGCCTCGTCGGTGGCGTCGCCGGAGGAGACGACCAGCTTGCGGCCGAGCCGCGCGAACACGGATCCGACGTCGTCCATCACCAGGAACATCGCCGGCACGAACAGCAGCGACAGCACGGTCGAGAACACGAGGCCACCGATCACCGCGAGCGCCATCGGCGAGCGGAATTCGCCGCCGGCGCCGACCGCGAGCGCGCTCGGCATCATGCCGGCGACCATCGCGATCGTGGTCATCACGATCGGCCGCGCGCGCTTCATGCCGGCGTCGATGATCGCCTCGTCGCGCCTGACACCCGCATGGATCGCCTCGATCGCGAACTCGACCAGCATGATCGCGTTCTTGGTGACGATGCCCATCAGCATCATCATGCCGATATAGACGGGGATCGTGAGCTGCTTGCCGGTCAGCATCAGCGCGGCGATGGCACCACCGATCGAAAGCGGCAGAGAGAACAGGATCGTGATCGGCTGCAGGAAGGTGCCGAACAGCAGCACCAGCACCGCATAGACGATCATCAGGCCGGCCGTGATCGCCGTGATGAAGCCGGAGGCCAGCTCGTTCAGGCTCTCGGCGTCGTCGGATGGGATCAGCTTGACGCTCGCCGGCATGGTCTTTCGCACCGGCAGCTCGTCGATCAGCTTGGTGGCATCGCCGAGCGCGGCCAGACCGACGAGATCGGCGGAGACCGTCGCCTGGCGGCCGCGATCGTAACGGCTGATGCTGGTCGGCCCCTGATCGAGCTTGATGTCGGCGACCACCGCCAGCGGCACGCCACCCTTTTCGCCGAACTGGCCGAGCGGCACGCGCAATTGTTCGAGGATCTTCACGTCGCTGCGCGCGGCGTCCTCCAACTGCACCCGGATCGGCACCAAGCGGCCGCCGACGTCGTATTTCGCCAGCGCCGGCCCGACGTCGCCGATGGTGGCGACGCGGATGGTCTGCGACAGGCTCTCGGTGGACACACCGAGACGTGCGGCGAGATCGGCGCGCGGCTGCACCCGCAGCTCCGGCCGGTCGAGCGAGGTGTCGGAGACGACGTTGGAGATGATCGGAATCCGCCGCATCTGGGAGGCCAGCTCGCTCGCGACATTGTCGACCAGCTTGGGATCGGTGCCGGTCAAGACCAGCTTGATCGGGCGCAGGCCGTTCTCATCCGTGAACCAGAACCGGATGTCGGGAATGGTCTCGAGCTCCTTGGAGATCGCGAGCTCGAGTTCCTTCTGCGTGATCTTGCGCTCGGTCTTGGGCGTGTAGTTGACGATCATGCCGGCGCGGCGGACCTCCATCGCGCCCTGCAGCCGGCCGCCGTCGACGAATACGCTGCGCACCTCCGGCCGCTTGCGCAGCCGCGCCACGATCTCCTCGGTGACCTTCTCCGTATAGGCGAGCTGCGCGCCCGGCGGCAGCTCGATCGCGAGCAGCGATCGCGCGGCGTCCTGGGCCGGCAGGAAGCCTTTCGACAGCAGCGTCGTGCTCCAGATCGACGCCGCGAAGATGCCGACGCCGAGCAGGATCGTGATGTAATAGTGCTTCACCGACCACGTCACGATGCGATGATAGGCGCGCAGGATGAAGCCCGGCGGCGGATCCTCGTGGTCGTGATGCTTCATGAAATAGGCCGCCAGCATCGGCGTCACGAAGCGTGCGGCCAGGAGCGAGAAGAAAACCTGCACCGAGACGGTGATGCCGAACTGCTTGAAGAACTGGCCGGCGATGCCGGACATGAAGCTCGCCGGCGCGAAGATCGCGATGATGGTGAGGCTGATGGCGATCACCGCGAGTCCGATCTCGTCGGCGGCGTCGAGCGCCGCGCGATAGGGCGACTTGCCCATGCGCATGTGGCGCACGATGTTCTCGATCTCAACGATCGCGTCGTCGACGAGAATGCCGGTCGACAGCGTGATGGCGAGGAACGAGACCATGTTCAGCGAGAAGCCGAGGATGTCCATCGCCCAGAACGCCGGGAAGATCGACAGCGGCAGCGAGATCGCCGCGATGATCGTCGCCCGGAGATCGCGCAGGAACAAGAGCACGATGATGACGGCGAGGATCGCGCCCTCGAACAGGGTCGAGATCGCCGCGTCGTAATTGCCCTTGGTGAACTCGACCGACGTATCGATCAGCTTCAGCTCGACATCGGGATGCGCGGCCTTCACCTGGTCGATGCGCTTCTGCACGGCGGCTGCGACGACCACGTCGCTGGCGCCCTTGGCACGCTTGATGCCGAGCGCCACCACCGGCTCGCCGTTGAAGCGCGCGAAGGTGCGGCGGTCGGCGATGGTGTCGGTGACCGTGCCGAGATCGGCGAGCCGGACCTCGCCGCCGCCGAACAGCGGGATCATCGTGTTCGAGAGCTCGTTGAGCGTCTTGGCACCGGCGAGCGTGCGGATCGCCTGGTCGTTCTTGCCGATCTCGGCGCGGCCGCCGGCGACGTCGACATTGGTGCCGCGCAGGCTCTGGCTGACATTGACGGCGGTGAGGCCCATCGCCTGCAGCCGGTCGGGATCGAGCGAGACCAGGATCTCGCGCTCGACACCGCCGATGCGCTCGACCTGGCTGACGCCGCGCACGCCCTGCAGCTCGCGCTTGACCACGTCGTCGACGAAGAACGACAGCTGCTCGGGCGTCTTGCCGGGCGAGATCGCGGCATAGGTGACGATCGGCAGGCCGATCTTGTCGACGCGCGAGATCAGGGGCTCGGTGACGTTCTGCGGCAGGTCCGAGCGCACCCGCGTCACGGCGTCCTTGACGTCGTTGATGGCGCGGTCGGTGTTAGTCTCCAGCGCGAAGGTGATGGTCGTGACGGAGAGACCATCGGTGATCAGCGACTGGATGTGGCGGGCGCCTTCGACGCCGGAGACGCCGTCCTCGATGATCTTGGTGACCTGGGATTCAAGCTCCGACGGCGCCGCGCCGAACTGCGCCACCGCCACCGAGATCACCGGAATGTCGGCGTTCGGCAGCCGCGTCACCGCGAGCTTGGTGAAGCTCATCCAGCCCAGCACGAGCAGGATGATCGAAAAGAGAATCGACGGCAGCGGGTTCCGGATCGACCATGCCGAGATATTCAGTGCCATCAGCGTACCCGCGTGCGATCGATGTCTTCGGCGAACATGGTCTTGATCTGGTCGCCGTCATGCAGCGAGCTGCCGGCGTCGGCCACGACGACCTCGCCCTCGGCCAGGCCTTCGAGAATTTCGGTCGAGGTATCGGACACCAGCCCGACCCGAACCTTGCGCGTCTCGACGACGTCGCCCTTCACGACCTGAATGGTGAGGTGATCGATCGCCGTGTTGGGAACGGCAACGCCGCAGCTGCGCCGCGCATCGATGTTGGCGCGCGCGAACATGCCGGGCTTCAGCGAGGGATTGCTGGTGAGCGCGATCCGGACATGGCCCAGCTGCGTGGTGCGGTCGACCTGCGGGCCGACGACGCGCAGCTTCCCGACGATGTCGGGGAGATTGTCGCGGCTGATGCGCACCGGCGCGCCGGCGCTGAGCTTCAACAGATGAATGCTGGGGACTTCGGCGTCGAGTTCCAGCTCATTGTTGACGGCGATACGGAACATCGGTCCAGCCTGCGGCGAGGCCGGGACGCCGGCGATGGTGCGCACCTCGGTGACGAGGCCCGCGGCCGGCGCGCGAAGGGACACCGGCCGGCCGGCCGCCGCGGCCGGCGCCCCCGGCTGGGGCGGCGGCGGTGTCAGCCGCGCAAGCTCCTGGTTCTCGGTGACGGTGTCGCCTTCCTTCACCAGCACGTCGGTGACGCGCGAGCCTTCCTGATCGGCGCCGACCACGGCCTCGCGGCGGGGCACGACGAAGCCGGTGACGCGCACGAGATCGGAGAAGCAGGCCTTGCCAGCCTTGGTGACCAGCACCTGCGCCTGCATGCGCGGCTCTTCAGCGGTCTGATGTCCGCGATGCTCGTACAGATAATAGCCGGCGAACAGGCCGAGGAAGACCACGCCGGTCACGGCTTGCTTGACGAGTTTGGGCAGCTTCATCGGAAAATCGATCCGGTCGGCTCGAGGTGCGGACTAGCGACAGCGTATGCGGTCACGAAGGCCGTGACGAGCATCCGACGAGACGATGCGCCCCGCAAGGTTGCGGGACGCATCTCGGCTGCTCGGTACAAGGCCACGCGACCCCCAATGGCGCTTTGCAGACGCCGACTACTTGGCGGACGCCGTCTTGCTCTGCATGTTGACGACCTGGACGCGGCGATTGACCTCGGCGAGCGGCTGGGCCGGATTTTTCAGCTTGCTCTTGCCGTAGCCGACCGTGACCAGATCGGTGCCGGCGATGCCGAACTTCTCAACCAGATAGCGCTTGATCGAGTCGGCGCGGCGCTCCGACAAATCCTGATTATAAGCATCGGCGCCCGCGGCGTCGGTATGGCCGGCGAGCACGAAGGTCGAGCCCTTCAGCTCGGCGCTGGTCAGCGCGCGGCCGAGCGCCTGCACCGAGGGCAGCGACTTCTGGCTGATATTGGCGGAGTTGTAGTCGAAGGTGATCTCGAGATCGATGTTCGGCTTGGTCTTGGCGACCGCCGCGATCTCCTCGCGCTCGGCGACCGAAAGCGAGCGGGTCGAGCGGCCGCGGATGCTCTGCAGGAACTTGTCCTGTTCCGGCGTGACGGCGGGCGCGGCGGCCGCCTCGGCCGGCGGCGCCATCGACAGCCCTCGGGTCAGCGGCTTCTTCGGCCCGGCGAGGGCGCGGACGATCTGATCCTCCGTCACATCCTCCGCGGCGGAGGCCGGCGTCAGGCCGAACGACACCACGGCGCTCAAGGCTGCAGCCACCACGAGACCCGTCAGGCCGGCGGTATGGGTCGAAATCGTCTTCGGTGCGGTCATGGCCATCCCCTGTTCACGCGAACTGATCCTGCCGGCCCCGTCGCGTAGCCCCCGCCCGCGACCCCGGCTGTTCGCTCGATATGTCGATCCGGCGTGCCGCATGGTTCGAGCCGGCAGGCCGGCGCGCGCAAGAAATCAGCGGACGCCGTAGCTTTCGAACTCGCGGTCGATGTTCGGATCCATCGCCTTGGCGTTGGCGATGTCGAGCGCGCCTTCCTGCGCGGCGCCGTTGCGCTGCTTGGCGAGGCCGCGGCCGTACAGCGACGAGGTCAGCCGCGGATTGATCTTCAGCGCCGCGTCGAAATCGGCGATCGCGTTCTTGGCCGCGCCGGACTTCAGGTTCACCAGGCCGCGGCTGTCGAGCGCGTCGACGAAATTCGGCCGCAGCCGCAGCGCCTCGTTGCAGTCGCGCAGCGCCGACTGCAGCTCGCCGACGACGGTGCGCGCCCAGCAGCGGTTGTTGAGCGCTTCGACGTCCTTCGGATTGATCCGGATGGTCTCGTCGAAATCGCGGATCGCCTGCGGATAGGCGCCCTTGCTCGCATAGACCTGGCCGCGCCGGTACAGCGCACCGGCATCCTCGGGATTGGCGGCGATCTTGGCCGTGAGGCTCTTGATCGTCGGATCTTCGGCAAACGGGTCCGGCGGCGGAACGGGCGGCGTCACCGGGGTGGTCGGCACCGTCGGCGCGACGTTGGCGATGACCGGCGAGGATGTCGGAACCGGCGTGACGGGCGGCACCGGCGGAGGCGGCGGTGTATCCACCTTCTGGACCGGAGTGGGCGTAGGCTGCGGCGACGGCACGGGGGGCAGCGGCGGCTGCGGCGTCGGCAGCGGCGGCGCCACCACGACCTGCGTCGGCGTGGGTGTGGGCGTTGGAACCGGCGGCGCGACCACATTGCTCTCGGCCGGCGGACGTCCGCCGCCGGCGCCGGGCACGAAGGAGAAGTCCTCCGCCAGCGACGACGAGATCCACGGCACCTGCTCGCTGCGCGAGGCGCGGGTGACGCCGACGCGGGTCCGGTTCAGCGTCTCCTCGGCGGTGAGATCGGGAACACGGATTTCCTTGAGCAGCTCCTGCACGAACAGGCTGCGATCGCGCCCCGTATCCGACACCACCGACGACAGCGCCGCCGAATACATCACCAGGGTGCCGCTCGGCGCGATCACCGGCGCGAGGCCGGCCGATGCGGTGCGGAAGCGCCGCTCATAGGGATTGCGCCGGGAGGCATCGAGCAGCGCGATCTTCACGCCGGCGCCGCGGCTGTTGATCTCCTGCAGCACCTGCTCGAGGCTGAAACCGTCGCGCCGCACATCGGCTTCCTGCCAGATCTGCGCATCGACCGGGATCATGTAGCTCTGCCGGCTCGACTGGATGCCGTAGCCGGAGAAGAACAGCAGCGCCACCGAACCGGGCTTGAGCTTGCCATAGAGCCGCTCGAAGCCGCGGCGCATCGCGTCGCCGGTCGCATTCTCGAGCGTCTCGACGTTGAAGCCGTCGCGCTTCAGCTCGTCGGTGAGATCGCGCGCGTCGTTGATCGGTTCCTTGAGCGGCGCATCGGCATCGGGATACTTCGCATTGCCGATCACGAGCGCAAAGCGCTCAGTGGCCGCCATGGCGGTCTCGGAGAGCGCGACGGAGAACAGCAGGCCGAGCAGCAACAGCAGGCGGAAGATCATCACGATGGCGGTCCAGCGGTCAGCAATCAGGCGCCGTCCAGCTTGCGCCGGGGCGACCATATCCCACGCGTCAGGCATTATCAAATCGCCGTGACGGCACGTCAACTGCTTGGAGCGGTTGACGAATCGTCGAGCGAGACGACCGCCCGCGTGAACCTCTTGCGAAAGCCGCGGGCCATGACACCGTCAGACCATGCCGCCGCCGAGGTCTCGCATGATGTGCGATGCCTCACACTGGGTCGCGCCAGCCGATCCGCCGGTTCGACGCGGGCGGCGATTGACCTCGCAGCGCGGCGGTGGCTCGATGCCGTCAATGCCGAAACAAGAATGAGAAGGCCGTCATGGGGAACGCCACCGAGATCTATGCCTTGCGCTATGCGACGATGTCCCAGCGCACGCTGCAGATGAATTTCCTGCAGCCCGATCCGCACGACACCGTCGCGCAGGACCTCGACTATTTCGTCTGGCTGATTCGCAGCGGCGGCCGCGACATCCTGGTCGACACCGGCTTCAACGCCGCCGAGGCCGAACTGCGCCACCGCAAACTGACGCGCAATCCGGTCGATGCGCTGGCGCTGTTCGGTGTCGACGCGAGCGCGATCCGCGACATCATCGTCACGCATCTGCACTACGATCACGCCGGCAATCTCGACCGCTTCCCCAACGCGCGCTTCCATCTGCAGGAGCGCGAGATGGCCTATGCGACGGGGCGCTGCATGTGCAACGGCCTGCTGCGCCACCCGTTCTCGGTCGAGCACGTCACCACCATGGTGCGTCATGTCTATGGCGAGCGCGTCACCTTCCATAGCGGCGACGGCGAGATCGCGCCCGGCGTCACGGTGCACCGCGTCGGCGGTCATTCCGACGGCCTGCAGGTGGTGCGGGTCGAGACCGCGCGCGGCCCGGTCGTGCTCGCCTCCGACGCCGCGCATTACTACGCCAATCTGCAGCGCCGCAGCCCGTTTCCGATCGTGCTCGACATCGGCGACATGGCGCGCGGCTGGGAGATCATCGAGCGCCTCGCGGGCCATCCCGATCGCTTCATCCCGGGACACGATCCGCTGGTGACCGAGCTCTATCCGCGCGTGAACGACGCGGCGGATGCGTATGCGCTGCACGTGCCGCCGAAGCGGTCGTTTGCGAAGTCGTAGCGGCTGCGCTCTGCTTGATCGAAGGCGATCGCGAGGAGCTCCGCCATCATTGCCACCCACCACCGTCATCCCGGACAAGCCGCGGCGCGCGCGAGCGCGGCGTGGCGCCGATCCGGGATCCATACGCCGTGGCGGTCCTGGTGAGCACGCGCTTTGAACGACACGCCTGCCCCGAACTACTCCCTGTGGTTATGGGTCCCGGCGTTCGCCGGGACGACAGCGGAGGTTGCCGAGGCCGCTCGGCAGATTACACTGTGCTTCAATTCAAGCGAGCGGGATCGCGGTCCCGCTCACCGCAGCTCCACCACGGCCTTCTTCGACAGATGCTGGCCGAGGAACGCCACGTCCCAATTGGTCAGGCGGACGCAGCCGTGGGACTCGGACTTGCCGACCTTGGAGGGCTCGGCGGTGCCGTGGATGCCGTAGCCGTTGCCGATGGAGAGGCCGATCCAATATGACCCCACCGGATTGTTCGGGCCGGGCTTGATGTCGAAGGCTTTGCGCGCCTTCACGCCCTTGAACTTGTAGTCCGGGTTGTAGCGATAGTTCGGATTGGCATCGATCGAGTCCACCTTGAAGCTGCCGACCGGGGTCGGCTTGTCGTCGCTGCCGACGGTGGCCGGGAACACCGCGACCAGCTTGCCGTCTTTGGCGAAGGCCTGCACGGTCTCGGCCTGCTTGTCGATGTCGAGCCGGGTAATCTCCGGCACGGTCTCGTCCGGCTTGAGCACGTTGGCAACAGTGATGGTCTCGCCGGCCTTGTCGAAACCGGCCTTGGGATTGAGCGCTCTTAGCAGCGCCTCGCTCATGTGGAATTTCTCGGCCAGCGCCTCGACCGGCGAGGTGTAGCCCACCCGCGGCAGGCCCTTCATGTCCTCCATGCGCTTCGGCAGCTTCTCCAGGAACGGCCCTTTCACATCGTCGCGGCTGATCGTGTAGCTGACGATCGCGGGTGCGCTGTCGCCGCGCACCAGCGCGTCCCAGACCTCCGGCGTCAGCTTCGCGTCGCCGGCCAGACCCTTGGTGCGGGCGAACGCCGCCAGCGCCTGCCGCGCATTGTCGCCGAACCGGCCGTCGATCTCGCCCGGCGACACATGCGCGCGGTCGAGCAGCACCTGGGCGCGGATCGCTACCGGGTCCATCTTCTCCTCGGAGGGCTGCCGCTTGCGCAACTCGGCGCCGTTGACGGCGTCGGCGGTGAGGTCGGCGGCGACCGCGGGCGTGATGACAGCGAGACAGAGCAGAAGCGGTATCCAGAGCCGAAGCATGCGGGTGATATCCAGGTGAAGACAGGCCAATCGTCGGCAGCGACAACGTGGCGATGACCGCAAAGTTCGGCACGGTTAAGTTCTGTCGCGCTGAACGTCGCGGGCCCCTGGCGCGACTACCGAGCAATCGGGTCGGCTGGCCCGGCGGCTGCGCGTCTGCTATTTCCGCCGTGAGCCGTTCGATGACTTGGTTTTTGGGGATCGCGTTCGCATGGGACATGCCGTCACTGCCGCCACGATGCGCCGGCTGCCTATGCTCGCCGCCAGCCTGCTGGTTCTGGTCCAGGCGGCCGCGGCCGATGACGCAGCGCCGCGCGGCGCCGCGGTCAGCGTGCTCAAGGCGACCAAGGCGTGCTTCGACAACACCGTCGAGGTGTCCGGCATGGTACTGGCGCGCGACGAGACGGCGGTGCGGCCCGACCGGCCCGGGTTGAAGGTGGCGGAGGTGCTGGTGGACGCCGGCGACACCGTCACCGCCGGGCAGAACCTGGCGCGGCTGACGCCGCCCGAGGGCGGCAGCGTCATGATCCAGGCGCCGGTCGCCGGCACCGTCCTGTCGTCGACCGCCACCATCGGCGCGTTCGCCTCGGGCCGCGGCGAGGCGCTGTTCTCGATCCTCGCCCGCAACGAATATGATTTGGTCGGGCTGGTGCCGTCAGCCCAATTGTCCAAGCTCGCGGTCAACCAGACCGCGCGCATCCGCATTGTCGGCGCCGGCGAGGTCCAGGGCAAGATCCGCCGGGTGGCGCCGACCGTCGAGCCGAACAGCCAGCTCGGCCAGGCGTTCATCGGCATCACCGGCAATGCCAAGCTGCTGGTGAACGCGTTCGGCCGCGCCGCGATCAAGATCGGCCAGAGCTGCGGCGTGTCCGTGCCGCTGACGGCCGTGCTGTACGATCCCGACGGCACCGTGGTGCAGGTGGTGCGCGCCCAGCGCATCGAGACCAAGCGCGTCGAGATCGGTCTGACGGCCGGCGGCCAGGTCGAGATCCGCGACGGCCTCGCCGAAGGCGACGTCGTCGTCGCCCGCGCCGGCGCCCTGCTGCGCGAGGGCGACCCGGTGCGTCCGGTGATGGCGAGCAATTAGGGCGGGCAAGCAACTCGGCCGGCAAGCATCAGTGGGAAGTCGAGCGGTGGCCGCAGAGGCGGTCGGCTCCCCTCCCCCTTGCGGGGAGGGGTCGGGGGTGGGGGTCCACGAATCCCGCTCGAGGTGATGAGCGCGTGTCGCCGATGAGTGCTGGCCCGACGTATAGGACCGCAGGACTCGCTAAGTTCAGCGCCCGGAGACCCCCACCCCCGACCCCTCCCCGCAAGGGGGAGGGGAGCGGACCGCCGGCGTGGAAAGAGGGTGCGGCTCACCCGGCGCTGTCAGCAGCCCAGTCGGCCTCAGCTGCCCGCGTTCGCGACCTCGGAGCCGAGGCGGATGTCCTCGACCAGGGAGGAGGACACCGCGGGGACCTGCTCGCCGTCGGAATTGCGCACGATGGCGTTGCGGGTCTTGGTGAAGACGGCTTCGGCGGTCGGGCTCTTGCCGAGCTGGTTGAGCAGCTCGCCGACCAGCGCGCTGTTCTGGCCGGTGGAATCGTCGAGCACCTTGCCCGGCGTCGCCGACGACAGGATCAGCGCATTGGCGGGCGCATTGATCGGGGCGAGGCCGTGCGAATAGGCGCGGAAGCGGCGTTCATAGGGATTGCGGCGGGCGGCGTCGATCACGACCAGCTTGGCGCGCGCGCCCTGCTCGCGGACGACGTCGAGCAGGCGCTCGATGCTGGTGCCCTCGCGGCGGACGTCCGCTTCCTTCCAGATCTTGGCGTCGACCGGGATCATGTAGCTCTCGCGTCCGGCCTGGATGGCGTAGCCGCCGAAGAACAGCATCACGACCGAATCCGGCTTGATCCGCGCCTTGAGGCGCTCGATCGCGCGCGCCATGTCGTCCTTGCTGGCGTCCTCGACGACGTCGACGTCGAAACCGTCGCGGTGCAGCGCGCCGGTCAGCGCGCGCGCGTCGTTGATCGGCTGGGCGAGCGGGGCGTTGGCGTCCGGATAGTGGCCGTTGCCGATGACGAGCGCGAGACGCGCCGCGTTGCCGTTCGACACGCGCTCGGAGGCGGCCGCCTTCGGCGACTCGAACGACCGCTTGTTCAAGGCAGCATGCGCCCCGATCGCGAGCGACACCGTGCACAGAAGCGCGGCGGCGATCACGGCCGTTCGGCGGGAGAGAGAAGGCTGCCTTGCGGTCATCACGTCAATCCTGGTCCGAGCCTGTCCATCGTGGCCAAGGGGTGAGCACCCGTGCGGGGTACGCACCCTTTGGTCGCGCGGGCGCCTCTGAGGTTTGAGGGGTTGCGAGACGATGTGTCGTCGAATTGCGCGCAATTTGCGGCGCCGCAACGAAGAAAGGCTTAACCTGATCCCGCAGCGAGGGCAACATCGGAACACCATTGACTTATCAACCACTTGGGAATTAAGGCGAATTTAACCATGACGCTGACCTCTCCAGCGCCCGGGGCCGACCTTCGGACAGCCACAATGCCGCCTGATCCCTTACCTCCGCAGTGAGCCCGGTCACGTTGTCTTTGGCCGCCCCGCATGCCAGTTTGCGTCCTGCATGCGCGTGACGGGCCGTTTGCAGGGCGTTTCGAGCAGCACAGGCCGTTCGTCCCGCCCATCCCCGTCCGCACGTGACCAGCCACGAGTGCCCGCCTTGAGTTTCCCATATTTTGCCGGCGCAGCCTGCCGCGCCCTGACGGCGCGCAAAGAGGGGCCCTCGCTGTACGAGGTGTGCGACCCGATCCTGCGTCAGCCCGGCCGTGGCGACCCGCATCTGTCGACCTTCTATCGGACCGCGCTCGGCAACCCCGCGCTGCGCACGCTGCTGCGCCGGGCCGGCCTGCCGGAACTCAACGACCCCGCCCGCCTCAATGCGCTGCGCGAGGCGCTGGTTCTGGCCCGCGACAATCCGACGCCCGATTGGGCGGAGGTCGGCCGCCCGGTCGCCGACCTCGTCGACAGCATCGCGCTGCATCACCCTGCCCCGCCGCGCCGGACCGCAGCCGTCGCCATGCCCGCGGCGGCCGAGATCGAGCGCGTCATCCGGGCCTGCGGCGCCGACCTGCTCGTCTCCTTCGGCCGCAACGGCTTCATCCCGACCTACGCCGCCTTCAACCTGATCGGCGATCCCGACATGAGGGGACGCGAGGTCACGATGGCGCTGCAGGGGCTCGACGCGCGCGGCTACAAGAACTCGACGTTGCTGTTCAACCTGGCCCGCGTCTTCATCGCCCGTTCGCCTGCGGCGGCGGTGATCAACCCGCCCTGGCGCGGCATTGCCGAGCCGATGTGGGAGCCGGTGCAGATCCGCCACCGCTCCGCCTATTACGACGCGTTCTTCACCGAGGCGCTACTGAGCTATCTCGAGACCGGCCTCGCCTCGTCAGAACAGAGCAGCGCGGCGCGCGGCGCGATTGCGGCGATGGTCGAGTTCTGCCTCAAGACCAGCCGCGAGGAAGTGCGCGGCGCCGACGGCAAGAGCTACGACGTCGTCACCGCGCTGGCGCCGCATCCGCATCCGCGGTTCTCGCGCTTCTTCACCCAGATCAAGCAGGACCTCGGCTTCGGCGTCTACGTGCCGGATTGCGACACCACGGCGTGCTCGTTCTCGGCGGCGACTCAGGCGGGTTCTGATGATCCGATCCTGAACCAGCCTCTGGTCGATTTCTACGCCGGTTATCAAGTGCGCGCCGGCAGCAACGAGCCGCGCGTGACGGTGCCGATCAACGACAACATCGACTATGAGGGCGGCGTCGCCACCTGGATCGACAGCATGGCCGGCGAACGGCCCTACGGCAACGATCTCGACCCGACCTTGAATCTCGACGTGCTCGAAGTGTCGTTCCGCAACCTCGCGCGCTGGCAGATCCTGGAGACGCAGGCGCGGCTCGACTTCATCAGGCGGATCGTCGGCTTCCAGCTGCGGCTGGTCACCAGCGGCGCCTTCGCCGATCCGCGCTCGCACATCTATTATCTGCCGGAGCTGTATTGCGCCTATTTCGGCCGCTGCTACCACGCCTTCATGGCGCTGCCGCCCGCCGCCCGGCAGGCGATCGACCCCGGCGGCGCGTTCGAACTGATCCGCCTGCGCGTGCTCGCCTATGTCGAGGACGAACTGGTCGGGCGCGAGATGAATCCGTTCGACGCGGCGCTGGCGCTGATCGCGCTCGGCCATCTCGGCGGCAACGCGGCGAGCTTCGCGCCGGCCGTGCATTGCATCGTCACGAGCTTCGGCGAAGGCGGCCGGCGGCATCCATATCGCGCGTATGAGTGGAACAAGATGAAGACCCCGACGCGAATTCTCGTCGGCGGGCCGGAGGTGACCTCGGCCTTCGTGCTGATGGGTCTGGCGCTGGCGCGGCGGGTGAACGTGCGGTGAGCCAAGCCATCAGCGGCAACGGCGGTGCGCTCCCCTCCCCCTTGCGGGGAGGGGTCGGGGGTGGGGGTCCACGAATCCCACTCTCAATGAGCCGCGCGCGCTGCTGAGCACTTCGATCGTCGAAAAGGACCGTCAAAAAGCTAGTCTGAATGTCGCATGACAGCTGAGCTCAACGCCCGGAGACCCCCACCCCCGCCCCCTCCCCGCAAGGGGGAGGGGAGCGCACCGCCGCCGTGGTGATGACTGAATTCCTCATGCCTGACGGCCTCGCATCGCGCGAAGTTGAGCAAATCAGCCAATCACCGCGCTGGAACGGCCGGGCGATCCGCCGCACAATTGGAGATATTGCCCATCTCAAGGACGACCCGCGCCCGTTCATGTCGATGAAACCCGCTTTGCTCGCGCTGCTCCTGCTGCTTCCCACCGTCGCGTCCGCCGCCGACATCACCGGCATCGCCAAGGTCCGCGAGGCCGACAGCGTGATGATCGGCACCACCCGCGTCCGGCTCGGCGGCATCGACGCGCCGTCGGTGGATCAGCTCTGCCTGAACAAGGATGGCGAGCGCTGGACGTGTGGCGTGGCCGCACGCGACGAGCTCATCAAGCATGCCGACGGCAAGAGCTGGGTGTGCCACCCGCGCTCGATCGACCGCCGGGGACGCCAAGTGGCGCGCTGCGACGTCGACGGCGAGGACATCCAGAAATGGCTGGTGCAGCACGGCTGGGCGCTGGCCTATCGCACCCTCTCGCACGACTACGAGCCCGATGAGGCCGAGGCGCGCGCCGCCAAGGCCGGGATGTGGCAGGGCGCGTTCATCGCGCCGTGGGACTGGCGGGTGCGCAACAAGAAGACCACGATCCTCGGCGCGACGAAGCCGCCGGATGGTGCCAAGGCCATCCTGCTCGCCTCGGCCTCCGGGCCCGTGGCGCCGTCGCCCGACTGCACCATCAAGGGTAACGTCAACGGCGCCGGCGAGTGCATCTATCACACGCCCACGAGTCGCTGGTACGCGCAGATCAAGATGCGCGTCGCCAAGGGTACGCGCTGGTTCTGCTCGGTCGAGGAGGCCGAGGCCGCCGGCTGCCGCGAGACCAGGCGCTAGGCCGGACGGCCCCGGCATGCCAGCCTCCCGGCTTCTCCGGCTTTTCTTATGCCGCGGCGCCCCCTAAAACGGTTTCAGGCTCCGCGTGTGAGAGCCCGCCACCCCAATCGCAAGACCACATCGCCCAAATCACTTCGCCTGAGGACACTGACAATGACCGTTCGCGCGGGCCGGGAGTTTCTGGCCATCCCGGGACCCACCACGATGCCCGACGAGGTGCTGCAGGCGATGCACCGCCCGGCGCTCGACATCTACTCCAAGCAGATGGTGGAGCTGACCGACGGCATCATGTCGGATCTCGGCCGTCTCTTTGCTACCAAGGGCAAGACCTACATCTACATCGCCAACGGTCACGGCGCCTGGGAGGCCGTGCTCTCCAACGTGCTGTCGCGCGGCGACAAGGTGCTGGTGCTCGAAAGCGGCCGCTTCGCGATCGGCTGGGGCAATGCGGCGAAAGCGATGGGTGCCGAGGTCGAGGTGCTCCGCGGCGACTGGCGCCGCGCGGTGCGTCCGGCCGAGGTCGAGGCCCGGCTGCGCGCCGACAAGGAGCACACCATCAAGGCGATCGTGGTGGCGCAGATCGACACCGCATCGGGCGTCGTCAACGACGTCGAGGCGATCGGCCGCGCCGTCAAGGCCTCGGGCCACCCTGCCCTCTACATGGTCGACACCGTGGCCTCGCTCGGCTGCATGCCGTTCGAGATGGATGCATGGCACATTGACGTCGCGATGTCCGGCTCGCAGAAGGGCCTAATGACGCCGCCCGGCCTCGGCTTTGTCGCCGCCAACGACCGTGCGCTGGAAGCGCACAAGCGCGCCAATCTGCGCACGCCCTATTGGGACTGGAGCGAGCGCGAGGGCGCCGAGCATTATCGCAAATATGGCGGCACGGCGCCGGTACATCTGCTGTTCGCTCTGCGCCAGGCGATGGACATGCTGTTCGCCGAAGGGCTGCCGCACGCCTTCCGCCGCCATCAGCTGCTCGCCGAGGCGGTGCGCCGCGCGGTGGCGAAGTGGAGCGAAGGCCAGGTGATCGGCTTCAACATCGAAGACGCTGCCGAGCGCTCCAACACCGTCACCACCGTGCTGGTCGGCGAGGGTTATGATCCCGCGGTGCTGCAGACCTACTGCAAGGAACAGTGTGGCGTCGTGCTCGGCACCGGGATCGGCGATCTCAGCGGCAAGGCGTTCCGCATTGCCCATATGGGCCATGTCAACGCGCCGATGGTGCTGGGCACGCTCGGCGTGATCGAAATGGCGCTGGTGGCGTTGAAGATCCCGCATGGCCGTGGCGGCCTCGATGCCGCGATTCAGTGGCTCGGCGAGAGCGTGACCGCATAAGGACCGACATGACCGATCACAGCACCAGGGCGCCGGTGGCGCCGCGCCGTCCCTATTCCTTCACCCGTCACGGCATCACCGTGCAGGACGACTATGCCTGGCTGAAGGACGCGCGCTGGCAGGAGGTGCTGCACGATCCCACGCTGCTCGATGCGGACATCCGCGCCTACCTGGAGGGCGAGAACGGCTACGCGGAGAGCGTGCTCGGCCACACCGCGCCGCTGCAAAAGAAAATCGTGGCCGAGATGCGCGGCCGCATCAAGGAGGACGATTCTTCGGTGCCGTCGCCTGACGGTCCCTACGCCTATTTCCGCAAGTACCGCGAAGGCGGCCAGCACGAGCTGTTCTGCCGCACGCCGCGCAACGGCGGGGCGGAGACGATCGGGCTCGACGGCGATGCGCTGGCGCGCGGCCATGAGTACTTCAAGTTTGGCGGCAGCCGGCATTCGCACGATCACAAGCTCGTCGCCTGGAGCGCCGACACCAAGGGCTCGGAATACTTCACCATCCGCGTCCGCGACTGGGACGGCGGTGACGATCTCGCCGACATCGTCGAAGAGACCGATGGCGGCGTGGTGTGGTCGCGGGACTGCAAGAGCTTCTTCTACGTCAAGCTCGACGACAATCACCGCCCGATGCAGGTGTGGCGGCACAAGCTCGGCACCAAGCAGGCCGAGGACATGCTGGTGTATGAGGAAAAGGACACCGGCTGGTTCACGCATGTCCACGAATCGACCTCGGGCAAGTTCTGCGTCATCGCCGGCGGCGATCACGAGACCTCCGAGCAGCGGCTGATCGATCTCGACCATCCCGAGACGCCGCCGCGGCTCGTCGCCGCGCGCAAGAACGGCGTGCAATATTCGATCGCCGATCGCGGTGACGAGCTGTTCATCCTCACCAATGCCGAAGGCGCGATCGACTTCAAGATCGTGACGGCACCGCTGGCCTCACCCGAGCGCACCAACTGGCGCGATCTCATTCCGCACCGCGCCGGCATCTACGTGCTCGACCATGATCTCTATTCAGGCCACCTGGTGCGGCTGGAGCGCGCCAACGCGCTGCCGTCGATCGTGATCCGGGATCTCAAATCGGGCGAAGAGCACGCGATCGCCTTCGACGAGGGCGCCTATTCGCTGGACGCGATGGGCTCCTACGAGTTCGACACCACCAATCTGCGCTTCGCCTATTCGTCGATGACGACGCCGTCGGAAGTCTATGACTACGACATGGTGACGCGCGCCAAGACCCTGCGCAAACGCCAGGAGATTCCGTCCGGTCACAATCCCGCCGACTACGTCACCACGCGTATCATGGCGAAGGCGGAGGACGGCGCCGAGGTGCCGGTGTCGCTGCTGCACCGGCGCGACTTCAAGGCCGACGGTTCCGCGCCGCTGCTGCTCTATGGCTACGGCTCCTATGGCCATGCGATGCCGGCGTCGTTCTCGGCCAACCGGCTGTCGCTGGTCGACCGCGGCTTCGTCTATGCGATCGCGCATATTCGCGGCGGCACCGACAAGGGCTGGGGCTGGTACCTCGACGGCAAGCGCGAGAAGAAGACCAACAGCTTTGACGATTTCGCGGCCTGTGCCCGCGCGCTGATCGCGGCGAACTACACCAGCGGCAAGCGCATCGTCGGCCATGGCGGCAGCGCCGGCGGCATGCTGATGGGCGCGGTCGCCAACCGCTCGGGCGAATTGTTCGCCGGAATCGTCGCCGAGGTGCCGTTCGTCGACGTGCTCAACACCATGCTCGACGACACCCTGCCGCTGACGCCGCCGGAATGGCCCGAATGGGGCAACCCGATCGAGAGCGAAAAGGATTTTCGCACCATCCTGTCCTACTCGCCCTACGACAACGTCGCGGCCAAGGACTATCCGGCCATCCTCGCGATGGCCGGCCTCACCGACCCGCGCGTCACCTATTGGGAGCCGGCGAAGTGGATCGCGCGTCTCCGCGCGACGATGACCGGTGGCGGTCCTGTGGTGTTGCGCACCAACATGGGCGCCGGCCATGGCGGCGCGTCGGGCCGCTTCAACCGGCTCGACGAGATCGCGATCGTCTATGCATTCGCGCTGTGGGCGGTGGGACTGGCAGACAAGACGGCGTGAGCGTCGTCTGAGCGACGACCGGGCCGGTGCCGAGCCTCACACCATCTGCTCGGCCACCATCATGTAGTTCACGTCCATGTCGCTCGACAGGCTCCAGCGATCGGCGAAGGGGCTGTAGACGACGCCGCTCTGCTCGGTGATGACCAGGCGGTTGTCGAGCAGGTATTTGGTCAGTTCGTCCGGGGTGACGAACTTGCTCCATTCATGCGTGCCGCGCGGCAGCCAGCGCAGCACATATTCGGCGCCGACGATGGCGAGCGCAAAGCTCTTCCAATTGCGATTGAGGGTCGAGACCACCATCATGCCGCCGGGCTTGAGCACCGCGGCGCAGCGGCCGAGGAAGGCGCTGACGTCGGTGACGTGCTCGACCACTTCCATCGCCAGCACGATGTCGAAGCGCTCGCGCGGGTCCATCTCCTCGATCGTGGTGCAGCGGTAGTCGATCGACAGATGCCCCTTCTCGGCATGGAGCTTGGCGGCGGCGATGTTGCTGGCCGAGGGATCGACGCCGACGACCTGCGCGCCCAGCCGCGTGAACGGCTCGCACAGCAGGCCGGCGCCGCAGCCGATGTCGAGCATGCGCAGGCCCGAGAGGCAGTTGAGGCTCTTGGCGTTGCGCTCGAATTTCCGGCAGGCGGCATCGCGGATGTAGGTCAAGCGCAGCGGATTGATCTTGTGCAGCGGCGCCATCTTGCCCTTCGGATCCCACCACGTCTCGGACAGCTTCGAGAACTTGGCGATCTCCGCCGGATCGACGGTCGAGCCGGGCGGAACAGGGCTGCTGCGGGAATCCTGAGGCATTGTCATCGCTGCATACTCAAATGATCGAAGCTGGGCGGCGGCGGCTCGCTAGCGCGCCGTGATGGCGTTGCGGAACGCCAGCGGCTCCGCGATGGTCGCAATGGTCTCCTTGCCTTCGCCCACGCCCAAGATGGTGACGTCGCCGTAATTGAGAACCCGTCCCATGATCGTCTGGTTCACGTCGACGCTCTCGACCTTGTCGAGCGCCATCTCGAAGGTACGGCGGCGGATGAAACCGGTTTTGTGGACCACGCGACGATTGGTGACGTCGGTCTCGGTCGTCAGCCGGTGGAACCAGGCCCGCACGGTCCAGTACAGGGCCACCACCGCGATGACGGCGGCTGTGGCCAGCGACAGCATCACGAGATTGTCGTTCAAGGTCATGCGCGAGGCGACGAGCAGCCCGAACACGACGATCCAGGCTCCGACGGCGGGCAGGTAGAACATCCAGTGCGCATTGGTCGAATACAGCACCTTCTCGCCGGGTTGCAGGATTTCGTCGATGTAACGCGCCATACCAGTCCTTTACCTCACCCCATCACCACAAGGAACCGTCTTGCCCCCGGCCGCGACGCTATGTATACGCGCGTTTCGGCTGGCGCGCCTCCGGTTTCCGCGCGAGCCGGTCAACTTATCCTCCTGATGGGAATGAGCGCGTCGTCATGGGTCGCCTCGTGCTGAAATTCGGCGGCACATCCGTCGCCAACATCGACCGCATCCGCAACGTCGCGCGCCACGTCAAGCGCGAGGTCGATGCCGGTCATGAAGTCGCTGTGGTTGTCTCGGCGATGTCCGGCAAGACCAACGAGCTGGTGGCCTGGTGCACCGAGGCCTCGCCGATGCATGACGCGCGCGAATACGACGCCGTCGTGGCCTCGGGCGAGCAGGTCACCTCCGGCCTGCTGGCGATCGTGCTGCAGAGCATGGGCATCCAGGCCCGCTCCTGGCAGGGCTGGCAGATCCCGATCAAGACCAGCGACGCCCACGCCTCGGCGCGCATCGTCGACATCGACGGCACCGAGCTGATCCAGCGCTTCCAGGAGCGCAAGGAGGTCGCGGTCATCGCCGGCTTCCAGGGCATCAATGCCGAGACCGGGCGAATCACCACGCTCGGCCGCGGCGGCTCCGATACCTCCGCTGTCGCGATCGCCGCCGCCATCAAGGCCGACCGTTGCGACATCTATACCGACGTCGACGGCGTCTACACCACCGACCCCCGCGTGGTGCCGAAAGCCAAGCGGCTCGACAAGATCGCCTTCGAGGACATGCTGGAGCTGGCGTCGCAGGGCGCCAAGGTGCTGCAGGTCCGCTCGGTGGAACTGGGCATGGTGCACAACATGCCGATCTTCGTCCGCTCCTCATTCGACAAGCCCGAGGATATCGACCCGCACGCCAACCAGCCGCCGGGGACGCTGATCTGCAGCGAGGAACAAATCATGGAAAATCACGTCGTGACCGGCATCGCCTTCTCCAAGGACGAGGCCCAGATCTCGGTGCGCCAGATCGAGGACAAGCCGGGCATCGCGGCCTCGATCTTCGGCCCGCTGGCGGATGCCAACATCAACGTCGACATGATCGTCCAGAACGTCTCCGAGGACGGCAAGACCACCGACCTCACCTTCACGGTGCCGGCGACCGACTATAACCGGGCCCGCGAGACCATCACCGCGGCCAAGGACAAGATCGGCTACCAGCGCCTGGACACCGCCACCGACGTCGCCAAGGTCTCGGTGATCGGTTCGGGCATGCGCAGCCATGCCGGCGTTGCCGCCAAGGGCTTTGCCGCACTTGCCGCCCGCAACATCAACATCCGCGCGATCACGACCTCCGAGATCAAGTTCTCGGTGCTGATCGACGCCGCCTATACCGAACTGGCCGTCCGCACGCTGCATACGCTCTACGGATTGGACCAGGCCTAGAAAATTCTGCTCCGCGACCACACCTGTCCCGTTATGCGACAATGGGACAGGGGTCGGACGATCGCCGAAAGCCGTTGACGCCGCCCGCGCTGGCAGGCGTTTTGCTTGGCAAAACAAGCCCTAATTCGCTATACGCCTCGCAGGATGACTGGCGCGACCTGTGCTCCAGTGATGGTTGTTCTGATTCGGGCCGGCACTTTGAGCGTGCGATAGTGCCGAATCGAGAAAGCTGTTCGATGCCGCGAGTTTAGCGCCAGATCCGGCCGCCGCGCCGGGCTGGCCCCAGGAAGGGGGATTGTGCCACATGCGAAGCGCGTCGGGAGGCCCCCGCGTCCTGCTCAGACGGCTTCGCGAGACCATGGCGGAGCAGGTCTCGGCACAGGAGCGGCTCGACAAGATCGTGGTGCTGATCGCGGCCAACATGGTCGCGGAAGTCTGCTCGGTCTATGTGCTGCGCGTCGACAACACGCTCGAGCTCTACGCCACCGAAGGTCTGAACCGCGACGCCGTGCACATCACGGTGATGAGCGCACATGAAGGCCTGGTCGGCCTCGTCGCCAGCGAGGCCACCCCGCTCAATCTGAGCGACGCGCACAGCCACCCGGCCTTCTCCTATCGTCCCGAGACCGGCGAAGAAATCTACCACTCCTTCCTCGGCGTGCCGATCCTGCGCGCCGGCAACACGCTCGGCGTGCTGGTGGTGCAGAACCGCGCCAAGCGCACCTATGTCGAGGAAGAGGTCGAGGCGCTGCAGACCACCGCGATGGTGCTCGCCGAGATGATCGCCTCCGGCGAGCTCGCAGCCCTCGCCCAGCCCGGCGCTGAGCCGGCCGTCCGGCATTCGATCCACAAGACTGGCGCAGTGCTGTCGGACGGTATCGCGCTCGGGCATGTCGTGCTCCACGAGCCGCGCGTCGTCGTCAACAACTACATCGCCGAGGACCTGCCGAAGGAGATCAAGCGGCTCGACGCCGCGCTTGTGAAGCTGCGCGCCGATCTCGACCGCATGCTGGAGCGCGGCGACGTCGCCGACGGCGGCGAACATCGCGAGGTGCTCGAAGCCTATCGGATGTTCGCCAACGACCAGGGCTGGTCGCACAAGCTGCATGAGGCGGTGGCGACCGGCCTTACAGCGGAAGCCGCCGTCGAGCGCGTGCAGTCGGATACCCGCGCGCGCATGCTGCGCTCGACTGACCCGTATTTGCGCGAACGGCTGCACGATCTCGAGGATCTCGGCTATCGACTGCTGCGCCAGCTGGTCGGCCAGGACCATGCGCCGAGCCGCGACCACCTGCCCGACAACGCCATCCTGATCGCGCGCGCGATGGGCCCGGCGGCGCTGCTCGACTACGACCGCAAGCGGCTGCGCGGCCTGGTGCTGGAGGAAGGCACCGCCAACTCCCACGTCGCCATCGTCGCCCGCGCGCTCGGCATTCCCGCCGTCGGCGAGGTGCCGAACGCGCCGGGCATCGCCGATCCCGGCGACGCCATCATCGTCGACGGCACCTCCGGATCGATCTATGTGCGGCCGTCCTCCGAGATCGAATCCGCCTATGCCGAGCGGGTGCGTTTCCGCGCCCGCCGCCAGGCGCAATACAGCGAGCTGCGCAACAAGCCCTGCAAGACCAAGGACGGCCAGCCGATCGAGCTGATGATCAACGCCGGCCTCGTCATCGACCTGCCGCATATCGAGGACACCGGCAGCGCCGGCATCGGCCTGTTCCGCACCGAGCTGCAGTTCATGGTGTCAGCCAGCCTGCCGCGCTCCAGCGACCAGCTCGCGCTGTACCGCTCGGTGCTGGATGCCGCCGGCAACAAGCCGGTCACGTTCCGAACGCTCGACATCGGCGGCGACAAGGCGCTGCCCTACATGGAGACCGTGATCGAGGAAAATCCCGCGCTCGGTTGGCGCGCGATCCGCCTCGGTCTCGATCGTCCGGGTCTCTTGCGCGGCCAGATCCGCGCGCTGCTGCGCGCCGGCGGCGGCCGCTCGCTGCGCATCATGTTCCCGATGATCTCGGAGGTCGCCGAGTTCGACACTGCGAAAGCGATCGTCGAGCGCGAGCTGACCTATTTGCGCCAGCACGGCCACACGCTGCCGGAGCGCGTCGACGTCGGCACCATGCTCGAGGTCCCCGCTCTGCTCTACCAGCTCGACGAGCTGCTCGCGAAGGTCGACTTCATCTCGGTCGGCTCGAATGACCTGTTCCAGTTCCTGTTCGCGGTCGACCGCGGCAACGCCAAGGTGTCCGATCGCTTCGACACGCTGTCGACGCCGATCCTGCGGGCCCTGCAGGAAATCGTACGCAAGGCCAAGGCGGCCAAGCGCTCGGTGTCGCTGTGCGGCGAGATGGCCTCGAAGCCGATCGGCGCGCTGGCGCTGATCGCGCTCGGCTACCGCTCGCTGTCGCTGTCGGCGACCGCGCACGGACCCGTGAAGGCGATGATCCTCGAGCTCGACGCCGCCAAGGCGGAGGCGAAGATGGCCGAGTGGCTGGCGGCACCGGCGGGCAGCTTCTCGATGCGGCAGAAGCTCACCGAGTTCGCCGAGAGCGAAGGCCTCGCATTGTAGCGGGCCAATCTCGCTACGAGCCTGGCCCCCTATCGTTTGCTCCTCAATCAGATTGCATCATGTCGTCGCTTCCCGAAGCCAAACTGGACGTTCTGCTCGCACACCACGCCTCGCTCGAGGCGGAGCTGCTCGGCCAGGTCAATTCCGACCGCTACGTGCAGATCACCCGCGAGCTTGCCGAGCTCAATCCGCTGATCGATGCCGTGAAGGCCTATCGCGCAGGGGTGAAGGAGCTCGCCGACACCGAGGCGCTGATCGCCGATCCCGAGACCGATGCCGAAATGCGTGCGATGGCCGAGGCGGAGCGCGACGAGCTGGTCGCGCGCCGCGGCGAGCTGGAGCAGAAGATCCGCGTCGCGCTGCTGCCGAAGGATGCGATGGACGACCGCAACGTCGTGCTCGAAATCCGCGCCGGCACCGGCGGCGACGAGGCCTCTTTGTTCGCCGGCGACCTGTTCCGGATGTATGAGCGCTTCGCCGCCTTGCAGGGCTGGAAGGTCGAGGTGATCTCGGCCTCCGAGGGCACCGTCGGCGGCTACAAGGAAATCATCGCCGAGGTGCAGGGCCGCGGCGCCTTCGCCAAGCTGAAATTCGAATCCGGCGTGCACCGCGTGCAGCGCGTGCCCGACACCGAGACGCAGGGGCGCATCCACACCTCGGCGGCGACGGTCGCCGTGCTGCCGGAGGTCGAGGATGTCGACGTCGACATCAAGCAGGACGATCTGCGCATCGAAACCATGCGCGCGCAAGGCGCCGGCGGCCAGCACGTCAACAAGACCGAATCGGCGATCCGCATCACGCATATTCCCACGGGCATCGTGGTGATGATGCAGGACAGCCGCTCGCAGCATAAGAACCGGGCATCGGCGATGAACATTTTGCGCTCGCGCATCTATGATGCCGAGCGGCAGAAGGTCGATGCCGCGCGCTCGGCCGAGCGCAAGGAGAAGGTCGGATCGGGCGACCGCTCCGAGCGCATCCGCACCTACAATTTCCCGCAGGGACGCGTCACCGACCACCGCATCAATCTCACGCTCTACAAGCTGCCGCAGGTGATCGCCGGCGAGGCGCTTGGCGAACTGATCGATGCGTTGACGACGGAGCACCAGGCCGCGCAGCTTGCCGCGCAAGGCGCAGCGGCGTGATGAGCGCGCGGCGCTGCCAGAAGCACTGCGGCACTGTTTCGACACCCTCGCCGTCGTCCCGGCGAAAGCCGGGACCCATAACCACCGGCTTCAATGGCTGCCACGAACAGCAACTCCGACCGCCCGTCCCGCGCTTGCACGGCGTATGGATCCCCGCTTTCGCGGGGATGACTCGCGGAGGGAGTTGAGGCGATGACGAAGATCGTCGCCGGGGCAACGATCGATGCGGCGCGACGCGTGCTGGCGGCACGCTTTGCCGATGCAGGTCTCGATTCGCCCGATCTCGATGCGCGGCTGCTGGCGGGGCATGCCTTGCAGCTCGACCTCACCGGCCTGGTGATGCACGGCCAGCGACAGCTCTCCGCGGACGACGCGCGGCGCCTCGAAGCGCTGGCGGCGCGTCGGCTTGCGGGCGAGCCGGTGGCGCGGATTCTCGGGACGAAAGAGTTCTGGGGCCTCGAACTAGCCTTGTCCGCCGATACGCTGGTGCCGCGGCCGGACACCGAGACCGTCGTCGAGCTCGCGCTCGCGCATCTCGCGACCGGCGGCGACCTGAAGCGCCGCTTGCGCATCGCCGATCTCGGCACCGGCTCCGGCGCGATCCTGCTGGCGCTGCTGTCCGAGCTGCCGGACGCCTTCGGGATCGGCACCGACATCAGCCACGCAGCGCTGCGGACCGCGCGAGACAACGCCCACGTCCTCGGGCTCGGCGGCCGCGCCGGCTTCGTCGCCTGCTCCTACGCCAGTGCACTGTCGCGGTCGTTCGACCTGATCGTCTCGAACCCGCCCTACATCCCCTCGCGCGACATCGACGAGCTCGCCATCGAGGTCCGCGCCCATGATCCCGCACGCGCGCTGGACGGCGGCTCCGACGGATTGGATGCGTATCGCGCCTTGATCCCGCAGGCGGCACCGCTGCTTCGACCCGGCGGCGCCTTGGTCGTCGAGGTCGGTCTGGGGCAGAGTGAGGACGCCGCGACGCTGATGATCAACGCCGGCCTGGTGACCGATCCAGGGGCAATCAGGCGGGATTTGGGCGGTATTCCAAGGGCCGTCATGGGCCTAAAAAAGGACCGGTAAAGGCCGCCCTGGCCTGAAAAAGCTCTTGGAATATCCCCCGGGAGCGACTACGTTCCGTTCGTAGCATCGGCGCAGGCCCCGTCGAGCGGTATTCACGGAACACCGCCACGGACAGATGCCAGAGAGCCGCGCCGGGCGATTGGTTCCAGAACGCAGATCTGTTGAGCGCGAGAGCCGGATGGCTGCGCAGCCTACGACTGCAAAGCGAACGAAAGCCTGACTTTGCACTTGAGGTCTTACGCTAAGCAAACTGGGTCGGTCGTGGCGCACATCGCCGTGGCGGGCTGAATGACGTGGTTCGCCGGCCGGAAGGGCTGGTGGGTGGGGAACGCGTTTTGAACGCGCTTTTGTCGAGCGAATCGGCTGTCGATCACATCGGCATGAATCAGGCCCGCGTGGGTCGGATTGGACCGCGCATGACGCGCCCCTTGCTTCAAGAGGTATTTCAATACGGTATCGGTATTCCGATGACAATCTGTGCTCTGGCAATCAGTGCTCTGACAATCAGTGCTCCTAACGCAGGGTTGGAATAAAGGCAGGACATGAGAAACGGTCAAAACAACAAGCGGATGCGCAACCGGAACAACGGTAACAATAATAATAACCGGCGCGGCCAAAATCCGCTGACCCGCGTGTTCGAGTCCAACGGGCCGGACATCAAGATCCGCGGGACCGCCTCTCACGTGGCCGAGAAATATGTCCAGCTCGCCCGCGACGCCCGCTCCTCTGGCGATCCCGTCGCCGCCGAGAACTACTACCAGCACGCCGAGCACTATTTCCGCCTGATTGCCGCCGCCCAGGAGCAGTTCCGCCAGAACCAGCCGCAGCAGCCGCGCGCCACCGACGACCTCACCGTCGACGACCTCGACGATGACGGCGAGAGCTTCTCGAATTTCGGCCAGGAGCCCGGCTTTGTTCCGGCCCAGCCGCAGCCCCAGCCCCAGCCTTTCATGCGCGACCGTGACGGCGGCCAGCGCGAGCGTGGCGACAACCAGCCCTATCAGCGCGAGCAGCAGCCGCGCGAGCATCGTGAGGCGCGTGAGCACCGCGAACCACGCGAGCATCGTGAGCCGCGCGAGCATCGCGAACCCCGTGAGCATCGTGAACCGCGCGAAAATCGCGAGCCGCGTGAGCACCGCGAACGCCCGCAGCCCGCGGCCTATCAGCCGCAGCCCCAGCCCGTGATCGCCGACAGCGGCGTCGACCGCCTGCCGTCTTTCATCACCGGCCCGCAGCCGCAGATCGCCAATCCGCCGGCCGCGTTCGAAGGTGGCGCCGAGCGTTATCCGCGCCGCCGCCGCCGTCCGCATGGCCCGCGCGCCGAAGCGGCCGCCGCCGCACCGGCGCCGAGCGAGGACCTCAATCCCGGCGAGTGATCGTCATCACCTGATGCGATGGAAGCGGGTGGGCCCCAGGGCCCGCCCGCTTTCTTTTTGCCGGCTGGCAACGTCGCGCAACGGTCGCGGAGCGCCGGAGGGGCAGGCCTGTCACGACGGAGGGCAGGCTCCCTTGTCCGATCCACGCCGGTTCGAGCCTTGGGTCGAGGGCGACGGCGCCAGCACCGGCTCGAGCCGCGGGATCAGCCTGATGCGCTCGCGGCGCGCCGGGATCACGCGATAGACCTGCTTGGTCGCCTCCACGATGTGGACGCCGGCGAAGGGCAGCGACAGCGCCGCGCCGACCCGCTCCCAGGCCATCGCCGATTTCAGGAACCAGCCGCCGACCGGCGGCATGAACAGCGCCTCGCCCCACGCGGTCGGCGTGAACCAGGTCTGCCGCAGCAGCTGCGTGATCTGCGAGCGCGAATAGGGACGGCCATGGCCGAACGGCGTGTTGTCCGTGCGGGTCCAGACGCCGCGCCGGTTCGGGATCACGATGATCATGCGCCCAGCCGGCGACAGCACCCGCCACGTCTCGCGCAGCAGTCCCGCCGGATCGTCGGACATCTCCAGCGCGTGCACGATCAGGATGCGGTCGACCGCCGCATCCGGTAATGGCAGCGAGAATTCATCGACCAGCGAGGCCAGCGTCGGGCGCGCGGTCGGCCATTTCAGCACGCCCTGGGCCGCCGGCATGAAGGCGATGCAGCGCTCCGAATCCTCGCGGAACAGACCGAGATAGGGCGTGGGATAGCCGATCCCGAGCACGCGCTGACCCGCCGCGCTCGGCCACCGCTCCCGAATGCCGCGGTTGATCAGCAGCCGCGCGACGATCCCCAGGCGACCCGAGTAGAAATTTCGCAGATCGATCACGTCCATGACGGCAATGTATCACGCCGCCGCCGGAGGCCGCGCGCCGAATATTGCGTTGCGCCCCCAGCGTTAACGCCATATCTCTGCCCGGCACAGGGAGGCTGCCCGCATCGCCGCGCCCGGCTCCCACTCACGACTTTCCGATCTCGCGAGCGCCACGATCGCGCGCCGCGCCTGTACCGCCGACGGAGACATCATGGCCGCCGACATCCGCGTCTTCACCTGCCTGTCCGACAATTTCGGCTATCTGATCCATGATACCGCGACCGGCGCGACGGCCTCGATCGATGCGCCCGAGGCCGGACCGATCATCCGGCAGTTGGAGACCTCGGGCTGGCGGCTCACCGACATCCTGATCACGCACCACCACCACGACCATGTCGGCGGCGTCGCCGAGCTGAAGCAGAAATACGGCTGCCGCGTCGTGGCGCCGCACGACAAGGCCGCGGCGATCGCGCATGTCGACCAGCGCGTCGCCCATGGCGACGTGGTCAAGGTCGGCGATCTCCTGGCGCGCGTGCTGGAGACACCCGGCCACACGCTCGACCACGTGTCCTACGTGTTCGATGCCGACAAGGCGGTGTTCGCCGCCGACACGCTGTTCTCGATCGGCTGCGGCCGCGTGTTCGAGGGCACTTATCCGATGATGTGGGATTCGCTGCTGAAGCTGCGGGCGCTGCCGGACGATTTCAGGCTGTATTGCGGCCACGAATACACCGCCTCCAACGTCAAGTTCGCGCTCACCGTCGACCCCGACAACGAGGCGCTGAAGGCGCGCGCGGCCGAGGTGACGCGGCTGCGCGCCGCCAACCAGGCGACCATCCCGACGCTGCTCGGCGAGGAGAAACTCGCCAACGTGTTCCTGCGCGCCGACGATCCCGCGATTGCGATCCGGCTGCGGATGAAGGGCGCCGGCGCCGAAGAGGTGTTCGGCGAATTGCGCGAGCGCAAGAACAAGTCATAGGGCCGCGGCCGATGACCGCGCTCACAGCCGCCGACATCATCGCGCGCCTCGGCCTGCAGCCGCATCCCGAGGGCGGGCATTTTCGCGAGACCTATCGCGATCCCGCGACCGATGCCGATGGCCGCGCGCACTCCACCTTGATCTACTTCCTGCTTGCCCGCGGCGAGCGCTCGCACTGGCACAAGGTCGACGCCGTCGAGACCTGGCACTTCTACGCCGGCGCGCCGCTGATCCTGCGCATCGCGGCGGATGGGCAGGCACCGCAGGCGATCACGCTCGGCATCGATCTCGCGGCCGGCCAGCAGCCGCAGGCGGTGGTGCCCGCCCATGCCTGGCAGGCCGCCGAAAGCACCGGCGATTGGACGCTGGTGGGCTGCACCGTGGCGCCTGGATTCATGTTCGAGAAGTTCGAGCTCGCGCCGCCGGGCTGGGAGCCAGCGGCGTAGCTCAGGCGCTTGCGCCGGCGACCTTTGCGGCGGCGGGCTCGGCCAAGCGCTGACGCTCTCTGGCGAGGAAGCCGGAGATCGCGTCGGCCGGCATCGGCTCGGCGAAGTAATAGCCCTGGATGAAGTCGGCCCCGAGACGCCGCAGGCTGTCGAGCTGCTCCTTGGTCTCGACGCCCTCGACGACGCAGGAAATCTCCATGTCGGCGCACAGTCCGGTCAGGGACTTGATGATCTTGTGGCTGACCGGATTGGCATTGACGTCATGCACGAAGCTGCGGTCGACCTTGAGCTTGTCGAGCGGCAGCCGATGCACATGGCTCAGCGACGAATAGCCGGTGCCGAAATCGTCGAGCGAAATGCTGCAGCCGATCGCCTTCAGCGCCGCGATCGACTGCTCGGCCCGCACGAAGTCGAAGGCGACGGCGGTCTCGGTGATCTCGAACTCGATCCGGCGCGGCGGCACGCCGCTGGCCTGGATCACCGCGATCAGCGGCAGAATGCCCTCGGGCGAGCAGATGTCGTGCGCCGACAGATTGAACGACATGCGGATGTCGTCGGGCCAGGTGCGCGCTGCGGCGAGCGCCTTCACCAGCAGCACGCGGGTCAGGCTGCGGATCACGCCGATACGCTCCGCGGCGGGAATGAAGCTCGACGGCGAGACGATACCCAGCTTGGCGCTGTGCCAGCGCGCCAGCACCTCGAAGCCGGTGGTGCGTGCGTTCAGGGCATCCACGATCGGCTGGAACACCAGGTGCATGTCGGTCTCGAAATCAGCGATCCGCAACAGATGCTCGATCACGCCGCGGCTGCGGATCTCCGCCTCGAGCTCCGCCGAGAAGATGATCGCCTGGCCGCGGGCGCGACGCTTGGCGTGATACAGCGCGTAGTCGGCGCATTCGTACAGCGCATCCGCCGCCATCGCCGAGCGCGGATAGAGCGCAAAGCCGGTCGAGCAGGACAGGCCGGTATGCGTCGTGTCGAACTGATAGGGCAGCTTGATCAGCTCGGTGATGTCACGTCCGAGCTTGATGAGATCCTCATCCGCGGGATTGCCGGTGACGACCAGGCCGAATTCATCACCGCCGAGCCGCGCAAGATGCACCCGTGTGCCATAGCTGGCGCAGACGTCGCCGATACGGCGGGCGGCTTCGATCAGCACGCGATCGCCGACGGTGTGTCCATACGTGTCGTTGATCGGCTTGAAACCGTCAAGATCGATGATGCCGACGGCGAGCCGCGTGCCATCGCGCTCGGCCTCGGTGAAGGCCTGCTTGAGCTCGGAGAAGAAGCGGCGGCGGTTGGGCAGCTCGGTCAGCGCGTCGAGATTGGCGAGGCGGAAGTTCTCATCCGACAGGGCCTGCGTCGCGGCCTGTTCAGCCAGCAGCGATTTGCGGCTGGCGACAAGGGCAGCGAAATCGCGGTAGTAGATGAACAGCACCGTCACCATCGCGCCGGACACGAGCAGCTGGTTGACCGCGATGGCCCGCAGCGCGGGCACGCCCGTCGCCAGGAAGAAGATGACATAGGGAACGATCACCACGAGCGTCACGATCAGCGCCGCCGAGCGCAGGTGCATCAGGCAGAAGATGATGCCGATGACGGTGACCGCCATGTAGAATGCGACCTGTCCCTTGGCGAACGGATCGCCATAGGGAAACAGCGCGAAAGACCAGATGACGAACAGCACGCCGATGGGTCCGGCGATGCGGTTGGTGACGCGCAGATTCTGCAGCACCTCGGCGTCGCTGCTGGGGACCTCGCGCTGTCGCAGCCACCACAGCATGCGAAGGCCGGTGATCGTCGTCAGCAGTGCCGGCACCGAGACGCTCAGCCACGCGGGTGCCAGCGGCAGAAACGTATAGGCAAGCGCGAGGCTGTTGGTGATCAGGATGAAATAGAGCAGCGGCACCTGCTTGGAGAACGCCTGGAACTGCGCGCGCGTCAGCTCGGGATTGTCGGCAGGAACGCGAAACAGCTCCCCCAGGCGGGCCATGTAACGTCTCACGTTCGGCATCCGCCGCCCCGTTTCAGCACCATTGCGGGACCAAGTGTTGCGCAGCGCGAGTAAAGGCTGGGTTAGGTGCAAATGACGCGTGATTGCCAGCGGCGGTTGCACACTACCGCCAGCCAGTCGCAAGTCGCTGCGGGTTAAGCGGGGATCAAGGATAATCGGCAGATGTGCTCGGCCGCGATGGCGGCTCGGCTCCAGGGGATCGCGAGCGAAGCAGAGGGGTCAGCGCCTGCGCAGCCGGAACATGTCCTTGGCGGCGACGAGGCCGCCACCCGCGATCAGGAGCGCGGCAAGCGCGATGCTGGCGGTGGGCCGGGCATAGCCGGCGACGATCAGGAACGCTGTCGACAACAAGGGTGTCGCATAAGACGCCGCACCGAGTACGCGAATGTCGCCGCGCTTCATGCCGATGTCCCAGGCGTAGAACGCTGCGCCGACCGGACCGATGCCGAGGCCGGCCACCGCCAGCCATTGCGTCATGGTGTCGGGCCAGACCGTGCGCTCGACCGCGAGATGGACAAGTGCGGCGAGAACCGCTGTGGCGAGGCAGAACCCGGCGACGGCGTCGGTCGGCACCGCCTTGAGGCGGCGCGACAGCACCGAATAGATCGCCCACACGAAGGCGGCGATGAAGGCCGCCGCGAGCCCCGGAAGCTGGCCGGTCGCGAAACTCGCGCCATTGCCGACGAGCAGCAGCGCCGTGCCGACCAGCCCGAGCGCGGCGCCGATCACGTGATGCACCGCCAGCCGTTCGCCGGGAAGAAACGCCGAGAACAGCACGATCAGCAGCGGCCAGAGATAATTCAAAAGCCCGGCCTCGGCCGGCGGCGCGAAGCGGAGCGCCAGGAAGTACAGCGCGTGATAGCCGAACAGGCCCCCGACGCCCACCGCCCATGCCGTCACCGGCTGCCGCAGCACCCGAAGCCCATCGGGCCGGCGCAACACAGCGAGCATGCCGACGACGCCGCCGACGGCAAAGGTCATCGCCGCGAGCTGAAACGCCGGGATCGTTCCCGTGGCCACCGTCAGCAAGGCGAGCAGCGACCACATCAGGATCGCGGTCAGGCCAATCAGGGTCGCAGTGCGCTGGGACATCAGAAGACGACAGGCGAACGAAAGCAATGCATGCGGGGTCCATAGCCGATCCCGATCGTATCGTCGCCATCGGATCGCGCCATCTTTGCCAAAATCGAGGGACGGCCTGTCTAGTCGAGGTCGTGCGGGGAAAAGGCGCGAACGGGCAAGCGCTGAACGAACACGGTGGGCAGGCGCTCGAAATCCGGCTGGTAGCCGCGTTCGCGATAATTCTGCTCGCTGATCCGTTGATAGGTCTTACCGTCGGTGATGGTGACGGTCTCCGCGCTTCCTTGGACGGCCTTGTGCCGATGGAGGCCCCGAAACACCGGCTCTGTCGGATGCGGCGGGACAACGACCTGGGCGAGGGCGGATTCACCGATGAGGGTGACGCCTGCAAGGACTGCGGCCAGCGAGAGTCGTCGCCTCATTGCACCGCGCTCGCGCGTGCGGAAAAATCGAGACTCACTTGAGAAAGAGAAAGCCTGGATGCGCGAGATCGCATCCAGGCAGCAGATCGGTCCAGGACCACACTCGCACCCACGCCGCCAGCCGCGACGCCATGTGTCGACGCGCACCGGGACGACATCCCGATCAAGCCATGTACTGGCCGCCGTTGATCGACAGCGTCGAGCCGGTGAGAGCACCGGCTTCGTCAGCGGCGAGGAACACGACCGCGCGCGCGATCTCCTCGGGTTCGCCGAGGCGGCCGACCGGGATCAGCGGCAGGATGGCTTTTTCCAGCACGTCCTTCGGCACGGCCTGCACCATCTCGGTGTTGATGTAGCCCGGGCAGATCGCGTTGACGGTGATGCCGGCCTTCGCGGTCTCCAGAGCCAGGGCCTTGGTGAAGCCGATGTCACCCGCCTTCGCCGCGGAGTAGTTCACCTGGCCGAACTGGCCCTTCTGGCCGTTGATCGAGGAGATGTTGATGATGCGGCCGAACTTCCGCGCGCGCATGCCCTCGATGACCGGGCGGGTCATGTTGAACAGCGAGCCGAGATTGGTGTTGATGACGGCGCTCCACTGCTCGAGCGTCATCTTGTGGAACGCGGTGTCGCGGGTGATGCCGGCATTGTTGACCAGTACGTCGACCGGGCCGAGCTCGGCCTCGACCTTCTTGATCCCCTCGGCGCAGGCATCGAACGAGCTGACGTCCCATTTGTAGACCGGGATCTCGGTCTCGCTCTTGAACTTCTCCGCAGCGGCATCGTTGCCGCCGTAATTCGCTGCGACCTTGTATCCCGCCGCCTTCAGCGCCTTGCTGATGGCCGCACCGATACCGCGCGTCCCCCCCGTCACCAACGCCACACGTGCCATGTCGAATCCTTCCCTCGATGACTGATCACACGGCAACAACCAGAGGATGCCGACGTGAATTCCGTTGTTATTGGACCATGCACGTCGTGGCGACAATCACCTCGCCGCTGCGACATACATGCTCGCTCAACTCTCATTTTTATGTCTTCGATTATGCGACGTGTTTGACGGACATCAAGAACAAAACGCCCGGCGAGGTCGCCGGGCGTTGATCTTTAGTTGAGCTGGACGCGATTGCGAAGACCGAAGGGTTCGCAGTCACTGCCGCGTTTTTAGTCGCGTGCAACGCACAGGGCGATGCCCATGCCGCCGCCGATGCACAGCGTGGCGAGACCCTTCTTGGCGTCACGCTTCTGCATTTCATGCAGCAAGGTGACGAGCACGCGCGCGCCGGACGCGCCGATCGGGTGGCCGATCGCGATCGCGCCGCCATTGACGTTGACCTTGGCCGGATCCCAGCCGAGATCCTTGTTGACCGCGCAGGCCTGCGCGGCGAAGGCCTCGTTGGCCTCGATCAGGTCGAGGTCGGCGATATTCCAGCCGGCCTTCTTCAACGCCGTTCGCGACGCCGGGATCGGGCCGGTGCCCATGATCTTCGGGTCGACGCCAGCCTGCCCCCAGGAGACGATGCGCGCCAGCTGGGTCTTGCCTTCCTTGGCGGCCTGCTTGGCGGTCATCAGCACCACCGCCGCGGCGCCGTCATTGATGCCCGAGGCATTGCCGGCCGTGACCGTGCCGTCCTTCTCGAAGGCTGCGCGAAGCTTGCCCATCGCCTCCAGCGTCGCACCGTGGCGCGGATATTCGTCGGTGTCGACGACGGTGTCGCCCTTGCGGCCCTTGATGGTCACCGGCGCGATCTCGTCCTTGAACTTGCCGGCCTTCTGCGCCGCCTCGGCCTTGTTCTGGGATGCAACCGCGAACTCGTCCTGCTGCGCGCGCGTGATCTGATACTGTTTCGCCACGTTCTCGGCGGTGTTGCCCATATGATAGCCGTTGAAGGCGTCCCACAGGCCGTCCTTGATCATGGTGTCGACCAGCTCCAGCGAGCCCATCTTCACGCCGGCGCGCAGATATTGCGCGTGCGCGGCCATGCTCATCGACTCCTGGCCGCCGGCGACCACGATATCGGAATCGCCGTTCTTGAGCGCCTGATAGCCGAGAGCCACCGAGCGCAGACCGGAACCGCACAGCTGGTTGATGCCCCAGGCCGGGCTGTCCACGGGGATGCCGGCCGCGATCGACGCCTGACGGGCGGGGTTCTGGCCCTGCGCCGCGGTCAGGATCTGGCCCATGATGACCTCGGAGACGCGTCCGGGTTCGACGCCGGCGCGCTCGAGCGCCGCCTTGATGGCAACCGCACCGAGATCGTGGGCCGGAACACTGGCGAACGCACCGTTGAAACTTCCAACCGCGGTGCGGGCGGCGCTGACGATGACGACATCGTCTGACATGGGCATCTCCTGACGTTTTTGATCTTGGGTGCGAAATCTAAGGTGTGAAGGCGGCTTGAGAGCGAGAGCGGATTTGAAACGAAAGCGAATAGCTCAGTTCATGGTCGTGCCGGCCGTCCGCAAGCCCCGGCTGGGCGGGCGCAACCTTCGCCGATCATCCTGTTAACGTCGTTGCGACATGTCAATTGGCCGTCCCTGCAATTCCTGTTGCGGCGCACTCAAAATGGTGCGCTTGGCCGTTTGATGGGCAAGATTTCTGCTGTCGGATTAACCGTTCCGCACAAAACCGTAGCCGAACTCGCTCGAAAGTGATTACCTTATTGCATTGCGTAGCTCTTCGCCCCCGCGGCAGCGCCGCTGGGTTCCCTGTTCTCGGTTTGCATGTGTGAGCTCAATGGCGAAATCTGACCAACCCACGACGATCAAGAAATACGCGAACCGGCGGCTCTACAATACCGGGACGAGTACCTACGTGACCCTCGAAGACCTTGCCTCGATGGTTAAGAACGGTGAGGATTTCCTGGTCTACGACGCCAAGACCGGTGACGACATCACGCGCTCCGTGCTCGCCCAGATCATCTTCGAGCAGGAGAACAAGGCCGGCCAGAACCTGCTGCCGACCACCTTCCTGCGCCAGCTCATCCGCTTCTACGGCGACAGCATGCAGATGGTGGTTCCTAAATACCTGGAACAGTCGATCGATACGCTGACCAAGGAGCAGGAGAAGTTCCGCAAGCAGATCGCCGACACTTTCAGCGGCACGCCCTTCGCGCCGCTCGAAGAGCAGGTGCGACGCAACATGGAGCTGTTCCAGCAGACCTTCTCGATGTTCAAGCCGTTCGCGCCTGCCGCGGCGCGCACCGAGGAGAAGGCCGCGGAGCCCGCACCAGCGAGCGATGACAACATCGACGAGCTGCGCCGCCAGATGAAAGAGATGCAGGACCGGCTCGACCGCATGAGCGAGCCGAAGAAGGACGAGCAGCAGGGCTGAAGCCCTGCATTGCAGCGGCAATAACGCCGGCGGCTGATCAGCTCGCCGCCGGCAAGTCCACCCTTCCCTGGCCGATCCAGGGTCTGTCGGTTGAGGCGAGGCCGATCACCCGGCCCTGGATGTAGTTGCAGCCCCAGTCACGCAGCAGCGCGACCGACGCCTCGTCCTGCACCCATTCCGCCACCGTCTTGATGTCGAGCCGTCGCGCCAGTTCGACCAGCGTCTGCACGAACGCGCGATCGTCGGCAGAACGCGCGAGGTTCTGCACGAACGCGCCGTCGATCTTGACGATGTCGACGCCGAGCTTGCGCAGGTTGCGGAACGAGGTGTGGCCCGCGCCGAAATCGTCGATCGCGATCCGGCTGCCGAGATCCTTCAGGCGCGTGACGAAGCCACGGAGATCGTCGACGTCCTGGATCTCGACCGTCTCGGTGATCTCGACGATCAGCCGTTCGGCCACGCCGGGATGGGCGCGCATCATCGATTCGATCGAGGCCCACCAGTCCGGGTCCATGGTCGTTTCCGGCGAGATGTTGAGGCTCAGGGTCACGTCCGGCGTGCTCGCGAGCTCGGCCACGACCAGCTCCAGGATGCGGTGATCGACCAGGCGGATCAGGCCGAGCCGCTCGGCGACCGGCACGACGTCGGGCGCCAGCAGAGCGCGGCCGTCATCCTGCCGCATCCGCACCAGGCATTCGTAGAAGGCGGGCGTGAGCGTGGTGGCGTTCACCACCGGCTCGAACGCGGTCACGATGCGCCGCTCGTTGAGCGCCGTGACGATCTCGTCGGTGACGCGGATGTTGACCTTGCGCTGGGCGTCACGCTCGACGTTCGGCCGCCATGTCGAGAACGATCCGATGCGGCGGCGCTTGGCGGCATCGAGCGTCTCGTGGGCGCGATTGACTGCTTCCTCGACCGAACGCGCGTGACGAGGCACGCTCACGGCACCGATCGTGGCGGTGACCGCCACCGGTCCTGACTTCGTCGGCACCACCTCGTCGCGAACGGTGGCGAGGAAGCGTTCGGCGGCGATGGTCATGTCGTCCATCGTGCAGTTCTTCAGGATCAGCCCGAACTTGTTGCCCGAGAACCGTCCCAGCGTATCGCCGCCGCGCAGCCGCCCCCGGATGCGCTGCGCGACTTCGAGCACGACGCCGTCGGCGACGTCGAAGCCGAAGGCATCGTTGATGCGCGCGAGGTGATCGATGCCCACCAGCATGAAGGCGCAGGAGAAGCGGAAGCGCTGCGACTCCTCGATCACCTCCGCCAGGGTCGCCAGCAGATGCGTGCGGTTCAGCTCGCCGGTCAGCGGGTCATGGCGCGACAGCTTCAGCAGCTGCTCGTCGCGGGCATGCCGCTCGTTGTTGATCCGCATGATGCCCTGGGCGCGCGACGGCCGCCCGTCGGCGCCGGCGAACCAGCAGCCGGTCTCCTCGACCCAGATCAGCGGCGCGCCGGTATGCGTGCGCACGCCGTACTCGATGCGATAGGGCGTGCCGCTGGCGCCGTAAAGCGGCGCCGCCTGGCGCATGACCTCCGAGCGGATGCGCCGGTCGGGCTCGATCAGCCTGGCGAATTCGGCCCCGTTGCAGAGCTGCGGCAGCGGCACGTCGGGAAACACGGCGCCGACATGATCGCTCCAGACGATCACGTCACTCGCCAGATCCCACACGAAGGCGGCTTGGCCGAGGGACGCCAGGATCATCGCGGTCTGTGGCAAATCGGACGTCAAGATTGCCTCGTTTCGGAACAAGCCGGCACAGCCGGCGTCGATATCGGGGGACAGCGACCATCCCCCCGCGCGAGCGGCGGCGGCCGACTTCGCGAATCAGACTACGCATCTCTGGTTAACGGAGAGCATGCCGATGCGACACGGACACGTCCGAGGCGCATCAACCATGTTCGGCGGCGCGGCGCCCGTCGTGGCCTGGGCGGCACTGGCTTTGCGAGGTGGACCGGCGAAAGGCTCCGGCGTCCCGGAACGTGACAAGCGCGCCGGTTGTGGTGGGACAATGTTAACGATCGATCAGGGCGAGGGCTCAGGCGGAATGGATCAGGCGTCCAGGTCCCTGGCGGTGATGCCGGGCGCCGGGAGCGAGGATCGCCGCGGGATGGTGACGAGTGCAGCGCGTCCGGATGCCGGCTTCGTCACGCAATTGATCGCGACCGCCGAGCAGTTGCCGCAGACTCGCGCGCTCCGGCGGGCAGCGGCTGCGGACGTCCACCGCGCTTATTCCGCACGGCTTCAGTCGGTCACGCGGGCGGGCGATCGCACCCGGGACATCATCTGAACGGTGCCTGTCCGCGCCCGAGGGCGAGGGATTTTAGGATTTGGGAGTCTCGGGTTTGGGCGCGTCTGGCTTGGGCGGCTCTGGAGCACCCGGAGCGGCGGCCTCCGCCTCCTTCACGTCCGAGACCCAGCCGGTCGGCTGCACCGGAGCCGGCCGCGGGACCGAGCGATCGAGCAGCACGGACTCGGCGACGGACGCAGCCGCAGGCACGGCATCGGTTCGCTCTTCAACGCCAGGCACGGCGGCGCCGGCCTGTTGAACCTCTGCGGCCGCAGGCTCCTTGACCGTCTCCCTGGCCGGCTCTTCGATCGGCTCAGGCTCCGGTTCAGGCACGGTTGGATTGACCGGCGCCGGGATGGGATCGGGAGCCGCGACGACGACGGCCCGCTCGCGGCGCTTGGTGCGCAGCGAGACGCCGCTGAAGAAATCGACCATCGCCAGCAGGGCCAGCAGGAAGAAGGTCGAGTTCCCGAACTTCGGCCACATCGCGAATTCGGCCGCGGCGCCGCCGAACACCAAGAGCGACAGCAGATGGTCGGTCAGATATTTGCCGTTGGGCTTGGCCGCCTTGATGACCTCGAGCAGCAGCAGCAGCACACCGAGCGCCAGGAGCATGTCGCCGAGCGACACCGTCCAGACTTCGCCGGACGGCAGTTGCAGGCGCAGCAGGATCTCGCTGAAGGCGACCCCCGGCATCAGGAAGACGATCATGTTGTAGATCGCCAGCGGGATCAGCAGCAGCGGGAAACCGACCATGGACATCGGTTGAAGCCTTATGGCGCGGGCGGCGGACCCGCCACGAAATCAATTGGAAGATTATAACGGCGAGACGGGATCACGCAGGCACAGACGCGCAACGGTCCCGGCGAATCACGTCGCGCGGGACCGCTTTCAACCCCATCGATGGCCGAATTCGGGCAGCTTGAAAAGCGGCCCGCGCCGGCAATCAGGCGTCTTTCTTCTTCAGGACCTGACGGCCCTTGTACATGCCGGTCTTGAGGTCCAGGTGGTGCGGACGACGCAGCTCGCCGGAGTCCTTGTCCTCGACATAGGTCGGCTTCTTGATGGCGTCGGCCGAGCGGCGCATGCCGCGGCGCGACGGCGAAGTTTTTCTTCTGGGGACGGCCATATCGGTATCCTCTAGGGGTAATTCGGAAGGCATCGTCCGCAAAGGACGGCTGCAGCCATGAAGCTGGCGAGCCCGGATGCCGATCAAGGCCGCGCTTATAGAGGATGGGGTGCGGCATGGCTAGGGCTCCCCGAGGCATTTTTGGCCAAAATTCGCGGCCTGCCGACCTCAACGTCGGTCTCCCCAGCAGGTCTGGAGCGCGGACGCCTGCGCCCGGACCATATAGGTCGCGGACAGCCGCCGCACGCCGGGACCGGGCGTGCGCGCGCTGCGCTTGACCGGATTCGGCAGGATCGAGGCCATCAGCGCCGCCTCCCGCGGGCCCAGACCCGCGGCCGAGCGGTTGAAGGCGTAATTCGCACCCGCCTCCACCCCGAACTGGCCGGACGGGCCGAGCTCGGCGATGTTGAGGTAGATCTCCAGGATCCGCCGCTTGCTCAGCACGAGATCGATCCACAACGCCAGCGGCAGCTCCAGGGCCTTTCGGACATAGCTGCGGCCCTGCCACAGGAACAGGTTCTTGGCGACCTGCTGGGTGATGGTCGAGCCGCCCCTCGACACCTCGCCGTCCTCGGCGTCGTCCATCACCTCGCGCAGCGCGCCCCAGTCGATGCCGTGATGGCTGCAGAATTTGGCATCCTCGGCCGCGACCACCGAGCGCGGCAGATAGGGCGACATGGCCGACAGATCGACCCAGCGCCGCTCCATCGGCTGGCCCGTCACCGACCGCCACAGCATCAGGGTCGAGACCGGGTGACCTCCCGCATAGAACGGCGTCAGCACGTAAGGTACGAGCAGTACCAGCACGGCGACCAGGAGGATGGTTCTGACGGTACGCAAGGGCAGGCGTCGCTCGGGTTGGACCGCCACGGGGGGAGCGGTGAGGGGTGGATTATCCGACATCTCCATGAGGTTTCCCGATCTTTTACGCCATTAACCGGCCGAAAGCCGCCGCCGTCCCCGCAATTGACGAAGTCGCCGCCATCAACGATTGTCCGGCGAATTTTGCCCTTGGAGCTCTTCTTAAATGACCGCGACGGCCACCGACTTCACCCAACGCCTGGACAAGACCGCGGAGGAGACCGAGGCGCTGCTCGGCGAGCTGCTGTCGGATGAGCCGATGGCCGATGAGATCGCCCGTCCCAAGCGGCTGATCGAGTCGATGCGTTATTCCAGCCTCGGCGGCGGCAAGCGGCTGCGCCCGTTCCTGGTGGTCGAGAGCGCCGCCGTGTTCGGCGTGCCCCGCCGTGGCGCGCTGATGGCGGGCGCGGCGCTCGAATGCATCCATTGCTACTCCCTGATCCACGACGACCTGCCGGCGATGGACAATTCGGACCTGCGCCGCGGACGTCCGACCCTGCACAAGGCCTATGACGACGCCACCGCGATCCTGGCCGGCGACGCGCTGCTGACCATCGCCTTCGACATCATCACCCGCGACGAGATCCATCCCGATGCCGGCGTCCGCCTGGCGCTGACCCGGGCGCTCGCCCGCTGCGCCGGTGTCGGCGGCATGGCCGGCGGCCAGATCCTCGACCTCGCCGGCGAAGGCCGGTTCGGCGATCGCGATCCCGTCGACGTCGCCCGCGTGCAGCAGATGAAGACCGGCGCCCTGCTCCGCTTCGGCTGCATCGCCGGCGCCCTGCTCGGCCAGGCCTCGCCCGCCGAGTACCAGGCGCTCGACGATTACGGCCGCGCGCTCGGCGAGGCCTTCCAGATCGCCGACGACCTGCTCGACGTCGAGGGCGATGCCGCGACGCTCGGCAAGCCGGCCGGCGCCGACGCCGAGCTCGGCAAGACCACTTTCGTCACCCAGCTCGGCATCGAGGGCGCCAAGCAGCGCGTCCGCGACCTGCTCGCCCGCGGCGATGCCGCGCTGTCGATCTTCGGCGCCAAGGGCGACGTGCTGCGCGCCGCCGCCCATTTCGTCGCCGAGCGCAAGAGCTGAGGCGGGACGGCGCGGTTGACGGGACTTCATCCTGACGATCCGGTGCTGGCGCGCTTCGCGCGCCTGCCGCGCGGATTGCGCATCATCTACGCCCGTCCCCGCACCTTCATCTCGCTGGGCATCGCCGCGCTCGCATTCTTTCTCCTGCCAGGCGCGCTGCGGCTGATCACGCGGCTCCTGATCAGCTGGGACATCTTCACCACGATCTACCTCGTGCTGGTCGCGGTATTGATGCTGAGGAGCGAGCACCAGCACATCCGTCGCAAGGCAGTGATGCAGGACGACGGCCGCTTCGTGATCCTGCTGGTTACCGCGCTCGGCGCCTTCGCCAGCATCGCCGCGATCGTGTTCGAGCTCGGCGCCTCCAAGCGCGACGCCCCGGCGCTGACGCTGGCGCTGCTCACGGTCTCGCTGTCCTGGGTGGCGGTGCATACGACCTTCGCCCTGCACTACGCCCACGACTATTATCGCGGCGCCAAGCCGGGCGGGCTGCAGTTTCCGAGCGGCGACAGCGACGAGCCCGCCGACTATTGGGACTTCGTCTACTTCTCCTTCATCATCGGCATGACCGCCCAGGTCTCCGATGTCGGGATCACCGACAAGGTGATCCGCCGCACCGCGACCGTCCACGGCATCATCTCGTTCGTCTACAACACCGCGCTGGTCGCGCTGATGGTCAACATCGCAGCCAGCGTGATCTCGTCCTGATCAGTTGCACACCTCGGCGGTGGCGTTGACGCCCGGGCCGCCGCCGCCGCGATATTCCAGCCGGCAGCCCTGCCGCACCGGACGGCACAGATAGGCGTCGCAATAGATCTGGCCGGAGGACGGCTTGGGCCGCGCCTGGGCCTGCGGCTTGGGCGGAGCAAAGCTCGGCGCCACACCGATGCCAACGCCGCCGCCGCCAACTCCGATCCCGACGCCAATGCCGACGTTTGGAGCCGGCATCGGCGCATTCGGCTCGGGTGTCACGCGGGCACGGCGGCGCGACGGCATATCCTCGTCGTCACTGGTGTCACGCTTGGCGACCGGCTTCTTCTCGCGCCGCTTCTCGCACTCGTTGTCATCATTCACAAACGAGCCCTCGGCGCAGACGATGCGGGTGCAGCGGTCGCCGTCCGACTTGTAGCCGTGCTGGCAGACCAGCGGGCAGACGCGCGCCTGTTTGAGCTTGATCGCCTGGAGCGCATCGGCCGACGCCGCCTGGGTGTCGAGCTTGGTGCCGGCGTAGCGGTTGAACTGCGACAGCGAGCGGCGCGAGGCGGAGCCCCAATCGCCGTCGGCGTCCTCGGTCAGGCAGCCGACGCGGCGCAGCTCGAGCTGCACCGACTTGGTGAGATCAGCCGGCTGCGACGCCGGGGTGAGCGAGGCCACCTGCGGCCCCTGCGTGGCTGCGGCCGGCGAGGTCGCCGCGCGCGGATTGTCCGCCGCCGCGAGCTGCTGCTCCTGGCGCTTCCGCTCGGCCTCGGCGGCCTGCTGCTGCGCGAGTTGATTGGCCTTCTCGGCGGCGACACGCGCCTGCTCGGCCGCCTTGGCCTCGGCCTCCGCCTTGGCCAGCGTATCCTTGCGCGCGCCCTCGGACGCGAGCCGTGCCCGCTCGGCTTCCGTCACGCGCGCCTTCTCGGCGGCGGCGGCGCGGTTCTCTTCCGCCGTCAGCTTTTCGATCTGCAGCTTGGCGAGGCTCGCATAGAAGCCGTCCGGATATTGCGCGAGAAACGCGTTCAGCGCGCCCTTGTTGCCGACCTGCATCGCCAGTTCGTAGTCGCGGCGCATGTCCGCCTGCGGATTGGCCGCCGGCGGCGTCACCGGCATCTGCGTCATGACGCGCGGCACGCCGGGCACCAGCGGTACGTCCTCGCCGCCGAGCGAGCCATACACGAACGGCTCCTGGCGGTTGCTGGTCGACTTCAGCACCTCGTCGCGGACGAAGCCGAACGCCTTGCGGACATCGAGCCCGGGGGTCGCGATGTGGCGCGACAGCGCCAGCGTGAACGGCGAGTTGCTGCCGTCGCCATCCTGTGCGGTCGAACCCGCCTTCGCCGAATAGGCGATCAAGGTGTTAGGGCTGGTCGGCTCGACCTTGGCGAGGCCGCGGCCGAGGCTGCGCGTCGCCACCGTCCGCTGCATGTTGCGGGTGAAGGGGTTGTCGCGGCAGGCGTCGAGGATGACGAGCCGCAGCTTCTTGGCGGGCTCGACGGCCACCAGGATGCGGTCGAGCGACAAGGTCTCATCATAGACGTCGGTGTCGCGCTCCAGCCGGGCATCGATCGGGATCAGGTAGTTGGAGCCTTCGACCTCCATGCCGTGGCCGGCATAATAGACCACCGCGATGTCGGCATCGCGCGCGGCATCGGCGAAATCGCGCAGCGCCCGCCGGGTCTCGCGCGCGGTGAGGTCGCGGCGGTAGTCGACGACGTCGAAGCCGGCGTTCTTGAAGGTCTGGGTCATCACCGCGCCGTCATTGGCGGGATTGGTGAGCTGCGGCACGTTCTGATAGGCCGAATTCCCGATGACGAGGGCCACCCGCTTCTCGGCGAGCGCGGGGTGGCCTGCGAGCAGCAGCGCTACCGCAACGAGAAAACCGCTCAATCGGATTGACCACGACATCTTGAACATACTCCCAGCCTGGGAAACCTGCTGGCTCTGCCTACCAGAGGCAGCCCATTTGGCTTGTGACCAGCATCACGCAGCCTTTATTTCCGGAACATGCCGCTTCGGCCAGTATATTTCAGTCGACCGAGCATCGGTTGCAGTTCATGGCTTGCCAAGCCTGATTTTGCATCGAAAATGCGATCCTTGTTTGTCTGGGTTTCAGGGAGCAGCCCATGAGCGCCGACCGTTCCACCGTCGAATCCGTCGTCCAGGGCTATTTCGATGCGCTCTATGAGGGCGACGCCGACAAGCTCGGCGCGGTGTTCCATCCCACTGCCGACCTGCGCTGGGTCGAGAAGGGCGAGCTGAAGATCCTGACCGTGCCGGACTGGCTGGCCTGGGTGCGCAAGCGCCCCTCCGCCAAGGCCGAGGGCAAGCCTCGCGAGGACTTCATCGTCACCATCGACCGTTCGGACGACAAGACGGCGTTCATCAAGGTGCGCTGCCAGCTGCCGCCGCGCTATTTCACCGATTATCTCGTCGCCATGAAGCTCGCCGACGGTTGGCAGATCGTCTCCAAGTCCTACCGCTACGACCTCCGGGACTGAGCCCGGCGCATCGACGCCAGGCTGTCCCCGATGGAAGAGCATTTTCAAATTTTCCTGATCCTGCTGGCCGTGCTGGCGGGAACCGCGCTCGTTGCGCGCCGGGCCAATCTGGCGCCGGCGATCCTGCTGATGCTGGCCGGTATCGGGCTCGCCTTCGTGCCGGGCATGCCGGCCTTCGCGCTGCCGCCGGAGCTGGTGCTGCTCGTGGTGCTGCCGCCGCTGATCTATTCCTCCAGCGTCGCGATGAGCTGGCGCGAGTTCAAGCGCAATCTGCGGCCGATCGTGTTCCTGGCGGTCGGCTGCGTGCTGTTCACCGCAGCCATCGTGGCCGCGGCCACCCATTTTGTTCTCGGCCTTCCCTGGAGCATCGGCTTCCTGCTCGGCGCCATCGTCGCACCGCCCGACGTGGTGGCGCCGCTCGCCATCGCCCGCCGGCTGCATCTGCCACGCCGGGTGATGGTCATCCTCGAAGGCGAGGGTCTTGCCAATGATGCGACGGCGCTGATCCTGTACCGCTTCGCGGTCGCGGCGATCACCACCGGCACCTTCTCGCTTCCGGTGGCCGCCGGCGAATTCGCAGGAATCGTGGTCGGCGAGATCGCCTTCGGCATCGGCGTCGGCTGGCTGATGCTGCGTGCGCGGCATTATTCCGACGACACCCGCGTCGAGATCACGCTGTCGCTGCTGACGCCGTATCTCGCCTACTGGATTCCCGAGCATGTCGGCGGCTCCGGCGTGATCGCCACGGTGGCTTGCGGCCTCTACATGAGCTGGAACGGACCACTGTGGATCTCCTCGGCGACCCGTCTGCAGGGCGTGTTCTTCTGGGACCTCGTGGTCTACCTGATCGAGGGCATGCTGTTCCTGCTGACCGGCTTCCAGATGCGGCTGATCTACGAGAAGTCGAAGGTCTTCCCGCTCGACGAGATCATCATCGCCACCGCGCTGGTCGTCGCCATCGTGGTCATCGCGCGGTTTGCCTGGACTTTTCCGGCGACGATCCTGCCGCGCGTCCTGAGCAGCTCGCTGCGAGCACGTGATCCGCTGCCGCCCTGGCAGCAGACCTTCATCATCGGCTTCACCGGCGTGCGCGGCACCGTCTCGCTGGCGACCGCGCTGGCCCTGCCTTTGACGCTGCCGACGGGCGACGGCTTTCCGTATCGCGACCAGATCCTGTTCGTGGCCTTCGGCGTGATCTTCTTCACTTTGATCGGGCTCGGCCTGACCTTGCCGCTCGTGGTGCGCTGGCTCGGCGTCGGCCGCACCGGCCGCGCCGAGCATGTCCGCGAGCACGAGCAGGAGATCGCCGCGCGGCGGGAGGTGCTCGATCGCGCATTGCAATCGCTGGAGACGATGACCAATGACCGCGACGTCTCCGAGGAGGTCGTGCGTCTCCTGCGCGCGCGGCACGAGGTCCGCGTCAACCAGCTGCCGGAGAACCTCAACCCGGACGACTACGATGCCTCCGCGCGCGGCATCGAGCTGACCCGCGAACTGATCGGCGTCGAGCGCAAGACCATTCATGCCATGCTCCGCGACGGCCAGATCACCGACGAAACCCGCCGCCGCATCGAGCGCGATCTCGATCTGGAAGAGGCGAGCCTCGCCAACCGGGAATATGGGCAGGCGCCGTTGTAGGCGTGGGATGCAGGCCTCGATGTGTGGGCGAGTTGTCGGGCGCAGTCGCTCGACGCGCACACCGTCATTGCGAGCGCAGCGAAGCAATCCAGGATGGTGGGCGGGACTCTGGATTGCTTCGCTGCGCTCGCAATGACGTGGATGGAGCGGGGTACACTTACGTCGACTGAGTTTGTAGACGCAGTTCATCACCCTCGCGCCCGCGTTTCGCGTCCGAGCATTGATCTTCTCTCTCGCCCTCACCAATCAGAGGGCGCAAGGAAGGCCGGGCCCCGACTGAGGCCCGTGGCCCGCCTGCGGAAAAACAAGCAGGCGGCAGGTACCACAGGTTCAGCCGGACAAGACCCGGCCCTCCCTGCGCAATGGTTTTAACGGCTGCTTCGCACTCTCCCCGGGGACCGGGCTTTCTTGCCCCCGTCACCGGCCCATCGTCGGCCAGCTTGGCATCAGCGTCGGGATGTCAGGACCATGCGACTTGACCGTCCGCGCCATGACGTTCGTCCGCGAGCCCATCGGCCCGCTGCGCCACGTCGCGTCCACCGCATCCCGCCTCCACGTTCGTGACGACCGCGAAGCGCCCCTCTTCAGTGAGGCGGGACGGGCGGAAGGATCGATCTGATTTGCCCGACGACACAAGGCCCGATGGCTGCGACATGGTAACGCGACGGGCAATTTGTGTCTCGCGAGCGCCGGCCACACCCACCGCTGTCGTCCCGGCCTTGAGCCGGGACCCATACTCACAAGCGGGTGTGATGACGAAGAACGCCGCTCCAGCTTGCGCAACAACTCAAGACGGTGGTTATGGGTCCCGGCTCAAGGCCGGGACGACACTGCTACTCTCTCCGCGCGTCATTCCGGGGCGCGCGAAGCGCGAGCCCGGAATCCATAGCCACGACTGCCGATGAGGGACGGGATCGATGTGGCGATCGTCTTCGACCCATGTCTGCCTGTGGTTATGGATTCCGGGCTCATTCGCGCGGACTCAAAATGGCTGCGCCATTTTGCGCGCGAATGCCCCGGAATGACGACGTGGAAAGAGTTAGACCGTCTCTGGCGAGATGATGCGCTGACCGCAATGAAGCGCGATAGCAGGCGGGCGCGCCCTCACCGCTCGATCATCCAGCGCGTCACCGCCTGATGGTAGTTCATCGGGCCGGGCACCGTCTTGTAGGTCTTCAGATAACGGAAGCCGGCCTTCTGCAGCGCGCGGTTGGGCGCGGTGTTGTAGGCGTGCGGCTCGCAGAACAGCTGCTTGAGCTGCAGGCGATCAAAATACAGATCGATGCTGCGGCTGATACATTCGGTGCCCAAGCCGCGGCCGCGCAGCTCGGGCTCGGTGACGTGCAGATGCATGTGGGCCCGGTTGCCGAACACGATGCGGTCGCAACTGGAGAAGCCGATCGGGCGGCCGTCGAGGCGCCAGATCACGAGCAGAGCCGCGCGTTCGGTGAGCGGCAGCTCGTAGAGCGTCTTGAACAGGCCGGCCCACACCGGCTTGGTCGGCAAGCGTGTGGGGTCGATACCCATCAGGTCGAGCTGCTCGATGCTGGATGAATAGAAATAGTCGATGACCAGCGCGGTCTCGGCGAGCTCCATTTCCCGGACATCGAGGTTCATTGCGGCATCCTCTTCAGCAGGCCTCAAGGTGCTGATCATGCGGGCGGTAGTGGGGCAGCGGGTGATCGCGCGGGTCACGGCAGCGGCGTGTCGGGAACGCATTCGCGCGCGTGGCGGAAGGTTTCAGAATGACGAGCAGGGAGCAAGCAGCCGCGGGTTGCAGGCAGAGGGATTGCTTCGCTCACAGACTGCCGCGCGTCAGACAACCGGCGTAGCGGCTTGAAGACCTCGCCCCGCTTGCGGGGAGAGGTCGGATTGCATCGTCAGATGCAATCCGGGTGAGGGGGACTCTCAGCACGGTCGGTGGGTGTGGCGGCCCCTCACCCCAACCCTCTCCCCGTGAAGGACGGGGAGAGGGAGCGCACCGTCGATGCAGTGGCAGGTGGGATTCAACTCACATGTGGCATACGAAGGAGGGCCGCGAACTAAGCGGCTTCCGCGAGGGCGCGCAGGCGCCCTCGGATGTAAGCCCCTGCCCTACTCCGCCGCGGTCACGCTCTCCGGCGCCTTGGCACCGCTTCCGTAGCGCTGGTCGATGTAGTCGATGACCAGGGCCTTGAAGTCGGCGGCGATCGTCGGGCCGCGCAGGGTGCGGAACTTCTTGCCGTCGACGAACACCGGCGCGGCCGGGGCCTCGCCGGTGCCCGGCAGCGAGATGCCGATATTGGCGTGCTTGGACTCGCCGGGGCCGTTGACGATGCAGCCCATGACCGCGACGTTGAGCGCCTCGACGCCCGGATACTTGGTCTTCCAGGTCGGCATCTCGTCGCGGATGAAATCCTGGATCGAGCGCGCCAGCTCCTGGAACGTGGTCGAGGTGGTGCGGCCGCAGCCCGGGCAGGCCGCGACCAGCGGCACGAAGGTGCGGAAGCCCATGGTCTGCAGCAGCTCCTGTGCTACCTGCACCTCGAGGGTGCGGTCGCCGCCGGGCTCGGGGGTCAGCGAGATGCGGATCGTGTCGCCGATGCCCTGCTGCAGGAGAATGCCGAGCGCGGCCGAGGAGGCGACGATGCCCTTCGAGCCCATGCCGGCCTCGGTGAGGCCGAGATGGATGGCGTAGTCGGAGCGTGCGGCGAGATCCTGATACACCGCGATCAGGTCCTGCACGGCCGAGACCTTGGCCGACAGGATGATGCGGTCCTTGGGCATGCCGAGCTCTTGCGCGCGTTCGGCCGAGTGCAGCGCCGACTGCACCATGGCCTCGCGCATGACCGCGCGGGCATCGCGCGGGTTCGCGGACTCGGCGTTCTCGTCCATCAGCTTCGACAGCAGCTCCTGGTCGAGCGAGCCCCAATTGGCGCCGATGCGCACCGGCTTGCCGTATTTGTTGGCGAGCTCGATGATGGTCGAGAACTGGGTGTCGCGCTTGTCCTTGAAGCCGACATTGCCGGGATTGATGCGGTACTTCGCCAGCGCCTCGGCGCAGGCGGGGTACTCGGTCAGCAGCTTGTGGCCGATGTAATGGAAGTCGCCGATCAGCGGCGTGGTGATGCCGCGCTTGTCGAGCTGCTCGCGGATGTGCGGGACGGCCGCGGCCGCCTCGTCGCGATCCACCGTGATGCGGACCATCTCCGACCCGGCGCGCGCCAGCGCTGCGACCTGGGCCACCGTGCTGTCGACATCGGCGGTGTCGGTGTTGGTCATGGACTGGACCACGATCGGCGCCCCGCCGCCCACGGCGACGTTGCCGACCATGACTTTGGTGGTCTGATGCCGGGGAGCGGGTCCGGCGATGTCGTTCTGGGGCACTGTCTCGGGCTTGTTCATGGGCGCTCGGATATCAGGTTTTGGTGACGGTCAGCAATGGATCAGTCGCGGCGGCGACCGCGCGGTTCGGGCGGTTTACGAGAAAAAGCCCAATGATCACAAGCACGGCAGCCAGGCCAAAAGCCAGCGTCAGGGCGTCATGCAGGATGAAATAGCTCGCCACGACCCCGAATAAAGGGGTGATGAAGGTAAATGCCGATAATTTGCTGGCCGAATAGGCCTTGATCAGCGCGAACCAGATCGTGAAGGTAGTCCCGACCACCCAGATCGCCTGATAGGCGAGCAGCCCGATTACGAACGGACTGGGAACATGGGTCAGCCGCTCGCCGGCGACCAGCGCGGCCGCGGCCATGATTGGGACGGAGACCGCGACCTGGTATCCGAGTGCGCGCTCCGGCGCGATCAGACGCATCCGGGTCCCTTTGATGAACACCGTGGTGACGCCCCAGAGCAATCCGCCGCCAACCACCAGGAGATCGCCGAGCAGGACGCGGCTGTCGACATTGGCCTGGGGGATCCCGATCGCGAGCGCGACGCCGGTGAAGCTCATGGCAAGTCCGCCCCATTGCGCCGGGCCGAGCCGCTCGCCTAGGAAGCGGAACGAGCCGAGCGCGACGAAGAACGGCGCGGTGTAGAGGAACACCACCGCGCGGGAGGCCGAGGTCAGCAGCAGGCCCTGATAGATCAGCACGAACTCGAAGCCGAACAGCGCGCCGGCGATCAGACCGAGCCACAGCGTGCCGTCGCGCTCGAACATCTTCACCCCGCGCAGCTGCGCGAAGATCAGCAGCACCGGCAGCGCGCCCGCCGAGCGGAACGTCGCCTGCAGCATCGGCGGCACTTCGGGCAGCGAAAGCTTGATCGCGATCTGGTTGAACGCCCAGGACAGGCAGAGCACGAGCGTGATGGCGATGGCGCCCGGACCGAGTGGCCGGGTGGCGGCGGACGAAGGGGACGGTGCGGACACGAGGACGGGGGCTCCCTAAGACGTTTTTGTTTTTGAACCGCGGAGGACTGCGGTCGGCGTGGTCTAGGTCCGCGTCGTGAGGCGAACGGTAGGGCGGCAGCGGCGGTGCCCTACCTCGCCCCGCTTGCGGGGAGAGGTCGGATGGCATCGTCAGATGCCATCCGGGTGAGGGGGACTCTCAGCACGGTCGGTGGGTGTGGCCGCCCCTCACCCCAACCCTCTCCCCGTGAAGGACGGGGAGAGGGGGCGCACCGTCGCCCGGGCGAAAATCTCGAATACGATGATTAGTTAGGCGTGTACACCTTGCGGCGCACTAAGGATCTTACGCCGCCTTCTGGCAGTGCGCGCAGAGGCCGGTGATCTCGACGACCGACATCTTAGGCAGGAACCCCGATGCGGCGGCGGCGCTCTTGAGGCTTTCGGCAATCGGCGCTGCGGGAACCTCGCCGACCGCGCCGCAGCTTTCGCAGATCAGGAACGCGACCAGCGCGGTCTGCTCGTGGTCATGCGCGCAGGCGAGGAACGCGTTGCGGCTTTCGATGCGGTGCACCAGGCCGTTGGCCATCAGGAACTCGAGCGCGCGATACACCGTAATCGGAGCCGGCCGCGTTCCGGACTTGGCGAGCTCCTCGATGATCTCGTAGGCGCCGAGCGGCCGGTGGCTCGACAGCAGCGATTCAAGCACCTGGCGGCGCTGCGGCGTGAACTTCTGGCCGCGCTGCGCGCAGACGCGCTCGGCATGGTCCAGGGCGTCGGCCGCGCAGCGGCCATGATCATGGTCCGGTGCCGGGAAAATGGGTTTGGCGAGGGTCATCGCTGACAATCTAGCATCTCGGACCGATCCCGCCAAAGGCTGCGGCCGAGCCATGCGTCAATCGCGGGACGGGGCCGCACCGAAACAGAATGAAATATTCATAAGCTTGCTTATCATATCCGAGGCTCATTACAGCCAAAGCTTAGTTCCCTCCGATCCCGAATCGAGACACTCATGAGCCGCACCTCCGCGGACGCCAACTTCCTGTTTACCCTCGGCGAGCTGCAGCGCTTGGTGCGCGCCTATGCCGACAAGGAAGCCGCGCGCTTCGGAATGACCCGCGCGCAATGGGCCGTGCTGGCCAAGGTCGAGCGCAACGAGGGGATGAAGCAGTCCGAGCTCGCCGAGCAGCTGGAGATGCAGCCGATCACCCTGACGCGGCTGATCGACAAGCTGGCAGACGCCGGCCTGATCGAGCGCCGCGGCGACGACACCGACCGGCGCGTCAACCGGCTGTATCTGAAGAAGGCCGCGCGCCCGCTGCTCGCCAAGCTCGGCGTGCTCAAGGCCGAGCTGACCGACACCGCCCTTCACGGCATCAGCTCAGGCGATGCCGAGCGGCTGATGACCCATCTCGAAGCCATCAAAGAAAATGTGAGAAACGCCCTGCAGTCCCTGTGTGACGAGCAGCGAAAGGAGCAGCGCTATGGCTGAGCCAGCCCTGAAACTCGCCCCCGAACAGAAGGCCAGCCCGGACGCGGCGCCGCCGGCGGCTGCCGCCGCGAAGCCGGCGCGTCCCGGAGTCCTGCGCCGCTACCGCCGCACCCTGCTGCTGGTGGTGCTGCCGCTCGTGGCCGCGATCGGCGGCTTCGTGCTGTATCTCAATGGCGGCCGCTACGTGACCACCGACGACGCCTATGTCGGCGCGCAGAAGGTTCTGATCACGCCCGACATCTCCGGCAAGATCATCAAGGTTCTCGTCAAGGAGGGCCAGCAGGTCCAGAAGGGCGACGAGCTGTTCGAGATCGACGCCGTGCCCTATCGGCTCGCGGTCGACCAGGCCAAGGCGGCGCTGGCGCAGGCGCGCACGGCCTATGACAACCTCACCGCCAACATCAAGATCTACGGCCAGATGCTCGATCTGGCCAACCAGGGCATCGACCTCAAGCAGAAGGACGTCGAGCGCAAGCAGACGCTCGCCAAGAACAATTTCGGCTCGCAGCTCGATCTCGACAACGCCGCGAACGCGCTGGTGACGGCGGGCGCACAGGCGCAGTTCATCAAGCAGCAGCTCTCCAACGCCAAGACCCAGCTGCTCGGCAATCCCGACCTGCCGCTGGAGGAATTCCCGCCCTACATCCAGGCCAAGGCCAAGCTCGAGGACGCCCAGCGCGATCTCGACCACACGATCTTGCGTGCGCCGATGCCGGGCATCGCCACGCAGGTCGACCAGATCCAGCTCGGCCGCTTCGTCGCCGCCGGCACGCCGGTGTTCTCGGTGATCGACATCAGCAATCCCTGGGTCGACGCCAACCCGAAGGAGAGCGACTTCACCTATGTCGCGGTCGGCCAGCCGGTCGAGCTCGACGTCGACGCGTTCCCGAACCACCGCTTCAAGGGCACGGTCGGCTCGCTGTCGCCGGGCACCGGCGCGCAGTTCGCGATCCTGCCGCCGCAGAATGCGACCGGCAATTTCGTCAAGGTGGTCCAGCGCGTGCCGATCCGGATCTATTTCGACAAGAACGACAAGTTCGTCGCCAAGCTGAAGGCGGGCATGAGCGTCAACGTGTCGGTCGACACCGGGCATGAGCGCACGCTGGCCGGGCTGTTCGGATCGGCGCACGCCGCCGAGAAGGAGTAGCGCGATGAATGCGCCTGCAGCCTCATCCGCGGTTCCCGGCTTCCGCCGGAACATGGTGACGATCTGCGCCATGACGGCGACGATCATGCAGGCGCTCGACACCACCATCGCCAACGTCGCCCTGCCGTACATGCAGGGCACCCTGTCGGCCTCGACCGACCAGATCAACTGGGTGCTGACGTCCTACATCGTGGCGGCCGCGATCATGACCGCGCCGGTCGGGTGGATCGCCAACCGCTTCGGCCGCAAGCGCACCTTCATCATCTGCTCGGCCGGCTTCACCATCGCCTCTGTCATGTGCGGGCTGGCGCAGGACATCACACAGATGGTGCTGTTCCGCCTCCTGCAAGGCGTGTTCGGCGCCTCGCTGGTGCCGCTGTCGCAAGCCGTGATGCTCGACTCCTACGCGCTGCACGAGCGCGCCAAGGCGATGGCGATCTGGGGCATGGGCGTGATGCTCGGCCCGATCATGGGACCTTCGCTCGGGGCGTGGCTGACCGAGACCTATTCCTGGCACTGGGTGTTCTTCGTCAACCTGCCGTTCGGCGCGGTCACCGTGCTCGGGCTGATGGCGTTCATGGAGGAGACCAAGCCGAATGCCGAGCTGACATTTGACTGGTTCGGATTCATGGCGCTCGCCATCGGCATCGGCTCGCTGCAGATCGCGCTCGACCGCGGCGAAGACCAGGGCTGGTTCGAGAGCAACGAGATCATCATCGAATTCATCGTCGCCGCGGTCGGCTTCTACTACTTCCTGGCGCATTCGCTGACGACGAAGCGGCCGTTCATCCAGTTCGCGCTGTTCAAGGACCGTAATTTCGTCGGCGGCTGCGTGTTCATGACGGTGATGGGCCTGGTGCTGTTCTCCACCATGGCGCTGTCCTCGCCTTACTTACAGAACGTCATCGGCTATCCGATCATCACCGCGGGCGTGCTGCTCGCGACCCGCGGCTGCGGCACGTTCGCCGCGATGATGCTGGTCGGGCGTCTGTTGCGCTACATCGAGGCGCGCACCCTGATCATCGTCGGCCTGTCGCTGACGGCGCTGTCGCTGTTCCAGATGACGGCCTGGACCGACCAGACCGGCGTTCCCGAGATCATCACCATCAGCATCATGCAGGGGTTCGGCTTCGGCCTCGTCTTCGTGCCGCTGTCGACGGTCGCGTTCCTGACGCTGCCGGGCGAGCTGCGCACCGATGGAACCTCGATGCTGACATTGGTGCGCAACGTCGCCAGCTCGATTGGCATCTCCATTGCGATCGCGCAGCTCACCGAAGGCACGCGGCGGAACCACGCGATCCTGGTCGAGCACATCAACCCGTTCAATCACGCTCTGCAGATGCCGAACGTGGCCGGTCTGTTGAACCTCTCCACCGATGCCGGTCGTGCAATGGCCGACGCGATGGTGATGGTGCAGGCGCAGATCCTCGCCTTCTCGCACGACTACCAGCTGGTGATGACGTTCATCCTGGTGTCGATCCCGCTCGCGGTGATGATCGGCTCGACCCGCACGGCATTACGCGCGCAGTCAGCGCCAGCCGATCATGCCGTGATGGAGTAGTTAACCAACCGATGTTCCCGGCACGGAAAAAGCGTGCGCTATTCGGACGCAGTGTGGCGGGAGTAGCAAAAAGGTGACCGCGACGTGATGGATTTGTAACTTCAATCCGGCGCGTTTCTCGCTATCTTATCGATACCCCACTCGGCCCTGCGTATGAGTTGCGCGCAGGGACTGCACCTCATGAGCGCCCCACTCGTGACGTGCCGGGCGGGGGCGGTGGCTCCTCCAGCGCCGCCCCCAGCCCCCGGGGAATTTTTCCCGCGAATGCGGTGGATCTGTTCTCGCCGGTCTGACTTTCCTGCGCACACCGGTTCTTACAATCACGTACGGTTCTTGTCGCCCGACCGCGTCAACATCGAGCCTGCCTCAAGTGAGATCACGCGGTATGGGTCCCGGATCGGCGCCCGCCAACGCTATCGCGTTGCCGGGCTTGTCCGGGACGACGGCGGAGTTTGATGCGGCCTTCGCGCTCTCTCCTTACGGTGCTGGCGCGGACACCGGCAGCGGCTCGATCGTGCCGGCGCCATTCGCGGTCTTCGCCTCCGCCTTCGGCATCACGATGCCCGCCAGCGCCTGCACCGGATCGTCGCCCGGCTTGAAGCCGGACTGTACCAGGATCTCATCGATCAGCGGCTTCAGCGCATGCACGCGCAGCAGCTCGCCGGCGAGGCCCTCGCCGAAGCCGACATTGCCGCCGCCGGCACCATTGCCATTGCCGCCGAAGGCGCCGCCAGTGTGCAGGATGCGGACGTCCTTCAGATTGGCGATCGGCTTGACCATCTCGCCCAGCGCGGCCGGCATCGTCGCGATGCGCTGCTTGGCGAGCTCGAAATCGATCACGTTGCTGCCGAGCTTGTTCTGCGCCTCGTTCTTCAACAGGATCACCGCGGCCTCCGCCTCGCCGATCTCGCGCACGCCGGCAGCCTTGATCTTGTTGGCCTCGGCCTCCGCTTCGGCGAGCGTCTTGGCCGCCTCGCCGCGATCGACCGCGGCGCGCTTCTCGGCCTCGGCCGCGACCGTGATGCCGGTCGAGCGCTGCTCGGCCTCCTTCCGCGCGGCCATGACCGCGGTCTGGCGTTCGCGGTCGGCGATCTCGATCGCGCGCGCGGTGGTCACCTTTTCCTCCGCCGACACCGCCAGCGCCTCGGCCGCCTTGGCGACGGCGCGGGCTTCAGACGTCTCCTTGCTCTTGGTCGCGATCTGGATGTCGTTGTCCTGGGTGGCGATCTGGATCTCGCGGTCGGCGTCGGTCTTGCGCCGGTTGATCGCGAGGTTGGATTCGATGGTCGCGGTCTCGCGCACCTTCAACGCTTCGGCTTCGCGCTGGGCGATCTTCTGCTGCGCCTCGATGCGGGCGTTCTCCTCGGTCTGCCACGCCGTCTGCGTCGCGCTCGCCACCTCGGCGCGGGTGCTCGCGGTCTTGTTGGCGATGTCGCGCTCCTGGCTGAGCTCGGCCTCCTTCTTGGTGCGCTCGATCGTCAGCGTGAGCTGGCGCGCCTCGAGGTCCTTCTGCGCGATCGCCACCTCGTTGTCGCGCACGATGGCATTGCGGTCCCGCCGCCGGGTCTCGGTGACGGTCTTGAGCCGCGTCAGGCCCTCGGCGTCGAAGAAGTTCTCGGCGTTGAAGAACGAGATGTCGGTCTGGTCGAGCTTGGTCAGCGACACCGATTCCAGCTCCAGGCCGTTCGACTGCACGTCGGCCTCGACCGCGGCCTGGACGTGCTTGACGAAATCCGAGCGCTTCTCCTGCAGGTCCAACAGCTCCATCGTCGCCGCGACCGAGCGCAGGCCGTCGACGAACTTGGCCTCGACCTGGTCGCGCAGCAATTCGGCATTGTTGGTCACCGCGCCGAGCGTCTGCGCGGCAAGCGCGATCGAATCCACATCGGGCTTCACCCGGACATAGAACTCGGCGTCGATGTCGACGCGCATACGGTCCTTGGTGATCAGCGAATCCTTCTTGGAGCGCTCCACGCGCAGCCGCAGGGTCTTCAGATTGACGCGCGCGATCGAGTGGAAGATCGGCAGCACGACGGCGCCGCCGTCGAGCACGACTTTCTTGCCGCCGAGGCCGGTGCGCACGAACGCCTCGTCGCGGGTGGAGCGGTGATAGAGCACGGCGAACACCGTGCCGAGGACGACCAGCAGCACGACGCCGATCGACGCGGGCAAAACCAGATCAAACATGGGAGCTACTTTCGGGTTGAGGACGTATGAGAGTCCGTGAGCTCGTCGGCGGCCGCGATCGCGAGAAAGCGGCCGTCCTTGCGGTCGACGAGCAGAACCGCGGCCCCCTTGGGCAGCGCCGGCGAGCCGGGCGCGGCCGTGGCGGTGACCGTGTGCCAATTGCCGTGAATGTCCTTGACGCGGACGCGGCCGGGCAGCCCGCCATCGAGCGGTCCGACCGCGACCTCGCCGGTGCGGCCGACGAGATCGGCCAGACCGACGGCATAGCTTTCGTCCTGCGGGACGAGCCGCGCGATAGTGCGCGTCGAGCTGCGCAACAGCGGCACGGTGATGACAGCGGCGAGCACACCCGCGGCCGATGCCGGCAGCGGCCATCCCACCAGACGCACCGCGTCCTGGAGCAGGAAGCCCGAGATCGAGAAGATGCCGAGCGCGAGCAGGATGCAGATCATCAGCGGCACGCCGCCGACATTGATCCAGGACAGCACCTGGCCGAGGCTGCCGCTGTCGCTGTCGTGTCCGAGATCGACGGCGTGGCCGAGCAGCTCGCTGATCGAGAGGCCGAGCAGCATCGAGCCGATTTCGACGCCGCCGACCAGCACGATCATCACCGCGGCGACCGCGAACGGCCGCACCTCGGGCTGCATGAAATGGTCTAACATGGTCATGGGACGATGCGCCCCTGCACGCTCAGTTCTGCGACTTCAGACGCGCCAGCCGCTCGGCAATGTCCTTGTCCCGCTTGAGCTTCGACAATTCGTCGATGTCCGGTGACGGCGGAATGCCCTCCGGCACGCCGGTGGCGCGGGCAATTGCGCGTGACGCGCGCGTGGCCTTGCCAAGGCCGGCATCCTCGGTCTTGCGCGCGGCGGCCTTCGGCTGCTGAGCCATCGCCTCGCTGCGTTCGAGCTCGGCGAGCCGCGCCTGCGCATCCTGCAGGCTGGAGAGGATCGCACGCAGGCTCGTCAGCACCGCATCGACGCGCTCGGCATTCTCGTCGATCGCCTTCGACAGCACCTCGAACTGCGCTTCGAGGTCCATCTGGCGGGCAATGCCGGCGCGGGCGAGATCGTCGCGGTTCTCGCCGATGGCGACGCGGATCTGTTCAGCCAGAGCGACGGTCTCGCGCTCGATCTCTGCGCGGCGCGCATTGAGCCGGTACTCCTCGGCGCGCGCGGAGGCGAGGCTCTCGCGAGACTCGCGCTCGGCCTGCTCGATCTCGCGAATCGCCTGCTTGACCAGGGCGACCCTGTTGTTGTCCTCGGCCTTCTCGATCGCGCCATAGGCGATCCCGGCGATGAGGCGCCCGGCGCGTGACAGGAGCGTGTCGGGAGCCGGCGCGTGTTCGGCGAGCATGACGTGGTCCTTTCGTGGGCTGACGTGTTGGCGTGACGCTGCGGTGACACCGAAATGAACCTCGAAGTCACCGTTATCGGTACGAACGAGCTGCGCCGGCGTCGCGTGCGTCCAGCCCGCGACATAACCGGTCACCTCGAACGGAATCGTGACGCGGCCGAGCGCGGTGCCGAGCGACAGCGTGCCGGCATCCCTGACATTCACCAATCGGTCGTCGAGCGGCAGCCGCGGGTTCGATGCCGCCCGATACGCCGCGCGGTCGCGCAGGCCGAGCGTGACGAGCCGCGACGGCAGTCGGGTGGCCTTGCGGATGGGGTCATAGGCATGGCCATGCAACGCGACGAGATTGGCGCCGATGCCCTTCGCGCTCGCGATCTCGTCGAGCATGTCCATCATCCGGGCATAATCGGCGAACGTCGCCTCGACGGCGTCGCGGGCCTCGGGCGTGAGCGCGAGACGGTAGCGAACAGCCTGATCGTACGGGCTTACGGCCATGGAGAACATCAAAGCACTGTTATTGTGCTTTGGCAAGCCGTCCGTGGCTCCGAGGACGCCGCACCTTTCCGTGACCACACCGAACGCCATGCCCATGTTGGTATGTCGCTCTGACCTCCCGGGCTGGTTTGAGGGGCGACCAAACAATCTCTGGTGATCGTTAAGAGGGGCGCGGCGTGATGAGCGGCAAAATGCTCGAAAGCAATCTGATGGCCGCTCCGTTCGCTTCGATTGTCACGAAGCTGCGTCTCCACGTCCGGGGTCGTCCCGGCCAAGCCCTGTCGTCGCGCAGCGACGGCAGGGCGCAGAGCCGGGATCCATAGCCACAGGCCGTCGTGTCGCGACGGCTCGGAGTGGCGATCGTGCCTCGAACACTGCCCGGGATTATGGGTCCCGGATCGGCGCCGCGACGCGCTGACGCGCGTCACGGCTTGTCCGGGACGACATCGAATTTGTAGCATCGCGTGGCAAACCCGACGCTGCAGGCGCGATTAGCTATCAGCGGCCCTGCACAACGGTGCAGCCGGCAGCCAGATCAATCCAGCAGATCGCGGCAGCCGAGATCGTCGACGGCGAGGAAGATCCGCTCCAGATTGTTCCACCAGATGATCGGCGGAATGTTCGCGGTCCACTGCCACACCGGCTTGGTGATCTGCCACAGCACGCCATAGCGATAATCGTCGTCGAGCGCGGCGCGGCTGTAGCCGGTCACGCCATGGCCGAGCAGGGCTTCGTGATAGCAATCGAGTAGATCACGCTCCACCTGCTGGCGGCGCTCGGGATACCACTGTAGACCCATCAGATAGGCGAGATCGTTGGCGCCGACATTGATCCGCCACTGGTCGAAGTCGAACACGCGCGCGCGATCCGCCACGCCTGGCTTGGCGAGCAGGAAGTTCCAGCTATGTGCGTCGCCATGCGCGATCGTGAGGTGGCGGTGCGAATGATAGCGCGCCAGCAGTCTTGGCGTGGACGCGATGAAGCGCCGGTAGATATCGCGTCGGTCGGCGCTCAGGCGATCACCGAGCAGCGCGGTGAAACGTTCGAGATGGCCGGCGAGTTGCGCCATGACCTCGGCCATGGAAGCGGGTGCGATGAATTCGCCGATCGTTCGGCCGAGATCGGGATGGTCCCACCACGCCGCGTGCAGGCGCGCCAGCGCCTCGACGATGTCAGCAGCCTGCGCCGATGTCGGCGGCAGCGGCCATTCCGTCGCGATCTCATGGCTGTCGGTCAGATCCTCCAGCAGCAGATGCCAGTCCTGGCCGTCGCCATCCCAATGCGCACCGAAACAGCGGGGCACCAGCTGGTGCGGCAGATGCGGCGCGATCGTGGTGTAGAACGCAACCTCCTGGCGGCCGGCGCGCCACAGGGTCTTGGCAAAATTCTCCTGCGCAACCTTCAGGATCAGCGTCCGCGGCGCATCAGGCGCCGGGCCGTCATAGCTGATAGCGAGACGAATGATTCTCGAGACGATGATGTCGCGCGCGCTGAGCATCGCGACCTCACGCACAGCGCTCGCGCCGAGCGCGCCGGATGCACGAAGCGTCTCGGTCAGACGCGCAGGGTCGACGACGGATGGCAAGACCGGAGACGTCATCAGGAGCTGTCCTTCGACGGTTACAGCGCCTCCGACCCTAACAGAAAATCAAGACAGTGCTACTTGATCGGCGCGCGCGGCAGCACGGCGTCGCCGATCTCCATGCGGTAGACGTGATCGAGTGAGTACCAGGGCGCGGTGACGCCGGGCTCGGTCGGATGCGGTTCGTCGTGGCGGATGAAATTGCCGAGCAGTGCGCGTGTGACGCCGAACTGGACATCGCTGTCGATGTGCGGATCGTTGGGGTCGTAGACCTGCGAGATCAGCACCTTGAAGCCTTGCTTGACGATCAGCGCATGCAGATGCGCGGGACGATAGGGATGACGGCCCTGCGCCTTCAGGAGACGGCCGACGACACCGTCGGTGGGGATGGGATAGCCGACCATCATGACGGAGCGAAACCAGAAGCGGCCGTCTTGATCGGTTAAGAGCTTGCCGCGCAGGTTCATGTCGGCCTGCTCTGGATCCTGGTTCTCGTAATAGCCGACCGGAGAGGCGTGCCAGACGTCGACCTCGGCGCCAGCCACTGGAGCGCCGTTGGGATCGACCACGCGTCCGTGCACGAACAGCGCCGGCCCGGGCGTCGGCGAGCGCAGGATCGAGCCGCCGTTCTCGGTGCGCGGCGAGTTCAGCCGCCAGAACGGGCCGAGCAGCGACTGCGCCGTCTCGGTGTTGCCGCCATCGCCATTGTTGAGCAGGCAGACCAGCGGCGAGACGCCCAGCGAGCCGGCCATCAGCACGACTTCATTGTGCGTGTCATTGGTGCGCTGGCCGAGCTCGGCGATGAGGGCGGCGGCCTCGCGGAATTCTGCTTCGGTGAGGCGGACGTCGCGGACGAAGCCGTGCAGATGCTTGATCAGCGACACCATGATCTCGCGCAGCCGCGGATTGGAGGTCCGCTCCATCACCGCTAGCACGGCGGGGGTGACGTCCTGTTCGCGGGAGATGGTCATGGCGCGGTCCCTCTGCATTCTCCGTCATTGCGAGCGAAGCGAAGCAATCCAGGGCTACACGCGTGGCTCTGGATTGCTTCGTCGCTTCGCTCCTCGCAATGACGGCGGCGTGTCAGTTGATCGTCTCGACCGCCAGCGCAACGCCCTGGCCGACGCCGACGCACATGGTGGCGAGCGCGCGTTTTCCCCCGCGGACTTCGAGGCCGTGCACCGCGGTCATCGCGATGCGCGCGCCGCTCATGCCGAGGGGATGGCCGAGCGCGATGGCGCCGCCGTGCGGATTGACGAAATCGGCGTCTTCGGCGACGCCGAGCTGGCGCAGACAGGCGATGCCCTGGGACGCGAACGCTTCGTTCAGCTCAATCAGATCGAAATCGGTGATCTTCAGGCCGAGCCGCTCCAGCAGCTTGCGCACCGCGGGCACCGGACCGATGCCCATGATGCGCGGCGGCACGCCGGCGGAGGCAAGGCCGAGCACACGCGCGCGCGGCGTCAGGCCGTGCTTCTTCACCGCGGCTTCCGAGGCGAGGATCATCGCCGCGGCGCCGTCATTCACACCCGACGCATTGCCGGCGGTGACAGTGCCCGGATTGCGAACGATCGGCTTCAGCTTGGCGAGGTTTTCCAGCGTGGTCTCGGGACGCGGATGCTCGTCCTTGTCGACGGTGATGGGGCCGGCCTTGCCGCCCGGCACGGCGACCTGCGTGATCTCGGCGGCGAAATAGCCGGACGCGATCGCCTTCCCGGCGCGCTGCTGGGAGCGGATCGCGAACGCGTCCTGGTCGGCGCGCGACACCTGGAATTCCTCGGCGACGTTCTCGCCGGTCTCCGGCATCGAATCGACGCCGTACTGCTGTTTCATCAGCGGATTGATGAAGCGCCAGCCGATCGTGGTGTCGAAGATCTCGGCCGAGCGCGAGAACGCCTCCGTGGCCTTGCCCTGCACGAACGGCGCGCGCGTCATCGATTCGACGCCGCCTGCGATCGCGAGATCGACCTCGCCTGCGCGGATCGCGCGGCCAGCGGCGCCGACCGCGTCGAGGCCGGAGGCGCAGAGGCGGTTGAGCGTCTGGCCGGGAATGGAGTCCGGCAGGCCCGCCAGCAGCAGCGCCATGCGGGCGACGTTGCGGTTGTCCTCGCCGGCCTGGTTGGCGCAGCCGAAGAACACCTCGTCGACCGCGGCCCAGTCGAGATTGGGATGCTTGGCCTTCAGCGCCTTCAGCGGCGTCGCCGCGAGATCGTCGGTCCTCACCTTCGCCAGCGCGCCGCCGAAGCGCCCGATCGGGGTCCGCACCGCATCACAAATGAACACGTCTCGCATCGCTCTCTCCCGGGGGTGTTTCTGGTCAGAATTGACGGCGGTTTTAGGAGTGCGATGGGGGCAGGTCAAATGACGGGAACGCGGGGTGGCATGCGTGGAAATTGAGGAGGCGAGACCATCGCGCCGCGATCGGTGCGCCCCCTCTCCCGCTTGCGGGGGAGGGCTGGGGTGGGGGCGCGGCTCGGGTGGTGATCGAGGGGTGCGTCGTGTGGAGAGAGGCCCCCACCCGCTTCGCATCTTCGATGCGAAGCGACCTCCCCCGCAAGCGGGGGAGGTGCAATCGCTGCCAATGCCCGAAGCCACGTTTGGCGCACACCGCCGCTCCACCCTCGCCGTCATTCCGGGGCGGCGCGCGCAGCGCGGCGAGCCCGGAATCTATTGGGCCGCACAACCTGACGCACGATGGATTCCGGGTTCGTGCTGCGCACGCCCCGGAATGACGCCGGTGGTTCTGTCCGGCACCGGCGCGGGGCCAAGATTGCCATCGTGGAAAACCGGGACATCGCCTGCAAAGCGGTAGGACCGTCCGGGCAAATTGGCTAGTTTCCGCGCCATGACCATCCAGCAGCCCATCTCCGCCCCGGTTCCGCAAGAGTCGGTGTCCTCGGCCGCGCCCGCCGAGGCGCCGGCCAAGCTCACGCCGATGATGGAGCAGTATCTCGACATCAAGGCCGCGCATCCCGGGCTGATGCTGTTCTACCGGATGGGCGATTTCTACGAGCTGTTCTTCGAGGACGCCGAGGTGGCCTCAAAAGCGCTCGGCATCGTGCTGACCAAGCGCGGCAAGCATCAGGGCCAGGACATCCCGATGTGCGGCGTGCCGGTCGAGCGCTCGGAAGACTATCTGCACCGGCTGATCGCACAGGGCATCCGCGTCGCGGTCTGCGAGCAGATGGAAGATCCGGCCGCGGCGCGGGCGCGCGGCAACAAGAGCGTGGTCAAGCGCGGCGTGGTGCGCGTGGTGACACCGGGCACACTGACGGAAGACAATCTGCTCGACGCGCGCGCCAACAACTACCTGCTCTCGATCGCGCGCAGCCGCGGCTCGTCCGGCGGCGACCGCCTCGGGCTCGCCTGGATCGACATCTCGACCTCGGACTTCATCGTCACCGAATGCGCCTTCGCCGAGCTGACGGCGACGCTCGCGCGCATCAATCCGAACGAAGTCATCGTCTCCGACGCGCTGTATTCGGACGAGGCGTTCGAGCCGGTGCTGCGCGAGCTTGCCGCAGTGACGCCGCTGACGCGCGACGTGTTCGATGGCGCCACCGCCGAGCGCCGGCTGTGCGATTACTTTGCCGTCGCCACCATGGACGGACTTGCCGTGCTGTCGCGGCTCGAAGCAACCGCGGCGGCCGCCTGCGTCACCTATGTCGAGCGCACGCAGGTCGGCCAGCGCCCGCCGCTGGCGCCGCCGGCGCGCGAGGCGACCGGCAGCACCATGGCGATCGACCCGGCGACCCGCGCCAATCTCGAACTGACGCGCACGCTGGCCGGCGAGCGCCGCGGCTCGCTGCTCGACGCGATCGACTGCACGGTGACCTCGGCCGGCTCGCGTCTGCTGGCGCAACGCCTGGCTGCACCCTTGACGGAGCCGGCGCAGATCGGACGCCGGCTCGACGCGGTCAATGTGTTCGTCGCCGACAGCGCGGCGCGCGAGGACATCCGCTCCATCCTGCGCGGCGCGCCGGACATGACCCGCGCGATGGCGCGGCTGTCGGTCGGGCGCGGCGGTCCGCGCGATCTGGCAAGCCTGCGCGACGGCATCCTCGCCGCCGACCAGGCGCTGGCGCGGCTTGCCGTGCTCGACCAGCCGCCGCAGGAGATCGCCGCGGTGATGGCCGCGCTAGCGCGGCCGGCGCGAACGCTCGCCGACGAATTCGCCCGCGCCCTCGACGAGCAGCTGCCGCTGATCAAGCGCGACGGCGGCTTCGTTCGATCAGGCTATGATGCGACGCTCGACGAGACGCGCAATCTGCGCGACGCCTCGCGGCTCGTCGTCGCCTCGATGCAGGCACGCTACGCCGACCAGACCGGAGTGAAAGCGCTCAAGATCCGGCACAACAACGTGCTCGGCTATTTCGTCGAGGTCACCGCGCAGCACGGCGACAAGCTGATGTCGGCCCCGCTGAACGCGACGTTCATCCATCGCCAGACGCTGGCGGGCCAGGTGCGTTTCACCACATCCGAGCTCGGCGAGATCGAGGCCAAGATCGCCAATGCCGGCGAGCGCGCGCTCAATCTCGAGCTCGAGATCTTCGACCGGCTCTGCGCGCAGGCACTCGCGATCGGCGACGATCTGCGCGCGGCCGCACACGGCTTTGCGATGCTCGATGTCGCGACCGCGCTCGCCAAGCTCGCGGTCGACGACAACTATGTCCGCCCCGAGGTGGATGGCTCGCTCGGCTTCGCGATCGAGGGCGGCCGTCATCCGGTGGTGGAGCAATCGCTGAAGCGCGAGGGCCAGCCGTTCATCGCGAACTCCTGCGATCTGTCGCCGACGCCGGGGCACAAAAGCGGACAGCTGTGGCTGCTGACCGGTCCGAACATGGCGGGTAAATCGACCTTCCTGCGTCAGAACGCGCTGATCGCCCTGCTGGCGCAGATCGGCTCGTTCGTGCCGGCGAGCCGCGCCCGCATCGGCATCGTCGACCGGCTGTTCTCGCGCGTCGGCGCCGCCGACGATCTTGCGCGCGGCCGCTCGACCTTCATGGTCGAGATGGTCGAGACCGCGGCGATCCTCAACCAGGCCGGCGAGCGCGCGCTGGTGATCCTCGACGAGATCGGACGCGGCACCGCAACCTTCGACGGCCTCTCGATCGCCTGGGCCGCGATCGAGCACCTGCATGAGAGCAACCGCTGCCGCACGCTGTTCGCCACGCACTATCACGAACTCACCGCGCTGGCCGCCAAGCTGCCGCGGCTGTTCAACGCCACGGTGCGGGTCAAGGAATGGCAGGGCGACGTGGTGTTCCTGCACGAGGTGCTGCCGGGCTCCGCCGACCGCTCCTACGGCATCCAGGTGGCGAAGCTCGCAGGCCTGCCGCCGGCGGTGATCAGCCGCGCCAAGTCGGTGCTGGCGAAACTGGAGGCCGCCGACCGCGGCCAGAACGCCCGGGCGCTGGTCGACGATCTCCCGCTGTTCGCGGTGCCCTCGCGCGCGGCGGTGGAGCCCACGATGTCGAAGGAGATTGAGGAACTGATCGCCGCGGTGAAGGACCTCCATCCGGACGAGATGACGCCGCGCGAGGCGCTGGATGCGCTGTATCGGCTGAAGGCGAAACTGCCGAACAAATAGTCGCCGTCATTCCGAGGCGCGCGTCAGCGCGAACCCGGAACCCCTCTCTCGTCGGAACATGCGGCCCAATGGATTCCGGGCTCGCGCTTCGCGCGCCCCGGAATGACAGCGAGGGCGGCGAGGCGGCTCGTCCCAAACTCTCCGTCATTGCGAGCGCAGCGAAGCAATCCAGGGGCTCGGGTGGGACTCTGGATTGCTTCGCTGCGCTCGCAATGACGGTGGAGAGAACGACTCGAGGCTGCGGCGGTTCGTCGGGCGGATGGCAGCAGGCCAACGGCATGCTCGTCAGCAATGACAAGAGCGATGTCCGCTTTCAAAACCGGGACGAGACTGCCATCCTGGCGAGATGGCAACGCATTCTCGAACAGTGCTATCTCCCACCTTGACCGCTAAGCTCTCCGCGCTGGCATCCGCTCGCGAGAACTGGGATGACGAGTTGCCAGCGATCCTGGCGGAGCTCTCGGCTGTGCCACATCACTCAGTCGTCCTAGCTGCGCGCGAGATCGCGCTCGCGGCACGTCTTGGCTGGCAGCCACTCCTCATGGATCGGCTGATCGCTCGATTTACTGGTGAGCCGATCTATGTCCGCGATCTCGCCCTCATGCGGCGCGCTCCAGATTATGCGTGGATCTTCCTCTTTCATCCAAGCGGCCATGTTCGAGAGGCGGCCCTCGATTGGTTGCAACGACCACCAGCCTCCCCGTTCTTTCTCGCCGCCGTGGCATGGCGTTTAAACGATTGGGCCGAACCGGTCAGGCGCGCCGCCGCGCGCTATGTGCAGCGCGTCCAGCGGCAGATCGCCCCCGATGTGGCAGCAAGCAGTGCACCATATCTCCTCGACCGCCGACACAGCTGGAGACGCTGGGGCAGCAGCGAAGCCGACCTGCTCGACGACATTTTCGGCAGGCCGGACGTGCTGCCGATCATCGCCGGCTTTCTGCAACGGACAGCCAACGGCTCGCTCGCCAGGTATCTGCGTCTCGTGGTGCGCTATCCTGCCATCGATCAGTATCTGCCCGCGCTGGCCGCATCGGCGATCCAGCCGCAGGTCAGAGCAATTGCCTATCGCTGCCTTCTGACCGGTAGCGTCACTTGGTTTGCGGGCTACGGGTGGGAATGGATCGACAAGGTCTACGGCATCAGGAAGCGCGTTCCGAAATTCAATCACCGTCCCCTGCAGGACATCGCACTGCCGCCTGATCTGTTCTGGCAGGCGGCACGCGATGCATCGGTGATCGTGCGGCGTGCCGCAGCCGATGCACTGATCGCGAGTCGTACGACCGTCCCTGACGAAGATCGGCTGATCGCCCATTTCGAGCAGGACGAGAACCCATCGGTGCGATCGCGCGCCGATTTCCTGCGTCGACATCCACGTCCATCGTAACGATCAGACGCGCGCCGCCTTCCTTCGTCCCAGCCACCACAGGCCGAGATTCCAGCCGACGCAGGTGGCCAACGCTCCACTGAGGCCGAAGGCGGCGCCCAAGTGCAGGCTGCCGAGATGCAGCACGATCACCGCCAGCGAAAATCCGATCAGGCCCCAGGCGCCGTTGGCCATGACCGCGGCGGTTGCGGGGCCGCCGATGCGCGGCTGGAGGATCAGCATCATCGAGGTGAAGACGATCGGAAACAGCGCGAGGATCCCGGAGACGCTGGGACCGGCCCAGCCGGAGACCGAGGTGACGGTGGCGACGAGTGTTGCGACCAATGAGGCGCGCAACGGCACGTCGTACCAGCGCCGCGTGATCAGCGGCATCCTGGCGTGGCGATAGCGCTGCAACAGCGGCAGGCAGATCGCGAAGGTGACGATGTTGGCAACGATGCCCATCAGGAGCGTCCACTGCACGCTCTTGATCAGGGACGCGAGACCGAGCCACACCGCGACGGCGGTGGCGCTCGCCACCCCCACGCTGTGGCGTTGCGCCAGCACGGCGTAGGCGAGGCTGAGGAAGATGGTCGCGGCGTTGATCGGCAGGCTGGTCAGGGCGCCCTGCGCGATGAAGGCGGCATCATGGTCGAGCGCAAGGAACACGTAGGTCGGACCGGCCGAGATCGGCAAGGTCGCGACCAGCGCGCCGATCACGGGCCCAGTGCGTTCCGCGATCATCGAGGCAGATACGACGAACGATGCCGCGATCGCCATGCGCAGGCCGAGGACGAGCAGGAAGGATAGATCGAGGGACATCAGCTCATGCCGCAGCGGCGGTGCGCTCCCTCTCCCGCGCTTGCGGGGGAGGGCTGGGGTGGGGGCGTGGCTCGGGTGGTGATCGAGGGGGCGCGTCGTGTGGAAAGAGTCCCCCACTCGCCTCGCATCTGCGATGCGAGACGACCTCCCTGCCGCATCCGCCTACGCTCTTCGAGCTACGGCGGACAAGCGCGGGGGAGGCGCTGACCGAGCGAGCCGCGCTGGCTCGCGCTGATCAGTCGAGGGCAGGCACCAGCGCGGTGGCTACGCCGCCACCCGCTTCAAACTGACCGACACCTTCGGGCCGTTCTTGATGGTCTGATAGACCACGCAATAGCGCTCGGTGAGCTTGAGCAGGAGATCGAGCTTGTCCTGCGGCGCGTCGGTGTCGATCTCGAAGCGCAGGCGGATCTCCTGGAAGCCGACCGGGGCCTCCTTGTCGACGCCGAGCGTGCCGCGGAAATCGAGATCGCCCTCGGCCAGCACCAAGCCGCTCTTGAGCGGGACCTCGACCGCGGTCGCGACCGACTTCAGCGTGACGCCGGCGCAGGCGACCAGTGCCTCCAGCAGCATGTCGCCGGAGCACAGCTCCAGGCCCGAGCCGCCGGTGGCGGGATGCAGGCCGGCGACCGCCAGCGCGCGGCCGGTCTCGAGCTTGCAGGTCAGGCCGTCGCCGCCGACCTCGCCCTTGGCCTTCAGCGTAATCACCGCGGCGGAGGGATCAGCCTTGTAGCGTTCCTTGATCGGCGCCTGCATGGCGCGCAGCTCGGCAGCATCCATTGTCGTTCTCTCCCGGAGTCATTTCAGGAGAGATGTACCGGGCGATCGCTCAGATGTCACCACCACAGCCCGCCGCCGGGCTCACGCCTGCCCTGCGTATCCGGCACCGTCCGATCGAGCGACCTGTCGAGCGCCGTCAGCACATGGCGCTTGAACTGCTCGAACAACGGCGCGTTGCGGTCGCGCGGCCGCGACAGATTGATGGTGATCTCCTCGAACAGCCGGCCGGGATGCGGTCGCATCACCAGCACGCGGTCGGCGAGCACCACCGCCTCCTCGACATCGTGAGTCACGAGGATCAGGGTCGGGCGCGTATCGGCCCAGAGGTCGAGCAGGTGATCCTGCAGGTCCTTGCGCGTGAAGGCGTCGAGCGCGGAGAACGGCTCGTCGAGCAGCAGCACCTCCGGCTGCGCCACCAGCGCGCGGGCGATCGCGACGCGCTGCGCCTGGCCGCCGGACAATTCGCGCGGCCAGACCTTGGCCTTGTCAGCGAGGCCGACACGATCCAGCGCGCGCGCGACGCGCTCGCGCCGCTCGGCGCCCGGCAGCTCGGAGAGGCCGAAGCCGATATTGTCGGCGACGGTGAGCCAGGGCAGCAGCCGCGGCTCCTGGAAGATGATGCCGACCTTGGCATGCGGGGCCGAGATCGCCTCGCCATCGAGCGTCACGCTGCCGGCGCTGGCGCGGTCGAGCCCCGCGATCGCGCGCAGCAAGGTCGACTTGCCGCAGCCGGAGCCGCCGATGATGGCGATGATCTCGCCGAGCTGGATCTCCGACGAGAACCGCTCCAGCGCATGGACGCCGTTGGGATAGACCTTGGTGACGGAGGCAAGCTGCAGCATCAGGCCGCTCCACCCTGGCGGGCAAAGCTGTCCTGCCAGCGCAGCAGCGGCGCGGTCGCGATCTCGAGCAGCCAATCGGTCGCCTTGCCGATGATCGCGAAGATGACGATGGCGGCGACGATCTGCGCCGGCTTGCCGAGCTGCTGGCCGTCGATCAGCAGGTAGCCGAGCCCTTCGGACGCGCCCATGAACTCGGCGGCGACGACGAACATCCAGCCCAGGCCGAGGCCAACGCGCAGCGCCACGACATAGGCGGGCAGCACGGCGGGCAGCAGGATGCGGCGGATCATCGCCGGGCCGGACAGGCGGAAGACGCGGCCGACCTCGACGATCTTGCGATCGACCGAGAGGATCGCGCCGGTCAGGCCGAGATAGACCGGGAAGAACACGCCGACCGCGATCAGCGCCACCTTCGAGGTCTCGAAAATGCCGAGCCAGAGAATGAACAGCGGCACCCAGGCGATCGACGGGATCGCGCGCAGCGCCTGGATGGTCGGATCGACCAGCCGGCGGGCGAGGCTCCAATAGCCGCAGATGCCGCCGAGCAACGTGCCGGCGGCGACGCCGAGGCCGAAACCGATGCCGACGCGGGTCAGGGTCATCGTGATGTGGCGGGTCAGCTCGCCGGAGCGGGCAAGCTCGGCGATGGTGGTGAAGACTTTTGATGGCGGCGGCACCAGGCGGCCGTTCGACCACCCGGCGCGGACCGCGAATTCCCAGGCCAGCGCGAGGGACAATGGCAGCAGCAGCCCGAGCAGCGGCCGCGCCAGGCGCGCGGCCCAGGGCCGGCTTGTGGTCTGCGGTGTGGCCGCCGCGGCGGGGGCCTGAAGTTCGACGGTCATGGCCATAGTGAGAACAGCGTCTCGCGTGGGAATGCAAGGCGGGGTGACGGGCGTATGCCGACGGATATCAGCGCGCGCCTGTCAGGGTTGAGCCGACAACGGCGCCTCAATCTCGGTGTCGTCCCGGCCTCCGAGCCGGGACCCATACTCCGCGGCGGGTGTGGCGAGGCGAGATGCCGCTCCAGCGGTGCCCCACAACAGCTTTCACGGAGTATGGGTCCCGGATCGGCGCCCGACAACGCTGTCGCGTTGGCGGGCTTGTCCGGGACGACACCGGTGTTTTATCGCGCCACCGTTTTCTGTTGCGCTCACCTTGCTGGTAGCGCGAGTTGCGGCACGCGCGAGCGTGAGCGCTTTCGTAGGCGTAGGCCGCCCTAGTTCGTCGGCAGCGGGACCTGGTCGTCGATAAGCGCGTCCAGCGTCGCCTTCACATCCACCTTCGCGTCGACCACGCCGGCCTGCTGCAGAGCCAAGCCCGCTGCCAGGATCGAGTCGCGCTGCGGCGCGCCGATGCGGCTGTGGGTGAGCTCGGTGCGCTCCTTGAGCTGCTTGTCGACGACCGTTTCCGGCAGCTTGGTGACCGCGATAAACGTCTTCTTCAGGTCGTCGTAATTCGCCAGCGCATCCTTGCGCGCGACCTCGTAGGTCGCCAGCACGCGGCGGACGATCTCGGGATTGTCCTTCAGGAATTGCTCGCGGACATTGAGGATGCCCCAGGTGTTGGCGTCAGCCTTGCGGTAGAACAGTTTTGCGCCTTCCTCGACCTCGGCCTGCGCCATCATCGGATCGAGCCCGGCCCAGGCGTCGACGTCGCCGCGGATCAGCGCTGCCTTGCCGTCGGCGTGCTGGAGCAGCACCGGCGTGATGTCCTTGTCGGTGAGGCCGGCGCCGAGCAGCGCGCGGACGAGGAAGATGTGCGGGTCGGTGCCGCGGGTCACCGCGACGCGCTTGCCCTTGAGATCGGCAACCGCGGCGATCTTGGAATCCTTACCCGTCACCAGCGCGGTCCATTCGGGCCGCGAATAGACGTAGATCGACTTGATCGGGTTGCCGTTGATCCGGGCGACCAGCGCGGCGGAGCCGGCGGTCGAGCCGAAATCGAGCGAGCCGGCATTGAGGAACTCGAGCGCCTTGTTGGAGCCGGCCGACTGCACCCAGGTGACGGTGATGCCGTCCTTGGCGAACTCCTTCTCGAGCAGCCCCTTCTGCTTCAGGACCAGCGACACCGGATTGTAGGTCGCCCAATCGATCCGGATTTCCTTGGGCTGCTCCGCGGCTGTTGCAACGCCGCATCCCAGTAGAACCACGGCCGCAAGCCCGACCAAGGCGCGCCTCGACAATCCACCCATCGTCAACCCTCCTGCTGTAAAAACATCGTTGTTGTTTCAACGCGTTATGCCAGGGCTCAACGAGAATTGCTTTTCCTTTGCAAGGCGGGTGGGAGCACGATCATCATCCGCCTTGGGCCGGTGACAGCATGGATCGATTGCTGCATTGGAAGTTTCGTGACAGCACAGGCCTTGTTCGATACCGGTTGCATCCATGGACAGCGTCGCCCCCCAATCCCATCCCGATGGCCTCTCCGATTTCGACAGCGCCGGCATTGCGGCCGCCGTCGACACGCTGGCCAAGCAGCACTCCGGCCGGGAGGACATGTTCCGCGCCGCCGTGGTGCAATTCCTCAAAGCCGAGCTGGTCAAGGCGCGCGCCGCCGCCCAGGCCCAGCTGTTGAAGGATCGGCACGGAAGGCGCTGTGCCGAGCAGCTCTGCTTCGTCCAGGACGAGATCATCCGCATCCTCTACGCCGCGGCCACCCAGCACCTGTATCGCTCGGAGGTGCCAAGCGGCGCCGAGCGCATGGCCGTGGTCGCGACCGGCGGCTATGGCCGCGGGCTGATGGCGCCGGAGTCCGACATCGATCTGCTGTTCATCCTGCCCTACAAGCAGACCGCCTGGGGCGAGCAGGTCGCCGAGGCCATTCTGTATTCGCTGTGGGATATGGGGCTGAAGGTCGGCCACGCCACCCGCTCGGTGGATGAATCGATCCGCCAGGCCCGCGGCGACATGACCATCCGCACCGCGATCCTGGAGACGCGCTATCTCGCCGGCGACAAGCCGCTGTATGACGAACTGGTGCAGCGCTTCGACAGCGAGGTGGTGCAGGGCACCGCCGCCGAGTTCGTCGCCGCCAAGCTCGCCGAGCGCGAGGAGCGGCACCGCCGCGGCGGCCAGTCGCGCTATTTGGTCGAGCCCAACGTCAAGGACGGCAAGGGCGGCCTGCGCGACCTGCACACGCTGTTCTGGATCGCCAAATACGTCTATCGCGTGCGCGAGACCGCCGAGCTGGTCGAGCGCGGCGTGTTCGACGCGCATGAATACCGCACCTTCCGGCGCTGCTCGGATTTCCTGTGGTCGGTGCGCTGCAATCTGCACTTCGTCAGCGGACGCCCCGAAGAGCGGCTGTCGTTCGACCTGCAGCGCGAGATCGCGGTCCGGCTGGGCTACACCAGCCACCCGGGCATGCAGGATGTCGAGCGCTTCATGAAGCACTACTTCCTGGTCGCCAAGCAGGTCGGCAACCTCACCGCCATCCTGTGCGCCAAGCTGGAGGACCAGCAGGCCAAGGCGGCGCCAGTGCTGAGCCGGATGATCTCGCGCCTGACCACCGGCTCGACCTGGCGGCGCGTGCCGGAGAGCGACGACTTCATCGTCGACAACAACCGCATCAACCTCGCCGCGCCTGACGTCTTCAAGCACGACCCGGTCAACCTGATCCGCATCTTCCGCCTCGCGCAGAAGAACAACCTCGCCTTCCATCCCGATGCGATGCGCGCGGTGACGCGCTCGCTGAACATGATCAACACCGAGCTGCGCGACAATCCCGAAGCCAACCGGCTGTTCATGGAGATCCTGACCTCCAACGACGCCGAGACCGTGCTGCGGCGGATGAACGAGACCGGCGTGCTCGGCCACTTCATCAGCGCGTTCGGCCGCATCGTCTCGATGATGCAGTTCAACATGTATCATCACTACACGGTCGACGAGCATTTGATCCGCTGCATCGGTTTCCTGCAGGAGATCGAGCGCGGCGGCCATGATGAGTTCGTGCTCGCCTCCGATTTGATGCGCAAGATCCGGCCCGAGCACCGCGCCGTCATCTACATCACCGTGCTGCTGCACGACGTCGCCAAGGGCCGGCCGGAGGATCATTCGGTCGCCGGCGCCAAGATCGCCCGGCGGCTGTGCCCGCGGCTCGGCTTCAACAATGCCGACACGGAGCTGGTCGCCTGGCTGATCGAGGAGCATCTGACGATGTCGACGGTGGCGCAGTCGCGCGACCTGTCGGACCGCCGGACCATCGAGAAGTTCGCCGCCGTGGTGCAATCGGTCGAGCAGATGAAGCTGCTGACGATCCTGACCACCGCCGACATTCGCGGCGTTGGCCCCGGCGTCTGGAACGGCTGGAAGGCGCAGCTCCTGCGCACGCTGTACTACGAGACCGAGCCGGTGCTGACCGGCGGCTTCTCCGAGGTCAACCGCGCCAAGCGCATCACCGCGGCGCAGGCCGAATTCCGCAACGCCTTCACCGACTGGCCGGAGGACGAGCTCAACACCTATATCGGCCGGCACTATCCGGCCTACTGGCTCAAGGTCGAGCTGCCGCGCAAGATCCGCCATGCCCGCTTCGTGCGGTCGAGCGAGGATGCCGGCCACAAGCTCGCAATCAATGTCGGGTTCGATCCGGCGCGCGGCGTCACCGAGCTGACGATCTTCGCGATGGACCATCCCTGGCTGCTGTCGATCATCGCCGGCGCCTGCGCCTCGGCCGGCGCCAACATCGTCGACGCCCAGATCTACACCACCACCGACGGCCGCGCGCTCGACACCATCGCGATATCGAGGGAATATGAGCGCGACGAGGACGAGGGCCGGCGCGCGACGCGGATCGGCGAGACCATCGAGCAGGTGCTGGAGGGCAAGCTGCGGCTGCCCGATGCGGTGGCGCGGCGGACGACGCGCGGCAAGCAGCACAAGGCGTTCTCGGTCGAGCCCGAGGTCAGCATCAACAATCAATGGTCGGAGCTCTACACCGTCATCGAAGTCTCCGGCCTGGACCGCCCCGGCCTGCTGTATGAGCTGACCACCGCGATCTCGAAGCTGAACCTGAACATCGCCTCAGCCCATGTCGCCACCTTCGGCGAGCGCGCCCGCGACGTGTTCTACGTGACCGACCTGCTCGGCGCCCAGATCAACGCGCCGACCCGGCAGGCCGCGATCAAAAGTGCGCTGCTGCATCTGCTGGCCAGCGACGACGCAGCGGCTCAGCCGGCGGCGTGACGAGAGAGGACCTGTCGGGGCGGCCATTGCGGCCGTCGCCGCGGGCATGATTGAGGGGGCCGGCAGCGTCTCCGGTCTCGAATGGCTTGGGGGAGCCGAACCATGGCATTGATTGCAAACATCGTCGTCGGGCTGATCGGCCTGCTGCACGTCTACATTCTCGTGCTCGAGATGTTTCTCTGGACCAAGCCGGCCGGCTTGCGGGCCTTCAACAACACGCCGGAGCGCGCCGAGGCGACCAAGGTGCTCGGCGCCAACCAGGGCCTCTACAACGGCTTCCTCGCTGCCGGCCTGTTCTGGGGCCTGGCGCATCCGGCGCCCGCTTTCGCGTTCCAGATCAAGATCTTCTTCCTGCTCTGCGTGCTGGTCGCCGGGCTCTACGGCGCGGCCACTGCCAGCCGCAAGATCCTGTTCATCCAGAGCGTGCCGGCGGCGATCGGCCTGGTGCTGGTCTGGCTCGCGGGCTGAGGCACGCCGCATCGTCAAAACCGCTGTCGTCCCGGACAAGCCGTGACGCGCATCAGCGCGTCGCGGCGCCGATCCGGGACCCATAACCCCGGTCAGCGTTCGAGGCAGGATCGCCACTCCGAGCCGTCGCCACACGACCGCCTGTGGCTATGGATCCCGGCTCGGCGCCCCGCCGTCGCGACGCGACGCCAGGGCTTGGCCGGGATGACACCGAACTTGTTGCCAGCCGGGCACGTCATGGCGACATCGCCGGAACCGCACCCGCCCATTCCCTCGCCTTGCGCCGGCCACCCCGTTCCTCCACACTCCCTCCCAGCGATGGCGCCCCTCGGGGCAGACCAGCCGCATAAAACATCAGGAGGAACGATAGACCCCATGCGACAGGGAATTTTCCGTTTTGCCGGTGCGGCCGCGTTGGCCGTCACCCTCTCCGCCACATCAGCCCAGGCCCAGAAGAAGTACGATCCCGGCGCGTCCGATACCGAGATCAAGGTCGGACAGACGGTGCCGTTCTCGGGCCCCGCCTCGGCCTATGCCTCGATCGGCAAGACACAGGCCGCCTATTTCAACATGATCAACGAGCAGGGCGGCATCAACGGCCGCAAGATCAAGCTGATCCAGTATGACGACGCCTATTCGCCGCCGAAGGCGGTCGAGCAGGTGCGCAAGCTGGTCGAGGACGACGAGGTGCTGCTGACCTTCCAGATCATCGGCACGCCGTCCAACGCCGCCGTCCAGAAATATCTCAACGCCAAGAAGGTCCCGCAGCTGTTCGCGGCCACCGGCGCCACCAAGTTCACCGATCCGAAGAACTTCCCCTGGACCATGGGATACAATCCCAACTACTTCACCGAGGGGCGCATCTACGGCCAATACATTCTGAAGGAGCATCCCAGCGCCAAGATCGGCGTGCTCTATCAGAACGATGACCTCGGCAAGGACTATCTCAACGGCATCAAGGCCGGCCTCGGCGACAAGGCCTCGATGATCGTCGCCGAAGCGTCTTACGAGGTCTCCGATCCGACCATCGATTCCCAGCTGCTCAAGATCAAGTCGGCCGGCGCCGACCTCTTGTTCTCGGCCGCGACGCCGAAGCAGGCCGCGCAGGCGATCAAGAAGCTGCACGAGCTCGACTGGCACCCCGTGCACATCGTCGACATCAATGCGACGTCGGTGGGCGCCGTGCTGCAGCCGGCGGGACTGGAGGCGTCGAAGGGCGTGATCTCGGTCAACTACGGCAAGGACCCGCTCGACCCGCAGTGGAAGGACGATCCGGGCATGAAGCGCTATTTCGAGTTCATGGCCAAGTACTATCCGGACGGCGACAAGAACTCGAACTTCAACACCTACGGCTATGGCAACGCCGAGCTTCTGGTGACAATCCTGAAGATGTGCGGCGACAATCTCACCCGCGAGAACGTCATGAAGCAGGCAGCGTCGCTTAAGGACGTGGTCGGCGACCTGTCGCTGCCGGGCATGAAGATCAACACCTCGCCGACCGACTACCGCGTCAACAAGCAGCTGCAGATGATGAAGTTCAACGGCGAGCGCTGGGAGCTGTTCGGCCCGATCCTGGAGGACAAGGGCGCGGCGGGTTAGTTCGGCTGACGGTCTCGGCGTCTGCCCTCGACTCTCGAACCTCATGGTGAGGAGCGCCGCGCCCATCAGCTCGCTCTTGCGAAAGCGACAAGCTCGCGGCGCGTTCGGGCGATGCACTTGCATCGCCCTGAGAACCATGAGGCCCGAACTGGGGCCTCGCCCTTCGAGACGCCCGCCTCCAGCGGGCTCCTCAGGGTGAGGAGTGGAAGCTGTTTACTGGTAAGGGGCTGCGCAATCGCGCAGCCCTTTTGCATTGCGGCACCGATTGCGCCGGTTGGTCGCTCCAACAAGCGTTGCCTTGTCGACTTGCTTCCTCCACACTCGCGTGCAGCGATGGCGAGATAACAACCAAGAAGAACCATCGACAAACATCACCGGAGGGAGGACTCGCATGAGAACGTCACTGTTCGGTCTCGTCGGCATCAAGGCGTGGGCCATCGCGCTTGCTGCGTCGCTGACCGTCGCGCTGCCTGCATCATCCGCCTACGCCCAGAAGAAATACGACACCGGCGCCACCGACACCGAGATCAAGATCGGCCAGACCGTGCCGTTCTCCGGCCCGGCGTCGGCCTATGCCGGCATCGGAAAGACCCAGGCCGCCTATTTGCGCATGATCAACGAGAAGGGCGGCATCAACGGGCGCAAGCTCAATCTCATCCAGTATGACGACGCCTACTCGCCGCCCAAGGCGGTCGAGCAGGTGCGCAAGCTGGTCGAAGGCGACGAGGTGCTGTTCACCTTCCAGATCATCGGCACCCCGTCCAACGCCGCCGTGCAGAAGTACCTCAACGGCAAGAAGGTGCCGCAGCTGCTGGCCTCGACCGGCGCCTCGCGCTTCACCGATCCGCAGAACTTCCCGTGGACCATCGCCTATAATCCGAACTACCAGTCGGAGGGGCGGATCTACGCGAAATACATTCTCGCCAACCACCCCAACGCCAAGATCGGCATCCTCTACCAGAACGATGACCTCGGGCGCGACTACATCGCCGGCCTGCGCAGCGGCCTCGGCGCCAAGGCCGACACGATGATCGTGTCGGAAGCCTCCTACGAGCTGTCCGACCCGACCGTGGACTCGCAGATCGTCAAGCTGAAATCCTCCGGCGCCGACCTGCTCTACAACGCCTCGACGCCGAAATTCGCGGCGCAGGCGATCAAGAAGCTGGCCGATCTCGCCTGGAAGCCGGTGCACATCCTCGACATCAATGCCAGCCCGGTATCGGCGACCTTGAAGCCGGCCGGCCTCGACATCTCCAAGGACATCATCAGCACCAACTACGGCAAGGACCCGGCCGATCCGCAATGGAAGGACGATCCGGGCGTGAAGGCCTATTTCGAGTTCATGGACAAGTATTATCCGGAAGGCGACAAGCTCAACACGGTCAACACCTACGGCTATTCGACGGCGGAGCTGCTGGTGCAGATCTTGCGCCAATGCGGCGACGATCTCACGCGCGAGAACGTGATGCGGCAGGCCGCCAACATCAAGGGCTACGTCCCGAGCCTCGCGCTGCCCGGCCTCTCCATCAACACCTCGCCGACCGACTTCCGCATCAACAAGCAGATGCAGATGATGCGCTTCAACGGCGAGCGCTGGGAGCTGTTCGGCCCGATCATCGAGGACACAGGGGCGGCGGGGTAGATCGTGCTAGCGCAAGTCTAGCCGTTCAGCGCGCGTGCGCGCGCTAGAGAGAGATAGGGAATCGCGCCGAGCACCCCACTGCGCTCCCTCCCCCTTGTGGGGGAGGGTTGGGGAGGGGGGTACTCCGGGCGACCGTCTCCGTGGCTACCCCCCTCCCTAGCCCTCCCCCACAAGGGGGGAGGGAACGGACTTTTTGCGTGTTAACCACTGTGGCCCTCACGACGCCCAAAACGGCGCCGTGCGGCGGAGTAGCCGAACGGCTTGCCCGCGCAGGCGGGGCATCCAGTACGCCGCGGCGCCTCGGTTGATCACAGCCGCCTCTGGAATACTGGGTCACCCGCCTTCGCGGGTGACGACACCTGTTGCGACAGCAATCGCCTTCGCCTCGCACGGGCGTATCAGTCGCTGCTGACGCTGCCCAGATCGCGCTGCTTCACGACCCGGTCGATCAGCCCCCAGTCCTGAGCCTCGTCCGCCGTCATGAAATGATCGCGATCGAGCGTGCGCTCGACGTCCTCATAGCTGCGGCCGCAATGCTCGGCATAGAGCCGGATCATGCGGCGCTTGGTCTGCTCCATCTCCCTGGCGTGGATCATGATGTCGGACGCCTGGCCCTGAAAGCCGCCGAGCGGCTGATGGACGTGAAGGCTGGCATTGGGCAGCGCTGTCCGCTGGCCCGGTTCGCCCGCCATCAGCAGGAACGATCCCATCGACCGCGCCGTGCCCATGCACAGCGTGTGCACCGGCGCCTTGACGAATTGCATCGTGTCGTACATCGCGAGCCCGCTGGTGACCACGCCGCCGGGCGAATTGATGTAGAGGTGGATCGGCCGCTTCGGGTTCTCGGCCTCGAGAAACAAGAGCTGCGCGCAGACCAGAGCGGACACGGTGTCGTTGACCTCGCCGTTGAGAAACACGATCCGTTCGCGCAGCAGCCGAGAATAGATGTCGAAGGACCGTTCTCCCCGGCTGGATTGCTCGATGACCATGGGGACGAGCTGCATCGTTTCGCGCATCGGCGACCTCCAGGTTAGGTGGTTTGGTGAGACGTGACGGGCTCAGGCCGCGCGCATCAAAGAGCGCGCGTTGCTGTTGGCCGCCCGTGGCATCAGCATCATCGCGCGTGCGACGGCCAGTCCGTGAATGATTCGGAGCCGCGTGCCGCCGACCGCATTCGGCATGACCTGGAAGGTGACGATGCTCTCGAGGAACGGCGGCTCGTCGTCGCGCATGCGGTAGCGGACCTCTTCGCCCGGCTTGGACGAGATCGGCGCCGCATCGGCGAGATCGCCATTCGGCAGCCAGCTGTCGCGCAGGGCGGGAATGCTGAGCGCGCGCCAGACCTTCTCCGGCGGGGCGTCGAGGTCGTAGTCGAGAACGAGCTCTTCGTTCCGCTGATCGGCCTTGAGATCGGTCATTGGTCCATGTCCTTCAGCAAGGTTTTCAATGCATCGACGCGTGACGGCCAGTAGGCGCGGTACTTCGAAAGCCAGCGCGCGATCTGCGCCAGGCCATTCGGATCGACCTCGTAGTTGACGAAGCGACCCTGCCGTTCTTCCCGCACCAGTCCGGCATTGCGCAGCACAGCCAGGTGCTGCGACATCGCCGGCTGGCTGATCGTCATGCCCTCGCGCAGCGCGCTCGCATTCATGGGGCCGGCCGCCAGCTTCTCGAAGATCGCATGGCGCGTCGGATCAGCCAGGGCCTTGAAGATGTCACTCTCGATCATGACGAGACATAAGCATATACTTATGTAATGCGCAAGCGGCTCCGATTTCCTTTGAATGAAGATGTGTTCGGGCAGCGACGCGGATAAGCGCCGCCGTTGGCACGCTCTTACCCAGCCATCGCTGCGCTCCCTCCCCCTTGTGGGGGAGGGTTGGGGAGGGGGGTACTCCGGGCGACCGTCTCCGTGGCTACCCCCATCCCTAGCCCTCCCCCACAAGGGGGGAGGGAACGTACCGTTTGTGTGGCGAAGGCAAGGGTCCACACACGACGACAACAAACTACACCGGCACCTCGCCGAAATTCTTCCCCACCGGCAGAACCGCGTGGCGGATCAGCCGCGAGTCCTCCACCGCCGCCTGGCGATGCTTCACCGCCTCGCGATAGACGGGGTCGCGGATCATCTCGACGAAGGCCTGCACGCTCGGATACTCCGCGATGAAGCAGTGATCCCAGCGCTCCGTTTGCAGACCGATGAGCATCAGCTCGAAGCGGCCCTGCCAGACGATGCGGCCGCCGAGGCGTTCGAACACCGGGCCGCTCTCGCGACCGTAAGCCGCATAGGCTTCCGCGCCGCTGACTTTGCGGCCATCGGGATAGGCGGCTTCCTTGCGCAGCCGAACCAGGTTCAGCATGTGGATCGGCCCGGGCCGATCGTTGTCGCGAAACTGCGCGAACACCTCCTTGGTGGGATCGATATGGCCCATCAGCTTCCTCGCTTGTCGTTGTTTACCTCGGCTTAACCATAACGCGGCGTTAGCACCGCGGAACTCCTAATTGCGCGTTAAGCTCTTCCTAACTGCCCCTTAAACTCCACCCACTACCGTGGTTGGACGGCAGGGCTCGGGTTGCGTATGGCGCGGGGACGGAAACAGGGCGGCGGCGGACGCAAGGAGCCGCGATTCGGCCTTGCGGCGGCGATGGCCGACCTGCGCCTCGATCCCAAGGACCGCATTCCGGCGGGCGAAGACGCGCCGAAGAAATCGGCGAAGAAGAAGCCGGTTCAGCCGGACGACGAGGACGATGTGCCGGCGCGCGAGCCGAAATCCACTCCCCCGAAAGCAAAGCCGGCCCGCGCCAGGTCGCGCTGGGGACTGTCGATCGGCCGCATGGCCTATTGGGCTGTCGTATGCGGCCTGTGGGGCGTGATCGCGCTGGTCGGCGTGGTGATCTGGGCCGGCGCGCATCTGCCGCCGATCCAGTCCTTGGAGATCCCGAAGCGGCCGCCGACCATCGAGATCGTCGGCTATGACGGCACCATGCTGGCGCAGCGCGGCGAGATGGCCGGCGCCAATGTCGCGCTGAAGGACCTGCCGCCCTATCTGCCGAAGGCGTTCATCGCCATCGAGGACCGCCGCTTCTATCAGCATTTCGGCATCGACCCGATCGGCATCGGCCGTGCCGTGGTCGCCAACATCCTGCATCGCGGCGTGTCGCAGGGCGGCTCGACCCTGACGCAGCAGCTCGCCAAGAACCTGTTCCTGACCCAGGAGCGCACGCTCGCCCGCAAGCTGCAGGAGGCGGAGCTCGCGCTGTGGCTGGAGCGCAAATATTCCAAGCGCGAGATCCTCGAGCTCTATCTCAACCGCGTCTATTTCGGCTCCGGTGCCTATGGCGTCGAGGCCGCCGCGCAGCGCTATTTCGGCAAGTCGGCGCGGCAGGTGACGGTGGCCGAGGCCGCGATGCTCGCCGGCCTGGTCAAGTCGCCGTCGCGGCTGGCGCCAAACCGTAATCCTGAGGGCGCGGCCAAGCGCGCGCAGACCGTGCTGGCTGCGATGGCCGACGCCAAGTTCATCACCGACGCCCAGGCGCAGGCCCAGATCGCGCATCCTTCCGTGGCGGTGAAGCCGGCCGGCGCCGGCACCGTCAACTACGTCGCCGACTGGATCGGCGAGGTGCTCGATGATCTCGTCGGCCAGGTCGAGGACTCGATCGTGGTCGAGACCACGATCGATCCGAAGCTGCAGAGCGTCGCGGAGGCCGCCATCATCGACGAGCTCGCGGCCAAGAGCGTGAAGTTCAATGTCAGCCAGGGCGCGCTGGTGGCGATGACGCCTGACGGCGCGGTGCGCGCCATGGTCGGCGGCCGCAATTATTCCGACAGCCAGTTCAACCGCGCCGTGACCGCCAGGCGCCAGCCGGGCTCGGCGTTCAAGCCGTTCGTCTATCTCACCGCGATCGAGCAGGGCCTGACGCCGGACACGGTGCGGCAGGACGCGCCGCTGGACCTCAAGGGCTGGCGGCCGGAGAACTACACCCGCGAATATTTCGGCCCGGTGACGCTGACCCAGGCGCTGGCGATGTCGCTCAACACCGTGGCTGTGCGTGTTGGTCTGGAGGTCGGCCCGAAGAACGTCGTCCGCACCGCGCACCGCCTGGGCATCGCCTCCAAGCTCGACCCCAACCCGTCGATTGCGCTCGGCACCTCCGAAGTGTCGATGATCGAGCTGGTCGGCGCCTACGCGCCGTTCTCCAATGGCGGCCTCGCGGTGTCGCCGCATGTCGTCACGCGGATCAAGACGCTCGACGGCAAGCTGCTCTACATGCGCCAGACCGAGCAGGCCGCGCAGGTGATCGACCCGCGCAACGTCGCGATGATGAACCAGATGATGCAGGAGACGCTGATCTCCGGCACCGCCAAGAAGGCGGAGATCCCCGGCTGGGTCGCCGCCGGCAAGACCGGCACCAGCCAGGATTTCCGCGACGCCTGGTTCATCGGCTACACCGCGCGCCTCGTCACCGGCGTCTGGCTCGGCAACGACGACAACTCGCCGACCAAGAAGGCCACCGGCGGCGGCCTGCCGGTCGAGGTCTGGACCCGCTTCATGCGCGCGGCGCATCAGGGCGTGCCGGTGGCGGCGCTGCCGAACGCGCAAGGCGCTGGACTGCCGACCCTGGCGCAGATCGCCTCACAGATCACGGCGCCATCGGCCCCTGCCTCGAATGCCGCCTACTCGGCGCGCTCGACGGCGCCGAGCCCTGCGCGCAACAATGTGCGGCCGGAGCCCGCCGCCGGCCTCGACGGCTGGCTGGTGGACCGCCTGTTCGGCGGCCGCTGAGCTGATACCGATCTGATTGCGCCACACCCACCGTCATTCCGGGGCAAGGCCGCAGGCCTTGAACCCGGAATCTCGAGATTGTCCGGCGTTCTTTTCCAACAACATCGGGATTCCGGGTTCAATCGCCAACACGCGCAAGCGCGCGTTGACGACTGCCCCGGAATGACGATCCCAAGCGTTGGACGATGATCAGGCTTGGACGGCTAGCCCGCCGCAGCTGTCGCCGGGCGCGGCACCGACCCATCCTTCGCGGGCCCCGCCGCCTGCGCCAGCGCCCGTCCGATCTGGCGGAGCATCAGGCTGGCGCGATGGGCGCTGTAGTCCAGCAGCCAGCGGCTGAAGTCGCCGGCGGCCATCGGGCGGGCGAACAGGAAGCCCTGCATCGCGTCACAGCCGAGTTCGGCGAGCAGCTTGCGTTGCGGCTCGGTCTCTACACCTTCGGCCACCACCTTGACGTCCAGGCTCTGGCCGACCCTGACCACCGCGGTCACGATTGCCCGCGTGCCGCGCTCGTTCTCGAAATCGCGCATGAAGCTGCGGTCGATCTTGAGCTCATGGATCGGCAGCTGCGCGAGACGGCTCAGGCTGGAATAGCCGGTGCCGAAATCGTCCAGCGACAGGCCGACGCCCATGTTGCGCAGCTCGCTCATGGTCGCGATCACGGTGGCGCGCTCGTTGAGGATCACGCCCTCGGTGATCTCCAGCATCAGCATCTTCGCCGGCAGGTCGTTGGCCGCGAGAATCTGCGCCACCAGCGCCGCGAGATTGACGTTCTGGAAGTTGATCGGCGACAGGTTGACCGAGATGCAGGGGATGTCGAGACCGGCGCGGCGCCATGACGCCATCTGCTGGCACGCCGTCTTGATCGACCACACGCCGATCTGCTCGATCAGGCCGCATTCCTCGGCGAGCGGAATGAACTTGGCCGGCGAGACCTCGCCGAGCACCGGATCGTGCCAGCGTGCCAGCGCCTCGACGCCGTGGATGGCGCCGCTCTTGGTGCAGATCTGCGGCTGGTAGTGCAGGGTCAGCGCCTCGCTCGCGATCGCCTCGCGCAGCGCGCTCGAATGCATCAGCCGCTCTTCGGCGAGCTTGTCGATGTCGGCACTGAAGAAGCGGTAGGTGGCACGCCCGGCCCGTTTGGCCTTGTACATCGCCGCGTCGGCCTGCTTGATCAGCGTGTCGATGTCTTTGGCATTATCGGGATAGAGGCTGAGCCCCATGCTCGCGGACATCGGAACCTGACGCTTGCCGATGGTCAGCGGCATCGCCAGCGCAGCCGTGATCCGCGCCGCAGTCAGCGAGGCCTCCAGGGCATCGCGGTTCTGCAGCACGATGACGAACTCGTCGCCGCCGAGCCGGCCGAGAATGTCGCCGGCACGGATCTGCGCGCGCAGGCGGTTGGCGAAGCCGACCAGGAACTCGTCGCCCGCGGCATGACCCAGCGTATCGTTGATGTCCTTGAAATTGTCGGCGTCGAGGAACGCCACCGCGAGATGGCTGCCCTCCGGGCAGGCCTTGATCGCCTCGGCGATCAGCGAGGGGATGCGGGCGCGATTGGGCAGGCCGGTCAGCATGTCGTGATAGGCGACCTGCGAGATCGTCGATCGGACCTCCTGGCGCTCGATGGCCAGTGCGCCGAGCTGGACGCAGGCGGCGACGATCTGCTCATGCCAGGGACTGGGGCCGCGGCATTCCCGGAAGTAGAAGGCGAAGGTGCCGATGACGCGGCCATCCTTGCCCTTGATCGGTGTCGACCAGCAGGCGCGCAGGCCCGCCTCCAGTGGTCCGGCCTTGTAGGGCTGCCAGCGCGGATCGTTGTCGATGTCGCGCGCCAGCACCGGCTCGCAGAGATAGGCGGCGGTCCCGCAGGAGCCGACATCCGGTCCGATGGCCACGCCATCGAGGCTTTCGGAATAGGCCGTCGGCAGGCTCGGCCCGCCGAGCGGATGGATCTTGCCATCGGAGTCGACATGCAGAAGCGAGCACACCACGTCCGGGGCCAGTTCCTCGACCCGGCGGCAGAGCTGGTCGGCGATCGCCGCGATCGACACGTCGGAGGCCAGCGCCGCCATGATCAGCTGCTGCAGCGAGCGCAGCTGCTTGTTCTCCCGGATGTCGCTGAGCAGGCCGACCAGATATTTGACCTGGCCGCGCGCGTTGCGGTGCGCCTTGACGTGCGCCGTGGTCCAGATCTCGCAGCCCGCCTTGTCATAGATCAGCAGGTCCTCCTCGACGCCTTGCGCGTCGATGATGCACTGCTTCAACCGGTCGACCATCTTGGGGTCGGTGCAGGGCCCGACGAGGAGCTTCTCGACATCCTGGCCGAGCACCTCCTCCGAGCTGTAGCCGAAGATGCTGGCAAAGGCCGCGTTGGTATAGAGGACCTTCAGCTCGTGATCGGTGACGATGACGGCGCGGTTGCTGCGGTCGGCCACCGAGGTCAGCAGCGCGTTCTGCTCACGCAGGACCACGTCGGCGGTGATGTCCTGGAGGAAGAGGATCGCTTGCACTGGCGCCTGATCCGGCGAAAGCGCGCGCGCGCAGCATCGCAACCGGTTCCTTGAGCCGTCCGCATGCCGAAGGGTCAGCTCGCAAGGCTCGGAGTCCCGCTGTTGGCCCGCATCCGGGCCACCGCCATCGGCAGCGGTCGGTGCGGAGACCAGGTCGGCGGGCAGACCCAGGCTCTCGAGGTCGGCACCGATCAGCGCGGCCGCCTCCCGCCGGAGCAGCACCGAAGCCGCACGGTTCGCGAAGTGAACACGGTGGTGTTGGTCGAGAAACAGGATCGCTTCGGAGGCGCGATCGAGCGCGGCCGAGAGCAGTTCGATAGACGCGGCCGGTTGGAACTCGCTTGCAAGCATCGTTCGATTCACGGGGCACTGCACGTTCTGAGAGAACGATCTGCACTTGGGTTGCAGCGACCGACCCGGCAGCTCGCAGGGACGTCACCTTGGTTATCCGAGGTAAATCTGACGAGCACAGCGTTACAGCGACGTTAAGGCGCGGTCGAATGCCGCCGTCGCCTGAGGTTGCGCGCCGGAAGGCTTAAGAAATCGATAGCTGCCTGGCCCGTTCTGCTGGCAACGCGCGCAAAGAAAATGGCCCGCGCCAGGGGCCGGGCCATTTTGCTGTTCGATCGCAGGTCTGCGACGTCTCAATCCTCGACGCCATAGCGGTGCAGATCGTTGCCGCAGGTGTCGAGCCACTTCTTGGCGCGCTCGACCGAGCCGCAGATCTTGCCGCATACCTTCCAGAACCGCGGCGAGTGGTTCATCTCGATGAGATGGGCCACCTCGTGCGCGGCGAGATAGTCGAGCACGAAGGGCGGCGCGAGGATCAGGCGCCAGGAGAACGACAGCGAGCCGGCCGAGGTGCAAGAGCCCCAGCGGCTGGACTGATCGCGGATCGACAGCCGCTTCACCTTGACGCCGAGCTGCTCGGCATAGGCGTCGGAGGCCTTCTGCAGGTCGCGACGCGCCTCGCGCTTGAGGAAGTCGAGCACGCGACGCTCGGTGTGCTCGATCCCGCCGGCCACGCACAGGATCTTCTCGCCACTGTCTCGCGTCTCGGTCCACACGGTGCCGCGCTCGCCGGCGCGATGCACGATTTTGTGCGGCACGCCGCGCAGCGGCACCAAGGTGCCCGGCAGGAAGGGTGCTGCCTTCGGCAGACGGCCGAGACGCGCCGCGATCCACGCGCCATGACGCTGCGCGAAGTCTTTCGCTTCGACGATGGTGCCGCGCGGAGGCATCGTCAGGATCGCTTCGCGATCCGACGGATGGATTCTCAGTGTATAACGTCGCGCACGACGGTGACGCCGCAATCTAATCGAGTAGATTTGCGAGCCGTGCTTGACGAGAAGACGCGAGGGTTCGGCGGGCCGCCGATAGAGTAGCGCGCGAGTGGCCATTTCTGTCAGTCCGGGAGGGAAGAACTCGCCCGGATTTTGCCATATCCGCCGCCAGGGAAAGCGCTCGGCGCAAAAACAAATCATTTGCCCAACATACAGGGTCTCCCGGGGTTCCGCACCCCAGGGCTTGGGCCTCTCCGCGCCCTCAAGAGTTGAGTTCAGATTCAGAAGCGTCGCTCAAGCAGCGACGCCACATTCACTGCTTGAGTCACTCCTGAAATCGGGTTTTTGAAGTCCCTTCAAAGAGTTAACGCGCAGCCGGATTCGACTGCGCATCGCGCGCCCTCGCCCACTATTCAGCGGCAATTGTCAGCAGCGACTTCGGATCGGCCGCCGACAACATGAAGTCGTTGATGCGCGGCACGATCTCCGACTTGAATCGCGAACCGTTGAACACGCCGTAATGACCGACACCCGGTTGCACGTAGTGAACCCGGCGATGATCCGGGATCGACGAGCACAATGCATGCGTCGCTTCGGTCTGACCGAGACCGGAGATGTCGTCCTTCTCTCCTTCGACCGTCATCAGCGCGACGCGCGTGACCTTCGACGGATCGACCAGCGTGCCGCGGTGAGTCATCTCGCCCTTCGGAAGCGCGTGGCGGATGAACACCGTCTCCACCGTCTGCAAATAATATTCCGCAGCCAGGTCCATGACGGCGAGATACTCGTCGTAGAAGTCGCGATGCTTGTCGACTTGGTCGCCATCGCCCTTCACGAGGTTGGCGAACAGCGCCTTGTGGGCGTCGACATGGCGATCGAGGTTCATGCTGATGAACCCGTTCAGCTGCAGGAAGCCCGGGTAGACGTCGCGCATCACGCCGGGATGAGGGAACGGCACCTTGGTGATGACGTGGTTGCGGAACCAATCGATGCCGCGCTCCTGGGCGAGATTGTTGACCGCCGTCGGATTGCGCCTTGTATCGATCGGTCCGCCCATCAAGGTCATCGAGATCGGTGCGAACGGGTCGCGCTCGGCTTCCATCACCGACACCGCCGCCAGCACCGGCACCGCCGGCTGGCACACCGCCATCACGTGCATGTTGGTGCCGAGGAAGCGCAGCATCTCGATGACGTAGTCGATGTAGTCGTCGAGATCGAAGCGGCCTTCCGCCAGCGGCACCATCCGGGCATCGGCCCAATCGGTGATGTAGACCTCATGGGTCGGCAGGAACGCCTCGACCGTGCCGCGAAGCAGCGTCGCGTAATGGCCGGACATTGGCGCCACGATCAGGAGCCGCGGCTGGGGCGCGCGCAGCGGGCGGATGTGCTTGCGGTCGAAATGCAGCAGGCGGCAGAACGGCTTTTCCCAGATCGAGCGGACCTCCACCGGCGTCCTGACGCCGTTGACCTCGGTCTCGTCGAGGCCCCATTCGGGCTTGCCGTAGCGGCGCGTGGTGCGCTCGAACAGCTCGCAGGCCGCCGCGATCGACTTGCCCATCTCGGTGTGCGCCCAGGGATTGAGCGGGTTCTGAAACAGGATCTTGGTGGCGTCGGTGACAGCGCGCGCCGGATTGAGCGAGGCATGCGCCATTTCGTACATCCAGTACATCGGCGTCGTCAGGACCGGACTGCCTTCCGACGCCAGGGGCGGTGCACCGCCAAACTCACCTATCGGCATTCTCGTTCAACCCTCTCTGCAGCGCAGCATACTGCCGAATGCGTAATTAAGCGTCAATGCGGTGTGTTACGAGTTGGTGCCTGAAAGCAGCGAAATGAGCCCGAAAATCCACGGGAAAACGCAATTATTCGCCTGACGACAGCAGCGAGCCGGCGCGGCGCGCGCTGCGTAACAGAGCAATGAATGCCGCAAACGACGCCAACAGCAGGGCGGCATTGAGCCCGAGCGCGGTCAGCATCAGGTCGGTCCGGAAGACGTGATCGGTCAGCAGCGCGCGCATGCCCTCGAACACGTAAGTGGGTGGCAAGGACCACGCGACGAGCTGCAGCCAGTGCGGCAGCACCTGCACCGGGTAATAGACGCAGGCCAGCGGCATCAGCGCGAACATCAACGTCCAGACGATGCTCTCGGCGCCGAGCCCGTTGCGCAGCACCAGGCCGGACACGAAGATGCCGACCGCCCAGGAGGTGAAGATCAGGTTGCAGAAGAAGGCGATCAGCGGCAGGCCGAGGCTGTAGAAGTTGAAGTCGAAGAACCACACCGCGATCAGGGTCATCGGGATGATGCCGATGGCGAGCCGGACCAGGCTCATCGCCATCAGCGACAGCAGGAATTCGATCGGGGTCAGCGGGCTCATCATCAGATTGCCGATGTTGCGCGCCCACATCTCCTCCAGGAAGGAGATCGAGAAGCCGAGCTGCCCGCGGAACAGGATGTCCCACAGGATGACGGCGCCGATCAGCGTGCCGCCGGCACGGGCGAAGAACCCGGCATTGCTGGCGATGTAGGTCTGCAGGAAGCCCCAGGTGATGATCTGCAGGGTCGGCCAGTACATCAGCTCCAACAGCCGCGGCCACGACGACAGCAGCAGATACCAGTAGCGCAGGACCATCGCGCCGATGCGATGCGGCGCAATCGCTAAGGACAGATCGTTCATTGTGCCGCCTCCCGGTCGCGGCCGCGGGCGACGTCGAGAAAGACGTCCTCGAGCGAGGTGCGGTTGTAGCGCGCCATGATCTGGGCCGGGCTGTCGTCGTCCTCGATCCGCCCGCGCTTCATGATGATGACGCGGTCGCACAGGCGCTCCACTTCCAGCATGTTGTGCGACGCGAGCAGGATCGTGGCCCCGCGGCGCTTGCGATAGCGTTCGAGGTGGCCGCGCACCCAGTCGGCGGTGTCGGGATCGAGCGAGGCGGTCGGCTCGTCGAGCAGCAGCAGCTCCGGATCGTTGATCAGCGCCTTGGCGAGCGCCACCCGCGTCTTCTGCCCGGCGGAGAGCTTGCCATTGGCGCGGTCGATGAAGTCGGTCAGGTCGAGCTGCGCGGCGAGCTCGGCGATCCGCTCCTTGAGGTGATCGACGGCATAGAGCCGGCCGAAGATGGTGAGGTTCTGCCGCACCGTGAGCCGCATCGGCATGTCGACATAGGGGCTCTCGAAATTCATCCGCCCGAGCACGGACGCAGCCTCGCCCGGCATGGTGTGGCCGAGCACCTCGACGGTGCCGGAGGTCGGCTGCACCAGGCCCATGATCATCGCGATCGTCGTGGTCTTGCCGGCGCCGTTGCCGCCGAGCAGCCCGGTGATGCTGCCGCGGGGGATCGCAAAGGAGATGCCGTCGACGGCGGTCGCCGTCTTGTAGATCTTGGTCAGGCTCGACACCGCGATGGCCGGCGAACCTGAACCCGAAGCCGACGAAGGCGTCGGCGCTGCGTCATCTTGCATCATGTCGGGAGTTCATTGAGGCATTGTGCCGCAAACCGCAACAGGCCACCAACGGCCCGGCTGATTTGTCGCCACGCCTGCGCGGGTTTAAGTTCCCGACCATGACCGACGCCATGACCGATGCCCTGATCATCGACACGCCCGACACGGATTACCGCCATCCGCGCCAGCGCGTCCGGCTCGACACGATCCTGCGGCTGCGCTGGCTCGCCGCCCTCGGTCAATTGAGCGCGATCTTCATCGTGGTGCAGGGGCTGGAGTTCGACCTGCCGGTGGTGCCATGCCTTGCCGTGATCAGCGTCTCGGCGCTGCTCAATCTCGGCCTGCAGATCACCTTCAACCCGATGCAGCTGCTGGAGCCGCCGCATGCGGCCGGGCTGCTCGCACTCAACATCATCGAACTGACGGTGCTGCTCTATCTCACCGGCGGGCTGGAGAACCCGTTCTCCTACATGTTCCTGGCGCCGGTGCTGATCGCCGCCACCGCCCTGCCCGTGCGGCTGACGATCATGCTCGGACTGCTCGCGGTCGCCTGCGCCACCGCGCTGTTCTTCATGCATCTGCCGTTGCCCTGGGAGGGCGAGGAGCCGCTGATCTTCCCGCCGATCTACCTGTTCGGCGTCTGGCTCTCGATCGCGTTGGCGATCGGCGTGACCAGCCTCTACGCCTTCCAGGTCACCGAAGAGGCGCGCAAGCTGTCGGACGCGCTGGCCGCCACCGAGCTGGTGCTGGCGCGCGAGCAGCATCTCACCCAGCTCGACGGACTCGCGGCCGCCGCGGCGCATGAGCTCGGCACGCCGCTCGCGACCATCGTGCTGATCTCGCGCGAGCTGGAGCGGGCGCTGCAGGACAACAGCCAGGTGACGGGTGACATCAGGACCCTGCGCGAGCAGGCCCAGCGCTGCCGCGACATTCTCGGCAAGATCACCCAGCTGTCGTCGATCGGCTCGATGTATGACCGCATGAAGCTGTCGACGCTGATCGAGGAGACCGTCGCTCCGCATCGCGACTTCGGCGTCGACATCAAGGTGCGGGTAGCCGTCGCCGCATCCAAGGAGCCGGTCGGCTCGCGCAATCCGGCCATCCTCTATGGCGTCGGCAACATCCTGGAGAATGCGGTCGACTTCGCCCGCAATGCCGTCGAGGTGAACGCCTGGTGGAACAACGAGACTGTCGAGATCGTGATCTCGGACGACGGCCCGGGCTTCGCCCCCGACATCCTCAAGCGCATCGGCGAGCCGTATCTGTCGCGCCGGCGCAGCGGCGAAGATGGCCAGAGCGGCAATCAGGGCGGCGGCCTCGGACTCGGCGTGTTCATCGCCCGCACCCTGCTGGAGCGGACCGGCGCCAAGGTCTCGTTTACCAACCGCACCTTCCCGGACCATGGCGCCGTGGTGCAGGTCGTCTGGCCGCGACGGCGGTTCGAGGCCAGCGAGGATGGCGACGAGGCCGAGCCGGTGTAGCTGGACCCTCGGGGCTGGCGGCTGGCATACGGAACACCGGAGATCTGCCGGAACGCGCGGCGTCACGCCGCAGACTGCGGCATCCCGCGATCTTGGCAGCGAGCCATGCAGGGCCCATATGTCACCTATGACAGATCGTCTCGCAACATCGAGCCTTCTTCTCAAGGATATGACCGTGGGCGCCATCGCCGAACTGACGAACCACCCGGACCGCTCTCTCCTGATCGTCGAGGACGACAAGCCGTTCCTGGAGCGGCTATCGCGCGCCATGGAGACTCGCGGATTTACCGTCACCTCCTGCGAGAGCGTGGCGGAAGGCATCTCACAGATCGGCAAGTCGGCGCCCGCGTTCGCAGTGGTCGACCTCCGGCTTGGCGACGGCAACGGCCTGGACGTGGTGTCGGCGCTGAAGCGCAAGCGGCCCGAAGCCCGCGCCATCGTGCTGACCGGCTACGGCAACATCGCCACCGCGGTGACCGCGGTGAAGATGGGCGCCGTCGACTATCTCGCGAAGCCCGCGGATGCCGACGATGTCGTCGCCGCGCTGCTCGCAACCACCGGCGAGAAGTCAGAACTGCCGTCGAACCCGATGTCCGCCGACCGCGTCCGCTGGGAGCACATCCAGCGCATCTACGAGATGTGCAACCGCAACGTCTCCGAGACCGCGCGCCGGCTCAACATGCACCGCCGCACCCTGCAGCGCATCCTGGCGAAGCGCGCGCCGAAGTAGCGGCGCCACCCACTTGGGGCATGGTCTCTTCGGAAACCATTTTTAGGTTTCCGGATCCTGCTCAGTGCGTCTTCACGAACGCCTGCAGCGCATGGAACACCGTGCGCCGCGGGTTGCGGCTGCACCAGTTTCGCATCCAGCTGTCCATCTCGGTGAGGTCGAGCTTGATCTGACGACCCTCGTCGCCGCGACCGACGTTCACGGCTGAGACGTAGCCCATCATCCATTGCTGATATTTCGAGATCGCATTGACATAGGGACCGTCGGCGTTGCCGATCGCCTTGTAGGTGCCGGGCGGCTGCTCTTCGGCGGCAAGGATGAAGCGCTCGCAGGAATCGGCGCCCACGCCGAGGACGTAGAACGCCACCTCCTCCGCGCGCGCTCCCGTCACGAAGAGCAGTGTCAACGCCAAGACCACCCGTCGCATCTGTCGTCCATCTCTCCACCCCTGGGCTGGATACCGCTCGCGTGTTAAAACTATTGCGAGATGTTGCGCCCCATGCGGGGCAATTCTCGGGCAAAGTCGGGAATTCGACCTGGATCGGAAGGACATCGCTCCGCTGCGGCTGGTCAGCCGGGGGGCTCGCGCGGCACCGGATCTCGAACTCGGCCCGAAGACGCCCGGGCGCCACCCGGAACTCAGTCGCCGGCGTGCCCCTGCGGATCGATCAAGCGGTTCATCCGCTGGGCAGCAGCCAGCGCGAAACGCACCGTCATCTGCTTGCGCGTGGGGGCCGGCAATTTGTGCTCGGGCGCCTCGCAATGCAGATGGGCGCCATAGGCATCCGCCACGATCAGCCCGGTGTCCGGCGGAAAGATTTCGCACGGCAGGTCCTGCGTGAAGGCGAAGAACAGCCGGTCGCAATGGACGCGGTACTCCTCCCATTTATGATCGGCGCGCAGATCCTCCAGCGACGATTTGATCTCGACGATCCAGATCTCGCCGCGTTCGTTCAGCGCCACCAGATCGGCGCGCCGTCCGGACGGCAACGGCAGTTCGCTGACCGCGGCGAAGCCGAGCGAGCGCAGCAGCCGCGACGTGCCGCGCGCGATCGCCAGCGCCGTCTCCGACTGGCGGCGGTCGATGGGAACGAGGCTGATCCGGGCGGCTGACGAGTCCATGGACGGAGCATAGCCGATTCTGCCGTCCGACAGCACCGCTCGCATGCGGAACGGGAACCCGGCGGCGGCCTTCCGCTTAAACAAACGCCGCCGGCTGGGCGGCGCAAGGAGAGCGCCGTCCATGATCGATGACCTCTGGTACAAGAACGCCGTCTTCTACTGCCTGTCGGTCGGCACCTATATGGACGCCGACGGCGACGGCATCGGCGACTTCAAGGGGCTGACACGGCGGCTGGACTATCTGCATGGGCTCGGCATCACCGCGATCTGGCTGATGCCGTTCCAGCCCTCGCCGCAGCGCGACGACGGCTATGATGTCGCCGACTATTACGGCGTCGATCCGCGCTACGGCACGCTCGGCGATTTCGTGCAGTTCACCCATGGCTGCAAGCAGCGCGGCATCCGCGTGATCATAGATCTCGTCGTCAACCACACCTCCGACCAGCATCCGTGGTTCATCGACGCCCGCAGCGCCAAGGATTCGCGCTATCGCGACTGGTACGTGTGGTCGGACAAGAAGCCCGCCAATGCCGACAAGGGCATGGTGTTTCCCGGCGTGCAGAAGACGACCTGGACACGCGACAAGCAGTCGGGCGCGTACTACTTCCATCGCTTCTACGATTTCCAGCCCGACCTCAACACCTCGAACCCGGAGGTGCAGGCGGAGATCCTGAAGATCATGGGCTTCTGGATCCAGCTCGGCGTCTCCGGCTTCCGCATGGACGCGGTGCCGTTCGTGATCGCGACCAAGGGCGCCGACGTGAAGAAGCCGGCGGAGCAATACGACATGCTGCGGACCTTCAGGGAATTCCTGCAATGGCGCCAGGGCGAGGCGATCATCCTGGCCGAGGCCAACGTGCTGCCCGAGACAGACATGGAGTATTTCGGCGACGACGGCGACCGCATGCACATGATGTTCAATTTCCACGTCAACCAGCATCTGTTCTATGCGCTCGCGGCGTCTGACACGCGGCCGCTGGCGAAAGCGCTGCAGGCGACCAAGCCGCGGCCGGCCTCGGCGCAATGGGGCCTGTTCCTGCGCAATCACGACGAGCTCGATCTCGGACGCCTGACAAAACAGCAGCGCGACGCGGTGTTCGCAGCGTTCGGGCCGGACAAGAGCATGCAGCTCTATGACCGCGGCATCCGCCGGCGACTGGCGCCGATGCTCGGCGGCGACCGCCGCCGCATCGAGCTCGCCTACAGCCTGATGTTCACCTTGCCCGGCACGCCCGTCATCCGCTACGGCGACGAGCTGGCGATGGGCGACGACCTCAGCCTGCCTGAGCGCAACTGCGCACGCACGCCGATGCAATGGTCGACCGAGCCGCATGGCGGCTTCACCAAGAGCGAGACCTCCGTCTCGCCGGTGATCGACCATGGCCCCTATGGCTATGAGCACGTCAACGCCGCCAGGCAGCGCCGCGATCCGAATTCGATGCTGAACTGGACCGAGCGCATCATCCGCATGCGCAAGGAGGTGCCGGAAATTGGCTGGGGCGATTTTGCCGTGATCGCGACCAAGGATCCGGCCGTGCTGATCATGCGCTACGACTGGCGCAACAATTCAGTGCTGTTCGTGCACAATCTCGATGAGAAGCCGCGCGAGATCAGCTTCGACGTCGGCCTGCCCGACAACACCGGCAAGCTGCTGATCAATCTCCTGTCCGAGGATCACAGCCACGCCGACGAGCGCGGCCGCCACACCCTGGTGCTGGAGCCCTACGGCTACCGCTGGTACCGCGTCGGCGGCCTGGACTATCTGCTGCGGCGGAGCGATATCGAGACGGCGAGCCCGGCGAAGCGGGTGCGGAAGGTCGGCAAGGCACGGCAAGCACGGCCACGCCGCCGCTGAATTGACCACATGGCCTCGTCAAACTCAGTGTCGTCCCGGGCTTGACCCCGGACCGATAGCCACAGGCGGTCGTGTGGCGACGGCTCGGAGTTGCCATCCTGCCTCAAGCGGCTGCCTGTGGTTATGGGTCCCGGGTCAAGCCTGGGACGACAGCCAGTGCAAGGAGCCGCCGTCGCACAACAATGTCTAACAGCGACGATCGGCCCCGCAGCCACAACAAGCGAGCTACATCGCCCGCCCGATCACCACGCCCTCGTTCCCCCGCAGATCCAGCGTGCCGTCGATGCGCTCGCCGTCGCGGTCGAGCCAGGTCGAGAGCAGGATCGCGCCGGCGAGGCCGTTGCCTTCAGTGGCGATCGAGACCGGCTCATCGCCGAGATTGAGCGCGATGGTGAGAACCTCGCCGTCGCCCTCGCGGCGATACAGCAGCAGGTCGCCCTGCGCCGCGATGGGCCGGTAGCTGCCGGTGACGAGCACGCGGTGCGTTTTCCGCAAGCGAATGAGCGCACGGTAGAGATTGAGGATCGAGCGCCGATCAGCAGTGAGATTGACGACGTTCTCGTGCGTAAAGTCATCCGCCACCGGCAACCACGGTGACGCATTCGTGAAGCCTGCCCCCGGCAACGCGCTCCACTGCATCGGGGTGCGGCAGCCGTCGCGGCCGACGCCGATGCCGGGGACGTTCCTCTCGAAGGGGTCGCGCACCTGCTCAGGCGCGATCGGCACCTGATGCATGCCGATCTCGTCGCCGTAATAAAGCGTCGGCGTGCCGCGCAGGGTCAACAGCAGCATCGCCGCGACCCGCGCCTGCTCAGGCCCGACCCGGCTCGCCACCCGTGGCCGGTCGTGATTGCCAAGGACCCAGTTGGGCCAGGCGCCAGCCGGCAATGCCGCCTCGTAGCCGGCGATGATGGCTTCGATCTCGCGCGCGTGCCATGGCGCCGACAGCAGCGCGAAATTGAACGGCAAATGCGCGCCGCCGAGATCCTTACCGTAATAGGTCATCAGCCGTTCGAGCGGCAGGTAGATCTCGCCGATCAGCACGCGATCCTCGAATTCGTCGACGACGGCGCGCATCTCGGCCACGACCTCGTGCACCTCCGGCTGATCGGCGGAGTAGCGCGAGATGATCTGCTCATGCGGCGGCCGGCCGCCGTGATAGTCGGGATTGGCCGGATTGTCGCGAAACGCGGCGTCCTTGATCAGGTGCCAGATCACGTCGACGCGGAAGCCATCGACGCCCTTGCGCAGCCAGAACCGCATCACATTGTAGATCGCCGCGCGCACCGCCGGATTGCGCCAGTTCAGGTCCGGCTGCTGCGCCAGGAAGGCGTGGTAGTAGTATTGCCCCGTCTCCTTGTCGAACTGCCAGGCGCTGCCGCCGAACTCCGACAGCCAGTTGTTCGGCGGGCCGCCGCCCGGAGCAGGATCGCGCCAGATGTACCAGTCGCGATGCGGATCGTCGCGCGACTGCCGGGCCTGCAGAAACCACGGATGCTGATCGGAGGTGTGGTTCGGCACGAGGTCGAGGATCAGTTTCAGCCCGCCCTCATGCGCGGCCTTCACCAGCGCATCGAAATCCTCCATCGTGCCGAACAGCGGATCGATGCCGGTGTAGTCGGCGATGTCGTAGCCGAAATCGGCCATCGGCGAGGTGAAGATCGGCGACAGCCAGATCGCATCGACGCCGAGCGTCATCAGATAGGGCAGGCGGTGGATGATGCCGGTGAGGTCGCCGACCCCGTCGCCGTCGCTGTCCTGGAACGAGCGCGGATAGATCTGGTAGAAAATCCCCTCGCGCCACCAGATGCCCTGCTCCGCCATCTCGAACCGCTTTCTGCTTGCAACCGTGCGGCCCAACGCAGGAACAGGCGGCGGGTTCACAAGGCGGTCCCGCGCCGTCCGCCGCGAGACTTTTTCGCTTGGCGCATTGCGAAAAATCGGCATGCTGGCGGCATGAGCGAACAGAACCAGACCAAGGCGAAGGCCGGCGCGATGATCGTGCCCGTCACGCCATTCGAGCAGAACTGCACCATCCTGTGGTGCGAGGCCACGAAGAAGGCGATCGTGATCGATCCCGGCGGCGACGTGCCGAACATCCAGGCGGCGATCGCGCAGGCCAAGGTCACCGTCGAGAAGATCTGGCTGACCCATGGCCACATCGATCACGTCGGCGGCGCCGCCGATCTGCGCGAACAGCTGAAGGTGCCGATCGAGGGCCCTCATATCGCCGACAAGTTCCTGCTCGACAACGTCGTCGAGAGCGGCAAGCGTTTCGGCATCACGGGCGTGCGCGACGTGACGCCGGACCGCTGGCTCGCGGAAGGCGACACCGTCGAGATCGGCGAGCTCGTCTTCGACATCCTGCATTGCCCCGGCCATTCGCCCGGCAGCGTCGTGTTCTTCAACAAGCAGATGCGTTTCGCCCATGTCGGCGACGTGTTGTTCAACGGCTCGGTCGGCCGCACCGACCTGCCCGGCGGCAGCCATGAGACGCTGATCAGCTCGATCAAGGACAAGCTGCTGCCGCTCGGCGACGACGTCGGCTTCATCTGCGGCCACGGCGCCGGCTCGAGCTTCGGCCAGGAGCGGATGACCAACCCGTTCCTCACCGGGATGGCGTAAACTCGAGCGAGTTCATTCCGCCAATCGTTGGCGCTTCACCTCTCCCGAACGGGCTAGCGTAAGCACTCATCCGCTGCGACGGACGTTACCTCGCCCCGCCAGGGCGAAGCGAAGCTTCGCTAGGGCGGGGAGAGGTCGGATTGCATCGAAAGATGCAATCCGGGTGAGGGGGACTCTCCGCGGGGTCGGTGGGTGTGGCTGCCCCTCACCCCAACCCTCTCAGCGCGAGCAAAGCTCGTCGCGGCCCCGTGAAGGACGGGGAGAGGGAGCACACCGTCCGTGCCTTGAAGTGAACGGCTGCCGCTTCGAGATGTTTGCGTACACCGGCCTCCTTCTGCGAGGGGCGAAGGCGCTCGCAACAACCGCTTATTTCAACCCCGCGGCCTTCAGCGCGCGGTCGATCACGGCGGCAACGTCGATGACGCGACGGGGCTTCGCCTGCGGGGATGGCGCCGTGGGAATCGGCGGTGCCTTCACCGCGATGACCGGCGGATCGGCCGGCGTCATGTCGACGGCCTTGGCCACCGTTGGCTTGGCAACGAGCGGCTTCACGTCGGCTGGGGCGTCGGCCGGCGTTGCGCTGAGCGGCTTGATCTCGCCTGGCGCTCCGGTGGAAGGCTCCACCTTGCGCTTCGGCGGCCTCGCCACGCGGTTCGACTTGGCGCGCGCGGGCTTGGCTGGCTTGACGGCCTCGGGCGCTGCCTTGGATTCCGCCGGCTCGGCTGCCTGAGCATCTTCCGGACGGCGCAGCATCTTGGTCAGCACCGGCAATGCTGCGATCGGCGACACCTCGGGAATGAGCTTGGTGCTCGGCGAGGTCACCGCCGGCTTCGGCTGCCGGATCCAGTCGGTCACGCCGAAGAACTTCGCGATCAGATAGGACGACGAGATGCCGGCCTCGAGCAGGAACGGCCCGGCCTTGCCGTAGCGCTTGTCGTTGGCGGCGATTCCGATCGGCGTGCCGTGTGCCATGTTGGTGATGGTGTAGGATTCGACCATCGTCTCGCCGTCGGCATTCCACCACTGCTCATGCGGATAGCCATTGACATCGTTGGCCGCCATCGGCGCCAGCGGCAGATGATGCAGATCGAGCCATTGCTTGACGATCTCGCCCGCATTGCCCGGATGCACGGTGTAGTCGGCGGTGCCGTGCCACACCGAGAGTTTTGGCCATTTGCCATGATGGTTCGAGGCGCGGCGCACGAGGTCGCCGAGTTCGCCTGCGGGCCGCGCCGGCGGCATCCGCATCTGCAGGATGGCGTCGCGCATGTTGCGCGCGGTGCCGAACGGCAGGCCCGCGATGACGGCGCCGGCCGCGAACAGTTCCGGATGCGCCGACAGCATCGCCATCGTCATCGCACCGCCAGCCGAAAGTCCGGTGACGAAGATCCGCCGCTCGTCGATGGCGCAATCGGCCACCATCCGCGCGATCATCTCGCGGATCGACGCCACCTCGCCCTGGCCGCGCGCGATATCCTCGGACTGAAACCAGTTGAAGCAGCGCTGCGGATTGTTGACGCGCTGCTGCTCGGGCATCAAGAGCGCGAAGCCGAAATGCTTCGCCAGCGTCGACCAGCCGGCGCCGAGATCATAGTCGGCCGCGCCCTGTCCGCAGCCATGCAGCACGACCACGAGCGGCAGCAGCGGCTGGCGCTGCGCCGGCACATAGGCGAACATCTTCAGCCGGCCCGGATTGCTGCCGAAGCTCTCGACCTCGACCAGCGGACATTCCGGCGCCGGCCGAGCCGGACGCTGGAGATCACCGAACCCCGTGATGCCCTTCAGCTCGCGCAGCCGTCGCAAATACTCAACATTTTCAGCGAGGGACAACGGCAGCTCCTTGGCAGTCAGGTCTTGGCAGTCAAATCTTGGGCAGTCACGTCTTCAGTTCAGCAGATCAAACTCCACCATCACCCAGATGGTTGCTGCAGTGCAAAAGAAAAAGCCCGCGCAAACGCGGACGCCGGTAATTTGATTGCGAATTTCGGTGTTGCTGCGATCAAAATGCCACGCCGACGCGGCGCTTCACGCAAGGCTCACCAAAATGCGAACCAGACATGCTCGGAATCGCCATGAGGATGAGCGGTGACGCTCGCGCAACTGCTTCGAGCCGATGACTGTGCGGAAAGCCCCTTTCGCGAATCGCAATCTCGATCCGAAGTCTGCGTGCGGATGGCCGATGAGTAAACATCAAATGGCAGGCATGCACCGCCGCCGAATGAGCAGCAACGTGATTGCCTGCGCACGGCGCGCCAATTAGCCTGACGGTCAAGCAACAACGAAATTCCATTCGGGAGAAAACAAAATGGCGCGGCTCAAATTCGGTGCATTCCTCGCTCCGCATCATCCGATCGGCGAGCATCCGATGCTGCAATTCCGCCGCGACCTTGACCTTGTGTCGCAGCTCGACGAGCTCGGCTATGACGAGTTCTGGTGCGGCGAGCATCATTCGAGCGGCTGGGAGATGATTGCCTCGCCCGAGATGTTCCTCGCCGCCGCCGGCGAGCGCACCAAGCGCATCAAGCTCGGCACCGGTGTCATCTCGTTGCCCTATCATCATCCGTTCAACGTCGCGCAGCGCATGGTGCAGCTCGACCACATGACCGGCGGCCGCGCCATCTTCGGCTCCGGTCCCGGTGCGCTCGCCTCCGATGCGCATACCCTGGGCATCGATCCGATGACGCAACGCGACCGCCAGGACGAGGCGATCGCGGTCATCCGACGCCTGTTCAATGGCGAACGCGTCACCGCCAAGAGCGACTGGTTCACGATGAACGACGCGGCGTTGCAGATCCTGCCCTTGCAGGAGGAGATGCCGTTCGTAGTGGCCTCGCAGATCTCGCCGTCGGGCATGACGCTCGCCGGCAAATACGGCATCGGCATCATCTCGCTCGGCTCGATGTCGACGCAGGGCCTGATGGCGCTGCCGCAGCAATGGGAGTTCGCCGAGGACGCGGCGAAGAAGCATGGCACCACGGTGAGCCGCGCCAATTGGCGCGTGCTGTTGTCCTGGCACATTGCCGAGACCCGCGAGCAGGCGCGCCGCGAAGCCGGCGCCGGACTGATGCGCTGGCACAACGAGTATAATGTCGGCACATTGATGCGGCCGGGCCTGAAGGCCTTCTCCTCGCCCGATGAAGCCGTCGATAAGACCGCCTTTGTGGAGGGCGCGGCCTCGACGATCGGCACGCCCGACGATCTCGTCAAGACGATCAAGAACCTGATGCAGGTGTCGGGCGGCGTCGGCACCATCATCGGCTTCGTGCACGACTGGGCCAATCCGGAGAACACGCGGCGCAGCTGGGACATGGTCGCGCGCTACGTGGTGCCGGAGATCAACGGCTACATCGACGGCCTGCGCCGCTCGCAAAAATTCGTCATCGAGAACCGCGCCATCTTCGAGCGCGCCGGCCAGGCCGTGATGGCCAAGATCATGGACAACGACAAGGCGGCCGCGGCGCTGTCGCAGACGGGACCGGGCCGCGTCGCGATTCCCGCGGTGAATGCGCCGGACCTGCAGGAAGCGGCGAAGCGACGAGGGTAGCAGCAAGCCGCGTCTGCGATCGCATCATACCCCGTCATTCCGGGGCAATCGTCAATGCGCGGAAGCGCGTTGGCGATTGAACCCGGAATCCCGAGATGGTCGAACACTCGCAAGCCAACATCGAGATTCCGGGTTCAAGGCCTGCGGCCTTGCCCCGGAATGACGGTGGTCGTGGTGGGCAAGCTGCGCGGTTGCGTAGAGCGGCGTGACTACCTCACCGCGGCGACCAGCCGCTCGCACTCGGCGAGGGTCGCGATCTGCTTCAGGGTCTCGCGCAGGGCCGGCAGGTCGACCGGCTTCTGGAATTGCGGATAGACGACCAGGCCGAGCACGGTGGCGAGCCGGACATGCTCCTCGCGGGTGCCGTCCTCGGCGCCGCTGATGAAGATCACGGGGGTCCGGATCTTCAGTTCATTGAGCAGCAGCAGGATGTCGGCGCCGCAGCGGTCGCCCAACGACAGGTCCAGCGTGATGCAGTCGAATGTCTTCTCACGCAGCTCGGCGGCGGCGGCCTCGACCGAGGTCACGCAGGTCGCTTCATAGCCGCATTGCGCGGCGATCTTGCGCAAGATCGAGAGATGCACCTCGGCATCCTCGATCACCAGCAACTGATTGCTCATGGTCCTGCCCTCGCTGTTGGCCAGACGTCCCGGTCTGGCCGTCTCTAGAGAACAGCGGTGGCCGCGAGGTAAAGATTGGTCTCCGTAGATCTACGGACCCCGACAATCGGCGCCGAGGCCAAGTCGATCGCGGCCTTGGAGATGATCTGCTTCACGCGATCGGCAGCAGCCTCGGCGCTGATCATGGGCCGATCTCGGATGATCGGCATGGATGAATTGGCGTAGAGGCCACGGACGAACAACGCCCGCCGTCGCGCCGACTTGATACACCGTCCGTGGAGTTAACACTGTTTCGACGGGAAAACGATTCCCTCAGCGCAGCCCGTCCTTGAACGCCTGCGCGTTCCAGGTCCGCGTCTCGCCGCGAATGTCGCCGTATGCCCCGCGCTCGACGTCGACCACCGGAGGCTCCCCCGCCTTGACGCTCACCCATATCCCGACATCGCCGACCTGAAGCCACCAGGCATGGTCGTCCATCTGCTCGAGGTGGAGCCAATCGTCGACGACGAGTTCATCGAAGATTCCCTGGTTCTGAAGCTCGACGCTTCGGCCGTCGTCACGAACCGCACGAACGCGCCACCGTCGGCCAGGGCGGTTCGCTCCGACATCGGCCTCGACCGCGTGTTGCCGCTTCAACGCTCCCCACAGCCGTCGCATCGAGGCCAACATCTTGAAATCCTCCGTCAGCCAGTGACGTTCAACGCCGTCTCCTCACATCGGATGTCGTCCCGGGCAAGCCCCCGGCGGCGTGTCGGGCTCGCAACACCGCGAACTTTTTCGCTGGGCCGCGCGCGCTGCGATTGCGGCGCCGGCTGCAACTGCCGATGGTGTGCCACAGGTGTCAAATCGACGTCGGATACCGGGGGAAGTGATGGCGAAATCTGTAGTGGCGGGCATTGCGGCTGCGCTGGCGGCGACCGCGCTCGCAGGATCTGCGCTGGCGGCCGACCTGCCGGTCAAGGCGCCGCCAGTCGTGGCCGCGCCGTCATGGACCGGCGTCTACGCCGGCGTGTCGGTTGGCGCCCGCTGGGCGGACAATGACTGGCGCACCAGCGACATCGCCCCGAACTTTGCCGGCGTATTCGTGCCGACGGCCGGCACCAGCGGCGCGATGGACAGCGTCGCGGCCCGGTTCGGCGGCTATCTCGGCGTCAATTGGCAGTTCGCGCCGTCATGGGTCGCCGGCGTTGAGGGCGACTTCGGCTGGGCCGACAACAACAAGACGGCAAATGCCCTGCCAGGAACCGCCGGGCTGTTCTTCGGCGCGCCGCTGGTCGGGCTGCCGGCAGGCTCCGTGAAGGGCACCTGGGACGGCAGTTTGCGCGCCCGGCTCGGCTATCTGGTCGCGCCTGATACGCTGATCTACGGCAGCGGCGGCGTGGCGTGGCAGCGCGTTGAGCTGAGCGCCAGTTGCACCGTCGTTCCCGGCAACGCGTTCTGCCTCGGCATTCCACACAACGACACCTTCGCCTCGACCCGGGTCGGCTGGACCGTGGGCGGTGGCGTCGAGCACATGATCGGCGGCCACTGGGTCGTGCGTGCCGACTATCGCTACGCCGACTTTGGCACCTGGACCCAGCCCGTCTTCGTCGCCGGCGGCGTCGGTGTCGGCTTCGACGACCGCTTCACCGCGCATGTGACGACGCGAACCCATACGGCGACGGTCGGCCTCGCCTACAAGTTCTGACGTCGAATGTAGGGCTGAGCAAAGCAGCCGCCGCAGGCGGCCGCGTGCGCACCATAGATCGGCGAACTCATCAGCAAGATGGTGGGCACGGGCCACTGTAGGCGAGCCCGTGGAGAGATCAGCGGCTCGCCTTTACCCACCCTAAGGCGGGTGATGCGCGGCGAAATCAACTAAGACTTGCCAACATTGGTCGCAGTCTGACGTCTGAATCTCGAAGCGCCGGCAGCCGCCGTGGCAGACATCGGCGATCGGGTGTCACCAGGATTTTCTTAACCCTGTCCTGCCATGCTCGCGGCCGATCGCGCACGGTCTGCCATGGACCGCTCGCGCATCGGATGCGTCAGGCAGCCCGCCGTCTCGGCCCGGCGGGCTTTGTCGTGGGAAAGGTCGCCAATGTCACTCTCCTCAGCCAAGAACTACGCGCTGCGCGCCGAAAGATCGCAGGATCCCAAGGAGGCCGCCGACCTCTTGGCCAAGGCGATCCTGGAGCTGGCGGCCTCGATCGAGGCAACCGACGCCAAGGTGAAGAAGATCAACAAGTCGGCCGGATGATTGCATTTGCGCCGGAGCGGGCGGCGTATTCAAACAGCGAGACGGCCTCGCGTCGCTGATGATCACCGATGCCGCGGGTCGTTCGCCCGTGTAAGGCTGCCGGCGCCCGCTACGCCCGACGGGCGAATCAGGACCAGCGAAGCGCCTTGGAAAGCGCGACACGGCATCCCGCTCGCCTGTCGACGCTCCGGTGAACGCCGTTCGACGTGTGCGCCGAAAATCTGATTTCGTCAGCCCGCTCAATCGCATCACCTCTGTCCAGTCCTCCGTGCAAAAATATTCTTCTTCCGTTTTTCAGAATATCGCCTATCGTCACGCCATCCCGTCCCGATGAGAGGGGCGCATCGCGATCGTCACGACACGCGGGGGGGGATGCGGTGGCTGCGAGTTTGCTGCAGCGGGCCTTGCGCTCGCCGACGAACGGCAGGCTTGCGGACGTGAAGACGCGTGGTCCTGGCGCCCCGATGCTGGCGTCAAGCTCTGTGGTCATGATGAGCCGGAGAGTGACGGTGGCTAACAAGCCGGACACCGGGGAGATCGCGACATAAGCGTGAAAACCATCGCGCGGGGAATGCCGGGTGATTTCGGCTGAACCTGTGGTGACTGCCGCCTGCTTTTTTGTTGCAGGCGGGCCATGGGTGCGGCCAGCGCCCGGCATTCCCCGCGCCCTCTCATCTTGCGAGGGCGGAAAATTCCATCCCTCGGACGCATCACCGCGCCGCGAGAACGCAGCGGCGTGCGATGCAGCACAATTGAACGGCCATGAGTCACCTGAGCGTATTGCATCGGCGCTGCAACCGCATTTCAATGCCGGTGACGATGTGCCCCGCGTGCCGCTAGCCGACGCTGCCGTCGGAGCGCCGCAAATCTTTCCCACCTGATGGAGACCCGCGATGTCGATGCAGAACGTGGCCTCTGACGCCTTCATGCTGAACGCGCCCCGCCGCAACACGCTGACCCATATTCCCGGCGACGAGGGCTGGCCGATCATCGGCAAGACCTTCGAGGTGCTCGCCGATCCCAAGGGGCATGTCGAGCGCAACGCGCGGAAATTCGGTCCGGTCTATCGCAGCAACATGTTCGGCGACGTCAATGTCGTGCTGCTCGGCCCCGAGGCCAACGAGCTCGTGCTGTTTGACCAGACCAAGCTGTTCTCCTCGGCGCATGGCTGGGGCCGCATCCTCAATCTGCTGTTCCCGCGCGGCCTGATGCTGCTCGATTTCGAGGAGCACCGGATGCACCGCAAGGCGCTGTCGGTTGCCTTCAAGGCCGGGCCGATGAAGTCCTACCTCGCCGGGCTCGACCGCGGCATCGCCGCGCGCATCGCGCAATGGAAGCAAAATCCCGGCGAGATGCTGTTCTATCCCGCGATCAAGCAGCTCACGCTCGATCTCGCCGCGACATCCTTTCTCGGCACCGAGATCGGGCCGGAGGTCGACGCGATCAACCGCGCCTTCGTCGACATGGTCGCGGCCTCGGTGGCGCCGATCCGCAAGCCGCTGCCGGGCACGCAGATGGCGCGCGGCGTCAAGGGCCGCCAGCGCATCGTGGCCTATTTCTCCGAGCAGATTCCGCTGCGGCGGGCCAGGGGCGACGGCGACGATCTGTTCTCGCATCTCTGCCGCGCGACCGACGATCAAGGCGCGCTGCTGTCGACGCAGGACATCGTCGGCCACATGAGCTTCCTGATGATGGCCGCGCACGACACGCTGACCTCGTCGATCACCTCCTTCGTCGCTCAGCTCGCCGCCCACCCCGAATGGCAGCAGCGGCTGCGCGACGAGGTCGCAAGCCTCGGCCTCGCCGCGGGCGATCCGATGAGCTCAGAGCATCTGGAGAAGATGAAGCTGACGGAGATGGCGTTCCAGGAGACGCTGCGGCTGATGCCGCCGGTGCCCTCGCTGCCGCGCCGTGCTGTCAGGGACTTCACCTTCAAGGGTTTTGCGATTCCCGCCGGCACCGGCGTCGGCATCAATCCGATGTACACCCATCATATGCCGGAGATCTGGCCCGATCCCGAGCGCTTCGATCCGATGCGCTTCACCGACGAAGCGCAGCGCGGCCGTCACCGCTTCGCCTGGGTGCCGTTCGGCGGCGGCGCCCATATGTGCCTCGGCCTGCACTTCGCCTACATGCAGGTGAAGTGCTTCGCGCGGCACTTCCTGGCCAATGTCGAAGTGTCGTTCGCGCCGGGCTATCAGCCCAACTGGCAGGTCTGGCCGATCCCGAAGCCGCGTGACGGGCTGAAGGTGCAGTTGAAGGCGGTGTGAGCGCAATGTGCCGTGGTCGGCGGAGTCAGTTTTCCACGAGCCCCGCGTGTCGCCACGACCAGTGAGAGCTATTAGTTACTCGTCATGCCCGGGCTTGTCCCGGGCATCCACGTCTTTCCCAGCACGTCGGACTACGTGGATGGCCGGGACAAGCCCGGCCATGACGGCGTGGAGAGATCCGGGCAATCGCCGCATTGTGCGTCGACCGTCAGAGAACACCCCAAGACGTCGTCCTCTACTCCACCGCATCGCCCAGCAGCTTGCGCATGGCGGCGTAGCCCTGCTGCTGCTGGCTCCAGTTGCGGCCGCCGGTGATGCCGCCGTCGACGACGAGATCATGGCCGTTGATGAAGCTCGATTCGTCGCTGGCGAGAAACACCGCCGCGTGGGCGATGTCGTCGGTCACGCCGGCGCGCGGGATCGGCTGCGCGGTGGCATAGGCGGTGCGGACCGTCTCCGGCGTCTTCTCGGCCGCCTCCGTCGACAGGCCGAGCGCCTTGCCGAAGATGCCGGTCGCGATCAGGCCGGGCGAGATCGAGTTGACGCGCACGCCGGATTCGCCGAGCTCCATCGCGACGCATTTCGTCAGATGAATCACGGCGGCCTTCGCCGTGCTGTACACCACCGAGGTCGAGTAGCCCGCGAGCCGTCCCGCGATCGAGCCGTTGTTGATGATGCTGCCCGCACCCTGCCGCTTCATGTGAGGCGCGGCGTATTTCATGCCCAGCATGACGCTGCGCACCAGCACCGCCATCGCCTGGTCGAACCGGCCGGCATCGAGGCCTTCGATGCCGCCGGTCTGCGCCGGACCGCCCGCATTGTTGAACAGGCAGTCGAGCCGGCCGAAGCGATCGACGGCGAGATCGATCAGCGCGCGCATCTGCTCGTCGACCGTGACGTCGGTCTGCCGGAACACGCAATTGGCGCCGAGACGGCTTGCCAGCGCCTCGCCTTCGGCACTGCGCCGTCCGGCGATGACGACCTTGGCGCCTTCGGCGACGAAGACTTCCGCGGTCCGCAAGCCGATGCCGCTGGTCGCGCCCGTGATCACCGCAACCTTGCCGTCCAACCGTCCCATCGCTCGATCCTTCCCTGTGCAATGCTTGTTGTCGATCGTCGCTTGAAGCGCCGAAGTTCCCACGCGGAACCATCATCCGGTGAGATCAATTGCAACACAAGACGGGCGGCTTCCTTCAACCGGACAAATTACCGCCACGCTCGCCTTAATTTGGTTGCGCGCATCAGGCTGATGGATGTCCATGACGCGACTCATCGACGACATCAAGCGGACCTGGCTCGGCGAGCTGCAGCCATCCCTCGCCTGGAGCTGTGCGTTTGCGGCGATGTGCCTCATGCTCGCCACCGCGTTCCGCTACGGCATGGCGCATCTGCGACCCGACGTGTACTTCACGCCCTATACGCCCGCGGTATTCTTCGCCACGGCGATGGGCGGCTCGGGTGTCGGTATCGCGACAGCGATCCTCGGCGCGGCGCTCGGGCTGGGGCTCGATTTCGGCGGCGGCCCGGTCGATGCGGCGCGGCTTGCGCTGATGGCGATGTATCTCGCCGTCTCGGGCCTGGTGATCTGGGGCGTCACGCATCATCGCAACCTCGCCGGCAAACAGCGCGAGATCGCGCGGCGCCTCACCGAGGAGGAGCAGTATCGCAAGCTCCTGGTCGACGAGCTGCATCACCGGCTCAAGAACAAGACCTCCACCATTCACGCCGTGCTGCATCAGGTGCTGCACGATCAGCCGGAGGTGTGGGGGCGCATCGACCAGCGCATCCGCGCGCTGGCCACCGCCGACGATCTGATCGCGCGCGCCGATGGCCAGGGCTGCGACCTCAAGGATCTCCTGATGTCGGAGCTCGGGCCCTACGGCCATGTGCGCTTCGAGCTGAATGGCGAGCGGCTGTTCCTGCCGGCGAAGCTCGCCGTGAGCCTTGCGCTGATCTTTCACGAGCTGGCGACCAATGCCGGCAAGTACGGCGCCTTCGCTTCGCCGCGCGGCTTCCTGCAGGTGGCCTGGACGATGCAGGACGACCGCCTCAAGCTGACCTGGGACGAAGCCGAGGGCCCGCCGATCGATCAGGTCGGCAAGCCGGGATTCGGCAGCAAGCTGCTGAAGGCGGCATTGTCGGCGTTCGACGGCAAGACCGAGACGACGTTTCTCAAGACCGGCATTCACTGCACGATGCAGTGTCGCGTGCCGGCGAGCTGAGCAGGAGCCGGCCTCGCCTCCGACTTTCGCCGCATGGCCGCGCGCGCGTCTGCAGCGGCGTTGAGGATCCGTTAACGACGACGGGGCACAAAGTCGCGCAATTCCCGACAGTTGGTGCGCGCATTCCGTGTTTCTACGTAGCGCTTAACTAAAATGAAGCGGGAACTTTGCACAATCGGCGCATGTACAGCAGCGACCGTTTCAACTTTTCGCCCGACGCCAAGGACGGGACGGCTTCGACCGAGGCCGAATTGCGCTTCCTGCGCAGCATTCTCAGCCAGCTGCCGTCGGGCGTCACGGTGCAGGACCAGCACGGTCGCTTCCTTCTGGTTAACGACACCGCCGCCGTTCAGCTCGGCGCCGCCGCCAACAGCGTCGACGGCGTGGCGGCACCGCATCTCGACAACAGGCGGTCCGCCTGCCGCGAGATCCTCGGCCGGGGGCGCACCGTGATCACCGAGGAGAAGGTCCCCGGCGAGCGCGGCGCGCAGACCCTGCTGACGGCGCACCGGCCCGTCCGCATCGGCGACCAGCACGTACTGATCTCGAGCTCGGCCGACATCAGCGAGCAGAAGGAGTTCGAGGACCAGCTGTTCCGCGCCGCCTATTATGACGAGCTGACCGGCCTGCCGATGCGCCGCGTCGTCGAGCATCGCGCCGACCATCTGGTCCGGCGCGGCCGCGTCGATGGACGCTTCGCGCTCGCCTTCCTCGATCTCGACAACTTCAAATACATCAACGACTATTACGGCCATGCCACCGGCGACACGCTGCTGGTCGAGTTCGCCAAGCGCATCAGCCGCGATCTGCGTGAGACTGACCTGCTGTCGCGCATCAGCGGCGACGAGTTCCTGCTGCTGCTGCATCCGATCGAGCGCGCCGAGGAGGTCGCCGAATTCCTGCAGGGCCTGCTGCACCGTCTGAGTGCGCCGTTCTTCATCGACGGCGCGGAAGTGTTCGCGGCCGCCTCGGTCGGCGTCAGCCTGTTTCCCGAGCATGGCGCCAGTTACGACGTGCTGCGCCAGAACGCAGACCTCGCGATGTACCGCGTCAAGAACGGCGGCAAGGGCACGCTGGCCTTCTTCTCTAGCGCCATGGAGCACGAGGCGCTTGCGCGCATGAAGGTCGAGCAGTCGCTGCGGCTCGCCATCCTCGAAAAGCGCTTCTGCTGCGCATTCCAGGCCAAGGTCGACATCCGCACCGAGGAGATCAAGGGCATCGAGGCCCTGGTTCGGCTGCGCGACAATGAAGGCGTGATCCAGGCGCCGGGCGCATTCATCAATCTCGCCGTCGAGCTCGGCCTGATCGACGAGCTGGCGCATCTCGTGCTCGGCGAGATCGTCAAGTCGATCGATCTCATCAACGACACGTTCGGTCCCGACGCGACCATCAGCATCAACGTCGCAGCGAAGCAGGCCTCGAACCCGGAATTCATGCAGCCCTTCGCGCGTGCGATCGAGGCGACCGGATTTCCGAAGCGGTTCATGATCGAGGTGACCGAGGACGCCTTCGTGACGCGGAGCCATTTCCAGGACGAGATCGTGCCGCTGCTGCGCGAGATCGGCGTCGGCATCTCGATCGACGATTTCGGCATCGGCTATTCGTCGCTGTCGGCGCTGGCCGACATCACCGCCGACGAGATCAAGATCGACCGCTCCTTCATCACGGACATCCACAAGCGACCGCGCAGCCAGGGCATCCTGCGCGCGATCGAGTCGCTCAGCGAGGCGCTCGGCATGACGGTGATCGCCGAAGGCATCGAGTCGTTCGAGGAACTCGCCTATCTGCAGGCGGCCACCAAGATCCGCTATGCCCAGGGTTACTACTTCTCGCGTCCGATCTTTCTGGAAGAGCTCAAGCCTGCCGCGCCGCTTGCAAGCGAAGCGCGCATCAGCCTCGCCAGTCGCCCTGTGCAGGAAAATCGCCAGGCTTACGCGCGCAGCAGCCGCTATCGGCGATGACATCGTTCGGAGCGAGGAGACGATCAGCACAAAGTATGAGGGCTCCCGGACTGCCTGCCAAAGCGCCTTGACCCGGCCCGCGCCTGCACACTATCAGTTGCAGACAACAGCCGCCGGTAGCTGGGAGGAAGGCTCGTGAAGACGTCACAATTGTTCAAAGGCATTGCTTTATCACTGAGTGCAGCCCTGCTGGCCACCGCGGCCCAGGCCGACGATCTGAAAATCGCTCTCATCTACGGCAAGACCGGCCCGCTCGAAGCCTATGCCAAGCAGACCGAAGCAGGTCTCCGCCTCGGTTTAGAATACGCGACCAAGGGCACCAACATGATCGACGGTCGCAAGATCGTCATCATCACCAAGGACGACCAGGGCAAGCCGGACCTGTCGAAGGCCGCCTTGTCGGAAGCCTATCAGGACGACGGCGCCGACATCGCGATCGGCACGACGTCCTCGGCCGCAGCACTCGCCGACCTGCCGGTCGCCGAGGAGAACAAGAAGATCCTGATCGTCGAGCCGGCGGTGGCCGACCAGATCACCGGCGAGAAGTGGAATCGCTACATCTTCCGCACCGGCCGCAACTCCTCGCAGGACGCGATCTCCAACGCGGTCGCGATCGGCAAGCCCGGCGTGACGGTCGCCACCTTGGCGCAGGATTATGCCTTCGGCCGCGACGGCATCGCGGCGTTCAAAGAGGCGCTGGCCAAGACCGGTGCGACGCTGGCGGCGGAAGAATACGCGCCGACCAACACCACCGATTTCACGGCAGTCGGCCAGCGTCTGTTCGACGCGCTGAAGGACAAGCCTGGCCGCAAATTCATCTGGGTACTCTGGGCCGGCGGCGGCAATCCGCTCGGCAAGCTGCAGGACATGGACCCGAAGCGTTACGGCATCGAGATTTCCTCCGGTGGTAACATCCTCGCGGCGCTCGCGGCCTACAAGCAGCTGCCGGGCATGGAAGGCGCGACCTATTATTATTATGACATTCCCAAGAACCCCGTGAACGACTGGCTGCTGGCCGAGCACCAGAAGCGCTTCAACGCGCCGCCAGACCTGTTCACGGTCGGCGGCTTCTCAGCAGCGATGGCCGTCGTCACCGCCGTGACCAAGGCGAAGTCGACCGATACGGAGAAGCTGATCGCGGCGATGGAGGGCATGGAATTCGACACGCCGAAGGGCAAGATGATCTTCCGCAAAGAGGATCACCAGGCGCTGCAAAGCATGTATCACTTCCGGGTCAAGGTCGACCCGAACCTCGCCTGGGCCGTCAACGAGCCCGTGCGCGAGATCAAGATCGAGGAGATGGACATCCCGATCCGCAACAAGCGCTGAGATCCTGAATCCGTGCCCGGCCCTCGCGCCGGGCACGTCCACTTTGGAAGCCCCTGCAGCCGACGCCATGCCCCTCACTCTCGAAACCCGCGACCTGACCATCCGCTTCGGCGGCCATGTCGCGGTCAACAACGTCAGCTGCAGTTTCCGCCCCGGCGAGCTCACCGCCATCGTCGGCCCCAACGGCGCCGGCAAGACCACCTATTTCAACCTGATCTCCGGCCAGCTGCGTGCATCGTCCGGCTCCATCCTGTTCGACGGCCGTGACATCACCGGCCTGTCGGCACCGCTGCGCACCCGCGCCGGATTGGGACGCGCGTTCCAGCTCACCAACCTGTTCCCCAATCTCAGCGTCGAAGAGAACGTCCGCCTCGCCGTCCAGGCACAGAGCGGGACCCATTACGACCTGCTGCGTCCCTGGATGGCGCGCCGCGACCTGATCGCACGCGCCGATGCGATCCTCGACCAGGTCGCGCTCGGCAGCCGCCGCGGCGTCACTGCGACCACCCTGTCGCATGGCGATCAGCGCAAGCTCGAGGTCGCGTTGATGATGGCGCTGGAGCCGAAGGTCTTCATGTTCGACGAGCCGACCGCCGGCATGAGCATCGACGAGGTTCCGGTCGTGCTCGACCTGATCGCCAGGCTCAAGCAGGACAAGAGCCGGATTATCCTCCTGGTCGAGCACAAGATGGACGTGGTGCGGTCGCTCGCCGACCGCATCATCGTGCTGCATAACGGCCAGCTCGTCGCCGACGGGCCGCCAGCCGAAGTGATCGCCTCGCCGATCGTGCAGGAAGCCTATCTCGGCGTTGCCCCGCGGAGCGCGGCATGAGCGCCATGCTGAAGCTCGCTGATGTCGAGACCTATATCGGCCGCTATCACATCCTGCAGGGCGTCGACTTCGAGGTGCCGGAAGGCCAGACCACGATGCTGCTCGGGCGCAATGGCGCCGGCAAGACCACGACACTGCGCACCATCATGGGCCTGTGGCAGGCCAGGACGGGCACGATTTCGCTGGCAGGCGAGCCGATCGAGAAGCTTTCGACGCCCGACATCGCCCAGCGCGGCGTCGGCTATGTGCCGGAGAGCATGGCGGTGTTCTCCGACCTGACCGTGAAGGAAAACCTGGTGCTGGCGGCACGCAACGGTCCGCTCGACGATGCCCAGCTCGCCTGGATCTTCGGCTTCTTCCCCGCCCTGAAGAAGTTCTGGCTGTCGCGTGCCGGCAGTCTCTCCGGCGGACAGAAGCAGATGCTGTCGATCGCGCGCGCGATCGTCGAGCCGCGCAAGCTGCTCCTGATCGACGAGCCGACCAAGGGACTGGCGCCGGCGATCGTGATGTCGCTGATCGAGTGCCTCAAGGAGATCAAGCGCCGCGGCGCCACCATCCTTCTGGTCGAGCAGAACTTCCACGCCGCGCGCGAGCTCGGCGACCAGGTGCTGGTGATGGACAACGGCACCATCGTCCATCGCGGCGAGATGGCCGCGCTGGCGGCCGACGTCCCGCTGCAGGAGCGCCTGCTCGGCCTGAGCCTGGAGGCGCACCAATGAGCGAGATCGCCGCAACCGACGCGCTGCCGAAGCCGAAGCGCGACATCGCGCCCCTGCTGCTGCCGGTCGCCTTGGCGCTGATGATGATTCCTCTCATCGGCTCGACGAGCTCCTGGATCACCCTGACGGTCGCGAGCTTAGCGATGGGCATGATGATCTTCATCATGGCCTCCGGCCTGACCCTGGTGTTCGGCCTGATGGACGTGCTGAACTTCGGCCACGGCGCCTTCATCGCGGTCGGCGCCTATGCCGCGACGCTGGTGCTGTTGCCGCTGGCGAGCTGGGCGCAGGCGGATTCGCTGCTGACCAACCTCGCCGTGCTCGTTCCGGCCGTCCTGCTGTCGATGGGCGTGACCGGCGCGCTGGGCCTGGTCGTCGAGCGCGTGCTGGTGCTGCCGGTCTATGGCCAGCACCTCAAGCAGATCCTGATGACCACCGGCGGCCTGATCGTCGCCGAGCAGACGCTGTACGCGCTGTTCGGCCCGCAGATCATTCCGATGCCGCTGCCGACGGCGCTACGCGGCTCGTTCATCCTGGGTGACGTCGCGATCTCGAAATACCGGCTGCTGGCGCTGCTCATCGGCCTCGTGATTTTCGTCGCCATCGAACTGGTGCTGAACCGGACCAAGATCGGCCTGCTGATCCGCGCCGGCGTCGAGAACCGCGAGATGGTCGAGGCGCTCGGCTATCGCATCCGCCGCCTGTTCCTCGGCGTATTCATGACCGGCTCGGCGCTGGCGGGTTTCGGCGGCGTGATGTGGGGCCTCTATCGCGAGCAGGTCCATGCCTCGATCGGCGACGAGCTTACGGTGCTCGTGTTCATCGTCGTCATCATCGGCGGCCTCGGCTCGATCACCGGCTGCTTCATCGGCGCGATCCTGGTCGCAATGGTCGCCAATTACGGCGGCTTCCTGTTGCCCAAGCTCGCCCTCGTCTCCAACATCCTGCTGATGGTCGCCGTGCTGATGTGGCGGCCGCGCGGCCTCTATGCGGTGACCAGCCGATGATGATCCTCTCCGGCGATCCGCCGCGCAGCCGCGCACTGTCCATCCTGCTCATCGTCATTGTGCTGGCGCTGCTGGCGACGCCCTTCCTCTTCCCCGGCGCCAAGGCGCTGAACGTGGCCGCCAAGATCTGCATCTTCGCGGCGCTGGTGGCGTCCTACGATCTGCTGCTCGGCTATACCGGCTCGGTGTCGTTCGCGCACACGATGTTCTATGGCATCGGCTCCTATGCGATCGCGATCGCGCTCTATGGGCTGGGCCCGAACTGGACATCGGTCGCCGTCGCGGTGGCCGCGGGACTGCCGCTCGCCCTGCTGCTGGCGCTCGCGATCGGCCTGTTCTCGCTGCGGGTCGAGGCCATCTTCTTTGCGATGATTACGCTTGCGGTCGCCTCGGCCTTCCTGGTGCTGGCGTCGCAATTGTCGTGGCTGACGGGCGGCGAGGATGGTCGCAGCTTTCAGCTGCCCGAGCTGCTGCGGCCAGGCACCGTCTTCATCGGCAAGGAATGGATCGGCTTCCCGATCAACGGACGCATCCTGACCTACTACCTCGTGCTGGTGGCCTGTGCGCTGATGATCCTCGCGCTGCTGCGCGTGGTCAATTCGCCGTTCGGCCGCGTGCTGCAGGCGATCCGGGAAAATCGCTTCCGAGCAGAGGCGCTCGGCTTTCGCACCGTCTTCCATCTGACCTACGCCAACTGCATCGCCGCGATGATTGCGGCCTGTGCGGGCATGCTGAACGCGCTGTGGCTGCGCTATGCCGGCCCGGATACGTCGCTGTCGTTCTCGATCATGCTCGACATCCTCCTGATGGTCGTGATCGGCGGCATGGGCACGATCTATGGCGCGATCATCGGCGCTGCGATCTTCATCCTCGCCCAGAATTACCTTCAGGCGCTGATGGGCGTCGCATCGACCGCCGCCGCCGACGCCGGACTGCCGCTGCTGCCCGGCCTGCTGCATCCCGACCGCTGGCTGCTGTGGCTCGGCCTCCTGTTCATTGCCAGCGTCTACTTCTTCCCGACCGGCGTGGTCGGCCGTCTGCGCTCCAAGCCGGGCGCGCAGCACCGCGCCTGAGATTAATCTTAACAATTCGCGCAACCGCGGCGGCACGGCAGTACCGACACGGTATTCGCGTGCCAAAGCTACCGTTTTCGGCGACCTTTCACGCTCGCCTTAAGCCCCGGATAACCGCGTTTCCTAACCGCTCCGGTACCAGTGCCTTGCTATCAAGCATGCTTGTCGTAAGCCATTTTTGCCAGGTCGATCTATACATGCAGGGCGCAGCAGACACGTCAGGGGCCGGCGCGACGGAGCCGGAACGGGGTGACACGTCGCTCTGGCGCGGCCCGCTGCCATGGCTGGTCGCCTGCGGCACGCTCCTGATCGCGGCCATCGTCATCGGGACGATCGTGATGGCGAACGGCTTCCGATCGAAGGCCGTCGGCAACAGCGAGCGCGAGCTCGAGAATACGGTGCTGCTGCTGAGCCGGCATTTCGCGCAACAATTCGAAGACGCCGAGACGGCGGTGTCGCATGTCATCCGTCGCATGCAGCTCGGATCGATCGGCTCGCCGGAGGCGTTCCGGGCCCGGATGTCGCAGCCCGATATCCAGGCGATGCTGCAGTCGCAGGTCAACGGCCTGTCCTACATGGGCGATCTGACGCTCATCGGCGCTGACGGCAACTTCGTCAACTGGTCGTCGCATGATCCGATGCCCCCGATCAACATCAGCGACCGCCCCTACTTCAAGGATCTTCAAGCCGGCACCCCACGGGACGGCTTCACCATCACGCCGGTCATCAGCCGCGTCACCGGCGGCTGGGCCACCATCGTGGCGTACCGCCTGAGCAACGCCAATGGTGAATTCCTGGGCCTGCTGACGCGCCGCGTCGACCCGCGCGCCTACGAGACGTTCATGGAATCGATCGCGCTGGGAAACAACTCCGCGATCACCCTCTTCCACGCCGATGGCACGGTGCTGGCGCGCTACCCGCACATCGCATCCGCGATGGGTCAGAAGGTCGCGACTGGCGACCTCTATGGCGCGGTCGCCGACGGCCGCGTGCACACCAACGTTCTCAAGAGCCCCTTCGACAATCTCGAAAAGATCATGGCCGGCGCCAAGGTCGGCCGCTTCCCGCTCACGATGACCGTGACCAAGACCGTCGACGACGCGCTGGCGGACTGGCGGTCGCAGATGGTGCTGCTGGTCGGCGCGGCGACGCTCGCGGCCATGACAATCGCCGTCATGTTCAGCCTGATGATCCGCCAGATCGTCCGCCAGAACCGCGCCGCGACGCAGCAGCTCGAGAATGAGAAGCAGCGCGTCGAGACGGCGCTCGACAACATGACGCAGGGCCTGATCTCGTTCGACGCCAATGCCTGCGTCGTGATGTTCAATCAACGCTTCATCGACCTGCTCGGCCTGTCCACCGCGGTGATCGAACCCGGTCTGCATCTCAGCGAGGTCGTCGCTCACTGCAAGGCGCGGGGCTCATTCAACGGAGACGTGACCGATTTCTGCACGGATCTCATCGACAGGGCGGGCACGGGCGCAACACGTCAGATGGTCGTCGAAGGCGCCTCTGGCCGCTTCTTCAACGTCATCGACAAGCCGCTGGCATCGGGCGGCTGGGTGACCACGATCGAGGACATCAGCAAGCATCGCAGGCTGGAGCAGGAGCGCGACCGGAACTACGCGTTCCTGCGCGAGATCATCGATCACATTCCGTCCCACATCCTGGTCAAGGACGTGCGCGACCGCCGCTACCTCCTGGTCAACCGATCGACCGAGAAGGGCTTCGGACTGCCGCGCGAACAGATCGTGGGCCGAACGGTGTTCGACCTGATGCCGAAGACGTCCGCCGAGAAGGTCACAGCCGACGACGATCGCGCCCTCGAGCATGCGGACGGCCTGTTACTCGCCGAGCACCCCTGGCAGACCCCGGCGCTCGGACTGCGCTATATCACGTCCCGCCGCATCGCCATCGCCGACGAGGCGGATCGGCCGCGCTATCTGATCAACGTGATCGAGGACATCACCGAGCAGCGCCTGGCGGACGAGAAGATCGCCCATCTCGCGCATTTCGATGCGCTGACGGAGCTGCCCAACCGCGTGCTGTTCCAGGAGCGGATCGGTCAGGAGCTCGAACGCGCCCGGCACGGCACTTTCTTCGCCCTGCTCTACATCGATGTCGACGAGTTCAAGGGCATCAATGATTCGCTCGGCCACCACGTCGGCGATGAGCTGCTGAAGACCATCGCGCGGCGCATCGAGGGCTGCCTCGCGCCGGAAGACATGGTCGCCCGCCTCGGCGGCGACGAGTTCGCCGTGCTGCTCACGGCCGCCGCGGACCGCGACGAGGTCGTCATCACCGTCAGCGCGATCCTGGAGGCGATCCGCAAGCCCTATCGCTGCCTCGGCCATCAATTGTCGACTGATGCCAGCATCGGCATCGCGCTGGCGCCGCAGGACGGCATTGAACGGGACCAGTTGACGAAGAACGCGGATCTCGCGATGTACGCCGCCAAGGCCGGCGGCCGCCACACCTTCCGCTTCTTCGAGCCGGCGATGGACGAAAGCGCCCGCGCCCGCCTGCAGCTGCAGCAGGACCTGCGCGAGGCGATCACGCAGGACCAGTTCGAGCTGCACTACCAGCCGCTGCTGGGCTTCAGCGAGAACGTCATGACGGGCTGCGAGGCGCTGTTGCGCTGGCGCCATCCGGAGCGCGGCATGGTGCCGCCGCTCGATTTCATCCCGCTGGCCGAGGATACCGGGCTCATCAACGAGATCGGCGACTGGGTGCTGCGCACCGCCTGCGCCGAGGCCGCGCATTGGCCCGAGGACATCCGGCTCGCCGTGAACGTGTCGCCCGTTCAGCTGAAATCGCCGACACTGGCGTTGCGGATCGCCGGCGCGCTCTCGGCCGCCGGCCTCGCTCCGCAGCGGTTGGAGATCGAGATCACCGAGGCTGTGCTGATCAGCGACGACGACGCCGCGCTCGGCATCCTGCATCAGCTGCACGACATGGGCGTGCGCATCGCGCTCGACGATTTCGGCACGGGCTATTCCTCGCTGAGCTATCTGAAGCGGTTCCCGTTCGACAAGATCAAGATCGACCGCTGCTTCGTCAGCGACATCAATGCGGGCAGCTCGTCGGCGATCGTTCAGGCGGTCGTCAGCATCGCCAGCGCCAGCAACATGACCACGACGGCCGAGGGCGTCGAGACCGGTGCCCAGCAGACGGCCCTGCGCCAGCTCGGCTGCACCGAGATGCAGGGCTACCTGTTCAGCGCGCCCAAGCCCGCCGCCGAGCTCCGCAAGCTGTTCGCGCCGGCAGATGCGGCGGAGGATCTGCAAGCCGCGGGCTGACCGGCGCCTCCGCGCAACCTGCCCGGCCCGCGGAGCGCGCAAGAAGCGTTCTGCGCCAAACCGCCTCACGCGGCTCCCGCTGCCAGCACCGTTGGCCGGCGCCGGCAACACCCTATATAGGTCGCATCGGAACCTCGTCAGGTGGCCCATGCAACCCGTTTCCCTGCTGCTCAACGTGCTCTGGATCGTGCTCGGCGGCGCCTATATGGCGTTTGGCTGGCTGGTCGCCGCGGTCGTCATGGCCATCACCATCGTCGGCCTGCCCTGGGCGCGCGCCGCCTTCAACATCGCCGCCTATACGCTGTTGCCGTTCGGCTCGCGCGCGGTCCGGCGCGACGAACTGACGGGGATCGAGGATGTCGGCACCGGGCTGCTCGGCCTGCTCGGGAACATCATCTGGTTCGTCCTGGCCGGCTGGTGGCTCGCCTTGGGCCACCTGCTCACCGCGATCGCCCTGGCGGTCACCATCATCGGCCTGCCGTTCGCCTGGGCGCATCTGAAGCTCGCCGGCCTCGCGCTGTGGCCGATCGGCAAGACCATCGTCCCGGCCTGAGTCGCAATTTCCGGCCGGCCATCACCGGAAGACCGTTCAAGCCCGTTGCCGACCCCCGGCCAATCGGCTAAACCGTCCCGCACGCACCCGTAGCTCAGCTGGATAGAGCGTTGCCCTCCGAAGGCAAAGGTCACACGTTCGAATCGTGTCGGGTGCGCCATTTCGGGACCAATCAGAACAAAACTGCGAACATTGTGCCCGAGCTTTTCAGGCCAGCATCGTCGCCGCAGGCTAAAGCCACCCGCTAGAACAAACTGATGAACGCAGCCGGCCCCAACAGCGCCGGAGATGTGTTTCGGCGCGGGGCTTGGACTCCGATCGGAGCTGGGGCACCGCTCTCGCACCAACGAAATCAGAACTCTAGATTTTTATATGACGTGATTGAGGGGAGCAAAGTTCAATCAGTATTCACACTGATGATCGCGGAGAGACTCGTGGAATTTGAAGATCCCGAGCTGTTGAACACGCTAGGCAACACGCAAGGCTGACCCCGATGTATGCGCGTCCTTTGTCCGAGATATTGCACCGCGCGCTCGCGGAGCCGGGAGCATTCGACGACACCCTCAAGCGGTTCGAGTCATTGCGGGGCTATGGTCTGCTGCCACGCGGACGAAAATTTGCAGGTGTTCGCCTTTCGGACGAACAGATCGCCAGCGTGGTGCTGGGCTTCGTACCAATATTGCCCGGATGGGCTGGACACGTATCGCTTGTCCTTGGCAACCTGTGCGCGGTCGGCGGACCGGCCTCCTCGTTCAGAGGCACGGCGACCTTGTTGGACTCCATAGCGTCCGTAATCGCAGAAGATGAGGCGTGCAGGTCGATTCTCAGCTTTTCGTTCTCGATTGCTCGGATCCGGAACGATGACGGCTATCATGCGAAGGCGCTGTTCCAAGAGGGTGAACTGCGAAAGACGGTCTCATACGTCTCCAAGATGGCGACCTCTCTGCTCAGCAAAGGCGCAGAAACCACCTATGATCATGATAGGATGGATGGTCCGTCCGCTCGGCAACTCGTTCTGGGGCGCGACTTCTTCACCCAGCTTCGCCGGGCCGTCTCACTTTCGCGGCAGCTCGATCTGCCGCTGAAGACGGACTGGCGAGAATATCAAACGGAAGAAGAGCGAGACGCCTTTCACAAGAGCCTTGGCGCACGCCACAATTCGCGTTTTCTGAATTTGGGTGTCGATACGCAGGCGGTTTGGCCGAAGGAGCCGACCCGTGTGCAATTTGCCGGCCGTCATTTCGTACTCTTCCCGAAGACGAAGGAGTTCTCGCATTCGATCAGCATCGACCTGGTCAACGAGCGCATTTCCGCCGAGGACGCCCGCACACTTCTCAATCGTTTCCTGAGCTTGCTAAGTTGGTGCGATGATAGCTACGCGGTGTTGGAGGACGGCTGGTCTGGCAATCCAATACCGGTGCCCGTCCAGCGCTCTGACGGAGCGTTCTCAACCACGCCAAATTGGGTGTTCTCCAGATCCATCCCCGACGACCCGGAATTGCTTCAGCGGCTGGCGTATTACAGAGAGGGACTAAATGCTCGTCACGCGGGCTTGGTCACCTTCGAGGTGTTAAGTTTCTTCAAGGTTTTCGAAAGACGATCAAGGACAAAGGCAGGCGAGCAGAATTCGACCAAGCTCTGGATCAAGAACGTCTTCGCGGAGGTTTCTGCGTCACTCCGGCCAGAGATACTTTCGCGGTTTGACGCCGACCGAAACGGCAAGGACGTTGAGAAGTATATCTTCGACAATTGCCGGGTAGCGACGGCACACGCCTCTGAGTCCTTTCCGTCCGATGCCGACGCGTCGCCCGAGCTGCGGCGTCTCTACTCGGCCGCCGAGGTCACCTTCGCCCTCGCCCGACACTTCATTCAAACGGAATACAAGTTGTCCAAAATCTCCTACTCGGATGAACTTGCACACGATCGCGGCGATCCTTTGCCGGAGATGCCGAAAGCCGATATTGGCGATGCTCGCGAAGGTCCGGCGAGGCCGCAGTAATATTCGATAGGATTACAGTAGTTGGTCTATTGCGATGCCGCTATTTACCCGACGACGCCTCCAATTGATGCTGGATGAGCTATATCCCGTGTTGGGTGACGCTAAGACCCGCGACTTGCTCAATCGTCTCGAAGACAAGCGCGTCGAACAGGCATTGCCGGCGGAAATGGAATTGGGTCTTCTTTGGGCAATCGGCCAAATGGGAGAACTCGAAATCGAGCCCGAATGGTGGGGAGGCGGCAACCGTCCCGACGCCTACACTGAACAACTCGTGCCCGGAAAGCCCTGCGCCATCGAAATTGCCGCAACAAGCGATAATGCCATTTCAGGCGAAGAGGCGATGGACAATGTTGCGATTGCCATCGGTCAGTTCGCGGATCGCTTTTGCAAGGGCATCAGCACATTTCTCTACTACCGGTTCGGAGAAGAACACGGCTACGAAAATGGGCGCTACTTTCGTCGGCGGCTGGCGCCTCTGGACTATGCGCTTTCCGAGAATGCAGCGAAACTGATCGAGGATTGGATCGCAAGCGGCCCTGCCAGTAGCACCAGGCTGCATATTGTCGAACCCGGCCTCGACGTTGAGATCGAACGCTCTGCGCATAGGCAGATCCGCTATCATAATGTCTGGTCGAGTATGCCTCCGGAAACCCACTCGATAGACGATAACCCTCTCTATAAGGTGCTGAAGCGAAAGGCCGCGCAATTGAAGGGCGGACATGGCGATACGCTCAGATTTATCTTTCTGACCGACGTTGGCTCCGCACTATTGAACCGCCTGGGCCACTTTGGTGAGATCGATCACACCCGTCGACGTGTTTCCGGAAGTGAGATTCTTTCCCGGTTTATGCAGGCGCACAAGGATCGGGTCGACGCGATTGTGGTGTTCGCGCCGCAGCGCCCTCAGCAGTCTTTGACACTCAATCGAGAGATAAAGTGGTCTGCAACATTCTTCGGGCGGGCCGGATTCGACATCCCGCCGGAGGGCCTCAATCGGATCGTTAGAGCACTTCCGCGTCCACGGTTCGAAGGCTACCAGGCACGGTCCCTGTTTCGACAGGGCGCTTTCTCGCCAAAACGCAGAGGTTGGTATTTGGGCATGTCGATTGAGGTGACGATGAAGGATTTCAAGGCGAAAGTACCGGCCCGCGCCTTTCTCGATTTCCTGGCGGGTCGCATCTCTGTTGACCAGTTCCGCCACTTCATCGGCCAACAAAAGGGCGATCCGAACTTGTTTGAGAGCTGGCTGAACCAAGGCTTTACACTGTCCAGGGTTGAAATGTCGCCACGCAACGTCGACGAGGATGACGATCATCTCGTCCTGCATTTCAGTGACGACCCCGCGGCACGAGCGCTGAGGATCAATCAGACAGTTACAGAATAGTGAGTCAAGGAGCAGCGGGTAGGTTCGACACGATGTTATACGGCGCGCCGGCCCTGCCTATCGGTCTCTCGTAAACTGAGCCACGTTTTACGCGTCGGCTGGCCGTACGGCTTCCATCCCTCGCGCAGAAAAACTGAGGCTTGCCACCTCTGTCGTCAAGGCAACCCTAGGAGGGAAAAGCGGTGGACCGCGCCGTCATCCCAGATCACGTAGTCCGTGCTTTTAGGTTCGGCGCCTTCGACAACGCGTTTGCTGAGCGTAGGCATGGATTTTCTCTCCCCCGAAGCTCGTCTCCCGCGTAAGCACCACGTAAGCACTTGGAGGAAAGCCGGAGCGTGTCGCAGGATACGGCCGGCGGAGGCTCATTCCAGTTTCGATAATGATTAGAGTGTGATATCTTAGCAATAGATGTCCTGGCGTTTTCTCGCGCAGAACAACTAAAAATGTTCCGAAGGCAAAGGTCACACGTTCGAATCGTGTCGGGTGCGCCAGCGCTAACCAGTTAGATTGACTGGTTTTTTAGCCAGGCGCTCGCAGCTTCTGATCAGCCACGAAGCCCAGTCCGTCACAGCCACGTCACCGCCTGTTTGTTGCACCTTGCCCTGCGACGACCTCCGCCGGTCGGATCGTTTTTCGGTCACTGCTGTCCACGACACGCGACGTTGGTAACGGGCACGACGATCAATTCCGCCCGTGTTCGGAAGCTCCGGATGAACCGCGCTGTCTGATTGGCTTGCGCGACACCGGCAACCTTGAAGCGCCGTTTGCCGAGAAGCGCTTGCACCCAGGACAGCGCCCGAGCGCCGTTGTCGATCCATCTCGACAGAGTTTTGGTTCCATTGCGCAAGAGCCGCTCGAGCGTTGCGCCGGGACGAGTTCGTTTGTGCCAGCGTGCTGCGGCCGCTCGTCCGGCGCCGGCCATCGACCGAACCGCCGGAAGCCGCAATCCCGCGATTCTCCGCAGTTCTCCGTAATTCGACGGAGGGCGCGTATCCCTGATCGTTAACCATGATCTTTCACGTTTCCGGTCGATCAATTCGGTTTTGCAGTCGTGATTGCGGGTGGCGTGATGGTGACGAGGCGCTTGGGAGTCCTTGCTGCTCTGGCAGACATTGTCTGTCTTGGCGCGGGGATCGGCCTCGCGGCGCTGTTCACGCAGCCCGCGGTCGCACAGATCCCTCAGCCAAGCCAGGTGACCCCCGAGACTCTCCGGCCGGACGCCGCGCCGAGGTCCCCGTCTCTGATCGTACCAGGACCGTCTGCGATCACGGCGCCCGCCGGCAGCGCCAACCTGACCGTGATCATCGACAGCTTCGTCGTCGACGACGAGTTCGCCGAACTCGCACCGGTCACCACGGCCATCGCTGAGCGCATCATCGGCCGGCCTGTCAGCCTCGCCGAGATCTATGCAACGGCTGCCGCACTGGAACGCAGCTATGTCGCGAGCGGCTTCCCATTGGCGCGCGTGATCGTTCCGCCGCAACACCTGGTCAATCACGGCCGGCTTCGCTTCGTGGTCGTCGACGGCTTCATCGAGAGCGTCGACGTTGAAGGCGTCGATGCTCGCGTGCGCCGCGTGGTGAGCGAGCGCAGCGCGGTCCTCATCGGGCGGCGCCGCCTCAGGCTCGACGCACTGGAGCGCGCGCTGCTCGTCGCCGGCGACGTGCCCGGCCTCAGGCTGACGAGCACGCTCGACCGCGGCCAAAGCGATGGCGGCGTTCGTCTCGTGCTCGAAGGCACCTATCAGCCGATCTCGGGCTCGCTCGGCTTCGATGATCGACTGTCGCATACGCTCGGGACCTGGCAATCGCGCGCGACGTTCAGCCTCAACAGCGTGTTCGGAGCCGGCGAACAGATCTATGCGACCGCCGGGGCAGCGGCCAATATCGATCTCGGCGTCGACGGGAGATCCCCCCTCTCGATCTATGGCGGCGGCCTCGTCGTGCCGATCGGCACCGATGGTTTCACGCTCAATCCCGAATACACCCGCTCCATCACGCGCACGGCGGCCGCATCGGGTCTCCCGGCCTCGCTCGGCAGCTTCGAGCGCTATGTGGTCCGCGTCCGCGAGCCGATCGACCTGACGCGTAACGCCTCGCTCTACATCAACGCGGCGTTCGAAATGATCGATCAGCAACTGTCGGCGCCAGACTTCGCGACGCGACTCAATCACGATCACTACGCCGTGCTGCGAGGCGGCACCGACTATGCCGGCGTTCTGCCGTGGGGCGCGAACTGGCAGCTGACCGCGTCGGCGTCGAAGGGGCTCGGTGGCCGCTCGTCCCGCGATGCTGCGGCGTCCGGCATTCCCTTGTCACGACAGGGCGCCGGCCCTGACTTCACCAAGGTCTCGGCAAGCGCGCGCTTCGTCCAGCCCCTGGCACTCGGGCTCCGTTTCGATGTGATGGCCTCGGGACAGTTCACGGGCGGCACGCCTCAGATGCGTCCGGAGCAGATCTCGCTCGACGGCAGCGATCAGATGTCGGCCTTTGCGTCCGGCACCTTCACCGCCGACCAGGGCATCGTCCTGCGCAGCGAATTGACGCGGCCGTTCCGCGTGACGTGGGGCGGCATCAATGCGGGGGTCTCTCCCTATCTGTTCGGGGCCGTCGGCCACGGCTGGCTGGCGCAGGCGACCGCCGTGGAGCAACCGAGCTTCACCGCCGAGTCCTTCGGTCTCGGGGTCCGCACGGGCCTGGAGTCCAGGGCGGGAGGGCCGACCGGCAGTCTGACGCTGGAGCTGGCCCGAGGCTTCACCGACCTCGCCGGCGTGAAGGCGGGATGGCGCACCAACATTGTTGCCGCGTCGGTGTTCTGAATGCGTACCAAGGATCCAAGCCGCATCCTGGCGAGCGTGCGAATCGCCCTGCTCGGCTGCACGTCCGTGCTGGCGCTGTCCGGACGCGTGCAGGCGCAGGCCGTGCTGCCACGCGGCGGATCGGCGGCCTCCGGCCAGGTCAGCATCACCACGCCCACGATGAATTCCATGACCATCCGGCAATCCTCCGACAGGGCGGTCGTCAATTGGGACAGCTTCTCGGTCGGAAGCGGCGCCAACGTGAACTTCGTGCAGCCCGACGCGCATGCCTCCATCCTCAACCGCGTCACCGGACAAGCTCCGTCCTCCATCGCCGGGCGGGTCACCGCCAACGGGCAGGTCTTCCTGGTCAATCCGAACGGCATCGCGATCACGCCGACCGGATCGGTCGAGGTCGGCGGCGGCTTCGTCGCATCGACGCTGGACATCCGCGACAGCGATTTCATGTCGGGCGCGCTGAGCTTCAGCGGCAAGGGAGCGTCGGCCGCAGTCAGCAATGCCGGCACGATCGCGGGCGCGCCGGGATCCTTCGTCGGCCTGCTCGGCGGCAAGGTGTCGAACAGCGGTACGATCAATGTTCCGCTCGGCTCGGTCGGCCTCGGCGCTGGCGAGAAGATCACGCTGAACCCGACCGGCGACGGCTTCCTGCAGGTCGTCGCTCCTACCAGCGCTGCCACCGCAGACGGCAAGGCGTTGATCGACGTGTCCGGCAAGATCCGCGCGGCGGGCGGGACGGTCGAGATCCGCGCCGCAACCGCGCAGCAGGCCTTCCACAACGTCGTCAACGTCTCCGGACGAATCCGCGCGACGACCGTCAGGGGGCGGCCCGGCAACATCTTCATCGACGGCGCAGGCGGCGCGGTGACGGTCAGCGGCAAGCTTGCAGCGTCAGGCGGCCGGCGCGGCCACGGCGGCAACGTGACGATCGGCGCCGCGAAGATCAATCTGCGCGGGGCCGGGATCGACGTGTCCGGCGCAAACGGCGGGGGCTCGGTCACCATCGGCGGCGGCGCGGGCGGAGCGGCGCTTCCCGGCCTGACCACAGCAAAGACTGTCTTCGTCGATGCGGCATCGACGATCAGGGCCGATGCAGGCCGCGCCGGGGATGCCGGTCGCATCACGCTCTGGTCGACGGATCTCACCCAATTTCTCGGCACCATCTCGGCGCGGGCCTTGGGCACCACGGGCAATGGCGGTAATGCCGAGGTCTCCGGCGGCGGTCTCATCTACGACGGCACCACGAACCTGCTGTCGGCGCATGGCCGTGCCGGGACGCTGCTGCTCGATCCCTACAACGTCACCATTTCCACCGGCGCGGATACCGGCACGTCCGGCTGGGTCGCCACCGCGAGCGGCGCCAACATCAACACCTCGACGCTGCAGACCGCGCTGGCGACGGCAAACGTCACGGTATCGACCGGCGCGGGCGGATCGGAAGCGGGCAACATCACCGTCTCCAATCCGCTGAGCTGGAGCGCCAACACGACCCTGACGCTGAACGCGGCCAACGGCATCATCCTCAATGCGGGCGTCACCGCTTCGGGCGCGTCGAGCGGCCTCACGCTCACTGCGAATGGCACCAGTGGGATTTCCGGGAGCGGCGGCATCAACCATGCCGGCTCTCTGGTTCTCAACGTCGCCGCCGGGGGCTCGGGCACATTGTCCGGCGCGATCTCGGGCGGAGGAGGCCTGACATTCAACGGTCCGGGAAGCGTCACCCTGTCGGGGACCAATACCTATTCCGGCGCCACCACCGTCAACAGCGGCACGCTGCAGATCGGCGGCTCCGGCGCGCTCGGCTCGGGAAACTATACCGGCAGCCTCGCACTCGCGAGCGGCGCCCTGCTGCAATATTCCTCCAGCGCCGCACAAACGCTGTCGGGGACGATCTCAGGCGCGGGCGCGCTGACCAAGGACAGCAGCACCGCCTCGACACTGACGCTGTCCGGCACCAACACCTATTCCGGCGCGACCACCGTCAATGCCGGTACGCTGCAGATCGGCGGCTCCGGCTCGCTCGGGTCGGGAAACTATGCCGGCAGCCTCGCACTCGCGAGCGGAGCCCTGCTGCAATATTCCTCCAGCGCCGCACAGACCCTGTCGGGGACGATCTCAGGCGCCGGCGCGCTGACCAAGGACAGCAGCACCACCTCGACACTGACGCTGTCCGGCACCAACACCTACTCCGGCACGACCACCGTCAATGCCGGCACGCTGCAGATCGGCGGCTCCGGCTCGCTCGGGTCGGGAAACTACGCCGGCAGCCTCGCACTCGCGAGCGGCGCGCTGCTGCAATATTCCTCCAGCGCCGCGCAGACCCTGTCGGGGACGATCTCGGGCGCGGGCGCGCTGACCAAGGACAGCAGCGCCGCCTCGACACTGACGCTGACCGGCACCAACACCTATTCCGGCACGACCACCGTGACGGCCGGCACGCTGGCGTTCGACACCGAGCTGTCACTCTACAACAACACACCTTCGAGCTGGACGGCGACGAACATCATCGTCGGCTCCGGCGCGACGCTGGCATTGGCCTATGGTGGCAGCGGGCAGTTCACGTCGTCGGACGTGCAGACCATCAGTGGCCTCGGCACCTCCAGCGGCGGCTTCAAGAGCGGCGCGTTCCTCGGGCTCGACACGACGAGCGGCAACGCCACCTACGGCAATGCGATCGCCAATACCAATTCCGGCAACAACACGCTGGGCGTGGTCAAGCTGGGCGGCAACACGCTGACGCTCTCGGGCTCCAACACCTATGGCGGCGCAACGACCATAAACGGCGGAACGCTGCAGATTGGATCCGCCGGTTCGCTCGGCTCCGGAACGTATGCCGGCAGCATCTCGACGGCATTGGGTACGACGTTCGAATACTCCTCGAGCACTGCGCAAACCCTCTCGGGCGTGATCTCCGGCGCCGGGGCGCTGACCAAGGACACCGCGAATTCGACGCTGACGCTGACCGGCACCAATACCTACAGCGGCGCAACGACGCTGAATGCCGGCACGCTGCAGATCGGTGGCGGCGGATCGCTGGGTGCGGGCAGCTATTCCGGCAGTCTAGCTCTCGCGAGCGGGACGGTGCTGCAATATTCATCGAGCGCCGCGCAGACCCTCTCGGGCGTGATCTCCGGCGCCGGGGCGCTGACCAAGGACACCTCGAACGCGACGCTGACGCTGACCGGCACCAACACCTATGGCGGCGCAACGACACTCAATGCCGGCACGCTGCAGATCGGCGGCAGCGGATCGCTCGGCAACGGCAGCTACGCCGGCAGCATCGCCACGTCGTCCGGTACGACCCTGCAATATTCGTCGAGCGCGGCGCAGACGCTGTCCGGCTCCATCTCCGGCTCCGGCAGGGTCCTGAAGGATACCAACTCGTCGACCCTGAATCTGACCGGGACCAATACCTACAGCGGTACCACGACGGTCACGGCGGGCACGCTGGAGTTCGGCAACGAGGTCTCGCTCTACAACAACAATCAGGCCGACTGGACCGCCAGCAAGATCATCGTGGGCTCAGGCGCCACGCTGGGGCTGGCCTATGCCGGCAGCGGTCAGTTCACCTCGTCCGACGTGCACAGCCTCAGCGCTCTCGGCACCGGCAGCGGCGGCTTCGCGAACGGCGCGTTCCTCGGGCTCAATACTTCGAGCGGCAGCGCCAGCTATTCCAATGCGATCGCCAACACCAATGGGGGCAACAACGCACTCGGGCTGGTGAAGCTCGGCACCAACACGCTGACGCTGACCGGAACCAACACCTATACCGGCAACACGACGGTGAGCGGAGGAACGTTGCAGATCGGTTCGTCCGGTTCGCTGGGCTCGGGCAGCTATGCCGGAAACGTCGCGATCGGCTCGGGAGCCGCCCTGCAATACTCGTCGAGCACGGCGCAGACCCTGTCCGGCGTGATCTCCGGCGGTGGCAACCTGACCAAGGACACATCGTCGTCGACCCTGGTCCTCACAGGCACCAACACCTACAGCGGCAACACGACGATCTCGGACGGCAAGCTGCAGGTGAGCAGCAGCGGCTCACTCGGTGCGGGGTCCTACGCGGGCAACATCTCGATCGCGTCCGGCAGCCTGTTCGACTACTCCTCGAGCGCGGCGCAGACCCTTTCGGGCGTCGTTTCCGGCGCGGGCGCCGTCACCAAGGACACCAGCTCGTCCTCGACCCTGACGCTGTCCGGCACCAACACCTATGGCGGCACGACCACGGTCTCGGCCGGCACGCTGCAGATCGGCGGCTCCGGCTCGCTCGGCGCCGGCGCCTACACCGGCAGCATCGCCACGTCGTCCGGTACGACCTTCCAATATTCGTCGAGCGCGGCGCAGACGCTATCCGGCTCCATCTCCGGCTCCGGCAGCGTTCTGAAGGACACCAACTCCTCGACCCTGACGCTGACCGGCACCAACACCTACAGCGGCACCACGACGGTCACGGCGGGCACGCTGGAATTCGGCAACGAGGTCTCGCTCTACAACAACACGCCGTCGAACTGGACCGCGTCCAACATCATCGTCGGCGCCGGCGCGACGCTCGCGCTCGCCTATGGCGGCGCCGGCCAGTTCACGTCGTCCGACGTCCAGAGCATCAGCAGTCTCGGCACGGCGTCAGGTGGCTTCAAGAACGGCGCGTTCCTCGGCCTGGACACGGCGAGCGGCAGCGTCAGCTACGCCAATGCCATTGCCAACACCAATGCGGGCAGCAACGCGCTCGGACTGGTGAAGCTGGGCGCCAACACGTTGACCCTGACCGGAACCAGCAGCTACACCGGCAACACGATCATCTCGGCCGGCACGCTGCAGATCGGCTCCGCCGGCTCGCTCGGGTCGGGAACCTATGCCGGCGGCATCGCGATCGCGAGCGGCGCCAATTTCGAGTACTCCTCCAGCTCGGCACAGACGCTCTCCGGCGTGGTGTCAGGCTCCGGCACCCTGACCAAGGATACCAGCGCGTCGACGACGCTCATCCTGACCGGCACCAATACCTATAGCGGAGCAACCACGGTCAACGCCGGGACGCTGCAGATCGGCGGCTCGGGATCGCTGGGCTCCGGCGCCTATGCAGGCAGCCTCGCGCTCGCGAGCGGCGCGCTGTTTCGATATTCCTCCAGCGCTGCCCAGACCCTGTCGGGGGCGATCAGCGGCGGCGGCACCGTGACCAAGGATACCAGCGCAATCTCGACGCTCACCCTGTCGGGCGGCAACAGCTACACCGGGGGCACCAATCTCGTCGCCGGCATCGTCAATGCCGGCAGCAGCACGGCGCTCGGACCATCCGGCGTGGTCAGCTTCACCGGCGGCACGCTGCAATACAGCGCAGCCAACCAGGTCGACTATTCCGGTCGCTTCAACGCAGGACAGAACTGGATCATCGACACCAACGGCCAGAACGTCAGCTATGCCACGGCCCTGGCCGGCTCCGGCACCCTGAACAAGCTTGGATCGGGCACGCTCACGCTGTCCGGGACCAACACATACAGCGGAGCGACCGCGATCTCGGCCGGCACCTTGCAGGTGGGCGGCTCCGGCTCGCTCGGCTCGGGCGCCTATGCCGGCGCGATCTCGATCGGGAGCGGCGCGAGCCTGCAATATTCCTCCAGCGCCGCACAGACGCTGTCGGGCAACATGTCCGGGACGGGCTCGATCATCAAGGACACCAGTGCCGCGTCGACGCTGACGCTGTCCGGGACGAATTCCTACACCGGGACGACGCAGGTGACGGCCGGCACGCTGCAGGCCGGCTCCGGCTCGGCCTTCGGCAGCAATTCCGCCGTGACCGTCGGCGCCTCGTCCCTTCTCGATCTCGCCGGCTATTCCAGCACGATCGGCTCGCTCGCAGGCGCCGGCACGGTCACCAACAGCACGGCGTCGGCCGTCACGCTCACGAACGGCGGCAACAACGCGTCAACGACGTTCTCCGGCGTGATCCAGAACGGCAGCGGGACGGTGTCGCTGACACAGAACGGGACCGGCACCCTGACGCTGTCCGGGACCAACACCTACAGCGGCGCGACCGCGATCGCCGCCGGCCAGTTGCAGATCGGCTCGGCCGGCTCGCTCGGCTCGGGCACCTACGGCGGCAGCATCTCGATCGGTTCAGGCGCGAAGCTGCAATATTCCTCCAGCGCGGCGCAGACCCTGTCGGGCGCGATTTCCGGTGCAGGAGGCGTCACCAAGAACAGCAGCACGAGTTCGACGCTGACACTGGCCGGCGCCAACACCTACACGGGCACCACGACGGTGAGCGCGGGCACGCTCAATCTGAGCGGCTCCTGGAATGTCGGCTCGGCAACCGCGACGACCAGCGTCGGGTCGGGTGCGACCCTCTCGGGGACCGGCACGATCACGGCGGCGACACTGTCCCATTCCGGCGCCGGCACGATCAACCTGTCGGGCAACAATGCCGTCAACACGATCACGACGTCCGGATCGATCGGGGCCTTCGGCTTCACGGATGCGGTGGCGCTTGCGCTGGGCTCGATCGCCTCCACAGGCCAGGTCACCGTGACGACGACGGGTGGCGCCAACCTCAGCGTCGCCAGCAACGCCGCACTGACCTCGTCGGCTTCCGGCACTGCGATCTCGCTGGTGTCCAGCGGCAATCTTACGCTCGGGAGCGGCGCCACCGTGAGTTCGGCAAGCCCCGTGCTCGCGGCCGCAAATCAGTTCATCAACAATTCCGGCAGCGGCGCCGTGACGGCGTCGTCGGGGCGTTGGCTGATCTATTCCAGCGCTCCCGGCAGCGATACGTTCGGCAGCCTCAACAGCAACAACACCGCGATCTGGAACGCGACCTATGGCAGCCAGCCTCCCGGCAGCGTCGGCGCCGCGGGTAACCGCTATCTCTTCGCCTATCAGCCGACGCTGACCTTCGCCTCGAGCAGCACGACCAAGACCTACGGCGTCGACGCCACCGCAATTGTCGCGTCGGCCTACACCGTCTCGGGCTACCAGTCCGCCGTCGCCAACGTCTTTCTCGGCGACAACGCGGCTTCGTCCTATAGCGGCAATCCCGCCGTGACATCGTCGGGCTCGGCGGCAGGCGCCGGCGTATCGGGCGGCCCCTATGGCATCAGCGTCGCCGCGGGATCGCTCGCGGCGACATCGGGCTATGCCTTGAACTACAACAGTGCCGGCAGTCTCACTGTGACGCCGGCGACGCTGACCGTCACGGCGACATCAGGCCAAGGCAAGGTCTACGGCACGGTCGATCCGACCCTCATTTATGGCGTCAGTGGCTTCGTCAACGGCGACACCTCGGCGGTGCTGTCGGGGACGCTGAGCCGCGCCGCCGGCGAAAACGTCGGCAGCTACGCGATCGGTCAGGGCAGCCTGTCGGCGGGATCGAACTACAGCATCGGCTATGCCGGCGCCAACTTCGCGATCACGCCAGCGCCGCTCACGGTGACGGCAACATCAGGCCAGGGCAAGGTCTACGGCGCGGTCGATCCGACCCTCATTTATGGCGTCAGCGGCCTCGTCAACGGCGATACCTCGGCGGTGCTGTCGGGGACGCTGAGCCGCGCCGCCGGCCAGAATGTCGGCAGCTACGCGATCGGTCAGGGCAGCCTGGCGGCGGGATCGAACTACAGCATCCTCTATACCGGCGCCAACTTCGCGATCACGCCCGCGCCGCTCACGGTGACGGCGACGTCAGGCCAGGGCAAGGTCTACGGCGCGGTCGATCCGACCCTCATTTATGGCGTCAGCGGCTTCGTCAACGGCGACACCGCGGCGGTGCTGTCGGGGACACTTAATCGCGCCGCCGGCGAGAACGTCGGCAGCTACGCGATCGGCCAGGGCAGCCTGGCGGCGGGATCGAACTACAGCATCCTCTATACCGGCGCCAACTTCGCGATCACGCCCGCGCCGCTCACGGTGACGGCGACGTCAGGCCAGGGCAAGGTCTACGGCGCGGTCGATCCGACCCTCATTTATGGCGTCAGCGGCTTCGTCAACGGCGACACCGCGGCGGTGCTGTCGGGGACGCTGAGCCGCGCCGCCGGCCAGAATGTCGGCAGCTACGCGATCGGTCAGGGCAGCCTGTCGGCGGGATCGAACTACAGCATCGGCTACACCGGCGCCAATTTCGCGATCACGCCGGCCCCGCTCACGGTGACCGCGCTCGGCGGCTCATCGCGCTACGGCGTGTCGCCGGCCAATCCAGGCCTGTCCGCCGCCGGCCTGCAGAATGGCGACACAGTCGCCGCGCTGAGCGGTCTTGGCAACTCCTTCGGGATCACGGCGACATCGGCTGCCGGCCAATACGTCCTGAACGTCACGGGATCGCTGACCAATCCGAACTATACTCTCGTTGCGACGAATAGCGGCGTCTGGACCGTTGTTGCACCACCTCCGGCACCGCCGAAGCTAACACCGCCGACCGATCCCGCCGCAAATTACTGGCCCAGCATCGTCGCGCAGATCGACTACCTTCCTTGCGCGAACAGCGAGTCAGCTGGCTGCGTCGGCCCGGCGCTTCATCACACGGAGCGGAACACGCCGCCCCTCCTGAACGGATCGCAGCGTCGGTCGAACCGCTAGCAACGTCATCTCCGGCGCGAAGATGGAGCGAAAGGAAGATCGGCATGCCGATCATCGGCGCGGATGTCATCCGTTCGGATGACACGCTGATCCTCTTCGGCATGGGAGCCTTGCGCCGCCGCGACAAGCGCGTGCATTCGGCGGCGATCTGCTTCAAACTTGGGTAGTGTCAGAAGAGCGGGCCGGCCGATGTCGGCTGCTCCTCGTCGGTGGATGCGTGTTGATGCGGTCGAGCTGGTGGAATGGACTGATCGGGCTTCTCGTGGCGGCCGCGCTGGTGCCGGCGGCGGCACAGAAGCTCGATATCGAAGCGGCGCAGAAGCGCTTCTCGGAACTCTATACGGCCGGCAACTATTCCGGCGCGCTCGCGCAGGCGCAGTCGACCGAGGCCGCGGCCAGACGTGCCGGCACCAACAACATCGCCTATGTCGTCGCGCTCAACGACCTCGCCCGTGCGCATCAGGAGCTCGGTCACTACACGACGGCAGCCGGCATGTTCGGCCGCGTCCTCGATGCCCTGCAAAAGAACATCCCGCCGTCCGACCCGCGCATCTCGCAGGCGCTGGCCAACCTCGCCACCGTCCAGCTCCTGCAGGGCAACAGTGGCGAGGCCGAAACGCTCTACAAGCGCGCCCTGGACATCGCGACCAAGTCGCTCGGCCCCAACGACCCCGCAGCGGTCAGGCTGATCGGCAATCTCGGAGACGTCTACACCAGCCAGGCGCGCCATGCGGAGGCGCAGTACCAGCGCGCGCTCGAGCTTGCCGAGAAGAACAACGGACCCAACAGCCTCCAGGTCGCCCTCGTTCTCAACAATCTCACCCGGCTGTATGAGGACCAGAGCCGCTTTGCGGAGGTGGAGAAGGCCACCAGGCGTGCGCTGGCGATCCGCGAGCAGGCGCTCGGCCCTGATCATCCCGACGTCGCCGCCAGTCTCAACAATCTCGCGCATGTCGACGAGCGCATCGGCCGCTATGCGGAGGCAGAAAGCCTCTACCGCCGGGCCATCGGGATCTGGGAAAAAGCCCTCGGCCCGAACCATCCGCGGCTTGCCACCTCGCTGCTCAATCTCGCCAGCGTCTATGCGGACGAGGACAGGTTCGACGAGGCCGAGGCGCTCTACAAGCGCGCGCTCGTCATCCGCGAGGCGGCGTTCGGCGCCAACAGTGTCGGCGTGGCCACGATCCTCAACAATCTCGCCGCGATTTACGAATCCCAGGAGCGCTATGGCGATGTCGAGACCTTCGCCAGGCGCGCGCTGGCGATCGCCGAGACGACGCTCGGAGCGGAGCATCCCGACACTGCGAAAGTGCTGCGCAAGCTCGGCGTGGCCTATGACGGGCTGCGCCGCTATGCCGAAGCGGATGCGCAGTTCAGGCGCGCGCTCGCCATCCTGACCAAGACGGTGGGCGCCGACCACCGCTTCCTTGCGACGGTGCTGATCAGCCAGGGCCACCTCTTCGAGCACCAGGGCCGCCCTGACGACGCGGAGCAGGCGTACAAGCGGGCGCTCGCGATCAACGAGAAATGGCGCGGCGTGAACCATCCGGAGGTGGCGCGCGGCTTCAACGATCTCGCGTCCCTGAGCCTGTCGCGGGACAGGCCAGCCGAGGCGGTCGCCTATTCCAGGAAGGCGACAGCTCGGATTCTGGCGCATGCGGATGAGGACATGTCGCCAGGCCTGCCGCCGGCCGACGGATCGGGCGGACTGATCGAGCAGCGCAGCGACATCTTCGTGACTCACGTGGCCGCATTGGCGGCTGCGGCCCGCGCGGACGCAAGCTCCAGCCACGCGGGCGGCCGCGAGGCGTTCGAGGTGGCGCAATGGGGCATCCAGTCATCGGCAGGCACAGCGCTGCAACAGCTCGGGCCGCGCTTCGCCGCCGGCAATGATGCGCTCGCCGCGCTGGTGCGCACCAACCAGGATCTCTCCGCCTATCTGCGCGATCGCAACAGGGCGCTGGTCTCGGCGCTGTCGACCCTCGACGGCGCATCGACGGCGGCGCGCGTCGACGACATCCGCAAGAGCATTGCCGACACCGAAAGCAAGCTGGCCGACAATGCCGCGCAGCTTCAACAGCAGTTTCCCGACTATGCGAAGCTGTCGGCGCCCAGGCCGCTGGCGGTCGAGGGCGCGCAGAAGCTGCTTGGACCGGACGAGGCGCTGCTGCTGTTTCTGACCGGCGACAAGGAGAGCTACGTCTTCGCGCTGACGGCGGAGGCTTTCGACTGGCGCACGCTGCCGACCGGCGGCGCCGACCTTGCCGCCGAGATCGTCAAATTCCGCAAGGGCCTGGACATCGACAACCCGCAGCCGTTCGACCTCGACCTCGCCTCCCGGATGTTCGCGCAGCTGATCGGTCCGGTCGACGGTCTCGTGAGGACCAAACGCAATCTGCTGGTGGTCTCGTCGGGCGCGCTGACCGCGCTGCCGTTTCACCTGCTCGTGACGGAGCCGCCACCCAAGGCGGCGGCGCCGTCCAGCAGCAAGACGCCCGGGCCGGACACGACGCCGTATCGCGATGCCGCGTGGCTGATCAAGCGCCAGGCGATCACGGTGCTGCCATCCGTCGGGAGCTTGCAGACGCTCCGCTCCTTCGTCCGGCGGGACTCGAACCAGAAGCCGATGATCGGATTTGGCGACCCCGTCTTCAGTGACGAGCAGGCGACGGGACAAAGCAGGGATCTCGGCCGCGCCAGGGGAATGGCACGCGCCTACACCGAATATTGGCGGGGCGCGGGTCTCGATCGCTCCGCGCTCGCATCGGCGCCGCGTCTTCCCGATACCGCGGACGAGCTCAAGGCGGTGGCGCGTGATCTCGGCGCGGCGCTGTCGGACATTCATCTCCGCCGCGACGCGAGCGTCACCACCGTCAAGCATGCGCCGCTGTCGGATTTTCGCATCGTCTATTTCGCCACCCACGGCCTCGTCGCCGGCGACGTCAAGGGCCTGGCCGAACCCGCGCTGCTGCTCAGCCTCCCCGCCCAACCGACCGAGGAGGACAATGGCCTGCTGACGGCGAGCGAGGCGGCGCAGCTCAAGCTCAATGCGGACTGGGTGGTACTGTCGGCCTGCAACACGGCCGCCGGCGACAAGCCCGGCGCGCAGGCGCTGTCAGGTCTGGCCCGCGCCTTCTTCTTCGCGGGAGCGCGCGCGCTGCTGGTCTCGCACTGGCCCGTGGATTCCGAGGCGGCGACGCGGCTGAACACGATGACCTTTGCCGCGCTCAAAGCCGATCCAACGCTCGGCCGCGCCGAGGCCCTGCGGCGCGCGATGCTCGCTTATCTCGATGACCGGACGTCGCGAACCAATGCCCATCCGGCGATCTGGGGTCCGTTCTCGCTGATCGGAGAAGGCGCCCGGCAATAGGCGCCCGCACGGGTGGCGCGCGTGGCCTGATGCGACATGCCGGACGTTTACAGTGGCGCGGCGGTCAGAAGTCGAAGCCGATGCCGACGCGGATGGTGTGGAAGGACTCGCGCAGATTGATCGTCGCGCTGCTCGACGGGGCGCTGCAGCCGGTCGGCGCGACGCAGACGGTGTTGACCGCGACCGTCTTGGTGTAGCTGCCGAAATCGGTGTAGCGATATTCAATACGCGCCTTCCAATTGTCCCACAGCGCGGTCTCGACGCCGACACCGGCGGTGCCGCCGACCCGCGTGTCCGACCAGCTCGCTGACGCCGTTGCCGTGCTGCCGGGCGTGATGACCGGCGGGAACGAGGGGATGATCGTCGTCTGGGTGAGCGCGCCGACATAGGTGAATGAGCCGGAGATGTTGCCTACGGCGAGGCCGGCGGTGCCGTAGACCAGCGTGTCCGGGGTCACCAGCAGGCCGTAACGCAGGCGGAGCGAGGCATCCCAGTTCTGCCGGACCGACCCGAACTTGGTGTCGGACCGGCTGGTGAGACAGGCCGCGTCGAAACAGACCGTCGGCAGCACCTGCAACGCCGAGCTCTCGGCCCGCTTCCACGACCAGTCGGCCTCGACGCCGAAAACGGTATCTCCGAACTGCCAGCGGTATCCCAAGAAGGGTCCGACCGTGTAGCTCAGCGGATGACGGTTGAATGAGAACGGGGTCTCGAAACAGCTCACACCGAATGGATAGGCGGCCGGACAGACATAGGCGCCGGGATCGACGAAGTTGTTGTTGACCGAGCTGACACCGTTGGAGCCGCCGAGCTGCCCGCCGGACCATTTGCTCTTCGAGTTCGTCTGCCGCGACTGCTGCTGCGGCTCCGCTCTTCGCTTCTGGACGGAGACCGGTAGGTCCGCCGCGAAGGCCGGGGCAGCGACTGCGAGAGCGAGTCCGATGATGAGTCCCGAAAGCAAGCGGCTTTGCATGATCGTCCGACGGGTCATTCCAATGATGAACCGATCTTACGGTCCGGCCACGCGATCCGGTACGACAGAGAGCTCAACCCTGGCCGCATCGCGGCATTTTTCAGACCGAGTGTTTCTCGTTTGCCTCATCCAAATGACGGAGGCCATTCGGCGGCACGCCGGGCCAGGTCCCGTCGCCTCAATAACAGGCAGGGAACGATAGCCATGGCGGCCGGATTCCGGCTACGCTACCTTCCGTTGCAAGCCGGACAGCGCTGACGCGCGGCGTCAGTCTCGGCGATTCGGCGCTCGCTGGTGGGGAGCTCGATGTCGGACGCAAACCGCACGGCTGCTGAGGCCGACTCCAGGCAGGTCGATTCCTGGCTGATCACCCGCTGGGTGATCGCCGCCACGGTGTTCGGCATGGTGCTGGGGTTCGCCGCCTGTGTTTTGCTCAGTGAGCGCGCATGGCTGGCCGAGGCGCAGGCCCTGGTCCTCGTCCTGCTGTCGGTGGGCGGCATCGGCGGCTTCGTCGCCATCCTGATGTCGCGGCAGACGCCGAACGGCGAAGCGCAGAACACGTGGCTTCCGGTCGCGATCTTCGCCACCGCCACCATGGCCACGGCGGCCGCGCGCACTGGCCAGCTCTCCTTCGTTCAGGCGGTGCTCGTCGTCATGCTCGGCAGCGTGGCCCTGGTCGCCGCCGCCAACGCCCTGTCATTGTTCCGGCAGGGCGAGGCGATCGAATTCGAGACCAGTTGGGGCGGCCTCGGCAGCGCGCTGGGTGGATGGCGTCTGTCCTCGGCGACCAGCCTGATCGTGTCGGCCTTCCTGTTTGCCTGCTGCGCGATCGTGTCCGTCCAGATCTCGCGCCCGCAAGGCACCACCACCGAGACCAAGGTCGCGAGCGGCAGCGATACCACGACCAAGCCAACGACAACCAACGCGGTCGCGGCGCAGCCGGCTGCGGCTCCGCAGTCCGCGGCAACGCCGAAGCCGTGAGTTCGAGATCAACAGCGTGAGCCAGGCGCAGCCGCCGTGACATTCATCCTCAACGAACGTGACGACCAAGGCGCCGTCGAATGGTTCGGCGAATGGCCGTTTCCCGCGCGCGCGCATTTCATCACCTCGAACGCCTATGACACGCTGATGCGGGAGCTGACCCGCTACGTGAAGGGTGAAGTACCGGGGCGCTCGTTCCTGGTCGCGGGCCATCGCGGTGCCGGCAAGACCTCGCTGGTCCGCCAGGTCGTCGATGACCTCAACCGCTCGATCATCGACAAGGCAGTCAAGACGGCCAGCGCCAAGGGCAGCGATCGGGGACGCATGCTCAATCAGCAGCGGCCGCTGTTGGTGAAGCTCCACGGCCCGAGCCTTCTTCCGGCAGCGACCAGGCCGGCGCCTGCTGCAGACAAGTCCGCCGCGCCGAATAATTCCGAGACCAAGCCCGGCGCCAAGAGCAAGACAAAGACCAAGCCCGAGGTCACGATCGAGATCACGACCGGCGGAGCGCAGATGGCGGAGGGCGGCGGTGAGCCCGCCGCACCTGAACAGCCTGCGCCGGCCGCGCCCGACCTGACGGTGACGGCGCTCGAACAGATCACGGTCGCGCTCTATCGCGCACTCGCCGCGGAGTTCGGGCGGTCCTTCACCAACCATGCGAGAGACGAGATCTATCAGGCCGAGCAGGCCGGCACGCCCCGCGCGCAGGTCGCCGACTATCTGGAGCTCGCCGGTCAGTTTACGCTCGAGCTCGACAACGTTCCCCGCCCGGGCACGCTCCGCGCCTTCTATCGCCGGCTGGGCCGGGTCGATGCCGGCGTGTTGTGGCCTTACGACGTCGGAGCCGCGCTGGCCAAGGCCGGGCTCAACGACCGCGGCATCCGCGAGATCGTCGCACTGGCCACCGCGGCGCAGGCCTTCGAGGTGTGCTCTGGCACGGTCAAATCGACGCAGACCGACAAGGAAAGCCAGTCGCGCGAGCGCAGCTTCGACGTCAAGAACGAGGCTGTCTTCAAGGACGCGATCAACAAGGTCGCGGGCCTCGCGGTCGGCGCCGGCGTCGGCGCGCTGAGCGTGGACACCCTGGGTGCGCCGGCGGCGATCGTGCTCGGTCTCGGCGCATGGCTGCTCGGCACGCTGACGCTGAATTGGACGAGCAAGCGCACGGCCAAGTCCGAGCGGTCGATCGACTACACTTTCGTCCGCAATCGCGACAAGCAATCGCTCGAACGCGACCTTCCTGTCGTGATCGAGCGCGTCCGCGAAGCCGGCCTGGCACCGGTCTTCATGCTCGACGAGCTCGACAAGCTGGACGATGCGGCAACCTCGATTTCGACCCTGATCAAGAATCTGAAGCATTTGACGACCGATTTCGGATGCTTCTGCTTCCTGACCGACCGCAAGTATTATGACGCGCTGATGGACAAGGTCGAGCGCGAGGCGTTTCCGGTCGAGCACACCTATTTCAGCCATTTCCTGTTCATTCTTCCGCATCCCGACCGTTTCGTGGAATTCCTGCGCGCCATCACCATCTGGGTGCCGGCGTCGCAGCAGGATCTGCCGGACGAAGCGGCACGCGCGATCTTCGGGCTGTTCGTGCTGCACCGGTCCAAGCTGAACATGGCCGAGGTTCTGCGCGAGCTGGCGGAGCAGTGCGACGTCGACGGACGGCTGCGGCGGACGCCTGCGGATCTGAAGCGGCTCGAATACACGTTCGCGGCCAGCATCCAGTTGGCCATCGGACTGATCCTCAAGCGCGACGGCATCCGGCAGCGGATCGAGGCGGAGCCGCGCTTCATGCAATTGGCGATCGACGCCCTCTACCTGTTGTCACGCGCCTGGGAAAAGAAGCAGGCGAAAGTCAAGCTCGACCGGGCCGCGATCGTCGATTGCCTGCTCGAACGGAGCGGAGCTCCGGCGGCACGCGAAGGCGAAACCGCCGAGCAGCGCCTGCTTCGCAGCGGCGTCGGCCCCCTCGACCTCGACCTGATCGATCGCAGCGTCGCAGCCTTTGCCGAACTGGTTTGCGACTGCGTCGAGCTGAAGGATGAGCTGTCGAAGGATGGCCGCTCGGACATGGCCGCGATCATCCCGCAGCCGAACCTGATCGAGCGCATCGGAGACACGCGCGAGTACAAGTTCATCTACGACATGTATGGCGAAGAGGTCGTCGTCCGCGACAAGCTGCGGAGTGCGCTCGCCGCTGCAGGACTGCCGACGGCGATCAAGAAGCAGATCGACGATCCACTGGAATTCCTCAGTGCGCTCACCGCGGCGCTGGGCACGCACGGAATGGACATCCAGGATCTGATCACGCTGCAGATTCTCCCAGCGACGGTCGACGTAGCCGAACTCGATCGGGCCAAGCGGCGGCTCGACGATGCCAGCAAATTCGACCGGCCCTATGACGGAATGGCGAAGGATCTTCCGCTGATCGGAGCCGTCATCGGCTTTGCCCGACAGAACGGCATCAAGCTCGCGGCGCTGTTCCGCCTGGCCTGCCAGGTGTCAGCCGACGCGCGCCCGTCCGGAAGCCCCGAGCTGATGCCGCTCCGCGTCGCTCTCAAGGCCGTTGCGCGCTATGTCGATCTCCAGGCGTTCTTTCAGCAGTCGGACACGTTCGTCATCATGCTCGATGCGATCACCGGCCGCCCGGCGGACCCGCAGGGCCCAGCACTGACAGATGACGTCCAGTCGGTGAAGGATTGGTCGGCAAACCTGAAGACACTCAGCCAGGGTCTGACAAACAGCACACCGGCCATCGAAGCCTATCGCCGCCCGCAACTCTGGAGCGTCTGGCGGGACCGGGTCTTCAAGCATCTGATCTCGGCGTCATCGCTGGTCGAGCCGCCGAGCTATGCCGATATCGTCTGCGCCGCGGCAGAGGAGTCTCCCGGCAACCTGTTTCAGCGCAACCTCGCCAACATGAGTCTGGCTCAGTGGAGCAGGATCTGCGTATTGGGCTTCTCGTCGCCGGATGACGGTTATGCACCACGCTGGTTGTTCCTCGCCGCGTTGGCGGCGCTCGGCTTCGGGCGCCGCCTGCTCGCCGAGGCGGCAAGCCTGCTCGACGGGCCGGAGCAGGAGGATTGGGCGCTCATCATCATGCAATCTCCCGAGCGGAAGGAGGGCCACCTCCTGGTGTTCCAGAACGAGAGCACCAGCATCGCATCGGAGCCGCCAAAGCTCGATCCGTCGCCCGACAGCCGGCCATTGCTGGCCCTTCCGGAAGGTGAGCTAGAGGCGTATGATGACGTGCTGGGCTGGTTGATCCGGCGCAAGGCGCTGGAAGCCACCATATTCGAAGAGGCCAGCCTCGATGTCTGACAGCACGAAGAAGCCGACGGTGCGCGAGAGCTCCGTCCCGTCGTCTCTCTCGGAGTTGCCGAGTTTTCGCATCACCTCGAAGAGCTCGTCCTCGCGCGCGGACAGCGAGCGGCCCGACATCGCGTTCGGTGTGCGGTCCTTGGACGATCTCTATGAGAAATTCTCGCGCGGCTTCACCGATCCCGAACGGTCCAAGCCGACCCCGCGGGGGCCGGTTAAAAAACGGCGCTGAGCCGGTTCAAAGGCCGTCGGCGCCGCACTACTCCGCCGCGGCCGTGTGCGCTGCCTGGTGCCACAACACGATCTCGCGCGGGATCTGATCGAGCGCCACGACCTTCTCGGCGGCGCCCAAGGCGATCGCTTCCTTCGGCATGCCGAACACGACGCAACTTTCCTCGTTCTGTGCGCGCGTGGCGGCGCCGAGCTTGCGCATCTCCAGAAGGCCGCGGGCGCCGTCGTCGCCCATGCCGGTCATGATCACGCCGAGCGCATTGCGGCCGGCATATTGCGCGGCGGAGCGGAACAGCACGTCGACCGACGGACGGTGACGCGAGACCGGCGGCCCGTCCTTGACTGCGATATGATAGCGCAGGCCTGATCGCTGCAGCAGCATGTGGCGGGCGCCCGGGGCGATATAGGCGCAGCCGGCCTGCACGGTCTCGCCGTCCTCGGCCTCCTTGACATTGATGGCGCAGAGCCCGTCGAGCCTGCGTGCAAACGCCAGGGTGAAGCCGGGCGGCATGTGCTGCACCACCAGGATGCCAGGGCTGTCGGCAGGCAGAGCCATGAGCACCTCGGCGAGCGCCTCGGTCCCGCCCGTCGACGCGCCGATGCAGACGATGCGCTCGGTCTTCGGCCGCGCGCGGGTCTCCACCGGCGGCGGCAGCATCGCATCGGCGGTCAGCTTCTTCTCGACGACCAGGGGGCGCGCGGTGCGCTGCTTGACGCGGGCACGCGCCGCCGACTTCACCGCATCGCGCAGCCGTCCCGATGCCTCCACCAGCGATTGGCGCGTATCGACGCGCGGCTTGGGCACGATGTCGACCGCGCCCGCCTCGAGCGCCTCGAAGGCGAGCTGCGATCCCTTCTCCGTGGCAGCGGAGCAGATCACGACGGGGATCGGCCGCTGCGCCATGATCTTGCGCAGGAAGGTCAGGCCATCCATCTTCGGCATCTCGATGTCGAGCAGGATGACGTCGGGCAACTCCTTCTCGAGCCGGCGCGCCGCGGCGAATGGATCGGCCGCCGCTCCCATGACCTCGATGTCGGGATCCTCGCTGAGGATCGTCGTCACGACCTGCCGGACCGACGCGGAATCGTCGACGATCAGAACACGTACCTTCTGGCTGGTCATGCGTTCGCCCCCCCTTAGACCCTGAAGATCGTCGGTCGGACCTGTGTGAGACCAGGGACGACATTGTGAACCATCGATTCGGAATGACCGACCATCAGATAGCCGCCCGGCCGCAGGTGCGAGGCCAGCTGGGTCACGACCTTGCGCTGGGTCGGCTTGTCGAAATAGATGAGAACGTTGCGGCAGAAGATGATGTCGACGTCGCGATCGACCGGATAGGTCGGTGACATCAGGTTCATGCGCTGGAAACTGACGCGGCTGCGCAGCTCCGGGACCACGCGGCACTCGGCGCGAGCCGGCTCGCGCGAACGCAGGAAGTAGCGCTTCGCCAGCGACTCCGGCACGGGCTTCAGGGCCTCGATGTCGTAGATCGCCTTCTGCGCCATGCGCAGCACCGGATTGGAGATGTCGGTGCCGAGAACACGGAAATCGATGCGTGATCCGCTGCGGACCATGTCGTCCAGCACGATCGCCATCGTATAGGCTTCCATTCCCATCGAAGCCGCGGCGCTCCACACCTTCAGCTTATGCACGCGATCGGCGCCGCCGCGCTGCTTGATCAGCTCGGGCACCGCCGTCTGGCGCATGAAATCGAAATGCGCGGGCTCGCGAAAGAAATCGGTCTTGTTGGTGGTGACGACGTCGATCAGGTGGATCAGCTCGTCCTCGAACTGGCTGGCGTCGAACAGGGCATCGACATACTCGCTGATATCCGACAGGCCGAGCGCGCGCACCCGCTTCAGCAGCCGGCCTTCCAGCATGAAACGCTTGCCCTGCGGGATCTTGATCCCGACCTGAGCTTCGATCAGTTGCGCGAGCGCGCGGAAATGCGGCTCCGAGAGCGTTCCGCCGACATAGGCGTTCGCCCAGGCAGGCTTAAGCTGCGGCTGGGGCATGACCACCAGGGATGGCTGCGGCCGGCAGGCCGGTATGGGCCATCAGCTTGGCCAGATCGAACAGCACGACGAACTTGTCTCCCTTGCGTCCGATGCCGGAGATGTAGTCGGACGTCCAGCGGCCGCCGACCTCGGGGACCGGCTCGACGGTGGATTCGTCGATGTCGGTGACCTCGAACACGCAATCGGCGACGAAGCCGACACCGACCAGCCGATTGCCGACCGGCACGTCGAGGATGATGATCCGTGTCGCTTCCGTCGCCGCGACGCTCGGCAGGTCGAGCTTGAGCCGGAGGTCGACGATCGGATAGCCGCTGCCGCGCACGTCGATCATGCCGAGCAGGAAATGCGGCGCGTGCGGCAGCCGCGAGATCGGCCTCATGTCGAGGATCTCGCGGACGTTGCGGATGCCGATGCCGAACGTTTCGCCGGCAAGACCAAGCGTGAGATATTGAGACGTTTCGGCCATGCTCTGCCCTGCTCCCTCCTGGCGCAGCCGGGGACCGGCGCGCGCCACCGCGCCGTCAGGCTCCACGCCGGAAATCTTCGTCGCGCTCGTCCTCGCCATCCTCGAGGCTGAACGAGAAGCCGCCGCCTCCGGCCGCCTTGACCGCGCGCGCGGGCTTGGCCTTCGGCATCGGCTTCTTGGCACCGCGGTCGGCGGCAGCCATGCTCGCGGCCTTGCCGCGCAGCTGGGTGACGGCCGCGTCGATCGGCGCGTCCTCGACGTCGCCGGCGCGCTGGTCGATGCGGAAGAAGGCGATCGTCGCCTGCAGCTGATCGGCCTGCGCCGCGAGCTCCTCGGATGTCGCCGACACCTGCTCGGAGGCGCTGGCGTTCTGCTGGCCGACCTGGTCGAGCTGCTGGATCGCCTGGTTGATCTGCGCCGCGCCGACGTCCTGCTCGCGGCAGGCCACCGTGATCTCGAGCACGAGCTCGGCCGTCCGCTTGATGTCCGGCACCAGCTTCGACAGCATCCCGCCGGCGTCCTGCGCGACCTTGAGGGTGTCGCTGGACAGTTGGCCGATCTCGGTCGCCGCCGCCTGGCTGCGCTCGGCGAGCTTGCGCACCTCGGAGGCGACCACCGCAAAGCCCTTGCCGTGCTCGCCCGCGCGCGCCGCCTCGACCGCGGCGTTGAGCGCCAGCAGGTCGGTCTGCCGCGCGATCTCCTGCACGATCGTGATCTTGCCGGCGATGGTCTGCATCGCCTCCACGGCGCGGCCGACCGCGGTGCCGCTGGCCTCCGCATCCTTGGCGGACTGCGCCGCGATCTTCTCGGTCTGGCTGGCGTTCTCGGCATTCTGTTTGACGTTCGCCGCCATCTCTTCCATCGCCGACGACGCCTCCTCGGCCGAAGACGCCTGCTCGGTCGCGCCCTGCGACAGCTGCTCGGCGCTGGCCGACAGTTCCTGGCTGCCTGCCGACACGTTCTGCGCCGCTGTGAGCGCCTCCGACACGATCTGACGCAGCCGCTCGACCATGCGCTCCAGCGCCATGCCGAGCGTATCCTTGTCCGACATCCGCTTCGCCTCGATGATGAGATTGCCGTTGGCGATCTCATCGGCGACCTTCGCCATCTTGTTCAGGTTCACCGTCATCACGTTCAGCGAATTGATGAGGTCGCCGACCTCGTCATTGCTCTTGTGCGAGATGGTCTGGCTGAGGTCGCCGATCGCCACCGCCTCGGCGAGACCGACGGCGCGGGAGAGACCGCGGCTGATGTTGATCGCGATCCAGAGTGCGGCGAACACGCCGAGCAGCAGCGCCGCGCCGAGCAGGCTGATCAGCAGCAGCTGCGCGCGGGCGCCATCGGCCCTGGCCTGCTCGGCGCGCGATGCCATCAGCCCCTGGACGTAGTGCACATACTCCTCGAGTGAGGTGGTGGTCTGCCCGACCGCCTTGCGCACCTCCGTCATCGAATGGACCGCGCCTTTGGCGCGATCGGCCCGGCCGAGCTTCAAGCCTTCATCCTGCGCGGCGGTGAAGGCGGCAAAATGGGTGGTGAACTGATCCAGCAGCTTGCGCCCGTTCTCGGTCGCGACCGCGTAGATCTCGTCCTTGGTCTTGGCCATCGCCGTGCGCAAGGTCGCGATCTCCGCCGAAAAGCGGTCGAACTCGGCGTCCGTCGCCGTCAGCAGCGCGTTCTTCTCGGCGCGCACCTGGAGCAGCAGCTTCGTCTCCAGCTCCATCGCCTTTTCCATCCGCCCCGCGGCCCCGACGATCGTCTCCGTCGTCGCGATCGTATCCGACAGCTTCATGTAGCCGACCGCGCCCGCGATCATCGACAGCAGGATCACGACACCGAACGATGCCGCCAGTTTGGCCTTGACCGTGAATCTCATAATTGCCCCTCGGAAGTCTGGTCTGACTAATTCAGAATGCGTTCCATGTTCGGTACGATGACGAACTCGTCGCGCCACTTGGTGATGCAGCGGATGAACTCCGGCTTCCAGTTCACGCCGACGCGCGGCGTCTGCTGCGTATCGGCGTGGAAGATCTCGGTCACCTCGTAGACCTTGTCGGCGATGACCCCGACCATGACCGGCTCGTCCTCGACCGGGACCTCGATCACCACGATGCGGGTGTCGCCCGACACCTCCGTCACCGGCATGCCGAAGCGCAGCCTGAGATCGGCGAGCGGGACGATGTTGCCGCGGACGTTGATGATACTCGGCACGAAGGGCCTTGCGCCCGCGACCTGCGTCGCCGGCACGGGATCGATGATCTCGCGCACGATCGCGGCATCGAGCGCGAACTTCTCGTCGCCGAGCCCGATCATGACGACCTGGACGGCGGCGTCGATCGTCGCGGCGGCGGCTTGCTCGGCGTGCGGTCCCATCAGGCGGCCTCGTTGAGATGATGCTTATCGGCATGCGTCTGGGCGAGTCCGACCAGCTGCGGCACGTCGAGGATCAGCGCGGCCGTGCCGTCGCCGAGGATCGTCGCGCCGGAGAAGATCGTGACGTCGGAGTGCAGCTTGGAGAGCGACTTGATGACGGTCTGGTGGCTGCCGATGATCTGGTCGGCGACCAGGCCGACGCGGGACTCGCCCGTCGAGACGATGATCGTCTTCTGATAGTCGTCCGGCGCGCCGCGCGCATGCAGGATGTCGCGCAGCATCAAATACGGCACGAGATCGCCACGGATGTTGAGGAAGTGGCGGCCGCGCGCGCGCTGATCGGCAGCGGTGAGTTCGACGCATTCCTCGACCGCCGACAGCGGAATGATGTAGCGGGCGTCGCCGACCCGGATCATGAGCCCTTCGATGATCGCGAGCGTCAGCGGCAGGCGCAGCGTCACCGTGGTGCCCTCGCCCGGCCGAGTCGCAAGGTCGATGGTGCCGCGCATCGTCTCGATGGTGCGCTTGACGACGTCCATGCCGACGCCGCGACCCGACAGCGCCGAGATGGTCTGCGCGGTCGAGAATCCCGGATGGAACATGAACTGGTGGATGTCGGCGTCCGAGAGCGCCGCACCCGGCGCGATCAGCCCCTGCTCTTCCGCCTTGGTGCGGATCCGGGCGGTGTTGAGCCCGCCGCCATTGTCGCGCACCGTCACCAGCACCTGCGCGCCGGAGTGCACGGCATGCAGCTCGATACGGCCACGTTCGGTCTTGCCGGCGGCCGCCCGCGCGTCCGTCTGCTCGATGCCATGGTCAATCGCATTGCGGATCAGATGCACCAGGGGATCGGCGAGACATTCGATCATGGTCTTGTCGAGCTCGGTGTCCTCGCCCGACGTCACGAAATCGACCGGCTTGGCCAGGTCGCGCGAGAGATCATGGACCAGGCGGCGGAAGCGGCCGAACAGCGAGCCGATCGGCACCATGCGCGCGCCCATCGTGGTATCGCGCAGGCTCGCGGCAAGGCGCTCGATCTCCTCCGCGATCAGCTTGATCGAGACGTCGGCGCTGCCGGCGGCAAGCTGGCTCAGCCGCGCCTGCGCGATCACAAGTTCGCCGACGCGGTCCATCATCTCGTCGAGACGCCGCGCCTGCACGCGCACGGTGGCATTGCCGCTGGCGTCGCTGCGCTTCGGCTCGTCACGACGCCGCTCCGCGCTACGCTCCTGATCCTGGCTCTCGCTTGCGCTCTGGCGCGGCGTCGCCGTGGCGGCCGGCGCCTCGGTCAGCGTCTGCGTCCGCGTCTCGGGCGCGGCCGGCTGCAGCGGCGGCGCGGCAACGGTCGGCCCGGCCACAGGCGGCAGCTCATTGAGCGACAGCGGCGTGGCCGTCAGCTTCATCTCCTCGGCGACGAACATGAAGATGTCGTCGATGATCTCGCGGCTGCATGTTGAATGCAGCGTCACGTCCCATTTGAGATAGCAATCCTCGGGCTGCAGTTCGTCGAGCAGCGGAACGGCATCGGTCAGCGCCACCGCGAAGCAGGGACCGAGCTTGCTCAGGTCGTCGAGGAAGTGCAGCGGATTGGAGCCGTTGCGGAGGATGTGGTGCTCGAATTCGAGCTGCAGGCGCCAGCCGGCCTGTGCTGCAGGTTCGGCTGTAACGGCGGCGACGGCCGCAGGCTGCGTCTCGGCCGGCGCGCCGGTCGGCGCCACGAAGCGCCTGAGATCGTCGAGAATGCCGTCGCCGATGATGTCATCGGTGCTGTCGGGCGACTGGACGAGCGAACGGATGTAGTCCTTGGCCGCGAGCGCCACCGAGATGAGATCGCGCGTCGGCGTGATCTCGCCGCGGCGGACCCTGTCGAACGCCGTCTCGAATTCATGTGTGAACAGCGCGACCCGCTCGAAGCCGAACATCGAGCCCGAGCCCTTGATCGTATGCAGCGCACGGAAGGCGCAGTCGACGAGTTCGCGATCGTCAGGCTGATCGCACAGATCCAGCAGCGCCCCTTCGAGCGTGTCGAGGAGCTCGGCGGCTTCCTGCCGGAACGACTCGGTCCAATCCGGCCTGCTCATGGCTGCATACCGCTTTGGGAGGTCGGAGAGCGGGTCATCAGCGCGATTCGATCTGGCTGGTGAAATGATGATCGCCGTCCGCAAGACCGGCGCGCCTGATGACGTTGCACAACACCTGCGACGGCGCGGTGAGCGCGACCGCGCGTCCCTGCTCGCGACCGGTCTTGGCGGTCGAGATCAGGAGCTGGATCGACGTCACGTCGGCGCGGTCGACGCAGGAGCCATCGATCTCGAGCGCAGCGTGCTGTCCGAACGCATCGCGGATCAGCTCGTGTACTTCGCGGATCGCTGAGATACTGCAGTCGGCCGGTAGTTTTACGGACTCTTTCGACTTCACGTCCTCGGACACGAACGACTCTCCACCGGAACAAGACGGCGGCATCGTTGCGAGGACGGGCTTAGAGATTCACTAAAATCAAAGGGGAATTCTAGGACCCCCGGAGTTTACCGGGTGATCCAAATGACGGCCATACGCGTGCTCGCGTGCATTCACGCGGAATGATCGAGACAAAACAGTGATGAGATCGCTGCGACATACGTTGTTAGTTCGAGCCCGAACGGCCGAATGCGTCAATCTGGCGCAGCACGACGGACGGCCTGTCGCGCCGCAAGGCCTCAGTCGCGCACGCGCCCTGTGCGCGACTTCTGCAGTTCGCGCGCCACGATGAGCTTCTGCACCTCGGTCGCACCTTCGTAGATTCGCAACGCGCGGATTTCGCGGTACAGGCTTTCGACGATCTCGCCCTTGCGCACGCCGCGGCCGCCGAACATCTGCAGCGCGCGATCGATGACGCGCTGTGCGGTCTCGGTCGCGGCGAGCTTGGCCATGGCGGCCTCGCGCGTCGTCGGCAGCTTCTGCACGTCACGCCGCCAGGCCGCGCGATAGGTCAGCAGTGCGGCCGCGTCGGTCTCCGTCGCCATCTCGCCGAACGCCGCCTGCGTCATCTGCAGATCGGCCAGCGCACCGCCGAACATCTTGCGGCTCGAGGCATGCGCCAGCGACTCGTCGAGCGCGCGGCGGCCGAAGCCGAGTGCCGCGGCGGCCACCGACGCGCGGAAGATGTCGAGCGTCTGCATCGCCAGCTTGAAGCCGCCGCCGGGCGCGCCGAGTCGCCGGCTCGCCGGGATGCGGCAGTTCTGCAGCCGCAAGGTCGCCAGCGGATGCGGCGCGATCACCTCGATGCGCTCGGCGATGGAGAAGCCGGGATCGTCGGGGAAGACGACGAAGGCGGAGATGCCGCGCGCGCCGGGCGCTTCGCCGGTGCGGGCGAACAGCGTGTAGACGTCGGCGATGCCGCCATTGGAGATCCAGGTCTTCTCGCCGTCGAGCACGTAGGCGTCGCCGTCCAGCCGCGCGGCGCAGGCCATCGCGGCGACATCCGAGCCTGCGTCCTTCTCCGACAGCGCGAAGGCGGCGAGCCATTCACCCGATCGCACCTTGGGCAGCACGCTGGCGCGCAGCTCCGGCGAGCCGCCAAGCGCGATCGCGCCGGAGCCCAGGCCCTGCATGGCGAAGGCGAAGTCGGCGAGGCCGTCGGCATAAGCGAGCGTCTCGCGCGACAGGCAGATCGCGCGCGAGTCGATGGCGCCGGCATCCGCGTCGGGCGACACCACGGCGCTGTCGAGCAACCCCGCCGCGCCGAGCGCACGCACGATCTTGCGGCAGGCGGCGTCGACGTCGCCATGATCGACATCGTCGAGCTGTCCGGAGGCGACGAAGCCGTCGAGCCTTTCACACAGCGCGCGATGCTTCGGCTCGAAGAACGGCCAGTCGAGCCAGTCGCGCGGGATCACCTTGGCCGATGCACTCATGATGACGGACCTGTCTGCCAATTATTTTAAATGTAAAATAATTGGCAGACGATCGAGCTGTCAAGATTACGCTGAACCGCCTCCACCTCGTCATGCCCGGGCTCGTCCCGGGCATCCACGTGGTTCTCAGCATGCCGGACGGCGTGGATGGCCGGGACAAGCCCGGCCATGACGGCGGAGACAGTTGAGCTTCAGCGAAGCCTTAGGGGAAGTCCGCTACTCCGCCGCCTTGGCCATCTTGCCGAACACGCGGGTCGGCGCCGGGAAGCCGCAGGACGTGCCGTCGGTCACCTTGACCTGATCTTCCCACGGCAGGCGGTAGGTGCCCGCGACCATGTCCTGCATGAAGGTGTAGGGGCAGTCCATCGCGCCGCCTTTCACCGCGACATAGCCGCGATGCCAGAGCTGATAGATGTTGTTCTCGACGCCCCAGCCGATGCGCGCCTCGCGCACGAGATCGGGGCGCACTTCGGCGGTGATGATCTCGTCGACGCGGCCGGTGGTGCCATGCGCGAGAATGCTGCCGTCGAAATTGACGATCATGCCCTCGCCCATGGAATCGAACGAGCCGTCGGAGCCGCACATGCAGACATTGGCCGTCACCATCAGGTTCTGGAACGCATTGGCCTGGTTGGTGAAGCGCCAGCTCTCGCGGATCGGCGCGGTGTAGCCTGCCGTCCGGATCATGATCTCGGCGCCCTTGTAGGCGCATTCCCGCGCCATCTCCGGGAACATGCCGTCATGACAGATGATCAGTGCGATCTTGGCGCCGCGCGGCCCCTCGATCACGGGAATGCCGAGATCGCCGGGCTCCCACGGCTCGACCGGAATCCACGGATGCAGCTTGCGATAATACAGCTTGATGTCGCCATTGCTGTCGATGATCAGGCCGGAATTATAGGGATTGCCGTCGGGGTTGTACTCCATGATCGAGAAGCAGCCCCAGATCTTGTTGTCGATGCACGCCTGCTTGAAGGCTGCGACCTCCGGCCCGTCGAGCCGGCACATGATGTCCGGATTGGTGTCCATCGACAGGCCGTGAAGCGAATATTCCGGGAAGACCACGAGGTCCATGGTGCCGAGATTGCGCCGGGCCTTGCCGACCGTCCAGACGATCTTCTCGGTCTGCCGCGCGAGATCGTCCTTGGTCACGACGACCGGCAGCTGCAGCTGCACCAGTCCGATGACCACACCGTGATCGGATTTGTTGAGACCGCCTAACCCATTCATGCCGGACCTCCCTCGATGTCGCCGCCTGTTCGGGACGTTGCGCCCAACACAACCACGATTTCACCGGCGCGGCGCGCCGATATTTCAGCCCACGCAGTGCCGCTTGAGGAGGCAGTTCCCGTGGCAGTTCCCTGGGATCAGCCGGGGAGCTGTTGCAGGCGTTGCCGGAACCGCGCGAGCGCGCGGCCGAACACGGCCTCGTCGGCGGTCGCGCGCGCCAGCACCAGGGCGCCCTGAATGCCGAGCACCACCTCTTCGGCATGATCGATGGCCTGGTCGGCCGGCCAGCCGGCGCGCATCAGCGCATCGCGCAAGCTTGCGATCCAGCGCGTAAAATAGCTGGCGATATCGGCCGCGAAGCGATCGCGCGTCTCGTCGAGCGCGAAGGCGCCGACGAGGCACACACGGCGGCCGGACCGGAAGTAGTCGTCGACACCCCGCCACATCTGCGCGACGGCGTCGTCGGGCGGACCGTCGCGCAGCGGCGCATAGATCTCGCGCTCGAACCAGCCGTCGACATGCGCCAGCACGGCGCGCGCCATCTCATCCTTCCCGCCCGGGAAGAAATGATACAGGCTGCCCTTGCCGAGGCCCGTCTTCTCGGTGATGCGGCTGAGCGAGGTGCCCTCGAAGCCGAACTCGCGGAACACCTCGGCGATCAGCGGCACGACATCGGCGCGCTCATAGAGCGTCCGCATGGCGCGCGTGCTCAGAGACCGAGGTCGGACAGGCCCGGATGATCGTCCGGGCGCCGTCCAAGCGGCCAATGGAATTTGCGGTCAGCCTCCTTGATCGGGAGATCGTTGATGCAGGCGTAGCGCCGCTGCATCAGGCCTTCGGCGTCGAACTCCCAGTTCTCATTGCCATAGGACCGGAACCAGTTGCCGCTATCGTCGTGCCACTCATAGGCGAAGCGGACTGCGATCCTGTCGTCGCTATGAGCCCAGATCTCCTTGATCAGCCGGTAGTCCAGCTCCTTCGCCCATTTGCGGGTGAGGAAGGCGACGATCTCGGCGCGGCCGTTGATGAACTCGGCGCGATTCCGCCAGCGGCTGTCGGGCGTGTAGACCTTGGACACCCGCTCGGGATCGCGGCTGTTCCAGCCGTCCTCGGCCATTCGGACTTTCTGGATAGCGGTTTCGAGCGTGAACGGCGGAACGGGCGGGGCCATATCGAATCTCCTGTGTACTGATATGAACACTCTGTACCTTTCGGTACAACGCGCGTCAAGCGCAATGGCAAGGCTGGGCCGCGCTACCGCTGCGTGCATCGAACGAACGGCCGCGGTGCCGCTCTACCAATCGGCGATATGTGACAGTCAGCACGCTTGTGTGCTCAACGGAAATTCGATGTTCTGCTAAGGGGACGCCAAGGCGACGGCAAAGCCATGAGGCAATGTGGCTGGCCGCAGGGTTGGGGATTGGGACATGTCGAAGCTCACGCCGCACGGCGAGTGTTTGCTGTGGACACCTGAATTGATCTGGGTGAACGCGGTGTCCGATACCCTCATCTCGTTCGCCTTCTTCGCCATCGCCTTCGTCCTCGCCTACATGGTCTATCGTCGCCGCGACTTTCAGTTCAGCTACATCTTCTGGGCATTCGCGTTCTGGGTGTCGGTATGTGGACTGACGCGGCTGATCGAAGTGCTGACCTTGTGGGTGCCGGCCTACGTGCTCGAGGCGACCACCAAGGGTTTCCTGGCCTTCATGTCGGCAGGCATCGCCGCGGCGCTGCTGCTGTTGCTGCCGCGCGTGCTGACGATGCCGTCCCGGGCCGAGCTGAAGCATGCCTATGCGCAGCTCGAGGAGGAAACGCGGCAGCGGCGCACCGCGGAAGCCATGGTGAGGCGCTTCCAGGAGATAGAGGCCACCGAGGCACAGGTACGCCAGGCACAGAAGATGGAGGCGATCGGCCAGCTCACCGGCGGTGTCGCGCACGATTTCAACAACATCCTCACCGTGATCACAGGCACGATCGAGATCCTCGCCGAGGCCGTGAAGGACCGTCCGCAGCTCGTGCAGATCACCAGCCTTATCAATTCGGCGGCCGCGCGCGGCGCCGACCTGACCAAGCACCTGCTGGCGTTCGCGCGGCGCCAGCCGCTGCAGCCGCGCAGCGTCGACATCAACGGCATGGTGGTCGACACCGCCCGCCTGCTGCGGCGGACGCTCGGCGAGCAGATCGAGATCGAATCCATGCTGGCGCACGATTCGGCGCCGGCCATGATCGATCCCAGCCAGCTCTCGACCGCGATCCTCAACCTCGCGCTGAACGCGCGCGACGCCATGCCCGAGGGCGGCAAGCTCACGCTCGAAACCAAGAACGTGCTGCTCGACGACGCCTATGCGCGGATGAATCCGGAGGTGATCCCCGGCAACTACGTGATGATCGCGGTCAGCGACACCGGCGTCGGCATTCCGGCCAATTTGCTCGACAAGGTGTTCGAGCCGTTCTTCACCACCAAGGACGTCGGCAAGGGCGTGGGCCTCGGGCTGAGCATGGTCTATGGCTTCGTCAAGCAGTCCAACGGCCATATCAAGATCTACAGCGAGCCGGGGCACGGCACCTCGGTGAAGCTGTATCTGCCGCAAGCCAACCGCGACGCCGACGCAGCGCTGGCCGACATCAGCATGGCCGGCATGGAGCGCGGCGACGAATCCATCCTGATCGTGGAAGACGACTCCCTGGTGCGCGAATATGTGATCGCCCAGATCAAGCGGCTCGGCTACACCACGCTCGCCGCCAGCAAGGCCGACGAGGCGCTGGCGCTGATCGACAGCCCCGTCCGCATCGATCTGCTGTTCACCGACATCATCATGCCCGGCGGCATGAACGGCCGTCAGTTGGCGATCGAAGCCTTGAAGCGGCGGCCGAACCTCAAGGTGCTGTACACCTCGGGCTATACGGAAAACGCCATCGTGCACCACGGCCGCCTCGATGCCGGCGTGCTGCTCTTGACCAAGCCCTATCAGAGTGCCGATCTCGCCCGCATGATCCGCACGGCGCTGAATGCGTGACCCAAAGGACCAGCGCCGGGAACGGCGCCGGCTGATCCGTCCGCCGCATGCGCGCGTTTCATGAGCGGCTGGCGCAAGGTCGATCAGCAGGACCGATCAGCGGAGTCGAGGTTGCGTGAATGATTGACATGTTCCGGCGCTGGCTCGCCGCCGTCCAGGCCTATGCGACGACGGACGATCCGCAAGCCGACATCGCCGCCAAGGTCGCCCTGGTCATCGTCTCCAACCAGCCGTTCTATCCGCTGTATCTGCATGCGATCGCCGGCACCGCCGCCTGGCCGGCCTGGCTCACGCTGCTGACCTTGCCGCTGTTCGCCAGCGTGCCCGTGCTCGCGCGACGCGACCCGTTTGCCGGCCGCGCCCTGATGGTGCTGGCCGGCACCGGCAATACGGTGTTCTCCGTCAAGCTGTTCGGCACCCATAGCGGCGTCGAGCTGTTCCTGATTCCCTGCGCTTTGCTCGGCGCGCTGCTGTTTCGTCCCGAGGAGCGCCTCCGGTCGCTGCCGCTGCTGGCCTTGCCGTTCGCCTCCTATCTGTTCGTCGACGCCCGTCTCGGCGAGCCGCTGATGCGCGTCGCCGAGTCCGACTACGCCTCGCTGGTGTCCATCAACGCCATGAGCGTCGGCGCGCTCACCGCCCTGATCGGCCTGCTCGCCGCCGCGCGCATGGCAAGGGAGTAACGGACCGGCAGCGTCATCGGGGTGGCGTCGCGGCAGCCCAGATCGCCGCATGGCCGACGCCGCGGCGCCACCGGTCCCACATCTGCGCGTAGAGATCCTCGAGCGATCGGGCGAAGGCCGGCGCATCGAACAAGGGGGCGACCAGGCGGTTGCGCCGAAGCCTCGCCTTGGCTGCCTGCAGCAGGTCGGGCTCGGCCGCAAGCGTCAGCGCGACCGCGACGTAATCGGCTTCGTCGGAGGCAATCAGCTCGGACAGGCCGACCGCATGCAGCAGGCTGCCAGCCACCCGCGACGCCAGCGTATCGCCCGCACAGGTGAGGATCGGCACGCCCGCCCAGAGCGCATCGCTCGCCGTGGTGTGCGCGCCGTACGGCGCGGTATCCAGAACGAGATCCGCCAGCTGCAGCCGGCGGAGATGCGCCTTCTGATCGAGCTCCGGTGCGAACACCAGGCGGTCCGGCGAAACGCCGCGGCGTAGCGCCTCGCCGCGCAGATTGCCCTGCGCCTGATCCGAGGCGAGCAGCCACAGCAAGCTGTCCGGGCTTTCCGCCAGCAGCCGGCACCAGATGTCGAACACGTCCGGGGTGAACTTGTAGGCCTGATTGAAGCAGCAGAACACGAAGCCGGATTCCGGCAGACCGACATCGCCGCGCGCCGGTGGCGGCCCCAGGCTGGCCCGGCCATGCGGCTGGTAGGAATGCGGCATATAGGCGAAGCTCTCGGCGTAATCGGCCGCGGCGGAGGGCGGCGTGATGAACGCGTCCGTGATCATGTAGTCGCAGATGTCGCGGCCGAGCGTCCCGGGATAGCCGAGAAAGTTCACCTGGACCGGCGCCGGATGCAGCATCAGGATTCCGGTGCGGGCGCCGCGCGTGAATCCCTTCAGGTCGACCAGGATGTCGATGGCCGCCGCATGGACCGCGGTCGCGGCATCGCTGTCGCTCAGCGCCGTGATGTCGTGAAAGACGTCGAAGGCGCGGCTGAGCCGGCCGCGCATCGTGCCGCCGTCATCGGCCCCGAACGAGAAGGCGTGCAGCTCGCAGCGCGTCCGATCGTTGGCCTCGAGCGCCTCGATCAGCAGATGCGCGGTCGCGTGATCGTGGAAGTCGTTTGACAGGTAGCCGACACGAAGTTTGTCGCGAACCCCCAGGTCGAAGCGGAAATCCAGGCGGCTTCGCTCCGCGCCGCTGGCGGCCAGGCGATCCCGCGTCCACAGCTCCGAGCAGACGCGATGGTCCCGCGCGCTCATTCCGGGCACGGACAGCATCAGGAACGGCGGAATCTGCCCCGACCGCGCTCCCGCCAGCGCCAGGCGGGCGTCTATCGATGACTGGGCGAAATCATCCCAGGCGCACATGCCACGGTCGCGACCGAACGCTCTCATCGAGTCCCCTCGTCGCCGGAGCCGCCGGCCGCCTTAGGCTCAGCAAGTCCTGCGCCAGCCCTGGGATCACCAAGCGCCGGTTATGCGAAGCTCCCCCGCTTGAAGACACACGACCGCCGATCCCCTCCGCCGTCATCCCGGACAAGTCCTGACAATGCGCCCGCGTTGGCAGGGCGCAGATCCGGGATCCATACTCCGTGCTGCCCGTGTCGCGCACGCTGGAGCGGCAGTGGTGCCAACACCGACGCCCTGTGGTTATGGGTCCCGGATCGGCGCCCCAACGCGCTCGCGCGCGTCGTGGCTTGTCCGGGACGACAGCCAGTGTGAAGCACCGCTGTCGGCTCCCAATCCGATGTCGTCTCGGGAAACTCCGGACTAATCGCTCGGCGAGATCTTCGACGCGTGAGTCGCCCGTCGGGCAGACCGGTCCACTCCAGCTCGATCTCCAACGCCACGAGGCGACATGCTCCGAAAAACTCATTTCGCCCGCCGCCTCAACGCGATGACCCCTGTCCAGATGCCACCGCTAAAATTTTTTGCTTCCGTTTTTTCGAAATCTATTGTCTGATGCGGACATACCGCCTCGAGCAGAGGGCGTATCGCGGTCGTCACGACACGCGAGGCGGGGAGCGATGGCCGCAGTGGATCGCAGCATGCCCAAGGGCATGCCGACGAACGGTTCGTTGCGGACGGTGAAGTCGTGTGGTTCTGACACCCCGATGCTGGTGTCCCGCGCAACGCGAAAGCGTTGTCGCGATACGGTGGCCAGAAAGCCCGGTGCACCGAGAAGAGCACGTATAAGCCGTAGCCCATTGCGCAGGGAGGGCCGGTCGTCGGCCGAACCTGTGGTTCCTGCCCCGTGCATTCTTCTCGCACGGGGGCCACGGGCACCGGTCGGTGCCTGGTCTTCCCTGCCCCTCTCGCTCGGAGAGGGTCCATCGGCACACCAACTCGGGCGCGGATTGCGCCGCGGGGCTGCTCGGCTGCGACCTTGCGACTACGCCGCGGCCATCTGCCAGGCGGGCGGCGTGTAGGACGGCGTATGATAGTTCATGTTTGCAGGCGGCTGCGACGGCGCCTGGCGCGCGATGAAGTAATCCTCGAGCTCGGCGACCGCGCGGCTTTCCCATTCGGCCGCCTGCGCCAGCAGCGACTCGCGCTGATGCGGCCGGAATGCCGCCGTCTGCCGGTACAAGGAGGCGATGGTGCGATAGCGCCGCACGTTTTCGAGAACCGCTTCCCCATTCATCATGACTGCTCTCCTCTCTCCGTCCCCCAGGACGACGGAGGCAACGGTGCACCCGCGCGTTTTCGAAATCGTTAGCGGCCCGCGCCAGTGCTGCGGATGGTTGGCAAATCGTTGCCTAATGAGATGCGTCAATTTGTCCGCATCCGCCTGGACGGCGGTCGAGACGCGGCGGCCTCCCGTATCACTGAACCGCTGTGCCCATTAGGAGTCGGGTTTACAACGACTTAGGGTTAACGGCACAACGGAGAATTGTGACGACATCACAGATACTTACGACGGCGAGTGTTGTAGTTGGACTACAGCACAACAAATCGGATTGTGAGATGAGTGTGTCCGAACGTTGCTCATTTGATTTGAGGATTGTGACCGATGAAGACGCTCGTCTCCGCAACCGCCCTGCTCCTCGCGACCTCGTTCGGCGCTTTCGCCGCAGACCTTCCGGCACGCTACACCAAGGCTCCGCCTCCGGCCGCGATCTACAATTGGACCGGCGGCTACTTCGGCGGCAACGTCGGCTATGGCTGGGGCCGCTCGAATCTCGGCACGACCCTCGATCAGACCAGCAGCTGGGCGGCCGAAGGCGTCGCCTTCCAGAATACGTTCGTCGCCCTCAGCAACAACCGGCTCAATCCCGCCGGCATCGTCGGCGGCTTGCAGGCGGGCTACAATTGGCAGAGCGGCCCGGGTGTGTTCGGCATCGAGGCCGACATCAACGGATCGGACATCAACAAGCGCCTGATCGTCACGGGCCCGAATCCGCCGACGACGCGCACGTTCAACGAGACCATCCGCACCGACTGGTTCATGACCCTGCGCGGCCGCGCGGGTGTCGCCGTCGACACCACGCTATTCTATGTCACGGGCGGTCTCGCCGTCGGCAACGTCAAGGGCAGCTGGGATCTGACCTCGGGCAACGGCTACGCCAAGACCGCGTCTGCCAACGTGACGAAGGCCGGCTGGACGGTCGGCGCCGGCGTCGAGCATGCGTTCGCCCCGAACTGGACGGTGAAGGCCGAGTACCTCTACACCGACCTCGGCAACATCAGCTACGCCTCGACCTATTCCCCCGGCAGCACGTTTGCTCCTCCCGGCTTCAACTACCGGGAAAATCTGTCGCAGGATTTCTCGTTCCACACCGTCCGGGTCGGCGTGAACTACAAGTTCGGCACCCCGGTCGTCGCGCGCTACTGATCGCGACCGCAACGATTCGCAAAAGCCTCGGCTCCGCCGAGGCTTTTTTGTTGAGCCTCAGGCCGCCGCGATGGCGGTCCGGAAGCGGCGCAAGGTCAGCCACAGCACCAGCGCGGCCGTGACGGCCACGGCGACGAATTGCGGCCAGACGACATCGAGGCCCGCGCCGCGATAGAGGATCGACTGCGCGAACGAGACGAAGTGCGTCGAGGGCGAGGCCTTCATGATCGTCGACAGCCAGACCGGCTGGCTCTCCACCGGCGTCATCCCGCCGGACAGCATGTTGATCGGCACCGCGACGAGAATGTAGAGCAGCCCGAGCTGCGGCATCGACCGCGCGATCGTGCCGAGGAACAGCCCGACCGAAGTGGCGAAGAACAAATAAAGCACGGTGCCGCCGAGGAACAGCGGGATCGAGCCCATGATCGGCACCTGCAGATACCATCTGACGACGAGATACAGGGCCACGGCAACCGCCACCGCGATCACCAGCGCATTGGCCCAGATTTTCGACATCGCAATCTCGAACGGCGACAGCGGCATCACCAGCAGATGATCCATGGTGCCGTGCTCGCGCTCGCGCACCAGCGCCGCGCCGGCCAGGATGATCGCCAGCATGGTCACGCTGTTGATGATGCCCATCACGCCCTCGAACCATGCCGTGGTCACATTGGGATTGAACGCGATCCGCGTCACCAGATTCACCGGAGCCAGCGACGGCGTCTCGGAGCGGGCGACGAACCAGGCGACCTCGGTATCGATGATCTCGAGCGCGTAACCGGAGCCGATGCCGGCCTGGATCATCGCGGTCGCATCGACATTGACCTGAACCGACGGCTTGCGGCCGGCGAGAACATCGCGCTGGAAGTTCGGCGGGATGTCGAGCACGAAGGTGAAGCGGCCGCTGTTCATCAGCGGCTCGATCTGGTCCTGACGGATGTGCACCGGCGTCTGGTAATATGGCGGCAGGAACGCCTTGGTGATGCGGCGAGACAGCTCGGAATGGTCCTCGTCGACCACCGCGATCGAGGCGCGGTGCAGCTCCTGCGAGCTGCTCTGCGCCTGGCTGATGACGGCGACCGTGAACGAATAGATCACGAGCCCGATCAGCACGACATCGCCGAACAGGCTGCGCAGCTCCTTGGTGCCGAGCCAGAAGATGTTGGACAGCGAGCGCAGCATGGCTCAGCGCTCCTGCTTCGGCAGCATCAGGAGGCTGACCGCGGTCAGCGCGGGAATGAAGACCAGCAGCGCCAGGATGTCCATGCCGACATCGGCAAAGCCCAATCCCTTGGTGAAGGTGCCGACCGTGATCGGGCGGTAGTAGGTCATCGGAAAGCCCATGCCGATCAGCCGCGCGGCGCCGGACAGCGAGGAGACCGGGACCAGCATACCGGAGAACTGTGTCGCCGGCAGCACGGTCAGGATCGCGGTGCCGAACAGCGCCGCGATCTGGGTGCGGCAGAAGGTCGAGATCAGCATGCCGAAGCCGGTCGTCGTGAACACATAGACGAAGGTGCCGGCGAGCAGCGGCAGGAACGCACCCTTGAGCGGCACGCGGAACAGCACCAGCGCCATCACGAACATCAGCACGAAATTCGCCAGCGCGACGCCGACGTAGGGCAGCTGCTTGCCGATCAGGAATTCCAGCCGCGTCACCGGTGTGACGTAGAGATTTGTGATCGAGCCGAGCTCCTTTTCGCGCACCACCGCCAACGCCATCAGGATCGCCGGGAACAGCGCCAGCAGCAGCGCGATGGTGCTCGGCGCCATCGCATAGATGCTGTCGAACGCCTGATTGTACTTGAAGCGGATCTCGACATTGACCGGCGCGGCGGGCAGCGGCTGCGTGGTCTTCACCGCGGGATCGGACAGATAGAGCTGATGCGTGCCTTCGAGATAGCCGCGGATGGTCTCGGCGCGGAACGGCATTGCGCCGTCGATCCAGGCAGAGACGAACACCGGCCGTCCCCGCTTGAGATCGACGCCAAAATTCGGCGGGATCTCGATCGAGGCCTTGATGTCGCCGCTCTTCATGCGCCGCTCCAGCTCGGCATAATCGGCGAGCGGCGGCCGCTCGACGAAGTAGCGCGAGCCGCGGAGCTCGGCGAGATAGGCGCGGCTCTCCGGCGACTGGTCGCGGTCGAGCGCGGCGAAGGTGAGGTTGTTGACGTCGGTGGAGATGCCGAAGCCGATCACGATCATCAGGAACGCAGTGCCGAACAGCGCGAACATCAGCCGGATCGGATCGCGGATCAGCTCCAGGCCCTCGCGGATCGTATAGGCGAGCAGCCGCCGCGAGCTGAAGGCGGGCTGGCGCTGGTCGCCCTGCGCTGGCGTTGCATGCGGCTGATCGGGGCTCGCCTGGGTGAGAGTGACCGGCGGATCGGCGACGCCGGCGTCCTGCTCGAGGAAGGCGATGAAGGCCTGTTCGAGCGTCTGCGCTCCCTTGGCCGCGATCAGCCCGTCCGGCGTGTCGGTGGCGAGCACGCGCCCCTCATGCATCAGCGACAGCCGGTCGCAGCGCGCGGCCTCGTTCATGAAATGCGTGGAGACGAAGATGGTCATCTCGTCCTGCCGCGACAATTCGATCAGCAGCCGCCAGAACTGGTTGCGCGCCACGGGATCGACCCCCGAGGTTGGTTCGTCCAGGATCAGCAGGTCGGGCTTGTGGACGATCGCCACCGCGAGCGACAGCCGCTGCCGAATGCCGAGCGGCAGATCAGCGGCGAGACCGTCGACATGGTCGGCGAGATCACAGCGATCGATGAGCTCGGCGATCCGCTTGTCGGCGGTGGCGCCGGGCAGGTGAAACAGACGGGCATGCAGCACGAGGTTCTGCCGCACCGTGAGCTCGCCATACAGCGAGAACGCCTGCGACATGTAGCCGACCCGGCTGCGCGATTCATGGTTGCCGGCCTCCATCGAGCGGCCGAAGATCAGCGCCTCGCCCGCGGTCGGCGGCAAGAGCCCGGTGAGCATCTTCATCGTCGTGGTCTTGCCGCAGCCGTTCGAGCCGACGAAGCCGAAGATCTCGCCCTTGCGAATCGCGAAATTGACGCCGTCGACGGCGGTGAAATCGCCGAAGCGGCAAGTCAGGTCGCGCGCTACAATGACGGTCTCGTGGCTGCCGTCGAGTTCGGCCTTCGGCGGCATGGCCGCCTCGTCCCGTGCGGCGCCATCGGGCAGCAGCGCGACGAACGCATCCTCAATCGTCGCCGCGCCGGTCTGCGCCTTCAGCTCGTCCGGCGCGCCGGTCGCGAGCACGCGGCCATCGTTCATCGCGATCAGCCAGTCGAAGCGCTCGGCCTCCTCCATGTAGGCGGTGGCGACGATGACGCTCATGCGGTTGGCGCTGCGCGCCCTGAGCCGGTCGATCAGGTCCCAGAACTGCCGCCGCGACAGCGGATCGACGCCGGTGGTCGGCTCGTCCAGGATCAGGAAGTCGGGATCGTGGATCAGCGAGCAGCACAGGCCGAGCTTCTGCTTCATGCCGCCGGACAATTTTTTCGCCGGCCGGTCGGCGAAGTCAGCCAAGGCCGTCGCCTCCAACAGTTCGGCGATGCGCCAGTCGCGTTCTGCACGGGATTGGCCGAACAGCCGGGCGAAGAACACGATGTTCTCGCGCACGCTGAGATCGGGATAGAGATTCTTGCCGAGACCCTGCGGCATGTAGGCGATCCGCGGGCAGACCTGCTCGCGCGCGCGCCGGTCAGCCATGTCGGCGCCGAGCACGACGGCATCGCCCGACTGGATCGCGCGGGCGCCGGCCAGGATCGACAGCAGCGACGATTTTCCGACGCCATCGGGACCGATCAGGCCGACGACGCAGCCGCCGGGGATCTCGAGCGAGACGTCGTCGAGCGCGGTGATGTCGCGATAGCGCTGGGACAGTTGCCTCACCACCGCGACGGGAGGCGCTGATGTGCTCATGGCGCAGCTTGCAGCCGTGCGGGCCAGGCGGTGTCGGGATTCCAGCGGACATACGCCACGCCCGGCAGACCGCTGCGCACGGCGTCGGCATGCGCGGCGAGCCTGTCCTGGTCGACGCGCACGCGAATGCGGAACATCAGCTTGTCACGCTCGCTGCGGGTCTCCACCGTCTTCGGCGTGAACTGCGCCTGGCTGGCGACGAACGAGACCTTCGCCGGGATCGGCCGATCCGGATAGGCGTCGAGCACGATCCGCGCGTCGCTGCCGATCTTGACCTTGCCGACCTCCTCGGTCTGCAGGAACACGTCCATGTAGACATAGCCGGTGTCGAGCATGGTGAAGACCTTGCCGCCGGCGCCCAGCACCTCGCCGACATTGGCGAGCCGATACTGGATGCGGCCCGGCTTCGGCGCGATCAGCGAATTGTCGGCGATCTGGACCATGTACAGCGCGACGTCGTGCCGGACCGCTTCCAGCGAGCGCTGCGCTTCCGATATCTTTGCTTGGGCGCCAGTCAGGCCGGCGGTCGCGGCGTCGAGCGCCTGCTGGCGCTGGTCGGCGAGCTCACGCGTCGTCCAGCCACTTTGCAGCAGGCTCCGCGTGCGCTCCATCTCCTGTTCGGCCAGCGTCTTCTGCGATTGCAGCTGCGCCAGATTGGCGTGCGCCTGATCGACCACATGCTGGGCCTGTTCGGCCTGGGCCTCTGCCTTCGACAGCGACTGCTGCAGCTCCTTGGTGTCCATGCGCGCCACGATCTGGCCGGCCTCGACGAGATCGCCGATATCGGCGCGCAGTTCGGCGACGCGACCGGCATATTTGGTGGCGATATCGATCTCGTCCGCCTCGATACGACCATTGCTGACGCTGATGCCGAGCGGCAGCGGCGGGTGAAGCTGCTGCCACCACACGTAACCGCCGCCGCCCGCCGCGCCGAGAACAGCGAGCAGCAGCACCAGCGGCCACATCACCCGCTTCCGTTGCGGCTGATGCGCCACGGGAACGGGCATGGCGGGATGCGGCACCACCGTTGCGGCCTCAGTGCGCGGCTGTGGCACAAGCCTGGTATCGTTGACGCGCTCAGTTTCCTGCTGATCCATTCCAAGACGCCTTCGTCGCTGACGCAGGCGCTTGCTTTGCCATACGGCTCCCGAAAACCGTTGACTCAGCTCAACGGCGCGCAGCGTTCAGCCACCAGGTGGCGTGGACGGCGATCACGTTTGGGTTACGCCAGCGAGCCGGACATCCTGGCTCTGGCCACGATCGCCACGGACTTCGCGCGGCGTCAGCCCATATTGGCGGCGGAACGAGCGGTTGAAGTGCGAGAGATCCCCGAAGCCGACATCATAGGCGATGCTGGCGATCCCGAGCTGGCCGTGGGCAGGATCGCACAGCATGCGATGGGCGTTCGCGAGGCGCACACCGGCGAGGAATGCGGAGAAGGTCGTGCCGTCGATCTCGAACAGACGCTGCACATAGCGGGGCGTGACGTTCAACTTCGCCGCAAGCGTCGATACGGACACGTCGCGACGCCGGCTGTTGGCGACCAGAAACGATTTGGCGAGCTTGAGCCGGGCGGCGCGCAATCCGCGCGCGCGCATCGTCTCGGCCATGTCGACGGACGGACCGATCGCGAGCGCCAGCAGATCCTGGACGTGACGCACCGACAGGTTCAAGAGCTGCGCATCGATGGCACCGCCGCTGCTCATGAGCCAGCCCGCATAGTGATCGAGCAGTTGCAGCGCGCCGTGACCTGCGGGAATCGGCCGCATCACCGCATCCTCGATGCTGAGATCGGCCGCTTCGATCATCACACGCGGCACACGCAGGGTCAACGACCGGCCGTTGCTCGCGCGATGGAACGCGCACGGCTCGGCACCGCTCAGGATCACCGCATCGCCCTCGCGCAGCTCCTGGGTCTGATGCGCGGCCTCCACGAATGCGGTCCCCTCGCGATTGATGGCGAGGAGCACGGTGTCGGCGCCGTCGGTCAGATGGCGGCGCGATCGCGAGATCCGCGCTGGCGTCGCCCAGGCATCGAACAGCTGCAATCCGGGCAGCGCCAGCGCGCGATTATGCGCCTTGAAGGCGACGTCCGGCGCGGGCTCGAAGTCCACCCGCAGCATCACTTGGCCGTAATGCTCGCGCCAGAACGCAGCCCGTTCGTGCTCCGCGATCCGGTCGGTTGAAAACTCGACGATCTGAGAATTGAGACCCGACATGCAATCACCCGCGACTGATCCGATTGCGACCGAGAATGGTTCGCTCCGACGGTTCGATACCGTCATCTGCTTGCGGCAGGCGTCCTCTGATCAGGGGACGCGGGCTCGCATGCGCGATCCGAATGTGAACCGGATCACCTCTGATCGCCGCAGCCTCGGCATTCGTCGTCCAACGCCAAGACTCACGCGCATGGGAATGTTGCCGTCCGTCCCTCTCACAACCAATGAGGACGAGGATGACACTGTCTGGACGATGTTTTTGCGGAGCCGTCGAAATCGAGGTGACCGGGGCGCCGGAGGCCATGGGCTATTGCCACTGCCGCTCCTGCCGGTCGTGGTCGGGCGGCCCGGTCAATGCCTTCAGTCTCTGGAAGCCGGATGCGGTCAGGATCACATCGGGCGCGGAGCACGTGGCGATGTTTCAGAAGACGGCGCTGAGCCAGCGGCAATACTGCACGAAATGCGGCGGGCATCTGATGACCAACCACCCGCCGCTCGGGCTGATCGACGTGTTCGCGGCGACCCTGCCCGAGCTTGCGTTCCAGCCCGCGGTCCACGTCAACTATGCGGAAACGGTGCTGCCGATGCGCGACGGCCTGCCGAAGCTGAAGGATTTTCCGCGCGAGTTCGGCGGCTCGGGCGACACTATCCCCGAATAGCCCGGCACGCAGCGAGCCTGGAGGACTCGTCGCCTCCAGGCTCTCGGCCTCGGCCGGTCGGAACCGGTGAACCTGTCGCGGCGCATGGCGACTCACAAGGGACTATCATCCACGCGTCAGGGTTGACATTGCAGACCCGCGCGACCGGCCCGGGCCATTGCAGCGAGGTGACCGTGACGAGCGAGCTCTACGCGCAGGCGCTGGACGCCATCTATCAGGGCTTTGCGGACCCTGATGGCATCACCGACGCGCTCGGCTCGATCCGGACACTGATTGGCGCCGAGGGCGCCACATTGGAAGTGATCGACACGACCACGTCGCGCCCGCTGGTCTTTCATAGCAGCGGCGTCGCCTCGGCCGAGGGCGACGACTATCTGGCTCATTTCGCGCCACGCAATCCCCGCCTGGCGGTCGCGGCGCGTCAGCGCCGAGGCGAGCTGTGCTGGGACTATCAGGTCATGGACGAACGCGCGATGAGCCGGGACCCGTTCTACGCGGAGTTCCTGCCGCGGGCCGGGCTCCGCTACTTCCTCTCCGCGGTGATCGAGCACACGCCTCGGCATTTCGTCGCCCTCACCTTGCAGCGCGCGGCACGACAAGGTCACGTCGGCTCGGCCGAGATCGCGCAGCTGCGGCGCCTGACACCGCATCTGCAGCGCGCCTATGACTGGCGACAGCGTTTTGGCGGCGCGTCAGGCGAGTTCGACACGCGAGCGCTCGACCTTCTAACCGACGGCGTCGCGCTACTGGGCGCCAGGGGCCAGGTCGTCTATCTCAATCCGAGCCTGCAGGCGATGGCGACCGTAGGCGGCCTGTTTCGGATCGATCAGCGCGGCATTCACTTCCGCTCCGGCGATGTCAGCCGCCAATTCGTCCGCGCTCTTGGCGCGGTCGCCGGGACCGGAAACCTTGCCGGCGAGGAGACGGCGATCGACTTCCTGGCGCCTCGCACCGACGGCCTGCCGCCCTGCACGATTTCACTACGCGCGCTGCCGCAAATCCGCTTGCGCTCAGACCTTCCCGACGCGGCCGCGATCATGCTGGTGCGCGATCCGATGTCGGATCGCGCAGCGGCACGGCTGCTGCAGGAGCTGCATGGACTGACGCGGGCGGAGGCCCAGCTCGCCTGCGCCCTGAGCGGCGGCATGACGGCCGTCGAATATGCGGCGCATCGCGGCGTCAAGGTCACCACGGTCTATACGCATCTGAAGCGCACGCGCGAGAAGACGGGATGGCGCGGCGTCGCCGAGCTGACCCGACGCGTGCAGGAGATCTCGATCGGGCTTCGGATGAACTGAAGCGGCCTACGGCCGTGCGGCGCCGGCCATGAGCCGGGTGAGCGCGTTGCGGACGCGGGTGACGACATCCACGTAGTCGCGTCTGGCATCCTGGCGGAACAGGCGGACGGACGGATACCAGGGACTGTCGTCGCGATCGAGCAGCCAGCGATAGTCCGGTGTGTAGGGCAGCATGATCCAGGTCGGCTTCCCCATCGCGCCGGCCAGATGTGCGACGCTGGTGTCCACGGTGATGACGAGATCCAGCGCATCGATCAGCGCCGCGGTGTCGACGAAGTCACTGATGTCGGAGGTCAGATCGATGATGTCGTCGCGCGCGGCGAGCTCGATCTTGTCGGCGGCTCGCGGTTCCTTCTGCAGGCTGACGAATTGCGCCCCGGTCTCGCGCAGCGGCGCGAGCATGACGAGCGGCAGCGATCGGTTGTGATCGTTGAGATGGGCGGGATTGCCCGACCACACCAGACCGACGCGCAAGCGGTCACGCGGGCCGAGCCGCTGCTCCCAGGTCGCGCGGCGCGCGTCAGCTGGTCGCGGCAGATAACTCGGCATGGCCGGAATGGTGTCGAGGCCGGTGGCGAAGGCGAGCGGAAGGCTCGACAGCGGACAGTGATAGTCGACCGCGGGCGGTGCGTCCTTGCCGCGGGCGAGACATTGCGCCACGCCCTCCAGTCCCGCGAGGAGAGGTTGCAGGGCGGCGTCGACCTCGAGCACCACGCGCGCGCCTTCAGCGGCGACCAGCGTGGCGTAGCGAGCGAACTGGATGCTGTCGCCGAATCCCTCGTCGCTGTGCAGCAGGATCGTCTTGCCGGCCAGCGGCACATCAGCCAGCCACATCGGCGCATCGAAATTGCGCTCGACGAAGCCGACGGCGCGGCACTTGCGGCCCCATTCGCGTCCGGCCCAGCCGCGGGCGAAGTCGCCCGTCAGCAGCCGGAACAGCGCCGCATTCCAATGCGCGTCGGCGAAGTCGGGCCGCAGCGCGATGGCGCGATCGAAGCTCGCGAACGCCTCCTCGAGGCGATGCAGCTCGGCCAGCGACGTCGCGCGATGATTGTAGAAGTCCGCGGTCTGCGGCCGGATCGCGATGGCGCGATCGAACATCGCGATCGCCTCGTCGTGGCGACCGAGGTTCTGCAGGATGCAGCCATAGCTGTTGGCGAAGTCGGGATCGTGCGGCGACAACGCCTGCGCGCGCTGGCCAAAGACCTGCGCCTCCTCGTAGCGGCGGAGGCGCCGCAGCGAGATGCCTTTGAGGCAGAGCACGCCAGCCTGGTCGGGCTGGCGCTGCAAGGACTGATCGAAATTCGCGAGCGCTTCGGGATAGCGACCGGCGTCGAAATGAATCGCGCCGGCTCGGTTGGCGGCGTCGACATGATCAGGCTGCAGCTTCAGCGCCTGTTCAAAGGCGAGCGCGGCCTCGTCGCGCCGCCCTTGCGCCTCCAGCACGTCGCCGAGACGAAGCCAAGTCGCGACGCGATCGGGCGCGAGCTGCAGCAGGCGGTCGCAGGCCAGCGCCGCCTCGGCATGCCGTTCCCTCGCCTGCAGCAGCTCACCGAGCGCGTCCCAGCTGTCCACGGACTCCGGCTGCAGCTGCAGCGTGCGATCATAGGCCTTGATGGCCTCGTCGAGCCGGCCGGCCAGCCGCAATGCCTGTGCAAGACCGATGAAGGACTCCGGCGCGGAGATGTCCTGGCGGATCGCGCGCGCGAACCACTCGATCGCATCATCGGCGCGCTTCAACGCGAGGCAGACCTGGCCCATCGCGCGCAGCGCGTCGATCGACGCTGCATCCAGCGTCAGCGCGCGACGACAGGCATCCTCAGCCTCGTTGAGCTGGCCCGTGCGCAACAGCCTCAGCGCTGCCTGGCACAGCGCTTCGGGCGTCCCCCCGAGCCCCGACGATCCGGGTTTGACCGGGGATTTGCCGGAGTGCCGGCGCGGCTTGTGCTTCATCACGGGATCTCTGCGCTCGTCGGTCGAGCGGTAGATGATTCCCGGGTGCGCGGAAAGATTGTGCTAACTCCCCAACCCGCGCGGGATAGACGCTCAGGAGACCGGCACCGGCGCAAGCGGGACGGCATCCAGGCCGCCGAAGCGGCGCTCGCGGCCGCGGAACGAGGCGAGCGCCGCCGCCAGATCCGCCGCATCGAAATCGGGCCACATGCGCTCGGTGAAGTGCAACTCGGCATAGGCGCCTTCCCAAAGCAGGAAGTCCGACAGGCGCTGTTCGCCGGAGGTGCGGATGATCAGGTCGACATCGCGCAAGCCGGCTTCGCCGGTGACGAGATCGGAGAAGGCCTCGCGCGTCAGGCCATCGACGCCACCGGCCTTGGCCGCGGCCTGGAGGATCGCATCGCGCGCCGAATAGTCGACCGCGATGCGCAGATGCAGGGTCCGGCCGTTGCGGGTGGCCGCTTCGGCCCGGCCGATCGCATCGGCGATGCCGCCCGGCAGCCGGTCGCGGCGGCCGATGACGGTGAGGCGGACGCCGTTGCGCACCAGCGCCTCGACCTCGCTGGCGAGATACACCCGCAGCAGCGCCATCAAGGCGGAAACCTCGGCGCGCGGGCGGCGCCAATTATCGCTTGAAAAAGCATAGAGCGTCAGCGTCGCGACGCCCTGATCCGGCGCGGCTTCGACGACGCGGCGGATCGCCTCGACGCCCGCCTCGTGGCCGCGCAGCCGCGACAGGCCTTGGCGTGTGGCCCAGCGGCCATTGCCATCCATGATGATGCCGACGTGCAGGCCATCCATCACAGCAGGCGATTTCGGTTGCAGACTACTTTGCATTGCAAAGCTCCAGGTCAAAAAAATGCGATGGAAGGTTCAGGCGCGACCGGTGACGAGGCCGACCGTCGCGGGCGGATTCTCCCTGCCCGCAGCCGCCGCGGCATCGCGGACGAGGCGCTCGAGCACTGCGAGATAGTCGAGAAAGCGGCGACGCCCCGCCTTGGTCAGCCGGCAGGAGGTATGCGGGCGATTGCCCTCATATCCCTTGGTGACCTCCACGAGGCCCGCCTCCTGGAGCACCTGCAGGTGACGCGACAGGTTGCCGTCGGTCAATCCGCACAGTTGCTTGAGGTCGGCAAAGGCAAGGCCCTTGGGATGCGCCATCAGCGAGGTCAGCAGGCCAAGCCTGGCCTTCTCGTGAATGACGCGGTCCAGGCCGTCATAGGAGAACGGCGCGCTGCCGTCAGTCTTCGACATCGGACTCTCCGGTCGCAAAATGCAGAATGCCCGCCATCAGGGCCTGGCCGATCGCGAATGGCAGGCCCATGGTCCAGGGCGACAAGGCATGGCTCGCGCTGCCCACCAGCAGCACCGCGAACCCCGCCAGGAAATAGAACGCACCGGCCAGCGCGACCGTGCGCGGCAACGAGCGAACCGACGCGAACACGCCGAGCGAGGTCAGGATCTGCCAGAGTCCCGGCAACATCCAGAGCGCCTCCGGCGCGAACTTCCACATGAGAACCGCGAGCAGCACGCCCGCGATTCCGGCCGGCAGGAACTGCTCGACCGCCTGGTGGATCATCGCGTCCGCCAAGCCGGAGTGGTGCCGGCGCGACCGCGCCCGCATCTCGATCCCGATCATCGTCAGCGACACCAACGCGGCCACCGCCCAGCCGAGCAGGAACGCCGGCGCATCCTCGGTGGGATCGCGCAGGAAAACCTGCTGCAGCGACGCAGTGACGAGCGCAACCGCCGACGTGACGGCCATCGTCGCCGGCCCATAGCCGCGAAAGGCCGTGCCTGCCGCAAGCTGGCTGCGGATCGCGATGATGTCCGCCAGCGCCTTGTCGAGGTCGCGCATGTCTCACCTGAAGCCCAGGAGGGCCGCTTCACTTTGCGATGCAAAGCATACACGATCGCAAAGTTGACGCAAGCCCGCACCGGCCGGTGGCCCCGACAACGGGGCCGGAGCCTTCATCAGGGCGCGCTGGCCGAGATCAATAGTAGGAGTAGCGGTGGACGCGACGCGGCGGGGGCATATCCACGTAGACCGAGGGGCCGCGATGCGCGCTCTCGAACGCCACGCGCGGATTGATGCCGCAACCGGCGTTGCGCCCGGATGCACTGGCCCGGCACTGCTCGAAGGTCTGGTAGGAGCAATCGCCGGGGTAACCCACGCCCCTGCCCTGCACGCACCAGGGATAGTCGATCCCCCCGGCCGCGGCTGGCGTGGCCGCGCCGCCGCTGACGAGTGCAACGCCGACGAGGCCGGCCGCCATCATCATAACCTTGCGCATGATCTGTTCCTCTTCTGCCGCGAAGATTGCATCACACTGGCATGGTTAAAAAACGACGGATTGGCGGATTGGATCACCGAGCAAGGCGATGACGTGTCGCAGGCGGGGCACGTCACCGATCCCGCGGCCGCGCCGCCTCAATCCAGCTTCAACCCGGCGAAATCGACCACCTTCTTCCACTTCTCCGTCTCGGCCGCGACCTGCGCACCGAACTGCTCCGGCGATTGGACCAGCGGTTCACCACCGAGATCGACGAGTCGCTTCTTGATGTCCGGCTCCGTGAGCACCGCATTGACCTGCTTGTTGAGCTTCTCGACGATCTCCTTCGGCGTGTTCTTCGGTGCGCCCATGCCGAACAGCGCGCTCGCCTCGTAGCCCGGCACGGTCTCCGCGATCGCCTGGATGTCGGGGAGTTGCGGCGAGCGCTCCTGGGTGGTGACGCCGAGCGCGCGCAGCGAGCCGGAGCGGATGTGCTGAATGATCGAGGGCATGTTGTCGAAGATCACCTGAACCTGGCCGCCGAGCATGTCGGTGATCGCGGGCGCGGCGCCACGATAGGGCACATGCTGCATCTTGGTGCCGGTCATCGCCATGAACATCTCGCCGGACAGATGCACCGACGTTCCGTTGCCCGAGGACGCCATGTTCACCTTGCCCGGGTTCTCCTTCAGATAGGCGATGAACTCGGCCACGGTCTTGGCCTTGATATCGCCGTTCACGGTCATGACGTTCGGCACGCGGTTGAACGAGGCCACCGGGGCGATGTCGCGCACGAAGTTGAACTTCAGATTGGGATAGAGGCTCGCATTGATGTAGTTCGCCGGATTGACCAGCAGCAGGGTGTATCCATCCGCCGTCGCGTTCACCACCGACTCGGTGCCGATATTGTTGCCAGCGCCCGGCTTGTTCTCGACGATGAACTGCTGACCGAGCGTCTCGGACAGACGCTGGCCGATCAAGCGGGCCAGGATGTCGGTGGCGCCGCCGGGCGGATATCCCACCACGAAGCGAACTGGGCGGGCCGGATAGTCGGCCGCGGAGGCCTTGCCAATGGCAGCGATGGACGGAACGGCGGAGGCGATCAGACCTAGCGCGGTACGGCGTGAAATCATGCGTTTCCTCGGGTATTATCATTGAGCGGTGGTTAACGAGCCGCCAGTCGAGATTGTAACAGACCGCCGCGTTGTCGGCGAGGTCGATGTCCTGCCAGGAGAAGTCTCATGCCGGTCAAGGTCGATGCACTCGATCATCTCGTGATCAATGTCGCCGATGTGGACCGCACGACGGCCTGGTACCAGGCCGTCCTTGGCATGAAGGTCGAGAGCTTCGATCCCGGCCAGGGCAAGGTGAGGCGCACATCGCTGAAGTTCGGGAACCAGAAGATCAATGTGCGACCGAAGGACGCGGACAAGATCGACTGGTTCACCGCCGATCACGTAATGGCCGGCAGCGACGATCTGTGCTTCCTGACCGGCGGCACGCCGGACGAGGTCGTCGCGCACCTGCAGGCGCTCGGCGTCGCCATCGAAGAGGGGCCGGTCGCCAAGCAGGGCGCCCGCGGCACCCTGCGCTCGGTGTATTGCCGGGATCCCGACGGCAACCTCATCGAGATCTCGTCATATCAGGACTGAGACGAGGTTACTTGATCGCCGTCTCGCCGCTCTTCTCCATCTTGGCGACGATGTCGCTTTGCAACCAGCCGGTCAGTTGCGCGACATCTGTCGCTTGCTTGGCGAAGCGCGCCGGAAGTTCCTCTTTATATGTTTTCGCCGCCGCGCAAGTAGCCTCCCCACGCCAGGGGTGGTGCTGGATATAGCGGCCCTGGAAGTTGCTGCGGTCCTTGGTCTCCGTGAACACGATGTCCTCAGGGAAGGATTTCGCGTCGTAGCGGACATGCAGCCGGGTGACATAAGCATTCGATCCGGGAGCGACATTGCGTCGAGCGCTGAACGGCGCGTCGTCATCACTGCCGATCCAGCGCGCGCCGAGTTCGACCAGCTCCTTGTTGCTCATCGGATCGGCGGCGCAGGGATCGCACCAACCCATGTCCCAGGCATATTCGACGAACACCGCCTGCATGTTTTCCCGCGCGACAGCCCGCTCGAACAGCGCCTTGTAGAACGGACCGAACTCGTTCTTCAGATACAGCGGGACGTCGATGTCCGACGGGATCTTCACCGTCCGGTAGTTCGCCGCCTCGACGCGGCCGTTCTTGGTGAGCGCGTAGATGATGAGGTCCTGCGGTCCCTTGGCGTTCACCGTGCCGAGCCGCAGCGGCACCATGAATTTGGGGCTCTGGTAGCGCACCTGCAGTGGCCGCAGATTGCCGGTACCCAGGTTCTTCATGCGATCGACATTGACCTTGGCGACGAAGAACCGCATGCCCTGCTTGATATAGCTGCCGAGCACGGCCTCGGCGCCTTGCGGAATCCGATACTGGTTGTCGGTCAGCCAGCGCGTCAGCCCGTCGCTCTCCTGCGCCGACAGGATCAGCACGTCATATTCGGCGACATCGTAGCTGGCTTCGATGGTGACGCCGTAGGAGCGGCTAGCGCGTTCCTGCACCACGCCGACCGCCGCCGGATACGGAATCCCGCTGCGGGAGAACGCGATGCGCGGACGACACGGATCTTCGTCGTGATACTCCACCAGCCGCGGCGCGGTGTATTTGTCGAGATGCTCGATCGTCTTCGGCTCGACCACGCCGATCTGCTTGCGCTCGATGAAGGTCGGCACGGGAACGACGACGGCGAACTCCTTCACGTCGCCCTCGAAGTCACTGGCCATGGTGATCGCGGTCTGCTCGCCGTCGCGGGACAGCACGACCTTCGAGGACTGGTTGAACAGCTTGGCGTCGGCCTGGGCGACGTAGAAGCCGCAGAAGGCGTTGGCCGGCGTGATCGCCGCGTTTGCCAGGATCGCGGTCGCAGCCACGCTGGTTCGGACGAGTTTGCGAAAGCGCAAGGTCATGTCGAAACTCCATGGGGAACGGGACAGCGCCAGGAAAAACGTGCAGCCGGGATGAGACGGTCGAGCAGCAGCGTGAGCGGCGACAGCGCGATCAGCGCGACGTAGAGCGCCGGCCGCATCTGCCAGAAGAACGCGAGGTAATGCGCCGCGACCGCCACGGTCAGCGCGAACAGCAGCCGGCCGGCGCGCGAATCCGGCGTCGTGCGCGGGTCGGAGATCATGAAGAAGGTGAAGATCAGCAGCGAGCCGCTCTGGAGCTGATGAAGCGGGATCGCCAGGGGATCGCCGAGCCAGGCGGCGCGCAGCAGCAGCAGCGCGGCGTGGCTGGCGAAAAAGTAGACGGCGATGTCGGCCCGACGGGACGCGCTCAACACCAGGATCGCGAAGAAGCCGGCAAGGCTTGCGAACCAGATCTCGGTGCCCCACTGGCCGGGCGAGATCCACACGCCCTTGGAGGTGAACAGCAGGACCACGATGGCCAGCCCCGCGGGATTGAACACGTGCTTGCCGTCGATCCGCAGCACGAATTTCGAACCGATCGCGATCAACGCCGCCGCCGCATGCAGCCACAGCGCATCCGCGCGCAGCAGCAGGCTGAGTGACAGGCCCGTGATCAACGGCGATCGGAGATCGATCGGTGTGGCGGACAGGCGGCAGCAGACGATCTGCGTGAGCAGCGCGGTCGTGACCGCGATCACGCTCGCGGCAGGCCGGGCGCCGAAATCAATGACCGCGAAATTGATCGCGAGCAGCGTGGCCAATGCCGCGATCTGGAAATAGCGGGCGTCGGGCAACCGCCATGGTCGTGGCAGGTCCAGCATGCAAACCTCCGGGCGCGTTTCGCCGCGCCATTGGTCGCTTCGAAAGGATAGCGGGTTCAATCCGGATTTGATTGCGCCGCCGGCAGGTGGCAGAAGATCAGGACAAGCACGAAGCGGCAGCAGACAGGCCGCCGACGAGACGATGGGAACGAAGATGAACGAACCAAGGATTGCGCTCGGCACCGTGACGCCCTTCGACGGCATGGACGTGCCATGGCTGTTGAGGCTGCGCAGCGAGACCCGGCGCGATCATCCGTTCCTGATCTGGGCGCCCTTCGACGCGCCGGCGCGCAAATGGACCTATGGCGAATTTCATGATCGCGTCGGCGCGCTAGCCGCCGGGCTCGTCAAGCGCGGCATCGGGCCCGGCGATGCCGTGCTGATCCATCTCGACAATTGCATCGAGGCCATGCTCGCCTGGTTTGCCTGCGTCGAACTCGGCGCGCTGGCGGTCACCACCAACACCCGCTCGGCAGCGGCCGAAATGAACTACTTCGCCGGACATTGCCGCGCGGTGGCGGCGATCACACAGCCCGCTTATGCGGAGATGATCGCGGCACACTGCCCCGACATCCGCTGGATGGCGGTGATCTCGCATGATCCGGGTCAGCCCACCGCCCCGGCCGTCGAGCGAGGCGAGCGCTTCGAAGCGCTGTTCGCCGACAGCGCCGACCGGCCGCGTCGGCCGGTCGATCCTCTCGCACCGTGCAGCGTGCAGTACACGTCGGGGACGACATCACGGCCGAAGGCGGTGCTGTGGACACACGCCAATGCGCTCTGGGGCGCCAAGGTCAATGCCGTGCACGAGGACCTGCATCAGAACGACGTGCACCAGACCTATCTGCCGCTGTTCCACACCAATGCCCTGGCCTATTCGATGCTGGCGACGCTGTGGGTTGGCGCCAGCTGCGTGATCCAGCCGCGTTTCTCGGCCAGCCGGTTCTGGCCGGTGGCGATGCAGCACGGCTGCACCTGGACCTCGACCATTCCGTTCTGCCTGAAGGCGCTGCTCGACCAGGAGGTGCCGAAGGATCACAAGTTCCGCCTCTGGGGCACGTCCGTGTCCGATCCGACCATCTTCTCCAAGTTCGGCATCAAGATCATCGGCTGGTGGGGCATGACCGAGACCATCACCCACGGCATCATCGGCGAGATCGATCAGCCGAACACGCCGATGTCGATCGGCCGCGCCGCGACCGAATACGCTATCCGCATCACCGATGATGACGGCCGGCCAACCGAGGTCGGCGGCACCGGCAATCTCGCCATCAAGGGCGTGCGCGGCCTGTCGCTGTTTGCAGAATATCTCTACAACGAGGAGGCGACGCGCACGAGCTATGATGCCGAGGGCTTCTTCCTGACCGGCGACCGGGTCACGCGGCTGCCGAACGGCTTCATCAAGTTCGGCGACCGCACCAAGGACATGCTCAAGGTCGGCGGCGAGAACGTCGCGGCGTCCGAGATCGAGCAGGTGATCGTCACCGTGCCGGGCGTGCGAGAGACGGCGGTGGTCGCCAAGAAGCATCCGATGCTCGACGAGGTGCCGGTCGCGTTCGTGATCCCGCACGACAGCGCCAGGCGCGACGATCTGGCCGACAGGGTGCTCGCCGCCTGCCGCGCGGGCCTCGCGGACTTCAAGGTGCCGCGCGAAGTCAGGCTGGTCGACGAGATGCCGCGCTCGACCCTGGAGAAGGTCGCCAAGGCCGAGCTGCGCAAGCTGCTCGATTGAGGCCGCGCCGCGGACCGCCGCTGCGGCTCAGTCCATCGTGACCCGGATCGGCAGCGTCTTCGGTCCGTTCACGAAGGTCGCCTGCGTCATCTTCACCGGTCCGGCGAGCGACAGCGACGTCAGCCGCGGCAGCAGCTCCTCGAACAGGATGCGCATCTCGAGCTTGGCGAGATGCTGTCCGAGGCAGAGATGCGCGCCATAGCCGAACGCGACATGCCGGTTCGGCTTGCGATCGCAGCGGAAGCTGTCGGGCTGCGCGAACACCGCCTCGTCGCGGTTGCCCGAGGCGTAGCACAGCATCAGCCAGTCGCCCTTCGCGATCCTGCGGCCGCCGAGCTCGGTGTCGGCGGTGGCGCTGCGCATGAAATGCTTGACCGGCGTCATCCAGCGGATCGCCTCGTCGACGAGACCGGGGATCAGCGCAGGATCGGCCTTCACGCGCGCGAACTGCTCCGGGTCTTCCGCCAACGCCCAGATCGCGCCGGCCGTCGATGACGACGTCGTGTCGTGACCGGCGGTGGCGACGATCATGTAGTAGCTGGTGCGGTCATGCAGTGGCATGTCCTCGCCGTTGATCCTGGCGTTGGCGATGACAGTGGCGAGATCGTCGCGCGGATGCGCACGGCGATCCGCAGTGATGCGCTCGAAATAGGCCGCGAAATCGGCCACGACCGCCTGCAGCATCGCGGCGAACACCTCGGCCGAGAGCGCCTCGCGCACCCGCGCCGTGTCCGGGTCCTGCGGACCAAACAGCTCCTGTGTCAGCTTGAGCATGCGCGGCTCGTCCTCTTCCGGCACGCCAAGGATCTCCATGATGACGTGCAGGGGATAGCCGAGTGCGACATCGGCGACGAAATCGCAGACGCCGCCATGGGCCGCGGCCCTGGCCGCCATGCGACCGACGGTGGCGCGCGCGATCTCGCGAATCCGCGGTTCGAATTTGGCAATGTTGGCGGGCATGAACCAGCCCTGCGTCAATGCGCGATATTTCGGATGATCCGGCGCATCCATCTGCACCAGCGAGCGAACGAGATTGGGCTGGCCGGTGATCTTGTGCACGCGCTCCAGCACGCCCTTGTTGGTCAGGGTGGTGGCGCGGTCGGCGTTGTGGAACAGATCGTTCTGGCGGCTGATGGTGAGGATGTCGGCGTGCCGGGTCACCACCCAGAACGGATCGAACGCATCGAGCTCGGCGCGGCCGAGCGGGTTGTTGGCGCGCAGCCAGCGGTAGGACTCATGGATGCGGTGGTCGGCATAGCAGGCCGGGTCGACCAGGGTCGCCGCGATGTGGTCGGGAATGACCTCGTCGGCCAGTGCCGCTGCGCCCATGCCAGTCCTCCCGCGATCTCATTGATTGGCGGGAAGACTAGTTGACCGCGATTGCGGCACACTTGCGTCCAGCGGCTACCCGGTCAGTGCGCGCCCATGGCCACGGGGCGGAACGCCTGCAGCAATTGCTGATCGAGCTTGGGCCCCATGTTCTCCATGATCTGGAATGCGCGCGCATGGGTGAAGGCCGGCCGATAGGCCCGGTTCTCGATCAGCGCGGCATAGATGTCGACGATGGTGATGAGACGCACGATGTCGCTGATCTGCTCGTTATGCAGCGCATCGGGGTAGCCGGAGCCGTCCAGGAATTCGTGGTGATGCAGGATCACGTCCAGCATCTCCGACGGAAAGCCGCCCTGGCGCCACAGCGCCTCATAGCCCAGGCGCGGATGCTGGCGCAGGATGCCGATCTCCTCGGCCGTGAGCTTGCCCTGCTTGTCGAGGATGGCGACCGGAATGAAGGCCTTGCCGACGTCGTGCAGCAGCGCCGCCCGAACCAGCCGGCGCTGGTCGTCCTCGCGCATCCCGAGATGGATCGAGAAGCCGACGGCAAAGCCGGTGACGAACAGGCAATGCCGATATGTATCGTTGTGGTGGCAGCCGACCACGGTCATCCATTCGCGCAACGACGAATGTTTGATCGCCTTGAGGATCTTGTTCTCGGCGGCGACGATGTCCGCCATGGTCAGCGCCACGCCGGCCGGCAGCTTTTCGAAGATCTTGGCCATCACGGCCTGCGCCGCCTCGACGCCGCGGTTCAGCAGCTTGCCGCGATCGGTCTCGTCATAACCGTCATCCGCCGGCAGCGCCGAGCGGACCCGCTGCAGCACGTCGGCGGGGCTGAACGGGCGCGCGATGGTGTCGGTGGCGCCGAGCGCCCAGGCCTGCATGGTGGCGTGGTGCAGCGCCTCGGCCAGCACGAACAGCCGCGGAACCTCGCTATAGGCCCGCGACGACAGCTTCTTGCGCACACGCTGCACGCTTTCGGGCGAACGCAGATTGATGTCGACGATGACGCCCGAGAAGCGGTTGCCTGGATTTTCCGGGATCTCGGTGGTCGGCATCAGGTCGACGTCGCCGACCGAGCGCAGGATGCGCGCGAGCTCGCTGCTCTGATCACCGCGATCGGACGCGAGCAGGAGATGGCGCCTGGTCGCGGTCTGGGTCGCGGTCTGCTTGGCTGTCGCGCTCATACGTGCCCCTACGGTTTGCTGCCGAAGCAGGTTACCGGGATACGGGTTCGACGCGGCTTAATCGGATCGCTCAAGCTGTCTGCGTTCGGGTGAGCAAAGGGTTGAGGCAATCATTCAAATTGGATGTTCCCCGGGCACGATCCCGACCAAATGAAAACCGCCGGAGAGCATCTCCGGCGGTTTCCTGTCGTTGTGGGCCCGGCGGTACGGCTACGCCTTCATCGCCGCCTTCACCGCCGCTGCGGTCATCGGCAGCGCGCGCAGCCGAGCGCCGCAGGCGTTGTAGATGGCGTTGCCGAGCGCCGGCGCGACCACGGTCACCGCGGGCTCGCCGACGCCGGTCGCCTTCTCGCCATTGGCGATGACGACGATTGCGACCTCCGGCACCTGGCTCATGCGCAGCGGCGTGTAGCTGTCGAAGTTGGTCTGCTCGATGCCGCCATCCTTCAAGGTCGCCTTCTCGTACATCGCCAGCGACAGGCCCCACAGCGCCGCACCCTCGACCTGGGCGCGGATGTTGTCGGGATGCACCTGCGTACCGACATCCGTCGCCACGGTGAGCTTCTTCACCGTGACCTCGCCGCTCTCAGCCACCGCGACATGGGCGACGCAGGCCGTCCAGCTCGCGGTCGCGCGCTCCTGCGACGACACGCAGGCCACGCCCATGCCCTCACCCTTCGGCAGCTTCTTCGCGCCGTAGCCGGACAGGCCCATCGCCGCGAGCAGCGTGTTGCGCAGCCGCTGCGCGCCGCCATCGTTCTTGCCCTTGCCGTCGAGCAGCGCGATTCGGAACTGCGCCGGGTCCTGGCCAGAGGCGGCGGCGATCTCGTCGATCATGCTCTCGACCGCCCAGAACGTCCAACCCGGCGCCACCGAGCGGAGCTGCCCGGACGGCGTCGCATTGTGCGCGAGCTCGTTCTTGATCGCGCGCACATGGTGGTTGGGGACGGTGTAGAAGAAGTCGGCGCCGTTGACCGTGAACGAGTCGAGCGGGCCCTTCTTGTCGACCGAGGGCGTCAGGAAGTCCGGGATGCCCCAGCGCGCCGTCGGCCACGCCGAGACGACGTCATGGCTCAGCGCAATCAGCTTGCCGCTGGCGTCGATCCCCGCCTTCACCTTCTGGTAGGTGAGCGGCCGCGAGTAGTCCATCGTCATGTCGTTCTCGCGGGAATAGATCACCTTGACCGGCTTGCCGACGGCCTTCGCCGCCTGCACCGCCGGCACCATCATGTCGGCGTCGAGCCTGCGGCCGAAGCCGCCGCCGAGCCAGGCCTGGTGCATCACGACATATTTCGGATCGATCCCGGCGGCTCCGGCCGCGATTGCGCCGGAACGCGTCGCGAACTGATTGCCGGAATAGATGTGCAGGATGTCGCCCTTGAACTCGGCGGTCGCGTTCATCGGCTCCAGCGGCGCGTGGATGTTGATGCTGGTGGTGTACTCCGCCTCCAGCACCTTCACCGCGCCGGCGAGCGCCGCATTGGCATCGCCGTCCTTGACGAAGAACTGGCCGGAGTCCTCCTGCGCCTGCAGCCGCATCGCCTCGGTGATGATCTGGTCAGTGCTGACATTCGCGTACGGGCCCTTGTCGTAGCTGATCTTGAGCGCGTCCGCCGCCTTCCTCGCATTGGCATAGGTGTTGGCCACGGCCACCACCCAGCCCGACGTCGAGCCGGTCTTGTCGTCGAGCGTCACCGCCTTGATGAAGCCGGGGACCTTCTTGGCCTCGCTATCGTCGACCGACTTCACCGTGGCGCCGAAGCGCACCGGCGGCGTCACCACCTTGCCGTAGACCATGCCCGGCAGCATCGTATCGATGCCGTATTTCGCCGTGCCGTTGGTCTTGGCGGGGATGTCGAGCTGCGGCACCGAGACGCCGATCATGGTGTACTGATCCGGCGTCTTCAGCGTGATCGCCTTCAGCTCGTCCGGCGTGAAGCTCTTGGTGATCTTGCCGCTCTTGACGATCTCGGCATAGCTCATCTGCTTCTTCGACTTCGGATGCATCACGACGCCGTCGCGCACCGTGAGCTCCTTGGCCGGCACGCCCATCGCTGTGGCGGCAGCCTCAGTCAGCGCGATACGCCCGGCGGCGCCGGCGCGGCTCATGGCGTCGAAGTTCATCATCGTGCTCCAGCTGCCGCCGGTGATCTGGGCGCCGAGCACGGGATCGTTGAACTTCGGATCGTTGGAGGCGAGCTGGACGCGCATGTCCTTCCAGGCGGCGCCGAGCTCCTCGCAGACGATCTGCGCCATGGTGGAGGCGATGTGCTGGCCCATGTCGGCCTTGCCGCAGGTCACGGTGACCAGGCCATCGGGCGCGATGGAGTACCAGACGCTGGGCTCGAAGGCCGAGGGCGCCGTCGCCGCGAGCGCGGAATCGGCGAGACCGGCATAGCCGAGCACGAGGCCGGTGGCGGCGGTGCCGACCAGGAAGGAACGGCGGCTGAGATCTGTGGCCATATTCGGGGTCATGGCGGGCGCTGCTTTCACGTGCTGGTTCATGTCGCCCTCCGGTCGCTGGTGTTCGACGCGGTGCGCATCTCCGATGCCGCGCGCTGGATCGCCTTCTGGATTCGCGAATAGGTCATGCAGCGGCAGAGATTGCCATCCATATGCGCCGTGATCTCCTCCTTGGTCGGGCTCGTGGTCTTCGCGAGCAGCGAGGCCGCCTGCATGATCTGGCCGGACTGGCAGTAGCCGCATTGCGGCACCTGCTCGGCGATCCATGCCTTCTGCAGCGGATGATCGCCCTTCTGCGACAGGCCCTCGATGGTGGTGATCTTCTTGTCCTTGACGTCGCCGACCATGGTCTGGCACGAGCGCACGGCCTCGCCATTGACATGCACGGTGCAGGCCCCGCACAGCCCTGCGCCGCAGCCGAACTTGGTGCCGGTCATCTGCAACTGCTCGCGGATGACCCATAGCAGCGGCGTATCGTTCGCCGCGTCGACGGACATGGTCCGCCCGTTGATGGTGAGATTAGGCATTTGGTTTCTTCCCCGCCCGGCGTGCGACTTCGCTTACGGCGAAGTTCGGTTTATGCGACGCCAGCACCCACCGGATCGATGCCAGCCAGCCGAAAGAATGATCGCGTTGCCGGAACGACGCAACGAAATTTGGAACAGCGCTTGCGAAAGAACCGGCAATTCTCGTTGTGCGGCGCAGAAGCTGTGGGATTGCAGCGCCGCATCGGCTAAGAAGGCGGCAGTCGACGGCACGCGAGGAGACGTCAGCTCATGAGATTACAGGCTTACGCCAATCGGCACGCTGCCGCCGCGATGCTCGCGTCCGCCCTGCCGATCGCCGCAATGCTGATCCCGGCGCAAGCCGAAGCCGGGCATTCCTCGCCGCTCTCGGCCCGCGCGCCTTTCACAGCGACGTTATCCAACGTCTCACCGCTTGCCTTCGGCATGGATGTCGGGGAGACATCGCGCGTGCTCGAGCAGCCGCTGATCTATCTCAACGGCTCGCCGGGCAACGAGACCTTTCTCGCCTTGCGCAATCTCGGCGGCAGCGGATTGGTCCCGCACCATCACCGCCTGTTCCTCAAGTTCCGCAACGGACGGCTCACCGGCTGGAAAGAGGACTACGGCACCAATTGGATGTGGCGATAGGCGTCTCGCGATCGCTCACCGACCGGGATGTATCGATACTTATAAGGAGTGAACGTGGGACAGGACATCAAGCTCACCGCATCGGACGGCTTCCAGCTCGGCGCCTATCGCGCCGACCCGAGCGGCGCGGTCAAGGGCGCGCTGGTGGTGATCCAGGAGATCTTTGGCGTCAATCACCACATCCGCAACGTCTGCGACCGTCTGGCCGCGGAAGGTTACGTGGCGATTGCGCCCGCGATCTTCGATCGCGTCGAGCCGAACTTCACCTCGGGCTATTCGCCGGACGAGATCGCCGTGGCGCGCAAGTTCGTCGCCAATCCGGATTGGCAGGCGTTCCTGCGCGACACCCAGGCGGCGATCGATGCGGTGAAGAGCGCAGGGCCGGTCGGCATCATCGGCTTCTGTCTCGGCGGCAGCATCGCCTATGCGGCCGCGACCAAGCTCACCGGACTGAAAGCCGCTGTCGGCTATTACGGCGGCGCCGTCGTTCGCTTCGCCGACGACAAGCCGACCGTGCCGACGCAGCTGCATTTCGGCGAGAAGGACTCAGGGATTCCGCTGACCGATGTCGAGACCATCAAGGCCAAGCGGCCGGATGTCGAGATCTTCGTCTATCCCGGCGCCCAGCACGGCTTCGGCTGCGACGAGCGTTCCAGCTATGACAAGGCGAGCTCGGATCTCGCCTGGACGCGCAGCCTCGCGTTCTTCGCGGCGCATTTGCGCTGAACGACACCACCGTCATTGCGAGGAGCGAAGCGACGAAGCAATCCAGGGCCGCGCATGACGCCCCTGGATTGCTTCGCTTCGCTCGCAATGACGGTGGATGGAATCTTGCACCACTCCTCGCGAAAGCGTCCGGCGCAGACGGCGCCCGCTCAGCTCAGAACCAGCGCTCGCCGACCTGAATCGTATCGCCGGGCTTCAGCGACGTGCCGAGCGGCACCTCGTAACGCATGGCGCCCGAGGGGTCCGTATGCGTCAAGGTGACGATGTCGCGCCGGGCGCGCGGCGAGAAGCCGCCGGCGATCGCGATGGCGCTCTCCACCGTCATGTTGGGCACGTAGGGATATTGGCCGGGCGCCTGCACCTCGCCGAGAATGAAGAACGGGCGATAGGCCTCGATCTCGACGGCCACCGAAGGCTCGCGGATATAGCCATTGCGCAGCTTGGCGGTGATCTCGGCGGCGAGGCCGGCGGTGGTGCGGCCACGCGCGGGCACGCTGCCGATCAGCGGCATCGTGATCGATCCGGACGCATCGATGGCGTAGGTGTTGGTCAGGCCCTCCTGGCCGTAGACAACGACGCGCAGCTTGTCGCCGGCGTCGAGATGGTAGGCGGCATCACGCCGCCCCGGCGCATAGCCGGCGGGCATGACGTAAGCGCCCGGACCGGGCGCGGCGGCGAACGCGTTGCGCAGCGCGGGGATCGCTCCGCCCTGCCCGGTGGCGGCAACCGGGCCGGTCGAAGGTGTCCCATAGGCCATGGCGTCGAGATCACTCTGCGGCTGGCCGACAGCAACGGGGGAGGCCGTGTGCATGCAGCCCGACAGCAGCATCGTGGACAAGACGGCAATGACCGGAAGAAACAACGCGCGCACTCGAACAATCCTTGAATGAGGATGTGCCCTAGTCATGCGCGGTTAAGGTTAACAAACCGTTGGCACGTGTGGCCGGCGCCGGGCGCAAGCGAGGTCTGTTGCAAATCGGCTGCAAAAAAGAAAATCCCTCCGCCGCGGTGCGGCGGAGGGATCGATGCTTGGACCGCAGCGCTGCGCGATCAGGCGCTCACGCCGACGCCGATCGGGCACGCGACGCCGGTGCCGCCGAGGCCGCAATAGCCGGCCGGATTCTTGGCCAGGTATTGCTGATGATAATCCTCGGCGAAGTAGAACGGGCCGGCCGGTGCGATCTCGGTGGTGATCGCGCCGAGACCCTTGGCCCGCAGCGCCTTCTCGTAAGCGTCCTTCGAGGCCTCGGCAGCCTCACGCTGCGCGTCGCTGAAGGTGTAGATCGCCGAGCGATATTGCGTGCCGACGTCGTTGCCCTGCCGCATGCCCTGGGTCGGGTCGTGGTTCTCCCAGAACGCCTTCAGGAGACGCTCATAGGAGACGACCTTGGGATCGAACACGACCAGCACGACCTCGGTATGCGCAGTCAGTCCCGAGCACACCTCTTCATAGGTCGGGTTCGGCGTGTGGCCGCCGGCATAGCCGACCGCGGTGACATGGATGCCGTCGCCGAGCTGCCAGAACTTGCGCTCGGCGCCCCAGAAGCAGCCGAGTCCGAACACCGCCTGCTCGAGGCCGGCGGGATAGGGCGGCAGCAGGCGGCGGCCGTTGACGAAATGGGTGCTCGCGGTCGGGATCGGCTGGGCGCGGCCGGGCAGCGCCTCGGCGGCGCTCGGCATGGCGGCGGGTTTGCGCATGAAGAACATGGGGTGTCTCCGGGCATGGCATTCGCCCGCGAGGGAGAGCCCCGCGGCGCGATGACCTTCACTGGTGGATTATATAGGTCTCTACGCCGCCAACCCCAGCGGTGTTACGCCGCTTCCCGGCAGTCAGTCGCGGCCATAGCCGATCAGCGGCTTGCGCGGCCGGAACAGCAGCATCAGGAGGATCCCGAGCAGGCCCAGCACGGCGAACACCGGCTGGTCCAGGAACCCCTTCACGATCCAGTCCCACAGGAACGGCGCCTTGGCCTCGACCTGGGCCTTGAAGGCGGCCTGGCTGGCCTGATGGACGTCGTTCCAGAGCTGGCCGAAACGGGTGAACTGCAGGGTCTGGTCGGCCACCCAGCGCGCGCCGTCATAGACCAGGAAGATGAAGCTTCCGGCCAGCAGCAACAGCCCCACCAGACGGAAAAAACCGCGGATCATGCCTCACCTGCCCTCTCTCCGATGCCCTTGCGGGCAGCAAGGCCATAGCGGGGGCTCCATAGAAATTCAACCTCGTCAGGGGTTTAGAACCGGCTTTTGGCGGATTCCGGCGCCAGATGCGACTTCCGAGACCGTTGACGGTGGGTAAGGCTGCGCCTATAAGGTCCGCCACTGGCGGTGGGCGCAATCCCGCCGCCGCTGTTCTTTGAGCAGCGCCGATCCGCCGAGCCCACCCGCTCCGGTCATGGCATTCTCAGAGAGGCGTCCGAACAACCCACCGCGTCGATCGGGCCGCAAACGAGCGGGCCGCGCGCGTACCCGCTGATTGCGGCGACCGCTCGCCGCCGAAGGATATTTGAGAGCATGGCCAACACGACCTCTGCGAAGAAAGCGACGCGCAAGATTGCCCGCCGCACCATCATCAACAAGTCGCGCCGTACCCAGATGCGCAACGCCGTGCGCTCCGTCGAGGACGCGATCAAGAAGGGCGACCGCGACGCGGCGCTGCAGGCGATGGTCAATGCCGAGCCGCAGCTCATGCGCGCCGCGCAGCGCAACATCATTCACAAGAACAACGCCAGCCGCAAAGTGTCGCGCCTCGCGCACCAGATCGCCAAGCTCGCCGCGAAGTGACGCGCTCCATCGGCTGACGAACTATCAAGACGCGAACAGCCCGGCGCATGCCGGGCTTTTCTTTTTCCCGCTTCCTTTTGCCCACTTGCTATTGCCCGCCGTCCCCACGCGCGCGTCCATCTCATGGTCGCGCTCGTTCTATTTGATGGCGACATCGCAGTGCGGATGCGATCTTCGCGCGCGGTGGAACAAGTGTGATGTCGCGCGCACATGACGCGTGCCGTAGTCATACGTACTGTTCCGTATTTCTACGCGGTGATAATTTTGTCTCACCTGCAACAGGCGCGAATCTGCGCCGGGTGATTGCGCATTGATGTCAAGAGCGCACGATGCGCGGTTCGCGTCGCAGACGCGACGTGGCGGGAGTTACCCGCTTCAAGTAATCGCGAAAAACATCGGCTCGAAAATGACTTAAGCGCATAGCGCAGTGAAGTGATTGGAAAAGCCACCGCACGCGGTCGCTACGTAAAAAAATTATGAAGAAATTTTGGGCAGACGATGTTGTTTGTCACATGCGAGATTCCTCGCGATGATTCAAAACCTTGCTTTCTTAACGCGCAACACCACGTCGCAACCGCCGCCGAGACTCGTCACGCGTGCTCCGATCTTATGGATTGCGAGTCTCGATGCATCGTGTATTTCTTTAATCACTCGCGGCGCCCACGATCTTCAGACCAGCGCGGTTTAGGAAACGGGGCGGACGTGCAAATCGGCGGCGGTGTGCGCGTTGGCGACGCTTTCCAAAGCGATGGCCGGATCTGTACCCATAGCAATATGGGGAACGACCGAGCTTTGTCGAAATTTCTCGGGTGCAGCATCATCGTTGCGCCGTTTTGAACAAGAGAGATACGACACTGCTCGACCCGACCAGCGTTTGTGGCGGCTCGCTCACCGAGTGGACAACTTGGACGGGATGTACGGCGTAGCGGCTGGATCTTGGGGTTCAGACGCGGCGGCATTGGGATGACAACTTGCCGTGAGCAATCACGGCAGGGCGGGGAGGTTGCATGCTTGACGGACACATTGCGGGTAAACAGCAGAGGCTGGTTCCGGATCACGCACCCTTGGCGGTCAGCGCACCCTTGGCGGTCAGCACCGACGTGATCGATACGACCAGCACGGCCATCGCCAGCACGGCCATTGGTCCTCCCGCTCGTCCGAGTATGCGCTGACCTCGCGGAGTCTTCATCTTCACCAGCATTGATCGGCCAGACGGCGCCAGCGCCGAACGGCAAGCCATGTCTGGAGTTGAGCCTCCGCTCGAGGTCTCGCTGCGGGAGACGTGTCTTCAACGAGACGTCTCTCCGGCGATCACACGACACCACCACTCAATTCGAAAAGTTGCGACTGCCATGACAAATTCGGAACAAGAACGCTGGTCTCGCGTGAAGGGTCGGCTGCGCTCGACCGTCGGCGAGGACGTCTATACGAGCTGGTTTGCCCGCATGGACCTCGAAGCCGTTCAGGACGAAAGCGTTCATCTGTCGGTGCCGACGCGCTTCTTGAAGAGCTGGATCCAGGCGCATTATGCCGAGCGCGTGCTGTCGGCATGGCAGGCGGAGATGCCCGAGGTCCACCGGATCGACCTGTCGGTTCGGACCGCGATGCGCTGCGCGACGCCGGCCAAGGAAGCTCCCGTCGCCGTCGAGGCCCGCCGGCCCGAGCGCAACGACGCCAAGCCGGCCACCACGACGGAGCCGCGCTCTGCTGCCGCCGCATCGCTGGCGACAAGCCATGATGCGCTCGGCGGCTCGCCGCTCGATCCGCGCCTGACGTTTGCAAGCTTCGTCGTCGGCCGCGCCAACACGCTCGCCCATGCCGCCGCCCGCCAGGTCGCGGACGGCCGCCGCGGCGATCCCGTGATGTTCAATCCGCTCTACATCCATGCCGGCGTCGGCCTCGGCAAGACGCACCTCCTGCAGGCCGTGACCTGGGCCGGCAATGCCGGCGGCGAGCGCAAGGTGCTGTATCTCACCGCCGAGAAGTTCATGTACGGCTTCGTCGCGGCGCTGAAATCGCAGACGGCGCTGGCGTTCAAGGAAGCGCTGCGCGGCATCGACGTGCTGGTGATCGACGATCTGCAGTTCCTGCAGGGCAAGTCGACCCAGGCCGAGTTCTGCCACACGCTGAACGCGCTGATCGATGCCGGTCGCCAGGTGGTGATCGCCGCCGACCGCCCGCCGTCGGACCTCGAGAGCCTCGACGACCGCGTCCGCTCGCGCCTCGCCGGCGGCCTCGTCGTCGAGATGGCGACGCTCGGCGAGGATCTGCGGCTCGGCATTCTCAAGTCGCGCGTCGCGGCGGCCCGTGCGCACCATGCGAGCTTCGACGTGCCGGAGCCGGTGCTCGATTATCTCGCCCGTTCCATCACCCATAACGGCCGCGATCTCGAAGGCGCGATCAACCGCCTGCTCGCGCATTCCAAGCTGAACAACCAGCCCGTGACGCTCGACATGGCCGAGCGCGAGGTGCGCGACCTCGTTCGCCCGCAGGAGCCGAAGCGGATCAAGATCGAGGACATTCAGCGCGTGGTGGCGCGGCAGTACAATGTCAGCCGCTCCGACCTGTTGTCGTCGCGCCGCACCGCCAATGTCGTGCGGCCGCGCCAGGTCGCGATGTACCTGGCCAAGACGCTGACCCTGCGCTCCCTGCCCGAGATCGGCCGCCGCTTCGGCGGTCGCGACCACACCACCGTGCTGCATGCCGTCCGCAAGATCGAGGCTTTGGTCGGCAAGGATGTGACGCTGAACGACGAGGTCGAGTCGCTGAAGCGGCAACTGCAGGACTAGTTCGCCCGCACGGCCAGCCCGAGCGGCCAGGGGGGGGGGACGGACAGAAGGTCCGGCCCCGGCCGCGATTGCGCCCGTCATTCTGACGCCCTCCGGTCCGTTCCCCGGTGCGCGGAAACGTCTGCCGAAACATGGGAAATCGGCCCGCTTTCCCTTGGCTTTCCCTTGCGCTTGGGCCTCATCCGCGCCACTTTACGCCTCCCCCTCACGCTCCTGGACGCTGAAAAAGCGCCGTTCGGGCGCGAGGTGCCATCGGCCGCGGCGCTGTTCCAGCCCGCCGGCATTCCAGGACAAGCTCAGTTGGGAACGGGCGGGTAGTGCAATGAAGGTAACCGTCGAACGCGCGCAGCTCCTGAAGTCGCTGGGCCACGTCCATCGCGTGGTCGAGCGGCGGAACACGATCCCGATCCTGGGCAACGTTCTCGTCCGTGCGGAGAACGCCCGTCTGTCGCTGCGGGCCACCGATCTCGATCTCGAAGTGACGGAAACCCTGGCCGCCGAGACCGCCACCGCCGGCTCCACCACCGTGCCGGCGCATATGTTCTACGACATCGTGCGCAAGCTGCCGGACGGCTCGCAGATCGTGCTGGAGAGCGACGGCGAGCGCGCCGTGCTCGCGATCCGCGCGGGACGCTCCAAGTTCACCCTGCAGACCTTGCCCGAGAGCGACTTCCCGGATCTCGCCGCGGGCGAGATGACGCACGCCTTCGGCGTTCCCGCCAAGGACATCAAGAGCCTGATCGACCGCACGCAGTTCGCGATCTCGACCGAGGAGACGCGGTATTACCTGAACGGCATCTATCTGCATGCCGGCGGCAATGCCAAGCAGCCGACCTTGCGCGCGGTGGCCACCGACGGCCATCGCCTTGCGCAGGTCGATCTGCCGCAGCCGGCCGGCGCCGCCGAGATGCCCGGCGTCATCGTGCCGCGCAAGACCGTCGGCGAGGTGCAGCGGCTGATCGAGGACAATGACAGCGAGATCAAGATCGAGCTGTCGCAGGGCAAGATCCGCTTCACCCTCGGACAGGTGGTGCTGACCTCGAAGCTGATCGACGGCACCTTCCCGGACTACGGCCGCGTCATTCCGCAGAACAACGACAAGGAGCTCGTCGTCGACAAGGCCGATTTCGCCGCAGCCGTCGACCGCGTCTCCACCATTTCGAGCGAGCGCGGCCGCGCCGTGAAGCTCGCGCTGTCGCCCGGCAAGCTGGTGCTGTCGGTCACCAATCCGGACTCCGGCAGCGCGACGGAAGAGCTCGAGGTCGAATACGCCTCCGACGCACTCGATATCGGCTTCAACTCGCGCTATCTGCTCGATATCGCGGCGCAGATCGAGGGCCAGGTCGCCGTGCTCCGGCTGGCCGATCCGGGCTCGCCGACGCTCATCCAGGACCGTGACAACCGCAACGCGCTGTACGTGCTGATGCCGATGCGGGTGTGAGTCAGTTCGCGCGACGGCGTGTAGGGTGGGCAAAGCGAAGCGTGCCCACCCTCTCCAACTAACAAGAGGTGGGCACGATGCTTCGCGCTTTTGCCCACCCTACGGGCTTCCTCCGTCATTGCGAGGAGCGAAGCGACGAAGCAATCCAGGCCTTGAGGCCTTCCGTTGCGAAGCAGTCCTGGATTGCTTCGCTTCGCTCGCAATGACGGATCAATCTCTCGTCCAATGACCCCCTCCCGCATCAATCGCCTGTCGCTGACGCATTTCCGCAGCTATCGCGCGGCGAGCGTCAGCGTGCAGGCGGACATGGTCGCGCTGGTGGGAGCGAACGGCGCCGGCAAGACCAATTGCCTGGAGGCGATCTCGTTCTTCGCGCCCGGCCGCGGCCTGCGCCGCGCGACGCTCGAGGATGTCGCCGACAACCAGGGCGACGGCTCCTGGGCCGTGTCGGCCGAGGTCGAGGGCGCGCTGGGGCTGACCACCTTCGGCACCGGCATCGAGCCGCCGCGCAGCGACGCCAACACGACGCGCCGCTGCCGCATCGACCGCGAGCCGGTCGGCTCCGCGGCGGCGTTCGGCGATCACATCCGCATGGTCTGGCTCACGCCCGCGATGGACGGCCTGTTCATGGGCTCCGCCTCCGACCGCCGCCGCTTCTTCGACCGCCTGGTGCTGGCGATCGACAGCGAGCATTCGAGCCGCGTCTCGGCGCTGGAACGCTCGTTGCGCTCGCGCAACCGGCTGCTCGAGGTGCGCAATTTCGACGACCATTGGTGTGACGCGATCGAGCGCGAGACCGCCGAGCTTGCGGTGGCCGTCGCGGCAAGTCGCGGCCAGACCGCGGTGAAGCTCGCCGCGATGCTGCGCCAGCGCGGGGCGGCGTCGGCGTTTCCCTCGGCCGAGATCGCGCTCGACGGCTGGATGGAGAACGCGCTGCTGACCGAGCCCGCGCTCGCCGTCGAGGACCGCTATCGCGCGCTGCTGCGCGACAATCGCGCGCGCGATGCCGCCGCGGGCCGCACGCTGGATGGTCCGCATCTCACCGACCTGCACGTGATCTACGCGCCGAAGAACATGCCGGCGCGCGACGCCTCGACCGGCGAGCAGAAAGCGCTGCTGATCGGCCTGATCCTCGCACACGCGACCTTGGTCGCCGAGACCACCGGCATCGTGCCGATGCTGCTGCTCGACGAGATCGTCGCCCATCTCGATCCCGGCCGCCGCACCGCGCTGTTCGCCGAGCTCGGCACGCTCGGTGCCCAGGTGTGGCTGACCGGCGCCGATCCCGCGGCCTTCGCCGAACTGCGCGAGCTCGGCGAGATCTTCGACGTCGAGGGCGGCCGGATCAGCGCACGGCGGTAACGTTTTCCGCCGTTGAACCTATCAGTTCCCAGCTTCGACTAGCTGTCGTTGGATCGACGACGAGGTCCTCCGACATCCCGCAGGCCTACGCGCCGCAATCGAAATCCTGGAGATCTGTGATGTCCAAGCTTTGGCCGCAGGCCATCGCCGCGCCGCGGCTACGTCTGTTTGCCTGCAGCGTTCTGCTTGTCGCGAGCTGTATCGTCCCCGCGCGCGCCGATGACGCCATCGTCGACGTCCACGCGCTGCCGCGCGCCGAGGGCGCCGTGGAGGATACGTCGCGCCCCGATCGCTATCGTGTCGTCTACCGACTGCCGATGCCGCCTGCCGCAACCAATGCCGCCACCCAGCAGGTGCTGAGCGCCGACGGCTGGGTGCGCTACGTCAGGCCGCTGGAGGAACGCAATCCCACGCTCAACTACAAGAAGGGCAAGCAGGGACTGTCGGCCTACGTCACCGGCAGCGGCGGCCGCATGGACCAGTCGGAGGTCAGCTACTCGCCGCAGCGGATCTACGCCAATGTGCCGTTCCCCGACGGCGCGACCGAGATCGTGTTCGACGAGACGCGGCCCTATCTGTCCTGCATCGTTGCGACGCCGCTCGATGCGACCATGGCCTTCTTCGCCAAGGAGATGACCGCGCTCGGCTGGCAGAAGCTGACGGCGGAGACTGCCGCGCGCTGGCCCAACGCCGATCTCGGCGAGACCGCGCCGAACGGCGTGCGCGCCTTCTTCGGCGATGACGACAGCGACGGCTACCGCCGCCAGAATCCGGTGATGCTGACGCTGACCCGCCGCGACGATGGCAAGACCCTTGTCGAGATCCGCATCGCGCCCTTCGCACTCCCGGCGCAGCTCGAGGCCGGCGAGGACCGCGCCGGACTGCCGATGCCGAAGCCGGCCAAATCGTCGCAGAGCCTGGGCAGCGCGACCTCGCCGAGCCGCCAGGCCAAGGGTGCCATCATCGCCGAGCTGCCGGCCGTGCTTGCGTTCTACACAAGCGAGCTGCCGGCGCGCGGCTTCCGGATCGAGGCGGCCGCACCAGGCACGCCGGATGACGTGACGCTCAAGGTCGCCTCGGCAGAGGAGACCGGCACGCTGAAACTGTCGCGCCGATATGATTTCACCATGGTCGAGCTGTCGATGCGCGCCACCGAAGCGGCGCTGGCCGCGCGTGCCAAGGCCAAGAAGGACGCCGACGACAAGTTCATGGCCGACGCCGCCGCGATGGCCAAGCAGGTGATCGCGGCGGACGAGGTCCGGCGGGCTGCGCAGGCCGGAGCGATGTCGGATGCGCCGGTCAAGGCGCTGGCCGGCAATACCGCCCCGATCGCCCTGCCCGAGACCGCCGAGGCGGTGACCTTCGACGGCAATCAGGGCCGGCTGGAGTTCAAGTCGACCTCGTCGGTGAAGGCCCTCGCCGGCTTCTTCCGCTCGACCTTGAAGGCGGCCGGCTACAGGGAAGCGCCGACCGTGATCGACAATCCGACCATGGCGCGGCTGGAGTTTTCCGCGAAGGGCAAGTCGGTCGCGTTCACGATCATGCAGATGGGCCCCAAGGTGAACGTGACCGCCGACGGCACCGGCCTGATCGCCGCAGCCAGGCCGGCCGCGGGCGCTCAGGCGGCGGCGCAGCCGGCCAGGCAGCCGATGCAGGACGCGCCCCCGCTCGAAGCCGATCCGTCGTCGGCGCTGCCGGTGCCGAAGGAGCGCAGCGCCACCTCGATGGCGACCTCCAAGGCGCCCGGCTTCGACACGCCCGTCCGCCTGGAGCTCGAAGCCAGCGTGCCCGCCGATCTCAACGCCGTGCTGGCGTTCTACCGTGCCGAGCTGACCAAACGCGGTTGGCAGGAGAAGCCTGAGGGCGCGCAGACCAGCGCCGACAAGGCCAGGCTCGCCTTCACCTCGCCGCAAGGGCCCGCCGTGCTCACGCTCGGCCGCGCGCGTGGCGAGACCTCGATCAACCTGGTGCAGAAGAACGCAGACGCCGCCGCGAAGGCCGAGATCCTGCCCAAGCCCGGCCAGGCCAAGCTGATGCTCGGCAATGCCGGCGACACCGATGCGGTGCTCACGATCAACAGGCAGGCGGTGAAGATCGCAGCCGGCACCGGCAGCCCGAAGACGCCCAAGGGCCCGCTGCTCGATCTGCCGCCCGGCAAATACCGCTACGAGATCAAGATCGCCAGCCGTGCGCCCGTGAGCGACACCATCGAGCTCGGCGCCGGCGACGCCTGGGGCCTGATGATCGGCCCCACCGGCCAGGCCCTGCCCTTGCCGCTGTACTGAGCCTGCGGGCGCCCGACAGCGCGCCCTCCGCCAGCGATTGCGTGGATCGTCAGGCCGCTCCAACGGGCGGCCTGACGCCGTTGGAGCGCCCGCCTGAAGCGGCCGTCCCAGGCGCTGTCCGAACGCCTGCGAATGGCCGTCCGAATCGGCCTTGCGCAGGCCCCGAAGAGGGCTCCCGGACGGCTTGAAAAACCGTTAAAAAAACCCATCTCTTCAATATCTTAAGGCACGTCTTTTTGCGCTAGGCGCGCCCCCGCTTTCGTGGCACAAAGAGTGCTCTCAGCACCCTTGCGCGACATCGCCCATCGGGACCCCTTCAAAGGCCTCACATGACCGAACCCGCCCGGCAAACCATCGCCGACAACGAGCCTGCCACCGCGAACGAATACGGCGCAGAATCGATCCGGGTGTTGAAGGGCCTGGATGCCGTGCGCAAGCGCCCGGGCATGTATATCGGCGACACCGATGACGGCTCCGGCCTGCACCACATGGTCTATGAGGTCGTCGACAACGCCATCGACGAGGCGCTCGCCGGTTATGCGAGCCGCGTCGAGGTCGTGCTCAACGCCGACAACTCCGTCACCGTGCGCGACGACGGCCGCGGCATTCCGGTCGACATCCACAAGGGCGAAGGGGTCTCGGCGGCCGAGGTCATCATGACCCAGCTGCACGCCGGCGGAAAGTTCGACCAGAACTCCTACAAGGTGTCCGGCGGATTGCACGGCGTCGGCGTCTCGGTCGTCAACGCGCTGTCGAGCAAACTCGAGCTGCGCATCTGGCGCGACGACAAGGAGCACCTGATCGAGTTCGCCCATGGCGACGCCGTGGCGCCGCTCCGGGTGGTCGGCGAGGGCCAAGGCAAGCGCGGCACCGAGGTGACGTTCCTGGCGTCGACCGAGACCTTCAAGATGGTCGAATACGACTACGCGACGCTCGAACATCGCCTGCGCGAGCTCGCCTTCCTCAATTCCGGCGTCCACATCATCCTCTCCGACATGCGCCACGCGGTCGAGAAGCGCGAGGAGATGTTCTATTCCGGCGGCGTCGAGGAGTTCGTCAAATATCTCGACCGCAACAAGAAGGCGATCGTTCCCAATCCGATCATGGTGCGCTCGGAGTCGAACGGCATCACCGTCGAGGCGGCGCTGTGGTGGAACGACAGCTACCACGAGAACGTGCTGTGCTTCACGAACAACATTCCGCAGCGTGACGGCGGCACCCATCTCGCCGGCTTCCGTGGCGCCCTGACGCGCCAGGTCAACGGCTATGCCGAGGCCAATGCGAAGAAGGAAAAGATCGCGCTGACCGGCGACGACTGCCGCGAAGGCCTCACCGCGGTGCTCTCGGTGAAGGTGCCGGATCCGAAGTTCTCGTCGCAGACCAAGGACAAGCTGGTATCCTCGGAGGTGCGCCCCGTGGTCGAGAACGTCATCAACGAGGCGCTGTCGGCGTGGTTCGAGGAGCACCCGTCGGAGGCGAAGACCGTCGTCGGCAAGGTGATCCAGGCCGCCGCGGCGCGCGAGGCTGCGCGCAAGGCGCGCGAGCTGACGCGCAAGAATCCGCTCAACAACATTGCCTCGCTGCCCGGCAAGCTCGCCGACTGCCAGGAGAAGGATCCGGCCAAATCCGAGCTGTTCATCGTCGAGGGTGACTCGGCCGGCGGCAGCGCCAAGCAGGGCCGCAACCGCGAGTTCCAGGCGGTGCTGCCGCTGCGCGGCAAGATCCTCAATGTCGAGCGCGTGCGTCCCGACAAGATGCTGTCGAGCGAGCAGATCGGCACGCTGATCACCGCGCTCGGCACGGGGATCAGCGACGACTTCTCGATCGACAAGCTGCGCTACCACAAGATCATCGTGATGACCGACGCCGACGTCGACGGCGCCCACATCCGCACCTTGCTGCTGACGTTCTTCTACCGGCAGATGCGCCAGATCATCGATCGCGGCCATCTCTACATCGCGCAGCCGCCGCTCTACAAGGTGACGCGCGGCAAGTCCGAGCAGTATCTGAAGGACGAGCGCGCGCTCGAGGACTACCTGATCGGCACCGGACTCGACGATTGCGTGTTCAGGACCGCCGAGGGCGAGGAACGCAAGGGCCGCGACCTGCTGGCGCTGGTCGAGGAGGCGCGGCTGGTCCGCAACATCCTGCGCAATCTGCACAGCCGCTACGACCGCAGCGTCGTCGAGCAGGCCGCGATTGCCGGCGTGCTGCGCGCGGACATCACGCGAGACATCGCCACCGCCGACGCCGCGGCCGATTACATCGCCAAGCGGCTCGACGTGCTGGCGGACGAAGTCGAACGCGGCTGGATCGGCCATTTCGTGGAAGGCCAGGGCTTTACGTTCGAGCGCACCGTGCGCGGCGTGAAGGACGTGGCTGTGATCGACGACGCTCTGCTGGCCTCGGCCGACGCGCGCAAGCTCGACGACTACGCCGCGCGCCTGCAGGACGCCTACGCCAAGCCCGGTTTCCTGCGCCGGGGCGATACCCAGACCGTGATCCATGGCCCGGTCGACCTGTTCGAGGCCGTCACCGATGCGGGCCGCAAGGGCATCGCCATGCAGCGCTACAAAGGGCTGGGCGAGATGAACCCGCAGCAGCTCTGGGAAACCACCCTCGACACCGAGGCGCGCACCCTGCTCCAGGTGAAGGTCAAGGAGGTCGACGAGGCCGACGACATCTTCACCAAGCTGATGGGCGACGTCGTCGAGCCCCGCCGCGAATTCATCCAGGACAATTCGCTGTCGGCGAATGTGGACGTGTAGGTACGGGCGCCGCAGCGGTTCTCGATAGGCTGCTGTGCAACTCGGCATGTGATATTGGCGTTCTCGCTGTTCTTACGGAGGACATCGTCATGACCACTATCACTGTTCGTGACCTTTCCGACGAAATCCATCGGGCTCTCAAGCTGCGCGCCACGCAAAATGCCCGCAGCATTGAGGCCGAAATCCGCGCCATTCTCGACGAAGCGACAAGTCCGAGCGACAGGCTGCGCATCGGCAGCAAACTCTCGGAGATGAGCCGCACAATCGGCCTCACGACTGCCGACATCGAGTTGCTGGAGCGGCAGCTGCTAGCCTGCCGCAAGGCCCCACACCGAATAAACCTGCTCGGCCCGGAGACTCTTTAGGACAGTGGTCTGCGTGCGGCTTCCGTGATAATTGCACGCCGGAGCGAGGTTCCGCTGTCGCCGGCGCCGCCTTTGACCTCAGCATCAAAAACGGACCGACACATGGCGCCCATTCAATACATCGTCGAGGGTGGTCACCGGCTCAAAGGCGCGATCGAGCCGTCGGGCAACAAGAACGCGGCGCTGCCGATCATCGCAGCCGCGCTTCTGACCGACCATCCGGTGACGCTCGATAATGTGCCGCGCATCCGCGACACCGAGACTCTGGTCGAGCTGGTCCGTTCGGTCGGCGCGTCGGCTGAATGGCGCGGCCGCAACCGGCTCGCGATCCATGCCAAGGAGATCCGCGCCGCCGACCTCGATCCGGACCTGTGCGCGCGCATCCGCGCCTCGATCCTGCTCGCCGGCCCCCTGCTCGCCCGCTGCGGCGAAGTGGCGCTGCCGCCGCCCGGCGGCGACGTGATCGGCCGCCGCCGCCTCGACACGCATTTCCTCGCCTTCGAGCAGCTCGGCGCCACCGTCACCGCGACCGACAAGATCGAGCTGCGCGCCTCCGGCCTCAAGGGTGCCGACGTCTTCCTCGACGAGCCCAGCGTCACCGCGACCGAGAATGCGCTGGTCGCGGCCGTTGCCGCGCACGGCACGACCTACCTGCGCAACGCCGCCTCCGAGCCCCACGTGCAGGACCTCGCGCACTTCCTCGTTGCGCTCGGCGCCAATATCGAGGGCATCGGCACCAACACGATGGTAATCCATGGCGCCAGCACGCTCGGCCAGGCGTCCTACGCGATCCAGCCCGATCACATCGAGGTCGGCTCGCTGATCGGCCTCGCCGCCGTGACGCGCTCGCCCTTGCGCATCGTGCGCGCCGGCACCGAGCATCTGCGCTCGATCCGCATGGGCTTCGAGCGGCTCGGCATCGTCTGCGAGGTCGCCGGCGACGATCTCATCGTGCCCTCCGACCAGACCATGAAGATCAAGGACGATTTCGGCGGCCACGTGCCGAAGCTGGAGGACCAGCCCTGGCCGGCCTTCCCCGCTGATCTGATGTCGATCGCGATCGTCACCGCCACGCAATGCGAGGGCGTGATCCTGATGTTCGAGAAGATGTTCGAGTCGCGGATGTTCTTCGTCGACAAGCTGATCTCGATGGGCGCCCGCATCGTGCTGTGCGACCCGCATCGCGCCATCGTCGCCGGCCCCAGCCAGCTGCGCGGCGCCCGCGTCGTCTCCCCCGACATCCGCGCCGGCATGGCCATGCTGCTCGCCGCGCTCTGCGCCGAGGGCACGTCCTATATCGACAACGCCGACCAGATCGAACGCGGCTACGAACGCATCGACGAACGCCTGAACGCGCTCGGCGCGAAGATCACGCGGGTGCCGGAGCGGGGACGGTAGACGTTCGCTCTGCTCTCTCCGCGTCACCGAAGGACCGTAGGGTGGGCAAAGAGCAGCCGCAGGCGGCTCGTGCCCACCGTCGAGCGACGGATGACACTGATGGTGGGCACGGCGCGAGCAACATCGCGGACGAACCGTGACAGAGTGGCGCGCCTTTGCCCACCCTACTCCTTGCTCTCAGCGAGTGCGGTGCTCGTGGAGAGCCCCCTCACCTCCCAGCCCTCTCCCCGCAAGCGGCGGGGGGACCACCGCCCGTGCCGCGAAGAGCCTGGATCCTACTTCGAGATGCCTGTTCAAACGATGTCGCTCACGCACCAATCGATCCTCGCCCTCCTGATACGCCATGAGGCCGCGGCGCTGGCCTTGTTTCGCGATACGTCCGTACCGGCCGACCCGTTCGAGGCGCACGCATGACGATCAGCGAGATCACGCCCGATGTCGACCGTGACCGATGGCTCGCCGGAGCCGACTTCGCCGATGCCTTCCGCATCACGATCGACGGCGCGGCCCTCGATGCCCGCACCGCGGCCGAGCGCATGCTCGGTCATGCGCCCTGGTGGATGGCCGCTCTCCTGAAACTCCGCAATGCGCTCGTCAGGCCGTTCGGCTTGAAGACCTCGGGCGCGGACGCACGCCGTCCTGGCCCCATGATCGGGATTTTCCCGGTCATCGCACAGACGCCAAGCCAACTCGTGCTCGGCTTCGACGACCAGCATCTGGACTTCCGCGTTCTGGTCGACGTCGCGACAATCGGCGCAAGCTCTCAGGTGACCGCGACCACCCTGGTCCGGACCCACAACGCACTCGGCCGCATCTATCTCACCGTGATCACGCCGTTCCATCGCCTCGTGGTCAAGGCCACGCTACGGCAGGTCTCAGGAACCGCCTGAACGCGTTCAACGCGTCTCCGTCACGCGTCACGATCTCGAACGGTTTACCCGACACGCAGATCACATCGGAGCCGCCGGCAGCTCCGACCGAGTCAGCCCTTCGCGCTTTTTATTTTCCGAATTTTACGCTTGCGTTTGTTCCGCAAATCAGAAACAATGCCGCCATCCCGTCCTCATGAGAGGGACGCTTCGCGATCGTCACGGACCGTTGAGGGTGGGATGCGATGGATGCGGCGGCTTTCAGCGCGCGCTCGGGGCAATCCGAGGTCGGCGCGTGGACGAAGGAGCGGTCGCATACGGCGAAATCGTATGGTCCTGGCCTCCCGATGCTGAGGTCAAGCCGGCGAACGATCTGTCGGTGACGGTGGCCAACAAGCCCGGCGCACCGGGGAGAGTACGTATAAGCCGTTCCAACCATTGCGCAGGGAAGGCCGGTTGTGCGGCCCACCTGTGGTGACTGCCGCCTGCTACTTCTTTTGCAGGCGGGCCATGGGTGTGGTCAAGCACCCGGCCTTCCCTGCGCCCTCTCACTTCCAAGGGCCGCACACTTTGCAAAGCTCGGGCGCGAAGCATGCCGCGAGAATGACAACGCACGCGCATGCGGCGGCCGTGCGATCCGACGGCTCTCACCGTTGCCGCAGGCTGCGTTCATACGCCGCATGAGTTCGAGAGGGAACAACGACCGTGATGTGCAGGAACCGGCGGAGGCTGCTATAGCCGCGTCCATGACCCCTATCGTTGCAACCGATCATGCGCCGCTTCCGGCGGCGCCGCCTGCCTCTTTCACCGTCGAACTCTGGGAGACGATCCGGCTCGCTGCGCCGATGGCGCTGACGCAGCTGTCGCAGATCGCGATGATGTCGACCGACCTCGCTTTCATCGGCCGCCTCGGCGGCGACGCGGTCGCGGCGGCCGCGCTGTCCGGCACCGTCTACTTCGTCGGCTCGACCTTCGGCATGGGCCTGATGTCGGCGGTGGCGCCGCTGGCCGCGCAGGCGTTCGGCGCCGGAGACGCCGGGCTGGTCCGGCGCGCGCTGCGAGTCGGCCTGTGGACCGGTCTCTTCATTGCGCTGCCGATCATGCTGATCGCGCTGAACGGCGAAGCCATCCTGCTCGCGCTCGGGCAGACGCTCGGCGTCGCGCATCTCGCACAGGACTATCTGGCCGGTCTCGCCTGGGGCGTCGCGCCGATGCTGTGGTTCCTGGCGCTGCGCAGCTTCATGGGCGCGGTCAATCGCCCGGAGCCGGTGCTCGGGATCACGCTCGCCGCGATCCCGCTCAATGCGTTGCTGGTCTATCCGCTGCTGTACGGCGCGTGGGGATTTCCGCAGCTCGGCCTGACCGGCGTCGGGCTTGCGACCTCCACCGTGAACCTGGCGACGTTTCTCGCGGGGCTCTGGTTCGCCGTGTTTCGTCCGCCCTTCCGCGACTATCGCGTGCTCGCGCGACTGGGACAGATCGACTGGCGGCTGCTGCGGCAGCTGCTCATCATCGGTGCGCCGATCTCGTTGTCGTTCCTGCTGGAATACGGCCTGTTCTCGGCGGCCGCGATCCTGATGGGACTGATCAGCACGCCGGCGCTGGCCGCGCATCAGATCGCGCTGCAGATCACCGCGATCCTGTTCATGGTTCCGTTCGGCATCAGCATGGCGGCGACGGTGCGCGTCGGCCATGCCGCCGGGCGCAACGATGCGCATGGCGTGCGCCGCGCCGGGCTGATGGCGTTGCTGCTCGGCCTCGCGCTGGCGCTGCTTTTCACACTCGGCATCATCCTCGCGCGGTTCGAGCTCGTGCAGCTGTTTCTCGGCAGCGGCGTCGCCGATGTCGGAGCGACCGTCGCGCTCGCCGCCACCCTGCTGCTGGTCGGAACCACCTTCTTCATCACCGATGCGCTGCAGACCATCGCCGTCGGCGCGCTGCGCGGCATCAAGGACACGCGCGTGCCCTTGCTGCTCGCCGTGCTCGGCTATTGGCTGATCGGCTTTCCCGCGTCCTACGGGCTCGGGCTGCACACCTCGCTCGGCGCCATCGGCATCTGGATCGGGCTGTCGCTCGGCACCAGCATCTATGCGGCACTGCTCGTGCTGCGCTTCCTCAGGCTGTCGCGATGATGTCAGGCGCCGGCGGTATCGGACGTCTCCTCGGGCTCGGGCCGATGCGGCTTGCCGGGCGACGTCTCGGCCCATTCGGCGATGACCCGTTCGAGATCGATCAGGTTCTGCCGCATCTGATCGAGCGAGAAGCCGAGCGCAAAGAAGCGTTCGGCGGCGTCGCCCGGCAGGCCCCGCGTCAGCCCGTCGCTGCGCAACGCCGCGACCGCCTCGGCATAGGACTTGACCGCGACATGCACCGGCCAGATCGCCGGCGGTCCGGAGCCGTTACGGATGGCGGCGGCGCAGCCGCGCAGATAGCCGGCGATGGCGTCGCTGACGCGCGTGACCGGGCCCGACAGGCGCGTCTGCAGCTCCGACGGCAGTGGCACCACGCTGGCGCGGCCGATCATTACGACGTCATGGCGCAGCCGCAGGATTGTTCGCAACAGCGGGCCGGTATCGGCGCCGGTGGACAACCGCGCCGAACGCTCGCGCTCGGCCTCGGCGCCGGTGGCGTTCAGCTCGCTCAGAGCGGTGCCGATGCCGTCCTGGATTCGATGCAGCGCGTCGTTGTCGCGGCCGCGCGACAGGCCGGCCAGCAACTCGGTAAAGGCGGCCGCGATCAGTTCGAGCAGGCGTCCGGCAGCGCTGCGCATCTGCACGTGAGCGCGCGACGGCAGCACCACGAACGATACGGCAAGCCCGGTGAGCGCGCCGACAGCGACCTCGAACACGCGGTCGACCGCCGAGCCCAGCGGATCGAGATGGCCCATGGTCGGGACAAGCAGCACGATGACGGCCGTCACCGTGGCCGCGTTGAGGCTCGGATTGAGCGCGGCGATGAAGGCGAGCGGCGTCACCGCCAGGATCAGCATGCCCAGCAGTTGCAACTCGCCGGAATGCGGGATGAACACGGTGATGGCGCCGCCATAGATCGCGCCGCCGATGGTGCCGAACATGTAGTCGCGCGTCGCCTTCAGCGAGCGTCCGACGCTGCCTTGCGTCACGATCAGCGAGGTCAGCACCGCCCACAGCGGCAGCTTGAGCTGGAGAGCGGTTGCGATCGCGAAGGCGAGCGTCGCCGCCACCGTGCCGCGCACGGCGAGCGACATCTGCGCCCTGCGGGCATACACCCGGCCGAACAGCTCCTTGATCGACGGCATCAGTCACTCACCTCGAACGGACCAGCGCGGTCCCGGCATGGCAGCCCTTCGCAACGCGGAACCGGCTTGAAAGCCGGAATCAGTCTGCCTACGGTCGCCGCAACGATGTGAGGAAACACGATGGCCCAGGAAACCGCAACGCTCGCCGCCTATGTCGCCGACCTGAAATATGACGATATCCCGCCCGAGGTGCTCGACCGCGCCAAGGTGCTGACGCTCGATTTTCTCGGCAGCGCCATCCGCGCCCGGCGCGAGGCGGAATCGACGCCGTCGGTCGTCAACATGCTGGCGGCGTTGAAGCTGGATGCCGCGGGCGAGGCCACCGTGTTCGGTGACTCCCGGACGTGGACACCGGCCGTGGCGGCGCTGCTCAACGGGACGATGGGGCATTCGCTCGACTTCGACGATACCCACGCGGACTCCTCGCTGCATCCGAGCGCGCCGGTGGTACCCGCCGCCTTCGCCGTCGGCGAGATGGTCGGCGCGTCCGGCCGCGAGGTGCTGACCGCGATCGTCGCCGGCTATGAGGTGTGCTGCCGGCTCGGCAACGCGCTCGATCCGACCTCGCATTATGCGCGCGGCTTCCACCCGACCGCGACCGCCGGCACCTACGGCGCAGCGGCGGCCGCGGGCAAGCTGTTCGGATTGTCCGAGCAGCAGCTCGTCTACGCCTTCGGCGTCTCCGGCAGCCAGGCGGCGGGCTCGCTGCAGTTTCTCGTCAACGGCGCCTGGAACAAGCGCTATCAGGTCGGGGCGTCGGCGATGAACGGCGTGATCGCGGCGACGCTCGCCAAGAATGATTTCGTCGGCGCGATCGAATCCGTCGAGGGCAAGCATGGGCTCCTGGTCGGCTACACCGACACGCCGCATCATGAGAAGGCGGTCGCGGGTCTCGGCACGACCTACGAGACGATGAAGATCGGCGTGAAGCCGTATCCGAGCTGCCGCTATACCCATGCGGCGATCGACGCCATCATCGCGCTGCGCCGCGAGCACAATCTGACGCCGGACCAGGTCAAGCGCGTCGAGGTCGGCCTGCATCGCAACGGCATCACCTTGACCGGCGACGCGAGCACCAAGCGGCATCCGACCTCGATCGTCGGCGGCCAGTTCTCGATGTTCTTCACCGGCGCGCTCGCGCTCGACCAGGGCCGCTTCGGCTGGGACGACTACACGCGTCTGGGTGACAGCGCGATCAACAGCCTCGCCGACAAGTTCGACGTCGTGCAGGACGACAAATTGGAAGGCCGCAGCCATCCCTTCGGCGCGCGCGTCACCATCACCACCGAGGACGGCGTGCACGAGCGGATGCATGATGATCCCTCGGGCGAGCCGACGTCGTTTCCGACGGCGCAGGCGATGAGCGACAAGTTCATCACCTTGGCGCGGCCGGTGCTGAGCAGCCGCGCGCAAACTTTTGCCGATGCGATTCTCTCCTTGGAGCGGTTCGATCGCGTCGAGCAAGCCACCGCTTTGGGGAGAGCCTGATCCAAGCATCACTCCCCACGCGTCGCGGCGATCACCTCGCTCACGAGCTGGCCGACGCCGTCCGCCTCCGGCGGCCAATTCACGGTGCGGCCGAAGCGCGCGATGACCAGGCGCTCCGAAGGGATGACGACGACATACTGGCCGAGCGTGCCTTTGGCGAAGAAGGCATCGCGCGGCCAGCCGTGGGAGACGCGATAGGTAGCGCCAAAGCTGTCGCCGCGGTTGGTCCAGAAGCCGGCGCCGAGGCCGACGAAGGCTCCGGGAGTCGGGGTGCTGACGCAATCGACCCAGCCGGCGGGCAGGATGCGGCGGCCGGCGATCACGCCATCGTCGAGATACAATTGGCCAAGCCGCGCCCAGTCGCGCGCGGTGGCCAGCATCTGGCTCGATCCTTCCGGCGTGCCGGCGGCATCGAATTCGATGGTGACGTTGCGCATGCCGAGCGGATCGAACAACGCGCGATGCGCAAACCGCAGGACATCCGCGGCACTGCCGCCGGCAGCGGCGCGGATGAGATGCGAGAGAATGACGGTGTTGCCGTCGTGATAGTTGCTGACCGCGCCCGGCGCGGTTTCGAGCGGTATGGATTCGGCGAAGGCGGCGCGGTCTGGCTCGACGAACTTCATCCGGTTGACCGGCTCCAGCGCCGACAGCAACGAGGCCTGCAGCGAGCTGCCGAGCGCGAGCCCGGCGGTGTGGCGGAGAAGGTGATCGACGGTGATGGCGTGGCGCGGATCGGCCTCGCCCTGCCAGGCCGCGACCGGTGCGGGCGCATGCAAAGCGAGCTTGTTCTGGCGAACGAGGATGCCGATCAGGGTCGCGGTCATCGACTTGGTTGCGGAGAAGCCGAGCAGCGGCGTGTCGAGCGCGAAGCCGGGAGCATAGCGTTCGGCGATCAGTTTGCCGTCCTTGAGCACCACCACCGCATGGGTGCGCCGAAACGGCGACGCTTGCGGCTCGGCGAAGGCCCGGTCGAGGGCGGCGGCCAAGGCCGGCGTGGCCGGCTCCACGGGGCGCGGAGGGCCGATCTCGGCTGGCAAGGCCGGCGAGGGCGTGGGCAGCCGGATGGCCGGCCATCCCGCCGCCTCGCCATGATCGAGATGGCAGCCGAGGCCGTCGCGGTAGACCGCATGACTGCGGCCGAGCCCCAGCAGCGTCACGGTGACGTCCTTGGTGGCCCGGTCCACTTGGACATTCATGGCCCAGGTCAGCAGGCCAGCACCAGGCATCGCGTCGCGTGTCTCGGCCAGCACACGCTCCGGATCGAGGCCGGAGACGAAGGTCTCCGAGCACACGACGCTGGCGATGAAGCCCGTCGCCACTTGCGGCACATCGCGGGCCCGGGCGACGCCGAGCGCAAGGGCGGTCACAGCGACAGTCGACACGAAGACGAGAAGCAGGCGGCGGCGGGTCATGGGAAGCTCCGGCAGATGAACCTGCCGGACCACACCGCAGCGGCCGTCGCACGGCTCGCCGATTTTGAAACATGCAACCGCCGAAACGCGCGGCGAGCTCGCCGATTTCGAAATTCTCCTTTGATGTCAGCGCTCGAACCATCACGCCGCGGCCAGCCTCATGCGTCGGAACTCGGTCGGCGTCACGCCCGTCGCCGCCTTGAAGGCGCGGTTGAAAGGGCCGAGCGACTGGAAACCGGCGTCCATCGCGATGGTAATCACGGGCACCTCGGCCTGGGTGGGATCGGCGAGCGCGGCCTTGGCCTCCTCGATGCGGTGGTTGTTCAGGAAGGTGTTGAAGTTGCGGTAGCCGAGCTCGCCATTGATGAGACGACGCAGCCGGTATTCAGGAATGGCGAGCCGGGTCGCCAGCATACCGATGGTGACGTTCTCCTGCCGGTAGATACGCTCGTCGGCCATCAGCCGCATCAGCGCGTCGACCAGCTTGCGGTTGGCGGCAGGCTGGGCCGCGACAACCGGCTCCGGCACGCTTATCGCGTCATGCGGCGCCTCGGGAGCGAACACGTCGGACGCACCGACCTTCAGCAGCATCAGAGCGACGGCGCCGATGACGGCCAAGAACATCGCGGCATTGACGACATTGGCGAGCTCCGACGGACCACTGCCAGCCGCGACCATCTGCAGCAGCGCGTTGACGCCGCCGTAACCAAGCGCCGCGATGACGACAAAGGCACGGACGCGACGGCGGCCCTCGACGAGATCCGCCGACCACGACCGGATCGTCTGCGCCAGAGTCAGTCCGACGAAACCAAGCGCCAGCAAATTGTTCGCGACGATGACGATCCGCGCATGCCCCGCCAGCCCGAGTACGAGACAGCTGATCAGGCTGAAGCCGAACACCGCGAGCCAGATCAGGCCGTGCTGCCATCGCGGCGCAAAGCCGTCATCGAACAGCGCGCGGCAGAACAGCCAGAGCACGACGATGTCAGCGGTCGCCAGCGCGATCAGCGGCGCAGCGGCGAGCGAGGGCACCGCGGTGCCGCCGATGTTGAACGTCGCCGCATGCGCGGCCGAGCCGAGCGCCAGCGCGACGGCGAGCCGGCCGACGGACTGCCTGCCGAGATCACGCCACAACGACACGGCCAGCATGGCGAGCAGCGCGATGGCTGCGGCGCGGAGGGCGAGATCGAGGTGGTCGAGCGGCATCATCACACGTCCAATATCAGCGCCGGAACTCTAGGCCGGGCCTTTGCGGCTTTCAAATCGCACGGATGTCGCGACGTCATGCCCTGCCCTCGCCTTCACGAAACTGCTAAGCTCGCGCAACCACTTTTCAGGAGCGTCCCATGAGCTGGCAGCCATCGATCGATCCCGAATTCGGCGACCCCACCTCCTGTGATGCGCTGGAGCATGTCATCGTGCCACGCACCCGCGATCTCGGCGACGGCTTTGCCGTGCGCCGCGCGCTGCCGCATGGCCGCCGGCAGATGGTCGGACCGTTCATCTTCTTCGATCATTTCGGCCCGGTGCAGTTCGTCTCCGGCAAGGGCATGGACGTGCGGCCGCATCCGCATATCGGCTTGGCCACCGTCACCTATCTGTTCGACGGCGCTATCATGCATCGCGACAGCGAGGGCAATGTGCAGGAGATCCAGCCCGGCGCGATGAACCTGATGACCGCCGGCCGCGGCATCGCGCATTCCGAGCGCACGCCCGACCTGCAGCGGCAGAACGGGCAGCAGATGCTCGGCCTGCAGAGCTGGATCGCGCTCCCTGTGGAATCCGAGGAGATCGCGCCGAGCTTTCAGCATTATGCGGCGGGCGCGCTGCCGACCGTCAGCGACACCGGCTTTTCGGCGCGCATCATCGCCGGCAAGGCGTTCGGAAAAGCCTCGCCGGTGACGATGGTCTCGCCGTGGTTCTATGTCGAGGTCACAGCGCAGGCCGGCACCGTCGTGCCGCTTGATCCTGACCACGAGGAGCGCGCGATCTATATCGTCGACGGCGAGATCGAGATCGCGCGCGAGCGCCATGAGGGCCCGCGGCTGCTGATCTTCCGCCCGGGCGACGCGATCAGCGTCCGCACGGTCAAGCCGACCCGGATGATGTTCCTCGGCGGCGATGCGCTGGAGGGACCGCGCCACGTCTGGTGGAATTTCGTCTCCTCCAGCAAGGAGCGGATCGAGCAGGCCAAGCAGGACTGGAAAACCGGCCGCTTCGCCGCCGTTCCGCAGGAGCACGAGTTCATTCCGCTGCCGGAATAGGCTATGGGAGCCGATGCTCCCTTTCGAAGGCACGAACCGATGACCACGCTTCTCGCCAGCAATCTGCCGCTCCCGAAGATCGGCCGCGGCAAGGTCCGCGACATCTATGCCGTCGGCGACGACCGCGTGCTGCTCTTGACCACCGACCGCATCTCGGCCTTCGACGTCGTGATGAACGAGACCATCCCGATGAAGGGCGCGGTGCTGACGCAGATCTCGTCCTACTGGTTCAGCGCGCTCGAAGGCGTCGTGCATCACCACATGATCTCGGCCGATACGGATGAGATCATCGCCGCGGTGCCCGAGCTGAAGCCGCATCGCAAGGAGATTCTGGGCCGCGCGATGCTGTGCAAGCGCACCACCGTGTTTCCGATCGAATGCGTGATCCGCGGCTATCTCTCCGGCTCGGCCTGGAAGGAATATGCCGCGAGCGGCACGCTCGCCGGCGAGCAGTTGGCCGCAGGCCTCGTCGAGAGCCAGAAGCTGGAGCCCGCGATCTTCAGCCCGGCGACCAAGGCCGAGACCGGCCACGACGAGAACATCACGGTTGCGCGGATGCGCGAGGTGGTCGGCGACGACACGGCCTATACGCTGGAGAGCATGACGCGCGCGGTCTATACGCTGGGTGAAACGCTCGCCCGCGAGCAGGGCATCATCATCGCCGACACCAAGTTCGAGTTCGGCCGCGACAAGGACGGCAACATCATCCTGATCGACGAGGTGATGACGCCCGACAGTTCGCGGTTCTGGGCCGTCGATGCCTATCAGCCGGGCCAGCCGCAGCCGAGCTTCGACAAGCAGCCGTTGCGCGACTATCTGGATTCCGAACGCAAGGCGGGCCGCTGGAACGGCGAAGCCCCGCCACCACCGCTGCCTCGAAGCGTGGTGGACGCGACGAGCCAGCGCTATCTCGAAGCGTTCCGTCGGGTGACGGGGAGTGAGCTGAAGATCTGAGGATCGTAGGCTCATGCGTTGACGGTTGGGTTGGGCTTTTTGTCTTAGCGCATCATCGACAGTGTGCATCGGGGACCCCCACCCCCGACCCCTCCCCGCAAGGGGGAGGGGCCAATCTGCGGCCGCTTTCTTGGTCAATTCGAACTCCTCAGCCTTTCTGCTCGAAATCTTGTGGCAAGAGGCACGCTCTGTCGTCTCCCCTCCCCCTTACGGGGAGGGGTCGGGGGTGGGGGTCCGCTCGGCGAGATCATCATGATGCGCACCAATACGCCCGCAGCGCCGTCGCGCCCGAGTTGATCAAAACAGAGCCCTCCGAAAATGCCGAGGGCGCAGGGAAGGCCGGGAGCTGGCTGCTCCCATGGCCCGCGTGCGAAAAAGAATGCACGCGGCGGTCACCACAGGTTCAGCCGAGACATCCCGGCCCTCCCTGCGCGATGGGTTTAACGTCTGCTCCGAGCTCTCCCCGGGGACCGGGCTTTCTTGCCCCCGTCGCCAGCGCGACACGTCCTGTCAAGGATCACGTCACACCGACTTGGCGCCAGCATCGGGGCGCCAGGACCACACGGCTTGAACGTCCGCGAGCTGTCCATCGTCCAGCGCATCAGCACCTGACAGACAAGCGGCCACCGCTCCCCGCCTCTACGTATCGTGACGACGCGTACGCCCCTCTGCATGAGGACGGGATGGGCGTATCAAAGCATGATTTCTGATTTTTAGCAAGCGTCTTTTTGCCCGCCCGGATGGGTCACCGTTCGCGCAAGCGCCACGACCCCAGCCAGCGATCGACACCACTCAGCCATCAATCGCCTTCCGCAAACTGATGCTCGACATGGAATGACTTGGCGGTCACCCGCCATGCGCCGTCGATCAGATGAAAACAGAGATAGTCGAGATAGAGGATCCGATCGATCCTGACCCTCACCTTCACGAGCGCCTGCGTTGCCGATGCCAGATCGACCAGCAGCACCTCTTGCTGACGCGGCGCCGCTTTCGCTTCCGGCGAGGGAGTTGTTTCCAGCACATGGCGATATTCGGCCGCGGTCAGAACGCGCAGCGCCTGATCGCGGAAGCCGTGCAACTGCGCTGTGGGTGCGAACACACGATCGAAACGGCTGACGTCGAAGTCGAACATCATGTCGAAGTAACGATCGACGGTAGAAAGCAGTGTGTGGGGCGGTGCAGGATCGGTCATGTTCAGCTCACGGGTGGTGTTGACTGCCCTTGATCTTGGCGCGGAACGCCGCAGCATGTCCTTGCGAACTGTGCTAACCTCCCGATCCTCGGCGCAATGAATTGTCCCTTCAGCAGCCGGATTGGGCGAGACATGCCAAAAATCACGCTCGATGCCATCGACCATCGCATTATCCGCGAGCTGCAAGCTGATGCACGGCTGAGCAATGTCGAGCTTGCCGATCGCGTCGGACTGTCACCTTCTCCATGCCTTCGGCGCGTGAAGCGGCTGGAGCGCGATGGCATCATTCAAGGTTACCGCGCGGTGCTCAACCGCGACAGCGTGGGGCTGGGCTTTTCGGCGTTCCTCGCCGTCAAGATCGAGGGACATGCCAACGTGCACGCGCTCGACTTCGAGGACACCGTTTGCGCGATGCCCGAAGTCCTCGCCTGTCATCTGGTGTCCGGCGACTCAGACTACTTGCTCGAAGTCGTGACGGCCGATCTGGAGCACTACCGGCGCTTCCTGGTCGAACGATTGCTGAACCTGCCGATCGTCCGGGAGGTCAAAAGCAATATCGCCATTCAGACCCGCAAGGCAACGGCCCCGTTGCCGCTTTCAGAACCGCTCTGAGGGTGTGGACAGTCGGAGAGTGAGAGCAATGATTTCGAGGAGTCGTGCGCAAGAGGTCGCGGCAGCCTGGTCATGGGCCTGAGCACCAACGCCCCGATCATCCTGCTGCCCGGCATGGACGGGACTGGACAGTTGCTGAAGCCCCTCGCCGAACGTCTGTCGGCGAACCGCCCTACGCACATCATCGCCTATCCCTTCGATCCGTACCTCGACTACGACCAGCTCGCACGGTTCGTCGGCGAGCGCTTGCCTCGGCATCGCTTCGTCATTCTGGGGGAGTCATTTTCTGGACCGATTGCAATCGAGATCGCAGCCACGAACCCGCGAGTCGCCGGGCTCATCCTTGCGTCAAGCTTTGCGCGGCATCCGCTGCCGCGGTGGATGTCGCCGCTCACTTGGCTGCTCGATGCGCGATGGATGCCGTCGGCGCTCATGGCCGCGGCCATCATGGGATCGGCGACAACGCCGGAGCTCAGGCAACGGCTGCAAGACGTCCTGTGCTCGCTGCCGCCGGCGGTCCTGCGCGCGCGGGCCAAAGACGCGCTCCGGATCGACCGGCGCGACCGATTGCGTGCGACCACCTGCCCGATGCTGTGCATGCACGGCAGTGCGGACCTGCTCATTGGTCAGAGAGAAATCTCGGACATCCTTGCGGCTCGGCCCGATTGCGAGCTGTGCGAGCTTGATGCGCCCCACATGTTGCTGGCGACTCATGCCACAGCTGCGGCCATGGTCATCGATGCGTTCTGCGAGCGCGTTGCACCCGTTCACGATTGAATCGGCAGGGTGGGCAAAGGCGAGAGCGCGGTGCATCTCCGGGCGAGTTCGCGGTGACGCCGTGCCCACCGTCTTGCTGGAGCATGCGCGGATAGACGGTGGGCACGCGGCCGCCTGCGCAGCTGCTTTGCCCAGCCTATAGTTCGCGTGCCTGAGCTAATCGTCGAACCCGACGAACACCGTCGCGTCCTTCACCGACTTGCGCTCCGACACCACGGCATTCGCCGGGAAATCATGATCCGGCCAGCCAAGCGCGATGCTCTTCATGATGATCTGGTCGTCGGCGATGCCGGCGTGCTCGCGGACGACGGGCGACTGCATGATGCCCTGGCTGTTGATGACGGCGCCGAGGCCGCGCGACCAGGCGGCGTTGACCAGCGCCGTCGTCACCGCGCCGCAATCGAACGGCGTGTCGTCGCTGCCGTCGAGCACGCGGTCATAGGTGACGATGATGCAGACCGGGGCGTCGAACTGGCGGAAGCCGCGCAGCACCCAGTCCTGGCGTTTGTCCTTGTCGTCGCGCGCGATGCCCATCGCGGAGAACAATTGCTTGGCGACCTGTACCTGGCGGTCGCGGTGATGGCCTGCGAACGGCTGGCCCGTGCGGAACTCACGCGACTGCGGCACGCCGGCGACCATGCGCTCGGTGTTGCCGGCGCGAATGCGGTTCAGCGGCTCGCCGGTGATGACGTAGAAATTCCAGGGCTGGGTGTTCATTGACGACGGCGCGCGCATCGCAAGCGTGATGATCTCCTCGATCAGCGCGCGCGGCACCGGATCAGGCTTGTAGCCGCGGATGCTGCGGCGGCCGAGGATGACGTCGTCGAACTGCATGTGCGCGGTATTCCTGCCCTGGGTTTGTTTGCCGGGATATTCGCGGCTTTCCCGTCCCGGCGCAAGATTGACGGCACACCGGACGGTACCCCAGCGCGCGCTCAATTCAACATCGACAGCACGATGCGCGATAGATCCGCCGGACTTTCCACCAGACGGTCAGCGCCGGCCGCCTCCAGCTCATCGCGGCTGCCATAGCCCCAGAGCACGCCGAGGCTGCGCATCTTGACGGCGTGCGCGCCGGCGATGTCGTGGCGGCGATCGCCGACCATGACGCTGTCGCACGCGGCGATATTCCGCATCGAGAGAATATGCGCGAGCAGCTCGGGCTTGTGATCCAACGCCCCAGAGGGCACCGAGCCATGAATGGCTGCGAACAAGGAGTCCAGGCCGAGATGCTCCAGGATGCGCCGCGCGAAAAGCTCGCGCTTCGAGGTGGCGAGATGGAGCCGCAGTCCGGCGCCGTGCATCTCCTGCAGCGCCTCACGGATGTTCGGATAGAGCGCGCAGTCGAACAATCCGATATCACCATAATGCTGGCGATAGGCCACGACGGCGTCGTCGACCCGGTGGTCGCCATGAGCCTGCAGCAGCGCGCGCAGCATGTCCTGCAATGGCGGGCCGATGAAGGTGGTGATGTCGAGCGTGTCGTCGGGCGCATGTCCGAGCGAGCGCAAGGCGGCCAGCGTGCTCGCGGCGATGCCGGGGCGCGAATCGATCAGGGTGCCGTCGAGGTCGAGCAGGACCGAGTGAACCTGGGACATGCCCGACCATAGGCGCGACCGGTCGCGGCGTAAACGCGGATGCGTCCGATCATTGCATCAACGCGCGCGCTTCAACCTTTTCAGGGCGTGCCGAACACCCATTCGAGCGCTGCATTCTGCGCGTGCAGCAGGAAGGCCTTGGCCTGCACCGAGCGATACGCGGAATGCAGCATGGCGTCGCCGGAGACCTCCTGCCCGCGCGTCACCGGCGGACAGGGCAGGAAGTCCGCGTCGGGCCGCAAGCCATCCAGCAGCGCCGCCGTGATCTGATAGTCCTGCAAGGCGCCGGCCTCATCATCCCCAGGCCAGCAATCGGTGATGATCACGTCGGCGTCCTGCAAGGCGGCGAGATCCGTCGTCACGTGGAAGCGCGGTGACTCGCCCTGCGCATGCCACCGCGCCGGATAGACCTGGACGACATCGATCGGAAGCACCTGCGCGACCTCGATCCACGAGCCCAGGATGTTCGCGGCCGGCGCCACGACGGCGATCTTCAATCCGTCGATCGCGCCGCGCCGATGCCACAGGAAGGCGAGGTCGCCGAGCGTCTCGCAAGGGTGATTCTGCCGCGTGCGGGCGTTGATCACCGGTGCCTGCGCCCAGTGCGACAATGCATAGAGCATCTCGAGCTCCGGCGTGCGGCAGACCACGGCATCGAACCAGTTGTCGAGATAGGCGGCGAGATCCTCGACCGCCTCCGTCGCGTTGAGACGGATCGGCGCGTGCACGCAGAGACCGCCCATCGCCTGCACGCCGAGATCGAAGGCCGTGGTGTTCCGCCAGCCGCCATCATCGACCACGAGCGCGATGCGGCGGCCTGCGAGCGCTTGCGGCATCGCGCGCGCCCGCCAGCAGGCGGCGAGTTCCTGCGCGCGCGTCAGCATGCCGAGGATATCGGAGCTGTCGAGGTCACCCAGGGCCAGGATGTCGCGCTCACCCACCATGCACTCTCATCACATCCTCAAGGGCGGGCCGATCGGTCTGAAGGCCGGTGTCGGTCATGCGCCGTTCGCGATTGCCCTGCCCCCACCACGAGCATAACCTTCCTGAAAAATCCAGGGAAGGAACCGCGTCGATGGCACAGATCGCAACGATCGAGACCGGGCTGTATCGCATTCCGCTCAGCGTGACGCTGTCCGACAGCACGCATGGCGAGATGACGGCGTTCGAGCTGATCACCTGCCGCGTGCGTGACGCCGACGGTGCCGAGGGCACAGGCTACACCTACACCGTCGGCCGCAACGGCTATGCCGTGGCCGACATTCTCAAGCGCGAGATCACCGAGCTGGTTGCAGGCTACGAGGCCGACAACACCGAGGCCATCTGGCACCGGGTGTGGTGGGGCCTGCACTATGGCGGGCGCGGCGGCCCTGTCGTGCTGGCGCTGTCGGCGCTCGACATCGCGCTGTGGGATCTGAAGGCCCGGCGGGCATCGCTGCCGCTGTTCCGCCTGCTCGGCGGCTTCGATGCGCGCGTGCCGTGCTATGCCGACGGCATCGATCTCGACCTCTCGATCGATGCGCTGCTGAAGCAGACCGACGACAATCTCGCGCGCGGCTTTCGCGCAATCAAGATGAAGGTCGGGCGGCCCGATCGCGGCGCCGACGTCGCGCGCGTGAAGGCGATGCGTGAGCATCTCGGCGACGGCTTTGCGCTGATGGCGGACGCCAACATGAAGTGGACGGTGGAGGAGGCGATCCGCGCGGCGCGCGCCTTGCAACCGTTCGACCTCACCTGGCTGGAGGAGCCGACCATTCCCGACGATATCGCGGGCCACGCGCGGATTCTCGCCGCCGGCGGCGTGCCGATCGCGGCCGGCGAGAACCTGCGCTCGCTGTGGGACTTCAAGAACTACATCGCCGCCGGCGCCGTGTCCTATCCCGAGCCCGACGTCACCAATTGCGGCGGCGTCAGCGCCTTCATGAAGATCGCGCGGCTGGCGGAAGCCTTCAACCTGCCGGTCACCAGCCATGGTGCGCACGACATCACCGTGCACCTGCTCGCCGCCTGCCCGAACCGCTCCTATCTCGAGGCGCACGGCTTCGGCCTGGACCGCTACATCGAGCACCCGCTGGTGCTGGAGAACGGCATGGCGCAGGCCGCGTCGCGGCCGGGTCACGGCATCCGTTTCGACTGGGTCGGATTGACGGCACTCGCGGCGTAGCCCGTGCCGAACGGCGCGGCAGCGTCGTCGGATCTTCACACTCATCGGACTATCAAGGTCGTACCTTATGTGCGATGCTCTCTTAGATTGCGACGCGACTATTTTACCGGCGCCCATCAAGGCGCGATCAGATCGAGCAAGCCCAACGCTTCCTTTGCGGAGGTCGTTCTGTGAACAAGATCCTTGAACTGTTGACGTCGGTCCTCGCCTATTTCGGCATCCCGACACCCCGGGTGCGGCACTATGACATTGCCCTCGATCTGCTGGGCCAGACACGCAACAATGTCGCGGCCATTCTCGAGCAATCGAGCACGGGCACTGCTCCGTCCGGAGCAACCAATCTTCCGGAGGTGGACGAACTCCTCCTGTATCGGCAAATCGAAGCGCTGCGCCAATACGTCCAGGAAAAAGGTCTGCTTCGGCCCGACCCTAATGGCATCGATAGGTTGGGAGTGCTTGCGGCCGATCTGCTGACGCGGAAGGATGCCCGTGCCATCATTGCGCGGCTGGACAACATTGCCACTCTGCTCGAAATTCGCCGCGCCGTTCTTACCGGCACCGTCAGGTCGATCCCGCCCAAAGCAACGGCCTCAACCGCGGCCACTCCGGGCGACACCACCCACACATCGGCGACTTCGGCCACGGACAGCGTGGAATCCAAGAAGATCGATCTGCCCGACGAAGCCGTGCTTCTCTGGAAGACGACGGAAAAACTCTATGAGTCGTGGCCCATCAAGCTTCTCGGCGCTTTGCTGATTTCGGCAGTGCTTCTCGCCGGAGGAGGAACGCTCTTCCTGGGAGGCAAGACACTGGAGCTCCGAAAAACTCTAGAAGAAACGAGTGAAAAAGAGACAACGAGTCTCAAGGAGCTTGCCAAGGCAACGCGCGAGACGGTCAATGCGCAAAGCAAGCTAATGCTTTCGGAGCTCGACCGACAACAGAACGAAATCAATCAAAGATTTCGCGATTTCGAGGCTCGCTCGACGAAGATCCGAGATGAAGCCGTGGAGCGTGTCGCTAATGAAATTCGAGCGAACGTCTCCACGGTCGAGAAGAAGCTCAAGGAAGATGTTGAGAGCTCGCTGAGCAAAATAAGAGACGGTGACCTTCACGATCTTCGAAACAACATCGCTCTGCTAACAAAAGACGTTGACGACAAACAGGCCATTGTTGCAAGTTCGGCGCCCAAGATCAGCGCGCTCGCTGACGTCGCGACCGACGTCACCAACTTGAAAGCTCAGGCAGGTTCGATGCGGGCGTCCGCGGCGACTGCCGAGGAGACGCTACGCTCGATCAGCGAGCACAAAATCGCCACTCAAAGCGCTGCTTCGGGCGTTCAACAGCTTGCAAAGGATATCGAGGCAAGGCTGAAACCGCAGCTGGACATGATCCTGGAGAATGAACGCAAACTCGGAGGCGCCGAGCAGAATTTGAAGCGACTGAACGACAGAATCCTCGAAATCGGCATCGATACCACGCGAACCTCGACGATCTTGGAAACCGCCGAACGCATCGACCGGACGATGAAAGCAATGTCTGATCGCCTCGACCAGCTGAAAAGCGAGGTCGACCGGCTGGCGAGCCGTTCCGAGCGTCCGAACACATCGACTGGAGAAGAAGATATCAGTCGCGAGCAGTGGAGAAGCATTCAAGCGGCACTCAAAACGAAAGGCTTCTACAACGGCCGACTTGATGGCCGGGCTGGACCCGCCACGCGAACAGCAATTCGAAAGTACCAGTCCGCGAGAAGCACGTTGAGCAATGGCACCCTTACACCGGATCAAATTGCGGATCTTCTCGGACGCCGCAAGAGCTAGATTCTCGAAGCGGCCCGCAGATCGATTTCCCATCGCATCCGGTTGCTCGGAGGGCAGTCGTCGTCTCGAACAATAGTTTGCAGAGTCCAGGATGCTCTTCTCGGCGTCCATGGAGGTGGAGATGATGGTATAGGGCCTTCGCCTTGCTCTGCCTACTGGCCGGAGAGCTCGCTGGCTTTACGAAATACGACAGACGTCTCTACAACGCGGCGAACACCTCGTCATACGCCATCCGCGCGGCGCGCAAGTCACGCGTTCGCCGCCACTCCTCCAATTGCGTCGCCACCGCGTAGGTGATCAGCAGCGAGCGGCGGCGCGCGCCGCTGCGGTTGCGCGTGGCGCCATGCAGCAGATCGACATCGAACAGCAGGATGTCGCCGGCCTGGCCCGCCGTGACGAACGGCGCCGCCTGCGCATCATCGGCGTCGAGATGATGTGTGCCGGGCGCGATCTGCGTGGCGCCGTTGTCCGGTCCGTAGTCGTCGAGAAAGACCAGCGCGGACACCGCCTCCTTGCGCCCGCGCGTGACGCTGTCGCGATGCAGCGGCTGCTGGCCGCCACCAGGCAGCGGCTCGCGTCCCTCGACCTGGCCGAGGAAGAACGGCGCCTGCAGGATGTGATGCACGGCGGTCAGCATCGCGGGCAGGCGGCAGAGTTGCTGGACGGTCGCGTCGGCATCGACCATCGCATGGCGCCAGTCGCGGCCGCGCGGGACCGGCCATTGGTCCGATGGCAACGACCCCTGCTCGAACGCCTCACGCAGCGCGGCGATCCACGCAGTTGGGATCGCGCCGCGCAACAGCAGATAGCCGTCCATATCCAGACGCCGCGCATCGGCGGCGTCGAGCGTTCCGACGCGGGTCGTGGCGGTCGTGGTCAGCGCGACGGTCATGCAGCCCCAAGGTGTCGTGTCGGCCAGGCCGCATCCTCAACGAAGCATCTGCGCCGCGCAAGCGCCGCCTGCGCGCCGGCGACATGGACGAAGATTTCGCTTGCGCCGCGCTCGCGCCGCCGTACCAAAGCCGTCGATTGGTTTGAGGCATATTCGAACGTGGACAATTCTCTTTCAGCCCGCAGCGGCCCGCTCGCGCGGCGCGGCTTCGATGACGTTCTCGGCGGATCGGCTGCCAGCGTCCTGAGCGTCACCTACGGCCTGTCCTATGCGCTGCTGATCTTCGCAGGCCCGCTCGCACCGCATCTTGGCCAGGGCATCGGCATCACCTTCGCGGTCTCGGCCGTCATAGCCCTGGTGCTGGCGCTCGCGAGCTCGCTGCCATTTGCGATCGGCGCGCCGGACAGTTCGACCGCCGCCGTGACCGCCATTCTCGCCGGCTCGCTGGTGGAGCGGCTGGTCGCGACCGATCCGGCGGCGCCACTGCTGATGCCGGTCGTCATCACGCTCGGGCTGACCAGCCTCGTCACCGGGCTGGTGCTGTGGGCCTGCGGCATGAGCCGGCTCGGCCGCGCCATCCGCTACGTGCCCTACCCCGTGGTCGGCGGCTTTCTCGGCGCCACCGGCGCGCTGATCGTGATCGGCGCGGTCGGCGTGATCACCGGACAGCGGCCGCAGCTCTCGACCTTGTCGACGTTGGCGCACGCGCAGGCCGCCTACGAGCTCGCCGCCGCGGCGGCGATGGCGCTGCTGCTCTATCTGACGTGGCACCGCTCTCGCAATCCGTTCGGCCTGCCGGTGATCCTGGTCAGCGGCACGGTCGCCGCGCATCTCGGCTTCTGGCTCTCCGGTATCAGCCCGGCCGATGCGCAGACGATGGGCTGGACGTTCCAGCCGCCGCCGCATGTCGCGCTGGTGTGGCCGTGGACGGCGGCGGAGCTCGGCAGCTACCCCTGGGCGGCGCTGCCCGACGTCGCCGGCAATCTCGTCGCCGTCGTGTTCGTCACCGCGGCGAGCACGCTATTCAACACCGCGGGCATCGAGGTCGCGACCCATCACGAGACCAATATCGAGCGCGAGCTCGCGGTGACCGGCGTCGCCAACGCGCTGGCCGGCGCGCTCGGCGGCTATACCGGCTGCATCTCGATCAGCCGCACCGTGCTCAACGTGAAGGCCGGCGGCTCTGGCCGGATCTCCGGCCTCACCGTCGCCTTCATCTCGCTGCTGATGCTGGCCCTGGCGCAGCCGCTGCTCGGCTACATGCCGAAATTCGTGCTCGGCGGGCTGCTGCTGTATCTCGGCGCGGATACGCTGCACAAATGGGCGGTGCAGTCGCGGCGGCGGCTGTCGAGGACCGACTATGCCTCGCTGCTGCTGATCATCGCGATCATCCTGGCCTGGGGCTTCATCGCCGGCATCCTGATTGGCGTCGTGATCGGCTGCGCCGCCTTTGCGCTGAGCGCGGCGCGGATCAATGCCGTGAAATTCGCCTTCGACGGCAGCGAATATCGTTCCTCGCTCGATCGCTCGCGCGACGACCAGGCGGTGCTGTCGGCGCATGGCCGCGAGATCCAGGGATTGAACCTGCAGAGCTACCTGTTCTTCGGCTCGGCCAACCGGCTCTACCAGCAGGTCAAGGCCTTGCTGTCGCGGCGACCGGAGTGCCGCTTCCTGGTGTTCGACTTCAAGCTCGTCACCGGCATGGACTCGTCGGCCGCCTACAGCTTCGCGCAGATCAAGCGCCTCGCCGAGGAGCGCGACATCCGCCTGGTGCTGGTGCATCTGTCGCCGGCGGTGGCACGCGCGCTGCGCGCCAGCGAGTTCATCAGCAAGGAGGTCTCGGTGGCGCCGGAGCTCGATCATGCGCTCGAATGGTGCGAGAACGCGATCATCGCGCGCCACCAGGAGCACGCCCAGGACGAGGCCTCGCTGCGCGACTGGTTCGCCCGCATGCTCGGCAGCGACGATGATGCCGAGGAGCTGATGAGCCGCTGCGAACGGCTCGATGTGGCGGCGGGCACGACGATCGTCCGCGCCGGCGACGCCGCCGCCTCGATGCATTTCATCCTCGACGGCCGCGTCGGGATCATGGTGCCGGCCGAGCACGGCGGCACCACGCGGGTGCGCAGCCTCGGCCGCTACACCACGATCGGCGAGATGGGCCTGGTGGCGCACACGCCGCGCAGCGCCACGATTCAGGCCGAGACCGACAGCGTGCTGTATGAGCTGACCATCCCGCGCTTCGAGGCGATCACGCGCGAGCATCCGGCGCTGGCGCAGAAGCTTCTCACCTATTTCGTGACGATCATGGCGGAGCGGCTGAGCTTCGCCAACCGCACCATCGCCGTGCTGCGACGATAGGTCATCGCGCCGCGATCCCCGTCACCCCCCGGAATTAACGCCCTGGTAACCGGGCGGGCGTACGGCTCGGAGGACATCGATTGTCACGTTCTGAAACATGAGGAAAGGAAGCGTTCGCGCGCTTCAGTCGAGCCCATGGCCGTCGTCTCCAGCACGAGCTACATCTCGCCCGCGATGGAGCGGGTCTATCGGCAGAGCAACCTGCTCGGCGAGTGGAAGGGCAGTTGGACCGCCAACGGCCAGGCCGTGAGCTTCAAGGTCGTGAACATCAGAGGCGCGGCGGCCACGGTGGAATACACCCACAATGGCCGCACCGAACGCGGCATCGGCCAGGTCAACGGCTCCACGATCGATTTCGGCGCGGTCACGCTCGGCACCAAGAACGGCAAGAACGCGGTGCTGCTGTTCTCGGCCGGCGGCGGCAAGGCCAGCGCCGTGCTGGAGAAGCAGGCGCCGCCCGCCAGCGAAAGCAATCTCGCCGGCAGCTGGGCAGGCTATTCCGGCGACAACGGCATGAGCGCGAGCTTCCGCGTGCTGTCGGTCAACGGCAAGCAGGCGCAGGTCAGCGTGACCAATAACGGCATCACCCGCACGGGCACCGGCCTCGTCTACAACGACGTCATCATGTTCGAGCAGACGCAACTCTCGACCAAGGACGGCAAGAGCGGGACGGTCATCTACCAGCTCGGCAACAAGTCCTACTCCGTCCCGGTCAACAAGCTGCCCTCGGCCGTTTAGCGGCCGGCCGGCGGGCCGGGGCTTACACCCCGGCCATCATCACATATTTGATCTCGAGATATTCCTCGATGCCGTGGTGCGAGCCTTCGCGCCCGAGGCCGCTCTCCTTGACGCCGCCGAACGGCGCCACCTCGGTGGTGATGAGACCGGTGTTGACGCCGACCATGCCCGATTCCAGCGCCTCCGCGACGCGCCAGACGCGGCCGAGGTCGCGGGCGTAGAAGTAGGACGCGAGACCGAACGGCGAGGCGTTGCACATCGCGATCACGTCGGCCTCGTCCTTGAAGCGGATGACGGGCGCGAGCGGGCCGAAGGTCTCCTCATGCGCCACCAGCGCGTCCGCCTTGACGTCGCGCAGCACGGTCGGCTCGAAGAAGGTGCGGCCGAGCGCATGGCGCTTGCCGCCGGTGACGACCTTGGCGCCGCCCTTCACCGCATCGGCGATGTGGCGCTCGACCTTCTCGACCGCCTCGGCGTTGATCAGCGGCCCCTGCACAACGCCGGCCTCGGTGCCCTCGCCGATCTTCATCGCCGCGACCTTGGCAGCGAGCTTCTCGACGAAGGCGTCGTAGATGCCATCCTGCGCATAGAGCCTGTTGGCGCAGACGCAGGTCTGGCCCATGTTGCGGTACTTCGAGACAACAGCGCCTTCGACCGCCGCATCGACATCGGCATCGTCGAACACCACGAACGGCGCGTTGCCGCCGAGCTCGAGGCCGAGCTTCTTCACCGTACCGGCGGACTGCCGATACAGGATCTTGCCGACCTCGGTCGAGCCGGTGAAGCCGACGAAACGCACCGCCGGATGCTCGCACAGCACCTTGCCGATCGGCGGCGCGTCGCCGGTGATGATGTTGAGTGCACCCTTCGGAATCCCGGCGCGCTCGGCCAGAACAGCCAAGGCCAGCGCCGACAGCGGCGTCTCATTCGCGGGCTTGAGCACCACGGTACAGCCGGCGGCGAGCGCCGGCGACACCTTGCGGGTGATCATCGAGTTCGGGAAATTCCACGGCGTGATCGCGCCGCAGACGCCGATCGGCTGCTTCAGCGCCAGCAGGCGCGCGTCCGGCTTCTGCGTCGGGATGGTCTCGCCATAGACGCGGCGCGCCTCCTCGGCGAAGAACTCGATGTAGGCGGCGCCGATATCGACCTCGCCGAGCGCTTCCGCCAGCGGCTTGCCCTGCTCCGAGGTCAGGATCAGCGCGAGATCCTCGCGGTTGGCCGCGATCAGCTCGAACCATTTGCGCAGGATGTTGGAGCGCTGCTTGGCGGTCTGCCTGGCCCATAGCGGGAAGGCGCGCGCGGCGGCCTCGACGGCCTGCGTCGTCTCGGCGGCGCCGAGCTGGGCGACCTTGGCGAGCTCGACACCGGTGGCGGGATTGACGACCGGGAACACCGGCGTACCAACCCAGGCGCCGTCGATGTAGCACTGCTCACGCAGCAGCGACGGATCCTTCAGGCGGTCGCGCAGGCTGGCGGTGGCGGATACGCGGGCGGTGGCGGTCGATGTCATCTGGCGGCTCCCTCGAAGCGATCGTTCTGTCGCATTCGAATATAGCCACCGCCGGCCATAGGCGCACCGCGCGTGCGCCTCGGGACCGGTACATTCGACCGGGCCAACCGTGCCTTGACGGCACCAAAGGCGGTGCTCAACGAAGTGGCACCGCGCAGAGCGGGCCTTAGGCCGCGCCGCTCATGTAGGTCTCACGACGGCCGATCATCCGCTCCGCCGCGGCCTTGGCGTCGGCCTTGGTCGAGGTCGCGCAGGTCCGGTATTCGAGATCGGGCAAAGCCGCGGGATCACGGCGGCCGAACCAGGATTTCTGCCCCACGGGCAGCAGCGCCAGCGCCTGCGCCACATTGTCCACCGCGCCGAATGAATACAGCGCGCCAGTGGCGGCAATGCGGACCTCGTAGATCCCAGGCGTGATCGGTGCCTCGATATTGTCACCGCGGCCCGGCCGCGGATACCGCTTCCACTCGCTCCAAGTCGAAATCATATCGCCCCCAACGGCGGACGTTGCCGCCAAAACACGTGTGTCCGGCCGGAAAAGGCCGGTTCTTGAACCCTTTAATGCAGAAATGGTTGCAACTCACAACAGTCCCAAGCCCGCGGCGGGAACATGGCGCCTATGTGTCGGACCAGCGACCTCATGGAACTAATCATGATTCTCTGAACAATTTGAAGCGCTGTGGCCGATTGAACGAACAAGTCCCCCAAGGCCTGTGATCGCGCCGCATCATCACGAGATCGCGATCAGCTGCGTCCCTGCGGGTTCTTGCTGCTCAACGCCGACCGGGGAACAATTCGGTACCGCCAATAAGAGCGGAACGGAGGACACCATGCTGAGCAAGACGAATATCGATGGCGTGCTGCGCCAGAGGGCGGACGCGGGCGAGATACCAGGGGTCGTCGCCATGGCGGCCGACAGCAGCGGCGTGATCTACGAAGGCGCGTTCGGCAAGCGCGATCTCGGCCGCGACGAACCGATGACCACCGACAGCGTGTTCTGGATCGCCTCGATGACCAAGGCGATCACCTGCGCCGCCGGCATGCAGCTGGTCGAGCAGGGCAAGCTGTCGCTGGACGCGCCGATCGGCGCGGTGCTGCCCGACCTCGCCGCGCCCAAGGTGCTCGACGGCTTCGATGCGAATGGCGAGCCGATCCTGCGGCCGGCCAAGACCGCGATCACCTTGCGCCATCTCATGACCCACACCGCCGGCTTCTGCTATGATATGTGGAACGGCGACATGGCGGCCTATGTGCAGAAGGCTGGCACGCCCGGGATCATTACCTGCAAGAACGACGCACTGAAGCTGCCGCTCGCCTCTGATCCGGGCACGCGCTGGGAATATGGCATCAACATCGACTTCGTCGGCAAGGCGGTGGAGGCCGCGAGCGGCCAGACGCTCGATGCCTACCTGCGCGACCATCTGTTCGCGCCGCTCGGCATGAACGATACCGGCTTCAAGCTCGGCCCGTCGCAGCGGTCGCGGCTGGTCGGCATGCATGCGCGCGGCGAGGACGGCGCGCTTGCGCCGATCCCGTTCGAGATCGAGCAGGAGCCGGAATTCCACATGGGCGGCGGCGGGCTGTATGGCACGGCCGGCGACTACATCCGTTTCACCCGGATGATCCTCAACAATGGCCGCGGTAATGGCAACCAGGTGCTGAAGCCCGAGACCGTCGCGGCGATGCGCGACAATCACATCGGCGAGCTGGAGATGACCAAGATGGCCGCCGCCGTGCCCGGCGTGACCAACGACGTCGACCTCTACCCGGACATCGTGAAGAAGTGGGGCCTGAGCTTCATGATCACGACGGCGCAGACGCCGGAAGGCCGCAGCGCCGGCAGCCTCGCCTGGGCCGGCCTCGCCAACACCTACTACTGGATCGATCCGGCGCGCGACGTCACCGGCGTGATCCTGATGCAGCTGCTGCCATTCGCGGACCGGCTGTGCCTGGAGACATTCGCCGGCTTCGAGCGCGGGGTGTATGCAGAGCTGGACGCCGCGGGCGGGCAGAAGGCGGCGTAGTGAGCTGAGGGGCGTGCGGAGGCGAGTGATCGCGGGATCACTGCGCCTCCACACACGAGGCGATATAAACTAAGTTGACGTTCCGAGAACGACACGGTCCGCCGCACGACCGGCGCGCCCCCTCTCCCCGTCCTTCACGGGGAGAGGGTTGGGGTGAGGGGCAGCCACACCCACCGACCGTGCGGAAAGCCCCCCTCACCCGGATCGCATCTGGCGATGCGATCCGACCTCTCCCCGCACGCGGGGAGAGGTTAAGAGGCACCGCGTAAGGTGAAGGACGCCGACGTTCGATTAGATGAGATTTAAACCTTCAACCCGTTCTGCGCCGCCAGATCCTTCAGCGACACCTGCGGCCGGGCGCCGATGTGCTGGATCACCTCCGCGGCGGCGAGGCCGCCGAGCTTGCCGGCGATCTCGTAGCCGGTCTTGCGCACCAGCCCGAACAGGAAGCCCGCGGCGAACAGGTCGCCGGCGCCGGTCGTATCCACCAGCGTCTCGATCGGATGCGCCGGCACCGCGATCACGCCGTCGTTCGACACCACGACGCAGCCCTTGTCGCTGCGGGTGACGATGCCGAGCGTGGCATCCTCGCGCAGCTGCTTCAGCGCGCTGTCGAAATCGGATGTCTGGTACAGCGAATGCAGCTCGGCCTCATTGGCGAAGACGAGATCCACGGTGCCGCCGCGCATCAGGTCGAGGAACTCTTCGCGATAGCGATCGACGCAGAACGCATCCGACAAGGTCAGCGCGACCTCGCGTCCGGCGTCATGCGCGATCGTCGCCGCCTTGACGAACGCATCCTTGGCGTCCTTGGGGTCCCACAGATAACCTTCGAGATAGACGATACGCGCCGCCGCAATCTGAGCGGGATCGATGTCCGCGACGGTGAGGTTCTGGGCCGCGCCGAGATAGGTATTCATGGTGCGCTCGCCATCTGCCGTCACCAGGATGTAGGAGCAGCCGGTGGCCGGGCCGTCGGCTGCCGGCGCGGTATCGAAGGTGACGCCGGCGGCACGGATATCGTGGGTGTACATGCGCCCGATCTGGTCGCTCTTGACCTTGCCCACATAAGCGGCACGGGCGCCGAGGCTCGCCAGGCCCACGATGGTATTGGCGCCCGACCCGCCGGACATCTCGGTCGCCGGACCCATATCGGCATAGATGGCGGCCGCGCGGCCCTCGTCGATCAGCGCCATGCTGCCTTTCGTCATGCCATGCTTGGCGAGAAAGGCCTCATCGGTCTGTACCAGCACGTCGAAAATCGCGTTGCCGATCCCGAGAACATCGTATTTCGCGTCAGTCATCCACTGGCCCCGTTTACGGCGTTTGCAAACGCTGCGGCCTATCACAAGCGGCGCTGCTATAGAAGCCTGATGATCCGCTCATTCGTGACTGTGTTGTCAGGAACACTCGCCTCGCGTCTCCTCGGCTTCGTCAGGGACGCGTTGATGGCCGCGCTGCTCGGCGCAGGCCCGGTCGCGGACGCATTTCTCGCGGCGTTTCAGCTCGTCAACGTCATCCGGCGATTGCTCACGGAGGGCGCGCTCAACGCAGCGCTGGTGCCGATGTGGTTGCGGATATACCAGCAATCAGGCGCGACCCAGGCGGCAGCTTTTGCCGGCCGCGTGCTCGGCACCGTCAGCACCGGCCTGCTGATCGCAACCATCGCGCTGGCTGTGCTGATGCCGTTCGCAATGACAGTGCTCGTGCCTGGCTTCGCCGGTGACGAGACACTCACTCTCGCCGTCAACGACGCAAGACTGATGCTGCCCTATCTCGCCTTCGCAGGGCCTTCGACGGTGTTGCTGGCGCTGTCGAGCGCGCAGGGGCATTTCGCGCTCGCTGCCTTCGCACCGCTGTTGTTCAACGTCGCGCTGATCGCGATGACGATCGTGCTGCTGATGCAACATCCGGATCCGTCGCAGGGCGCGCTGCTGCTCGCCGCGACGATCGGCGCCGCCGGCCTGCTGCAGCTCGCGATGCTGGCGCAACGCAAGCGCGGCAGCCGCATCGCCTCGCCGATGCGCGTGACGCTCGATGCCGAAATGCGCGGCTTCTTCGCCAAGGCGCTGCCCGGCATGGTCGCGAGCGCCGGGCCGCAATTGCTGGCGGTGGGCGGCGCGATCGTCGCCTCGACCTCGCCGTCGGCGGTGTCATGGCTGTATTTCGCCAACCGCCTCGTCGAACTGCCGCTCGGCCTCGTCGGCGTCGCCATGGGCGTCGTGCTGGTGCCGGAGCTGACGCGCGCCTTGCAGTCCGGCAATCGGCAGGCGCTGTCGGAGGTGCAGTCGCGCGGTCTCGAGTTGACGATCGGGCTCGCACTGCCGGCGAGCCTCGGGCTGATGATCCTGAACGAGCCGGTCGTCCGTTTGCTGTTCGAACACGGCGCGTTCACCGCCGATGATGCTAAGGCGACGGCGCAGGTGCTGACGTGGCTCGCGGCCGCTCTTCCCGCGCAAGTGCTGACCAAGGCGCTGCAGCCCGCCTTTTTCGCGCGCGAGAACACCCAGACGCCGCTGCGCGCGACCTTGATCGGATGCGGCGTGGCGATCGCACTGGCCTTCCTGCTCAGCCAATCCTTCGGCGTCCCCGGCATTGCCGCGGGCCTTGCGCTCGGCGCCTGGGCCAATGCCGCCGTGCTGCTTCGGCGCGGCGCCGCGCAGTTCGGGTTTTCCGTCCGCCCGGAAAGCTGGCGCCGCCTGCCGCGGATCGCGCTCGCGGCGGCAATCATGGCAGGCGCGCTCTGGGGAGTTTCGTCACCTGTGCTCGGCGCCACCGGCGGACATCATCTCGGCGCGGCGGTCGTGCTGCTGGCCCTGATTGCGGGCGCCGTGGTCCTCTATGCGGCGCTGCTCCTCGCCTTTGGCCTCGTCGACTGGCGCGAAACCGTCCGGGCGCTCCGGCAAAAGCCCGCGCGCGACTTGCACGTTTGAGGCGCTCGTGCCAAACGACGCCCAAATCCATCATCCGGAACAGTGACCATGGCCTTCGTGGAACGGGTTTTCTCGGGCGTCCAGCCGACCGGCAACCTGCATCTCGGCAACTATCTCGGCGCGATCGTCAACTTCGTGAAGATGCAGGAGACGCACAACTGCATCTATTGCGTCGTCGACATGCACGCGATCACGATGCCGGTCGACGTCTGGGGCGGCCCGGCGGAGCTGGCGCGCAACACCCGCGAGGTGACCGCCGCGTTCATTGCGGCCGGCATCGATCCGAAGAAGCACATCGTGTTCAACCAGAGCCAGGTCTCCGGCCATGCCGAGCTCGCCTGGATCTTCAACTGCGTCGCGCGCATCGGCTGGCTGAACCGCATGACGCAGTTCAAGGAGAAGGCCGGCAAGGATCGCGAGAATGCATCGGTGGGTTTGTACGACTATCCGGTGCTGATGGCCGCCGACATCCTGCTCTACCGCGCGACCCATGTTCCGGTCGGCGAGGACCAGAAGCAGCATCTCGAGCTCTCGCGCGACATCGCGCAGAAGTTCAACAATGATTTCGGCGACGCGATCCGGGCGCAAGGTTTCGGCGACGGCCTGTTCTTCCCGCTGCCCGAGCCGTTCATCACCGGCCCGGCGACGCGGGTGATGTCGCTGCGCGACGGCACCAAAAAGATGTCGAAGTCCGATGCCTCGGATTACTCGCGCATCAACCTGACCGACGATGCCGACACGATCGCGCAGAAGGTACGCAAGGCGAAGACTGATCCCGAGCCGCTGCCGACCGAGGAGAAAGGCCTGGAGACGCGGCCCGAAGCCGACAACCTCGTCGGCATCTATGCTGCGCTGTCGGACCGCAGCAAGGCGGACGTGCTGCGCGACTTCGGCGGCGGCCAGTTCTCCAGCTTCAAGAATGCGCTGGTCGAGCTGTGCGTCACCAAGCTCGGGCCGATCGCCGCCGAGATGAAGCGGCTGACGGCCGACCCGGGCTATGTGGACTCGGTGCTGGTCGACGGCGGTGAGCGTGCCCAGTCCATCGCCGCGGAGACCATGAAGACGGCCAAGGACATCGTCGGCTTCATTCGCAAGCGCTGATCGGGCAGCCGCAGCCCGGATGAGCAAGCGACATCCGGGCTACAGAGTCGCACCACCGATTGTTTTGCGGCAACGCACTGCGCTGAACCCGCAAGGTCAGCGCGCACAACATGTCCCCAACGTCAGATGGAACCTGCGGCCCCTCTCCCCAACCGAGGCGGGCTGTGGCAGCATAACGTCCCCTTCGACTCGCACAGCAGGCGGGACCGAGCATGGCGGTGCAGCGGCAGAGCTACCAGACCGGCCACGCGCCGAAATGCCTCGTCGTCGTCGACGACAGCGAGGAATGGAATCGCGCCATCCGCTATGCCGGACGCTGGGCCGTCCGGTCCGGCGGCCGCATCGTGATGCTGCACGTGATCGAGACCGAGGACCAGAACCAGCAATGGCTGGGGGTCGCCGACCTCATGCGGGCCGAGGCCCAGGATGAGGCCAATGCCGAGCTGGATCAGGCGGCGGCGCTGCTTGCAACGCTCGGCGTGGCCGCGCCGGAGCGGGTCATCCGCGAGGGCGAACCGACCGAACAGATCCTGGCCACGATCGAGCATGACAGCGACATCGCGCTGCTGGTGCTCGCGGCCCATTCCGGCCCGGAAGGCCCGGGGCCGCTGGTGACCCACGTCACCAAGACCAGCGGCGCCTTCCCGATCCCGCTGGTGATCGTCCCCGGCGACCTCGACGACGCCGATATCGACGCTCTTTCATAGGGTTGGCGCGGGAACGCGGACATCGCCCTCTTGATCGTGCGCGCCGCCTTGCCATCTGCTATGACGACACCACAGGCCGGCCTTGAACCGGCGCTGCCGGAGAAAATCATGTTCATCCAGACCGAAGCCACCCCCAATCCCGCCACCTTGAAGTTCATCCCGGGCCGCGTCGTGCTGCCCACGGGCACGATGGAGTTTGCGAGCCGCGACGCCGCCACGCGGTCGCCGCTGGCCGAGCGCCTGTTCGCCGTCGACGGCGTGACCGGCGTGTTCTACGGCGCCGACTTCATCACCGTGACCAAGAGCGACGGCGAGTGGCAGCATCTCAAGCCGGCCATCCTCGGCGCGATCATGGAGCACTACATGTCGGGCGCGCCGCTGATCGCCGACGGCAGCGCCGAGAATGATGCCTCCGCCGACGAGGATGACGAGTTCTTCGACGAGGCCGACACCGAGACCGTCGGCATGATCAAGGACCTGATCGAGAGCCGCGTCCGCCCGGCGGTCGCCAATGATGGCGGCGACATCACCTTCCGCGGCTTCAAGGACGGCATCGTCTATCTCAACATGAAGGGCTCCTGCGCCGGCTGCCCGTCATCGACCGCGACCCTGCAGCACGGCATCCAGAACCTGCTGAAGCACTTCGTGCCGGAAGTGGTCGAAGTCCGTCCGATGTGAGAAGAGGCGAGTGGCGAATAGCGAGTAGCGAATAGGGATTCGTCTCGCTTCTATTCGCTACTGCCATTCGCTATTCGTGCCCGTCTCACGCCGCCTTGCCGATGGTGGCGGCCTCGGCCGCCGCCTGTCGCATGCTCGATGACATCTCGCCGGTGACGGTGCTCTGCTCGCCCACCGCCTGCGCCGTCGACGACACGTAGTGATCAACGCTCTGGATCGCGGCCTTGATCGCGTCCAGCGCCCCGACGACATCGGACGAAATGCCGTTGAGATTGCCGATCTCGCTACCGATGCGGTCGGTGGCCTGCTTGGCCTGGTTGGCGAGGTTCTTCACCTCGCCGGCGACGACGGCGAAGCCGCGACCGGCTTCGCCCGCGCGCGCCGACTCGATCGTCGCATTGAGCGCCAAAAGGTTGATCTGGCCGGTGATGTTGCCGATCAGCTCGACGATGCTGCTCATCGACCCCGCCGCCGAGGATAGCCGCTTGGCCTGCTGGTCGGCGTCCTCGACGCGCGTCACCGCGGCCGTCGCGGTCTCCTTGGACTTGGCCATCGCATCGGCGATCTGCTGCACCGAGGAATTGAGCTGCTCGGCGCCGGCGGCGACATGCTCCATCATGCTGCGTACCTTGTCGCCCTTCATGCGAGTGATCACCTGGGAGGTGACGTCGGTGGCGAATTTCACGATCTTGAACGGCTTGCCGTTGAGGTCCTTGATCGGGTTGTAGGTGGCCTGGATCCAGACCTGCCGTCCGCCCTTTGCGGCGCGTTCGTATTCGCCCATCTGGAACTCGCCGCGGCCCAGCGCGGCCCAGAACTCGCGATAGTCGGCGCTGTCGCTCATGCCCGGCGGCATGAACATGCGGTGGTGCTGCCCCTTGATCTCGGCCAGCGAGTAGCCGAGCGTCCTGAGGAAATTGTCGTTGGCGTCGAGCACGAGACCGTTGAGATCGAATTCGATCACCGCCTGGGATTTTCGGATGGCGGCGATTTGGCCGGCGAAATCGGCGGCCACCAGCTTCTGCTGCGTGACGTCGGAGGCATATTTCACCACCTTGAACGGCCGTCCATCGTCATCGAGGATCGGATTGTAGGAGGCGAGAATCCAGACCTCGCGCCCGTCCTTGCCGCAACGCTTGTACTCGCCGGAACGAAACTCGCCGCGATTGAGGCTGGCCCAGAACTCCTTGTAGGCGGCGCTGTCGCGGTCACCCGGCAGCACGAACATGCTGTGGTGGCGGCCCTTGATCTCGGCGAGCGTATAGCCCATCGCGCCGAGGAACTGGTCGTTGGCATCGATGATCGTGCCGTCGAGATTGAACTCGATGACCGCCTGCACCCGCCCGATCGCCGCGATCTTCCCGGCATCCTCGATGCTGCGCATCTTCTGCGCCGTGATGTCGGCGGCGAACTTGATGATCTTGACCGGCTTGCCGCCATCGAGCACCGGATTGTAGCTCGCGTGGATCCAGACCGGCCGCTGGCCCTTGCCGAAACGCTTGTACTCGCCGGAGCGGAACTTGCCGCCTTTCAGGTCGGCCCAGAACGCCTGATACTCAGCGCTGTCGCGCAGCTGCGGCGCAACGAACATCCGGTGGTGCTTGCCCTTGATCTCGTCCAGCGTATAGCCCATCGCGTCGAGGAAGTTCTTGTTGGCGGTGATGATCGTGCCGTCGGTGCCGAATTCGATCACGGCCTGCGAGCGGTTGATCGCCTCGACCTGAGCCATCGCATCGCGCGACGCCGAGCTGCCTGACCAGAATGACATGGAAGATCCTCTTTTCGGGATGCGGGGCAGCGCCGCCCGAAGGGTCGCGCGCCAGCCGTCGCAATCTCTGCAGGGGACAACTCCCACATGCCCGGAAAGATTTGCTTAAATGATTGCCAATTCAGTAGTTTACCTGCTCGGTGGTTGCCGCGTGATGCGTTTTTCCTGATCAGGATGTAAGAAGACGGCAACTGACTTTATCAAAATACCGAAAAAGGTATTCGGCGCTCTCTGACTGCGAACCTGACCGGATGTTGATCCTCGCCATCGATACTGCCCTCGACCATTGCGCCGCCGGCGTCCTCAACACTGATTCGGCCGAGATGATCGCGCAGGAGACGCTGCCGATGAAGCGCGGCCATGCCGAAGCGCTGATGCCGCTGCTCGCGCGCGTGATGCAGCAGTCCGGCATCGGCTTTGCCGATCTCGACCGCATCGCGGTCACGACCGGCCCCGGCAGTTTCACGGGCCTGCGCGTCGGGCTCTCGGCCGCGCGCGGCATCGGGCTCGCGGCTCACAAGCCGGTGGTCGGCGTCACGACACTGTCGGCCTATGCCGCGCCGGTGGTGAGCGAGGACGGCGCGAGCCCGGTGATCTCGGCGATCGATGCCCGGCATGAACATGTCTACTACCAGGTCGTCAGCGGCAGCGGCGAGGAGCTGGTGCCGCCGCAGGTCGCCGCGATCGACGACGTGCTCGCGGCGGCACGCCACGGCGCGCCGCATCTCGTCGGCAATGCGGCCGCGATCCTTGCCGGCCGCTGGCCCGCGGAGATCGGCGCGCCTGTCGCGGTCGACACCCAAAGCGGACCCGACATCGTCTGGGTCGCGTGGCTGGGTGCGGCGGCAGACCCCGCGCAGGCGCCGGCGCGGCCGTTCTACTTGCGCGCGCCTGACGTCAAGCCGCCGGCGACAGCGGTCCAGCAACCGGCGCAGACCGCTTTGTCGTCATGAACATGTTCTTCCGCTGGCTCGGCCGCGCCAAGCCTTCGATCGAGGCGGCCTCGCCGCGCGACGCCGCCAGGCTCGCGCAGATTCACGCGGCGTCCTTTCACCGCGGCTGGGGCGAAGGTGAGTTCGAAACCATGCTGATGGAGCGCAACACGCTGATCCATCGGTTGCAACTCGGTCGCAAACTCATCGGGTTCATCGTCTCGCGCATCGGCGCCGACGAGGCCGAGATTTTGTCGGTGGCCCTTGACCCAAATCAGCGCGGTCGCGGCCTTTCTCGTGATCTGTTGTTGACGCATCTCGGACATTTGGCAGGTCGTGGCGTCCGGACGGTTTTCCTCGAAGTCGAGGAAAACAATCAGCCAGCCCGCCGCCTTTATGAACGCGCCGGATTTTCGACCGTGGGCCGAAGGGAACGCTATTACCTTCAACCTGGCGGAGAACAGTTGAACGCGCTTCTGATGCGCCGGGACTTGTCGTAACCTGCGCTTGGTGGCAGAAAGCGCATCCTTGAGGCGAGAGACGATGACCTCCTTGAAAACCACGCCAGCGCCCAGTTCCACCGGGATCGAGGCCCGCTGTGCCGCAACCGGCATGCGGATGACCGAGCAGCGGCGGGTGATCGCCCGCGTGCTCGCGGAAGCCTCCGATCATCCCGACGTCGAAGAGCTGTACCGCCGCTGCGTCGCCGTCGACGACAAGATCTCGATCTCGACGGTCTATCGCACGGTGAAGCTGTTCGAGGACGCAGGGATCATCGAGCGTCACGATTTCCGCGAAGGCCGCGCGCGCTATGAGCAGATGCGCGACAGCCATCACGACCACCTGATCAATCTGCGCGACGGCAAGGTGATTGAATTCACCTCCGAGGAGATCGAGAAGCTGCAGGCGGAGATCGCCCGCCGTCTCGGCTACAAGCTCGTCGACCACCGGCTCGAGCTGTATTGCGTGCCGCTCGATGATGAGTCGAATGGCTAGCAACGCTTCGGCTTCGAACGTCGATCTCGTCATTTTCGATTGCGACGGTGTGCTGGTCGACAGCGAGGTGATCTCCTGTCAGACCCACGCCGACGTGCTCAGCCTGTGCGGCTATCCGATCACGGCGGAGCAGGTGTTCGCGCGCTTTCTCGGCCGCTCGTCGAAGCAGGCGACGATGGAGGTCGAAGCCGAGCTCGGCCGCAGCCTGCCCGAGGATTTCAACGCCCAGCTGCAGCAGCGGCTGTTCCAGGCCTTCGAGCAGGACCTGCATCCGGTGGCGGGGATCACCGACGCGCTCGACGCCCTCGACATTCCCGTCTGCGTCGCCTCCTCCGGCTCGCATCAGCGGATGCGCGTCAGCCTCGGCGCCACCCGTCTCTATGACCGGCTCGCGCCGCACATCTTCTCGTCGTCCCAGGTCGAGAACGGCAAGCCGGCGCCCGACCTGTTCCTGTTCGCGGCCGCGCAGATGAACGCCCGGCCGGCGGCCTGCGTCGTCGTCGAGGACAGCATTGCCGGTATCCGGGGCGGCGTCGCCGCCGGCATGACGGTGCTCGGGTTTCATGGCGGCAGCCACTGCCGGACAGGCCATGCCGACGACCTCAGGGCCGCCGGCGCGACGCTGGTTTTCGACGATATGCGGCAATTGCCAATGATTCTCAGCCAACTTGGCGAGAAAGCCGCCTCGCTCGCTGGATTTTCGGCCCCCTAGCCTATATCTGAGCGCGGCGCCGCGATTGGCGCGCCTCCGACCGTATGCAAGGGTTCATGTCGTCGCCGCGCAAGCTGCACATCAAGTCCTATGGCTGCCAGATGAACGTCTACGATGCCCAGCGCATGGTGGACACGCTGGGCGCTGAGGGCTTCGTCGAGACCGCCGAGGCCGGCGACGCCGATCTCGTGATCCTGAACACCTGCCATATCCGCGAGAAGGCCTCCGAGAAGGTCTATTCCGAGCTCGGGCGGCTCAGGGTGGCGAAGGAGGAAGCGGCGAAGGCCGGCCGGACCATGCAGATCGCGGTCGCAGGCTGCGTGGCGCAGGCGGAAGGCGGCGAGATCATCGCCCGCGCGCCCACCGTCGACGTCGTCGTCGGCCCGCAGAGCTATCACCATCTGCCGCAACTGCTGGCCCAGGCCCGCCGCGGCGAGCGCGCGATCGACACGGAATTCCCAGCCGAGGACAAGTTCGGCTTCCTGCCGAAGCCCAGCCGAGACGCCATTCGTGCGCGCGGCGTCTCGGCGTTCGTCACGGTGCAGGAGGGCTGCGACAAGTTCTGCACCTTCTGCGTCGTGCCCTACACGCGCGGCAGCGAGATGTCGCGGCCGGTGGCGCGGATCGTCGACGATGTCGTGCAGCTCACCGAGAGCGGAGTCCGCGAGATCACGCTGATCGGCCAGAACGTGAATGCCTACCACGGCGACGGTCCGGATGGACGGGCCTGGACGCTCGGCCACCTGCTGTACCGGATCGCCGAGATTCCCGGCGTGGCGCGCATCCGCTACTCGACCAGCCATCCCAACGACGTCGACGACAGCCTGATCGCGGCGCATCGCGACCTCCGGTCGGTGATGCCGTTCGTGCATCTTCCCGTGCAGTCGGGATCGGATCGCATCCTCGACGCGATGAATCGCAAGCACACCGCGGCTGATTACAGGAAAGTGGTCGACCGTTTCCGCTCCGCGCGCAGCGATATTGCATTCTCTTCGGACTTCATCGTCGGGTTCCCCGGCGAGACCGAGGAAGATTTTCGCGCCACCCTCGCGCTGATCGATCAAATCGGCTACGCTGCGGCCTATTCTTTCAAATATTCGCCGCGTCCGGGCACCCCGGCGGCGGACATGCAGGAGATGGTGTCAGCGACCGAGATGGACGAGCGATTGGAGCGCCTCCAGAGCTTGATCGACAGCCAGCAAGCCGCCTTCAACAAGGCCGCGATTGGCTCGGTCGTCGACGTGCTGTTCGAACGCGCCGCGCGTAAGCCGGGTCAGCTGGTCGGACGCACGGCCTATCTGCAACCAGCCCATGTGATGGCGTCCCACGACATCATCGGCCAGGTGCTGCCGGTGCGCATCGACAGTCTCGAGCGCTACAGCCTGCTCGGCGAGCTCGTCACGCCCGGCGCCGCACCCCGACCCGACGCCGCATCCCTCATGTCCATCGGAGGCTGAGCACTTGCCCAAGAGCGCATCGGATTCATCTTCCCTCGCTCCCAGCCGCAAGTTCGACCGCGACATGTCCATGCCTCCCGAGACCCAGGTCGTCATCGATTTCGACGACAACCGCGCCGCTTCCGCCCTGGTCGGCCCCTACGGCCAGAACCTCGCGCTGCTCGAGCGAAGGCTCGGCGTCGTCGTCGATTCCCGCGGCAACCACATCACCATCGGCGGCTCTCGCGACAGCTGCGACGCCGCGCGCCGCGTGCTGGAATCGCTGTATGCGCAGGCCGTGAAGGGACAGGATCTGTCGCAGGGCGACGTCGATGGCGCAATCCGCGCCGTGGTCGCGCAGGGCTCGCTGTTCGAGTTCGACCCGAAGAATGCGAAGAACGCGTTCGAGAGCATCAATTTGCGCAAGCGCCCGGTGCGTGCCCGCACCGCTGCGCAGGATTCCTACATCCGCGCGCTGAAGCGCCACGAGCTGGTGTTCGGCATCGGCCCGGCCGGCACCGGCAAGACCTGGCTCGCGGTCGCGCATGCCGCACAGCTGTTCGAGCGCAAGGAAGTCGATCGCATCATCCTGTCGCGCCCCGCCGTCGAAGCCGGCGAGCGGCTCGGCTTCCTGCCGGGCGATCTCCGCGAGAAGGTCGATCCCTACCTGCGCCCGATCTACGACGCGCTGTACGACCTGATGGACGCGCGCGTCGTCGAGCGCGCGCTGCAGGCCGGCGAGATCGAGATCGCGCCGCTCGCCTTCATGCGCGGCCGCACTTTGACCAATGCTGCGATCATTCTCGACGAAGCGCAGAACACGACATCGATGCAGATGAAGATGTTCCTGACGCGCCTCGGCGAGAACAGCCGTATGATCATCACCGGCGATCCCTCGCAGGTCGATTTGCCGAACGGCCAGACCTCGGGACTGGCCGAGGCCGCGCGCCTGCTCGACGGTGTCGAGGGGATCGCGCAGGTCAGGTTCACCGGCGAGGACGTCATTCGCCACGAATTGGTGGCACGCATCGTCGCCGCCTATGAGGGCCCGAAAGCCCGCTGACGAGAGCAAGCACGCCGATGGTCGCGTCGTTCCAGCGCCATCCGCACAGATATCGACCAGGATGCCACAAAGTCCCATTCCCATTACCGAGGTCATTGTCGCCGCCGATTGCTGGCAGGACCAGCCCGACGCCGAAGACGTCATACAACGCGCCATCCTCGCTGCCGCCGAGATGGTCGAGGCCGATGTCGGCGACGCCGAGATCGCGGTCATGCTGACGGACGATGCCGGCATCCGCACGCTGAACAGCAATTGGCGCGGGGTCGACAAGCCCACCAATGTGCTGTCGTTTCCGGCGCTGCAGCCGACCGGCCCGCGCAGCGACGACGACGCCCCGCGCATGCTCGGTGACATCGCCATCGCCTATGAGACGATGCGGCGCGAGGCCGCCGACGAGCAGAAGCCGTTCGAGCATCATCTCAGCCACCTCACCGTGCACGGCTTCCTGCATCTGATCGGCTACGATCACGAAACGGACGACGAAGCCGAGGAGATGGAGGCGCTGGAGACCGAGATCCTGGCCCATCTCGGCATCCCCGATCCCTATGCCGACCGGGAACGGATCAATTGATCATGGCCGATTCCGAGCCCATCCACGACAATCCGCGCCAGACGCGCAATCTGCCGGCCGTGGTGCCGCCGTCCGAGCTCGGCCGCTCGGCCAGCGATAACTGGCTGTTTCGCGCGTTGCGCAACCTGTTCGGCTGGAAGGGCGGCGGCTCCGTTCGCGACGATCTGCAGGTCGTGCTCGACGCGTCGACGCCCGACGACATCGGCTTTTCCGCGGTCGAGCGCACGCTCCTGCGCAACATCCTCGATCTGCATGAGCGGCGCATCGCCGACGTCATGGTGCATCGTGCCGACATCGTCGCCGTCCGGCGCGACATCACGCTCGGCGAGCTGATGAGCCTGTTCGAGAGCGCATCGCATTCCCGCCTCGTCGTCTACAACGACACGCTCGACGATCCCGAGGGCATGGTGCACATCCGGGACCTGCTCGCCTACATGACCGCGCAGGCCCGCATCTCCGACGATGCAAAAGCCCGGCGCAAGAAGCCCCTGCCCGCCGGGCTCGACCTGAAGAGCGTCGAGCTGTCGATGCCGCTGTTCGAAGCCAACATCATCCGCAAGCTGCTCTACGTGCCGCCGTCGATGCGCGCCATCGACCTGCTGGCGCAGATGCAGGCCTCGCGCATCCATCTCGCGCTCGTGGTCGACGAATATGGCGGCACCGACGGACTGGTGTCGATCGAGGACATCGTCGAGCAGATCGTCGGCGAGATCGACGACGAGCACGACAGCGACGAGCCGCCGGCGATCATGCGCCAGGCCGACAACGCCTTCATCGCCGACGCCCGCGCCAGCCTCGACGACGTGCGCCGGGTGATCGGCGAGGAGTTCGTGACCGGCGAGGCCGGCGAAGGCGTCGAGACCTTGGGCGGCTATCTCGTCAATCACGTCGGCCGGCTGCCGGTGCGCGGCGAGCTGATCTCCGGCCCAGGCAATTTCGAGGTCGAGGTGCTCGACGCCGATCCGCGCCGCGTCAAGCGGCTCAGAATCGCGCCGCGCAGGGAGCGGCCGACTCCACGCCCGCCGCGCGAGAGCCGGCGCCGCGAGGCGCTGCCCGACACAAGCACCCCGGCGGAGCCGCCGCAGCCCGCGGACAGCACTGCGCCGCCGCGCCAGGACGACACCAGCCCGCCCGCACAGAATGACGGAGCGAGCTCCCAGTGATCCGCCTTTCCATGTTCCGCGGCCTCGCCCTCGGTGTCGTGCTCGCCTGGGGCTGGAAGCGCGCAGCGATTGCGCTCGCAGCCGGCGCCCTCTCGTCGCTGGCCATGGCTCCGTTCAATGCGTGGCCCGTGCTCGCGATCACCTTTCCGGTCCTCGTCTGGCTGATCGACGGCGCGGCCGCGGGACGGCGGCGCGGCATTCCGGCCGCGGCGCTGACCGGCTTCTGCTTCGGCATGGGCTATTTCGTGCCCGGCCTGTATTGGATCGGCAACGCGTTCCTGGTCGACGCGCAGACCTTCGCCTGGCTGATGCCGTTCGCCGTGCTCGGGCTGCCGGCCTATCTGGCGCTGTTTCCCGCCCTAGGCTTTGCCCTGGCGCGCCTGATCTGGACACGCGACTCCAGCCGCATCCCTGCGCTCGCGGTGTGCCTCACGGCCAGCGAATGGCTGCGCGGTCACGCCCTGACCGGCTTTCCCTGGAACACATTCGGCTATGCGCTGTCTCAGCCGCTGGCGCTGGCGCAATCGGCGTCGCTGATCGGGATCTGGGGCATGACGTTCCTCACGGTCGCGATCTTTGCCAGCCCTGCGGTCCTGATCGACGGCAAGGACTGGCGCGAGTGCTGGCGGGTGCCAACCGCAGCATTTGCGCTCCTCGTTCTGATGGGCGTGTTCGGCGCGATCCGGCTGGGATTGCATCCGACTGCCTTCGTCGCCGACCTCAAGCTGCGGATCATGCAGCCGAACCTGCAGCAGGACGTCAAATTCAACTACGGCGCCAAGGCCGACGTGATGCGGCGCTATCTGACGCTGTCCGACCGCGCCTCCGGCCCGAAGGCCACCGGCGTGCGTGACACCAATGTGCTGATCTGGCCGGAGTCGGCATTCCCGTTCTTCCTCACGCGGGAAGCCGACGCGATGGCGCAGATTTCCGACCTGCTGTCACCGGGCACGGTGCTCATCACCGGTTCGGTCCGCGCCCCGGACGGCCCGCGCAACGGTCCCATCACCCGCGCCTACAACTCGATCTATGTCATCGATCATGACGGCACGGTGCTGTCAGTCTACGATAAGCTTCATCTGGTTCCCTTCGGCGAATTCCTTCCGTTCCAGGACTGGCTCGAACGGATCGGGCTGGAGCAGCTGACCCGGGTGCAGGGCGGCTTCATTGCTGGGACAACACGACGCAACCTGGACGTGCCACACGCTCCACGTGTTCTTCCTTTGATCTGCTACGAAGCCATCTTCCCGCGTGATAGTGTCCCGAGTGAGGAACGGCCGGGCTGGATCGTCAATCTGACCAATGACGGATGGTTCGGCATCTCGACCGGTCCTCATCAGCATCTGCAGCAAGCGCAGTGGCGCGCGATCGAACAGGGGCTTCCATTAGTTCGATCTGCGAACACCGGCGTCTCCGCTGTGATCGATCCTGTTGGCCGTATCATCGCGCAATTGCCGCTGGGTGCAGAGGGCGTGCTCGATTCCATGCTGCCGGTTGCGCTGCAGCCGACGATCTACGCGCGACTCAGCGACATCCCGGCTGCAATCCTGTTAGTGCTCGCCCTGAGCACCGTCGTTCGCAGACGTGTTGCTCAAAAGCTTCCCTGACGATCGCAAGATCTCGATTCTTTCCGGGTGCGTAAGATTTTTTTTGACAAGCAAAACCCCAAGTGTTGACAGATAGCTGCTGCAATTCGCATTCTCGCGCGGCAGCATGAACCGTCGAGTTCGTTACTCAGCTCTCGTTCGTTAGTACGACATGGGAGCTGAAATTGACGGTGTGAGCGCCTGAGGCATACTGCGACCGCCTCGTTCCGAGGCCCTGATCTAAGGAGTTGAGAGATGTCGACGAAAGCGCCCAACCCTGTTGACAAGCATGTCGGCAGCCGGGTGCGGATGCGCCGTATCATGTTGGGCATGAGCCAGGAAAAACTTGGTGAGGCTCTCGGTCTCACGTTCCAGCAGATACAGAAGTACGAAAAAGGCACCAATCGAGTCGGCGCCAGCCGGATTCAGCAGATCTCAGAGGTTCTGCAGGTCCCGGTCTCGTTCCTGTTCGAAGGCGTCCCGAGTGGTGGGACCAATGGTGAGGCTTTCGGCGAGGGCGCTTCCCCCGCCTATGTATCTGATTTTCTGGCAACCTCCGAAGGACTGGCGTTGACCCGCGCATTCACGCGGATCCACGATTCCAAGCTTCGGCGCAGCATCGTCGACCTGGTCGAGCAGATTGCAGATCGCGAGGCACCGGAAGAAGGCTAGCTGATGCGCCGGCGCTGACATTCCTATCGTGGTTACTCTCATATGAATGTCAGCGCCTCGGGGGGCCATGAGCTGAACCACGTCTAGCGAACGACGCCTTGGGCACGCGACGTTTCGCTTGACGAATGAGCCAATAGACAGTCCGGATCACGACACAGAGCGCGACGGCCTCCTTCGGGAAATGCTGTCGCGCTCTTCGTCATTTTGTGCACATGTGGCGCTCTGAACGCGCCAACGGCGGCTGCGCCGGACCCGCCGGTCGCCCTCACCCGCTACCATTTCGTAACCCTGCAAAACTATTCGCAAAGAACATGACCACCGCCAACAATCCGTTCGATAGTTGCACAATCCTCGAGGGCATCCGCCAGTGGGTAGAGATCGAGACACCGACCGAGGCGCCAGACCAGGTGAATCGGCTCGCCGATCTGGTCGCCAGCGGCTATCGCGGGCTCGATGCGACCATCGAACGGATTGCAGGGCGCGATGGCTGCGGCGACCACCTGGTTGCGCGATCGGGCTGGGGCCAGGACGCGCCGGGCATCCTCGTGCTCAGCCATCTCGACACGGTGCATCCGATCGGATTCATCCAGCGCCTGCCGTTCTCGATCGACGGCGACGTGGCCTACGGGCCCGGCATCTACGACATGAAAGGCGGCGCCTATCTTGCTTTTCACGCCTTCCGTGAGCTGTGCGCCAACGGCGAGAGATCGCCGCTCGGCATTACTCATTTGTTCGTCTCCGACGAAGAAATCGGAAGCCCGACCTCGCGCGCGCTGATCGAGGAGGAGGGCCGCAGGGCCAAGTATGTGCTCGTCACCGAACCGGCGCGCGACGGCGGCAAGATCGTCACCGGGCGCAAAGGTGTGGCGCGCTTCGACGTCGCGATCAAAGGCGTGCCGGCCCATGCCGGCGCGCGTCCGCAGGATGGACGCAGTGCGATCCGCGAACTCGCCAACGTCATTCATGCACTCGAGGCGCTCAACGATCCCGAGCGCGGCATCACCGTGAACGTCGGCGTCGTCCGCGGCGGGACCCGTCCGAACGTGATTGCGGAAGAAGCCTTCGCGGAAGTCGACGCGCGGCTGCCGAGCCCGGCGGATGCCGAGGAGATCGTGCCCAAGATCCTTGGGCTGAAGTCGCGTAGCGAGGGCGTGACGGTCGAGGTCCGAGGCGAGGTGAACCGGCCGCCTTACGTCAAGGGCAATGCCGGCGCGGCGCTGTTCGAACACGCGAGGTCGCTTGCGGAGGAGATCGGCTTCGAACTCGCCGACACCTACACGGGCGGCGGCTCCGACGGCAATTTCACCGCGCCGTTCACGGCGACGCTCGATGGCCTCGGCGTCGACGGCAAGGGCGCGCATACGCATTACGAGCAGATGTACATCTCGTCGATCGAGCCAAGGGCTCGCCTGCTTCACCGCCTCTATCAGACCCTGCGATGAGCACTGCCGACATCATGCCCGTTGACGACGATCACACCGACGCCGATGCCATGCATCGTCATGGCTCGTTCTTCGGCCGGCGCAAAGGCCACAAGCTGCGCGCGCACCAGGCGGATCTCGTCGAGAACCTGCTGCCGCACCTTGCCCTCGACCTTGCCGCTCCGGCCGATGACGTGCTGCCGACGCTGTACGATCCGCTGGTCGAGGCGCTGCGGCTGGAGATCGGATTCGGCGGCGGTGAACACCTCGCCGCCGAGGCCAAGGCGCATCCGGCCACCGGCTTCATCGGCTGCGAGCCCTACGTCAACGGCATGGCCAAGATCCTCGCCGCGATCGAAGCCGACAACATCGGCAACATCCGGCTGCTCGCGGGCGATGCGGCCGAACTGCTGGCCTGGCTGCCTGCACAATCGCTGCAGCGGATCGACCTGATTCATCCCGATCCCTGGCCGAAGCGGCGGCATTGGAAGCGGCGCTTCGTGCAGGATGCGACGATTGCCGCAATGGCGCGCGCGCTCAAGCCGGGTGGCGAATTCCGCTTCGTCAGCGACATCGCCGACTATTGCGACTGGACGCTATGGCACATGCTCCGCGCGCCCGATTTCGTCTGGACCGCGGAACGCGCCGACGACTGGCGCCTCCCTTGGCCCAACTACACGATGACGCGTTACGGGCGGAAAGCAACGCGCGAGGGTCGCGTCGCCAGCTACCTGATCTTCCGGCGCCGCTGAACGGGCTCAGTGCCGCGTCTGCCAGAATGCGACGACGCGCTCGGCGGTCGACGATGCCAGCCGCGCATAGGCCAGCTTGATGGCCTCGATGTCGCGCTGCGCAGGAACGCGCTTCGGCCCGAGCCGAAGCTGGATCAGCGCATGCACCGTGTGCCATTCGAGTCCGATTGTTCGCCCGAGGATCAGCAGCAGATCGTGGCGATCACCGGAGACCAGCCGGTCCAACGTCGCGATCTTCAGCCCCGTCATCGCGGCGAGCGCGGAGATCGCCTGCCTGTCCGGCTTCACCACGTCGAACAGCCGCCGCTTAACGACATCGAGCGTGCCGGCCATCAGTTGCTTCAGATGATCGTCAGACAGGTCCGGCACGACGGGCACGGCGACATGATTCAAATTTAGACGATCTTGGTGAACGACCGGTTATCGGCCCGCGACCGCCGGCTCTGTCGCTCCGGATGCGATTGCCGGGCAAAATGGCGAGATCGGGCGTCGATTTGGCAGTTCCGCGGGCCGCTTTCAGCCGACACGACCCTTGCCGCGGGCCGGCAAAGCGGCTATATCAGCGCCATCAAACATCATCTCATATACGATCGCGTAGTGAGAGTGGGCCCCTCCGGACCCGCTCTTTTTTGTTACCTGGATCGCTCCGCCGAGGGCGCGATTGATCCGGTGAGCGCGGTCGGAGCGGCCAAACGGCCCAGACAAGCAAGACACGCGATCGACGCCTCGATGACGGAACCTACGTTCGCAACCGCTGACACCGACCTCCTGACCGAGCCCCGCCTCGTCGTCGAGCCGGGCGTTGGGGCGCGCGTGGCCGCGGTGGCGGATCCGGTGCTGCAGGGAATGGGTTACCGGCTGGTGCGGATCCGGATTTCCGGCGAGGCCGGCTGCACCGTGCAGGTGATGGCCGAACGTCCCGACGGTACGATGCAGATCGAGGATTGCGAAGCGGTGTCGCGGGCCCTGTCGCCCGTGCTCGACATCGCCGACCCGATCGACCGCGCCTATCGTCTCGAGATTTCGTCGCCGGGTATCGACCGGCCGCTGGTGCGCCGCTCCGATTTCGAGCGTCACATCGGCCATCTCGTCAAGATCGAGATGGCGGTGGCGCATCAGAACCGGAAGCGCTTCCGTGGCATCATCAAGGGCGTCGAAGGTGACGGCGTGCGCATCACCCGCGACGACGTCGCCAAGGACGTCGACCCCGATGTCGTGCTACCGATGACCGACATCGGCGATGCCAAGATGGTGCTGACCGACGAGCTGATCGCCGAGTCCATGCGCCGAGGCAAGGCCGCCGAGCGCGAAAGAAAGCGCGAGCTGGGCATCGCTCCGCCGCTGGCGCCGCACGCCAAGCCGGCCGCGCAGGCCAAGCCGAGGCCGAAAGCCAAGGACGGCACCAAGGACAGCAAGCCGGCCAAGAAGCCGCTGCCGACCAACACCAAGAAACATCGCCTCGCCGCCGACCGCGCGCGCAGAGGCGAGATCGATCCTGATTAGAGGAGACTAGACCCATGGCCGTCAGCGCCAACCGGTTGGAACTGCTGCAGATCGCCGACGCCGTCGCGCGCGAGAAGTCGATCGACCGCGGCATCGTGATCGCGGCCATGGAAGACGCGATCGCCAAGGCCGCCCGCGCCCGCTATGGCAGCGAGACCGACGTCCATGCCGAGATCGACCCGCGCAAGGGCGAGCTCCGGCTGTCGCGCCACATGCTGGTGGTCGAGAAGGTCGAAAACCCCTCCAACCAGATCTCGCTCGATGATGCCCGTCGCGCCAATCCGGGCGCGCAGATCGGCGACACCATTGCCGACACCTTGCCGCCGCTCGAGTATGGCCGCATCGCCGCGCAGTCGGCCAAGCAGGTCATCGTGCAGAAGGTGCGCGAGGCCGAGCGCGACCGGCAGTACCAGGAATTCAAGGACCGCATCGGCGACATCGTCAACGGCGTCGTCAAGCGCGTCGAATATGGCAGCGTGATCCTCGACCTCGGCCGTGGCGAGGCGATCATCCGCCGCGACGAAATGCTGCCGCGCGAGGTGTTCCGCAACGGCGACCGCGTCCGCGCCTATGTGTTCGACGTACGCCGCGAGACCCGCGGCCCGCAGATCTTCCTGTCGCGCACCCATCCGCAGTTCATGGCCAAGCTGTTCGCGCAGGAAGTGCCGGAAATCTATGACGGCATCGTCGAGATCAAGGCGGTCGCCCGCGATCCCGGCTCGCGCGCCAAGATCGGCGTCGTGTCGCGCGACTCCTCGGTCGATCCCGTCGGCGCCTGCGTCGGCATGCGCGGCTCGCGCGTGCAGGCCGTGGTGAACGAGCTGCAGGGCGAGAAGATCGACATCATCCCGTGGTCCCCTGATATCGCGACCTTCGTGGTCAACGCGCTGGCGCCGGCCGAAGTCGCCAAGGTCGTCATCGACGAGGACCGCGAGCGCATCGAGGTCGTCGTCCCCGACACCAACAACCAGCTGTCACTGGCGATCGGCCGCCGCGGCCAGAATGTCCGCCTCGCTTCGCAGCTGACCGGCTGGGATATCGACATCCTCACCGAGCAGGAGGAATCGGAGCGCCGCCAGGCCGACTTCGAGAACTCGACCCGCGTGTTCATGGAATCGCTCAACGTCGACGAGGTCGTCGGTCAGCTCCTGGCGTCCGAAGGCTTCACCTCGGTGGAGGAATTGGCGCTGGTCGATCTGAAGGATCTCGCCGGCATCGAGGGCTTCGACGAGGAGACCGCGACCGAGCTGCAGACCCGCGCCCGCGAATTCCTGGAGCAGCAGGAGGCCGAGCTCGAGGCCAAGCGCAAGGAGCTGGGCGTCGAGGACGCGTTGAAGGACGTGCCCGGCGTCACCTCCAAGATGCTGGTCAAGTTCGGCGAGAACGACATCAAGACCGTCGACGACCTCGCCGGCTGCGCCACCGACGATCTGGTCGGCTGGGTCGAGCGCAAGGAAGGCGGCGAGTCCACCAAATTTGCCGGCTTCCTCGACGGCCTCGACGTGTCGCGTGACGATGCCGAGGCCATGGTGATGCAGGCCCGCGTCAAGGCCGGCTGGATCAGCGAAGCCGACCTGACCAAGCCCGAGGCCGAAGACGAGGACGCCTCCGAAGGACAGCCTGCCTGACCCATGACGACAGTCGCGACGATCCCCGCCATGACGCTGCTGGCTTGAGATGAGGAGCCGCACCACCGCATGCTCGCTTTGGCCGACCCCGAGCTCGACAATGGACCGCGGACCGAAAAGTCCGCGACCATGCGCATGTGCGCGGTCAGCCGCGAGGTGCGGCCGATCGAGGAGCTGATCCGCTTCGTCGTGGGTCCAACGGGCGAGGTCGTGCCCGACATCAAGCGCAAGCTTCCGGGGCGGGGCTTGTGGATCGCGGCCTCGAAGCCGGCGGTTGCGGAAGCGGTGCGGCGTCACCATTTCAGCCGAGGCTTCAAGGCGAACGTTCGCGTCCATCCGACACTTGCCGATGATCTGGAGGCCTTGCTGGTTCGCAGCGCGATCGAGGCGCTGGGAATCGCCGCCAAGGCCGGTCAGGTCGTATCGGGTTTTTCCAAGGTGGAAGCGGCGCTGTCGCAGCGGCAGTCCAGGGCCGGCCTGGCCGCCCTTCTCCACGCGTCGGACGGTGCCGCAGACGGAATTCGCAAGCTCGATGCCCTGGTGCGGCCGACCGATGGGGACGCCGACCAAGCCCTGCCATTTCCGATCATCTGCTGTCTCACTTCGGCAGAATTGGATTTGGCACTTGGGCGCTCAAATGTGATACATGCTGCCGTGCTCGCAGGCCCGGCGAGCAGGACATTCCTGTCGCGCAGCCAGACACTGGTCCGATACCGGTCGGCCGACGCTGACAAGAACGCCGGAACCGCGGCCACGAAATCTGCTTCGACTTCGAAGACATAGCGACGACGATTGCACGAATGGGACGGTGCGGCAGCCCCGCACGCAGGTAAACGAGATTAGGACGACTGAATGGCCGATCAAAACACTCCGGGCGACAAGAAACTCGGTGTCCCGAGCAAGACCTTGACGCTCAAGCCGCGCGTCGAGACTGGCACGGTACGTCAGAGCTTCCCACACGGCCGGAGCAAGCAGGTGGTGGTCGAGAAGCGGGGCACCAAGCGCCGCGTCGGCGATGGGGCGCCTGATGCGCCGCATGCGCCGGAGCCGACCGTCGCCAAGGCGCCGCCACCGCCGCCGCCGCCGAGCAACCGGCCATCGGGACCGCGTCCGTCCGGCTCTCAGCGCAGCGGCTCCGGCGTCGTTCTCCGCACCCTGACCGAAGACGAGCGTTCGGCGCGCGCCAGCGCGCTGGCCGACGCGCGGGTGCGCGACATGGAAGAGCGCCGCCAGGCCGAGGAAGAGGCTCGCCGCCGCGCCGAGCGCGAGGCTGCTGAACGCGCGGAGCGCGAGGCTGCCGAGGCGCGCCGCAAGGCCGAGGAAGAGCGTCACCGCCACGAAGAGGAAGCCAAGCGCAAGGCCGAGCTCGAAGCCAAGAAGCGCTTCGGCGAAGGCGAGGCGCCGCGCTCGGCACCGGCCGCCGCGACTGCGGCCGCCGCGCCGCAGCCGACCGCGACCGCTCCGGCCCGCCAGGCCCAGGCGCCCGGCCGCCCGGTTGGTGCACCCGGCAGCCGCCCGCCGCAGATCGGTGGTCCGTCGCGGCCGCCCGGCACTCAGCCGGCAGGCGCCCGCCCTGCCGGAGCCCGTCCGGCCGGCGGCGGCCCGCTCGGCCGCGCGCCTGGCGTCGCAGCCGGTCCCGACGAGGATGAAGGTCCGCGCCAGATCCGCCGCGGCCCCGGTGGCGCCGCGCGTCCTGCGCCGCCGCCGAAGACCACGCACAAGCCAGGCCCGCAGAAGCAGCGCGGCCGCCTGACGGTCGTCACTGCGCTCACTGCCGACGACGTGCGCGAGCGCTCGATCGCCTCGTTCCGCCGCCGTACCCAGCGCCTCAAGGGCCACGCGGCCAATGAGCAGAAGGAGAAGCTCGTCCGCGAGGTGACGATCCCGGAAGCGATCACCATCCAGGAGCTCGCGAACCGCATGTCGGAGCGCGCGGTCGACGTCATCCGCCTGCTGATGCGCCAGGGCGCGATGCACAAGATCACCGACGTGATCGACGCCGATACCGCGCAGCTCATCGCCGAAGAGCTCGGCCACACCGTCAAGCGCGTGGCCGCCTCGGACGTGGAAGAGGGCCTGTTCGATATCGTCGACGATTCGTCCGACACCGAGCCGCGTTCGCCGGTCGTGACCGTGATGGGCCACGTCGACCACGGCAAGACCTCGCTGCTCGACGCGCTGCGCCACGCCAACGTGGTCTCCGGCGAAGCCGGCGGCATCACCCAGCACATCGGCGCCTATCAGGTGACGGCGCCGGATTCCGGCAAGAAGATCACCTTCATCGACACGCCCGGCCACGCCGCGTTCACCGCGATGCGCGCCCGCGGCGCCAAGGTCACCGACATCGTCGTGCTGGTGGTCGCGGCCGATGACGGCGTGATGCCGCAGACGATCGAGGCCATCAACCACGCCAAGGCGGCGAAGGTGCCGATGATCGTGGCGATCAACAAGATCGACAAGCCCGACGCCCGGCCCGAGCGCGTCCGCACCGAGCTGCTGCAGCACGAGGTGCAGGTGGAATCGCTCGGCGGTGAGGTCGTCGACGTCGAGGTGTCCGCCAAGAACAAGACCAACCTCGACCGCCTGCTCGAGATGATCGCGCTGCAGGCCGACATCCTCGACCTGAAGACCAATTCGGATCGTCCGGCCGAGGGCACCGTGATCGAGGCCAAGCTCGATCGCGGCCGTGGTCCGGTCGCCACCGTGCTGGTCCAGCGCGGCACGCTTCGCGTCGGTGACATCATCGTCGCCGGCGCCGAGATGGGCCGCGTCCGCGCGCTGATCTCCGACCAGGGCGAGACCCTGCAGGAGGCCGGCCCGTCGGTCCCGGTCGAGGTGCTCGGCTTCAACGGTCCGCCGGAAGCCGGCGATCGTCTCGCCGTGGTCGAGAACGAAGCCCGCGCCCGCCAGGTCACCAGCTACCGCGCGCACCAGAAGCGCGAGAACGCCGCTGCCTCGATCTCCGGCATGCGCGGCTCGCTCGAGCAGATGATGTCGCAATTGAAGACCGCGGGCCGCAAGGAATTCCCGCTGGTCATCAAGGCCGACGTTCAAGGCTCGCTGGAAGCCATTCTCGGCTCGCTCGAGAAGCTCGGCACCGAGGAAGTTGCCGCCCGCATCCTGCATGCCGGCGTCGGCGGCATCAGCGAGTCCGACGTAACACTGGCCGAAGGCTTCAACGCCGCGATCATCGGCTTCTCGGTCCGAGCCAACAAGGAAGCGGCTGCGCTCGCCAAGCGCAACGGCATCGAGATCCGTTACTACAACATCATCTACGACCTCGTGGATGACGTGAAGAAGGCGATGAGCGGCCTGCTTGCGCCGACGCTGCGCGAGACCATGCTCGGCAATGCGCAGATCCTGGAGGTGTTCAACATCTCCAAGGTCGGCAAGGTCGCCGGCTGCCGCGTCACCGACGGCACCGTCGAGCGCGGCGCCAATGTCCGCCTGATCCGCGACAACGTCGTGGTTCACGAGGGCAAGCTGTCGACCTTGAAGCGCTTCAAGGACGAAGTGAAGGAAGTGCAGGCCGGCCAGGAATGCGGCATGGCCTTCGAGAACTACGGCGACATGCGTGTCGGCGACGTCATCGAGTGTTATCGCGTGGAGACCATTCAGCGCTCGCTGTAAGTCCGAATCCTACAGAGCGCGCTGCATCTTCAAGTGAGCGGCGATTCCGTGTGTCAGCGGAATCGCCGCCCGTCTTGAACTTTACCAAGCGTCGTTGAACTCAATCAGAATGATCCGTTCGCCCGCGCGCACGCCGGGCGACGATCCATTGGATTTTTTGCAAAATGCCTCGTCATCATCAGAGGGGAAGCACGGCTTCTTCCGGCGGCTCGCAGCGTCAGCTGCGCGTGGCCGAAACCGTGCGTCACGCTGTCGCCGACATTCTCAGCCAGGGTCACGCGCATGATCCGGACCTCGAGGGACACATCATTACGGTGCCCGAAGTCCGCATGTCGCCCGACCTCAAGCTTGCAACGATCTACATCATGCCGCTCGGCGGACGTGACACCGAAGTCGTGCTCGCAGCGCTCGAGCGCAACAAGAAGTTCCTGCGCGGCGAGGTCGCGCGGCGCGTTAACCTGAAATTTGCACCTGACATCCGCTTCCGCGCGGACGAACGATTCGACGAAGCGGAACGGATCGAGAAATTACTGCGAACACCTGCGGTGCAACGAGACCTCCATTCGGATTCGGAAGAGAGCTGATGACCATCCCCCCCGAAACCGGCACTGTCGATACGCCTCACGCCGACACGAGCGCCGTCAACGTCAAAAAAAATCACGCCACCGACGGGCGTCCGCGCGACAACAATGATCCGCGAAACAAACAGCGTCAGGGCGGCAACCAGCCGCGCCGCGACCGGCGCGACGTGCATGGCTGGGTGGTGCTCGACAAGCCGATCGGCATGACCTCGACGCAGGCCGTCGCGGTCGCCAAGAGGCTGTTCCAGGCCAAGCGCGCCGGCCATGCCGGCACGCTCGATCCGCTCGCCTCGGGCGGGCTGCCGATCGCGCTCGGCGAAGCCACCAAGACCGTCCCGTTCGTGATGGACGGCCGCAAGCGCTATCGCTTCACCGTCACCTGGGGCGAGGAGCGAGATACCGATGACACCGAGGGCCGCGTCGTCGAGACCAGCCCCAACCGCCTGGATGTCGCGGCGATCCGCGCCCTGCTGCCGCAATTTACCGGCCGCATCGAGCAGACCCCGCCACGCTATTCCGCGATCAAGATCCAGGGCGAGCGCGCCTACGACCTTGCCCGGGACGGCGAGGTGGTCGAATTGCAGCCGCGCCCCGTCGAGATCCACGAATTGACCCTGGTCGACCAGCCCGACGCCGATCATTCGGTGTTCGAGGCCGAGTGCGGCAAGGGAACCTATGTCCGGGCGCTGGCCCGCGACATGGGCCGAATCCTCGGCTGTTACGGCCATATCAGCGCGCTCCGGCGGACCCTGGTGGGTCCGTTTACCGAGAACGACATGATTCCGCTGGAACAGTTGGAGGCTTTGTGCAATAGAGCCGCGTCCGGTGAGGGAAGCCTCGCCGACGCACTCTTGCCCGTTGAGACCGCGCTGGACGACATCCCGGCACTGGCCGTCACTCGGGCTGATGCGGCAAGGCTCCATCGGGGCCAGGCCGTTTTGTTGCGCGGACGGGATGCGCCCCATAGTAGCGGCACAGTCTATGTCACGGTCGCAGGCCGCCTTCTGGCGCTTGCCGAAATTGGCAATGGCGAACTCATCCCCAAGCGCGTGTTCAACCTGACCGGACTGACTGCCAGCTCCGGTCGCAACGAAAGAGACTGACGATGTCGGTGACCGCAGAGCGCAAGGCGGAAATCATCAAGGCGAACGCCACCAAGGCCGGTGATACCGGTTCTCCGGAAGTGCAGGTTGCGATCCTGTCGGAACGCATCAACAACCTGACCAACCATTTCAAGACCCACGGCAAGGATAACCACTCCCGCCGCGGCCTCCTGAAGCTGGTGTCGACCCGCCGTTCGCTGCTGGACTACCTGAAGAAGAACGACGAGGCGCGCTACAAGGCGCTGCTCGAGAAGCACAACATCCGTCGTTGAGCTTCGACTTGGACTGAGCGCGCGCGAAGATTTGCGCGCGTTGTCGGCATGATCCCGAGAGCGCCGTCCCGTTGCGGCGCTCACGAGTCCGGGATCATGCGGTCTGGCCAGACATCGGAAAGAAGCGGATACGCTTCCAAGCCCGTCCCTGCCCGGACCATGTAGTACGCTCAGCAGCAATCCGGCCGCTGGGCGTGACGGGCAAGGTGCCCGTTACTCACGAGAAGGATGGACGCCATCCGAGATGAAAAAACCATGGCAGGATCGCAGGGCGCTGATCGCAATCCAGCGCCCTGCCATCTTGCGCATGGTTTTTTTGTTTCTGGGGGGTCTGCCTTCGATCATCTCATGAAAGAAGATACCCATGTTTACCAAGCATTCCGTCGAGATCGACTGGGGTGGACGTCCGCTCAAGCTTGAAACCGGCAAGATCGCCCGCCAAGCCGACGGCGCCGTCGTCGCCAGCTACGGCGAGACCGTCGTGCTCGCCACCGTGGTCGCCGCCAAGGCGCCGCGCGACGGCGTCGACTTCCTGCCGCTGACCGTCGACTATCAGGAGAAGGCCTACGCCGCGGGCCGCATCCCCGGCGGCTATTTCAAGCGCGAGGGCCGTCCGACCGAAAAGGAGACGCTGGTCTCCCGCCTGATCGACCGCCCGATCCGCCCGCTGTTCGTCGACGCCTGGCGCAACGAGACCCAGGTCATCGTGACCGTGCTGTCGCACGACATGGAGAACGATCCGGACATCGTGGCGCTGGTCGCCGCGTCCGCTGCGCTGACCTTGTCGGGCGTTCCGTTCAAGGGCCCGATCGGCGCCGCCCGCGTCGGCTTCGCCAATGACGAATACATCCTCAATCCGACCCTCGACGAGATGGCCGACACCCAGCTCGACCTGGTCGTCGCCGGCACCTCGGACGCCGTGCTGATGGTGGAATCGGAGGCCAAGGAGCTCAACGAGGACATCATGCTCGGCGCGGTGATGTTCGGTCACCGCCACTTCCAGCCGGTCATCAATGCGATCATCGAGCTCGCCGAGAAGGCCGCCAAGGATCCGCGCGACGTCGCGATCATCGACAACAGCGCGATCGAGAAGGAGATGCTCGGCATCGCCGAGCAGGACCTGCGCACCGCCTACGCGATTCCGATCAAGCAGCAGCGCTATGCTGCGGTCGGCGCCGTCAAGGAAAAGGTGATGGCCTACTTCTTCCCGGAAGGCCAGGAGCCGAAATACGACAAGCTCCGTGTCGCCGCCGTCTTCAAGGAGCTCGAGGCCAAGATCGTTCGCTGGAACATCCTGGACACCGGCAAGCGCATCGACGGCCGCGACGCCAAGACCGTGCGTAACATCGTCTGCGAGGTCGGCGTTCTGCCCCGCGCCCACGGCTCGGCGCTGTTCACCCGCGGCGAGACCCAGGCGCTGGTCGTGACCACGCTCGGCACCGGCGAGGACGAGCAGTACATCGACGCGCTGTCGGGAACGTACAAAGAGACGTTCCTGCTGCACTACAACTTCCCTCCCTACTCGGTCGGTGAGACCGGCCGCCTCGGCGGCACCAAGCGCCGCGAGATCGGCCACGGCAAGCTCGCCTGGCGCGCGATCCACCCGGTGCTGCCGCCGCACCACGAGTTCCCCTACACGACGCGCGTCGTGTCGGAGGTGACCGAGTCGAACGGCTCGTCGTCGATGGCCACCGTCTGCGGCTCGTCGCTGGCGCTGATGGATGCCGGCGTGCCGCTGAAGCGGCCGACCGCGGGCATCGCGATGGGCCTGATCCTGGAAGGCTCCCGCTTCGCCGTGCTGTCCGACATCCTCGGCGACGAGGACCATCTCGGCGACATGGACTTCAAGGTCGCGGGCACCGAGAGCGGCATCACCTCGCTGCAGATGGACATCAAGATCGAGGGCATCACCGAGGAGATCATGCGCGTGGCGCTCGGCCAGGCGCGCGAGGGCCGCATCCACATCCTGGGTGAGATGTCCAAGGCGCTGACCAACGCGCGCGCCGAGCTCGGCGAATACGCGCCGCGCATCGAGACCTTCAAGATCCCGACCGACAAGATCCGCGAAGTGATCGGCACCGGCGGCAAGGTGATCCGCGAGATCGTCGAGAAGACCGGCGCCAAGGTCAACATCGAGGACGACGGCACCGTGAAGGTCGCCTCCAGCGACGGCGAGGCCATGAAGGCCGCCATCAAGTGGATCAAGTCGATCGCCTCCGATCCGGAGGTCGGCCAGATCTATGACGGCACCGTCGTCAAGGTGATGGAGTTCGGCGCCTTCGTGAACTTCTTCGGCACCCGCGACGGCCTCGTGCACATCTCGCAGCTCGCCGACAAGCGCGTGCAGAAGACCACCGACGTCGTCAAGGAAGGCGACAAGGTCAAGGTCAAGCTGCTCGGCTTCGACGACCGCGGCAAGACCCGGCTGTCGATGAAGGTCGTCGACCAGACCACCGGCGAGGACCTCGAGGCCAAGCAGAAGGACGCTCCGGCCGAGGCGCGCGAAGCCGCCGGCGAGTGAGCTGGCAAGTCATCGATGAGTGACGAAGGGCGGCTCTCGGGCCGCCCTTTTTGTTGTGAAACGCGGTCGAGCCGCGTCATTGCGGGTGTCAGCGAAGCAATCCATGGCCGCTTCCCAGCGCTCTGGATTGCTTCGTCGCTTCGCTCCTCGCAATGAGGGATGAGAGCGCGTAGGTTGCCTCTATCGCCTTGCCGGAGGTCACAGTCCATGTCCGAGCTCATAATCCGTGCGGCCCGCCCTGACGAGTATGACGCGATCGCGAGCCTCTGGATGGAGAGCTGGTGCTCGACCGGGCTGGATCATCCGAGCGAGACGTTGCTCGGCCTGCTGAAGCAGCGCGTGCCGCGCGAGGTGGCCGGCGGCTGGAGCCTCTACGTCGCCGACGACGGCGGCACGCTCGCAGCGATGCTCGCGATCCAGGTCGAGCGGCTCTATCTCGACCAGCTGATGATTTCGCCGTCCTATCAGGGCCGCTCGCTCGGTCGTCGCCTGCTCGCGTTCACACGGGAGATCCTGCCCGACGAGATCTGGCTGCGCTGCGCCGAGGGCAACGACAAGGCATGGCGCTGGTACGAGCGCGAGGGCTTCGTGCTGGAGAAAACGGAAGTCGATCCCGTGCACGGCCGGATGATGAAGTATTATCGCTGGAAGAGCTGAAGTCGGACCCGCGCCTGATCGCGTTGCGCGCACCACCGCGCGCTTGCGCGTGTGGCCTGAAAGGCATTGCGCGGGCGGTTCCGGGAGAACTAGGCTTGGGTTCCCGACGGCCTCCGCCGTTCTCGAACCGTACCATTGTCCGCGTTGCTCATGCTGATTCGTCGCCTCGCCGTCGCCCTCCTCGCCTTCACTCTCATTCCGCCCTCGTTGGCTCAGGTCCCACCCGCACCTGCTCCCGCGACCAAGCCGACGGCTGCCGCGAAGAAGCCGGCCGGTAAGACGGCGACGCCGAAACCGCCGGCGGCGGCTGTCGACAGCGGCCCTTGCGACACAGGCGTGATCGCTGCGCTGGGCGACAGCTTTACGGTGCAGAAGAACGGCCTCACCCGGATGACCAATGACTATGCGGAGGTCCCGGCAGCCTGGGGATTTGACGATCTCGTCTTTGCGCGGGTGAGAGCCGTTGCCGGTGATGCCGGCGTTCGCCGTCTCGTCGTTCCCAAAGGAACATTCGACACCTACTATCAATCCCCGCCGATCAAAGCCGAGAATGGAACGCTTGCTCCTCTTGTCAGGAAGCTCGCGGAGTCGGCGCGCTGCACCCGCTATCTTGTCGTCACCCGTCGAACCGACAGCGAACCCTCCACCAATGACGAGGTGACAGGAATCGGTGTCATCAATCGCGGCGAAGGCTTCGGGCGCTACACGCACGTCTTCGTCATGATGGACATCCAGCTGTATGACGGGACGACGTTCGAAGCCCGCGAGCCCGCGACGAGCTCGAAATCGTTCCTCTCGCGACTAACGTCGGGCGTCGGCCCGCCCTCTCACGCAGGCGACGTTGACAACGCCAACTTTCCCGCTGCGCCGCCGGATGCCGCCACCAACACCGTGCTGCGCGACATGGCGCGTTCGATGCTCAAGTTCCGCCTCGATCAGCGATTGCCGGCCTATTTCGGGCGTGAGTGAGTCTGTCTCATCGGCCGGCGACCGTCGAACGGGTCTCGGTCATATCCTGATCTTGAGAGTCGCAAAGCCCGACTGCTGGACCAGCCCGGAGGGTGTCGCACTGAGGCCATAGCGAACGCTGACGTCCAGCCGGTCGTTGCCGACGGCGACCAGACCCAAACCGGCCGAGTAGATCCAGGGCGAAAGGGCAAGGCCGCTGGTCGTGAAACTGTCTCCACCGCCCGAGAACGCCGCGCCGATCTGCAGCCGTTGATTCAACGCATCGTAGCCGACGCCCAGATCTCCGGTGACACGGACCTTCTCGGTAATCTGATAGACCGCCTTCAGCCCGGCGGTGGTCGTGAGGTTCTGATAGCGTTGTGCATCGACATTGAGGCTGAATCCGCCGGCGCCGTTCTCGCGGTAACCGTCGCTGCTGACGATGCCATAGTCGATGCGGAGCGTGGGGATGAGCCAGACCTTGTCCTGGACCGGAATGCGCGTCTTCGCGCCGATACCGGCATGGCCCGTATAGGACCGATAGCTGCCCGCAGCGGTCGCGTTCATGAAGCTCAGCGACCGGCTTTCGCCATTGTCGCTGTATCCGCCGTCGAGCTGATAGTCGAACGCGACGTCGCGGCTGACGGCGTAGGCGCCGTAGAGGCCGAGCTGATAGGATGAGACCGACAGGCGGCTTGGGACGGCGTCCTCGCTTCCGGTGATCGTCTGGCGCGAATAGGCGGCAACACCGCCGATCATGGCGCGAGGCGAGATCACGGCGTCGGCGCCGAACGCGAGGCCGCCACCGGAGCCATGATAGCCCGGGACGCCATCGCGCGCAGACTGTTGCGCGGTGCCGCCGAGCGGCTGCATCCAGACGTTTCGACCGGCCGCGTCGCTCAGGCTGCCGATCCCGTCGAGCCGGTTGGCCACCGTCTTCCAGACCTCGCGCTGCGTCACATAGGTCGCCTGGGAGGCGGCGCCGGTCAGCACCGGCAACGTCTGCATCACCGCATTGCCAAGCGACGCTCCGCTGAGGCCGTCGAGCGCGGCGAATCCCGGCACCATCGAACCGCTCCAGCCCGCGGGCGTCATGGACAGCCGGTACAGCGCGTCAGCCGCTTCGAGGCCGACGCGACCGCCGGCGGCCCGCAGCGTCTCGCCGTAGGGCTGGATCAGCGACATCGTCGCCCAATTTCCGGTGAGGTTACCCGTGAGATCATAGGTCGACGCGACCATCTGCGCGCCGGAGGCGTTGCCGCTGGCCGCGCCATAGAGGCTCGTCAGATTGCCGCGCGACAGCGTGTTGAACAGCACGCTGCCTTCAGGCGTGACCGAACCGAGCAACGTAAAGGCGCCGGCGCCGCTGCCGACCGGGGCCACGCCCGCACCCCAGAAATAGCCGTTCTGATAGTTGGTGATGACGAACCGGCCGGGCGCCTGCGTGCCGAACAGCGCCGGGCTCGCGATGCGCCAGGGGGTGCCGGCCGTCCACGCCCATTGCGGCACCGAATTGGCCGGCACGGGCGCCGACGGTGGTGGTGTGAAGGTGGCGGGATCGTAGGGCAGCATATAGGCCCAATGCGTCACCAGCAGCGTGTCGCCGGTGATCATCTGCATTTCCATGCTGGTGACGCCGTTCACCGAGCGCATGTAGCCCAACCCGACTGTCGCGGCGCCGCCACCCGTCGGCGTGAACAGCATGGTGATCTGTCCGGCGGTCGTCACGAAGCCCTGGATAGTCGAGGTGTCGGTCAACAGCGCCGGGCCAATCCTGAGCTGCGCGACGCTGGTACCGGTGAAGGCGCCGTTGGTCGCGGTGCCCAAGGTCCACAATGTCTGGTCGCCGATCGGGATCGGGTTGCTGAAACCCGTCTTCGGCGACATGTAGGCCAGCAGCTGGGCTGTCGGCACATACCAGTTCGTATTGGAGATCGTGGAATCCCAGACATTCGACTGCGCCCGTGCCGGGCACCCCGCACCGAACGTCATCGCAGTCATCGCGCACAGAGCGACGACGCAGGATCTCGCATACAGCATCATCGCCCCCACGACTTTGCTTGGCTGACGGCACGACCACCGCGCGCCGGTGTCGGAGCCGAAGCACGCCCGCGGCGAGCCGGGCTGCCAGCACGGCAGCAATGCGTGGGCGCGCCAAATGGTCTGCGATTATCCGCAGCCTTCGGGCACGTTCAACTGGGAAAAATTGGGCGCATCGCTGCCGGCCGTCGGCGCTATCCGACGGCGGAGCGGTCCGGTCGATGACCGGCGGCGCTTACTCGCCCTTGAGATCCTCGGGCCGCGGCATCGAGATGACGTTGTAGCCGGAATCGACGTAGTGGATCTCGCCGGTGACGCCGCCGGAGAGTTCCGACAGCAGGTAGAGCGCCGAGCCCCCGAGTTCCTCCAGGGTCACGCCGCGGCCGAGCGGCGAGTGCTTCTGCTGGAACGCGAACATGAACCGGGCATCGCCGATGCCGGAGCCGGCGAGCGTGCGCACGGGACCCGCCGAGATCGCATTGACGCGGATCGCGCGGCGGCCGTAGTCGGCGGCGAGATAGCGCACGGAGGCTTCGAGCGCGGCCTTGGCCACGCCCATCACGTTGTAGTTCGGCATCACGCGGTTGGAGCCGTCGAAGGTCAAGGTGATCATGCTGCCGCCGCTCTCCGGCATCAGCTCGGCGGCGCGCTTGGCGATCTCGGTGAAAGAGAAGCAGGAGATCAGCATGGTACGCGAGAAGTTCTCGCGCGAGGTGTCGGCGTAGCGACCCTTGAGCTCGTTCTTGTCGGAAAAGGCGACGGCGTGGACGATGAAGTCCAGTCCACCCCAGGCCTCGCGCAATGCAGCGAACACGCTGTCGACGCTGGCGATGTCCTCGACGTCGCAGGGCAGCACATGCTTGACGCCGAGCTCATCGGCGAGCGGACGCACGCGCTTGCCGAGCGCGTCGCCCTGATAGGTGAACGCCATCTCGGCGCCGTGCGCGGCGAGCGTTTTGGCGATGCCCCACGCGATCGAATGGTCGTTGGCGATGCCCATCACCAGACCGCGCTTGCCTGCCATCAGACCCTGCATGATGTTTCTCCTTCGTCATGCCGGGCGCCTGCCCTGGCAGCTTGAAACGACCGCCCGCCAAATAAGCCGATGGCCGGACATCGGTGCGAAGACGTTGCCTCGCGCTGTTGCCCGGCCATCATGCCGTTGGAACGATCCTGTTCGAAAATCCTAGGCGTCGAGGTGCTTGAAGACCAGCGTCGCGTTGGTGCCGCCGAAGCCGAACGAGTTCGACAGCACCGTGCCGAGCTTGGCGTTGTCGATGCGCTTGCGCACGATCGGCATGTCGGCGAACACCGGATCGAGCTCGGTGATGTTGGCGCTCTCGCAGATGAAGCCGTTCTTCATCATCAGCAGCGAATAGATCGCCTCCTGGACGCCGGTGGCGCCGAGCGAGTGGCCCGTCAGCGCCTTGGTCGCCGCGATCGGCGGGCACTTCTCGCCCGAGCCGAACACCTTGCGGATCGCCTCGATCTCCGGCGGATCACCGGCAGGCGTCGAGGTTGCGTGCGGATTGATGTAGTCGATCTTCGTCTTCACCGTCGACAGCGCCATCTGCATGCAGCGCTCGGCGCCCTCGCCCGACGGCGCGACCATGTCGTAGCCGTCCGAGGTCGCGCCATAACCGACGATCTCGCCATAGATCTTGGCGCCGCGCGCCTTGGCGCGCTCGAGCTCTTCCAGCACCAGGACGCCGGCGCCGCCGGCGATGACGAAGCCGTCGCGGCTCACATCGTAGGGGCGCGAGGCCGTGGCGGGCGTATCGTTGTGCTTGGACGACATCGCGCCCATCGCGTCGAACAGCACCGACAGCGACCAGTCGAGCTCCTCGCAGCCGCCGGCGAACATCACGTCCTGCTTGCCGTACTGGATCATCTCATAGGCATTGCCGATGCAATGGTTGGAGGTCGCGCAGGCCGAGGAGATCGAGTAGTTGACGCCCTTGATCTTGAACCAGGTCGCGAGCGTCGCCGACGCGGTCGACGACATCGCCTTCGGCACTGCGAAAGGACCGACCCGCTTCGGGCCCTTGGTGCGGGTGATGTCGGCCGCCTCGACCAGCGTGCGCGTCGACGGCCCGCCCGAACCCATGATGATGCCGGTCCGGACATTGGAGACGTCGGTCGGCTCCAGGCCGGAATCGAGGATCGCCTGCTCCATCGCGACGTGATTCCACGCCGCGCCCTCGCCGAGGAAACGCATCGCGCGGCGATCGACCACTTCCGCCGGGTTCAGCGTCGGCGCACCTTGCACCTGCGAACGAAAACCAAGCTCGGCATATTTCTCGGCGCGGGAGATGCCGGACTTCGCCTCATACAGGCTGGCCAACACCTCCTGGGTGTTGTTGCCGATCGATGAGACGATGCCCATGCCCGTGATGACGACCCGCCTCATGATGTCCGCCTCGCCTTGCTCATATGTTCTGTGGTGATCGTGCCTGCTTCACTGTCTGCGGCATGCGCCCGACGGTTCACGACGGCGCGTTGCCCTGCTTGAACAGACCGACCTTCAGGTCCTTGGCGCGATAGATAATCTCGCCATCCATCGAAAGCCACCCGTCGGCGATACCGAGAACCAGCTTTGAGCGCATCACGCGCTTGATGTCGACGTTGTACACAACCTTGCGGGCGGTCGGCAGAACCTGGCCCGAGAATTTCAAGTCGCCAAGACCGAGCGCGCGGCCGCGGCCTTCGCCGCCGCTCCAGCCGAGGAAGAAGCCGACCATCTGCCACATCGCGTCGAGGCCGAGACAGCCCGGCATGACCGGATCGTTCTTGAAATGGCAGCCGAAGAACCAGAGGTCCGGCTTGACGTCGAGCTCGGCGCGCACGACGCCCTTGCCGTACTCGCCGCCGGTCTCGGTGATCTCGACGATGCGATCGAACATCAGCATCGGCGGCAGCGGCAGCTGCGCGTTGCCGGGACCGAACAGCTCCCCGCGGCCACAGGCCAGCAGGTCCTCGTATTCATAAGCGCTGCGTCGATCCAGCATGCTCGATGGCCTTTCTCAACGATCCCCGGTGGAAATGGTGCCGCGCGACGTGGACCGCTTCCGCGCGTCGACCCTCGCGCGCCCTGGCCGGACAGCCAGCCGCTCGGTACGATGGCTGGACCATCGCACCCGAGGGGATGACCAGCCAATCGCGAGCGCATCGCAGCTCGGATCCACGGACATGGCCCTCGCGGCCAACCGCGCCATGGCAGGGCAAATCGGGGTCCGGGCGCTCTCTAACATAGGGGATTGCGGCGTCAATGCGCGTATCCGGGTAAATCGACGCGGCACGGCGGCCGGTCAACGAACCGCCCCACAAATGCAGTTTAGGGGCGTTCTAGATACGTTAGTTGCGATAAGCTTGCATCTGACGGGGTTTCTTCCTATATCGGTTGTGGATGAGTGCGAATTTCGTGGTGCGCGAAGTGGATGTGAGCAACAACGCCTCGATGAGTGGCCATGACCGGGGGACCCCGGAGGGTCTCGGCAGCGGCCGCCAGCCGGCGCTGAACGGCTGCCCGTGGCATGACGTCAACGAGATGCTGCAGTCGGCGGGCCTGCGCCCGACCCGCCAGCGCATGGCCCTGGGCTGGCTGCTGTTCGGCAAGGGTGCGCGGCACCTGACGGCCGAAATGCTGTACGAAGAAGCGACCCTGGCCAAGGTCCCGGTCTCGCTCGCCACCGTCTACAACACGCTGAACCAGCTGACCGACGCCGGCCTGCTGCGTCAGGTCAGTGTCGACGGCACCAAGACCTATTTCGACACCAACGTCACCGCGCACCACCATTTCTATCTCGAGAACAATCACGAGCTGGTGGACATTCCGGACCAGCATCTGGCGCTGTCGAAGCTGCCGGAAGCGCCGGAGGGTTACGAGATCGCGCGCATCGACATGGTGGTGCGGCTGCGCAAGAAGCGCTGAGCCGCGACGATAGATTGGTCATTTGAAAGGCCCGCCCTCGCCGGCGGGCCTTTTCGTGTCTGGACGCCGACCGAAATGCGGCGGCCGGTGCTGCACCCCTCAGTTCACCTGCTCGTCCGCGTAGACGCCCCACAGCCTCTGCTGCTCGATCCAGCCGTCGAATCCGTTGCCGAGCACCCGGCACCAGCCATTGGTGCACTTCTTGACCTGCGCGATGACCCCGGCCTGCAGCCGCGCCGTCACGGCGCTGCTCGCTGACGCGCTCTCATAGACCGCCGCCAGATCATCCTTGTTCTTCATCGTCACGACCGCGGTGCGGCGTCCGGACAGCAGCGAGTGATAGACCCAGCCCTCGGATCCCTCGGAATCGCGCACGCGCCGCCAGTTCTCATACTCCGCGGTGATTTCGACCGGCAGGCCCGAGCGCGTGTAGACCCAGGCCACGTCATTGTCCTTGGTCGGACCGGCGCGCACGTTCACATGGTCGGATTTCAAGCTGACGTAGCGCGGCACAGGCAGGCCGCTCGTGGTGAGAACCGAGTCCTTGGCCACGGCGCCGGTGCTCACCGAACCGTGGAGCAGACTGACGCAGAAAATGCCGACGACAATTGCGGCTGCACCGAGACGTCCCAACGCGACTGAACTCAACTCACTCTCCCTCGCAAGGATCGACGCGTGGTCGCGTCCATGATCCTTCGCCCGATCCCCATCGAACCGCCGGGCTGCCCCCCTTCGTGCACAGAGAGGGCTTGCCGCGGCGCAGGTTCCTGACCCGCCGTTGGCTTCTTGTCTTGGCCCGGCCTTCTGCTAGACAGGACCGAACACAAGCGGCCAGGAAGCGCCTGAGAATCGCTCGCGAACCCCTGTCAGGGACGGATCGGCCCACCTGCGAGATCCGACACGACCAGTCCAGGGACACGCCTTCTCAGACGACGACGGTAGTTTCGGCGAACCCGGTTAATGAGGTCTGAAGGATCTCATGAGAGCAGCACATGTCAGGTAGGAAAAAGCCCCTCGTCGTGGTGACACGCAAGCTGCCGGACTCGGTCGAGACGCGGATGCGCGAGCTGTTCGACGCGCGCCTCAATCTCGACGACGAGCCGATGAGCCAGGAGCAGCTCGCCGACGCCGTGCGCACCGCGGAGGTGCTGGTTCCGACCGTGACCGATCACATCACCGCCGACATTCTCAATCAGCCCGACTGCAAGCTGCGGCTGATCGCCAATTTCGGCAATGGCGTCGACAACATCGACGTCGCCGCGGCGGTCGCGCGCGGCATCACCGTCACCAACACGCCGAAGGTTCTCACCGAGGATACCGCCGACATGACCATGGCGCTGATCCTCGCCGTGCCGCGGCGGCTGATCGAAGGCGCCTCGATCCTCACCGAGGGCAAGAACTGGGCGGGCTGGTCGCCGACCTGGATGCTCGGCCACCGCATCGGCGGCAAGCGCCTGGGCATCATCGGCATGGGCCGCATCGGTCAGGCGGTGGCGCGACGCGCCCGCGCCTTCGGCCTGCAGATCCATTATCACAACCGCCGCCCGGTCGCCCCCGTCATCGCCGACGAGCTCGGCGCCACCTATTGGGAGAGCCTCGACCAGATGCTGGCGCGGATGGACATCATCTCGGTGAATTGTCCGCACACGCCGGCGACGTTCCATCTGTTGTCGGCGCGCCGTCTCAAGCTGATCCGCAAGGACGCCTATATCGTCAACACCGCGCGCGGCGAGGTGATCGACGAGGAGACGCTGACGCGGCTGGTCGAAGCCGGCGAGATCGCCGGCGCCGGGCTCGACGTGTTCGAGCATGAGCCCGCCGTCAACCCGCGTCTCGTGCGGCTCGCCAAGGCCGGCAAGGTGACCTTGCTGCCGCATATGGGCTCGGCCACGATCGAGGGCCGCGTCGAGATGGGCGAGAAGGTCATCATCAACATCAAGACCTTCCTCGACAACCACCGCCCGCCGGACCGCGTGCTGCCGAGCATGCTGTAGGCCCGGTGGCAATGTCGTCCCGGCGAACGCCGGGACCCATACCCCCAGGGTGCAGTTTGAGGCACGCTGGTCATTGGCCTTCTACTCATCACGACCGCCGCGGAGGATAGGTCCCGGATCGGCGCCCACCGACGCGTTGCGTCGGCGGGCTTGTCCGGGACGACGGCGGAGTGTGTGGCGCGCCTCTTGGCGCGCGCGGCACTTCACTTCCGATGTGCACTCAAATCCGCGATCACGGGCCCATCCCCATTCAGCGGGTTCGCGGGATCGCGGCCATAGCGCAGCGTCTCGAAGCGCATGGTGCGCGCATCCAGCATCAACAGCCGCCCCACCAATCCCTCGCCGAAGCCGACGATCTCGCGGATCGCCTCCAGCGCCATCATCGAGCCGAGCATGCCGGCGAGCGCGCCCATGACGCCGGCCTCGGCGCAAGCGGGGACCGTGCCGGGCGGCGGCGGCTCCGGGAACAGGCAGCGATAGGTCGGATTGAACGCGCCCTGGTCATTGCGCTCATGCGCGCGGATCGTGGTCAGCGACGCATCGAAGGTGCCGAGCGCACCGGTGATCAGGGGCTTCTGCGCGAGAAAGCAGGCATCGGAGGCCAGATAGCGGGTATCGAAATTGTCGGAGCCGTCGAGCACGAGATCGTAGCCACCGATCAGGTCGAGCGCGTTGTCGGCGTTGAGCCAGGTCCGGTGCGCGACGACGCTCACATGCGGATTGAGTGCGTTGATCCGCTCGGCCGCACTGTCGACCTTGGGACGGCCGATATCCGGCGTCGCATGGATGACCTGGCGCTGCAGGTTCGACAGCGACACCACGTCGTCATCGACCACGCCAATCGTGCCGACGCCGGCGGCGGCGAGATACATCAGCGCCGGCGCGCCCAGCCCGCCCGCGCCGATCACCAGCACCGCGGCGCGCTTCAGCGCCGCCTGACCGGGACCGCCGACATCGCGCAGCACGATATGGCGGGCATAGCGCTCCACTTCCTCATCGCTCAGCATCGTTACGCACGTCCTCCCGCTGCCGGATCGCGGTCAGCCGACCCATGGAGACTGGACATCTCCCCACTGAACCCTCGCCGGATTGTGACCGACCAAGCAGATGTGCTTATTTATGTCAGCGGCAAGAGCAGCGGGATTTGTCATGAGACGGCTGGCCACGGCAACCTTCATCTGCGCGATCGCCGCAGGCTCGTCGGCAGGGGCCCAGACGCCGCCGACGCAGGGCGCGCTGCCGGGCGCCCAGCCCAAACCGGTCGCGACCCAGCCGATCCGTCCTGGTGTCCAGGCGCCGGCCGACACCGCCAATGCGATGTCTCAGGCCGAGCGGCTGGCGCTGCAATCCGATCTCGCCTGGGTCGGCCAGTACAACGGCGCCATCACCGGCGACGTCAGCGAGCGCATGGTCAATGCGATCAAGGAGTATCAGAAGCTCAAGGGCGGCAAGCCGACCGGCGTGCTGAACCCGCAGGAGCGGGCCGTGCTCGCCGATACCGCACGACGCAAGCAGGAGGGCGTCGGCTGGAAACTCGTGACCGAGCCGACCAGCGGCGCGCGCTTGGGCATTCCGACCAAGCTGGTGCCGCAGCAGACCAGCGACGCCAACGGCTCGAAATGGACCTCGCCGACCGGCACCGTGCAGGTCGTGCTGTCACGCCGCAAGGAGGCCAATCCGACCACGGCGGCGCTTGCCGACCGTGAGAAGAAGGAGCCGGGCCGCACGGTCGACTACAGCGTCGTGAAGCCGGACTTCTTCGTGCTGTCGGGCCTTCAGAACCTGAAGAAGTTCTACATTCGCGGCACCTTCAAGGGCGACGAGGTGCGCATCCTGACCATCCTCTACGACCAGGCGACAGAGAACACCGTCGAGCCGGTGGTGATCGCGATGTCCTCCGCCTTCACCGCCTTCCCCGCGGCCGCGCTCGCGGCCCAACCGGCGCCGCGCCGGAGCGTCGACTACGGCACCGGCGTCATCGTCAGCCAGGACGGTGCCATCATCGCCGATCGCGAGGTGACCGACGCCTGCGTCGCGATCACCATTCCCGGCTTCGGTCCCGCTGAGCGCATCGCCGAGGACAAGGAGCGCGGACTGGCGCTGCTGCGCGTCTATGGCCCGCGCGGCCTGAAACCGCTGGCGCTGTCGGGCGGAGCGGCGAAATCAGCGATCGAAATCGTCGGCATCGCCGATCCGCAGAGTCAGGGCGGCAGCGCCGCGATCAGCATCGTGAAGACGCAGCTCGTCGGCGAGGCCGCGCTCGCGCCCGCACCGGGTCTCGGCTTCTCCGGCGCCGCCGCGCTCGATGGCGACGGCAAGTTCGCCGGCATCGCGCTGCTGAAGCCGGCGGTGGTGGCGGGCGCGGCAAGCGTGCCCGCGGCCCAGGCCGTGCTGGTGAACGCCGATGCGACGCGCGCCTTTCTCGCCGCCCACGGCGTCAAGCCCGACGGCAGTTCGCTCGACGCCAGGGCGGCAACGGTGCGCGTGATCTGCGTCCGCAAGTAGGCCATTCCTTTGCGATGCGGAGTCTCATCTGAGTGCCCGAGCATGATCACGACGCCATCCGTCGCGCGCTGCAGCGGAACGAACGACTCGTTGGCGTCGATCTGTCGGAGTTCAGCTTCGACGACGATCTGACGGAGTCGGCCCAGTTCGAGGATTGCAGCGCGACCGTCACGCGCTTCGTCGGCGGCGATCTCGCGACATCGCGATGGACGCGCAGCCGCTTCAGCGCCTGCGAATTCGCCAATGTGAACCTGTCCGGCGCGCAATTCGAGGACTGCCGCTTCTTCGACACCGCAGGCACCGCCGGATGTACGTTCCGGTTCTGCGACCTGCGTGGCGCGGTGTTCCGCAACTGTGACCTGATGCTCGCGACCTTCAACGCCTGCGATCTCTGGGACGTCACATTTTCCGATTGCCGGATGTCCGGCGCCACCTTCGAGAAACCGGCCTTCGCTTTCCGCTTGCCGGGCGGGACGAAGGGGAAGAAGGCGGTCCGGCTGGCCGGCATGTTCGAGCGCTGCAGGCTGGATAATGCGGTACTGCGCGAGGCCGACTTGTCCTCGCTCCGCATTCTCGACTGCGACCTGTCGGGCGCCGAACTGCAGGGCACCTCGCTGGTCAACGCCTCGCTGCGCGGGAGCAATCTCGGCAACGCGGCCCTGCAGCTGGCCGATCTGACCGGCGCAGACCTCCGCGGCGCCGACCTGTCCGGGTTCGACCTGCAGGCGCTTCAGAGCTTTTCGGGGCTGCAGGTCTCCGCAAGCCAGCAGCATCATCTGCTGCGCAGCCTCGGCATCGACGTCTTCGCGGAGGAAGACTGACCGCCCCCGGCGCTGTGCGCTGCGGCCGGCGTTTACGCTAAATTAAGCATGTCCTTTTAGAAAAAATTAAGGGCCCAACGGCGGCCGACGGGGATCTCATGTGCAGCATCGCGACTGCGCGGGACGATGCCCGGCGATGCCGAACGATCGCCCGCGGCTCCGTGCCGCTCTCTTCCTAGCACCTTGCTATCAACTCGGAACGGCTCCCGCCGTAGTCAAACGGTCTGTCCAATCACAGGCCGCGCATGAGATAGTTCGAACAGTTTTGTCGGCGTGCTGATTCGGACCACCGCGATCCCTCTTCTCACAGTCGGATCGGGCCGGGACTGTCCTGAGCGAGAATAGCTCTGCGTTGCGCGGGTCGCGATGCACTCAGCTTTGGCGTTCTCATAAGTTCCGTCAACATCCGAAGGACTGTCTCCCGATGTACACGATCGTTTTGGCCACGCAGAAGGGCGGCAGCGGCAAGAGCACGCTCGCCATCGGTCTCGCCGTGGCGGCCCAGCAGGCCGGCCACAAGGTGCGCGTGATCGAAACCGACCGCCAGGGCACGCTGACGAAGTGGCAGGCGCGACGCAGCGCCGCCGAGCCGATCGTCGAAGCCGTCTACGACGCCAAGATGATCGAGCCGCGCCTCGAGGCACTGGCGCGCGACGGCGTCACCGTCTGCGTGATCGACACCGGCGCGGGCATCACCGCATCGAGCACGGCCGCAATCCGCTATTGCGATCTCTGCCTGATCCCGGCGCGGCCGAGCGTCGCCGACATCGAGGCCACGGCGCCGACGCTCAGCGTCGTCAGAGCCTGGCGCAAGCCGTTCGCCTTCGTGCTCAACCAGGCGCCGATCCGCGGCGGCCATCGCATCAGCGACGCGACCACGGCGCTCGACGCCGACGCGCCGCGCGACATCGCCGAGGTGCTGGCGCAGCCCTTCATCATGATGCGCAACGACCACCAGGACGCGCTGGCGGCCGGTCTCGGCGTCAGCGAGTTCGATGCGGGCGGCAAGTCGGCGCAGGAGATCAAGAGCCTGTGGCGCTGGACAGCGGGCAAGCTCGCCGGCGACCACGTCATGCACGAGGCCGGCGAACTGAAGGACGCCAGCGAGCACGCGGACGTCGAATTCCCGATCATGCTGACGCCGCAGCCGGAAGAGCCCAAGCTGCCGGTGGCACGCGCCTACCCGACCTGGGCCGACAACGGCATCAACTGGAAGGCGGGACTGTAGGCCGAGCGCAGAAGCGCCATCGCGACCAACCTATGAAATCTAAGGCGGCCGCTCACACTTGAGCGGCCGCTTTTTGTTGCGATCGTCGTCAGTGAATTTGCTCGGCGAACTCACCCCAAGACTCACAACTATCAACTTTGCGTCGCATGTGACGCATAGCGGACATTTACAATTGTCACACAAGTGTCATAGTCGATCTCGGACGTAAAGGCCTGCGATTCGCAGCGTTGTCACGCGAATCAATCCGCTCAATGCGGAGCGATCTGCAGCGACCCTGCCGACCGCTCGAACGGTGCTTCCGTTGCGGTGGTCTGCAATCGGCTTTTGCGGACCAGCAAGGGATCGCATGATGCGCACGATCGTGGTAGCGACACAGAAGGGCGGCAGCGGCAAGAGCACGCTGGCGATGGGTCTTGCCGTAGCGGCTCAGCAGGCTGGAGAGATCGTGCGCCTGATCGAAACAGATCCGCAGGGGACGCTGTCGTATTGGCAGAGCCGGCGCGGTTTGGCGGAGCCCTTCGTCGAACCGATCCACGCGCCTGCCGACATCGGCCGCCGGCTCGATGCGCTTGCACGCGGCGGCGTCACGCTTGTCGTGATCGACACGTCGAGCGGAATCAATGCACTGACGCGCGCGGCGATCGACTATGCCGATCTGTGTCTGGTGCCGGCGCGGCCATGCATTGCTGACATCGTAGCCTCGGCCCCGACCGTGAAGATCATTCGCAACAGCCGCCGGCGCTTCGCCTTCGTCCTCAACCAGGCGCCGCATCGCGGCCCGCGCGCGAGCGAGGCCGCCCGTGCGCTGATCCAAGACGATATCGCCGACATCATCGCCACGCCGCTGATCACGCTACGCAACGATCACCAGGACGCGCTCGCCGCCGGACTCGGCGTGACCGAGTTTCATGCGAGCGGAAAATCGGCCGACGAAATCTGCCTGCTGTGGCAATGGGTCGAACAGCGCCTGCCGCGAGCCGATGCAAGCTATGCGTCGGATCCCGCCGATGTCGAATCCCACGCTTTGCTGGCGAACACTGCCGCCGCCATGCCGACCGAGGCGACGCTGTCTTGGGACGCCTGCCTGTAGGCCAGCGCCATGACCTGCACGCTTATCCCGCTCCACTCTCCCGCATCTCCAGCATCTTGATGCGCGCATCCGCACGACGCAGGCGACGGCACAGCTCGCGATTGATGTTCTGCATCACGATGACATAGGCCTGGATGTCGGCCTTGTAGAACGCATAGAGCTCGCGTGCCGTCAGCTCGTACAGCACCGTCGGCGTCTCCGCCACGACCGTGGCCGACCTGTTCTGCATCTCCAGCAAGGTCATCTCGCCGAAGAAATCGCCGGGCTCCAGGTTCGACATGTGGATCACGCCGCCTGTCGGCAGACGCTCGCTGACCTCCAGCGTGCCGCTGTGAACGACGAACATCGAGCGTCCCGGCTCGCCCTCGGCGACGACGGTGGCGCCCGCCTCGAAGCGGCGTTCGACCAGCATGGACACGAGCCGATCCAGGCTCGCGTCCGACAGGCCGCCGAAGAACGGCGTGGCGAGCAGGAATGCCTTCAGGTCGGGCGAGCTGACAGCCATGGCGCGAGTATACGCCCGCACCCAAACCCTACAAGCGCACCGCGGGCGTTCCAGCCGTCACCTCAACGCTGACACTTCGGGCACCAGAAGGTCGAACGGCCGTTCTGCACGAAGCGCTTCACCACGCCCTCGCAGCCATCCGTCCGGCACGGCTCGCCCTCGCGATCATAGACCTGGAACGAGTGCTGGAAATAGCCGAGCTCGCCGGTGGTCTGGCGATGGTCGCGCAGCGACGAGCCGCCGGCGCGGATTGCCTCGTTCAGCACGGTGTGGATCGCTTCGACCAGGCGCTTGGCGTGATCGGTCGGGTCACCCTTCTTGGTCGCGAGCGTCGCGGCCAGACGCCGCGGCGACAGATGCGCGCGGAACAGCGCCTCGCAGACATAGATATTGCCGAGCCCGGCGACGACGCGCTGGTCGAGCAGCGCGGCCTTCAGGCTGGTCTTCTTGTTTGCGCAGGCCTTCGCCAGCATCGCCGCGTCGAATGCATTGCCGAGCGGCTCCGGCCCGAGTCCCTTCAGATGCGGCTCGTTGTCGATCTCGCCGCGGCCGATGATCTTCATGAAGCCGAAGCGGCGCGGATCGTTGAAGACGATATCGGCGCCGGAAGACATGTGAAACACGACGTGGTCGTGCACGCTGTCCTTGCCGCGCGGATAGTGAAACTCGCCCGGCGTCTCCTCGTGCTCGGGCTTGATCACCCGGAATGAGCCGGACATGCCCAGATGCATCAGCAGAACGTCACCGGAGCCGAGATCGGCCAGCAGATACTTGGCGCGGCGACCGAGACCCCGGACGGTCTGGCCCTGCAGGCGCTTCACAAAATCGGGCTGGAATGGAAACCGGAGGTCGCCGCGCCGCGCCTCGGCGTTGACGATGACGGCGCCTTCCATGACCGGCTGCAACCCGCGCCGGACGGTTTCGACTTCGGGCAGCTCAGGCATCCCAGTTCATTTCACCTTTTGCGTCGTGCGACCATTCACCTTGTCCGGCTGACGTGATAGCGCCTTGGCCGCACCGGCGCTATGGTGCCGTATCGGAGTAAGGGTGATGGATCAGACGGACCAGACCACTCATTTCGGCTTCAGGGACGTGCCTCTGGGCGAGAAGCAGACGCTGGTGAACGACGTGTTTCACAGCGTCGCGTCCCGCTATGACCTGATGAACGACCTGATGTCCGGCGGGCTGCACCGCGTCTGGAAGGACATCATGATCAACACGCTGAACCCGCCGAAGAGCGATGCGCCGTTCGCGCTGCTCGACGTCGCCGGCGGCACCGGCGACATCTCCTTCCGTGCCGCCAGGAAGGCCGGCGCCGGCTTCCACGCGACCGTCTGCGACATCAATGGCGACATGCTCGAGGTCGGCCGGCAGCGCGCGCTGAAGCAATATCTCGACGACCAGGTCTCGTTCGTCGAGGGCAATGCGGAGAAGCTCGCCTTCCCCGACCGCTCCTTCGACGCCTATACGATCGCCTTCGGCATCCGCAACGTGCCGCAGATCGAGCTGGCGCTGGCCGAGGCCTATCGCGTGCTCAAGCATGGCGGCCGCTTCCTGTGCCTGGAGTTCTCGACCGTCGAGGTACCCGGGCTCGACAAGCTCTACGACCTGTTCTCGTTCAACGTGATTCCGCAGCTTGGCCGCGCCGTCACCGGTGATGCCGAGTCCTATCGCTACCTCGTCGAATCGATCCGCCAGTTTCCGCGACCCAATGCCTTCGGCGAGATGATCTCGGCGGCCGGCTTCTCGCGCGTGTCCTGGCAGACCCTCTCCGGCGGCATCGTCGCGCTTCATTCCGGCTGGCGTTTGTGATCTCAGCACTGACTCATATCTCCCGGCTCGCCCGAGCCGCCTTCGTGTTCGCGCGCGAGGGCGTGTTCGGCGCCGTCGACCCGAGCCTCGCGCCGCCGCCCGGCCAGCTCGCGCTGAAGCTCGCGCGTCTGGTCGAACGCCCCGGCGCCAAGTCCGGGCCGCGGCTGTCGCGCGCGCTGGAGCGGATGGGGCCGGCCTATCTCAAGCTCGGCCAGTTCCTGGCGACGCGGCCTGACGTTGTCGGCGTCGTGATGGCGCGCGATCTCGAATCCCTGCAGGACCGGCTGCCGCCGTTCCCGCAGGCCGAGGCGGAGGCCGTCATCGCCACCGCGCTGGAACGTCCGATCAACCAGCTCTACACGTCGCTCGGGCCGCCGGTCGCGGCCGCCTCGATCGCCCAGGTGCATCGCGGCGAGGTCGAGCGCGACGGCGTCCGTCATGCTGTCGCGGTGAAGGTGCTCCGGCCCAATGTCTCGGCGCGCTTCCGGCGCGATCTCGCCGACTTCTTCTTCGTCGCCGAGAAGGCCGAGGCGCATTCTTCCGAGGCGCGCCGGCTGCGCCTGGTCGAAGTCATCAACACGATGTCGCGCTCGGTCGCGATGGAGATGGACCTTCGCCTGGAAGCCGCCGCGCTGTCGGAGATGGCGGAGAACATCAAGGACGATCCGGACTTCCGCGTGCCCGCGGTCGACTGGGACCGCACCGCCAACACCGTGCTGACCATGGAGTGGATCGACGGCATCGCGCTGAACGACCACGTCCGCCTCGCCCAGGCCAATGTCGATCTGCCCGATGTCGGCCGCAAGGTGATCCAGAGCTTTCTGCGCCACGCACTGCGCGACGGCTTCTTCCACGCCGACATGCATCCGGGCAACCTGTTCCTGGACAAGCAAGGCCGCCTCGTCGCGGTCGATTTCGGCATCATGGGCCGGCTCGGCATGAAGGAGCGGCGCTTCCTGGCCGAGATCCTGCTCGGCTTCATCACCCGCGACTATCGCCGCGTCGCCGAGGTGCATTTCGAGGCCGGCTACGTCCCGCCGCATCATTCGGTCGAGAATTTCGCGCAGGCCATCCGCGCCATCGGCGAGCCGATCCACAACCGCACGGCCGAAGAAATCTCGATGGCCAAGCTGCTGACCCTGCTGCTCGAGGTCACCGGCCTGTTCGACATGCGCACCCGCCCCGAGCTGATCCTGCTGCAGAAGACCATGGTCGTGGTCGAAGGCGTGGCGCGCGGTTTCGATCCCAAGCTGGACATCTGGAAGGTCGCCGACCCCGTGGTCCGCGAATGGATCGAGCGCAATCTTGGGCCCCTCGGCCGCATCGAGGGCGCCGTGACCGGCATCGGCGACCTCGCCCGCATCACCGCCACATTGCCAATTCTCGCCGCCCGCGCCGCCGCCGTGCTCGAGCACATGGAAACGATGACCCGCGACGGCCTGCGCCTGTCGCCCGAAACCATCGCCGCCATGGGCCGCACCGAAGGGAAAAAGAGCCGCTGGCGCGCCATCGCCCTGTGGGTCATCGCGCTGACCTTCATCGGCATCCTGTTCGCGGTGCTCAGGCTGTGATCGGGTGAGAGTCGAGCCATCTCCCCGCCAACGGTGAGCTCCCTCTCCCCGTTCTTCACGGGGGCGCGACGAGCTTCGCTCGCGCTGTGAGGGTTGGGGTGAGGGCCGCCACACCCGCCGACCGTGCGGAAAGCCCCCCTCACCCGGATCGCATCTCGCGATGCGATCCGACCTCTCCCCGCGAGCGGGGCGAGGTTGCACCGAGGCCGCCGCCGGGTCGGTCGTCGACGCCAGCGAATGATTGCACTGCAATCGCTTTCTGCTAGCATTGCGCTCACAACGACAATGCTGGGGAGACGGTCGTGGCCAGCCTGACCATCCGCAAGCTCGACGACTCGCTGAAAACCTATCTCCGGCTGCGCTCGGCGCAGAACGGCCGCTCCGTCGAGGAGGAGGTCCGGGTCATTCTGCGGGCGCTGATCGAGCCGGTCGATCCATCCGAGCCGCCGTCGACGCCACCCACGCCCCCGCCCGAACCGCTGGTGCCGCAGCCCGGCACCGCCCGTGAGGCCCGCGTCACCCTGATCATCGGCGGCGGCATTGCCGCCTACAAATCGCTCGACCTGATCCGGCGGCTGCGGGAGCGCCACATCCATGTCCGCTGCGTCATGACCAAGGCCGCGACCCAGTTCGTCACCGAGCTCGCAGCGTCCGCGCTGTCCGGCGACCGTGTCTTCACCGACCTGTTCGATGCCCGCAGCGAATTCGACGTCGGCCATATCCGGCTGGCGCGCGACTGCGACCTTATCGTCGTCGCACCGGCGACCGCCGATCTGATGTCCAAGATGGCGCAAGGCGCTGCCGATGATCTCGCCAGCGCCATCCTGCTCGCCGCGAGCCGGCCGATCCTGCTGGCGCCGGCGATGAACCCGATGATGTGGAGCAATCCCGCCACGCGCCGCAACGCCGCGACGTTGCAGCGCGACGGCATCCACATGATCGGGCCGAACGCCGGCGAGATGGCCGAGAAGGGCGAGGCCGGTGTCGGCCGCATGGCCGAGCCGACCGAAATCGCCGACGCCATCGTCGCGATGCTCAAGCCACCCGTGCCGCGCCCGCTCGCCGGCCGCCGCGTGCTGATCACCGCCGGGCCCACGCATGAGCCGATCGACCCGGTGCGCTACATCGCCAACCGCTCTTCCGGCAAACAGGGTTTTGCCATTGCCGCCGCCGCGCAGGCCGCAGGCGCCGACGTGCGGCTGATCGCCGGGCCGGTCGATCTCGCCGATCCCAAGGGCGTCAGGGTGACCCATGTCGAATCGGCGCGGCAGATGCTCGACGCCGTCGAGGCCGAATTGCCGGCCGACGTCGCGATCTTTGCCGCGGCGGTGGCCGATTGGCGGGTGGCCAATGAAGGCGGGCAGAAGCTGAAGAAAACCGACAAGGCGATCCCGCCGCTGCAGCTGGTCGAGAACCCCGACATCCTTGCCACCATCTCCAAGCTCACGGAGAAGCGACCGGGCCTGGTCATCGGCTTCGCCGCCGAGACAGAACACCTGATCGACAACGCCAAGGCCAAATTCGCGCGCAAGGGCTGCGACTGGATCGTCGCCAACGACGTCTCGCCCGCGACCGGCGTGATGGGTGGCGACCGCAACACCGTGCATCTCTTGACGAAGGATGCCGACGGCGTCCATGTCGCGTCCTGGCCGATCATGACCAAGGACGAGGTCGCGACCGCCCTCGTCGCCGAGATCGCCCGAACGATAGGACCATCCGCGTGACGAACAGCATCCGCATCGACGTTCAGACCCTGCCGCATGGCGAGGGCCTGCCGCTGCCCGCCTATCAGACCGTGCACGCCGCCGGCATGGACCTGCTCGCCGCGGTGCCGGCCGATGCGCCGCTGACACTCGACCCTGGCCGCCACGCGATGGTGCCGACGGGTCTGTCGATCGCGCTTCCCGACGGCTACGAGGCGCAGGTGCGGCCGCGCTCCGGGCTTGCGGCGCGGCATGGCGTCACCGTGCTGAACTCACCCGGCACGATCGACGCCGACTACCGCGGCGAGATCTGCGTGCTGCTGATCAACCACGGCCGGGAGCCGTTCACGATCAAGCGTGGCGAGCGCATCGCGCAGATGGTGATCGCCGCCGTCGTGCGCGCCGAACTCAGCGTCGCCACGACGCTGTCGGAGACCGTGCGCGGCAGCGGTGGTTTCGGCTCGACGGGCCGTTGAACTACGGGCGCTTCGCCACAGTTCCGACTCGGCTATGCCCATCGATGAACGCATTTTCATCCCGTGCAACCACCGTTCACGGTCTGGACTCTTACCGCTGGAGTCCCGAAGCGGTTATGGTTGATTGATTCGTGAAACGGCGCGGTCGATGCGATCGGCGCCGCGCGGAACTTTCGTGCGGTTTGGGGCAAATATGTCGGGCGTGATCGTGTTGATGCGTCAGACGCTGCTGTCGTGCACGTCACTCGCGCGCAAAGGCCTGATGGGTCTCGCTGCGACTGCGCTTGCGCCGGCCACACCGGTCCTCGCGGGCGATGGCGTGCCGGGAGATGCGATCTCTACTCTGTTCGAGCTGAGCCGTGCTGACGTCGCCGAGATCACGGCGATGCTGGCGCTGCTCGGCTTCTCGGTCGTCGCAGCGATCGCGCTGGTGCGCACGCGTCTTGCCGCCGCGCGGAAGGAAGCCCGGCTGCGCGCCGATGTCGCCGAGCTGCAATTGCAGGCCGACCGCTACCGCGCGCTCTTGTTCGCCGAGCCGCAGATCCTGATCGCCTGGCCCGCGGGCGGCCATCGCCCGCAGATCTCCGGCGACACCGCAATGCTGGTGCCGGCCGATCAGCCGCACCGCATTCTCGCCTTCGGAACCTGGCTTCCGCCCGAACCGGCCCTGCAGATCGATCGCGCGGTGGATGCGTTGCGCGAGGCCGGCGAAGGTTTCCTGCTGCATCTGACGACGTCACATGGCCAAGCGATCGAGGCGATGGGCCGCGCCATCGGCGGCCAGGCCATCGTGCGCATCCGCGAATTGTCCGGCCTGCGCCGCGAGCTCGCCGAGACGCAGCTTCGGCTGAAGGCGCTCGGCGAGGAGACGGAATCGCTGCGCGCGCTCGCTTCCGCACTGCCCTGGCCGATCTGGGCGCGGCAGGCCAACGGCACGCTCAGTTATGTCAATGCGGCCTACGCGCGTGCGGCGGATGCGCGCGACGTGCCCGACGCGATCAGCCGCAATCTGGAGCTCCTCGATTCCGCCGATCGCACCGATCTGCAGCGCGCGCTTGGCGCCGGCGGCCATTTCGAAGGCCGGCTGCCGATCGTCATGGGCGGCGAGCGCCGCATGCACGACGTGCGCGCCTTCACGCTCGGCGCCGGCAGCGCCGGCGTCGCCATCGATGCCAGCGAGGCCGCGGCGCTCACCGAGGCGCTGGTGCGGATGCACGAGGCGCACCGCCGCACGCTCGACCAGCTGTCGTCGGGCGTCGCCGTGTTCGACGGCCAGCGCCGCCTGACCTTCTACAACGACTCCTATCGCCGGCTCTGGGATCTCGAGACGAGCTTCCTCGACAGCCAGCCGGACGATTCCTCGGTGCTCGACCGCCTGCGCGCCGCGCGCAAGCTGCCCGAGCAGGCCGACTTCCGCGCCTGGAAGGCCAAGCTGCACGAGGCCTATCGCGCGGTCGAGGCCGCCAAGGACACCTGGTTCCTGCCGGACGGCCGCGCCATGTCGGTCATCACCACGCCCAACCCCGAGGGCGGCGTGACCTATCTGTTCGACGACGTCACCGAAAGCTTTGCGCTCGCCCGCCGCTTCGACGGCCTGATCCGCGTCCAGCGCGAGACCCTCGACAGCCTCGCCGAGGGCGTCGCGGTGTTCGGCTCGAACGGCCGGGTCGAGCTGTTCAATCCGGCCTTCGCCAAGATGTGGCGGCTGTCGCCGGATCGCCTGCGCGAGCATCCGCATATCGACACCGTCGAATCCTGGTGCCTGCAGCTCTACGATGACGCCGTTGCCTGGCGCACGATCCGCGAGGCCATCACCTCGATCGAGAACCGGCTCGACGTCGCGCTGAAGCTCGAACGCAAGGACGGCAGCGTGCTCGACTGCATGAGCCGTCCGCTCCCGGACGGCGCGACCATGCTGACCTTCCAGGACATCACCGACACCGAGAATGTCGAGCGGGCCCTGCGCGAGAGCAACGAGGCGCTCGAAGCCGCAGGCCAGATGAAGATCGACTTCGTCCACCACGTGTCCTACGAGCTGCGCGCCCCGCTCACGACGATCATCGGCTTCGCGCATTTCCTGTCCGACCCGTCGACCGGACCGCTGACGCCTAAGCAGGCCGAATATCTCGACTACGTCACCAAATCGACCAACGCGCTGCTGGCGCTGACCAACAACATTCTCGACCTCGCCACCATCGACGCTGGCGCGATGAAGCTGGAGCTCGGCCCGGTCGACGCCGCCAAGGCGATCGAGGCCGCCGCCGAGGGCGTGCAGGACCGGCTCGCCACCGATCGCATCCGGCTCGAGGTCAAGGTCGCCGCCGACGTCGGCAGCTTCGTCGGCGACGAGCGCCGCGTCGTCCAGGTGCTGTACAATCTGCTCGCCAACGCCGTCGGCTTCTCGCCGCAGGATTCCACCGTGATCGTGTCGGCCCGCCGCACCGATCACAGCGTCGCCTTCTCGGTCACCGATTCCGGCCCGGGGATCCCGGCTGATATCAAGGACCAGATGTTCGACTGGTTCGTCAGCCGCTCGCAGGGCTCGCGCCACCGCGGCGCCGGGCTCGGCCTGTCGCTGGTGCGCTCCTTTGTCGAGCTGCATGGCGGCAAGGTGCGAATGGATTCGGTGGTCGGCAAGGGCACCACGGTCACCTGTGACTTCCCGACCGACCACATCGCGCAACGCAACGCCGCGGAATGACGGACCAACAGACATTCACCACGCCGTTGGCGGACGAGACGGCAACCGCCGCACTGATGGCCGACTTCGCTTTGTTGATCGGCCCGGGCGTGCTGATCACGCTCACCGGCGATCTCGGCGCCGGCAAGACGGCCGCCGCGCGGGCGATGATCCGCTATCTCGCCGACGATGCCGACCTCGAGGTGCCGAGCCCGACCTTCACCTTGGCGCAGAGCTACGACCTGCCGAGCTTCCCTCTGGTGCATGCCGACCTCTATCGCATCAGTGATCCTTCCGAGCTGGAGGAGATCGGGCTCTCGCCATTGCCCGAAGCGACGGTCGTCCTGATCGAATGGCCCGAGCGCGCCGGCGATGCGCTGCCGCGGGACCGGATCGACATCGCGCTGCGCCACGACCCGTCCCTGGGTGACAGCGCGCGCAGCGTCGAAATCACCGGCACCGGCAAGGTGGCGCCGATCGTCGCGCGGCTGAAAGCCTTGCGCGGCTTCCTCGCCGAAGCGGGGCACGCCAAGTCGCGCCGCGAGCGCATGGCCGGCGATGCCTCGACCCGCTCCTATGCAAGGCTCTACAAGGGCGAGCGCGTCTTCATCCTGATGAACTCCCCGAAGCGCCCCGATGGCCCGGCGATCTACAACGGCAAGCCGTATAGCGGCGCCGTGCATCTGGCCGAGGATGTCCGCCCCTTCGTCGCGATCGCCGGCGCGCTGCGCGGCCGTGGCATCTCCGCGCCGAAGATCAACGACGCCGATCTCGACCACGGCTTCCTCATCACCGAGGATCTCGGACGCGAGGGCGTGATCGAGGGCGACCCGCCGCGCCCGATCGCCGAGCGCTATGAGGCTGCGACCGATCTGCTTGCGGCGCTGCATGCGCAGGACGTGCCCTCGGTGCTGCCGCTGGCGCCGCAGGTCACCTACAAGGTCCCGGCCTTCGACGTCGACGCCATGCTGATCGAGATCAGCCTGATGCTCGAATGGTACCTGCCGGATCGCGGGGTGGAGCCGTCGCAGGTGCTGCGCGCCGAATTCCTGGAGATGTGGCGCGACCTGCTCGAAGCGCCGCTTGCCGGCAACAAGACCTGGGTGATCCGCGACTATCACTCGCCGAACCTGCTCTGGCTGCCCGCGCGCGAAGGCATCGCGAGGGTCGGCGTGATCGACTTCCAGGACGCGGTGATGGGCCCGCCCGCCTACGACGTGGTGTCGCTGGCGCAGGACGCCCGCATTGATGTGCCCGTCGACATCGAGCAGGCGCTGCTCGCCCGCTACATCGCCGGGCGGCAAGCCGCGTCGGCCGACTTCGACGCCGACGCCTTCGGCGCCGACTACGCCATCCTGTCCGCCCAGCGCAACACCCGCTTGCTCGGCACCTTCGCCCGCCTCAATCGCCGCGACGGCAAGCCGCACTACCTCAAGCACCAGCCCCGCATCTGGGACTATCTGCACCGGTCACTGGCGCACACCGCGCTGGAGCCGCTGCGCGACTGGTACGCGGCCAACGTGCCGCCCCCGGCCGGCGTCGCTTGAGGCACCCTCTCACGGCGCCGGCGGTGCGCTCCCCTCCCCCTTGCGGGGAGGGGTCGGGGGTGGGGGTCTCCGGGCGATGCTCTGAGTGAGAACGCAGAATCTCTGCTATCAATAGCAGTGAGAGCCGGCTGATAGCCGTCCGCTGACCCGCCTCGTAACCCAACAACGTTCCGGATTCGCGGACCCCCACCCCCGACCCCTCCCCGCAAGGGGGAGGGGAGCGGACCGGCGCTGCGGCAATAGCCGGGCCGGAAGACACACTCCGTAGCTTTACCGGTTCTTAGCCATCCCCCTTTACCTTGCCTCGGCGGCGCCGGTTGCGCCGCGCGGGAATGGAGGGTGCGATGGCAGAGCGGATGAAGGGCGAGCGCGTCGTCTTCGAGCGCGGCATCCCGGCTTTCATGATGGGCATCGACGGCACCTGGCGGCGCAACTGCACCATCGAGGACGTCTCCGAGACCGGCGCCAAGCTGACGGTCGAGGGCTCCGTCGAGGGCCTGCACCTCAAGGAATTCTTCCTGCTGCTGTCGTCGACCGGCCTCGCCTACCGGCGCTGCGAGCTCGCCTGGGTCAATGGCGACCAGATCGGCGTCACCTTCCTGAAGCAGGGCAAGAAGAAGACCAACAAGCGCGCCGCCGCCGAGGCCTGACGGCGGGCAAAACACCTCTGCGGCATCTTGCATCACGACGGCAGCGGGACGCCGTCGCATATTCGTCATGGCGTCAGGCTATCGCAACCGGCCGAGACGATAGATGTTTTGGCGTGGTATGATTCGCGCATACCACCTTTGATCGAGATTGCCTGAGATGCCCGTCAAGCCGCACAAAGCCATGGTCCTCGCCGCCGGTCTCGGATTGCGCATGCGCCCGCTGACGGAGACGATGCCCAAGCCGCTGGTGCGCGTCGCCGGACGGCCGCTGCTCGACCATGTCCTGGACCGCCTGGCTGAAGCCGGCGTCACCGAAGCCGTCGTCAACGTCCATTACCTCGCCGACCAGATCATCGAACACACCGCGACGCGCAGCTCGCCGCGCGTGATCATCTCCGACGAGCGGGACCAGGTGCTCGGCACCGGCGGCGGCGTCGTCAAGGCACTGCCGCTGCTCGGCCACGCGCCGTTCTTCCACGTCAATTCCGACACGATGTGGATCGAGGGCGTGCGCCAGAACCTCTCGCGTCTCGCCGACGCCTTCGATCCGGAGCGCATGGACATCATGCTGCTGATGGCGCCGACGGCGACCTCGATCGGCTATTCCGGCCAGGGCGACTACGCGATGCTCGCCGACGGCACGCTGCGGAAGCGCCGGGAACATCAGGTCGTCCCCTTCGTCTATGCGGGCGCCGCGATCATCTCGCCGGCGATCTTCGACGGCGCGCCGAAGGGCGAGTTCTCGCTGACAAAGATGTTCGACAAGGCCAACGAGCAGGACCGCCTGTTCGGCCTGCGCCTCGAAGGCGTGTGGATGCATGTGGGCACGCCAGCCGCGGTGAAGGAAGCCGAAGAGGCGCTGCTGGAGAGCGCGGCGTAATCTCCGTCCCGACGCACAGCGCGACCCGATGCGGCAACGCTTACGTTTGTCTCCGTCATTGCGAGCGCAGCGAAGCAATCCAGGGCTCCAGGCGTGGCTCTGGATTGCTTCGCTGCGCTCGCAATGACGGTGGGTGAGTAGCTCGTTCCACAAATCCACCGTCATCGCCCGCGAAAGCGGGCGATCCAGTACGCCGCGGCCTATCGATCGAAACCCGACCGTCACGGAGTACTGGATCGCCCGGTTGAACCGGGCGATGACAGTGGAAAACGGAGCTGTAGTTGGGACTTTCCCCGCACGGGTGCCTCACCCGCGGGAAGGTCACGCACCTATCAACACCCATCCACACCCTGGGTATGACCTTCCGTCCCCCGCTCCCTATATAGACGCCGAGAGTCCACCCGCGAATCGCAGGCCATGCGCGTCTTCACTGTTCCCATTTCGGCGCCGTTCCTGCGCAGCGTGATCGCCGCGCTGGTGGACGGCCGGCTGGTCGACGGGTTTGAGGCGCGCAGCGATCCGGCGCGGCTGGCGACGGCCACGCTGTATCTGCCGACGCGGCGCTCGCTCCGTGTTGCCCGCGAAATGTTCCTCGACGAGCTGAAGACCGATGCCGCGGTGCTGCCGCGGCTGGTCGCACTCGGCGATATCGACGAGGACGAGCTGGCGTTTGCTGAGGATCGCGACGCATTCCTCGGCCCCGCGCCGCTGGAGATCCCGGAGCGGCTCGACGATCTGCAGCGTCGACTGACGCTGGCGCGGCTGGTGGCGGCTTGGGCCAAGACGCCAGTCTCGGCGCCACTGGTGATCGGCGGCCCCGCCTCGACGCTTGCACTCGCCGGCGACCTCGCGCGTCTGATCGACGACATGGTGACGCGCGGCGTGTCCTGGGATGCGCTCGACGAATTGGTGCCGGATCAGCTCGACAAATACTGGCAGTATTCGCTGGAGTTCCTGCGCATCGCGCGCACGGCGTGGCCGGCCTATCTGCAGGAGATCGAGCGCATCGAGCCGGCGGCTCGGCGCGATCTGCTAATCGCGGCTGAAGCGGCACGGCTGTCGGCGCATCCCGATGGACCCGTGATCGCGGCGGGCTCCACCGGCTCGATGCCGGCGACCGCAAAATTCCTGCTCGCGGTTGCCAAGCTGCCGCACGGCGCCGTGGTACTGCCCGGGCTCGACACTGATCTCGACGAAGCGGCATGGGCTTCGATCGGCGGCGCCAAGGACCGTGCCGGGCGCGTGATCACCCCACCCGCGGTGAATCATCCGCAATACGCGATGCACTTGCTGCTCAAGCGCTTCGGCCTGGAGCGGCGCGATGTCGTCCGCCTCGCGCCTCCGGGCCGCGGCGGCCGCGAGGTGCTGATCTCCGAGACGATGCGGCCGTCGGAGGCCACCGCCGTGTGGCACGAACGGCTGCGCCAGTTCGACATCGCCGCCAACATCGCCGAGGCGATGGACAATCTGTCCGTGGTCGCCGCGCCCAATCCGGAGATGGAAGCGCTGGCGATTGCGATCGCGATGCGCGAGGCACGCCATCTCGGCAAGTCCGCCGCGCTGGTGACGCCGGACCGCGCGCTGGCGCGCCGCGTCATGGCGGCGCTGACACGCTGGCACCTGACCTTCGATGACTCCGGCGGTGACGCACTGCTGGAAACGCCCGCCGGCATCTTCGCGCGGCTCGCCGCGGAAGCCGCCGCGCGCGGCCTGGAGCCACCGACCTTGCTGGCGCTGCTCAAGCATCCGCTGTGCCGGCTCGGCCGCGCGGCAAATGGCTGGAAGCAGGCGATCGAGACGCTGGAGCTCGCGCTGCTCCGCGGGACGCGGCCGCAAGCCGGTACCAGCGGACTCGCGCGCGATTTCGCCCGCTTCCGTGACGAGCATACAAAACTGCATCAGGGCGAAGCGTCGTCGCTGCACCGTGCCGAGCCGCGCGCACGGCTCAAGCCGGATCAGCTCGACCAGGCCGGCGCACTGATCGCGCAGCTGCAAACGGCACTCGCACCGTTGGAAAATCTCGCCTCGCCGCGCCCGCAGGATTTCGCCGAACTCGCCGCGCGACATCGCGAGGTGCTGATCGCGCTGTCGACCGACGACGTCGGCCTCACCACCGCCTTCACTGATCGCGACGGCGCGGCGCTGGCACGCTGCTTCGACGATCTGCTCGCCTCCGGCGAACGCTGCGGCCTGATGGCGCCGTTGTCGGACTATCCGGACCTCTTCCACACCGCCTTCTCCGACCGCGCGGTACGCCGTCCCGAGCGCCACGGCGCGCAGCTGCAGATCTACGGTCCGCTCGAGGCCCGGCTGATGCAGGCCGACCGGATGATCATCGGCGGCCTCGTCGAGGGCATCTGGCCGCCGGCGCCGCGCATCGATCCCTGGCTCAGCCGCCCGATGCGGCATCAGCTCGGCCTCGATCTGCCCGAGCGCCGCATCGGTCTCTCCGCGCACGATTTCGCGCAGCTGCTCGGCGCGCCCGAAGTGATCCTGACGCATGCGGCAAAATCCGGCGGCGCGCCGGCGGTGGCCTCGCGCTTCCTGCATCGCCTCGAAGCCGTCGCCGGCGCCGAGCGCTGGAAAGCGGCGGAGGCGCGCGGCGAGACCTATGTCCGCTATGCCGAGGTGCTGGACCAGCCGCGCGAGGTGAAGCCGGTCGAGCAGCCGGCCCCGAAGCCGCCGCTGGAGGCCCGCCCGCTGCGGATGTCGGTGACCGCGATCGAGGACTGGCTGCGCGATCCCTACACGATCTTCGCGCGCTACATCCTGCGACTCGATCCGCTCGATCCCGTCGACATGCCGCTGTCGGCGGCCGATCGCGGCTCTGCGATCCACGAAGCCATCGGCGAATTCACGCAAACATATTCGGAGGCGCTGCCGCTGCATCCCGCGCACGCTTTGCGCGTGATCGGCGAGAAGCATTTTGCGCCATTGATGGAGCGGCCCGAAGCGCGCGCGCTGTGGTGGCCGCGCTTCCAGCGCATCGCCGGCTGGTTCGCGGCCTGGGAGACCGCGCGCCGCGAGCAGATCGGCGCGATCACCGCGGAGATCCGCGGCGAGATCGGCATTCCCCTCGGCAAAGATCGCATCTTCATGCTGTCGGCGCGCGCCGACCGCATCGAGCAGCGCGCCGAGGGCACCTACGCCATCCTCGACTACAAGACGGGACAGCCGCCGACGGCGAAGCAGGTGCGCATGGGCCTGTCGCCGCAGCTGACGCTGGAGGCCGCGATCCTGCGCGAGGGCGGCTTCGACGGCATTCCCGCCGGCAGCCTGATCAGTCAGTTGGTCTATGTGAGATTGTCCGGCAACAATCCGCCCGGCGAGGAGCGTATCCTTGAACTCAAGATCAACAAGAGCGACACGCCGCAGCATCCGGACCAGGCCGCGCAGGAGGCCCGCACCAAGCTGGAGGAGCTGATCCGCAGCTTCGAGGATCCCAATCAGGGCTACACCTCGCTGAACCTGTCGATGTGGGCGAACCGCTACGGCAGCTATGACGACCTCGCGCGCATCAAGGAATGGTCGGCGGCCGGCGGCCTGGGAGTGGAGGAATGGTAAAGGCGCCCCGCCCCATTCCGCAGGCCGTACGTGACGCGCAGACGCGCGCATCGAACCCGGCCGCCTCGGCCTTCGTGTCGGCCAATGCCGGCTCGGGCAAAACGCATGTGCTGGTGCAGCGCGTGATCCGGCTGCTGCTCGACGGCGTGCCGCCGGAAAAGATCCTCTGCATCACCTTTACCAAGGCCGCCGCCGCCAACATGGCCGAGCGCGTGTTCTCGACCCTCGGCCATTGGGTGACGCTCGACGACGACGCGCTCGACAGCGCGATCAAGTCCACCGGCATTGTTGCATCCGACAAGAAGCTCCGTGCAGCAGCGCGAAAGCTGTTTGCTAGCGCGCTGGAGACGCCGGGCGGGCTGAAAGTTCAGACCATCCACGCGCTGTGCACGCGGCTGCTGCAGCAGTTTCCGTTCGAGGCCAACGTGCCGGCGCGGTTCTCGGTGCTCGACGACCGCGACCAGACCGAGATGATGGAGCGCGCCAATCTCAAGGTGCTGCTGGATGCCTCCAGGGCGCCGGACAGCGCGGTCGGGCGTGCATTGCAGGTGGCGATGGCCAATGCCGCCGACTCCACGTTCAAGGAGGTCGTACGCGAGGCCTGCCTCAGCCGCGATCATTTCATGGCCTGGACTGACGGTGCCGGCCGTGTCGAGGTCGCCGCGCAGCATCTCGGCGAGGTCCTCGGCATCGGCGCTGATGAGACGCTGGAGGCGATCGAGCACGACATTCTCGAAGGCCCCAATCTGCCGCGCGCGGATTGGACCGAGATTGCCGCGCGTCTCGACGGCGGGGCCAAGACCGATCAGAAGCAGGCCGATCAACTGCGTGCGGCGCTGGCGTTCTCGGGCAGCGATCAGGTCGACGAATATCTTCGCGTGTTCCTCACCGACGACAAGGAACCGCGCAAATCGGTGCTGACCAAGAAGTTCGCCGAGAGCAATCCCGGCCTTGCCGGGCTGTTAGAGTCGGAAGCGCGCCGGCTCGATCGCCTGATCGAGAAGCGCCGCGCCGCCGTCGTGCGTGACCGCACCGAGGCGCTGCTGCAGATCGCGACCGCCGCCGCGGCGAACTATCGCCGCGAGAAGGAAGAGCGCGGTCTGCTCGACTATGACGACCTGATCGACAAGACGCTGGTCATGCTGAATCGCGTCTCCGCCGGCTGGGTGCACTACAAGCTCGACCGCGGCGTCGATCACGTGCTGATCGACGAGGCGCAGGACACCAGCCCGCGACAGTGGGATATCGTCGCCCACATCATCGAGGAGTTCACCTCAGGCGCCGGCGCGCGCGATGGGCTGACGCGCACGATCTTCGCCGTCGGCGACGAGAAGCAGTCGATCTTCTCGTTCCAGGGCGCCGACCCGCATGAATTCGATGCGCGACGGCGGCAGTTGCAGAAGCGATTCACCGACGCAGGGCTGCTGTTCGATCCGGTGTCCTTCACCTATTCGTTCCGCTCCGGGCCGACCGTGCTGCACGCGGTCGACCACGTGTTCCGGGAGCGCGAGGTCTACAGCAGCATCCATTCGCCCGATATCGGCTACCCCATCCACAATGCGCTCACCGATGCCGGGCCGAGCCTGGTCGAGCTGTGGTCGTTGTGCGAGCGCGACGACCGCAAGGAGATCGAGGGCTGGCGCGCGCCATTCGACGGCGTCTCGGTGACCAGTCCCGAGGTGAAGCTGTCGCGGCGCATCCAGGCCGAGATCAAGCGGCTGATCCGCGCAGGCACGATGACCGGCCATGACGGCGCGCGGCGGCGGCTGAGCTATGGCGACATGCTGATCCTGGTGCGCCGGCGCGGTACCGCGTTCGATGCCGTGATCCAGGCGCTCAAGCACGCCGGCATTCCCGTCGCCGGCGCCGACCGTCTGAAGCTGACCGAGCACATCGCGATCATCGATTTGATGAACCTCGCCGACGCGCTGCTGCTGCCGCAGGATGACCTCGCATTGGCAACGGCGCTGAAGAGCCCGCTGTTCGGCCTCGATGATGACGATCTGTTCAAGCTGGCCTGGAAGCGTCGCGGCAGCTTGCGCGAGGCGCTGAGCGCGCATGCGACTGACGATCCGCGGCTGCAGGCCGTCGTCCGACGCTTGCAGCAATGCGAGCGCCGCGCCTCCGAGGACACACCGTTCGCCTTCTACGCCTGGCTGCTCGGCGGCGATGGCGGCCGGCGGCGCATCCTGGCGCGGCTCGGCCACGAGGCCAACGATGCGCTCGACGAATTCCTCGAACTGGCGCTATCCTATGAGCGCAAGGCGCCAGCGTCTCTCCAGGGCTTCGTCGCGTGGCTGCGCGCCGCCGACACCGAGGTGAAGCGCGACATGGAGATCTCGCGCGACGAAGTGCGCGTGATGACCGTGCACGGCGCCAAGGGCCTCGAAGCCTCCGTGGTGTTCCTGGTCGACACGACGTCGTCGCCGGCGGATTCGCAGCGGCTGCGGCTGATTCACGTCCCGCATGGCGAGCGGGAGATCGTGGTCTGGGCCGGGCGCAAGGCGGACGATCCGCAAGCTGTGGTGGCGGCCCGCGCGGCGATGCTCAAGGAGACCGAGGACGAGTATCGCCGGCTGCTCTATGTCGCGATGACCCGCGCCGCGGACCGCCTCGTCATCGGCGGCTGCATGCCGGGTAACATGAACAACGTCCGCGGTGGCAGCTGGTACGACCTGATGGCGCGAGGCCTCGATGCCGCGGGCTTGCAGGTCGAGGTGATCGAGACCGAGGACGGACCGGTCAAGCGCTACGCGCGGGCCGAGGACATCGCTGAGACCGCCAAGGATGAAGCGCGGCAGATCGTGGAGGCTGCCGTCGAACTGCCGTCCTGGCTGCGCACGGCGGCGATCGAGGCACCTGGCGAGGTTGCCGTGCTCCGGCCATCCGACCCGTCCGCCGACGAGCGGCCGGTGCGATCAGGCGAATCGCTGGCCGCGCGCAGTCTCGCGATGCAGCGCGGCACGCTGGTGCACCGGCTGCTGCAATCGCTGCCCGACGTGACGCCGGAGCGGCGGCGCGACGCCGCGTTGCGCTATCTGCTTCGCAATGCCCCGGACTGGCTAGAGGACGACCGTGCCGCACTCACCGCGCGCGTGCTGACGGTGATCGAGGACCCGCGTTTTGCCGCCGTGTTCGCGCCCGGCAGCCGCGCCGAGGTGTCGATCGTCGGCCGGCTTGCGCAGGCGGGGCATCCCGCGGCGCTGGTCTCCGGCCAGATCGACCGTCTGGTGGTCACCGAGACCGAAGTGCTGATCGTCGACTTCAAAACCAACCAGCAGCCGCCCTCGGAGCTGGCTGAGGTGCCCGAGGCCTATCTCCGCCAGCTCGCGCTGTACCGGGCCGTGCTCGGCCAGTTGTACCCCGGACGGGCCGTCCGGGCGGCCCTGCTCTGGACCGAAGCCCCTGAATTCATGGAGCTTCCCCCCTCCGCGCTGGACGCCATGCTGCCATCCCCGCACGACTGAGTGAGCGTGCTTGACCCGGCAACAGGCCATTCATACTTTGACACCCACGCTGAGGCGGCGCATCCGCGCTGCTCCCTCCAACCGAACGAGGTAAATTCCATGGCCGCCGTAGCCAAGGTTTCCGACGCCGATTTCGAAAGCGAAGTGCTCAAGGCCGACGGTCCGGTCGTGGTCGATTTCTGGGCCGAGTGGTGCGGTCCGTGCCGCATGATCGCTCCGGCCCTCGACGAGATCGCGAGCGCGATGGGCGACAAGGTCAAGATCGTGAAGCTGAACGTCGACGAGAGCCCGAAGACGGCCTCGAAGTACGGCGTGATGTCGATCCCGACCCTGATGGTGTTCAAGGGCGGCGAGATGGCCTCCCGCCAGGTCGGCGCCGCGCCGAAGGCCAAGCTGCAGCAGTGGATCTCGTCGTCGATGTGACGATTCGGAACCAGGATTTTTCTCGAACGGCCGGCGGATTCGCCGGCCGTTTGCGTTGAGGGGTATGTTTTCGCGTTTTCGGATGCCGCCATGCCCGCCCGTGCTCATCGCTCGCCCTCCCGCAAATCAGGCCTTCTGGCCATGGAGGCCCGCTCGGTGGATGCGATCCCGCGCGGCGAGGAGTGGCAGTACGAGCCGAAATGGGATGGCTTCCGCTGCCTGCTGTCGCGCGACGGCGCTCACGTGACGATGCAGTCCAAGGCCGGCGAGGATCTCGCGCGCTACTTCCCGGAGATCGTTGCCGCCGCGCGCGAGCTGAAGGCGCCCCGTTTCACGCTCGATGGCGAACTGGTCGTGCCGCAATCCGAGTCGTTCTCGTTCGACGCGCTGCTGCAGCGGATCCATCCGGCCGCAAGCCGGGTGAAGAAGCTGTCGGCCGAGACGCCGGCGCTCTTCCTCGCCTTCGACCTGCTGGCGACGGCAAAGGAGAAAGAGCTGATCGCGCAGACGCTGCACGAACGGCGCCCCGCGCTGGAGGCGTTCGCGAAGGCGAATTTTGCCGGGCATCCGACCTTCCGGCTCTCGCCCGCGACCACACGCTTCGCGACGGCGCAGGATTGGCTGGCGCAGTCCGGCGGCGGCTCTGACGGCGTGATCGCCAAGCGGATCGACCTCCCCTACCAAGCCGGCAACCGCGACGGCATGCAGAAGATCAAGCTCTATCGCTCCGCGGACTGCGTCATCGGCGGCTTCCGCTACGCGACCAACAAGGGCGCGAATGGCCGCAAGCTGGTCGGCTCGTTGTTACTTGGCCTCTACGATGATAACGGCCTGCTGCATCACGTCGGCTTCACCTCGGCGCTGAAGGCAGCGGAGAAGCCTGCGCTGACCGACAAGCTCGAACCGCTGATTGCGCCGCCCGGCTTCACCGGCAATGCGCCGGGCGGGCCGAGCCGCTGGTCGACGGAGCGCTCGGCGGAATGGTGTCCACTGAAGCCGAAGCTGGTGATCGAGGTGTGCTACGACCACTTCTCCGGCGAGCGTTTCCGCCACGGCACCTCGATCCTGCGCTGGCGCCCGGACAAATCGCCGAAGCAATGCACCTTCGATCAGCTCGCGCAGAAGGTCGCGGACCCCATGAAGCTGCTCGCCTGATCAGCGGATCCAGCCGGTCGCGAGCGCCGAGGCAAATTCGTTGTCGCCATTGGCGCGCGCCAGCTCGGCCATTGCGCTGTTATCATAGGGCACGTGGCGGAAGCTCACGCTCCAACCGGCCGGCGTCAGCTCCAGGATCGCGTAGCGCGCGTCGGGGCTGCCGGCCTGCACGACATGCGGATGCGGCACGTTGTAGGAATAGCCGGGGCTGCCGACGCTGCCGGGGTTCACGATCAGCCGACCATCACGCAGCCGCACGGCACGCGCGGTGTGCGTGTGCCCGCACAGGATCAGCGACTGCGAAATGCCAGCAGCCAGTCGCTCAATCTCGTCAAGCGGCGCGCAGGTGATCGCGCCATCCGTAGCCACGCTCTCGAGCCAGTAGACGTTGTCGTCCTCAGGCGTCGCATGACAGAGGAAAACCTTGTCGCGATACACAGCCGTGGCCGGGATCGTGCGCAGCCAATCCAGATGCCCAGCGTCGAGCTGCGGATAGGCCGGGCGCTCCCAGACGCCCATCTTCTCGAATGGCCGATCGATCAGCCAGCGATCATGATTGCCGCGCACATGCACCGCATCGAGCGCCATCAGCCTGTCCAGCGACTTTCGCGCATCGAGCGGGCCGCTCGCCATGTCGCCGAGATCGACGATCTCGGTCACGCCTTGCGAACGGATATCGGCGAGCACGGCTTCGAGTGCGAGATGATTGCCGTGGACGTCGGCGATCGCGGCAAAACGCATATGGTGTTGTCCTCAGGTCGGCGGCGTGCCGTTGAGGTCGAGCACGTGGCCTGCGAGATAAAGTGACCCCGTGATCAGAATACGCGGCGGCACCTCATAGGCAAGCCGCGCAATGCCGGCGAGCGCGGAAGCAACACCGTCGGCGATCTCGACGCGCATGCCGAGCGTGCGCGCGGCAGCAGCGAGATCGGCCGGGGCCATGGCCTTGCTCTCGTTCGGAATGGGAACGACGATGATGTGCCGCGTCAGCCCGGCGAAATTGGCGAGGAAGCCGGCGGCATCCTTGTTGCCCATCATGCCGACGATGACGACGAGCTGCCGCGAGACGCGCTCTTCGAGATCGCCGATGGCCGCGGCGACGACGCGGCCGCCTTCGGCATTGTGGCCGCCGTCGAGCCAGATCTCCGCGCCCTGTGGCGCGATCGCGGTGAGCGCGCCGTTCGACAGCCGCTGCATGCGCGCCGGCCACTCGGCATTGACGATGCCGTCTTCGAATGCCTTCGTTGTGAGCTTGAACTGATCGAGCGCGCGCAGGGTCGCGATCGCAAGCCCCGCATTGTCGAACTGATGCCGGCCGAACAGTTTTGGTGCCGGCAGGTCCAGGAGACCACGATCGTCCTGATAGACGAGACGATTGCGCTCGACGCTGACGTGCCAGCTCTCGCCCGCGGCGAACAGCGGCGCGCGCTGGCGCCTGGCCTCGCGCTCGATCACCGCCATCGCGTCGGGCTCCTGCGCGGCCGAGATCACCGGGCAGCCACGCTTGATGATGGCGGCCTTCTCGGCCGCGATCAGCGCGCGGGTATCGCCGAGGAATTCCATGTGGTCCATGCTGATCGGCGTCAGCACGGAGGCCGCGACCTGCTCGACGACGTTGGTCGAATCGAGCCGGCCGCCGAGACCGACTTCGAGCAGCACGATATCGGCCGGATATTTCGCGAACAGCACGAAGGCCGCAACGGTCTTCACTTCAAAGAACGTGATGGGCGCGCCGGCATTGACCCGTTCGCATTCGAGTAGCGCTGATATCAGCTCGTCATCATCGACGAGGACGCCGCCGCCGACGTGACCGAGACGATAGCTCTCGTTGATGCGCACCAGCCAGGGCGAGGTGAACACGTGGACGCGCAGCCCCGCCGCTTCGAGCATCGCGCGCAAATAAGCAACCGTCGAGCCCTTGCCGTTGGTGCCGGCGACGTGGATCACCGGCGGCAGCTTGCGCTCGGGATGATCGAGCTGCGCGAGCAGCCGATGCATGCGCTCCAGCCCGAGCGAGATCTTGCTCGGATGCAGCGCGGAGAGCCGCGTGATCAGCTCGTCGAGCGAAGGCTTGGCGGCAGAAGCGTTCACGCGCTCGTTGCGACCACCGGCGCTTCCGCCGCCTCGGCGGGCTTGGCCGGCGGCGGTAGCTGCGGCGCGGGCTTTGCGTGTTCGACGGCCGGCGCCTTGGTCAGCAGGCGGCACAGCCGCGCCAGGGTCGGGCGCAGATCATGACGATGTACGACCATGTCGACCATGCCGTGGTCGAGCAGGTATTCAGCGCGCTGGAAACCCTCGGGAAGCTTCTCGCGGATGGTTTGCTCGATGACGCGCGCACCGGCAAACCCGATCAGCGCGCCGGGCTCGGCGATGTGGACGTCGCCCAGCATCGCGTAGGACGCGGTGACGCCACCGGTGGTCGGATTGGTCTGCACGACGATGTAGGGCAGCTTGGCCTCGCGCAGCATCTGCACGGCCACTGTTGTGCGCGGCATCTGCATCAGTGACAGGATGCCCTCCTGCATGCGCGCGCCGCCGGAGGCCGCGAACACGATGAAGGGCGACTTCTTCTCGACCGCGAGCTCGAGCCCGCGCACGATGGCTTCGCCGGCGGCCATGCCGAGCGAGCCGCCCATGAAGTCGAAATCCTGCACAGCGATGACGACGCCCATGCCTTCGAGCTTGCCGAAACCGACCTTGACGGCGTCGTTCATGCCGGTCCGTGCCCGCGCATCCTTGATGCGGTCGGCATAGCGACGCTCGTCACGGAATTTCAGCGGATCGGGCGTGACCTCGGGCAGCGCGACGTCGAACCAGGTCTCGTTGTCGAACATCGACTTCAGCCGGGCCGAGGCGCCCATGCGCATGTGATAGTTGGAGCCGGGGATGACGAACTGGTTGGCCTCGACGTCCTTGTAGAACACAAGCTGTCCGGAATCCGGGCACTTGATCCAGAGGTTCTCCGGCGTCTCGCGGCGCAGGATGTTGCGGATCTTCGGCCGGACCACGTTGGTAAGCCAGTTCATGAAAAGCTCCGTTTGGCGGTCGCCCGGATATATGGCGGGACGGCAGCGCCACGGCAAGCCGTGCCGCGGCGCTCCTTACACGGGTGGTTGATGGCTATTCCGCGGCCTGCTGGGCGCCGCGTACGCCCTGGGCTAGGGCTGCGGCGAGGTCCGCGACCGCGCTGACGGTCTTGGCCGTGGCGCGGCCCTCCGAATCGAGGCTCGCCTTCAGCGCATCCACCAGGGCCGTGCCGACCACGGCGCCGTCCGCATTCGCGGCGATGGCGCGGGCGGTTTCCGGTGTCCGGATGCCGAAACCGACGCAGACCGGCAGCGCGGTGTGGCGCTTGATCCGGGCCACGGCAGCGCCGACGGCGGAGGAGTCCGCGGCGGCCGCACCGGTAATGCCGGTAATCGAGACGTAGTAGACGAAGCCGGAAGTGTTCGCGAGCACCGCGGGCAGCCGCTTGTCATCGGTGGTCGGGGTCGCCAGGCGGATGAAGTTGAGTCCGGCCTTGAGCGCGGGAATGCACAGCTCGTCGTCTTCCTCCGGCGGCAGGTCGACGATGATCAGGCCGTCGACGCCGGCGCCCTTTGCATCGACGAGGAACTTGTCGACGCCGTAGATGTAGATCGGGTTGTAGTAACCCATCAGCACGATCGGCGTCGCCGCATCGCTCTCGCGGAAGCTGCGCACCAGCTGCAATGTCTTCTTCAAGGTCATGCCGGCCTTGAGCGCCCGCAGGCCCGCGGCCTGGATCGACGGACCGTCGGCCATCGGATCAGTGAACGGCATGCCGATCTCGATGATGTCGGCGCCCGCCTGCGGCAGCGCCTTGACGATCGCGAGCGAGGTCTCGGGATCGGGGTCGCCGCCCATCACGAACGTCACGAATGCCGAACGGCCTTCGCTCTTCAACTGCGCGAAGCGCGCATCCATCCGGCTGGTCACGACTGTTTCGCCCTCTTACGCAGGATCTCGCCGACCTGCGGCACGTCCTTGTCGCCGCGGCCGCACAGATTGACGACCATCAAATGGTCCTTCGGCTTGGTCGGCGCGAGCTGCATCACCTTGGCCACCGCATGCGACGGCTCGAGCGCCGGGATGATGCCCTCCAGCCGGGACAGCAGCAGGAACGCGTCAAGCGCCTCGTCATCGGTCGCCGACAGATAGGTCACGCGCTTGGCCTCGTGCAGCCAGGAATGCTCGGGGCCGATGCCAGGGTAGTCGAGGCCGGCCGAGATCGAATGCGCCTCGGCAATCTGGCCGTCCTCGTCCATCAGCAGATAGGTGCGGTTGCCGTGCAGCACGCCGGGACGGCCGCCCGCGATCGACGCCGCATGCAGCTGAGTCAGGCCGTGGCCCGCCGCTTCGACGCCGAAGATCTCGACCGAGGGATCATCGAGGAAGGGATGAAACAGGCCCATCGCATTGGAGCCGCCGCCGATACAGGCCACGAGCGAATCCGGCAGCCGGCCTTCGGCCTCCTGCATCTGGGTCCGCGTCTCCTGGCCGATGATCGACTGGAAGTCGCGCACCATCATCGGATAGGGGTGCGGGCCCGCGACGGTGCCGATGCAATAGAAGGTGTCGTGCACGTTGGTGACCCAGTCACGCAGCGCCTCGTTCATCGCGTCCTTGAGCGTCCTGGCGCCGGACTGCACCGGAATGACCTTGGCGCCGAGCATCTCCATGCGCAGCACGTTCGGCTGCTGCCGCTCGACGTCGACGGCGCCCATGTAGACCACGCAGTCCAGGCCGAAGCGCGCGCACAAGGTCGCGGTGGCGACGCCATGCTGGCCGGCACCGGTCTCGGCGATGATGCGCTGCTTGCCCATGCGCCGCGCCAGCATGATCTGGCCGAGCACATTGTTGACCTTGTGCGAGCCGGTATGATTGAGCTCGTCGCGCTTGAAGTAGATCTTGGCGCCGCCGAGATGCTGGGTCAGGCGCTCGGCGTAGTACAGCGGCGACGGACGGCCGACATAATGCGTCCGATAGCTGTTCATCTCCGCCTGGAAGGCCGGATCGGCCTTGGCCTCGGCATAGGCCTTTTCGAGATCCAGGATCAGCGGCATCAGGGTTTCGGCGACGTAGCGGCCGCCGAAGATGCCGAAATGGCCGCGATCGTCAGGACCGCTGCGGTAGGAATTGGGAATGGTCGTGGTCATTGGACGCTCAACTTGTCAGCGGCCCGCGCCGCACGAATAAAATCCCGGATCAGATCGCAATCTTTCACACCAGGCGTCCGTTCGACGCCAGATGACACGTCGACGCCGCCTGCGCGCGTCACCCGCACCGCCTCGGCGACATTGTCCGGACTCAGTCCACCGGACACCATGAACGGGCGGTCGAGCTTCAATCCCCGCAGCACATGCCAGTCGAAGGTCGCGCCCAGCCCGCCGGGACGCGTCGCGTCCTTGGGCGCGCGAGCATCGAACAGGATGCGATCGCAGACGTCGGCATAGCCCGCCAGTGGCGCGAGGTCGGCAGCCGTCTCGACCGGCATCGCCTTCATGACGGGCAGACCGAACCGCTGCTTGAGATCGCGAATACGCGCGACGCTTTCGCGACCGTGCAATTGAAAGAGATCCGGCCGCAGCGTCTCGATGATGTTCTCGAAGGTCGCGTCGTCGGCATCGACGGTCAGCGCCACCTTCAGCGCGCGCCCCTTCGCCTGCTGGCCGAGGTCACGCGCGGCCGTCAGCCCGATATGGCGCGGCGACGGCGGAAAGAACACGAAACCCACCATCTCGGCGCCGGCATCCAGCGCCGCACCGAGGGTGTCGGGCGTGGTCAGGCCGCAGATTTTGACGAGCAGGGACATCGATAAGAACGCACGTCCGAACGGAGGGGATCACCAGCCGCAAGCGATGTCGAGGCCGCGCTGGCTTGGCGCCTTCTACAACGCGGCGCCCTGCTTGTCTCGCCCATAAGGGGCGAAAAGCCGGGCCGGGGCCGCTGGAACCAGCGATTGACCCGACCCCTGGTTTGCACGCGCAGCGGCGCTGAGCTGGGCTACTTGCGCCCGGGCGGCCTCGGCATCCGCCTGGTGGCGGCGCGCGGCGCGACGCCACCGGTGCTGGCCGATCCAGGTCGCAAAACCGCCGGCGATCACGCCCGCGATCGCAACGGCAATGATCAGGGCGAACAGCGGCACCGAAACCGCCAGCGCAGGATTCACCGCATTGAACGGATCAAAAGATACGGTAACGAAATGCCGATTGGCGACCGCGAAGATGACGAACAGCACCAGCAGCGGAAGAACGATCACGACCGTGAGGAATTTTCGCATGCGCTCGCTCGTATCAGTCAGGCCAGGTTGGCCTTGAAATCAGCCGCGGACGACTCTCGCGGCTGGCGCGACCTACGCGTCACTCGTCCGAATCGTCGGCATCTGCGCCAGCGCCCTCGGGGTTGTCCCGGTTCAGCCGCTCACGCATTTCCTTGCCCGTCTTGAAGAACGGGACACTCTTCTGGTCCACCGGGACATGTGCGCCGGTCCGCGGGTTGCGCCCGGCGCGGGCCGGCCGATGCTTGACCGAGAAGGCGCCAAAGCCGCGCAGCTCGACGCGATCGCCACGCGCCAGCGCGGCGACGATCTCATCGAGGATCGCATTGACGATATTCTCGACATCCCGCTGGTAGAGGTGCGGGTTGTGCTCGGCGATACGCTGAACAAGCTCGGATTTGATCATCGAGAAAATGTACCCGGGGAGACAGTCCCATTTCCGTGAAAATATGCAGGACTGTCAAGACGCTAAATCATTCATCGAGCCTGCGGGCCGCATTGCGGGGCCCGATCTCGGGCCACCCGGACACACACGCTGTGCGAGAAGATTGACGTCACGATTGTCTTGGCGGGTTTCAATTTCCCGTTGCAGGCGTCCAGAGCGCCAGCATGCCATCCATGCCGACCCGATCGACCGCCTGGATGACGCCGGCGTGCTCGATCTGGCGCGCGATCCCGGACAGCCCGACGGCGTCGAGCGTGATCGACGCGGCCGTGCGCAGGAAGGTGAGATCGCTGAAGCGCGGCACCAGCTTGTAGTCGCGCACCGGCAGATCCTTCTTGACGCCCTTGTTGGCAACGAGCCAGGCGACCGCCGTCTTCTCGTCGCCGAGTTCGTCGATCAGCTTCAGCTCGATCGCCTGCCGGCCGGTGAAGACACGGCCATCGGCAACCTTCTCCAGCTGAGCGTCGTCCATGCCGCGACGGGTCTTCACCAGGCCGCGGAACCACGCATAAGAATCCTTGACGAGATCATCGAGCGCCGCGCGCGCTTCGGGACTGGTCGGCTCATAGCCGTTCGGCGCGGCCTTGAGCGGCGAGGATTTCACCTCCTCCACCTTGACGCCGATGGTCTTCAGGAGCTCGCTGACATTGGGATATTGGAACAGCACGCCGATCGAACCGACCAGCGAGCTCTGCTGCGCGACGATGTGATCGGCCGCGATCGCGCCGATATAGCCGCCGGACGCTGCGAGCCCTTCCACAACGACGACCAGCGGCTTCTTCGCCTTCAGCCGCACCAGTGAATCGTACAACTGCTCGGAACCAGCCGTGGTGCCGCCGGGCGAGTTGATATGAACGATAACGGCCTCAGCCGACGACTTTTCCAGCCGCTCCAGCGCCTCGACGCGCTCTTGGTCGCTGCGGATCAGGCCCTCGATGTTGACGCGCGCGATCGAGCCGGAGGTCGAGAGCGCGGTACGGCCGCGCGGCGACAATGCGAGCCCGATGGCGGACAGCGCGCCGATCGCGATCAGCACCGCCACGACACGCCAGAACGTCAGCTTGCGGCGCAGCCTGCGTCGGTCGACGATCACATCCGAATCTAGCGACATGGACAGCTCCTGGAAGTCTCGCCGCGTTGTGCATCCGCAGCCTGAATATCTCGTTATCCGATTACATCAATCACGGCGCAATTTGAAGAAAGGAAGGCCCGTCACGCGGTCGCCGCAGCCGTGAGCCGTGCGCTTGCATGTGGCTCGATACGCCTCAGGGCCTCATGGTTCGAGACGCGCCGAAGCCGGCGCTCCTCACCATGAGGGTCAAGAACCCCGCCGCGAAAACAGGCCTCGTCCTGAGGAGCCCGCCGGAGGCGGGCGTCTCGAAGGACGGTGGTAGGCACGCTGCCAGCGGCGAGCCTTGCTCATATGCGACCGCCCTGCAGCAGTGAGGGAGCTGGAAGACTGCCAGAGCTGCGATTGCACAAAAAAAGCCCCGGCGCGAGCCGGGGCTTTGATCTCGTCACACGAACCGAAGGCTTACTTCGAGTCGCGGTTCTTGAGGGCGGTGCCGAGAATGTCGCCCAGCGTCGCGCCCGAATCGGACGAGCCGTACTGCGCGATGGCTTCCTTCTCTTCCGCGACTTCCAGCGCCTTGATCGACACCTGGACCTTGCGGGCCTTCTTGTCGAACTGGATCACGCGGGCATCGACCTTCTCACCGACGGCGAACCGCTCGGAGCGCTGGTCGTTGCGGTCGCGCGCCAGCTCGGAGCGCTTGATGAAGGTCGAGAACTCGGTGCCGACGATCTTGACGTCGATGCCGCCATCCTTGACGTCGAGCACTTCGCAAGTGACGACCGCACCCTTCTTGACATCGCCCGGCTCGGCGAAGGGGTCGCCTTCGAGCTGCTTGATGCCGAGCGAGATGCGCTCCTTCTCCACGTCGACGTCGAGCACCACGGCCTTGACCATGTCGCCCTTCTTGTAGTTGTCGATGACCTGCTCGCCCGGCAGCTTCCAGTCGAGGTCCGACAGATGGACCATGCCGTCGACGTCGCCTTCGAGACCCAGGAACAGGCCGAACTCGGTCTTGTTCTTGACCTCGCCCTCGACCACCGAACCCGTCGGATGCTTCTCGACGAAGACCTCCCACGGATTGCGCATGGTCTGCTTGAGACCGAGCGAGATGCGGCGCTTGACGCTGTCGACCTCGAGCACCTGAACTTCGACTTCCTGCGAGGTCGAAACGATCTTGCCGGGGTGCATGTTCTTCTTGGTCCACGACATCTCGGAGACGTGGATCAGGCCTTCGATGCCCGGCTCGAGCTCGACGAACGCGCCGTAGTCGGTGATGTTGGTGACGCGGCCGTGGAAGCGGGCCTGCAGCGGGTACTTGGCCTCGATGCCCTGCCACGGATCGTCCAGCAGCTGCTTCATGCCAAGCGAGATGCGGTGCGTCTCGTGGTTGATCTTGATGATCTTGACCTTGACCGTCTGACCGATGGAGAGCACCTCGGTCGGATGGTTGACGCGGCGCCACGCGATGTCGGTGACGTGCAGCAGGCCGTCGATGCCGCCGAGGTCGACGAACGCACCGTAGTCGGTGATGTTCTTGACGACGCCGTCGATCACCTGACCCTCTTCGAGGTTCTGCACCAGCTCCTGGCGCTGCTCGGCGCGGGTCTCTTCCAGCACGGTGCGGCGCGACACGACGATGTTGCCGCGGCGACGGTCCATCTTGAGGATCTGGAACGGCTGCGAGTTGTTCATCAGCGGCGCGACGTCGCGGATCGGACGGATGTCGACCTGCGAGCGCGGCAGGAAGGCGACTGCGCCATCCAGGTCGACGGTGAAGCCGCCCTTGACCTGGTTGAAGATGACGCCGTTGACCTTTTCGTTGTTCTGGAACGCCTTCTCGAGCTTGCCCCAGCTCTCCTCGCGACGCGCCTTGTCGCGCGACAGCACGGCTTCGCCCAGCGCGTTCTCGATGCGGTCGAGGAACACTTCGACCTCGTCACCGACCTTCAGCTCGCTGTCGCGGCCGGGACCGGAAAATTCACGCAGCGCCACGCGGCCTTCGGTCTTCAGGCCGACGTCGATGACGGCCATGTCCTTCTCGATCGCGACGACCTTGCCCTTGACGACGGAGCTTTCCTGAAGATTGCCCTTCGTGAAGGACTCGTCCAGCATCGCGGCAAAATCATCGCGGCTGGGATTGTAGGAGTTAGCAGACGTACTCGAAGCCATTGGTTCTCCAGATGCGGACATTCTCGCCAGCGTGGGGTTGATCGGCGCATCGAATGAACAGTGCCTGGAGGTCCACAAATCCCCAGGCGTCCGCGGGTCACGCAAAAAGCGCGAACGACGCGGGCCGGCAATGCCTGCACATGCGATACGTATGAAGTTCGTCCGGCTGATCGGACCCGATTGAATTGCAATCGAGCTATCGACGGTCAAGGGCGGGAGCGGGCGGTTCCTCCAATGACATCAGCGGAAATCAAACCCGCTGACGGCCCGCTCGAACGGCCTCGACGATGTCGATGGCGGCCCGGACGCCGCCCTCTATATCCAAATGGGAGTTATCAAGCAAGTAAGCATCCGCTGCTTGTTTCAAAGGGGCAACGGGGCGGTTCTGGTCGCGTTCGTCGCGCGCCAGGATGTCGGCCAGAATGGCCGCCTCATCGGCCGGCTCGCCCCGGGAACGCGCCTCGAGGGTGCGGCGATGCGCCCGGATCTTGGGGTCGGCGACCACGTAGATCTTCACTTCGGCGTCCGGGCAGATCACGGTTCCGATGTCGCGGCCGTCGAGCACGGCCCCCGGCGGCTGGCTGGCGAACTGCCGCTGGAATGCCAGCAGCGCCTCGCGCACTTTGGGCAAGGCCGAGACCACCGAGGCCGCCGAGCCGACCTCATGCGACCTGAACGCCGGGTTGTCGAAGGTCGAGGGATCCAGCGTCATGGCCACCTCAGCCGCCCGCGCCTCGTCCTTGAGATCGAGACCAGCCGTCAGCAGCGCATGGGCCACGGCCCGGTAGATCACGCCCGTATCCAGGTGCCTGAGGCCGTAATGCGCGGCGAGGCGCTTGGCCATGGTGCCCTTGCCAGAAGCCGCCGGGCCGTCGATAGCGATGATCATGCTGAGTGTTGTCCTGAAGTCTCGCGCGCCCGCCGCAGCGGCCGCTCGTCGGTAAAGATGTTGCGGGAGGCGAACTCTCCCGGGCTGGCAAAGGTCAAGTACTCCCGTAGCGCCGGGGACGTCGAACTGGTCGTGAACCAGGGGTCCTTCAAACGCCGCGCCGGACCGCCCGTCCAGGGCGGCACCCGACCCAGCCGGCGCTGCTTGGCAAGATATTCGGCGATGGCGCCAGCGAGGGCATCGGTCCGAATATCGCCGGTCAGGACGGGTTCGGCCGCGATGGCCGCATAACGTGCCTCATCCGAGGGAGCGAGATCGAACGTATCGACGAACTCGGCGAGCATGAGATCCCGCGACTCACCACGCCCGATCCGGGCGACCGCTTCAGCGAGGGTATTTGGGCGCATCGACGGCTCCCTCTGGCTTCATGTGCTTCAGCAGAAAGCGCTGCTTCTCCGCCGAGGCCGCGCTCGCCGGAAAGTATCTCGCTAGCAGCGCGATCGCTGCATCCGCGTCGGTGATTCCAACGACCTTCATCAGGTTGAGAATGTCGAGCCGCTCGGCCTCGCCGCGCGCGGGGTCGAGGATCCTGACCGCCTTGAGCTTCAACGCCAGCATATACTCGGCCGAGGGCACGGAGACCACCAGTCCTGGCGGCGAACCGTCTCGCGGAAAAGTGCCGAACTCCAGATGGTCGGCCGCCTGATCTGCCAGCGGGCTGAGGTGGAAAGCAACACCGTCGTTGAACCAATCGTCCGACCAGCCATTCTGCTGGGCGATGTCATGAAGCGTGGCCGCCAGCCACGCAGGAAGCGGGCTCGGCAGCTCCGAGACGTCGACGTCTTCCGTTGCGAAGCGAAAGTTACTCGCAAGCATCAAGGCTGACCCGCCGTAAACCGCGATTTGCAGTTTGGCCCCAGCCCGGGCCGCCGCCCGCCCGATCGCGTCGAAGGCCGCCAGCAGCGCGTCGCGGTCGAAGGCGGAGGCCATAACGTTCCCTTAAGCGAAATCCGCGCCTGCCTTGCGCATCAGCGGAATGAAGTCGGGGAAGCTGGTGGCGATGAAGGCGGTGTCGTCGACGGTGACAGGTTTATCGGAGGCGAGGCCCATGACCAGGGCGGACATCGCGATGCGGTGGTCCATGTGGGTGGCGACGAGGCCACCGCCAGGGACGTGGCCGCGGCCCTCGACGATGAGATCGTCGCCGGTGATCTCGACCTTGACGCCGTTGACGCGCAACATCGCCGCGGTCGCTTCCAGCCGGTCGGATTCCTTGACGCGCAGCTCGTGCAGGCCGCGCATGATCGTCGTGCCCTCGGCGTAGGCGGCGGCGACCGCGAGCACGAGATACTCGTCGATCATCGACGGCGCGCGCTCCGGCGGCACCTCGACGCCCTTCAGCTTGGAAGCGCGGACCCGTAGGCGGGCCATCGGCTCGCCGGCATCGCCGCGGACGTCGTCCTCCTCGATCGAGGCCCCCATCTCGCGCAAGGTCGTGAACAGGCCGGTGCGCAGCGGGTTGGTCATGACGTCCGACAGCACGAGATCCGAGCCGTCGACGATCAGGGCGGCGACCAGCGGGAACGCGGCCGAGGATGGGTCGGCCGGCACGATGACCGGCGCGCCGCGCAGCTCAGGCTGGCCGGTCAGCGCGATCCGCCGGCCATGCGATCCTTCCGGCGTGGTGACGATCTCGGCGCCGAAATGCTTCAGCATCAGCTCGGTATGGTCGCGGCTCGCCTCCTGCTCGATCACGGTGGTGACGCCGGGCGCGGCGAGGCCGGCCAGCAGCACGGCCGATTTGATCTGCGCCGAGGCGACCGGCGTGCGGTATTCGATCGGCACCGGGTTGCTGGCACCCTGAAGGGTTAACGGAAGCTTGCCGCCCTCGGCGCTCGCGGTCACCTTGGCGCCCATCAGCGCCAGCGGATCGAGGATGCGCCGCATCGGCCGGCTGCGCAGCGAGGCGTCGCCGTCGAACACCGCCGAGATCGGACAGCCCGCAACGGCTCCCATCACCAGCCGGCAGCCGGTGCCGGAGTTGCCGAAATCGAGCGTCGCAATGGGCTGGGCAAAGCCACCGACGCCGACGCCGTTCACGGTCCAGGCAAACTCGCCGGTGCGTTCGACCTTGGCGCCGAGCGCGCGCATCGATTTGGCGGTGTTGAGGACGTCCTCGCCCTCGAGCAGGCCGGAAATCCGCGTCTCGCCCACCGACAGCGCGCCCAGGATCAGCGCCCGGTGCGAGATCGACTTGTCGCCGGGCACGCGAATCGTGCCCGAAAGCGGCCCGGAGGCGCGGGATTCGAGCGGAGTGGGGGCGGCTGACGTGCTCACGGCGGGATCCTCGGGTTTTCGGGCCGGCAGGTATCACAGCGCCCGGCGGCCGTCACGGCCGTGATATCCGGTTGAAAGCGCTATTGACAGCGGCGCGGCAACTAGCCAAGTGAGACACCGCTTTTCAGACATTGCCAGGACGCCTGCACGTGGCCAAATCCGAGCTCGGAACCAAACGCATTTGCCCGACCACGGGCAAAAAGTTCTACGACCTCAACAAGAACCCGGTGATTTCGCCCTACACCGGCGAGGTCGTGCCGATCGCTCCGGTGGCGCCGACCCGCGCCATGCGCGGCGAGGCGGCGCGTGCCGCGGCGGCGCAGGACACCGCGCACGAGCCGGCCGAGGCCGAAGAGTTGGTGTCGCTCGAGGAGGCCGACGCCGAGGAGAACTCCGGCAAGGTCAAGGCCGTCGTGCCCGAGTCCGAGGACGATATCGAGATCGACGAGACCCTCGACGACGACGAGGATGACGACTCGACCTTCATCGCCGACGAGGAAGAAGGCGACGAAGATGTCACAGACATCATCGGCGATGTCGGCGGCGACGAAGAATAATCGTCGAAGCCACTTGAGATCAGCCGCGAACTGTGGTTCACGGTGCTCCCCGGCGGTCGCCCAGACCGCCGGTTCGGTTCAGGGGCCATAGCTCAGCTGGGAGAGCGCTTGCATGGCATGCAAGAGGTCGGCGGTTCGATCCCGCCTGGCTCCACCACGCTTCGCCCTCCGGGCTACGCGTGGCGCAGCCACGACGGAGCCCTGAGGGCGAAGCGTGGTGCCCGGCGAAGCCCCTTGGCGAAGCCGGGCTGCTCAGCAACGAAGTCCTTCCTTCTCGTTTGAGTTCGGCTGACGCGACGGCGTGAAAGCCAAGCTGACAAGTTCTTTTCCCGGCCACAAAATGCGCGCCTGCGATCCCTCGCGGCGAGCCCATCGTCATGTGGTACGTCTACATCATCCGTAGCGTCAGCTTTCCCGATCAGGAATACATCGGCGCGACCGCGGACATCCGGCAGCGTCTCAAGGATCACAACGCCGGCCGCTCAGCCCACACCTCCAAGTTCTTGCCTTGGACGTTGGTCTGGTACTGCGCCTTTCCGGACAAGCACCGCGCGTTAGCCTTCGAGGCTTATCTGAAATCGCACTCGGGACGCGCGTTCTCGAAGAAGCGCCTGCTCGGGCCGGCTTGAGCCCTCACTCCACCGCCGCCTCCAGCCGCTCCCTTAGCTTCACCAGCTTGCCGTGCAAATCCGCCAGCTCGGCGATCGAGCAGCCTGTTGCGTCCAGGATCGCCGGCGGGACGATCGCCTTGGCCTTCTCCCGCAACGCCGCCCCCTGCCCTGTCAGCGTCACCAGCACCTGGCGCTCGTCCTCCGTTGATCGCGTCCGTGTCAGCAGATGCAGCGCCTCCATGCGCTTGAGCAGCGGGGTCAGAGTGCCCGAGTCCAGGAACAGCCTTGCGCCGATCTCCTTCACGGTAAGACCATCGCCCTCCCACAGCACCAGCATCACCAGATATTGCGGATAGGTCAGGCCAAGGCGGTCGAGCAGCGGCTTGTAGACGCGGTTGAACGCGTGGGCCGTCGAATAGACCGCGAAGCAGAGCTGGCTGCCGAGCTGGAGGGGCACGTCGGCTGTCGTCTTCTTGGGCATGGTCACACCAGGGATGGATCGTCGGGCACATCTTGGGCGTTGCGCGAGGGCGGCGGCAACGACCGGAAAACACCGATCACGAATTTTCTACCGAACAATTATATTGTGCGCAATCGATTTGTGTGCAAAATACGTCTCACTGAATTCCACTCCACCCCAATCGGGAGACACCCCATGTCCGTGAACGTGCTCTACAAGACCAGCGCCAAGGCCACCGGCGGCCGCGACGGCGAGGCGGCCACCCTCGACGGCTCGCTGAGCGTCAAGCTCGCCACCCCGAAGGAGCTCGGTGGTGGCGGCGGCGCCGGCAACAATCCGGAGCAGCTGTTCGCGGCCGGCTACGCCGCCTGCTTCATCGGCGCGATGAAGTTCGTGGCCTCGCAGGGCGGCCCGAAGGTTCCGGCCGATGCGTCGGTGACCTCCACGGTCGGCATCGGTCCGCGCTCGGAAGGCGGTTTCGGCATCACTGCCGAGCTCGCGGTCTCGCTGCCCGGCCTTGCCAAGGCGGATGCCGAGGCGCTCGTGGCCAAGGCCCACCAGGTGTGCCCCTACTCCAACGCCACCCGCGGCAATGTCGACGTCAAGCTGACTGTCGTCTGAGCCTGAATTCTGCTGCGCGGCAGATCGCCACGCACCATGCAGCCCTCGCCTTTTCGCGAGGGCTGCATTCGCGTAAGCCCGTTTGCGCCAGTGGCGCAGCAATGCTTAATGGCCGCGAGTTGCAACCAACCTCGCGATGTCCATGACACTCCCATTTGCTCCCGGCGCCATGGCCGGCCTGCGCGTGATCGACCTCACGCGCGTGCTCGGCGGCCCCTATTGCACGCAGATCCTGGCCGACCACGGCGCCGACGTGATCAAGGTCGAGCCGCCCGCCGGCGACGAGGTCCGCGACTGGGGCCCTCCGTTCCACGACGAGGACGCGGCCTACTTCGTCGGCATCAACCGCAACAAGCGCTCGATCGGCCTCGACCTCGCCTCCGAGGGCGGCCGCGTCGTGCTGCTGAAGATGCTCGAGAATGCCGACGTGCTGATCGAGAACTTCAAGCCGGGCACCCTGGAAAAGTGGGGCATCGGCAGCGACGTGCTGCGCGAGAAATTCCCCAAGCTCGTGCACTGCCGCATCTGCGGCTTCGGCGCCGACGGCCCGCGCGGCGGCAATCCCGGCTATGACGCGATCATCCAGGCGATGACCGGCATGATCGCGGCGACCGGCTCGCCCGAGAGCGGCCCGATGCGGATCGGCGTGCCCTTGGTCGACATCACCACGGGCCTCTACGCCGCGATCGGCATCCTGATGGCGCTGTCGGAACGGCAGCGTTCGGGACAGGGCCAGTTCCTCGAGGTCACGCTCTACGAAACGGGCCTCGCGATCATGCATCCGCACACCGCCAACTACTTCATGCATGGCAAGCCGCCGTCGCTGACCGGCAACGAGCATCCGAACCTCGTGCCCTACGCGATCTTCCCGACCAAGACCGACGACATCTTCATCGGCGTCGGCAATGACGGCACCTTCCGCAAGCTCGCCAAGGAGATCGGCCGCCCCGAGCTCGGCACCGATCCGCGCTTCGCCCGCAACCGCGACCGCGTCGCCAATCGCGAGGCGCTGCGCGCCGAGCTCGCCGCCGTGTTCCGGCAGTTCGAGGCCGAGCCGCTGTGCGACCGCCTGCTCGCCGCCGGCCTGCCCGCCGGCCCGGTGCAGAAGATCGATCAGGCGCTGACCAATCCGCACACGCTGTATCGCGGCGATGTCATCGAGAAGGATTGGTACAAGGGCGTGGCGTCGCCGATCCGGCTCGAACGCACCAAGCCGAGCCTGCGCTCGACACCGCCGAAATACAGCCAGCACGCCGAGGAGGTGCTGAGCGAGTTCGGCTACACGCCGAGCGAGATCGAAGCGTTGCGGAAAGCTGGAACCGTCTGCACGGAACGCAAACGCTGATCGCATCGCACGCGCTGCGTCGCCGCGTCGCACCACGACGCGGTGACGGAGAGATGCGATTTACCGCTTTTCGCGGACGCACTGCGCGTGGCTTTCCCGCGTCAGGTCATACGTCTATACATTCACATAACTGTCATCTGGCGCTGTTAACGGCCGCCACGACCGATGACGTTCATGGGAGGATCTTTTTGATGTCATTTCGACAAATTGCTGCCGCGACTGCCGTTGCAGCCACCTTTGGTTTTGCTGCTTCGCCCGCACTCGCGGTGACTGAAATCCAGTGGTGGCACGCCATGACCGGCGGCAACAACGACATCGTCAACAAGCTCGCCGAAGAGTTCAACGCCTCGCAGAGCGACTACAAGGTCGTGCCAACCTTCAAGGGCGCCTATCCCGACACGATGAACGCCGGCATCGCCGCGTTCCGCGCCGGCAACGCGCCTCATATCATGCAGGTGTTCGAGGTCGGCACCGCGACGATGATGAGCGCCAAGGGCGCCATCAAGCCGGTTTATGAGCTGATGAAGGAAGCGGGCGAGCCGTTCGATCCGAAGGCCTATCTGCCGGCGATCACCGGCTACTACTCGACGTCGAAGGGCGACATGCTGTCGTTCCCGTTCAACTCGTCGTCCATGGTGATGTGGATCAACAAGGACGAGCTGAAGAAGGCCGGCGTCGCCGAGATTCCGAAGACTTGGCCGGAGGTGTTCGAGGCCGCCAAGAAGCTGAAGGCAGCCGGTCACGACACCTGCGGCTTCTCCAATGCCTGGGCGTCGTGGGCGCACATCGAGCAGTTCTCGGCCTGGCACAACGTGCCGATCGGCACCAAGGCCAACGGTCTCGACGGCTTCGACACGGTGCTGGAATTCAACACCCCGCTTCACATCAAGCATTTGCAGAACCTCGTCGAGCTGCAAAAGGACAAGACCTACGACTATTCCGGCCGCGGCTCGGCCTCCGAGAGCCGCTTCGGCTCAGGCGAATGCGCGATCTTCATGACCTCGTCGGGCTACTACGCCACCGCCAAGAGCACCGCGAAGTTCGACTTCACCTCGGCGCCGATGCCGTATTATCCGGACGTGCAGGGCGCGCCGCAGAACTCGATCATCGGCGGCGCCTCGCTGTGGGTGATGGGCGGCAAGACGGCGAACGAGTACAAGGGCGTCGCCAAGTTCTTCACCTTCCTGTCGGACACCAACCGCCAGGCCAGGCTGCATCAGGAGTCCGGCTATCTGCCGATCACCACCGCGGCCTATGAGAAGACCAAGGCGGACGGCTTCTACGACAAGAACCCGGTGCCGCAGACGCCGCTGAAGGAGCTCACCAACAAGCCGCCGACCGAGAATTCGCGTGGCCTGCGCTTCGGCAATATGGTGCAGATGCGTGACGTCTGGGCCGAGGAGATCGAGGCCGCGCTCGCCGGCAAGAAGACCGCCAAGGAGGCGCTCGATTCCGCCGTTGCCCGCGGCAATGCGATGTTGCGCACCTTCGAGAAAACGGCCAAGTAAGGAAACGGCAAAGTCAGGCCGTCCCAGAGGCTTCCTCTCCCACCGGAGGGGAAGCCTCACTTCTATCCCTCACGCGGCGCGCTCCATGGAAAAGTCGGTCGTCTTCAACGGCAAGCTCCTGCCCTACCTGCTGCTGGCGCCGCAGCTCGCGATCACGCTGATCTTCTTCTACTGGCCGGCCAGCCAGGCAATCTGGCAGTCGTTCCTGCGCGAGGACGCCTTCGGCCTCAATTCCGAATTCGTCGGGTTCGAGAACTACCAGGCGCTGTTCGCCCAGCCGGAATATTACACCGCCATCGGCACGACCGTGGTGTTCTCCTCGCTGGTCACCGTGCTGTCGCTCGGCGTCGCGCTGCTGTTCGCGACGCAGGCCGACAAGAACCTCAAGGGCGCCTCCGCCTACAAGACGCTGATGATCTGGCCCTACGCGGTCGCGCCGGCGATCGCCGGCGTGCTGTGGTTCTTCATCTTCCACCCGACGCTCGGCACCCTGGCGCGACCGCTGCGCGTGATGGGCTTCAATTGGAACCCGATGCTCGACGGCACCCACGCCATGATCCTCGTCGTGATGGCCGCGGTCTGGAAGCAGGTCGCCTACAACTTCCTGTTCTTCCTCGCGGGCCTGCAGGCGATCCCCAAGAGCGTGATCGAGGCCGGCGCGATCGACGGTGCGGGTCCGCTGCGCCGGTTCTGGACCATCATCTTCCCGCTGCTGTCGCCGACCACCTTCTTCCTGCTCGTCGTCAACATCGTCTACGTATTCTTCGAGACCTTCGGCATTATCGACGCGGTCACCGCCGGCGGCCCGGCCGGCTCGACCACCACGATGGTCTACAAGGTGTTCGCCGACGGCCGGCTCGGCGGCGATCTCGGCGGCTCCGCCGCGCAATCGGTCGTGCTGATGGTGATCGTGATCGCGCTGACCGCGATCCAGTTCCGCTACGTCGAGCGCAAGGTGCAGTACTGATGGTCGAGCATCGCCCGCTCCGGGACCTCGTCGCCTACATCGTGCTCTCGCTGGGCGTACTGATCTTCGCCTTCCCGGTCTACGTCGCCTTCATCGCCTCGACCTATGACGCTGCGACCGTCGTCAGCGGCAACCTGCCGCTCACGCCGGGCGGCCGCATGCTGGAGAACTACTATCGCGCCGTGTTCGTCGGCGGCTCGCGCTTCATGAACCAGCCCGTCGGCGTGCTGCTCGCGAACTCCTTCGTCACCGCGATCGGCATCGCCGTCGGCAAGATCATCATCTCGATCCTGTCGGCGTTCGCGATCGTCTATTTCCGTTTTCCGTTCCGCAAGACCGCGTTCTGGATCATCTTCATCACCCTGATGCTGCCGGTCGAGGTGCGCATCTATCCGACCTACAAGGTCGTCGCCGACCTGCGCATGCTCGACACCTATGCGGGCCTGATCCTGCCGCTGATCGCCTCGGCCACAGGCACCCTGCTGTTCCGCCAGTTTTTCATGACCGTCCCCGACGAGCTGCTCGAAGCCTCGCGCATCGACGGCGCGGGTCCTCTGCGATTCTTCTGGGACACGCTGCTGCCGCTGTCGATGACGACGGTGGCGGCGCTGTTCGTGATCCAGTTCATCTATGGCTGGAACCAGTATCTCTGGCCGCTGCTGATCACCACCAAGGATTCGATGCAGACCATCGTGATCGGCATCAAGAAGATGCTGACCACCACCGACGAGCTCGCCGAATGGCAGCTCGCGATGGCGACCGCCGTGCTGGCCATGCTGCCGCCGGTCGCCGTCGTCGTCTTCATGCAGCGCCTGTTCGTGAAGGGCCTCGTGGAGACGGAAAAGTGAAGAGGAGGCGAATGGCGAAGTGCGAGTGGCGAATAGGGATATTCGCCCGACGGTTCGCTTCAGCCCCTTCCCTATTCGCTACCCCCTATTCGCCATTCGCTTCCAGGTAACCCATGGCCAACGTCACGCTCCGCAACATCCGCAAGATCTATCCCGGCGGATTCGAGGCCATCAAAGGCGTCGACATCGAGGTCGGCGACGGCCAATTCTGCGTGCTCGTCGGTCCCTCCGGCTGCGGCAAGTCGACGCTGTTGCGCATGGTCGCCGGCCTGGAGACGATTTCTTCCGGCGAGATCGACATCGGCGGCCGCGTCGTCAACGCGATCGAGCCGGCCGAGCGCGACATCGCGATGGTGTTCCAGAACTACGCGCTCTACCCGCACATGACCGTCTACAACAACATGGCCTATGGCTTGCGCAATCGCCGCATGCCGGAGACCGAGATCAAGACGCGGGTCGAGGACGCCGCACGAATTCTCGAACTCGGCACCATGCTGCAGCGGAAGCCGCGCCAGCTCTCCGGCGGCCAGCGCCAGCGCGTCGCGATGGGCCGCGCGATCGTACGCCAGCCGAAAGTGTTCCTGTTCGACGAGCCGCTGTCGAATCTCGACGCCAAGCTGCGCATCGCGATGCGGGTCGAGATCCGCAAGCTGCAGCGCCGGCTCAACACCACGGCCATTTATGTCACCCACGACCAGCTCGAGGCGATGACGCTCGCCGACATCCTGGTGGTGATGAACGGCGGCAAGGTCGAGCAGATCGGAAATCCGCTCGACATCTATCAGAGGCCCGCGACGACCTTCGTCGCTTCCTTCATCGGCGCGCCGCCGATGAACCTGATGCCGCTGGATGGCCTTCGCCGCCAGTTGCACGGCGCCGACGCCGTCCCGGCCGAGGCCGGCCAGCTCGGCATCCGTCCCGAGGATTTCGAGCTCGGCGAGACCGTGCCCGCCGGTGGTGTCGGGCTCGACCTGCGCGTCGACGCGATCGAGCATGTCGGCGCCGAGACCTATGTCTACGGGTCGCGGCAGGACACGGACGGCGATGACCGGCTGACCGCGACCGCCAACGACGTCATCGTGCGGCTGCCCGGCGTCACGGCGCCGGAGATCGGCGCCAGGATCCGCGCCGTGGCGCCTAGGGCCAAGCTGCATCTGTTCTCGGCCGATGGGCGGCAGAGGCTGCCGGTTTAAGCCCTTCCACAGACAGGCCGATTCCCTGACATCCCGGCGCTTGAACGCGCCCGGGATCGTGCCCATATTGCTGCTCAAGGGATGCCATCAGGGTCCCGAAACGTCAAAGTCGCTTCGAGAGGACTTTGTAAACCATGTCTCGTGTTCCTTCGCTCTCCAGTCCGTTTCTGCTGGGCTTCGACGAGATCGAGCGCGTGCTCGACCGCGTCGTCAAAGGTGCCGACGGGTATCCGCCGTACAATATCGAGCGGTTCGAACGCACCAATGGCCAGCCCGAGCGCCTTCGGATCACGCTGGCGGTGGCGGGTTTCACCCGCGACCAACTCGATGTCACCATTGAGGAAAACCAGCTCGTCATCCGCGGCCGTCAGCAGGACGACAAGACCCGGCAATACATTCATCGCGGCATCGCCGCGCGCCACTTCCAGCGCACCTTCGTGCTGGCGGAGGGAATGCATGTGCTTGGTGCGGACCTGAAGAACGGGCTGTTGTCGGTCGATCTCGCCAGGCCCGAGCCTGAGCGTATCGTTAAGACAATCGCTATCAATGAACACGAATAATGGTTTGATGGAACGAGTAGCGGACTCGACCGCTTGAGTCTCAGAAGGAGTCGAGACCATGACTGGTAATGTTGCGTCTGAATCGAGCGTCTCCCCGGAGTCGCTGGCGACCTTGGGCGAGGGTCACATCGCCTATGTGAAGCAGATCCGCTCCGAAGACGTGCCGGGCCTGTTTCCGCAAGCACCGCGCATCGCGCCGGGCCTGAAGCTGTTCGCCTTGCATGCCGCCGACGGCACGCCGATCATGCTCACCGACAGCCGCGAAGCCGCGATTGCGAATGCATGGAGCCACGAGCTCCAGGCCGTGAGCGTGCACTAGGAAAAGCCGGCCGCGCGCGGTCGCAACGACGGCGTCTTGTGAGACCCATGCAGCTCATGCACTGATTCAAGGGCTGCCCTCTGCGAAGAGGGCGGCCTTTTTTCCGACCATGGAGAGCCTCTGCTGGACATCCCTCGATGACCCCAGTGATGACGCCGCTCACGTCAGCCGAATTGGCGGCACAGCCTGCGCTCGCGGCCACGCTGCTCGCGCTCAACAACACCCATGCTGCCGAGCTCTCATGGCTGACCCCGCAGGCGTTCGCCCGGCTGATCGATCAGGCCTGGCGTGCGCAGCGAATCGGGACGGCGGATGCGCTGCTGATCGCGCTGGACGAGACTGCCGACTACGACAGCCCCAACTATCGCTGGTTCCGGGCGCGCTACGACCGATTCGTCTATGTCGACCGGATCGTGGTGGCGCAGACGGCACGCGGCCAGGGGCTCGCACGGATGCTCTACGCGCAGTTGATTCGTGACGCTGGGTCCGCGGGGCATCGGCGTATCGTCTGCGAGGTCAATGTCGACCCGCCCAACCCGCAGTCTGATTCGTTTCACGCCGCGCTGGGTTTCGAGCCGGTGGCGACAGCCAGCATACATAGCGGCGCCAAGACGGTCCGCTACATGGTGAGATCAGTGGCGAGATCATTGGACCGGTCGGGGAACGACTGAGCGGCCCCTCAAAGCGGATTCGAGAAATTTGTCTCTATCGATGTCCCGAGCAGCCGCATTTACAAGCCGACACCATCTGAAGCGAGTTAGACCGAAGCTGTCCAATCCTTAAGTTGTCCCTCCCGCGGGAGGCGCTAGTCGATACGCGACGAGCAAGCCGGGGGATGACGATGGATGGATCAGCGCTCGACACGGGCGTTTATCGGGAACTCGCGCGCGGGACCGTACCCAATCAGCACGTTTTCCTGGACAGTCCTCAGCCAGGGCCGAGCCCATACTACGTGATCTGCAACAGCGTGCCCAAGGCGGGGACGTACCTGCTGGTCGAACTCGTCAAAGCGCTGGGCGGTCATGTCGACGTCGGCTACCACACCTACACGTCATCGATCAGCAAGCTGAATCCGGATGGCTCGCTTGATCAGGGACGCGCGCTTCCGGCGCCGCTCTGGACGTCGGCCCTCAGGCCCGGTTACTTCTGCGCCTCGCATACCGAGTACTGTCCGTATCTCGAGCAATATCTGCTGGGCCGGCCGGAACACAAGATGCTGTTCATCGTCCGCGATCCCCGCGATATCGTCGTGAGCTGGGTGGACTTCGTCTACCACTCGGCTGCCTACCCGAAGATGCGGAAGTTGAACGCCTACCGACGCATGGCCGGAGCGGCGGCCTATCCCGATGATGCCTCGCGAATCACATCGACCCTCCTCTCGTGGCCCGGATCGGGTATCAGGAATTTCATCAGCTGGCTGGACTCGCCCGCCTGCCTGACCGTGAGGTTCGAAGAGCTTTATGCGGAGCTCGCGGGCGGCGAGATGGCGACGTCGCCGTCTCCGGTCCTGCACCGGATTTGCGACTATCTGGGTCTTCCGCGCAAGAGGGCCGCGGAGCTCGATGTGCTCGGCCGTGGTCTCACGTCGTCAGGGCGCGATCGGAAGGTCGGCATCTACACGGAGCGCATGATGCCGCAGCATCTCGACCTGCTCCGCAGCGAGGACTTCCAGGAGCTTGTCGTCGAGTTCGGCTATGAGCCGACACCACCGCCCAAGCCCGTGCGAGCGATCGGCCTCGGTACCGCACGAAGGCTTGCTGGCCGGCTGTCGCGGTCGCTGCGGCGCGCCCTGAGATGACGTCAGGCCGCCGAGGCCGGCGGCAGGGCCAGCACCGAATAGATCGCCTGGGCATCGCGCGACGCCCGCAGCTTCTTGGCGACGTCCTGATCGCGCAGCAGGCGGGCGATCCGCGCCAGGGCCTTCAAATGATCGGCGCCGGCGCCCTCGGGGGCGAGCAGCAGGAAGACGAGATCGACCGGCTGGCCGTCCATGGCCTCGAAATCGATCGGCCGCTCCAGCCTGGCGAACAGGCCGAACAGCTTCTCCAGCTTCGGCAGCTTGCCGTGGGGAATCGCGACGCCGTAGCCGACGGCCGTGGTTCCGAGCTTCTCCCGCTGCAGCAGCACCTCGAACACGCTGCGCTCGTTCTGCCCGGTCAGCGCAGCCGCACGCGCCGCCAGTTCCTGGAGCGCCTGCTTCTTGCTGATGACCTTCAAAGCCGGCAGGATCGCCTCGGGTGCGACCAGATCGGTAATCGGCATAGGGCGTTCCGAGGTGATTGAACCGTCAGTGTGCGAAATAGGTCGGGACAGACCGGCGTCAAGAAGCTGAGGCGGCAGGCGGGCTTAACCCGTGTCCGATGCGGGGGCTTCTACCCCAACGCAACGGCGGTGCCAACTCCCGCAAGCATGTTCCCCCGGCCTATCCTTAAGATCGCCGAGCGTGGCGGTCTGAAGGCGCCAACGCCCGGCCGCCCGTTTCGCCGCCGTGGCGTGGCGTCGCAAGCCCCGGTCAAGCACCTGACCGGGAACCCGTTTTCGCTCCGCTGACGGGCCGGGTCACCCGTACGATTACGGCTTCACGGCGGGCGGATCGACCCAGCCGATATTCCCGTCGGCGCGACGGTAGATGATGTTCACCCGGCCGCTCGAACCGTGCTGAAACACCATGCAGGGCGCGCCGGAGAGGTCGAGCTCCAGGACGGCTTCCGACACCGACAGGCGCTTCAGCGCCGTGGTGTTCTCGGCGATGATGACGGGATTGTAGCCGGTGATCTCCTCGTCGCCCTCGGCGGGCGCCTCGATCACATAGCTCGGCGCATCCAGCACCTCGCCGTCGAGCCCGGCCAGCGCGGCGTTGGCCGCATGCGTCTTGCGCGCGGAGCGGTCCTTCAACCTGCTCTTGTAGCGGCGCAGCCGCTTTTCGATCATCAGCAGCGCCTGATCGGCGCTGGCATAGGCGTCCGCAGCGTTCGATTCGGCCTCGAGCGTGATTCCGGAATCGAGATGCAGGGCGCAATCGGTCTTGAACCCGAAGCCGTCCTTGGAGAGCGTGACGTGGCCGGAATAATTGCCGTCGAAGTATTTGCGTAAGACCTCGTCGGTGCGCTCGCTGACGCGGCCGCGCAGCGCTTCGCTGACGCTGATGCTTTTTCCGGAAATCCGCAGGGTCATGTGTCGCCTCGATTCATGTGAACCGATGACGACACTAAGCCTATTTGGTTAAGGCGCAATCGCGCGGCACGGTCAAACTGACGCGGTATCCCGGGTCCGGTCGGCAAGGGCCGGCGACGACATCGCATGCGCCAGCATGCTCTGCTTGTCCCGTCGGCGCTGAACCGAGGACGGGATCCGCATCGCCTCCCGGTATTTCGCGACCGTGCGGCGCGCGATGTCGATCCCGGCGGCGCGCAGCTTCTCGACGATGGTATCGTCGGAGAGAATTGCGGAGGGATCTTCCGCATCGATCAGCTGCTTGATGTGATGCCGCACCGCTTCCGCGGAATGCGCCTCGCCGCCATCGGCCGAGGCGATCGAGGCGGTGAAGAAGTATTTCAGCTCGAACGTGCCGCGATTGGTCGCCATGTATTTGTTGGCGGTGACGCGCGACACCGTCGATTCGTGCATCTGGATCGCGTCCGCGACGGCCTTGAGATTCAAGGGCCTGAGATGCGCGACGCCATGCGTGAAGAAACCATCCTGCTGGCGCACGATCTCGGTCGCCACTTTCAGGATCGTGCGCGCGCGCTGGTCGAGCGCGCGTACCAGCCACGTCGCGTTCTGCAGGCAATCGGTGAAGTAGGACTTGTCGCCATCCTTGCGGATCGTCTTCGACAGCTCGGAGTAATAGACCTGGTTCACCAGGACGCGCGGCAGCGTGTCGCTGTTGAGCTCGACCAGCCAGCCACCGTCCGGACCCGGACGCACATAGACGTCGGGAACCATAGTCTGCGTGCGCGTGGTGCCGAATTTGAGGCCGGGCTTCGGATCGAGCCGTCGGATCTCGCCGATCATGTCGACGAGGTCCTCGTCGTCGACGCCGCACAGCTTGCGCAGGGCGGCGAAGTCGCGCTTCGCAAGGAGATCGAGATGCTCGATCAGCGCCTGCATCGCCGGATCGTAGCGGTCGAGCTCGCGCAGCTGGATCGCGAGACATTCGCTCAAATTGCGCGCGCAGATGCCGGGCGGATCGAAAGTCTGCAGCACGCCCAAGACAGCATCGACATCGGCCTGCTCGGCGCCGAGCCGGTCGGCCGCCTGGCCGAGATCGGCCGGCAGATAGCCGGCCTCGTCGACGAGATCGATCAGATATTGGCCGATCATGCGATCGGCCGGCGAGACGAAGGCCACCGCGGCCTGCTCGGCGAGATGATCCGACAGCGTGGTCTCGGCGGCGACGAAGGCTTCGAGATTGTAGTCCTCGTCACCGGAGGCGCCGCCGCCCCATTCGGTGTAGGTCGTCGGCGCAGCATCCTGCGCATTGCGCGCCGCTGCTTCCGCAGGCTCTTCAGAAAAGACGTTTTCGAGGCCGGAATCGAGCGTCTGTTCGATCTCCGTACGCGTGCCGAGATCGCGGCTCATCCAGTCTTCGGGGGCGCTCTCATAGCTCTCGCCGGCAGAGCTGCCGCCGTCGCCGAAATCCTCGCCGCCGCCTTCCCCGCCCTCGGAGAATTCACTGCGCTCGGTCATCTGCGGCTCGCCGGCGACCGGCGCTTCCGGGCCGTCGCTCGCGCGCTCCAGCAGCGGATTGCGCTCCAGCTCCTCTTCAACGAATGTGGAGAGGTCGAGATTGGACAGCTGCAGCAGCTTGATCGCCTGCATCAGCTGCGGCGTCATCACCAGCGACTGTGACTGGCGGAATTCTAATCTCTGCGTCAACGCCATGGGAGCAAGAACATTCCCTTACTGGTCCAATTCTTGCTTATCCTAATCTGCGCGCGATGTACACGGCTTGACGAATAAGAAAAACGGAGTATGGCGCGCCTGACAAGACGACGTTACCGGCCCTCGGGAGCCGAACGGAAACAGCGTGAATTGCAGCATTTCCGCCGCCTGTCACACCCGCGACAATACCGACGACAAAGCCGACAAAGACCGCGTCCGGTATCCTACAGCCTGAACTCCTCGCCGAGATAGAGCCTTCGCACGTCGGGATCGGCGACGATCTCCTCGGGGCTGCCTTCGGTGAGAATCTGCCCGGCATAGACGATGTAGGCGCGGTCGGTGAGGCCCAGCGTCTCGCGGACGTTATGGTCGGTGATGAGCACGCCGATGCCGCGATTGGTGAGATGGCGCACCAGTTGCTGAATGTCGCCGACCGCGATCGGATCGATGCCGGCGAACGGCTCGTCGAGCAGCATGTAGTTCGGGCGCGTGGCGAGCGCGCGCGCGATCTCGACGCGGCGGCGCTCACCGCCGGACAGCGCGATCGACGGCGACTTGCGCAGCCGCGTGATGGTGAATTCCTCGAGCAGCGCATCGAGCTCGCGCTCGCGCTTCTTGCGCGAGGGCTCGACCACTTCGAGCACGGCGCGGATGTTCTGCTCGACCGTGAGGCCGCGGAAGATCGAGGCCTCCTGCGGCAGATAGCCGATTCCTAGTCGCGCGCGCTGATACATCGGCAGCCGCGTAACGTCGTGGCCGTCGAGCTCGATGGCGCCGCGATCGGCCTTGATCAGCCCGGTGATCATGTAGAACACGGTGGTCTTGCCGGCGCCGTTCGGCCCGAGCAATCCGACCGCCTCGCCGCGGCGGACATAGATCGACACGCCGCGCACGACCTGGCGGCTGCCAAAGCTCTTCTCGATCGAATGCACCGCCAGGAATCCGGGACGGCGCAACAGCTGCACACCGCCGCCCGCGCCGTTGCTGCGCGGCTTGGCAGGCACCGGCTGCGAGGCCGGCCGCTTGCGCTGGATCTGCTCGGTGTTCTGCGGCGAGCGCGGATTGATGCGCATCGCCGGCTGCTGCTCGCTACGAGCGGACTCATTGCGGACGGAGTCGGCGAGCGCGGCCAGGGGATCGTCGACCTGCGAGGGATTGAACGGATCGTCCATGGCCGTGATGTCGTCGCGCCGCCGCGCCGAGCCACGCTGGCCGCGCTTGGCGGGACGCCCACGAAACATGCCGAGTAGATCCACCATCCCCGCTTCGCTTACGCCCTTCGAAGCTGCCCGTCACCGGCCGCAGCGCTGGCTCGCCCGCTCACCGCGAGCGAACGCATGTCACCTCACCCGCGGATCACAGGAGCCGCGAGGCCGGCCAAAGCGCGAGCAACGCCCGCGCTCCGGAGTTCATCGTTTGACGGCGAAGTCGCGGTCGCGAGAGCAGGCGACCGATCGCAAGATCGCAATCGTGTCCGGCATCACCCGCCGCGGTCCAGGCAGCGGCGTCGAGATACGCCAACTGTACCGTCCTGCAACAGAATCCGCCGACCGCTAGATAGAGGCGCTTGCGGCAGGGTTCAACTGCAGCCGCGAGCGTTCCGGTAAATAATTGAGATCACTCAGTTTGTGATCACTCGGCTTTAGGATCACTTGGGTTTGCCCGGACCGAGCTGGAGCGGCGGGGCAGACCCGGCGCCCGAGGCTGTCGACGGACCGCATCCGCCGCCGGTGCCCGAGCCCGAGCCCGCATTCGGCAGCAGCACCTGCACGCCGCGGCCGCCGTCGGATTCGACCCGCGACACGCCAGTCGTCATGTCCACGGTCAGGCGGTCGCCGCGCATGACGTTCTTGCACTGGGTCATGACCACGCCGCCCTGCATCGTGATCATGTTGGTCTTGGTGTCGTAGACCGCGGTCTCGCCGGTGACCACCTGGTCCTTCTGGGTCACCTTGACGTCACCGCGCGCCTCCATGCGGCGGATCGCCGAACTGCCCTCCGGTCCGGGCGCTGCCGCCGGCGCAGCCTTGGCCGGCTTGGCGCCGCCCTGCTGGGCGCCGCCGTCATAGAACACCACCAGGGACTTCGACGTCATCGTGGTGTCGCCCTGCACGACCTTCACATTGCCGGAGAAGGTCGCCTCCTTCTTCTTGTCGCGCATCTCCAGCGACGCCGCCTCGATCTGGATCGGCTGGTCGCGGTTCTGCGAGAAGCCCTGGAGAGCATTCTGCTGGCCGGTGATCGAGCTCTGGGCCTGCGACGGAACGGGCAGCGCGAGCAGCGCCAGCACGGCGAAGCCGGCGGCGCGGATGAGGGCGGAGTTGAAACGGCACGGGGTCATTGGATCACTTCGTGTTGCGGGCCGCACGGCCGGCATCGGCGCTCGCGGTCGTAGCCGGGGCGGCATTCACGGTGTCGAGGTTCATCACGACATTGCCCTCGAAGCGGATGACATCGCCATTCTCGGTGATGCGCAGCTTGTCCGCCGACAGGGTGCCGTTGGTGAGCTTGACGTCGACGCGCTCGTCCGAGCTGACGGTGCCCTTGGCCATGTCGACCGAGGCGCGGCTGAGGCGCGCCTCATAGCCGGTCGAGGTCGTCAGCAGGATGTCCTTCTTCAATTCGAGCTGCTGCTGCTTGGTGTCGAACACGCCGGTATTGGCCTTGAGCGTCACCGTCGACTGATCCTCCATCAGCACCTTGGCGCGGAGGATGTTGAGCTCGACGTGATCGGGGTCGGTGAGGTCCTGCACCGCGCTGTGGGCGACGAGGTCATAGGGCCGCTGGTCCGGCGTAAAGCCGGTGAGATGCGGCGTCTCCATCGTGATCTTCCGCCCGGAGATGACGAGATTGCCGGTCAGGTTGCCGGTGTCGACCTTCATCTTGAACGGATTGAACAGTGCGATGCCGATCACCACAGCCATGGCCACGCCAACCGCCGCCGGCACGGCCACCCGCAGCAGGCGCACGAGCCGGCTGTGGCGCGCCGCCACCGCGAAACGCGCCTGCAGGGTGGGATCGTAGACGGGGTTGTGGACCGAGTTCACCAGGACTCCGACGGGCACGGGATGCGCGCGCAACGGCGCTCATCCTACCATGGGCATGCCGGCCATTGCAGCCTGGAACTGCCGCGAAATCACGACGCAGGACGCCTTGGATCATTAAGAGACATTAATGATCCTGAACGCCCTGCCGACCTCAGGAATGCGCGAAGATGTCCTCCGCCTCGAATCCGCCCAGATCGAGGGTGGCCCGGTGCGGCAGGAACGCGAAACAGGCCTGGGCCAGCGCCAGCCGCCCTTCCCGCGCCAGCATCACGTCGAGCTTCTCGCGCAGCGCATGCAGATGCAGCACATCGGAGGCGGCGTAGGCAAGCTGCGGCTCGCTCAGGGCATCGGCGCCCCAATCGCTCGACTGCTGCTGCTTCGACAGATCGACATTGAGCAGTTCGCGGACGAGATCCTTCAGCCCATGGCGATCGGTGTAGGTGCGCGCCAGTCGCGAGGCGATCTTGGTGCAATACACAGGCTGCGGCATCACGCCGAACGTATGAAACAGTGTCGCGACGTCGAAGCGCGCGAAGTGGAAGATCTTGGTGATGTCGGGATTGCCGAGCAGCGCCTTGAGGTTCGGCGCGTCGGTGTGCCCCTTGGGGATCTGCACCACGTCGGCCGAGCCGTCGCCGGGCGACAGCTGCACGACGCAGAGACGGTCGCGGTGCGGATTGAGCCCCATCGTCTCGGTGTCGATCGCGACCGAGGTCGTGTAGCGGGACAGATCGGGCAGGTCGCCACGGTGCAGGCGGACGGTCATGGATGTCAAAACCTCGGTCGAATCGTGTCGGACGCGACGGGCCGAAGCGACGCCGCAGGAAGCGCTCAGACGCCGGCTGTAGCCCGGCGCCGGTAACCAACCGGCAAACGCGGGCGCCGGACCGCGAAATCTGCCGAGGGAATGCCAGCCCGGCCGCCTCGGCGCAAGGGCCGGACCGGACGCGCACTGCCCGCATCAGACACCCGCCGGCCGCATCGCCGCGGTTGTAGGGCGCGACGACCACCTCCGGCGAGAACAGGCGCGTCCCCCGTTTGCATCGCAGCAAAATCGTCGTTCGTCGATCGATGCAAGTCCTGCATTGATCGATGCCGCCTTTGGCTTGGACAGACAATGCCGGTCCCCCTAGGCACGACGATGGCGCTTGACTTCGCATCTGGAGTGGAGCGACCCAAGGCGGCCTGCAGTATCTGCCCACCAACGACACAATCACAGGAGGAAACCGAGATGAAGACACTGACCGGGATCATTGCGGCCGCCGTGCTGGCGGTGACGTCCCCCCTGGCGATCGCCCGCGACTTCCGCTCCGCCGACGTCCACCCCGCCGACTATCCGACCGTCGAAGCCGTCAAGTTCATGGGCAAGCAGCTCGCGGCCGTCAGCGGCGGCAAGCTCGGCGTCAAGGTGTTCCCGAACGGCGCGCTCGGCTCCGAGAAGGACACGATCGAGCAGCTCAAGATCGGCGCGCTCGACATGATGCGCATCAACTCCTCGCCGCTCAACAATTTCGTGCCCGAGACGGTGGCGCTGTGCCTGCCCTTCGTGTTCCGCGACACCCAGCACATGCGCAACGTGCTCGATGGCCCGATCGGCGACGAGATCCTCGCCGCCATGGAGCCGGCCGGCCTGATCGGCCTGGCTTATTACGACAGCGGCGCGCGCTCGATCTACACGGTCAAGGCGCCGGTCAAGTCGCTCGCCGACCTCAAGGGCCTCAAGATCCGCGTCCAGCAGTCCGATCTCTGGGTCGGCATGATCCAGAGCCTCGGCGCCAACCCGACCCCGATGCCCTATGGCGAGGTCTACACCGCGCTCAAGACCGGCCTGGTCGACGCCGCCGAGAACAACTGGCCGTCCTACGAATCCTCGCGCCATTTCGAGGCCGCCAAGTACTACAACATCACCGAGCACTCGCTCGCGCCGGAAGTCCTCGTGATGTCGAAGAAGGTCTGGGACACGCTCAGCAAGGAAGACCAGGCGATGGTCCGCAAGGCCGCCAAGGAGTCCGTGCCGGTCATGCGCAAGCTGTGGGACGAGCGCGAGCAGGCTTCCCGCAAGATCGTCGAAGCCGCCGGCGTCCAGGTCGTGACGGTCGCCAACAAGCAGGAATTCGTCGACGCGATGAAGCCGGTCTACCAGAAGTTCGCCGGCGACGAGAAGCTCTCGAGCCTCGTCAAGCGCATCCAGGACACGAAGTAAGCGACTTCGACGTCTCGACGTCAAAGTCGCGACGTCAACGACATCGGCCAAGAACAACAAACAGAGATCCGGCGTCGCCATCAGGCGGCGCCGGAGCAAAGCCAGGGGAGGGACGGGAATGACGGACCCACATGTCGGAGACCACGAGCACGGGGAAGGACGGCCGTCACGCGGTCCGCTGTCGCGGATCAACGCGGTCATCGCGCGGCTCGGCATGTATCTGTCCGTCGCCGGCCTGCTCGTCATCGTCACCATCGTCTTCTACCAGGTGTTCGGCCGCTACGTGCTCAACTCCAGCCCGACCTGGACCGAGAATCTGGCGCTGGTCCTGATCCTCTATGTCACCCTGATCGGCGCAGCCGTCGGCGTGCGCGACGCCGGACACATCGGGATGGACAGCCTTCTCGTGATGCTGCCGGACTCGACGCGCGAGAAGATCGAGCTCGTGATCCACGTGCTGGTCGCACTGTTCGGCATCGCCATGGCCTATAACGGCTGGATCCTCGGCGCCTCCGTCGGCACCGTGAAGATCGCCAATCTCGGCCTGCCCGAGCTCGTCCGCTACATCCCGCTGGTCGTGTCCGGACTGCTGATCGTCTCCTTCTCCATCGAGCACATCATCGCCCTGCTGCGCGGTGAAGAGGTCGTCCCGTCATGGAACTGATCATTCTCGGCGCCACCTTCTTCGGCTTCCTGGTCCTCGGCGTCCCCGTGGCGTTTGCGATCGGCCTCTCCGCCATCTGCACCATTCTCTACGAAGGCCTGCCGGTCGCCGTCATCTTCCAGCAGATGATGTCGGGGATGAACATCTTCTCGTTCCTCGCCATCCCGTTCTTCGTGTTCAGCGGCGAGCTGATGCTGCATGGCGGCGTCGCCGACAAGATCGTGCAGCTCGCCAAGAACCTCGTCGGGCACATCCGCGGCGGGCTCGGCATGTCCAACGTCGTCGCCTGCACCTTGTTCGGCGGCGTCTCCGGCTCGCCGGTCGCCGACGTCTCGGCGATGGGCGCGGTGATGATCCCGATGATGAAGAAGGAAGGGTTCGACACCGACTACGCCGTCAACGTCACCACCCACGCCTCTCTCGTCGGCGCGCTGATGCCGACCAGCCACAACATGATCATCTACGCGCTCGCCGCCGGCGGCAAGGTGTCGATCGGCGCGCTGATCGCCGCCGGACTTCTCCCCGCTTTGGTGCTGATGGTCTGCATGCTGGTCGCGGCCTACGCGGTCGCCGTGAAGCGCGGCTATCCCGCTGGCAAGTTTCCCGGCTGGTCGGAAGTGTTCCGCTCGTTCGCCGCGGCGCTGCCCGGCCTGCTGATCGTCGGCATCATCCTCGCGGGCATCCTGTCCGGCGTCTTCACCGCCACGGAGTCCGCCGCCGTTGCGGTCACCTACACGATCCTGCTGACGTTCTTCATCTACCGCACCATGACCTTGCAGAATTTCCTGCGGGCCGCGGCGAAGGCGGTCAAGACCACCGGCGTGGTGCTGCTGCTGATCGGCGTCTCCACGATGTTCCAGTATTTGATGGGACTCTACGAGGTCGCCGATTTCGCCGGCGACCTGATGAACAAGGTGTCGTCACAGCCCTGGATGATCTTCCTCTTGATCAACATCATCCTGTTCCTGCTCGGCACCTTCATGGACATGGCGGCGACCATCCTGATCTGCACCCCCATCTTCCTGCCGATCGCGATGAAGGCCGGCATGGACCCCGTGCAGTTCGGCATGCTGATGCTGATCAACTGCGCGCTCGGCCTCAACACCCCGCCGGTCGGCACCACCCAGTTCGTCGGCTGCGCCATCGGCGGCATCTCGGTCGGCGCCGTCATGCGCACCATCCTGCCGTTCTACGCCGCGCTGATCGCCGCCCTGATGTTCGTGACCTACGTCCCGGCGTTCTCGCTGTGGCTGCCGCGGCTGCTGATGGGGTACAAGGGATAGCGTTCTCAAGCTTCGCCGGCGTCAGCCGGCGAAGCGCGCATGCGATGGTTTGCTGACAGCGACATCCTCACTCTCACCCTCCCCCGGAGAGCAGGGCTATCGCATATGGATATTCTAGACCGTCGCAGCAAACGATCCTGCACGTGAGTTACTCCGTCATGCCCGGGCTTGTCCCGGGCATCCACGTCGTTCTCAGCATGCCGGACGACGTGGATGGCCGGGACAAGCCCGGCCATGACGACGTGGAGAGAGACGAGCGCATAACCTCGATCGTCATATGCGCTGGCCCTGCCCTCCAGGGGAGGGTCGCACAACATGCTCTGGGCCGGGACGACCGGCTGAGTGACGAAGTCGCCGCCGCCTCTCACTTCACGCAGGAGCGCGCGACGATGCCGATCTTGCGGCGGTCGCCGGCGAGGTCGAACTGCAGCCCCATCAGCAGCTCGGATCGACCTTGCCGAGCCCGTCATAGGAAAGCTCGATGCGCTTGGCCGCCTGCAGATCCGCCATGGTGGCGCCGACGATCTGGACGGAGGTCTGGGGCCCCTGCGGCGTGGCCTCCAGCGCCGCCAGCTTGAGCGGAAAACGGCGCTTGCCGGCGTCGCTGATCAGCTCGACCGCGCGCTCCGCCATGATGCCGCGCATCGTCGTCTCGAAATTGCTGTCGTATTTCGAGTTCGGGATCATCGCCAGATAGACATGCGCAGCGTCGCCCTTGCAATACAGGCGATGGCGGAAGCTCGCGACGGTCGTCCGGCTCACGATCTCGACATAGGCGCCGCCGGCGCCGAACGGATGTGTCCGTGACAACGAACGAGACAATGAGATCGGCTGGCGAACGGCGATCCAGAGCCCGAGCGGGAGAATGCTACCTTCGGCAATCTGAGATCGAAGGGCTCGGCATCGCGGCCGCTCACCCGACAGCGACGCCCGCGTCGAACCTGCACCGTGCTCCCGACACGAATTCGAGTGACGATCGCGGTTCACTGTAACCGCGCGCTTGGAGCGAGGGCCATGAAGCAGCTGATCAGCCAGGTCGAGCACGAGCTGATGCAGGACGACCTGCTCATCCGTGTCGCCTCCGGCCTGTGCGGCGGCATGGTGACGCTGGTCGGCGTACTGCTGCTGGTGGGCTTCGCGGCCCGCGGCGTCGAGCGGTTTCCCGGCGGATGGCCGCTGGCGATGACGGTCGTCATCCTGGCCTTCGTCTTTGGCGTCCCGCTGCTGCTGCGCAGCGTGACCTCGCGCCGCACCGCCCTCGGACGCGTCCTCGTCCGTCACGCCACGCTGGGCGCGCTGCGCCGGCCGGATGATGTCACGCTGTGGATCATGCTGCCGGCGTTCGCGCTGACGGTGATGCTGCGCCGGCTGGGCGTCAGCGGCGAGGCGGAGACCGAGTAGTCGGCCGTTGCCCTGATCGCGGCAGATTCATGGGTTTGCGATCCGCGTCGGCCGGGTCACGGTCCGGCGCGCGGCGCCCTGCTCTCGATCCACATCCGCATCGCCGACATCACCAGCAGGTCGTTTGCTCGATCGACACCAGCGAATATTCAGACGACTATTCCGAGCGTGCCTCCGCCAACCGGCAGCGCTGGCGCGCCATCGTCGAGATGGCAGGGCCCAATGAAGAGGAACTTGCAATGGGCGCAATCGGATTCATCGGTTTGGGCGTTATGGGCGAGCCGATGTGCCGCAATCTCGCTCTCAAGTCCGGCGCCACGGTGCTCGGCTTCGATCGCGCGGATGCGCCGCTGCAGCGATTAGCCCACGTCGGCGTCGTCAGGACCACGTCGCTCGCGGAGCTGGCGCGCGAGGCCGAATTGATCTTCATGGCGTTGCCGAGCGGCAAGCACGTCCAGGCCGTATGCGACGGCGACGACGGCCTGCTCCGTCACGCCGAGGCGCGTCACACCATCGTGGACCTCGGCACCTCGCCGGTGCAGGCCACCCGCGAGCTGGCGGCGCGTTTCGCCGCCAAGGGCGCCGCCTACGCCGATGCGCCGATCGCCCGCACCCGGCAGGCGGCCGAGGACGGCACCTTGAGCGTGATGGTGGGGGCCGACGCGGCCACGTTCGAGAGGTTGCGGCCGCTGATTGCGATGTTCGCCACCGACATCACCCATTGCGGCGGCGTCGGCGCCGGCCAGGTGGTGAAGATCCTCAACAACATGGTGCTGATGCAGACCGTCGTGGCGCTCGGCGAAGCGCTGGAGACCGCCAAGCGCGCCGGCCTCGATCCCACGCTGCTGTTCGAGACGCTGGCCAAAGGCTCGGCCGACAGCTTCGCGCTACGCAACCACGGCATGAAGGCGATGCTGCCCGACACATTTCCCGAGCGCGCGTTCTCGACCGAATATGCGCGCAAGGACATCGGCTATGCCCTCGATCTCGCCCGGTCCGTGCAGATCGACCTGCCCGGCGCGGAGCTTGCGGACCGACGGCTCGGAGAGGCGATCGAGGCGGGGTATGGCGATCTGTACTGGCCGGTGCTGGCGCGCGTGATCGCGGCGTCACGCACGACGTGACCTGTCCATCGGACTCTCCCGGCTGCCTTGGATTGGCGACTACGCCTGTGACGGCAACGGTAACGGCATCTTCTGTTATCGATGCGCCGCTGGCGCATTCGGTGCAAACGGTGAGAGCCCATCCCGACCCCATCCGCGATGTACATACTCACGCCATCTAATAGATCCGGTCCTCAGCAGCCTGCCCAAGGCATTGATGCTCGCCACGGTCATTGCGAGGAGCGAAGCGACGAAGCAATCCAGGGGCACACCCGGAGTCCTGGATTGCTTCGCTGCGCTCGCAATGACGGCGGAGCTATTAGCATGCCTCTCTTGCACAAACTGCCCGTCGTGCCAGTCTGTCGCAGCATTAGGCCTTGTGTCGTCGGGCAAATCAGCTGCACATTTCCGCGCGTCCCTGCTGCCGCATGAGGGGCGTGTCGCGACCGTCACGAGACGTTGGCAGTGGGATGCGATGGGCGTGTGTCGTTGCAGCGTGAGCTAATCGCGCGGACGAACAAGGATGCACGCACGGTCAAGTCGCGCGGTCCTGATATCCCGATGCTGATATCAACTTATGCCGAGGCTTCGTCTCGCATGGGGATGGTGGCCAACAAGCCCGGCGCACCAGGGAGAACGCGAAGCAGCCGTTAAAACCGTTGCGCAGGGAGGGCCGGATGATCCGGCGCGTACCTGTGGTTCCTGCCGCCAGCAGTTTTTCTCGCTGGCGGGCCATGGGTGCAGTCGGCACCCGGCTCTCCCTGCGCCCTCGGTGTTTTGGGGGCGAGACCATCGACCGAACTCGGGCGCGAGATGCGTCGCGAGGCTGAGGATGTTTGTCCGAGATTCTCCAAGCACAGGGCGCCGTTCGCGATGATGAGAATGATCCGCATGCAAGACGCCGATCGGGATCGCAGACGCGGGGCGCATGGTCGTTGCGCGATTGAGCCAGGCTCTCGCCGCGACGACAGTGCGCTCCCCTCCCCCTTGCGGGGAGGGGTCGGGGGTGGGGGTCTCCAGGCGCTGACGCCAATGGTGAGCGCCGTCACTTTCAAAGAACGGAAGCGAGGTGCGCATCATGTGCAGCGGGACTCGTGGACCCCCACCCCCGACCCCTCCCCGCAAGGGGGAGGGGAGCAGACCGTTGGCGCGGCGAGATCGAGAACTGCAACGAGGTGGTGCAACGAGATGATGTCATGGCTCGGAGGGGCTTACGGCGAAAGCCGCCAGTGCGCGACGAAGCGTCTGCGACCCACGCAATGCGTGGACCGGCGACTTCGGAAGCGACAGCGATATCGGGGAAATTCACAACCCGAGCTTCAGCTCGGCGGCGCCACGCGGAGCTCGAAGAGCGAGGCGTGGTGCCCAGGAAAGGACTCGAACCTTCACGGCCGTTAAGCCACTGGCACCTGAAGCCAGCGCGTCTACCAATTCCGCCACCTGGGCATGTGGAGGCGGTGTGTACGGATCGAACGGCGGCTTGTCAAACCACTCCGAGCCCAAGATGACAATTTTTCTCACCCCAGGCGCAAAAACACGGCTCCCTTTTCCGCGATGCGGGCGATGGGCTATACAGCGGTCCAAGATGGCGGGCCGCGGGGTGCGAATCGCCGCTGACAGGCTTCTCGTCCGGGGCGGATCGACCGCCCGGCTATCCCAGGAATGATCCCAATGGCATCGAATCTGGACACCCTCGTCACCGTGTTCGGCGGCTCCGGCTTCGTCGGCCGCAACGTGGTCCGGGCGCTGGCCAAGCGCGACTATCGCATCCGCGTCGCGGTGCGCCGGCCGGAGCTCGCCGGCCACCTGCAGCCGCTCGGCCGCGTCGGCCAGATCCACACCGTGCAGGCCAATCTGCGCTATCCCGACTCGGTGGCTGCCGCGTTGCGCGACAGCCATGTCGCGATCAACCTCGTCGGCATCCTGACCGAGAGCGGCGCGCAGACCTTCGACGCCGTGCAGGCGGAAGGCGCCGCCACCGTCGCCAAGGCCGCGGCCGCCGCGGGCGCCCGGCTGGTGCACGTGTCGGCGATCGGCGCCGATGCCGAGTCGGCCTCGGCTTACGCGCGCGCCAAGGCTGCCGGCGAAGCCGCCGCGCTGGCTGCGGTGCCGGAGGCCGTGATCATGCGGCCGTCGGTGGTGTTCGGCCCCGAGGACCAGTTCACCAACCGCTTCGCGGGCCTCGCCCGCATCGCGCCGTTCCTGCCGCTGGTCGGCGGCGGCGAGACCAAGATGCAGCCGGTCTATGTCGGCGACGTCGCGAATGCCGTGGCCGACGCTGTCGACGGCAAGGCGCAGGCCGGCGCAACCTATGAGCTTGGCGGACCGGAGGTGCTGAGCTTCCGCGAGATCCTCAAGATCATCCTCGACATCACCGACCGCGATCGCATGCTGCTGCCGCTGCCGTTCGGTCTGGCAAAGCTGCAGGCCGCGTTCCTGCAGTTCGCGCCGGGCCCGCTGAAGCTGACGCCGGACCAGGTCGAGCTGCTGCGCCATGACAACGTCGTGTCGGAGGCCGCGAAGGCGGCGGGGCTCACGTTGCAGGGTCTGGGCATCACGCCGGATTCGCTGGAGGCCGTCGGCCCGCAATATCTCTGGCGCTTCCGCCCGGCGGGGCAGTTTCAGCGCAAGAATGCGTGAGGGGCGCATCTGTTAACCGCCGTCATTGCGAGCCACCCGGTCCGCGCGCAGCGCGGCCGGATGACAGGCTCCGCGAAGCAATCCAGGGCGTCACGCGCGACTCTGGATTGCTTCGCTTCGCTTGCAATGACGAGTGGATAGAGCTGGGGCCTGACTACTTCCCGAGCGCCAGCGCGATCAGACCGAGGGTGCCGACGATGACGCGCCACCAGGCGAACAGCACGAAGCCGTGGCGGGTGACGTAGCCGAGGAAGGCCTTCACCACGATCATCGCGGTGATGAAGGAGACGACGAAGCCGATCGCGATGAGGCCGAGATGATCGGACGTCATCTCGGCGCGGCTCTTGTAGAAGTCGTAGACGAAGGCGCCGACCATGGTCGGGATCGCCAGGAAGAAGGAGAACTCCGCCGCCGAGCGCTTGTCGCCGCCGAGCAGCATCGCCGCCACGATGGTGGCGCCGGAGCGCGACACGCCGGGGATCATCGCCATGCACTGCGCGACGCCGATCCAGAGGTACATCAGCAGCGGATAGCGCGTGGCGTCATGCTCCCGCGGCTTCAGATCGATCTGGTCGACCCACAGCAGGATGGCGCCGCCGACGATCAGCGAGAAGCAGACGACCCAGGGGTCGAACAGGAGCGCCTTGATGTATTTGCCGGCGATGAGCCCGATGATGACGGCGGGCAGAAAGGCGATCAGCACGCCGATGATGAAGCGGCGGTCGTCGGGGTTGGTGAGGGCGCCCACGGCGACGCGCGACAGCTTGAAGAAGTACAGCGCGACGATCGCGAGGATGGCGCCGAGCTGGATGAGGATCGCAAAGCTCTTCCAGAAGCCCTCGTCGCCGAGGCCGAAGAAGCGCTCCGCGAGCAGCAGATGGCCGGTCGAGGAGACCGGGAGGAATTCGGTGACGCCTTCGATGATCCCGAGAATCACCGCCCGCAGCGTGTCTGACATCATTGATCCGATCCAACCTTGCCGGCAAAACGCCGCCCTTCTCGCCTATTCGGCCCACGCCCGCAATTGCAAAAAGCGCTGCGAGCGGCCACATCGGATGAATGAACCGGTGCGTGATCGGCCATACGAATCAAGAGGACGCACGGCCGGACGGCGGACCGGGCGCGTTGTTCCCCGGAGCGTCGTTTCCAGCATGCCGGCCCGCAGCCCTACTGCTTACACTTTCGCCGACCATGCGCTAATGGTCCGATTCGCGAGGGCCACCGCCCGGCGGTATCGGGACGATGCATCGGCGCAAGCCGGTGGTTGATCGTTCGTTAAGCGCAGTGGCTGCGGAATCGTCGAAAGGCTTCATGTACACGCTCTACCACCATCCCTTCTGCCCGCATTCGCGTTTCGTCCGCCTGGTGCTCGGCGAATACGGGCTCGATCTGCGCCTGGTGGAGGAACGCGCCTGGGAACGTCGCGAGGCGTTCCTGGTGCTCAATCCGGCGGCCACGACGCCGGTGCTGTCGGTCGACGATATGCCGCCGGTGCCCGGCGTCGGCGTGATCGCCGAATTCCTCGACGAGACCTGCGGGCCGGAGGCGGGCGACCGCCGGCTGATGCCATCATCGCCGGCCGAGCGCGTCGAGGTGCGCCGTCTCATGGACTGGTTCAACACCAAGTTCTTCGAGGAGGCCTCGAACCTGCTGGTCACGGAGCGCATCTACAAGCGCTTCATGAGCGAGGAGGATGGCGGCGGTCCGCCGTCGACCGACGTGATTCGCGCCGCCAAGACCAATGTGCGCTATCACCTCGCCTATATCGGCTGGCTGGCGCAGCGGCGCAATTTCCTCGCCGGCGACCGCCTGACCTATGCCGACCTTGCCGCCGCCGCGCATCTCTCGGCGATCGACTATCTCGGCGACGTGCCGTGGATCGAGGACGACGCCGCGAAGGCGTGGTACGCGCGGGTGAAGTCGCGGCCGTCGTTCCGGCCGCTGCTGTCCGACTGGCTGGCCGGCGTGCCGGCGTCGCGGACCTACGTGGATCTCGACTTCTGAGCGCCAACGCGCCAGACGCCCTCAAGGCGGCGCTGGCAGCCGAGGCGCTGAAGCTCGGCTTCGATTGCATCGGCATCACCGTGCCGGTGGTGAGCGCTGAGCGAATCGCCGCCTTCGAGCGCTTCCTCGCCGAGGGCCGGCACGGCGACATGGACTGGCTCGCCCGCGAGCCGTCGCGACGCACCGATCCACTGGTGCTGTGGAGCGAGGTCCGCAGCGTCATCATGCTTGGCGTCAATTACGGGCCCGACGAGGACCCGCGCGCCATTCTCGCCCAACGCAGCCGTGCCGCGATCTCGGTCTATGCGCGCGGCGACGACTATCACGACGTCATCAAGAAGAACCTGCAGACGCTCGCCCGCTGGCTGGTCGCCAACGCAGGTGGCGACGTGAAGGTGTTCGTCGATACCGCCGCCGTGATGGAGAAGCCGCTGGCGGAAGCGGCGGGCCTGGGATGGCAGGGCAAGCACACCAACCTGGTGTCATCAGGCTTCGGCTCCTGGTTGTTCCTCGGCGCGATCTACACCACGCTCGCGCTGCCGATGGACACGCCGGAGCGCGATCATTGCGGCTCGTGCCGGGCCTGCCTCGACAGCTGTCCCACCGCGGCGTTCCCGGCGCCCTACAGCCTCGATGCCCGGCGCTGCATCTCGTATCTGACCATCGAGAACAAGGGTCCGATCCCGCGCGAATTCCGCAAGGCCATGGGCAACCGCGTCTATGGCTGCGACGACTGCCTCGCCGCCTGTCCCTGGAACAAGTTCGCGCAGGAGGGGCGCGAGGCCAAGCTGGCCGCCCGCGACGCGTTGCGCGCGCCATCGCTGGCCGAGTTGGCTGGCCTCGACGACGCCGCCTTCCGCGCACTTTTCACGAAGTCACCGATCAAGCGCATCGGCCGCGACCGCTTCCTGCGCAACGTGCTGATCGCGATCGGCAACTCCGGTGATGCCGCGCTGATCCCGGGGGCCGAACGGCTCGCCCGTGATCCGAATCCACTGGTGCGGGGCGCGGCGGCCTGGGCGCTCGGAGAACTGCTCGACCCGCAGACCTTCACGAAAACGGCCGAGGCCGCGCTCGCGTCCGAAACCGACGACAGCGTCCGCGCGGAGTGGCAAACCCGATGCTGACGCGGCCAGCCTCAACCCATCTCGCCGACGGCGGCCAGCATCCGCGCGATGTCCTGCGGCCGCGACAGCCGGTGGTCACCGTCCTGGATCATGGTCAGCACGACGTCCTCCGCCGGCAGCCGGTGCGCCAACGCGAAAGCGTGCTGCCAGGGCACGTCGGGATCCTGCGCGCCCTGCAGGATGCGGACGGGGCAGCCGACATTGACCGCGGAGCCCAGCAGGAGATGGTTGCGGCCGTCCTCGATCAGCGCGCGCGTGATCGGATAGGGCTCGCCATATTCCGACGGACGCATCCAGACGCCGTTGGTCTCGATCTCCCGGCGGATATCAGCCGAAAAACCCTTCCACATCAGCTCCTCGGTGAAATCGGGCGCCGGCGCGATCAGCACCATCCCGGCCAGCGAAGCCTCGCCGGGCTGCTTCAGCAGTTCGCGCGCCAGCAGCAGCGCCATCCAGCCGCCCATCGACGAGCCGATGACCACCTGCGGCCCGCGGCAGAACTGCCGGAACACGGCCACGCTCTCCTCCAGCCAGCGGCCGATGGTGCCGTCGACGAAGCGCCCGCCGGATTCGCCGTGGCCGGAGTAATCGAACCGAACGCAGGCGCGGTCGCGTTCGGCCGCCCAGGCCTCGAGCGCCACCGCCTTGGTGCCCTTCATGTCGGAATTGAAGCCGCCGAGCCAGAACAGCCCCGGCGCAGTCCCCGGGCGGGCCCGTACAGCGATCTGGCGTGCGGCATCGCCGGCGCCGACAGAGATGAAGGCTGGGAGGTCGGTCGATTCGATAGGTTGGTTCATGGATCGTTACCCAATGGCGGACGTTGTGTGGGGGAGCCGGCCGTGTCCGTCAATCGGCTTGGAGCGACGCTGCCGCTTGCGAAAGCGTGTCGCGCACTCTATGTCCGCGGGCGGAACCACAAGGCTGGACCCGCGCGTTCGCGCCCGCCTGGCCAGTTGGTCTCCTTTGGGGGAATACGCCGCCACGCCGACATCCTGCGCGTGCGACGCAAGTGCCGCAATTGCCGGGCGGAATTTCGACGCACCGGGCCTGCGCGACCTTGCCCGCAAAGGCATCTTCCTTCAAACTAGCCGCCTTCTTCCACAACCTTGGAGAACTACCCATTCGCCGCCCTAATCGAGCCCCGCCCGCTGCCGTCAAAGACGGGCCGCGCACCAATGATGAGATTCGCAATGCGCAGATCCAGCTGATCGACGCCGAAGGCACCAACCGTGGTGTCGTCGAGACCGTTGTCGCGATCAAGATGGCGGCCGAGGCCGGCATGGACCTGGTCGAGATTTCGCCGAACAATTCGCCTCCCGTCTGTAAGATCATGGACTACGGGAAGTACAAATATTCGGCGCAGAAGAAGGCCGCCGAGGCCCGCAAGAAGCAGAAGGTCGTCGAGATCAAGGAGATCAAGCTCCGCCCGATGATCGATGACCACGACTACGACGTGAAGATGCGGGCGATGCAGCGCTTCTTCGAAGAGGGCGACAAGGTCAAGATCACCCTGCGCTATCGCGGCCGCGAAATGGCGCACCAGGAGATCGGCACCAAGCTGCTCGACAAGGTGAAGTCCGACGTGGCGGCGTTCGCCAAGGTCGAACAGGACGCCAAGTTCGAGGGCCGTCAGGTCGTCATGGTTCTGGCCCCGCGCTGAGAGGCGAGGGACGACGCTTCAAACCGGGCCCGCCACGCGTTGGCGGGCTTTTCTCTTGAGGGGACCGATCACGGCCGTTCTTTTGGACGGTATCAGGACCGCGTCGCCTGCCACCGCCCGCTGCAGGTCCCGGCCGAGCCTTTCCCGCTCCACCGGCCGAACCCTGAGGTCGCGCCCAACCGCCCGTTACCGCTGGCCGACGAGCCGCCCTGCGAGACCCGCACCGTGACGGCACCGCCGCGGCCGACCGTGCCGGTGATGTTGGCGGAGCCGGCCGAGGTCACCCGCCCGCCGCTGATCTGCACCGGGAAGCTGTAGCCCTGATCGCAACTGCCGGCCTCGGTGATGATCAGGACGGTCCAGGGACCATCGAACCCGGCGGCTTGCGCCGGGGCGGAAGACGAGAATGCAGCCGCGGCCAGGACAGCGGCGACGGCAGCGGGACGAACGATGCGGACCATGGCGGACCTCGGCTTGGTTAACGAAAGCTGATCATGGGTCGGAATAGCTGATTCCATGGTTCGACGTTGCCAAGTTCGATCGTCTCTGGCATAAGCGCGGCCTTCGTCGCCCGGCTGATCAAGGGCTGCCGTGGCGATGTCCCTGTGCGGGTGGGTCCTCGTTTGGACCCGAAACCTGAGCACAACCAACGCTCTAACGAGCATTTTCGCCGGATGGCGCCGCTTTCGCGGGCGGCTTGCCGTTGGCATCAAGGAGAGCCAAATGCCCAAGCTGAAGACCAAATCCGGCGCTAAAAAGCGCTTCAAGGTGACGGGGACCGGCAAGGTCATGCACGCTCAGCGCGGTAAGCGCCACGGCATGATCAAGCGGACCAAGAAGCAGATCCGGCAGCTGCGCGGCACCCGCGTGCTGTTCAAGACCGACGGCGACAACGTCAAGAAGTACTTCTTGCCGAACGCCTGACCGGCCTCTCGCTTCCGAACCCGGCCGCGCGCGACGCGGCTCGTCATCACCTCTGAACAAGGATTTCCGTCATGTCTCGCGTCAAACGCGGTGTGACCGCCCACGCCAAGCACAAGAAGGTCTACAAGGCCGCCAAGGGTTTCTACGGCCGCCGCAAGAACACCATCCGCGCCGCCAAGGCCGCCGTCGAGAAGGCCGGCCAGTATGCGTTCCGCGACCGCAAGCGCAAGAAGCGCACCTTCCGCGCGCTCTGGATCCAGCGCCTGAACGCCGCCGTGCGTCCGTTCGAGCTCACCTACAGCCGATTTATCGACGGCCTGTCCAAGTCCGGCATCACCGTCGACCGCAAGGTGCTGTCGGATCTCGCGATCAACGAGCCCGCCGCGTTCGAGGCGATCGTTGTGAAGGCCAAGGCGGCGCTCGCCGCCTGATCGCCTCCACCTCGCGAAGGACTACGCAAAGCGGCCGACGCCCTCGGCCGCTTTTTGCTGTCCAGTCATATCGCTGCTTTCGCTTGACCCCTGTCGCCGGCGCGGCGACAACCCAGCCGCCTTTGCCCCGCGGAGATCTTGCCCGTGTCCGACCTCGCCTCGCTCGAAACCTCGATCCTCGACCAGATCGCCGCCGCCGGCGATGAAGCCGCGCTGGAGGCGGTGCGCGTCGCAGCCCTCGGCAAGAAGGGCTCGATCTCGGCGCTGCTGGCCACGCTCGGCAAGATGTCGCCGGATGAGCGCAAGACTCAAGGTGCTGCGATCAACCTCGCCAAGGACAAGGTCACGCAGGCGCTGACCGCGCGCCGCGACGTGCTCAAGGCCGCAGCCCTCGATGCGCGCCTCGCCGCCGAGACCATCGACGTCACCCTGCCGCTGCAGGATGCGCCGGCCGACAGCGGCCGCATTCATCCGCTCAGCCAGGTGATGGACGAGCTGACCACGATCTTCGCCGATATGGGCTTCTCGATCGCGGAAGGCCCCGATGTCGAGACCGACGACTACAACTTCACCAAGCTGAACTTCCCCGAAGGCCATCCGGCGCGCGAGATGCACGACACCTTCTTCTTCAACCCGAAGGAGGACGGCTCGCGCATGCTGCTGCGGACCCATACCTCGCCGGTGCAGGTTCGGACGATGCTGACCCAGAAGCCCCCGATCCGCGTGATCTGCCCGGGCCGCACCTACCGCATCGATTCGGATGCGACCCATACGCCGCAATTCCACCAGGTCGAGGGCCTCGTCATCGACAAGGGCTCGCATCTCGGCCACCTCAAATGGATCCTGCACGAGTTCTGCAAGGCGTTCTTCGAGGTCGACCACATCAACATGAAGTTCCGGCCGTCGTTCTTCCCGTTCACCGAACCGTCGCTCGAGGTCGATATCCAGTGCCGCCGCGACAAGGGCGAGATCCGCTTCGGCGAGGGCGAGGACTGGCTGGAGATTCTCGGTTGCGGCATGGTGCATCCGAACGTGCTGCGCGCCTGCGGCATCGATCCCGACGAGTACCAGGGTTTTGCCTGGGGCATGGGCATCGACCGCATCGCGATGCTGAAATACGGCATGAGCGATTTGCGCCAGCTGTTCGAAGGCGACGTCCGCTGGCTGTCCCACTACGGCTTCAAGCCGCTGGAGGTGCCGACCCTGGCGGGAGGATTGAGCACGTGATGAGTCTCGCCCTCTCCCAGCAGACGGTCGAGCTCCCTCTCCCGCTTGCGGGGGAGGGCTGGGGTGGGGGTGTCTCCGCGCAGGAGGTCTCGATGGACGACGAGAAGCCGGCCTGGAAAGTCCCCTCACGGCTTCGATCCAATGCACGAGCACTCCGCCAAAACTCGACCGACGCCGAGCGCATCCTCTGGTCGGAGCTACGCGGTCACCGTCTCCTCGGCGTCGGCTTCCGCCGCCAGGTCCCGATCGACCGCTACATCGCCGACTTCGTCTGCCACGCCGCTCATCTCGTCATCGAACTCGACGGCGGCCAGCATTTCTCAAATGAAGCCGAGCAGCGCGATGCCGCGCGCTCGGCTGTGATCGAGGCGAAAGGCTTTCAGATCCTGCGCTTCGCCAACAACGACGTGCTGGCCAATCGGGCCGGCGTTCTTGACACCATTGCCGCTGCCGTTGCGGCGAGAGCCCCCACCCTACCCCTCCCCCGCAAGCGGGGGAGGGAACAGGACTGAGTCCGCGGAAACAGAGCCATGAAATTCACGCTGTCCTGGCTGAAGGACCATCTCGACACCGATGAGCCGGTGGAGAAGCTCGCCGACAAGCTCACGATGATCGGCCTCGAGGTCGAGCATCTCGAGGACAAGGCGAAGCTGCTCGCGCCGTATAAAATCGCGCGCGTCGTCTCCGCCGAGCAGCATCCGAATGCGGACCGGCTGCGGGTCTGCATGGTCGACACCGGCGACGGTGGCGCGCCGGTGCAGGTCGTCTGCGGCGCGCCGAATGCGCGCGCGGGGCTGGTGTCGGTGTTCTCGCCGCCGGGCACCTACATTCCCGGCAAGAACATCACGCTGTCGGTCGGGACCATCAGAGGCGTCGAGAGCCGCGGCATGCTGTGCTCGGCGGCCGAACTGCAGATCTCCGACGATCACGACGGCATCATGGAGCTGCCGGCGGATGCGCCGATCGGCAAGCCCTACGCGGAATGGGCGGGCCTCGGCGATCCCATGATCGAGATCAACCTGACGCCGAATCGCCAGGACTGCACCGGGGTTCACGGCATCGCGCGCGATCTCGCCGCCGCCGACATGGGCAAGCTGAAAGATCCCGCCATCAAGCCGATCAAGGGCGAATTCCCCTGCCCCGTGAAGGTCGCGGTGGAGGACGAGAAGCTGTGTCCGGGCTTCGCGCTGCGGCTGGTGCGTGGCGTCAAGAACGGTCCGTCGCCGAAATGGCTGCAGCAGCGGCTGACCTCGATCGGGCTGCGCCCGATCAACGCGCTGGTCGACATCACCAACTACATGACATTCGACCGCGCGCGGCCGCTGCACGTGTTCGACACCAAGAAGGTCAAGGGCAATCTGGTCGTCCGCCGCGCCCGCGATGGCGAGACACTGCTGGCGCTCGACGGCCGCACCTACACGCTCGAGAATTCGATGTGCGTGATCGCCGACGACGCCGGCGTCGAGTCGCTCGCCGGCATCATGGGCGGCGAGGCGTCGGGCTGCGACGAAGGCACCACTGACGTGCTGATCGAATCGGCGCTGTGGAACGAGATCAACATCGCCCAGACCGGCCGCAAGCTCGGCATCAATTCCGACGCGCGCTACCGCTTCGAGCGCGGCGTCGATCCGGCCTTCATGGTGCCGGGCCTGGAGATGGCGACCAAGCTGGTGCTCGAGCTCTGCGGCGGCACGCCGTCCGACAACGTCGTCGTCGGCAACGCCTATGGCGACGACCGCATCATCGACTTTCCCGTCAGCGAGGTAAAGCGTCTCTCCGGCATCGAGGTGCCTTTCCCGGAGATGCGCCGCATTCTCACCCATCTCGGCTTCACGCTGGCCGGCACCGGCCCGGTCGTGAAGGTCGCGGTGCCCTCGTGGCGCAGCGACGTCCATGGCAAGGCCGACATCGTCGAGGAAATCGTCCGCATCGTCGGAGTCGACAAGGTGCCGATGACGCCGTTCGAGCGCGGCGATGCGCCGCGCAAGCCGGTGCTGACGCCGCTGCAACTGCGCACCCGCCGCGCCAAGCGCGCGCTGGCGGCGCGCGGCATGGTCGAGGCCGTCACCTGGTCGTTCATCTCCAAGCCGGCCGCCGAGCTGTTCGGCGGCGGCAAGCCCGAGCTCGCGCTCGCCAATCCGATCGCGTCCGACCTGTCCGACATGCGCCCGAGCCTGCTGCCCGGCCTGATCGCCACCGTGCAGGCCAACGCCGATCGCGGCTTCGGTGATGCCGCGATCTTCGAAGTCGGACAGATCTTCAAGGGCGACCGTCCGGAGGATCAGTTCGTCGCCGCCAGCGGCATCCGCCGCGGCATCGCCGCATCGAAGGGTCTCGGCCGGCACTGGACGGGGTCGCAGCCGGCCAACGCCTATGATGCCAAGGCTGATGCCCTCGCCGTGCTCGCGGCCGCCGGCGCGCCGATGGCCTCGCTGCAGATCGTCGCCGGCGGTCCTGCCTGGATGCATCCGGGACGCTCCGGCACGATCCAGATGGGACCGCAGAACGTGCTCGGTCATTTCGGCGAGCTGCATCCGCGCACGCTGGAAGTGCTGAAGGCCGACGGTCCACTGGTCGCGTTCGAGGTCATCCTCGATCGCGTCCCGGCAGCCAAGGCGAAGCCTACTCGCGCCAAGCCGGTGCTGGAGCTCTCCGCGTTCCAGCCGGTGTCGCGTGACTTCGCCTTCATCGTCGACCGCAAGGTCAAGGCCGGCGACATCGTGAAGGCAGCGCAGGGCGTCGACAAGAAGCTGATCACCGACGTCACCGTCTTCGACATCTACGAGGGCAAGGGCATCGAGGACGGTAAGAAGTCGGTCGCGATCGCCGTCACCCTGCAGCCGCGCGACAAGACCATGACGGATGAAGAGATCGACGCCGTCGCGGCCAAGATCACCGCCGACGTGGCCAAGAAGACCGGCGGCACGTTGCGCGGATGAGCCTGTCCGGGCTCATCCCTGCCGAACTCAGCCTGTTCGCGACGATCGCTCTGGCGGTCGTTGCCTTCATCGCAGCGACCGCGCGCGGCTTCTCCGGCTTCGGCGCGGCGCTCATCTTCATGCCGCTGGCCAGCAGCTTTGCCGCGCCACGGCTCGTCGCGCCGCTGCTGCTGGTGATCGACTTCGTGGCGATGGCGCCGACGGTGCCCAACGCCTGGCGCGATGCCGACCGCAAGGCGACGGCGGTGATCGTTGCCGGCGCGCTGGTCGGGGTGCCTCTCGGCACCTACTTCCTCTCCCGGCTCGATCCGGTCACGGTCCGCTGGATCATTACCGGCTTCGTGGTCGCGCTGCTTGCGCTGCTGATCTCGGGCTGGCGCTATCGCGGCAAGGACTACACGGCGCTGTCGGTCGCGGTCGGCGCCGTGTCCGGCTTCTGTAGCGGCGTGGCGCAGACCGGTGGGCCGCCGATCGTCGGCTACTGGCTGGGACGTCCGATCGAGCCGAAGGTCGCGCGCGCGAACATCGTGCTGTTCTTTGGTGCCTCTGACGGCTTCGCGATGGTCAGCTACGCCGCCAGCAGCCTGATCACCTGGGACTCGCTCAAGCTCTCCTTGCTCATCGGGCCGGTCTACGCGATCGGCGTCGCTTTCGGCGCCTCACTGTTCGGCCGCGCCAGCGAGCGCGTGTTCCGCATCATCTGCTATGCGCTGATCGCGATCGCCGTGATCTTCGGGCTTCCGGCCCTCGACGGCGTGCTCGGCCGGGGCTAGCTTCCGCGCAACGAGACCCGCGGGAGGACGCCATGATCAATCGTCGAACGATGCTGTCGCTTGCGTTGGGCTCAGCCGGGGCCATCGCGGCGCCATCGGCGTTCGCGCAAGGCGCCAAGGCCGGAACACGCATCGTATTCCTCGGCACCAAGGGTGGGCCGCGCGTCGGTGTCGGCGCCTCGAACCCCGCCAATCTCGTCGTCGTCAACGGCACGCCGTTCGTCATCGATTGCGGCATGGGCGTCAGCCGACAGCTGGTCAGCGCCGGCGTGCCGATCCCGTCGATCAAATACATCCTGATCAGCCACCATCATTCCGATCACAATCTGGAATACGGCAACCTGTTCTACAACGCCTGGGCCGCAGGGCTGTCAACGCCGATCCAGTCGTTCGGGCCGAAAGGCTTGGAGGCGATGACGCGGAGCTTCTGGGAGACCAACAAGTTCGACGTCGACACCCGCATCGATGACGAGGGCCGGCCAGATCCGAGGCCGCTGCTGATTGCCAAGGATATCGATTCTGACGGCGTCGTCGTGAAGACGGCCGACGTGACGGTGACCGCGTTCCGCACGCCGCATCCGCCGATCACCGATAATTTCGCCTACAAGTTCGATACGCCGGACGGCACCATCGTGTTCTCCAGCGACACCGCCTACAACCCGAAGCTTGCGGAGTTCGCCATGGGCGCTGACGTGCTGGTGCACGAATGTCTCTACGTGCCGGCGGTCGACCGTCTCGTCCTCAAGACCAAGAACGGATCGACGTTGAAGAAGCATCTGCTGGAAAGCCACACCACGACGGAGGACGTGGGCCGCGTCGCGGCTGCGGCCGGAGTGAAGGTACTTGTGCTCAGTCACTTCGTGCCGGGCGACGATACCGAGGTGACCGACGAGGATTGGACCCGCGACGTCAAGAAGAACTACACGGGCCGCATCGTCGTCGCGAAGGACCTGATGGAGCTGAAGCTGCCGGTGTAGTTGGCTTTGGAACTACAAATTTCTCAGTCGAAGCACGGCTCAAGATGCCGGTACGATGGTCATGAATGCGCCCTCTCCCCTCGTGGGAGAGGGCATCGACGGCCTATCCAACCGAGCCTGCTGAACTTTCCTACATGCCATCTCCCACAAGGGGAGAGGGCACGGTCAATCCCACCGCATCTTGTTGCGATCTTAGCGATGCGTTCGAGATCAATCCTCCGGCGAGGCCGACCGCACCTTGCGACGACGACCACGCTGGCGCTCGCTCGTCGGCTCCGGCTCGGGATCCTTCAACGCACCGATGCGGCGAAGCGCGGCTTCCGCGGCGCGCTCGCCGGACTCCCAGGCGCCGTCGACCGTGCCCCACAGCGTCTCATGCGTCGCTTCACCGGCGAGAAACAACGGTCCCAGCGGCTCGCCGAGGATCTTGCGCGCGCCCTGGCCGCCGGGTGCGGCCGCAGACATCGCGCCGAGCACGCCCGGCACCTGATTCCAGCGGGTGGCCGACGACGACTTCACTGCGGCGGCCGCTTCGCTGCCGAACAGCTTGCCGATCCACTCCTTGCCGAAAGCGGTCATCGCCGCCTCGCCCTGCGCGGAGAGATCCCGGCCGAAGCTGCCGGCAACGTCGACGGTGCACAGTGAGGAGCCGCCGATATTGGCGAGCAACAGACCGGTGCGGTTCGAATTGCTCTGCTCGACGATGACCTCGTCGCGTAACAGGCCGAGCGGATTGCCGGACAGCATCAGTGCGATGTGATCGAGGCTGCCCAGGCTCAGCTTCGCGGCGGCGTCGAGCTGCCGCTTCGGCAGTTCCGGAGCAAACTTGATGGCGCCCGATGCGAGCACGTTGGTCGACACCGTGAGAATGACGGCACGCGTCGCAATGCGGCCCGCCGGCGTTTCCACGGCGACGTCACGGTTGCCCCACACAATCCGCGTGGCCGGCGTCGCCAGCGCCACCGGCAGGGACTCGCCAAGCTTGCTGACGAGCGTGCCCAGCCCCTGGCGACAGGCGAGCGGCGCGCTGCGATCCTGGCCTCGGGCCTTGTCGATTGCGGAGAGATCGGCGAGGTCCTTGCCGGTGGCGCTGGCGCCGAGCACGAAGGCGGTCGTCCCGGTCCAGTCGCCGAGATCCTTGGGCAGCGCTGCGGCGCACGACGTGTCGAGCTTGCCGCGCGAGGCCTCGTCGATGGCGCGATTGGCGCGAACGAGGCCGGCGAGGAACTGCTCGGTTTCACCCGGCCGCGCATTGCGCCGGCCGACGCGGATCTTCTGGCCGACCGGCGCGGCGATCACGTCGAGACCGAGGCCGCGGGCCAGCTTGCCGATCGCATTCGTCTCGGCGTTGAGCAGCCAGCGCGCGCCACGGTCGAAAGGGACGCCGAAGGTTGCAGCATCCGTGCTGCAGCGGCCGCCGATCTGCAACGCCGCTTCGAGCAGCACGACCCTGCGATTGGCGGCCGCGATGCGGCGCGCCGCGGCAATCCCTGCGGCGCCCGCCCCGATCACGACGATGTCAGCATCGCGCGGAACCGCGGCTCGGCCCGAGCGGCTGAAGACGGGCAGCGCGGCCAGCGCCGCGGAAGCGGTCAGGAAGCCGCGGCGCGTAAAGCTCATGACATGGTTTCCGAAAGCTTTGAAAGAACGCGTTCGGTCGGAATTTGCCGCATCTGCCGCGCTGCGGCAACCGGGTGGTGAATCCCATACCGTCTAAGTCAGTTCGACTATGAACCAAATTGCAACCGCGATCGACCATGATGAAAGAAGGGAAAAGCAGGCGGCCGGACAAGGCCGACCGGGGAGCGTCATGGGTATCGTGCTCGACCAGATCGGCAAGCTGATTGCCGCCTATCTCCAGAAGGAGATACCGGGCTATGAGCCGTTCACCCCAAGCGATCCGGATTACCTGCGCAAGGACATGCAGCCGGGCGACGTGCTGCTGGTCGAAGGAAACAGCCGCATCTCCGGCATCATCAAATATCTCACGCAGTCGACCTGGTCGCATGCGGCGCTCTATGTCGGCCCGATCGATGGCGCCGTCGAGCCCGACGGCGAGCCGCATGTGCTGGTGGAGGCCTATGTCGGCGACGGCGTGATCTCGGCGCCGCTGTCGAAATACTTCTCCTATCACACGCGGGTGTGCCGCCCCGTAGGGCTGACCTTCGAGGATCGCCATACGGTGTGCCGCTATGCCATCAACCGGATCGGCTTCGGCTACGACACCAAGAACATCATCGACCTGATGCGCTATTTGATCCCGATGCCGATCCCGCAACGCTGGCGTCGGCGCATGATCGCGCTGGGCTCGGGCGACCCCACCAAGATGATCTGCTCGGCCTTGATCGCGCAGGCGTTCGACGCGGTGCGCTATCCGATCCTGCCGAAGATCACGCGGGCGCCGTCGCGGCGCGCCAAGCGCGAGATCCTGCATATCCGGGATTCGTCGCTGTACATGCCGCGCGACTTCGACATCTCGCCCTATTTCGAGATCGTCAAGCCGACCATCGTCAACGGGTTCGACTACACGACGCTCCACTGGGCCGACAAGCAGAAGCCGCTCGCGGAGGTAGCGGGCGAGTTCGCCGTGTTTCCAGGATCTGTCGTTGCGCCGCCGCTCGTTCCTGAGACGGCTGACGAAGAAACGGCGCAGCCGGTTGCGGCTGAGGAAGTGATGGCCGAGAGGGTGATCGAGCGGCTCGTCGTCAATGAGCATTTCCTCGTCGCCGAGCCTGTGCGGACGTTGGCTGCCCGTCCGGCCGCGCGCCGCCGCAACAAGGTTGCGGTCTGAACTCTTGCTAACTGCATCTAAGTTGGATTCGAGCACGCGCTCATTGGGCAGTGTGCTCCCTCTCCCCGTTCTTACGGGGTCGCGACGAGCTTCGCTAGCGCTGAGAGGGTTGGGGTGAGGGGCAGCCACGAACACCGGGCGTACCGAGAGCCCCCGTCACCCGGATGGCATCTGAAGATGCCATCCGACCTCTCCCCGCCCTAGCGAAGCTTCGCTTCGCCCTGGCGGGGCGAGGTACACGGCGTTCGTGGCTCAGGGCTCGCGCTTTAACGACCAAGATTACCGATCCGACCGGCTGATCACATCCATCAGCTCCGCGATCTTCTGCCGCTGATCGGCTTTGTCGCCGGACGCGATCGCGTGTTCGACGCAATGCGAGACGTGATCGCGCAGGATCTCCTCCTCGACGCGGCGGAGCGCCGCGCGCACCGCGGAGATCTGAGTCACAATGTCGATGCAGTAGCGGTTGTCCTCGACCATCTTGGACAGGCCCCGGACCTGCCCTTCGATCCGGCTCAAACGTTTCTGGCAGGAAGTCTTGATGTCGTCGCGCATGGGCTTTATATACCCCTACAGGGTATAGGTTTCAAGAGGCGAGGCTGGCATGTCGGAAACCGAACACGGGCATGGTGCCGCAGCGGTGCAATCGGGTGGATGCGGCTGCGGATCACGCGCGAGCGCGGTGGAAACCAGACAAAGCGAGGCGCCCGTAGAGGCGTGTTGCAGCGATCGTGCCGGTCCCGAGCCTGAGAGCGCCCATGCCTGCTGCGGCGGCCAGGATCACGTCGCGGCCAAGACGATAAAGGTGACGGACCCCGTCTGCGGCATGTCGGTCGATCCGGCGACGTCGAAGCATCATTTCGAGCATGGCGGCGAGACCTTCCACTTCTGCTCCGCGGGCTGCCGGTCCGAATTCGCGGCCGATCCCGCTAAATACCTCGCGCCCGTGGCGGCTGCGGACTCGTGCTGTGGTGGACACGATCACCACTCCCATCAGCACGACCATGCCAAGGTCATCGATCCCGTCTGCGGGATGAGCGTCGATCCCGCGACGTCGAAGCACCGCTTCGATCATCAGGGCAACACCTTCCACTTCTGCTCCGCCGGCTGCCGCACCAAATTCGCCGCTGAGCCCGACAAATATCTCGGCGAGCGCGCGCCGCCGGCGGAGATGCCGGCGGGCACGATCTACACCTGCCCGATGCATCCTGAGATCCGGCAGGAAGGGCCGGGCACCTGCCCGATCTGCGGCATGGCGCTGGAGCCTGATGTCATCAGTCTCGACGACGCACCCAATCCCGAACTCGCCGACATGACCAGGCGGTTCTGGATCGGGGCGGTGCTCGCCGTCCCTGTGGTGGTGCTGGAGATGGGCGGGCATCTCGTCGGCGGCCACGGGCTGATCGATCCGGTGCTGTCGAACTGGATCCAGTTTGCGCTGGCGACGCCGGTGGTGCTGTGGGCCGGCTGGCCGTTCTTCGTGCGCGGCTGGCAGTCGGTCCAGACCCGCAATCTCAACATGTTCACTTTGATCGCGATGGGCACCGGCGTTGCCTATGTCTACAGCGTGATCGCGACCTTGATGCCGCAGGCGTTTCCGCCCGCATTCCGCGGCCATGGCGGTACCGTTGCGGTGTATTTCGAGGCGGCGTCGGTCATCACCATTCTCGTGTTGCTCGGCCAGGTGCTGGAGCTGCGCGCGCGCGAGGCGACCTCGGGCGCGATCAAGGCGCTGCTGCAGCTCGCGCCGAAGACGGCGCGGCGGCTCGATGCCGACGGCAACGATCATGAGGTCGAGATCGCCGAGCTCGCGGCCGGCGACCGGTTGCGCGTGAGGCCCGGCGAGAAGGTGCCGGTCGACGGCATCATCCTCGAAGGCCGTTCGACGCTCGACGAGTCGCTGGTCACGGGCGAGTCGATGCCGGTCACCAAGGACGAGGGCGAGCGCGTCATCGCGGGCACCTTGAACCAGACCGGCAGCTTCGTGATGCGCGCCGACAAGGTGGGACGCGAGACGCTGCTGTCGCAGATCGTGCAGATGGTCGCCGATGCGCAGCGCTCGCGCGCGCCGATCCAACGGCTCGCCGACCAGGTCGCGGGCTGGTTCGTGCCGACGGTGATCGCCGCCGCGATCACCGCATTCGTCGCGTGGTACGCATTCGGCCCCGAGCCGCGCTTCGCGTTCGGCCTCGTCGCCGCCGTGAGTGTGCTGATCATCGCCTGCCCGTGCGCGCTGGGCCTGGCGACGCCGATGTCGATCATGGTCGGCGTCGGGCGTGGCGCGCAGGCCGGCGTGCTGATCAAGAGCGCCGAGGCGCTGGAGCGGATGGAGAAGGTCGATACGCTCGTCGTCGACAAGACCGGCACCTTGACCGAGGGCAAGCCGAAGGTGACCGGCATCGTCACCGCTGATGGCCTCGACGAGGCCGAGGCGCTCAGGCTCGCCGCCAGCGTCGAACGCGCCAGCGAGCATCCGCTCGCCGAGGCGATCGTCCGTCACGCGAGCGAGCGCAAGATCAAGCTTGCCGACGTCAAGGGCTTCGACGCGCCGACCGGCAAGGGTGCGCGCGGCGAGGTCGAGGGCAAGGCGGTCGTGCTCGGCAACCCGACCTATCTCGCCTCGCTCGGCATCATTACCGACACCTTGGGCGTCGCGAGCAAGCGGCTGCGCGAGGATGGTGCGACTGTCATCACGATGGCCGTCGACGGCAGGCCGGCAGCGCTGTTCGCGATCGCTGATCCGGTGAAGGCATCGACGCCGGATGCGCTGAAGGCGCTGGCGGCCGATGGCATCAAGGTGATCATGCTGACCGGCGACAACCGCACCACGGCCACGGCGGTGGCGCGGAAAATCGGCATCACCGAGGTCGAGGCTGAGGTGCTGCCGGAGCAGAAGAGCGCGGTGGTGGCGCGTCTCCGCGCCAGCGGCAAGGTGGTGGCGATGGCCGGCGACGGCGTCAACGACGCCCCCGCGCTCGCCGCCGCCGATGTCGGCATCGCCATGGGCACCGGCACGGATGTGGCGATGGAGAGCGCCGGCGTGACGCTGTTGCAAGGCGATCTCGGCGGCATCGCGCGGGCGCGAAAACTGTCGGCGGCTGTCATGAGCAACATCCGCCAGAACCTGTTCTTCGCGTTCATCTACAACGCCGCGGGCATCCCGATCGCGGCCGGCATTCTCTATCCGGTGTTCGGCATCCTGCTGTCGCCGATCATCGCCGCCGCCGCGATGTCGCTGTCGTCGGTGAGCGTGGTCGGCAACGCACTGCGGCTGCGGGCGGCGAGGCTGTAAGGTGACGCACGGTCTCTCCCCGCGTCATTGCGAGCGGAGCGAAGCAATCCAGAGTCCCGCGCGCCACCCTGGATTGCTTCGCTTCGCTCGCAATGACGAAGGAAGCAGTCTTGGCGCATTCACGTGCGGTGGGGAGGATGGGCTTGCCGAAGCCCGCCGGCATCTCTACCTCCTGACGCGGGGTTCGCAGAGAGGGTCCACCACCATGATCGACGCCGCCATCAAGGCGCTTTCGCAGATTCTGTCGCCGCCGATGCGCTCGATCCTGTGGCGCTCGATCGGGCTGGCGCTGGTGCTGGTCACGGTGCTGGCGATCGGGCTGCAGCGGCTGTTGAGCTGGCTCGCGACCGCGGGCGAGGGCTGGGCCGAGGCGATGCTCGGGCCGGGCTCGCACGGCACGCTCGAAGTGCTGACCTGGATCATCTCGATCGCGGCCGGCTTCGGCGTCGTGTTCGGCGGCATCATGCTGATGCCGGCGATCACCTCGCTGATCGCGAGCCTCTTTGTCGATGACGTCGCCGACCTCGTCGAGCGCGAGCACTATCCGGCCGAGCGCCCGGGCGTCGCGCTGCCGTTCGGCATCGCCATCGTCGAGGGCCTCAAGGCCGCCGGGCTCACAATCCTGATCTACCTGGTCGCCCTGCCCTTCGTGTTCCTGGCCGGCGCCGGCCTCGTGATCTTCTTCATCGCCACGGCGTGGCTGCTCGGCCGCGAATATTTCGAGCTCGCCGCGATGCGCTTCAGGCCGCCCGCGGAAGCCAAGGCGATGCGGCGCGACAATGCGGTCACGGTGTTCACCGCGGGGCTGATCATCGCCGCCTTCGTCACCATTCCGATCGTGAACCTGGCGACGCCGCTGTTCGGCATGGCGTTCATGGTCCACCTGCACAAGCGGCTATCGGGGCCGCGGCCCGAGCTGATCGAGCCGTCGCCGGAGCGCCGGCTGCGCAGCCTCTAGCGCCATCAGCTGCGGCGACACGCTCGCCGCCGGCTTGCTGCGCGCGAACGGGATCAGCACGAAGCCGAGCAGCGCAACGGCGGCGAGCAGCGCCCAGGCCTCGTTGACGCACAGCGCCAGCGACGCCTTCTCGACCAGCGGGCGGACATAGGCGATCGCCTGCTCCTCGGAGATGTTGCGGGGCCGGTTGCGCAGCAGTTCCGGCGCCAGCCCGATCGCCTTGGCGGCGGCGCTGTCGCCGGCCATCAGCCGGTCGCGGAACGCCTGTGCATGCAGGGTGACGCGGCCATAGATAATGGTGTCGATCAGCGCGATGCCGATCGCGCCGCCGAGATTGCGCATCAGGTTGAACAGCCCGCTGGCATCGGCGACCTCGGCCTGCGGCAGGTCGCCGAGCGCGATCCGCGTCGGCGGCAGCAGGCAGAACATGATGCCGACGCCGCGCACCACCTGCGGCCAGAACATCTCCTGAAAATCCGCGGTCGGCGGCTGGAAGGCGCTGGCGGCGAGACCCACGCTGAACAGCGCGAAGCCGAACGCGGTCAGCGCGCGCGCATCCACCTTGCCGTCGAGCGCGGTCACGACCGGCGCGGCGACCAGTTGCGCGACGCCCGTCACCAGCATGATCTTGCCGATCTCGAACGCGTCGTGGCCGCGCACGAAGGCGAGGAACACCGGCATCAGATAGACCGAGCCGAACAGGCCGATGCCAAGGCAGAAGCTCGACAGGCAGCCGAGCGTGAACGAGCGGCGCCGGAAGCTGCCGATGCGCAGGATCGGATCGGATGACGCCAGCAGGCGCTGGATCAGCAGGGTGAGGCAGGACGCGCTGAGCACCAGCAGCGCGATGCAGTTCGACGACAGCCAGCCGCCCTTCGGCGCCTCCTTGAGCCCGAGCTCGAGGCTTGCGAGTGACACCGCGAGCAGCAGCAGCGCCAGCAGGTCGAGCTTGTCGAGCTCCTCGAGCTCCATGTCCTGCGCCGGCAGCAGGCTCGGCGTCATCAGCGCGGCGATGATGCCGGGCACGATGTTGATCAGGAACAGCCAGGGCCACGACCAGGTGTTGGTGATGAAGCCGCCGACCACGGGACCGATGGTCGGCGCGAGCACCGCGACGACGCCGCCGATCGTCGTCGCCACCGCATGCAGCCGCGACGGAAACAGCAGGAACACCGCGGAGAACACCACGGGGATCAGGAGCCCGCCGAAGAAGCCCTGCAGCACGCGGAACGCCAGCAGCATGTGGAAGCTGACACTGAACGCGCAGCCGAGCGACGCCAGTGTGAACACGCTGACGGCGCCGACGAACAGCCAGCGCAGGGTCAACACGCGCGTCAGCAGGCCGGTCAGCGGAATCGCGATGATCTCGGCGATCAGATACGCCGTCTGGATCCAGCTCATCGCGTCCGGCGTGATGCCGAGCGCCTCCTGGATGGTCGGCAGTGACGTCGCCACCACCTGGATGTCCAGGATCGCCATGAACATGCCGACGCACATCAGGACGAAGCCGAGCCAGGTGGCGAGGCTCGGCGTCTCCTCCGGCGCGGCGGCTGCGCTCATGCGGTCTGGCCGCCACCGATGCCGCCGCCGGAGACGCCGGACAGCGCCTCGGATTCGGCGCGGATGCGGATGAACAGCACGGCCGCATTGAGGCCGGAGAAGATCAGCGCGATCAGCGGCAGATGCAGAGCCAGCGGCAGCAGCGCGATCTCGGCGGTCACGACCAGGTAGTTCGGATGCGAGATGTAGCGATAGGGTCCGTCGGTCACCAGCGGCGCGCCAGGCAGGATGATGATGCGCGTGGTCCAGCGCGGCCCCAACGTCGCCAGCACCCACCAGCGCAGGCCCTGCAGCGCCACGAAGCCCGCGAGCAGCCAGGGATCGACCTCCTGGTCGATGCCGAGCAGCCACAACGATACCAGCCAGGCCGCATGCATCGAGATCATCAGCGGATAATGATCGGCGCCGACCTCGACCGCGCCCATGGCGCGCAGGCGGCGGGTGTTGTGGCGGGCGAGGACGAGCTCGCCGAGCCGTTGCATGGTGACGAGGGCGAGGACGAAAGCGGCGAAGGTCATGCGGCGTGCCTCAGTGAAACGCAGCTTGCGGTGAACCCGGGTCCGAGCGCCGTCAGCACCGAGCGCGGCGGCAAACCCTTCGCGCGCGCGCGCTCCAGCACGAACAGAACGGTCGGCGCGGACATGTTGCCGTAGTCGGCGATGATCTCGCGCTCATGATCGAGCGTGCCCTGCCCGATCGACAGCGCGCGCTCCAGCGCCGTGATCACCTTGGCGCCGCCGGGATGGCAGACGAAGCGATCGACGTCAGCGGGCGCGAGCTTCATGTTGCCGAGGATCTCGTTGACCGCCGGGCCCATGTTCTCGGTGACGAAGTCCGGAATGGTGCGCTGGAAGATCACGCCAAAGCCTTCGGGATCGACGCTCCAGCCCATGATGTCGAGCGTATCCGGCCACAGCTTCTCGCCGGTCGCTTCGACGCGCGTTTGGCCGCCATCGCCGGCGCGCAGGATCGCCGCGGCAGCGCCATCGCCGAACAAACTCAGCGCAACGATGTTCGCTTTGCTCAGCTCGTCATGGCGCACGGCGAGGGTGCACAATTCGAACGTCACGAACAGCACATTGGTGCCGGGCCGCGCCTGTGCGAGACGCGCGGCGATCGACAGGCCGGAGACGCCGCCGGCGCAGCCGAGCCCGAACACCGGGACGCGCGAGACGTCGGAGCGAAAGCCCATGCGGCCGGCGACGCGCGCTTCCAGGGTCGGCGTCGCGATGCCGGTCGAGCTCACGCTGACGATGGTGTCGATCTCATCAGCTCGGAGATCGGCCTGCGCCAGCGCCTTGTTGGTCGCTTCGACAAACAGCGCCTCGGCGCCGTCGAGGTACGCCTCGGTGCGCTCCGGCCAGCCGCGCCGCTCCATGTACCATTCGATCGGCTTGACGCCGTAGCGGGCGCGGATGCCGGTGTTCGCGAACAGGCTAGCCATCGTGTCGAACTGCGGAAAGCGCGGCGACAGCACGACGCGCGCGGCCTCCATCACCTCGTTCTGGCGAAACTGATGCGGCGGCACAGCGGTCGCGAGCGACACGAGCGCGGCAGTCTTGTCCATGCAACTGATCCTTCCCCACGTCCCGGCGCAGCAGACGTCCGAGAACGCGGGGTTCAGTCACGCGCCACTCACTTCGCCCGGATGACGCGTTTCATCTTATGACCAATGCGGGCGGCGATGTGGCCCGGCCATGGTGAGAGCGCGTCGGCGCGTGACGCTAAAGTGACTGTCAAATGCGATTTGGAGCTGCAACCTGAAAGGGAGATTCACGTAGGCCCCGCTGTCATCGTCCGCCACCCGGTCCGGCCTTCGGCCGGCCGGATGAGAGGCTCCGGCGGACGATCCAGTACGCCGTGACATCACGGTTCAATCTCGTCCGCCGCGGCGTACATGTGCGATCGCCGTTTTGTGCTCGTCTCTCTCCACGTCGTCATGGCCGGGCTAGTCCCGGCCATCCACGTCGGTCGGCATGCTGAGAACGACGTGGATGCCCGGGACAAGCCCGGGCATGACGGAGCAACTAACTTGCAGGATCGTTCGTCGCGACAGCCCGGAATTTCCACATGCAATCGCCCTCCCCGTCCAAGGGAGGGTGGCAGCGGGGCCGGCCTAACAGCTGCGCGCCACGTCAGGCCGTCTTCTCCGGCCAGCGGCAGAGGTCCTTGATCAGGCACAGCTCGCAGCGCGGCTTGCGGGCGAGGCAGGTGTAGCGGCCGTGCAGGATCAGCCAGTGATGGGCGTGCAGCATGAACTCCGCCGGGATCACCTTCTCCAGCCCGAGCTCGACCTCCAGCGGCGTCTTGCCGGGCGCCAGCCCGGTGCGGTTGCCGACGCGGAACACGTGGGTGTCGACGGCCATCGTGTGCTCGCCAAACGCCATGTTGAGCACGACATTCGCGGTCTTGCGCCCCGCGCCCGGCAGCGACTCCAGTTCGGGCCGCGTGCGCGGCACCTCGCCGCCGAAGTCCGTGATCAGCTTCTGCGACAGCGCGATCACGTTCTTGGCCTTGGTGCGGAACAGGCCGACGGTCTTGATGTAATCGCGCACCGCGTCCTCGCCGAGCGCGAGCATCTTCTGCGGCGTGTCGGCGACCGCGAACAGCGGCCGCGTCGCCTTGTTGACCCCGGCGTCGGTCGCCTGCGCCGACAGCACCACGGCGACCAGCAAGGTGTAGGGGTTGACGTGTTCGAGCTCGCCCTTCGGCTCCGGATTGGCCTGCGCGAACCGGCTGAAGGCCTCGCGGATTTCGGCGGGTGTCCAAGGTTTTGTCGCCTTCAACGCTTTCTTGACCGGCTTGACCGAGCCTGCCTTCAGCTTGGCCGCCGGGCTGATCTTGGCAGCCTTTTTCGCCGTTTTGGATGCGGATTTGGACGCTGCTCCTGGCGCGGCCTTGGCCGCCTTTTTGGCGGGACTGCGAACCGGGACCGGCTTGGCGCGTTGGGGGCGGGTGATTTTGGCCATGATCCGGGTATACTGAGGCCCCATGACGCCAGGCAATGCTTTTGCGTATCAGGAGACCGGCAACGCCGCCGCTGATCCCGAGCTGTTCTCGGCCCGGCTGACGCCGCATCGCTCGCTCGGCCGCACCGGCTTCATCGTGCTGATGGCCGTGGTCTGCGCCATCAGCTTCATCGGCGGGATCGCCTCGGTCATGATGGGCGCCTGGCCGGTGCTCGGCTTCTTCGGCCTCGACGCGCTCGCGATCTACTGGGCCTTCCGCGTCAACTTCCGCCGCGCCAACGCCTATGAGGACGTGACCATCACCCTGACCGAGCTGCGCCTGCGCCGCGTCAGCCACAAGGGCCACGTGATGGAATGGCGCTTCAACCCGCTCTGGGTCCGCATCGACCAGGAAACCCACGAGGAGTTCGGTATCGAGCGCCTGTATCTCGTCGCCCGCGGCCAGCGCGTGGCGATCGCGAGCTTCCTGGGGCCGGAGGAGAAGGCGAGCTTTGCAAAGGCGCTGACGGCCGGGTTGCAGGCCGCGAAGCGCGGCCCGGTGCTGAATCCGCTGTAACTAACTGGGGTCGACCCGCCACACCCACCGTCATTCCGGGGCAAGGCCGCAGGCCTTGAACCCGGAATCCCGAGCCTGCCTTGCGTTCTTTTCCGACAACCTCGGGATTCCGGGTTCAATCGGCAATGCGCTGCCGCGCATTGCCGATTGAACCCGGAATGACGCCGGGGATGTCGACCGCAGTGCTCGCCCCAACACCGGTGCGCTCCCTCTCCCCGTCCTTCACGGGGAGAGGGTTGGGGTGAGGGGCCGCCCCACCCACCGACCGTGCCGAGAGCCCCCCTCACCCGGATTGCATCTTCGATGCAATCCGACCTCTCCCCGCGCGCGGGGAGAGGTACATCGCCGCCGCCCAGGCGGAAGCAGCGCCATCATCTCCGCCGTCGTTCCGGGGCGCGCGCAGCGCGAGCCCGGAACCCATACCCACAGGACGTCGTGTAGGGCACGCGGGTGGTGGGCATCTCGCCTCACACATCATCCTGTGGGTATGGATTCCGGGCTCATTCGCGCTTGCACGCGAATGCCCCGGAATGACGGAGCAAACCAACCATGAGCGCGGGTCGAGGCCGCTCACATCCACCCCCTAGCCCCCCAATCAGAAATCGGGTGGAGTGCCCTCCCCGGCCGCCCTACATCCGGACTCATGATGACCCTCGCCATTCACGATTCCGCCCTGGCCAAGCCGGGCCCGCAACAATCCGCCGCGCTGCGCGACTACGACGCCGTGCGCCGCGCGATCGCGTTCATCTCCGAGCACTGGCGCCGGCAGCCGACCATCGAGGACATGGCCGACGCCGCCAGCCTGACTCCGGACGAGTTGCACCATCTGTTCCGGCGCTGGGCCGGGCTGACGCCGAAGGCGTTCATGCAGGCGCTGACGCTCGACCACGCCAAGGGCCTGCTGAAGGGCTCGGCCAGCGTGCTCGACGCCGCGCTCGACTCCGGCCTGTCGGGCCCCGGCCGCCTGCACGATCTGTTCGTCACTCACGAGGCAATGTCCCCCGGCGAATGGAAGACCGGCGGCGCCGGCACCACCTTGCGCTACGGCTTCCACCCCTGCCCGTTCGGCATGGCGCTCGTCATGGCCACCCCGCGCGGCCTCGCCGGCCTCGCCTTCGCCGACCCCGGCGAGGAGGCTGGCGCGCTCGCCGACATGAAGAGCCGCTGGCCCCGCGCGGATTATGTCGAGGATGTCCCCGGCACCGCCGGCCTCGCCCAACGCATCTTCGACAAGGCCCTGTGGCGCCCCGAGCAGCCGCTGCGCGTCGTCCTGATCGGCACCGATTTCGAGGTCCGCGTCTGGGAAGCCCTGCTCAAGATCCCCATGGGCCGCGCCGTCTGCTACTCGGACATCGCGACAAGGCTGGAGTCACCGAAGGCGTCGCGCGCGGTGGGCGCGGCGGTGGGGAAGAACCCGATCTCGTTCGTAGTGCCGTGCCATCGCGCGCTCGGGAAGACCGGCGCGCTGACGGGATATCACTGGGGGCTGACCCGGAAGCAGGCGATGATCGGGTGGGAGGCTGGGCAGGTGGGGATGGGGTAGGATAGCTAAAATCCACGAGCCACGCTGAACACGAATCGATTGCGTCAACGGCCGACGGCGGCGGCTCTAAAACAGCGCGCATTTCAAGGTCGAGAGAGATTTTCCACAGCGAAGAAAAAGTCCTGCAAATAATTGTCTCAAAATAACTCCGACTTATCAATCAGTTAAGCGCGCACAGTCGGCCTATTGTTGTTTTGGCCGATCTAGACACAGCTGCATTGACGTAGGACAGATTTTTGGTACTCTGGCGTTGTCGATCACCGCTGCCAGAGGCCGCATTATGTCTGACGCTTCAGCTGTTCCGCCATCTGCGGAATTGAAAACGCAGCTAACGAAGAAGCTCCCGACGTTTCGGGCTGGTTTTACTAAACAGTTGGAAGCGCTGCGCGCTTACTCGCTGCTGAGCGAGGGCGGTAAAAAGCCGGTCAGCTACAAGGCCATCGCCGAAGTAATCAAGATTCACGAAGCCAACGTTTCATCTATGAACCCGTTTTTTTTGGAGAACGGCTTCATTGAGAAGAGTGGCACTGCATATGTGCCGACGGCCCCCGTGCTCGAATACTTTCGCCGGCAGGGTTGGGACGCGTCGACGGCAGCGCAAGCGTTGGCACCTATCATCGTCAATAGCTGGTTCGGAATAGCACTTACTCAGCGCCTCCATTTCCGATCGCTCCCTGAAGAAGACGCGCTGTCTCTGCTTGCCGCTCGTTGTCAGGCGAATCCTGAGGCAAAGCCGCAATTGCGCCTTCTGATTGATTATTGCGAAGCGGCTGGCGTCGTTATCCGAACGGATGGCAAGCTTTCTAATGTCCCTCAAGTGCCGCTCGAAGAGACGGCCAAGCAATCTTACGCTCCGATTCCTACCGAACCGGAACCAATTGAATCGCCAGCACCGCCGCCGCGCGTCGCCCCTCGTCAAACCTCGACGGAAGCAAGGCACGGCGCGATCAATTTCCAGATTGCCGTTGATGTAGATCTTGCGGAGATGAGAGATTGGACGCCGGAAAGAATCGCGGCGTTCTTCAGCGGAATTGCGCAGGTGATCGCGGCGAAAAATAGGGACACCTGAAACGAGATCGGGACCAACTGGGCGAGGCAATTGTCGATCACCCACCAGTTGGCCCCGTGTCGGAGCACTGCCTTGGTCAGGCAGTGGAACTGGAAACTGGGGGTTACGTCGCCCCTGTTAGGAGGAAGGCCATGTGGTTCATGACCTCGACAATAAGCTAGCCCGGCTTCCGGCGTGGGGCGGTTGACCGCCGCTCCACGCCAGACCGTACTAACTATATGGCTACGCAAGCAAATTTTTTAAACTGTCTCACATTGGCATCCAACCTGTGTTCGGGACCGTCATTGACGTCACCGATTGACGTTCATTGTGGCGCGCAGACATGGCGGCGCTTATGAACCAGATAGAAGTCAAGAAAGCGGCGCTCAAACTCTCGCAGGTGCTTCGAAAGGCAAACAACTCTCTAGTCGTGTCAGGCAGTTGATTTTCCGATAAACAAAATTCTATTGCATTTTTCCGGAAATCATGTTTCAATCCCCCATCCCGCCTCAACGAGAGGGGCGTTGCGCGCGATCGTCACGACACGCGAGGTGGGGAGGCGATGGCCGCGGTCTGCCGCAGCGTGTCCTGATGGGCGCGCCGACGAACGGTGGGACCGTGGACGTGAAGTCGCAGCGTCCTGACACCCCGATGCTGGTGTCCCGCGCAATGCGCAAGCATTGTCGCGCATGGTGGCCAACAAGCCCGGCGCACCAGGGAGACTGCGTATAAGCGTGAAGACCATCGCGCAGGGAATGCCGGTTGTTCTCGGCTGAACCTGTGGTGACTGCCGCCTGCTTTTACTTCTGCAGGCGGGCCATGGGTGCGGCCAGCATCCGGCATTCCCTGCGCCCTCTCGATTGTCGGAGGGACATGGTTGGAGCACGACTCGGGCGGATGCGCCGCGAGGTCGTGGAGCCGTGGGCGGGGCTGTTTGAGATGTGAATCGGGGAGATGATCGGCAGCGCTGGGGATCCGTGCGGGCCGATTCGGGGCGGCGCTGTCGCGGGCCTCATGGTTCGAGACGGCGCGCGGATGTTCGTCCATCGCTCTCATGAGCAGAAGGGCGCGCGCCTCCTCACCATGAGGGTCGGCAACAGAGTATGGCGCTGCCAATAAGGAGCAGCATGCTCCATGAAGAGGAGAGCTCCGGAACGACTTTCGCCCCTCACCCTGAGGAGCCCACCGGAGGTGGGCGTCTCGAAGGGCGAGGCCTCTGCCTTGGTCGCGCAGACGGGACCGGCCCGGCATGACGAGCAACTCATGAGTTGTGTCGTTGGGGGGTGCTTTTAAGACGCACTGCCCGTGGGGCGGCCCCTCACCCCAACCCTCTCCCCGTAAGAACGGGGCGAGGGGGCGCACCGGCGGCGGGGCCGGGAGTGGGCTTCAACTCACGAAGGGCGCCATGACTCACAAAAGGCGCGGTCAACTGCCGGGACTGGTCGCGCGTGCGACGGCTAGCCCGCCAGATCCAGCTTCGACTCCACCGTCGAATCGGCCTTCAGCCGGTAGATGATCGGCACGCCCGTTGCCAGCTCGCGCTTCAGGATGCCTTCCGGCGTCAGCTTCTCCAGCACCATGATCAAAGCGCGGAGCGAATTGCCGTGGGCCGCCACCAGGGTGCGCTGGCCGTTGAGGACGCCGGGGAGGATCTCCTGCACGTAGTAGGGCAGCGCGCGGGCGAGGGTGTCCTTGAGGCTTTCGCCGCCGGGCGGTGGGACGTCGTAGGAGCGGCGCCAGACGTGGACCTGCTCCTCGCCCCATTTGGCGCGGGCGTCGTCCTTGTTGAGGCCGGAGAGGTCGCCATAGTCGCGCTCGTTGAGCGCGAGGTTCTTCGACGTCGGCAGGCCGGGCTGGCCGAGCTCGTCGAGGATCAGCTTCAAGGTGTGCTGGGCGCGGGTCAGCTCGGAGGTGAAGGCGACGTCGAACGACAGGCCATGTGCCTTCAGCTTGCGGCCGGCGTCCTTGGCTTCGCTGACGCCCTGCTCGGTGAGGTCAGGATCCTTCCAGCCGGTGAACAGGTTCTTCAGGTTCCACTCGCTCTGGCCGTGGCGCACCAGCACCAGGAGACGTTCGCTCATTGCTATGAGATCCACTTGGTTTGATTAGAACAGGTCCTTGAGGCCGAGCACGTCGTCCATCGTGTAGTAGCCCGGCGGCTTGCCATGCGCCCACAGCGCCGCCTTCAGCGCGCCATGGGCGAAGATCATGCGGTCCTCGGCCTGGTGCGACAGCACGAGGCGCTCGGACGGACCCGCGAAGATGACGCTGTGATCGCCGGCCGCGGTGCCGCCGCGCAGCGAGGCGAAGCCGATGTCGCCGCTGCGGCGCGCGCCGGTGATGCCGTCGCGGCCGCGGGCGGAGTGATCCTCCAGCGAGATGCCGCGACCGTCGGCGGCGGCGCGTCCGAGCATCAAGGCGGTGCCGGAGGGCGCGTCAACCTTGTGCTTGTGGTGCATCTCGAGGATCTCGATGTCGAAATTCGCGTCGAGCGACTTCGCGACCTGCCTGACCAGGGCCGCCAGCAGGTTGACGCCGAGGCTCATATTGCCGGACTGCACGACGATGGCGCGCTTGGTGACGCTCTTGATCACGGCGTCGTCCGACGCCGACAGGCCGGTGGTGCCGACGACATGGACGATGCCGCGCTCGGCGGCGATGGCGACATTGGCGATGGTCGCGGCCGGCACGGTGAAATCGAGGATGCCGTCGGCCTCGGCCGACATCGTCCAGAGGTCGCCCGACAGCTTGATGTTGTTGGCGGGGAGACCTGCGAGCAGGCCGGAATCCTTGCCGATCAGCTCGGAGCCCGGGGCTTCCAGCGCGCCGGCAAGCACAGCGCCGTCGCTGTCGGCGATGGCGCGCACCAGCGCCCGGCCCATGCGGCCGCCGGCTCCTGCAACGATCAAGCGCATCTTCGACATGTCACTTCCTCCGCCCCGTCAGGGGCTATAGCCGGGGGCGCTGGTGGCGGCAACCGAGGCTGCAGCGGGGCCGGCCTGCGCGTCACGGCTGCGGGCCGTCATAGCCCTCGATGATGACCAGGTCGCCTTCCGAGTGCGGCGAACGCATCGCGACCAGGCGCTGGTATTCCGGGGAATTGTAGCACGCGAGCGCGGTGGCGTAGTCCTTGAACTCGATCACGACGTTGCGCGAGCGCGAGGTGCCTTCGCGGGTCTCGTACTGGCCGCCGCGGACCAGGAACCTGGCGCCGTACTGATGGAACACCGCACCGTTCTGCGCGACGTATTCCTTGTAGCCGTCCATGTTGTGCACGTCGATGCGGGCGATCCAATAGGCCTTGGGCATCCCTAGGGTCTCCTGGTTGTGATCAGCTGTTGCTTAAGCGCGATTGGTCTTGCCGACCAGCGCGACCGCGGTAGCGATGTCGGCGACGATGGCCTCCGCAGCGGCCGCGGGATCGGCGGCGCCGGTGACGGGGCGGCCGACGACGAGGCGGTCGGCACCGCCGGCGATGGCGAGCGCAGGGGTCATGATGCGCTTCTGGTCGCCAACGTCCGAGCCCGCCGGGCGGATCCCGGGGGTGACGAGCTGCATGTCCGGGCCGACCAGCGGGCGGACCAGCGCCGTCTCCTCGGGCGACAGGATCAGGCCGTGGATGCCGATGTCCCTGGCCTGCGCGGCGCGGTGGGCGACGAGCTCCTTCACGCTCATGGCGTAGCCGGCGGCGGCGAGGTCGGCATCGTCGTAGGAGGTCATCACCGTGACGGCGAGCAGCTCGAGCGAGGAGCCGGCAGCGCCGGCGAGGGCCGCTTTCATGCTCTGCGAGAAGCCGTGCACGGTGAGGAAGCGGGCGCCGAGCCTGGCGATCTGGCGCGTGGCGCGCTCGACCGTGTTGGGGATGTCGTGCAGCTTGAGGTCCATGAAGACGTGCTTGCCGTCTGCCGCGAGGCGCTCGGCGAGGCCGAGGCCGCCGGCATAGGTCAGCTCCATGCCGATCTTGTAGAACGTCACGCTGTCGCCGAGCGTTGCGATCATCGCCTCGGCGTCCGCCACGCTGGGAAGGTCGAGGGCGACGATCAGGCGGTCGCGGGCAGCAATCTCGGTCGGCATGTCACCTCACGTGGTCTGTTGGGCGGTTTCGATCAACTGCTCGACCAGCGCATCGAGCGCGGCCACATCGGCCGGCAGCCTCAGCCGGTCCATGTCGTTGAACGCCTTGTCGGCAAAGCCGAGCGCGAGCTGGCTCGGGATGACCGTGGCGTTGCAGGCCGTCAGCATCAGGCGCAGCGCCGCGAGCGCGCGCTCGCCGCCGAAGCGGTTTTCGGAGGCGGCGGCGATCGCGAACGGCCTGTTGCGAAACACCGCGCCGCGGCCCTCCAGCGGCAGGTCGAGCCGCGACAGCCAGGCGATGGCGTTGCTCAGCAACGGCGGCACGGCGGCGTTGTATTCCGGCGTCACCAGCAGCACCGCGTCATGCCCGCCGATCATGCGCGCCAGATTGACGGCCGCGCGCGGCACGCCGGATTGGGCTTCGAGATCGGCATCGTAGATCGGCAGCGGAAAATCGGCGAGCGAGATGCGGGTAATGTCGGCGTCGGCCTGCACGAACTGATAGGCGGCGGCCGCGGCAAGCCGCGCATTGTGCGAGCCGGCCCGGGTCGAGCCGGGGATGATGAGGATCTTCAGCGCGGACATCGGGCGGACGGGTGTGCGACCCGCCGCGCAAACCGCGGCTGCCGGTCAGGGCTTGCGATACACCCAGACGCGGGCCGGCGGAAGGTTCATCCAGATCCGCTCGGACGCCTCGGTGGTGACGCCGGGCAGCGACTTCGGAATCGGCGGAACAACGGAATAGGTGAACTGCACGAACGGCGCGTTGGGCGCCATCGCCGCGAAGGCATCGCGCACCAGCTTCATGCGGGTGAGCATCGGCTTGGTCACGAGCGGCAGGCCCGAGACGACGGCTGAGGCCGGCCCGCCCAGCACGTTCCACAGCGTGTCGCGCAGGCGGTAGGCATCGCCCTGGACGACCTTGGCCTGCGGGTAGCGGTCGCGCAGCAGCGCGCAGAAGCTCGGATTGTATTCGACCAGGACGAGCCGCTTCTGATCGACGCCATGCTCGACCAGCGCATTGGTGATGGCGCCGGTGCCGGGCCCGAGCTCGATCACCGGGCCGGTGCCATGAGGATCGACATACTGTGCCATCGTGCGCGCGAGCAGCCGTCCCGACGGCATGACGGCGCCCATATGCAGCGGTTTCTCGATCCATGAGCGGAGGAATCGCACCTCATCGTCGAGACGAAGAGGTTTTTTCGACGCACGCACGGACGTTTGCAAGGGCATCTCAGTACCGGACGGGACCGTTTTCACGGCGATGTCAGAAAAGAGTCACAAAGACGTATAGGTCGCAGGCGGGGCGGTCAAGCCGAACCGTAACTCACGATTAAGGCTGCCGGGTCCGTGGACTTACAGTTGAATGTGATAATTTTTTGCATGTGCGGAGCAGCAAAATCGCGGCATCCGCACAACGCTGGCCGCCCGGCCAAAATGGCCGAGTGCGCCACGCTCAACTCGCGGCCTTGCCGAAGAAATCCTTGACCTTGGTGAAGAAGCCCGCGGCCTCCGGCTGGGTGGCGCCGGACGACAGCTTCTCGAACTCGGCCAGCAGCTCCTGCTGCTTCTTGGTGAGGTTCTGCGGCGTCTCGACCACGACCTGGACATACATGTCGCCGGTCTGGCGCGAGCGCAGCACCGGCATGCCCTTGGCGGCGATCCGGAAGCGGCGGCCGGACTGGGTGCCGGCGGGAATCTTCACCTTGGTCTTGCCGCTGTCGATCGTCGGCACCTCGAACTCGCCGCCGAGCGCCGCGGTCACCATCGAGATCGGCACCCGGCAGTGCAGGTCGGCGCCGTCGCGTTGGAAGAACTCGTGGCCGGTCAGCGACAGGAAGATGTAGAGGTCGCCCGGCGGGCCGCCGCGCAGGCCGGCCTCGCCTTCGCCGGCGAGACGAATGCGGGTGCCGTCCTCGACGCCCTGGGGAATGTTGACCGACAGCGTGCGGTCGCGCGTCACCCGGCCGGTGCCGGAGCAGGACGGACAGGGATCCTCGATCATCTGGCCGCGGCCATGGCAGCCAGGGCAGGTGCGCTCCAAGGTGAAGAAGCCCTGCGCCTGGCGGACCCGGCCGGCGCCGCCGCACATCGCGCAGGTCTTCGGCTTGGTGCCGGCCTTGGCGCCGGTGCCGGAGCAAGGCTCGCAGGTGACCGAAACCGGGATCTCGATCTGCGCGGTCTTGCCGAGGAACGCCTCCTCGAGCGTGATCTCCATATTGTAGCGCAGGTCGGCGCCGCGCTCGCGCCCCGTCCCGCCGCGGCGCTGTCCGGCCATGCCGAACAGGTCTTCGAAAATGTCGGAGAAGGACGAGGCGAAACCGGCGCCGAAGCCGTGCGGGCCACCGCCGCCGCCCTGCTCGAACGCGGCATGGCCGTAGCGGTCGTAGGCGGCGCGCTTGTCGGCGTCGCGCAGCACCTCATAGGCCTCGTTGATCTCCTTGAACTTGACCTCGCTGGAGGCATCGCCCGGATTCTTGTCCGGATGCCATTTCATCGCGAGCTTGCGGAAGGCCGACTTCAGCTTGGTCTCGTCGGCGTCGCGCTCGACTTCCAGGGTCTCGTAGTAGCAGCGCTTGGTGGACATCAATCAAACCCGCCCGAACATCGTCAGACCTCAACGGCTCGCGCGCACGCCGCGCGCCGGTTCAAAGAAAATGACCCCCATCCAACGAGACGCTGGCTGCGCTCTTTGGCATGGGGGTCATGGCTATCAGCCTCTACCGTCGATTAAGCAGATTTCTTCTTGTCGTCGTCGACCTCGGTGAACTCCGCGTCGACCACATCATCCTTGGCGGCGTCGCGGGCCGCATCGCTCTCGGCCTGCTGCTTGTACATGGCCTCGCCGAGCTTCATCGAGGCCTGGGCCAGGGTGTTGGTCTTGGCCTTGATCGCCTCGGCATCGTCGCCCTTCAGCGCTTCCTTCAGATCGCTGACGGCGTCTTCGATGGCGCGGCGCTCGGTGTCGGCGACCTTCGAGCCATGCTCGGCCAGCGCCTTCTCGGTGGAATGCACCAGCGCGTCGGCATGGTTCTTGGCGTCGACCGCCTCGCGGCGCTTCTTGTCGGCCGCGGCATTGGCCTCGGCGTCCTTGACCATCTTGTCGATGTCGGCTTCCGACAGGCCACCCGAGGCCTGGATGCGGATCTGCTGCTCCTTGCCGGTGGCCTTGTCCTTGGCCGAGACGTTGACGATGCCGTTGGCGTCGATGTCGAACGTCACCTCGATCTGCGGCATGCCGCGCGGCGCCGGCGGAATGCCCATCAGGTCGAACTGGCCGAGCATCTTGTTGTCGGCCGCCATCTCGCGCTCACCCTGGAAGACCCGGATGGTGACCGCGTTCTGATTGTCCTCGGCGGTCGAGAACACCTGGCTCTTCTTGGTCGGGATCGTGGTGTTGCGGTCGATGATGCGGGTGAACACGCCGCCCAAGGTCTCGATGCCGAGCGACAGCGGGGTCACGTCGAGCAGCAGCACGTCCTTGACGTCGCCCTGCAGCACGCCGGCCTGAATGGCGGCACCGATCGCCACCACCTCGTCGGGGTTGACGCCCTTGTGCGGCTCCTTGCCGAAGAACTGCTTCACCATCTCCTGGATCTTCGGCATGCGGGTCATGCCGCCGACCAGCACCACTTCGCCGATCTCGCCGGCGGTGAGGCCGGCATCCTTCAGCGCCTTGCGGCACGGCTCGATGGTCTTCTCGACGAGGTCGGCCACCAGCGCCTCGAACTTGGCGCGGGTCAGCTTCATCGTCAGATGCTTCGGACCGGACTGGTCCGCGGTGATGAAGGGCAGGTTGATCTCGGTCTGCGTGGTCGACGACAGCTCGATCTTGGCCTTCTCGGCAGCTTCCTTGAGGCGCTGCAGAGCGAGCTTGTCGTTGCGCAGGTTGATGCCCTGCTCCTTCTGGAATTCGTCGGCGAGGTAGCTGACCAGACGCATGTCGAAGTCTTCACCGCCGAGGAAGGTGTCGCCATTGGTCGACTTCACCTCGAACACGCCGTCGCCGATCTCCAGGATCGAGACGTCGAAGGTGCCGCCGCCAAGGTCGTACACGGCGATCGTGCCGGCCTTGGTCTTGTCGAGGCCATAGGCGAGCGCCGCTGCGGTCGGCTCGTTGATGATGCGCAGCACTTCGAGGCCAGCGATCTTGCCGGCGTCCTTGGTGGCCTGGCGCTGGGCGTCGTTGAAGTAGGCGGGGACGGTGATGACGGCCTGGTCGACCTTCTGGCCGAGATGGGCCTCAGCGGTCTCCTTCATCTTCTGCAGGATGAAGGCGGAGACCTGCGAGGGCGAATAGGTCTTACCGTCGGCCTCGACCCAGGCGTCGCCGTTGCCGGCCTTGACGATCTTGTAGGGGACGAGCTTCTTGTCCTTCTCGACCATCGGGTCGTCGTAGCGGCGGCCGATCAGGCGCTTGACTGCGAAGAAGGTGCGCTCGGGGTTGGTGACGGCCTGGCGCTTGGCCGGCTGGCCGACGAGGCGCTCGCCATCGTCACTGAAGGCGACGATCGACGGCGTCGTGCGCATGCCCTCGGCGTTCTCGATGACTTTCGACGATTTGCCGTCCATGACGGCCACGCACGAATTCGTGGTGCCGAGATCGATCCCGATGACCTTTCCCATGGTCTCATATCCTTCTTTTTGCGGCAGGTTGGGTGGGGCCCTGACGGCGCCCCCATCCAAAACCCCCTCAGATCAAATGCTCGCGATATTGCGACGATGAGCGTCATATAGGAGGGGGGGAGGCACCCGCAAGGACCGGAGGAGGCTCGGGCGCGCGGAAAAAACCGCGGATTCTCCCGCGTCCGGATCGTCGCCACCGGCGGAGGTCAGACGACGGGCCCAAGACTTCCATGCAAGACTTCCAGGCAGGCTGGCGGATGGCCCGGACGTGCCGCGAAATGATGCGCCAGACACCAATCGCGGCCGCCAAGCCGCCGGCCTCCGGCACCGTCAAACATCCTTAGCAAAGCCATAATCGAGCGCGGATCGATCACGATGCTAGGCCGGAACTTCACGTCGCACCCTGCCGACCTGTCCCCGGCGCGGCAAACCCGCTAAAAGGCGTCTCTTTCGAGGATGGTCGTGACCGGGGGATGGCGGCCGTCGAACTGGTCCATTGAACGAGGCAGTTTCCTCATGACGCTCTTCCGACTTCTCGCCGTGGCGCTGGTCTCGATCTCGCTGCTGCGACCGGCGCTGGCTGCGGATGCCATCTTCCCGCCCGGTGTGCGCATCGGGCTTGCGCCGCTGGTCGGCCTCGGCAAGGCCAAGAATTTTTCCGGCTTCGAAACCGAGGACCAGAGCGTGAAGGTGCTGCTGACCGAGTTGCCGGCGGCCGCCTATGGCGAGGTGAAGAACGCCTTTACCGCCAATCCCGGCGGCACTGGCAACATCAAGCCGGAGAGCATCGAGACATCGGCGGGCACCGCCTACTACACGGTCGAGAACGGGCGCGACGGCGCGACGCCGGTGCGGCGCTATTCGATGATCCTGCCCGGCAGCGGCTTCTCCGGCTATGTCGCGGTGCAGGTGCCGGAAACGGCGAGCAAGATCTACACCGACGACGCCGTGCGCCAGATGTTTGCCTCGGCCGTGGTCCGCAAGGACGTGCCGGTCGACGAGCAGCTTGGGATCATGCCGTTCAAGGTCACCGAGCTCTCCGGCTTCAAGACCGTTCGCACGCTCGGACCGGGCGCGCTGATCCTCGGCGACAGCGACGAGGAGAAGGGTTTCGAGGCCGCGCCCTTCGTGGTGATCGGGCTGGTCGCCGGCGTCGCGCCCGAAGCGGGCGACCGCGCCCGCGTCGCGCAGCAGGCGGCCACCACGATTCCCGGCGTCCGTGAGGCGCGAATCACGATGTCCGAGCCGATCCGCATCGACGGCCTGCCGGCCTATGAGACCCGTATCGATGCGGTCAGCGGCAAGGACAATACGCCGGTGACCGTGGTGCAGTGGCTGCGCTTCAGCGGCCCGAGCACCTTGCGGATCATCGGCAGCGCGCCGCGCGACCAGTGGTCGGCCGCCTTCCCGCGCTTCCGCGCCGTGCGCGACGGCATCCAGCCGAGGGGCTGAGCGGGTCCAAGCTCATCGGAGCTCCAGTAAACGAAAAAGCCACCGGTACCGCCGGTGGCTTTTTTGCGTTTTTGCATGGAGCAGTCCGCGCGTGGACCGCTCGTTCAAACTCAGGCTGCGCTATTCGACTGATCGTTGCTCGCCGCGGGCGCGGCCTTCGCGCCGCCCTTGGACACGCCGACCAGGGCCGGGCGCAGCACGCGCTCGCCGATCATGAAGCCGGCCTGCACGACCTGCACCACGGTGCCCGACGGCACGGATGGATCCGGCACCTCGTACATCGCCTGCTGGAAGTTCGGGTCGAACTTCTGGCCCGTCGGGTCGAACTTCTTGACGCCGTTCTTCTCCAGCGTGTTGAGCAGCGAGCGCTCGGTGAGCTCGACGCCCTCGATCAGTGCCTTCAGGCCCGCATCGGCATTTTCGCGGGTCTCGGCCGGCACGGCATCGAGCGCACGCTGCAGATTGTCGGCGATATCGAGCACGTCGCGCGCGAAGCCGGTGATGCCGTACATGCGCGCGTCGGCGACCTCACGTGCGGTGCGCTTGCGCAGATTTTCCATCTCTGCCAGCGTGCGCAGCATCTTGTCCCGCGCGTCGGCGGCTTCCTTGGCGAGGGCCTCGGCCGAGCCGGTCTCGGGATCGTCGGGCATGATATAGGGTTTCGAGACGACGGGTTCGCTGGCCTGCGCCGGGTTTTCCGGATCATTCTTGTGCAGGTCGGGATCGGTCATGGACAGACTTCTCGCAAGTTCGGCGGTTTGGGGATGTCGGGCGGGATATCGTGCTTTGAGCCGCGAAAATCAAGCGCGGGGTCGAGCGGCGGGGTCTTGCGCCGCGCCGGACGGGTTAACCATGTTACGTTTCAACCACCGAACAGGCGACTGACGAGCCGCGCCGCATAATCGACGGTCGGAATCACGCGGGCGTAGTTCAGCCGGGTCGGACCGATGACGCCGAGTACGCCGACGATACGGCCCGTTGCATCCGAATAGGGCGAGACGATCGTGGACGAGCCCGACAGCGAGAACAGCTTGTTCTCCGAACCGATGAAGATGCGGACGCCGTCGGCGCTTTCTGCGCGCCCGAGCAGATCGACGACACCGCGCTTGGTCTCGAGATCGTCGAACAGCCTGCGCACACGCTCGAGATCATCGAGCGCATGCAGATCCTCGAGCAAATTGGCATGACCGCGCACGATGAGCTGGCGTTCGTCGCTGTCGCCGCCGGACCAGCTCGCGACACCGGCCGCGATCACCTTCTGCGTCAGCTGATCGAGTTCGGCGCGATCGGCCGCCAGTGCCGTCTCGAGTTCGAGACGGGCCTCGGCCAGCGTGCGCCCGCGGATCCGCGCATTGAGGAAGTTCGACGCCTCGGTCAGCGCCGACGACGGCACGCCGGGGGGCAGCGCCAGCACGCGGTTCTCGACCTGCCCATCCTCGCCGACCAGCACGACCAGCGCGCGCTCGGGCTCCAGGCGCACGAACTCGATGTGCTTGAGCCGGGTGTTGGATTTTGCGGTGAGCACCACGGCGGCAGCACGCGTGAGGCCCGACAGCCGCGTCAGCGCCTCGTCCAGCGCCGCCTCGACCGATTGCGCCCGGCCGACGGCGGCGAGCTGACTCTGGATCGACTGCCGCTCGGCCTCGGTCATGTCGCCGACCTGCATCAGGGCGTCGACGAAGAAGCGCAGCCCCGCTTCCGTCGGCAGCCGCCCGGCCGAGGTATGCGGGGCATAGATCAGGCCGAGCTGTTCGAGATCGGCCATCACGTTGCGCACGGAGGCCGGCGACAGGGGAACGGCGATCAGCCGCGAGATGTTGCGCGAGCCGACCGGCTCGCCGGTCGCCAGATAGCTCTCGACGATCTGCTTGAAGATCTCGCGCGAGCGCTCGTTGAGCTGCGCCAGGCCGGCGGGCGGTGTCATCAGGTTGATCGGATCGTGGTGGGCCACCAGAAGCTCTCCTCCCAGCTCGCTCTAATGTGTCGATGCGGCGGCTCGGTGGCAAGCGGGTCATGGGTCGCGCCCCGCGGCCCGATAAGCCCTTGCCGCGTCCCGCCCCGGCTCCTACAAGGCCGATCAACACCCCTTGCGCCTTCCATTCACGGAGAGAACCCATGCGGCCGAGCCGCCGTGCACCGGATGAATTGCGGCCCGTGAGCCTGGAACGCGGCGTCGTCAAATACGCCGAAGGCTCCTGCCTGGTGAAATTCGGCGACACCCATGTGCTGGTCACCGCCACCCTGGAGGACCGGCTGCCGCCGTGGCTCAAGGGGCAGGGCCGGGGCTGGATCACGGCCGAATACGGCATGCTGCCGCGCGCCACCTCCGAACGGACCCGCCGCGAGGCCTCGGCCGGCAAGCAGACCGGCCGCACCGTGGAGATCCAGCGCCTGATCGGCCGCTCGCTGCGCACCGCGATCGACCTGGAGGCCCTCGGCGAACGCCAGATCACGGTCGATTGCGACGTGCTGCAGGCCGACGGCGGCACCCGCACCGCCTCGATCACCGGCGCCTGGGTGGCGCTGGCCGACTGCATCAAATGGATGAAGACGCGGAACATGCTCAAGGCCGAGGTGCTGCGCGCCAACGTCGCCGCGATCTCCTGTGGCATCTACAACGGCACGCCGGTGCTCGACCTCGACTATGCCGAGGATTCCGAGGCCGAGACCGACGCCAATTTCGTCATGACCGGCGACGGCCGCATCATCGAGGTGCAGGGCACGGCCGAGAAGACCCCGTTCACGGAAGCCGAGTTCCTGGCGCTGATGGCGCTGGCCCGCAAGGGCGTCGCCCGCCTGGTCGACCTGCAGAAGATGGCGGTCGCGTGAGCAGCCCACACCGCCCGATCACTGGCCGCATCGTCATTGCGACCCATAATTCCGGCAAGCTCGTCGAGATGCGCGAGTTGCTGGCGCCCTATGGCGTGGAGGCCGTCTCGGCGGGCGAACTCGGGCTCGGCGAGCCCGAGGAGACTGGCGACACCTTCCAGGCGAACGCCCGCATCAAGGCGGTGGCCGCGGCCGAGGCCGCCCAGCTGCCGGCCTTCGCCGACGATTCCGGGATCGTCGTCCATGGGCTCGACGGCGCGCCGGGCATCTATTCCGCGCGCTGGGCCGGACCGACCAAGGATTTCGCCGCGGCGATGGCGCAGATCGAGCGCCTGCTGCAGGAGCGCGGCGCTGTCACCGCCGACAAGCGCACCGCGCATTTCGTCTCGGCGCTGTGCGTCGCCTGGCCGGACGGACACGTCGAGGAGGTCGAGGCGCGGGTGGACGGCACCCTGGTCTGGCCGCCCCGCGGCACTGCCGGTTTCGGCTATGACCCGATGTTCCTGCCCGAAGGACATGACCGGACCTTCGGCGAGATGACGAGCATCGAGAAGCACGGCCTGCCGCCGCTGGGCCTTGGCCTGTCGCACCGTGCCCGCGCCTTCGTGAAACTCGCGGAGATCTGTCTTGAGCAGCGCTGACAGCGAAGCGTTCGGCGTCTATGTGCACTGGCCGTTCTGCCTGTCGAAATGTCCGTATTGCGACTTCAACAGCCACGTCCGGCATGCCGCCATCGACCAGGACCGCTTCGCGCGCGCCTTCGCCCGGGAGATCGCGACCACGGCGGTGCGGACCGGACCACGCACCGTCACCTCGATCTTTCTCGGCGGCGGCACGCCGTCGCTGATGCAGCCGCAGACGGTCGGCGCCATTCTCGATGCGATCGGCAAGCACTGGCGCGTCGCCGCTGACGTCGAGGTGTCGCTGGAGGCCAACCCGACCAGCGTCGAGGCGACGCGCTTTGCGGGCTACCGCGCGGCCGGCGTCAACCGCGTCTCGCTCGGCGTCCAGGCGATGGACGATGCGTCGCTGAAGATGCTGGGACGCCTGCACACGGCCGAAGAGGCGATGAAGGCCGTCGCCATCGCACGCGGAGCGTTCGACCGCTATTCGTTCGATCTCATCTACGCGCGGCCTGACCAGACGCCAGCGATGTGGACCGAGGAGCTGAACCGCGCGATCGGCGAGGCGGCCGAGCATCTGTCGCTCTATCAGCTCACGATCGAAGAGGGTACGCCGTTCTTCGGGCTGCACGCCGCCGGGAAGCTGAAGACGCCGGACGAAGGGCTCGCGCGGACGCTGTATGACGTCACGCAGGAGGTCTGCGCCCGCCATGGGCTGCCGGCCTACGAGATCTCTAATCACGCGCGGCCTGGCGCGGAGTGCCGGCACAATTTGGTCTACTGGCGCGGCCAGGAATATGCCGGCATCGGCCCGGGCGCGCATGGGCGGCTCGACATCGACGGTCTGAGGCACGCGACCGCGACCGACAAGCGGCCGGAGGCCTGGCTGATGCGGGTCGAATCCAACGGGCACGGCGTGATGACCGACGACCTCCTCAACAGCGAGGAGCGCGCCGACGAATTCCTGCTGATGGGGCTGCGCCTGCGCGAAGGTATCGATCCCCAGCGCTATGCCGCGATCTCAGGCCGCACACTCGATCCGCGCCGCATTGCGCTGCTGCGCGAGGAGGGCGCCATCGCGGTCGAGCCGGACGGACGGCTGCGCGTCACCCAGGACGGCTTCCCGGTGCTCGACGCCGTCGTCGCCGATCTCGCGGCCTGACGGCGCACTCTCTCAAGTGGCGCTGAAGCTCTTGGGTGCGCCGGCGATGGCCTGACCACCACCCGAGGCGACGCGCATCACGGCGAGTCCGCGCTCATTGGTGCCGTCGCTGCGGAAGCGAAACAGCCCGTCGATGCCGGCGAAGCCGGAGGCATTGGTCAGCACATCCGGTGCGAAACGCTGCGCGCCTTGGGTGCGCGCCAGCGCGGCGACCAGCGCCACCGCATCATAGGCCAGTGTCGCCGTGCGCACGGGGTCGCCGCCAAAGCGCGTGCGGTAGCGCCCGGCGAAGGCGCGGAATCCGGACGGGTCCGGCGCGGCATAGAGGCCGCCTTGCAGGCTGGCGCTGGCATAGACGCGCGGATTGTCCCACAGCCCGGTGCCGAGCAGCTGAATGTTGCGCAGGTTCGCGCCGGCCGCGGTCAGCGCATCGGCGGTGGCCGCAACCGATTCGCCGTCATCGGCGAGCAGCAACGCATCGGCGCCGCCGAGCGCCTGCGCGACGGTGCGCGCCGGCCCGGCGCGGTCGCCGGAGTATTTCTCGAACGCCACGATGCGTCCGCCGCGCCGGCTGACGGCGGTCTTGAACGCGCCTTCGACCACGGTGCCATAGGCATTGTCGGGCAGCAGCGCCGCGAAGGAGCGCTTGCCCACGCCGGCGGAGTAGTCGACGATCCGCGTCGCATCGGATTCCGGCAGGAAGCTGAGCAGATAGACGCCCCGCCCGGCGACGCTCGAATCGGTCGAGAAGGCGATCACCGAGATGTTGCGGGTTCGCGCCACCTGGGCCACCGCGGGGACTGATCCGGCGAACAGCGGACCCAGGATGATTTCGGCGCCCTCGTCGGAGGCCTGCTGGGCGCCCTGCTGCGCACCCGGCTGGCTGCCGGCATCGTCCTTGATCAGAAGCTGGATATTGGGGTTCTGAAACTCGGCGAGCGCCATCTCGGCGGCGTTCTTCATCGACTGCGCCGCGACGCCGGCATTGCCGGACGCCGACAGCGGCAGGATCAGACCGACCTTGACCTGGCCGTTGCCGGCCACCGCCGGCTGCTGCGGCGGGCCGGCGGGCGCCGTCGCCTGCTCAAAGGGGTTCTGCACGCTCGAGCACGCCGACAGGATCGGCGCGCCCAGGATCAGACCCAGCGCCGTTCGCCGGGCAACCCCATGGGGTCCCGGACGGAGAGAGTTGGGATCACGCGGGCCCACCATGGCATCTCTTCGTTCGGCCTGTTACGGCCAGAAGTTCCCCAAACGCACGCCCCCCAGGCCGTGCTGATTCACTCATATTGTCGACGAATAGTTAAGCAAAACAAAAGGCTGTCAGCGCCACACGGCGGATCAATTCAGCGTTTTGCACGCGCTATCCCCTGCTCTCACGCAACACCGGATTTGTGCGGGTTCGAACTTGAAGCTGCGATGAACGGCATGCGCGGCCGGGAACTTCGACTCGCCCGCCCGATCGTTCCCTTATGGCATTCCCGCGACGCGCCCTTTAAATTACCGCGATGGGCGCCAACGCAATCCCGAACACGCCGCCGGGTGACGGCAAATCTTCCAGCACGCCGACCTATCTGGTGGCGGGGCAGGCCGTTGCGGCGTCCAGGGCACGTCCGGGGCTGCATCTCGTGGCAACCCCGATCGGCAATCTCGGCGATATCACCCTGCGCGCGCTGGATACGCTCGCCGGCGCCGACATGATCTTCTGCGAGGACACGCGAATCACCCGGCGTCTCGCCGAGCGCTACGGCCTGTCCGCGGAGCTCGCCGCCTATCACGAGCACAATGCCGAGGCCGTCAGGCCGAAGATCTTGCAGCGGCTGGCCGAGGGCGCGGCGATCGCGCTGGTGTCCGACGCCGGAACCCCGCTGATCTCCGATCCCGGCTACAAGCTGGTGCGCGCGGCCTGTGACGCGGGCCACGCGGTCACGGCACTGCCCGGACCCTCCGCCGTGCTCGCCGCGCTGACCGTGGCCGCGTTGCCGACCGACCGCTTCTTCTTCGAGGGCTTCCTGCCGGCCAAGCAGCAGGCGCGGCGGACGCGGCTGTCGGAGCTCGCGCGCATCGAAGCGACGGTGGTGGTGTTCGAAGCGGGCAGCCGTGTTCAGGACACGCTGGCTGATCTCGCCGACGCGATGAAGGGACGCCCCGCCGCGATCTGCCGCGAGCTGACCAAGCTGCACGAGGAAGTTCTGCGCGGACCCGTCGGCGAGCTCGCGGCCGGGGCCGCTGAGCTCGAGACGCGCGGCGAGTTCGTGCTGGTCATCGGCCCGCCGCCGCGCGATGCCGAGGTGCTGACGCAGGATGCGCTGGATGCGGTCCTGAGGGACCTGCTGCAGCGGTCAAGCGTCAAGGACGCCGTGATGCATGCCGTCGAACTCTCGGGCCGCCCACGGCGCGAAGTCTACGCACGCGCGCTGGAGCTCGCCAAGGACACGGCCGATGGCGAAGACTGAGCCTGCGGCCGGCAAGCCCGCCAACAAGCCCGCCAAGACGGCCGCCCCCGAGCGCGTCGCCGCCTTCCGCACCGGCCTGTCGGCGGAGGCGCGCGCGGCGGCGCTGCTGATCGCCAAGGGCTATCGCATCCTCGCCAAACGCTTCCGCACGCCGCATGGCGAGATCGACATCATCGCGCGCAAGCGCGGCCTGGTTGCCTTCGTCGAGGTCAAGGCCCGCGCCTCGCTCGACGATGCCGCCTACGCGGTGACGCCGCGCCAGCAGCAGCGCATCATCGCTGCCGCGCAGGCCTGGCTGGCGGCGCATCCCGACCATGCCGAATTGGAGCTGCGGTTCGACGCGATTCTGGTTGCGCCGCGCAGCCTGCCGCGCCATCTGATCGCAGCCTTCGACGCCAGCACCTGACATGAGCCATACGACCAGAACTCACACGACAGAGACCGGGACCTGCCCATGAAACTGAATGTCGCCGTCCAGATGGACCCGATCGCGCGCATCAACATCCGCGGCGACTCGACGTTTGCGATGCTGCTCGAAGCGCAGCGGCGCGGCCACGGGCTGTGCTACTACACGCCGGACAAGCTGTCGCTGCGCGGCGACGAGCTGTACGCGCCGGTGCAGGCGCTGACGGTGCGCGACGAGGTCGGCGATCACTTCACGCTCGGCGAGCCGAAGCCGACCGCGCTCACCTCGTTCGACGTCGTGCTGCTGCGGCAGGATCCGCCGTTCGATCTCGCCTACATCACCTCGACGCATTTCCTCGAGCGCATCCATCCGAAGACGCTGGTGGTCAACGATCCCGCCAGCGTGCGCAATGCGCCGGAAAAGCTGTTCGTGATGAATTTTCCGCAGCTGATGCCGCCGACCTTGATCTCGCGGGACATCGACGAGATCAACGCCTTCCGCGACCAGCACGGCGCCGTGGTGATGAAGCCGCTGCACGGCCATGGCGGCGCGGCGGTCTTCCGGGTGATGCCGCAGGACATGAATTTCGGCTCGCTGTTCGACATGTTCTCGGTGACGTTCAAGGAGCCCTGGGTGATCCAGCGCTTCCTTCCCGAGGTGAAGCACGGTGACAAGCGCATCATCCTGGTCGACGGCGAGTTCGCCGGCGCCGTCAACCGCGTGCCGGCCGCCGATGACCTCCGCTCCAACATGGTGCGCGGCGGCGCCGCGCAGGCGACCGAGCTCAGCCCGCGCGAGCGCGAGATCTGCGACACGCTTGGACCGGAGCTGCGCGCCCGCGGCCTGCTGCTGGTTGGCATCGACGTCATCGACGGCAATCTCACCGAGATCAACGTGACCTCGCCGACCGGCATCCGCGCGATCTCGCGGCTCGGCGGCCCCGACATCGCGGCGCGGGTGTGGGACGTGATCGAGGCCAAGCGGCGTTGAACACGCAATCCAGTTAGTTGGGGAAAAGCCCTGGTGGTGCAGTCAATCGGCCGCGCCGCGGCCCAGGCTCGGGCGCTGACGGCAGTGCAATCCATGCTATCGCAGATATCATGCGTCTCGTCCTGACCACCTGGAACATCAATTCGGTGCGCCTGCGCATCGATCTCGTCGCCAAGCTCATCAAGCAGGTCCGGCCCGATGTGCTGTGCCTGCAGGAGACCAAGTGCATCGATGATGCCTTCCCGCTGAAGCGCTTCAAGCGGCTCGGCTATGAGCACATCGCGCTGAACGGGCAGAAGGGCTATCACGGCGTCGCCGTGATCTCGAAATGGCCTTTCGAGACGACGAACGTCCGGACGTTCTGCGACAAGGTGGATTCGCGTCACATCAGCGTGGCGTTCGGCGAGAAGGCGCAGCTCGCGCAGCGGCTGGTGCTGCATAATTTCTACGTGCCGGCCGGCGGCGACATTCCCGATCCCGCGCTCAATCCTAAATTCGAGCACAAGCTGCAATTCCTCGACGAGATGAAGGCGTGCGAGCCGCTGCATCCGCGCGGCGACGACCGCCACATCCTGGTCGGCGATCTCAACGTCGCGCCGCATGAGCACGACGTGTGGTCGCACAAGCAACTCCTGAAGGTGGTCTCACATACGCCGATCGAGACCGAGAAGCTGCTGGCGGCGCAGAGCCATGGCGAATGGATCGACGTCGCGCGCGAGCGCATCCCGATGTCGGAGAAGGTCTACACGTGGTGGAGCTACCGCGCCGCCGACTGGACCGTCGGCGACCGCGGCCGACGGCTCGACCACATCTGGGTATCGCGGGCGCTGAAGGACCGCGTCAGCGACTTCAAGATCCTGCGCGATGCGCGGAGCTGGGAGCGGCCATCGGACCATGTGCCGGTGACGGTGACGATGGACGTGTAGTTAGCCGCTTCGGTGTGAGCTGACTCGTGGCGCCTTCGCCGTCATTACGGGGCAATCGACAAGGCGCAGTCGCAAAGCGACGGCGCTTTGGCGATTGAACCCGGAATCTCGAGCTTGTTGAAACGGGCGCAAGACAAGCTCGGGATTCCGGGTTCAAGGCCTGCGGCCTTGCCCCGGAATGACGGGGGATCAGATGTGCAACCGCTCTCTCGGCCGTGCGCTCACGACATCAGCTTCGCGCCGGCCATCATGATGTCGTTGGCGATCCGGCTGGCGCGGTGGGCGAACTCGTCGCGCAGCCGCCGGGCCGCCATCGCATCGCTTTCGAGCACGCGCTGGAACAGGCTGCGCGAGATGCGCACCACGGTCGAATATTCCAAGGCGGTCGCGGTGGCCGGGCGCCGCATCTCGACCAGCAACGCGAGTTCGCCGATCAGCATCGTCGGCGTGGCGACGATCTCGGCACCGGCTTCGTCATTGATGCGCAGCGCGCCGCGCTGGACAACATAGCCGCAATCGGCGGTGTCGCCCTCGCGGAACAGCGTTTCGCCGCTCTGGACGTTACGCTGCTCGGAGCCGATCGCGATCATGCGCAGTGAGTCGCTTCCCAAAAGGCGCAAGGTTGGGACGCGCTCCAATAGCGCAATATCGTCTTCGATCGACATCGAGGGCCCGGGGAAGGCGGAATGGAACCAATAACATAAATGGCGAAACCGCCATCCCCGAACCTATCACGGTACCAACTTGTATCCACCGGCCTCGGTGACGAGAATCTCGGGATTCGCGGCATCTTTCTCGATCTTCTGCCGCAGACGGTAAATATGCGTTTCCAGCGTGTGGGTGGTGACGCCGGAATTGTAGCCCCAGACCTCCTGCAGCAGGGTCTCGCGCGACACCGGCTGCTGGCCGGCGCGGTACAGGAAGCGCAGGATCGCGGTTTCCTTTTCCGTCAGGCGGACCTTCCGGGCGTTGGCGCCGGTCAGCATCTTCGAGCCCGGGCGGAAGCTGTAGGGGCCGACCGAGAACACCGCGTCCTCGCTGGCCTCGTGCTGGCGAAGCTGGGCGCGGATGCGGGCGAGCAGCACGGCGAAGCGGAACGGCTTGGCGACGTAGTCATTGGCGCCGGACTCGAGCCCGAGGATCGTATCCGAATCGGTGTCATGGCCGGTCAGCATGATGATCGGGGCCTTGAAGCCGCCTTTTCGCAAGCTGCGCACCACCTCGCGGCCGTCGGTGTCGGGCAGGCCGACATCCATCAGCACCAGATCGGGAGAATTGGCCTTTGCGGCGCTGGCACCCTTGGCGCCGGTATCGACGGCCTGAGCCTCGAATTCATCATGCAGCGAGAGCTGCTCCATCAGGGTGTCGCGCAGATCGGTGTCGTCATCCACGATCAGGATCTTGCGGGCATTGGCCATTGTACAATCCTCTAGGTGGCGCCGGCGGGATCAGGTGGGTGGCGCCTTCAACGGTGGGCAAACAGGCTCATCAGCCCTGTTCCGTCTTGAAGTAGGGGGCTGTTATCGATTCACAAGCGCCCAGCACTGTACTCCAGAATTGGGCAGGGAATGAGATGAATGTCCTGTTCGACTCGCGGAGCGGACCATTTGCCGACAATAAGGCAATTCACGGGCAATGCATGGCAATGAAAAGGCACGTTGTTTCATGACATTAGCAGATTCGCCGCGTGGCATGCCAGCAGCCCATGTGTCGATTCGGACTGGCGCGGGCTCCCGCCAGCGCGGCTGGCTGACAATCTGGGGCCATATCATTCCGGTGGCGCTCGGCCGCGGCGGCGTCCTCGCCAACAAGCGCGAGGGCGATGGCGGCACCCCGCGCGGCACATTCTACCCCCGCCGTCTCTGGTGGCGGGCGGACCGGCATGCCCGCCCGCGGACCTTTCTGCCGGTCCGGCTGATCGGACCCGAGGACGCCTGGTGCGAGGACCCCGCCGACCGGCACTATAACCAGCCGGTGAAGCTGTGCGGAGACCAGCCCGGAGACCGCCTCGCGCGGCAGGACCATTTGTACGATTTCATCATCGAGATCGACCACAACACCCGTCCGCGGATTGCGGGGCGGGGCAGCGCGGTGTTCCTGCACCTCGCACGGCCGAATTTCGGGCCCACAGCCGGCTGCGTGGCGATGACCCGTCCGGCGATGCTGCAGCTGTTGCAAAGGATCGGTCCGCGCACCAGGATCGTCATTCAATAAAAGAAGAGACAGCGACGGGGAGGACATCATGCGCGCAGCGGACAGGCTTGCCGGCGCTTCCGGCATTCTGAACGACCACTGGACATCAGGCCGCAAGCTGGCGGCATTGCCGCCGGATCTTCGTCCCCACGACCGTGCCGAGGGCTACGCCATCCAGGCCGAGATCGAGCGCCAATCGCGCCAGCCGCTGTTCGGCTGGAAGATCGCGGCCACCAGCGAAGCGGGACAGCGCCATATCAATGTCGCCGGTCCGATGGCCGGCCGCATCCTGGCCGAGACGGTTCTGCCGGTCGGCGGCACCGCCTCCATGGCAGGCAACGAGATGCGGGTCGCGGAGCCGGAATTCGCGTTTCGCCTGGGACGGGATCTGCCGCCACGACCGACACCTTATGATGTCGCCGAGGTGCTCGCGGCCGTCGACACGCTGCACCCCGCGATCGAGATTCCGGATTCGCGATTCGCTGATTTCGTCAGCGCAGGGGAGGCGCAGCTGATCGCCGACAACGCCTGCGCCCATCTGTTCGTGCTGGGAGCGCCGACATCAGCCGACTGGCGCGGCCGCGACCTCGTGGACGAGCGGCCGCGCATCACGCTGCGCGGCGACACCTTCACCGGCCATGGCCGCAACGTGCTCGGCGATCCCCGGATCGCGCTGGCCTGGCTGGTCAACGAGCTGCGCCAGCTCGGCATCACCGCGCGGGCAGGGCAGGTGGTCACCACCGGCACCTGCCATCCGCCGCTGCCGATCGGGTCGGGGGACGTGATGGAAGCGGATTTCGGCGACCTCGGGCGGGTGTCCGTCAGTTTCGAATAACCGAGCCTGACATTGATGCACCGTCAGCGGTGCCCGAAGATCGCCGAGCCGACGCGCACATGGGTGGCGCCGAACTGGATCGCGGTGGCGAAATCGGCGCTCATGCCCATCGAAAGATTCGACAGGCCGTTGCGGGCGGCAATCTTGGCGGTTAGCGCGAAATGCGGTCCCGGCGCCTGGTCGACCGGCGGAATGCACATCAGGCCGGAAATCTCCAGCCCGTAATCCTTGCGACAGGCCGCGAGGAAGGCGTCGGCGTCGCCGGGCGCGATGCCGGCCTTCTGCGGCTCCTCGCCGGTGTTGATCTGGACGAAGAGCTGGGGATGCCGGCCCTGAGCCGCGATTTCCTTGGCCAGCGCCGTGCAGAGACTCGGCCGATCCACGGAGTGAATGGCGTCGAACAGCGCCACCGCCTCCTTTGCCTTGTTGGACTGCAACGGCCCGATCAGGTGCAGCGACAGGCCGGGATGCGCAGTCATCAGCGCCGGCCACTTGCCCTTGGCCTCCTGAACCCGGTTCTCTCCGAACACGCGCTGCCCGGCCGTGATCACCGGCTCGATCGCCTCGGCCGCGAACGTCTTCGACACCGCGATCAGGGTCACCGAGGCACGCGCGCGCTGGGCGTCGCCGCAGGCGCGCTGGATCTGCTGCTCGACGGCGGCGAGCGCGGTCTGTGATGACGAAGGCAAGGCGTTGGGGGCGTCGGTCACGATCGGGGGTCCGCGGGTCCGGTAGATTTACGGGTTTAGCTGCAATTTTACGGAGTTCGAGAAAGGGTTCTTGAGCCCTTCTCCTTACCCTGCACAGCCGGGGGTAGGGGGAAGAAATGCCAAGCATCCGCTTCAATCGCAATAGAGTGAAGCTGAACCGGCTGATGGGGATTCGCGCCCGGCTGGCGCTGCTCGCCCTGATTCTGGTCGCGCCGCTGATGCTGGAACGCGCCCGATCCCTGGAAGGCGCCCGGACCCGCCAGATCGCGCTCGCATCCGAGGAATTCTTTGCGCTCGCCCGGCAAAGCGCCGACATGCAGCGCGAGGTCATCATGTCGGTCGAGACGGTGCTGAAGTCGACCGCCTATGTCCGCGCGTCCGCGGCCGGCATCAGCCGCAGCTGCGACATGATGCGGGCCAGCCTGCCGGCGACCTTGCCCTGGATCCGCACGCTGATGATCGCCGGCCGCGACGGCCGCATCCAGTGCTCGACCAACAATCAGTATGTGGGGCTGGATTTCAGCGACCGGCCCTATTTCCGCGGCGCCCAGGAAGCGCGCGACTTCGTCTTCTCCGACTATTTGCTGTCGAAGCCGACGCATGTGCCGATCGTGATGGCCGCCTATCCGGTCGCCGCGTTCACCGGCGAGCCCGACGCCGTCATGCTCGCGAGCGTGAACCTGGAATGGATGTCCAAGATCATGAGCAATCTTGGCAACCGTCCCGGCATCACCGCGGTGCTGATCGACAGCGAGGGAACCGTGCTGGCCGCGCCGGCCGGGTATGCGGAACTGATCGGCCGGCCGCTCGACAGCGTGCCGCTGTTGTCGGCGGTGACGGAGACCGCCCTGAGCTCCAGCAAGCCGACCGAGACGTTGAGCTTCACGGCAGCGGATGGATCGAAGCGCGCCATCACCTTCACCCGCATCGCCGATACCGGCTCGCGCCTGATCGTCAGCATCGACGAGACCCGCGTCACCGCGGCGATCGACCGCGAGATCCACAATGCCTATGTGCAGGCCGGCCTGGTGTGCCTGATCGTGCTGCTCGGCGCGCTGATCGCCGCCGAAAAGCTGATCGTCAAGCCGGTCAACATGCTCGCCGCGACGGCCAAGCGCTTCGGCCTGGGTCACTGGTCGGCGCGCGTCGCCACCAAGAATCTCCCTTCGGAATTCGTGCCGCTGGCAAGATCGTTCAATGCGATGGCGGCGAAGCTGGGCCAGCGCGAGCGTGAGCTGGTCGCCGCCAACGACCGGCTGACGGTGATGGCGTCGATCGACATGCTGTCAGGGCTCGCCAACCGGCGCGGCTTCCAGAACCGCATCGATATCGAATGGGCGCGGGCGCAGCAGACCGGCAGAGAGCTGTCGTTGCTGATGATCGATGTCGATCATTTCAAGCTCTACAACGATACCTACGGTCATCCCGAAGGCGACGCCTGCCTGTCACGGCTGGGCGAGACGCTGGCGGAGATCGCGGGCTCGACCATGGCCTTTGCCGGCCGCTATGGCGGCGAGGAATTCTGCCTGCTGCTGCCGGGAATGAACGCGAGGCAGGCGCTCGAAATCGGCGAGCGGGTGCGCGCCGCCGTGCTGGAGCTCGAACTGCCGCACGCAACGTCGGCGCATCGTTGTGTCACGGTCAGCGTGGGCGTGGCGTGCACACTGCCCAATGATTCGCTGACTCCTGCGGATCTGATCGAGGCGGCTGATGCCGCGCTGTATGCCGCCAAGCATCGCGGACGCAACACGGTCGTCGGACACGGCTTTGGCGACGTCGCAAATGCGAGCAGGGACGTGGCGCGCACCGGCTGAGCCGCAGCCTTGAACCGATCAGCTCGAGCTGATCAGCCGACGGCCAGTTTGCGGTCGAGCTCGAGCTCGGTGACGACGCGATTGCGGCCGAGCTTCTTGGCGAGATACAGCGCACGATCGCAGCGATCGATCAGATCAGCCATCGACTCGCCGAACTGGAATTGACCGACGCCGATCGACACCGTGATCTGCGGCAGCACTTCGCCGGTCGAGCGCCGTGTGAACTGGCAATCGGCGATCGTGCGGCGGATGCGTTCGGCGATGGCCGTGCAACCCTCGAGATCGGTCTGCGGCAGCACCGCGATCAGTTCCTCGCCGCCGTAGCGCGCCGGCAGATCGTTGTCGCGGACGCGCTCGCGCAACGCCTTGGCCACGAGCCGCAGCACCTGGTCGCCGACGCCGTGACCGTAACTGTCGTTGAACCGCTTGAAGTGATCGACATCGATCAGGAGAATGGCGAGCGGCTCGTCGCGCTCCATCGCCTCGATCTGCGCATGGCGGAAGAACTCTTCGAGCGCGCGGCGGTTCGGCAGACCCGTGAGGGTGTCCGTGCGCGCGCGCTGCTCCGATTTGTTGAGCGAGTCCCTGATGGTGTCGAGCTCACGCGACTTTTCGGCGAAGTTCGCTTCCAGCTTCGCCGCGCGCGCGGTGGCCTGCGCCAGCTCGCTCACCAGACTCTCGATCAGGATCTTCGGATCGACGCCCTGCTCGTTCTGCTCGGCGACGCCATCGATCGCCGCCATGTGCGTGCGGTTGTCGGCGATGGCGGCGGTCAGATACTGCTTGGCGGAATCCATGACGCCATGCAACTGCTGCGAGACTTTGTGGACGACGGCCGCTTCCGTTCCCTGCTGACCGATATAGGTATCGAACAGCGCCTGATTGGTCGTCTTGTCGAACTTGCGCTTGTTGCTGACGAGAATGTCGACGGCTCGCTTCAGGTCCGACGCCGACCCCAGCGAGTACTTGAACCACAGATGGAAGTTGTTCGGCGTGGGGGGTACGCGCTGCTGGGCCATGGAACGCATGGCCTTCTCTGCGACTGTCGTCGCATACTCGAAGTCGAGCTCGTCGAACGTAGCGCCGGACACGATGCGGAGTGATCCAAGGATGCGGGCTGAGGACTTGAATATGCACTCAGTCTCCCATTCAAGTCTTAACCGTGCCTCAATCCCACCTCCGACAGTGCGGCCGGAGCCTGCAAAATAACTTGCGATTAGCGCCAGTTAGCAGCTGCACGGAATGGTATCATCATCTGCCGCCCCATTGACCCGCGTGCTGCTTTTGTGGCCTAGTCCGCCGTCGAAAACGACGCGAATCCTCGAAAATTACAAGCGATTTTCATGACAACCGAACGCTACAACGCCCGTGAAGCCGAGCCGCGCTGGCAGCGCCAGTGGGACGAGAAGGCGATTTTCGCCACCAAGAACGAAGATCCGCGTCCGAAATACTACGTACTCGAGATGTTTCCCTACCCGTCGGGACGCATCCATATCGGCCATGTCCGTAATTATACGCTAGGCGACGTGCTGGCGCGCTTCATGCGCGCCAAGGGCTTCAACGTGCTGCATCCGATGGGCTGGGACGCGTTCGGCCTGCCGGCGGAGAACGCCGCGATCGAGCGCAAGGTCGCGCCGAAGGCGTGGACCTACGACAACATCGCGGCGATGAAGAAGCAGCTGCGCTCGATCGGCCTGTCGCTCGACTGGGCCCGCGAGTTCGCGACCTGCGATCCGTCCTACTACAAGCACCAGCAGAAGATGTTCCTCGACTTCATGCAGGCGGGGCTGGTCGAGCGCGAGAAGCGCAAGGTGAACTGGGATCCGGTCGACATGACCGTGCTCGCCAACGAGCAGGTGATCGACGGCCGCGGCTGGCGTTCCGGTGCGGTGGTCGAACAGCGTGAGATGAACCAGTGGGTGTTCAAGATCACCAAGTACTCGCAGGAGCTGCTGGACGCGCTCGACGGGCTGGACCGCTGGCCGGACAAGGTGCGGCTGATGCAGCGGAACTGGATCGGCCGCTCCGAGGGTCTGCTGATCCGCTTCGCGCTGGATGCCGCGACCACGCCCGCCGGCGAGACCGAGCTGAAGATCTTCACGACGCGGCCGGACACACTGTTCGGCGCCAAGTTCATGGCGATCTCGGCGGACCATCCGCTGGCGCAAGCGGCCGCCGCCAAGAACCCCGAGCTCGCCGCGTTCATCGCCGAGATCAAGCGCATCGGTACCGCGCAGGAGGCGATCGACACCGCCGAGAAGCAGGGCTTCGACACCGGCATCCGCGCGGTGCATCCGTTCGACCCGAGCTGGACCTTGCCGGTCTATGTCGCGAATTTCGTGCTGATGGAGTACGGCACCGGCGCCATCTTCGGCTGCCCGGCGCATGACCAGCGCGACCTCGACTTCGTCAACAAATACGGCCTCGGCAACACGCCGGTGGTCTGCCCGGAAGGACAGGACCCCGCGAGCTTCGTCATCACCGACACCGCTTTCGACGGTGACGGCCGCCTGATCAATTCGCGCTTCCTCGACGGCATGACGATCGCGCAGGCCAAGGATGAGGTCGCCAAGCGGCTGGAGACCGAACAGCGCGGCGGTGCCGCCGTCGGCGAGCGCCAGGTCAATTTCCGCCTGCGCGACTGGGGCATCTCGCGGCAGCGCTATTGGGGCTGTCCGATCCCGGTGATCCACTGCGCCAAATGCGATGTCGTGCCTGTGCCGGCCAAGGACCTGCCCGTGGTGCTGCCGGATGACGTCACCTTCGACAAGCCGGGCAACGCGCTGGATCATCATCCGACCTGGAAACACGTCACCTGTCCGACATGCGGCGGCAAGGCCACGCGCGAAACCGACACCATGGACACCTTCGTGGATTCGTCCTGGTACTTCGCGCGCTTCACCGATCCGTGGAACGAGAGCGCGCCGACGACGCCTGAGGTCGCCAACCGGATGATGCCGGTCGACCAGTATATCGGCGGCGTCGAGCACGCGATCCTGCATCTGCTGTACAGCCGCTTCTTCACCCGCGCGATGAAGGCGACCGGCCATGTCGCGATGGACGAGCCGTTCGCCGGCATGTTCACCCAGGGCATGGTGGTGCACGAGACCTACCAGAAGGCCGACGGTACCTTCGTCAACCCGGCCGACGTCAAGATCGAGATCGGCGGCAATGGCCGCCGCGCGGTGCTGACTGCGACCGGCGAAGACATCACGATCGGCCCGATCGAGAAGATGTCGAAGTCGAAGAAGAACACCGTCGACCCCGACGACATCATCGAGAGCTACGGCGCCGACGTCGCCCGCTGGTTCATGCTGTCGGACTCGCCGCCGGATCGCGACGTGATCTGGAGCGACGAGCGCGTTCAGGGCGCGGCGCGTTTCGTCCAGCGCCTGTGGCGGCTGGTCAACGAATCGGTTGCGGCCGCGGCGGAGGCCCTCTCCTCCCGTCCGGCGACCTTTGGCCCCGACGCGCTGGCGCTGCGCAAGGCCGCGCATGGCGCGCTGGACAAGGTGACCGGCGGCATCGAGCGGCTGCACTTCAATGTCTGCCTGGCGCATATCCGCGAATTCGCCAATGCGCTGGCCGACGTGCTGGCGAAGCCGGCCAAGCCGGCGCCGGACCTGGCGTTCGCGATTCGCGAGGCGGCGGGCATCCTGGTGCAGCTGTTCTCGCCGATGATGCCGCATCTGGCCGAGGAATGCTGGCAGGTGCTGGGCCAGAAAGGGCTGATCTCGGAGGCCTCCTGGCCGCAAATCGAACGAGATTTGCTGGTTGAGGACAGCATGACCCTGGTCGTGCAGGTCAACGGCAAGAAGCGCGGAGAAGTCACAGTCGCCAGCAACGCGCAGAATCCGGAAATTGAGTCTGCCGTTTTGGCCCTTGATGCAGTAAAACTCGCGCTGGATGGCAAGCCCGTCCGCAAGGTGATCATTGTTCCCAAGAGGATCGTGAATGTCGTCGGCTAGGTTTCGGATCGCTGCACGCCTTCTCGCCGTGGCCGCGTTGGCTGGGCTGACGGCTGGCTGCTTCCAGCCGATGTATGCCGAGCATGCCGACGGCACCCCTGCCTTGCGCGACAAGCTGATGGGCATCGAGCTGCCGCCGGTCGACAAGCCGAACGCCTCGCCCGAGGCGCGCATCGGCGTGGGCATCCGCAACGCGCTTGCCTTCAAGCTCTATGGCACTGCCACGGGGACGGCGCCGACGCACAAGCTGGTGCTGAAGTTCCAGACCAGCCGGTCGTCGCTGATCGTGTCGCAGACGACCGGCCTGCCAACCACGGAAAATGTCGGCATCGACGCGCAGTACAATCTGGTCGATCTCGCCACCAACAAGTCGGTGATGACCGGAACGACCTTCGCCCGGACGTCCTACGACATCCCCGGCTCTTACCAGCGCTTCGCCCGCCAGCGCGCGTTCAACGACGCCGAGGACCGGGCGGCCGAGCAGATTGCCGAGAACATCAAGACCCGGCTCGCGGCCTTCTTCACCGCGGGCACCTGACGCACGGCTGACACCGCCGTGGTCGCGCTGCGCGGACGAGACATCGACGCCTTCCTCGCCAGACCGGACGCGGCCCGTCCGCTGATCCTGCTGTATGGCCCGGATGCCGGCCTGGTCCGCGAGCGGGCCGAGGCGCTGATCGCCTCCGCCGTCGACAATCCCGACGATCCGTTTTCCGTGGTCCGGCTCGACGGCGATGAGCTCGCCGCCGAGCCGTCGCGGCTGGTCGACGAGGCCATGACCGTGCCGCTGTTCGGCGGCCGCCGCGCCATTCGGGTGCGGGCCGGCTCGCGGACCTTTGCCAGCGGGGTCGAGACGCTCACGCAGATGAGCGTGCGCGACTGCCGTATCGTCATCGAGGCCGGCGACATCCGGCCGGATTCGCCCTTGCGCAAGATTTGCGAAAAGGCCGCGAGTGCGGTGGCGATCGGCTGCTATCCGGACACCGAGCGTGATCTCGCCAAGCTGATCGATGACGAGTTGCGCATCGCGAGCTTGCGCATTTCGCAGGACGCGCGCGCCTATCTGATGGCGCTGCTCGGCGGCGACCGCCAGGCGTCCCGCAACGAAGTGCGCAAGCTGACCTTGTTCGCGCATGGCGAAGGCGAGGTGACGCTCGACCACGTCATGGCCGTGGTCGCCGACGCCTCGGAGATGAAGCTCGACCCGATCGTCGACGGCGCCTTCGGCGGCAAGCCCGATGTGGTCGAGACCGAGTTCGGCAAGGCGATGATCGCCGGCACCTATCCCGGGGTCATCATCTCCGCGGCGCAGCGGCATGCTGCATGGCTGCACAAATCAGCCCTGGCCGTGGCCTCGGGCGCATCGATCTCCAGCATTCTGGAAGGCGGCTTCCCGCGGCTGCACTTCTCGCGCAAGCCGAGTGCGGAAACCGCGCTGCGCAACTTCTCCCCTGCCCGTCTGCTGCCGATCATCGACCAGCTCGCGACGGCCGCGCTCGACATGCGCAAGCAGCCGGGATTGGCGGCGGCGATCGCGCAGCGGACGCTGCTGTCGATCGCGGTGGCGGCGCGGCGCAAGGGGTAATGATTCAGAACGGGGCTCAGGCGGCAGCGGTGTCGAAGACATCGGCTCGTTGACGCGCGACGTGGACGACTCAGTCCCTGTGAGCCCGAGACCGCACCGCATTCTCCGGCGTCATTCCGGGGCGACGCGCGCCAGCGCGACGAGCCCGGAATCCATCGGGCCACAGCATCCGCCGAAAAATGGATTCCGGGCTCGTGCTGCGCACGCCCCGGAATGACGGAGGAGAGAGCGAGGCTCACCTTCAACAGTCGCGACCAGGACAGACGTTCGCACACGTTGTCGTTAGTTGAGTAGCTCTTCCCCGCTATTTGCTCGTCATGCCCGGGCTTGACCCGGGCATCCATCCTCTTCGTCGAGGTCGCCTCAAAAATGGATGGCCGGGTCAAGCCCGGCCATGACGAGAGGTGAGAGTGGAGCAACAAACTAACAGGGGATGACGCAGGTGCTAGGCGCGGCTACGGCAGCGCGCGCAGCGCCACTGACCTCACACCTAACCCTGCTCCAACCTGCGCATCACCTCGTCAAGCTGCTCGAGGCTGCGGTAGGTGATCTGCACAGTGCCGCCGGGATCGCGGTGGCTGATCGAGAGGGTGAGGCCGAGCGCGTCGCCGACGCGCTTCTCCAGGGCCAGCGTGTCGGCGTCCTTCTTCTCCGGCGCTTCACCACCGCCGCTGCTGCGCGGCTTCTGCGGCTTGCGTTCCGGCACGCCCTCCTCATGGGCCAGCGCCTCGGTCTGCCGGACGTTCAGCCCTTCCGCGATGATCTTCTTCGCCGCGCTCAGCGGATCGGGCAGGTTGATCAGCGCGCGCGCATGGCCGGCGGAGATCTCGCCGGTCGCGATGAAGCCCTGCACCTCGGCCGGCAGCTTGGTCAGCCGCATCATGTTGGCGACGTGGCTGCGGCTCTTGCCGACGATCTTGGCGATCTCTTCCTGGTTGCGTTTGAACTCGTTGGCGAGCGCGTGATAGCCCTGCGCCTCCTCCATCGGGTTCAAGTCCTCGCGCTGCACGTTCTCGATGATCGCGAGTTCCAGCGCATCGCTGTCGCTGACATCGACCGGGACGATCGGAACCTCGTGCAGGCCGGCCGCCTGCGAGGCTCGCCAGCGCCGCTCGCCGGCGATGATCTCGTAGCGGTCCTGCTGGCCCTTGATCGGCCGCACCACGATCGGCTGGATCACGCCGTGCTGCTTGATCGAAGCCGAGAGTTCGGCGAGCTCACCGTCGGAGAACGTCTTGCGCGGGTTGCGCGGGTTCGGCTTGAGAAACTCGATCGGCACCTTGCGCTGATTGCGCGGACGCTCCGGCGGCGCGCCCGCCTCGCGGCCGACGTCACCGATCAGACTTGCAAGACCCCGGCCCAACCGCGATCGCGACTCGTCCGCCATCGCCTTCTCCTTTGGATTCACATCAAGCTCCGCTCGCGGCCTGCTGCCGATCCGCAGCTTCGGCGCAATATAAAGGGATCGCGAATTCCGCCGCCGGAAGTCGCCGTGATCCTTGAATGAAGACCGGCTGACGCGAGGTCAGCCGGAGACATGGCAACTGATCAGTTGGCGCGCAGATCGCGCTCGCGCTGGATGACCTCGGTCGCGAGCTTCAGATAGGCTTCGCTGCCGACGCACTTGAGGTCATAGACCAGCACCGGCTTGCCGTAGGACGGCGCTTCCGAGATGCGCACGTTGCGCGGGATCATCGTGTTGTAGACCTTGGACCCCATGAACTGGCGCACGTCGGCGACGACCTGGTTGGACAGATTGTTGCGCGAGTCGAACATGGTCAGCACGATGCCGTGGATCGACAGGTTCGGATTCAGGGTCGAACGCACCTGTTCCACGGTCTGCAAGAGTTGCGACAGACCTTCGAGCGCGAAGAACTCGCACTGCAGCGGCACCAGGATCGCGTCCGACGCGGCCATCGCGTTGACGGTGAGCAGGTTCAGCGACGGCGGGCAATCGACCAGCACGTAGGTGTAGTCGCTCTCCGGCGAGACGTTGTTGTTGAGCCCGGCGATCGCGTCACGCAGGCGGAAGGCGCGGTTGGCGCTGTTGCCGAGCTCGAGCTCAAGGCCGGACAAGTCCATCGTCGAGGAGGCAATGTGCAGCCGCGGCACGGCGGTCGCGACCACGGCGTCGCGCAGCGAGGCCTCGCCGATCAGGACGTCATAGGTCGAGCAGTTGCGGCTGCCGCGATCGATGCCGAGGCCGGTCGAGGCGTTGCCCTGCGGATCGAGATCGACGATCAGCACGCGCTCGCCGATCGCAGCCAGCGCGGTGCCGAGGTTGATCGCGGTCGTGGTCTTGCCGACCCCGCCCTTCTGGTTGGCGAGCGCCAGGATGCGCGGATGCCCGTCCGGGTGAGGGGCTCTATCTTCTTGATAAATTTGATCAATTACGGACATGCGCGATCGCCATGGTTGTTGTGCGGGAGTTCAGCCTTGTCGCTCGATGCAATCGATTGCGACGATCCAGCCCTGCCCGCCCGTCCGGCTGGAATGAAGTTTCGGCTCAATTTTCCAATACTTGGTAGATTCGGTCAATTCCGCATCTACATCTTGACCCTTGAGAAACAGCGCTTTCGCGCCTTTTTTCACCAGGGGCTCCGCAAAGCCGATGAGTTGGTGTAGCGGAGCCAGCGCGCGTGCGGTCACGCAATCGACTCGCCCGCTCCACTTCTCCACGATATCCCCGATCTCTGACAAATGCACGATCCCAGGTGCGCCGGTGACGCGAATTGCTTCGCGCAAGAACGCCGCCTTCTTGGCGATGCGCTCGACCAGATGCACCTGCGCGCCCGGCCGCTCAGCCAGGGCGCAAGCGAGAACGACGCCGGGGAAGCCGCCTCCGCTGCCGAGATCGACCCAGATCTTGGCGTCGGGCGCGAGATCGAGGAGCTGCAGTGAATCCGAAATGTGTCGCGTCCAGAGATGCGCCAGCGTCGACGGCGCGACCAGGTTGGTCTTGGCCTGCCACTCCAACAGCAGCGCGACATAGCGGTCCAGGCGCTGCTCTGTTTCACGTGAAACGGGCGTGAGCGCGAGCGCCGCTGCCTTGTCGGCCTCGACGATGTTTGGAGCGACCGTCATCGATGTCCGTTTCACGTGAAACGCCTCAGCCCGCCTTGTGACGTCGCGCCTCACGGCGGAGGTAGGCTGCGAGGATACCGAGCGCCGCAGGTGTCATGCCGTCGATCCGGCCCGCCTGCCCGATCGTCCACGGCTTCGTCGCGGTCAGCTTCGCCCTCGCCTCATTCGACAGACCGGGGACCACGGCGTAGTCGATGTCTCCTAGCACGAGACCCTCATCGCGCCGGAAGGCATCGACGTCATCGCTCTGGCGGCGGACGTAGACATCGTATTTGGCATCGATCTCGAGATGCGTAGCGATGGTCGCGTCGATCGTACCCAGCTCCGGCCAGATCGCCCGCACTTCGGCGAAGCTGATCTCCGGATAGGCCATCAGCTCGAACGCCGAACGGCGCTGGCCGTCCCGGTTCAGCGTCAGCCCATGCTTGGCTGCTTCATTCGGCGTGATCGACAGCGACCGGGCCAGCCCACGCGCCGCTTCAAGCGCATCCATCTTGGCACGATGGAAACGTGCGCGATGGGTCCCGACACAGCCCAGGGCGATACCCTTGTCAGTCAGCCGCTGGTCGGCATTGTCCGCACGCAAGGTCAGCCGATACTCGGCGCGGGAGGTGAACATCCGGTACGGTTCTGTAATCCCGCGGGTCACGAGATCATCGATCATCACGCCGAGATAACCGTCTGCCCGGTCGAACACGATCGGCTCCCCGCCTCCCGCCGCCAACGCGGCATTCAGCCCGGCCACCAGCCCCTGCGCGGCTGCCTCTTCATATCCCGTCGTACCGTTGATCTGGCCTGCCAGAAACAACCCTCGCATCCGCTTAGTCTGCAGCGTCGGCTCGAGCTCGCGGGGATCAACGTGGTCGTACTCGATCGCATAGCCCGGCCGGATCATCCGGACTCGTTCGAGGCCCGGAATGGTCGGCAGCAGCGCGAGCTGAACCTCCTCGGGCAGTGAGGTCGAGATGCCGTTGGGATAGACCGTCGTGTCGTCGAGGCCTTCCGGCTCCAGGAAGATCTGATGACCGTCGCGGTCTCCGAACCGGACGATCTTGTCCTCGACTGACGGGCAGTAGCGCGGGCCGGTCGACTTGATCTGTCCGGAGTACATCGGCGAGCGATGGACGTTGGCGCGGATCACGTCATGCGTGGCGGTCGTCGTGCGGGTGATACCGCACTGGATTTGCGGCGTGGTGATCCGGTCCGTGAGAACTGAAAACGGCTCCGGTGGATTGTCGCCAGGCTGCATCTCGACTGCGGACCAATCGATCGTCGTCCCGTCGAGACGCGGCGGCGTACCGGTCTTGAGGCGTCCGAGCTTGAAGCCGATGTCTTCGAGAGACCGCGACAGCCCGAGCGCCGGCGCTTCGTCGACCCGGCCCGCCGGCCAGGTCTTCTCGCCCAAATGGATCAGACCGCGCAGGAAGGTGCCGGTGGTAATCACCACCGCACCGCACGTGAAGGTCCGCCCGTCTGCCAGCTTCAGGCCGGCGATGCGGCCATTCGCGGTGACGAGTTCGTCCGCTTCGCCCTCGATCACGACGAGGTTTGTAGTGTCGCGGATCGCCGTCTGCATCGCCGCGGCGTAGAGCTTTCGATCGGCTTGAGCACGAGGACCGCGGACAGCCGGACCCTTCCGGCGGTTCAGGACACGAAACTGGATCCCACCGGCGTCGGCGACGCGGCCCATGAGACCGTCGAGCGCATCGACTTCACGGACGAGATGCCCCTTGCCCAATCCGCCGATTGCGGGATTGCAGGACATCGCACCAATGGTCGCGAATTGGTGGGTGACCAGAGCGGTGCGCACGCCCATCCGCGCCGAGGCGGCGGCGGCTTCACAGCCGGCGTGGCCACCGCCGATGACGATGACGTCAAAGGATGTCAGGTGTTGGATCATCGTCGTTATGTAGCGTTTGCCCACGTCACCTGAAAGACGTTTCACGTGAAACACGGCCTTGGAGCAGCCGGAGCCGTTTCACGTGAAACACAGCGTTCCGGCCGACTTACTGTTTCACGTGAAACACCTCGGCGAGTTCCCCCGTCCTGTTTCACGTGAAACATTTGACGATCGGTTAACCAACTCACCTCTCATTAAGTATATTGGCGGAGTCTCCGATCGGGGCGCGCTACTTTCCGATGCAGAACTCGCGAAAGATGACGTCGAGCAAATCCTCGACATCGACCCGCCCCAGCAGTCGCCCCAGTGCGAGCGCCGCAATGCGCAGCTCCTCGGCCACGAGCTCTTCGCCCCTCCCCACAGCGTTCAGACTCCGCCGCAGTGCCTCCGCGGTCTGCTGCAATGACTGCTTCTGGCGTTCCCGTGTGATCAGCCCGCTCTCGGTCGCGCCGAAATAGTCGCGAGCGAAGCCGACCAAGGCTTCCAGCAGAGCCGGCATCCCCGCCCCGCTCTGCGCCGAGATGCCAAACGCCCGGCTGACACCCCCGCCGGAGGTCGACATCTGGTCCGATGCGAGCAGATCGATCTTGTTGCGAACCAGCCAGACGGGCGTCTCCCCCCGCGGCATCGCTTGCGGCCGATCATCTTCGGACATCCACAACACGAGATCGGCCTGCGATGCGCGATCCCGCGCACGGCGGACACCCTCCTGCTCCACCGGATCCTCGGTCTCCCGGATGCCCGCCGTATCGATCAACGTCACCGGATAGCCGTCGAGGTCGAGCTGAACCTCAATGAGATCGCGCGTGGTGCCGGCATGCGGCGACACGATAGCGACCTCGCGGCGGGCGAGCTGGTTCATCAAGGTCGACTTGCCGGCATTCGGCGGACCCGCGATCACCACGGTCAGACCTTCGCGAAGCCGCTCGGCCCGGCCTTGCGCCGAGAGCACGGCCTCGATCTCGCCCAGGAGCTGTCTGATCCGCGCAAGCGCCGGCGCCATCAGCTCAGCCGGCACATCACCCTCATCCGAGAAGTCGATCCCGGCTTCGATCAGCGCGCCGGCCTCGATGATCTGCTCGCGCCAGCTCCGCGCCTTGTTGCCCAGCAGACCCTGGAGCTGCCGCAGCGCTTGGCGCCTCTGGCGGTCGGTGTCGGCATGGATGAGATCGTCGAGTCCCTCAGCCTCGGTCAGATCGATCTTGCCGTTTTCGAATGCGCGCCGGGTGAACTCGCCCGGCTCCGCCGGACGCAGCTCCGGCATCGCCGAGAGCACTGCAAACAGTGTCGCGATCACCGCGCGGCTGCCATGGACATGCAGCTCGGCGACATCCTCGCCGGTCGCGCTGGCTGGGGCCTGAAACCACAGCACGACCGCGTCATCGATCGGATCGCCGCTGGCATCGCGAAGCAGCACCCGCGTCGCCACCCGCGGCGTCGGCATCTTGCCCGCCAACATCTGAAGAGCTGCGCCGGCGTGCGGACCAGACATCCGGACGATCGCAATCGCGCTTGGCAGCCGTCCCGAGGACAGTGCGAAGATGGTCTGGTCGTGCGGATGCATAATGTTCAATTGGGCTCGGCGATCCAGAAAGACAATCGGTTTACACCGGCATGCTTTACGCCAGATGGCGAGAGCCGCGTGACCAACCCGAGCATGATCCGATGACGGCGAAAGGCATGATGCTTTCATCGCCAACGTATCGATGACGGCGACGGACGGCGCGGCGCTCTCAGTCTCACCCTCCCTTGAAGGCGGAGGGTCGATCACGGGCGAGCGGGGTGGGGTGATGTCTCCGCAGACACCGGTGCAAGTGGAGAGAACACCCCACCTCGGCTCACATGCACTTCGTGCATATGACCGACCCTCCCTCTCCAGGGGAGGGTGATCCCGGCGTTGATCTCGAAGTGACCCCGTAAGGCATCAGATCCGTGCGACGCTCCCAAACAAAAAGGGCGCTCCGAAGAGCGCCCTTTCCAAACTGACTGATCGTATCCCGATCAGGTGTTCATCGACTCGAAGAACTCCGAGTTGCTCTTGGTGCTGCGGAGCTTGTCGAGCAGGAAGTCGATCGCGTCCATGGTGCCCATCGGATTGAGGATGCGGCGGAGGACGTACATCTTCTTGAGGTTCTGCGCCTCTGTGATGAGCTCTTCCTTGCGAGTGCCGGAGCGGGCGATGTCGATCGCCGGGAAGGTCCGCTTATCCGCGACCTTGCGGTCGAGGATGAGCTCGGAGTTGCCGGTGCCCTTGAACTCTTCGAAGATGACCTCGTCCATGCGGCTGCCGGTGTCAACCAGAGCGGTGGCGATGATGGTCAGCGAGCCGCCTTCCTCGATATTGCGGGCGGCACCGAAGAAGCGCTTCGGGCGCTGCAGCGCGTTGGCGTCGACACCGCCGGTCAGCACCTTGCCGGAGGACGGCACGACGGTGTTGTAGGCGCGGCCAAGACGGGTGATCGAGTCCAGCAGAATGACGACGTCGCGGCCGTGCTCGACCAGGCGCTTGGCCTTCTCGATCACCATCTCCGCGACCTGGACGTGACGCGCCGCCGGCTCGTCGAAGGTCGAGGACACCACCTCGCCCTTGACCGAGCGCTGCATGTCCGTGACTTCCTCGGGGCGCTCATCGATCAGCAGCACGATCAGGTAGCACTCGGGATGATTGGCGGTGATCGAGTGCGCGATGTTCTGCATCAGCACGGTCTTGCCAGTGCGCGGCGGCGCGACGATCAGCGCGCGCTGGCCCTTGCCGATCGGGGCGACAATGTCGATGACGCGCGGCGACAGATCCTTGCGGGTCGGATCCTCGAGCTCGAGCCGGAAGCGCTCGTCCGGAAACAGCGGCGTCAAATTGTCGAAATTGACCTTGTGCTTGGACTTCTCGGGATCCTCGAAGTTCAGCGTGTTGACCTTGAGCAGCGCGAAATAGCGTTCGCCTTCCTTCGGGCTGCGGATGTGACCCTCGATCGTGTCACCGGTGCGCAGGCCGAAGCGGCGGATCTGCGACGGCGAAACGTAGATGTCATCCGGGCCGGGCAGGTAGTTGGCATCCGGCGACCGGAGGAAGCCGAAGCCGTCGGAGAGAACCTCGACGACACCCTCACCGATGATGTCGGTCTCCTGGATCGCGAGCTGCTTAAGGATGGCGAACATCAGCTCCTGCTTGCGCATCGTGCTGGCGTTCTCGACCCCGTTTTCCTCCGCGAAGGAGACGAGCTCGGCCGGCGTCTTTGACTTGAGGTCCTGTAGTTTGATTTCCCGCATTGGGGGTGGTCCTGTGGAAGCGACTTGGGAGGGATGCGAGGTGGCTGTGGGAAGGCGGACGAAAATGAGGTCCGCAGGTCTAAGCAAGGTTGGCGCCAATAAGGCGCCAGACCTGATGCGGCGGCCGGTCAAGCCGGAACGCAACCACATCCGCCTGCGTGGGGTGGGATGTCCTTAATATAGAAAATCGCGCCGGCCTCTGCAAGGCATCTCGGGCGGAGCGGTATTCTCATGGATCGGGTCAAAACGGCTTGACGATGACGAGAATCACGATGCCGATCATCAGCACCGTCGGTACCTCGTTGATATAACGGTAAAATTTTTGGGTGTGCGTATTCCGGTCAGCAGCAAAGTCCTTCACCCAGCGGGTAAAGAGCCCGTGCACGCCGGACAAAATGAGAACAAGGAGGAATTTGCCGTGAAACCAGCCACTGGCATACCAGTGCCCCGCCCAGACCATGTACAGCCCGGCCAGCCAGGTCACGATCATCGCCGGATTGATGATCGCCTTCAGCAGCCGGCGCTCCATCACCTTGAAGGTCTCGGACTGCTTCGAGCCGATCTCGGCCTCGCAATGATAGACGAACAGGCGCGGCAGATAGAGCATGCCGGCCATCCACGCGATGACAGCGATGACGTGCAGCGCCTTGATCCACTCGTACATCGATGTCGCGATCCGTTAACCGGCTGGTGACTATTGGGAGGCGAGACATATCCGCTCGCTCGATCGCTTCCAAACCAAATAATTTTAGAATCTTAAGGTTTGAGTCTAGGTAGCGGTGGATTGGACTCATGCAATTCTGCCAGCCGATTTCCCGCAGCTTGTTCACATCCTTCAACAGGCCGGCTGAGGACGATTGGACTTTCTAGAGTCCAGTTTGATTCAATCGCTTGTCGGGCTGCATCGACAGCTTATCCCAAGACAAACGAACCTCGTCCCGATATCATCAGCCCTGTGACGTCGCGTTGTCCCGGACAGCGACCATGTGCAGAACAATCGGGGTTATCCAAAGGGGGCAGCGGGCGGCCGGATTTTGCTCCCGTCCTTCACAGGGATTCACAGATCGTTAAGGATTTGATGCCCACCACCGGCAATTACTTTCACCTCCATCTGGTTTCCGACTCGACGGGCGAAACCTTGATCACGGTCGCGCGAGCGGTCGCCGCGCAGTACACCAATGTGACGCCGGTGGAGCACGTCTATCCGCTGGTGCGCAGCCAGAAGCAGCTGGATCGCGTGCTCGACGAGATCGAGGAAGCGCCGGGCATCGTTCTCTTCACCTTGCTGGAGAAGGACCTGGTCTCCAGGCTCGAGGGCAAGTGCCAGCAGATCAACATCCCGAGCCTGTCGATCATCGGCCCGGTGATGCAGCTGTTCGAGGCCTATCTCGGCGCATCGACCGCCGGCCGCGTCGGCGCGCAGCACGTGCTCAACGCCGAATATTTCGCGCGCATCGACGCGCTGAACTACACGATGCTCCATGATGATGGCCAGATGGTCGACGGCCTCGAAGAAGCCGACGTCGTCCTGGTGGGTGTCAGCCGGACGTCCAAGACGCCGACCTCGATCTATCTCGCCAATCGTGGCGTGCGCACCGCGAACGTGCCGCTTGTGCCCGGTATCCCGATTCCGCACCAGCTGGAGACGCTGAAGAAGCCGCTGGTGGTCAGCCTGCACGCGACGCCGGAGCGGCTGATCCAGGTGCGGCAAAATCGTTTGCTCAGCATGGGTGCGGAATCCGGCAACGAGAACTATGTCGATAAGCAATCGGTGACCGACGAGGTCGCCTATGCGCGCAAGCTCAGTGCGAGGTTCAACTGGGTCATGCTCGACGTGACGCGCCGCTCGATCGAGGAGACGGCGGCCGCGATCCTGAAACTCTATACCGACCGGCAGCGGCAGCGCCTGCCGGACTAGTGAGCGAACTGATGTCGATCTGGTGCAGTGAAGAGCCTTTGGTGTTGGCATCGCAAAGCCGTGCGCGGCGCGTGCTGCTCGCCAACGCCGGTCTGGCCTGCGAGGCGATCCCGGCCAAGGTCGACGAGCGGGCGATTCAGGCCGAGGCCGGCCTGGTGGCGCCGTACGAGATCGCGTTGCATCTCGCCAACGCCAAGGCCGCCGAAGTCTCCGCACGCAACCCCAATGCCTATGTGGTCGGTGCGGACCAGACGCTGGCCCTGGGCGAGCGGATGTTCAACAAGCCGGCCGGCCGGCAGCAGGCGATGTATCAATTGCTGGCGCTGGCCGGACGCACTCATGCGCTGCATTCGGCGATCGCCGTGGTCCGCAATGGGGAGCTGCTGTTCTCGCATGTCGCCGTGGCCTGGATGACGATGCGCGCGCTGACCGAGAGCGAGGTCGCGGCCTATCTCGATGCCGCCGGCGAGGCCGTGACGACCAGCGTCGGCGCCTACCAGCTCGAAGGGCTCGGGGTGCATCTGTTCGATCGCATCGACGGCGATCATTTCACCATTCTTGGTCTGCCTCTGCTGCCGCTGCTCGCCTATTTCCGCGAGGCCCGGTTGCTCAGGATCTGATGACCGCAGCAGCCGCGCGCCGGGAGATACGGATGAGAGTGCTGGGCCTGACCGGCTCGATGGGCATGGGCAAGTCGACGACGGCGAAGCTGTTCGCCGAAGCCGGCGTGCCGGTCTATGACGCCGACGCTACCGTCCATAAGGTCTATGAAGGCGAAGCCACGCCGGCGATCGAGGCCGCATTTCCCGGGGCGACCGCTGGCGGCAAGGTCGATCGCGCCAAACTGTCGGCGAAGGTGGTTGGAGACCCCGCCGCCATCCGCCGGCTTGAGTCCATCGTGCACCCGATGCTGCGCTCCTATCACCAGGCGTTTCTCGATGAGGCCGAACGCTCCGGCGTGCCGGTCGCGGTCGTCGACGTGCCCTTGCTGTTTGAGACCGGCGGCGACAAGCGGGTCGATGCCGTGGTCGTGGTGTCGACCTCGCCGGAGATTCAGCGTGAGCGCATCCTGGCGCGCGGCACGATGACTGAAGAGGCGCTGGATGCGCTGTTGGCCCGGCAGATGCCCGACGCCGAGAAACGCGCGCGTGCCGATTTCGTCGTGGATACCTCGCACGGTCTCGATCCCGTACGGGAGCGCATCCGCGACATCCTCGCCGAGGTCGTTAAGATGCCGCAACGCCGCGGCTGATTCGCCAGCCCGGCCTGTGACGGGTTGGCGACGGATCAAGTCAGATGCGTGAGATCGTTCTCGATACCGAAACCACCGGCCTCGACGCGCTGCGCGGCGACCGTCTGGTCGAGATCGGCTGCGTCGAAATCATCAACCGCATGCCGACCGGCCAGGTCTTCCACGTCTACATCAATCCCGAGCGCGACATGCCGGCCGAGGCCTTCGCGGTCCACGGCCTGTCGAGCGAGTTCCTGGCGGACAAGCCGCTGTTTCAGGAGATCGTCGAGGACTTCCTGGCGTTCATCGGCGATGCGCCGCTGGTGATCCACAATGCGTCCTTCGACATCGGCTTCATCAATGCCGAGCTCGATCGGACGAAGCGGCCGCCGATTCCCCGCGAGCGCCTGGTCGACACCCTGCTGCTCGCTCGCCGGAAACATCCGGGCGTGTCGAACCGTCTCGACGATCTCTGCTCGCGCTACGCGATCGACAACTCGCGGCGCACCAAGCACGGGGCGCTGCTCGACGCCGAGCTGCTGGCGGAGGTCTATGTCGATCTCGTCGGGGCGCGGCAGTCGCAGTTGATCCTGACCCAGGACAGCCAGGAGATCAGAGTCGGGGTCGGCGGGGATACGCCGCGCCGGCAGCGGGAGCAGCCTCTGGCGCCGCGGGTCACGGAGGCCGAGCGCGAGGCCCATCGCGCCTTCATCGCCACCCTCGGCGACAAGCCGATCTGGATGGAATTTCTACCGGGAGCGTGATCCGCGCCAGTAAAGCCGCGGATCACCTACACCGACTTGGTCTGACGATGTTCTACGAGCCGATCAGCTCTGCAGGATCTGCCCGCCCTGGGCAGCTGCCTGACGCTCCATGTTCTGGCGGTACAGGCTGACGAAGTCGACGGGGTCGAGCATCAGCGGCGGGAAGCCGCCGTCACGCACCGAGCTGGCAACGATTTCGCGGGCGAACGGGAACAGCAGCCGCGGGCATTCGATCAGCAGCATCGGCGACAGATGCTCCTGCGGAACGTTGACCAGCCGGAACACGCCGCCATACACCAGCTCGAAGCTGAACATGACCGTGCTGCCGCTCTCGGCCTTGCCCTCGATCGTCAGCGTTACTTCATATTCGGTCTCGGCGATGGCGTTGGCGCCGACATTGATCTGGATGTTGATCTGCGGCGGCTGGCCCTGCGGCGCCAGGGACTGCGGGGCGTTCGGATTCTCGAACGACAGATCCTTGATGTATTGCGCCAGCACGTTCAGCTGGGGAGGGGGAGCCGCCTCGGAAGTGGCGCCGTTACCGTTGGTCATTGCAGTGTTCTCCAGGCACAAAGGGCGGGTCGTTGCGGCGCGTGGCTACCATAGGGCCGGCTTGTTCCACAAGGACGAGGCGGCAACGCCGTTAAGCCCCTAAATGGCCATTCCGGCCGACGTGCCTCTATTTGTCGCATTGGCCAAGGGACGGAACGGGGGACCTGCCTTGCCCGTTCCCTGTCGGCCAGGATCGGATTTCCCCTAGGGTCGGAAAAGGGTTAGGATCGGCGTGCCACAATGTGCCATTGGCCGGGCCCAATTCGATGACTACATCCGGGCAGACCGAGGGATTCACCGGTCTTTACCTGGATCCTGTAGAACGGGGGCTCGGTGGCCGGGCTCCGCGTTCGGCTCGACAAGTCAGAAAGCGAACACGACGTGGACATTTATACCATCATCTTCCTGGCGTTGGCGGTCTTCATCTTCGTGCGCCTGCGCGCCGTTCTCGGGCAGCGCACCGGAAGTGAGCGGACGCCGTTCGATCACGCTGCCCGGAATGCGGTGCAGGGCGCGCCCGACAACCCGATTATGCCGGTCCCGGGCAAGCCGATCGACCCCGCGGCTCCCGCGCCCGGTGCCGAGATGCCGGCCCCTGGTGATCGCTGGCGCGGGCTGACCGAACCGGGTACCCCGCTCGCCCGCGGCCTGGATGCGATCGTGGCCAATGACCCCTCGTTCGATCCCCGCCATTTTCTCACCGGCGCGCGCAGCGCCTATGAGATGATCGTCCTGGCTTTCGCCAATGGCGACCGCCGCGCGTTGCGCGACCTGCTGTCGGCCGAGGTCTATGAGAGCTTCGAGTCCGTCATCAAGGACCGCGAGAAGAACGAGCAGAAGACCGAGACGCGCTTCGTCTCGATCGACACCGCCGAACTGGTCGGCGCCGACCTGCGCGACCGCACGGCGCAGGTCACGGTGCGGTTCGTGTCGCAGATGATCTCGGTGACGCGCGACAAGATGGGCAACGTCGTCGACGGCAATCCGGACAAGGTCGCCGACATCACCGACATCTGGACCTTCGCCCGCGACACCGGTTCGCGTGACCCGAACTGGAAGCTGGTCGGCACCGGCAGTCATTAGTTCATCGAACACGAGCGGCATCCGCGTGGGGATGCCGCTCGGCACGAACCGGCGTCAGGAGGACGTCGCGCGCAAGCAGCAGCTTTGACATCGACCATACTTCAAACCGCGTTTTTTCCGAATTTCGCGTTGAGTGGTACTTTGACGGTGCAAGCATGGTTCGCGAAATTTGGAAGCGGGGTTTTTCGGCCCGAAGCCTCAGATACTGGACGGCGGCGCTCGCCCTTGGCGTCGCCGCGGTTGTGCTCGCGCCTTACGCGGCCGAGGCCGTGCGGGCGCGTCATCGGCAGCATGCCCCTGCCGCTCCGCCGATGCGCCACCTGCCCTACCCTCAGCTCGACTGGCCGCTGGAAATCACCAACAGCCAGTACCAGCCGCTGAGCTGGAATGACGTGCCCGGCTGGAGCGACGATGATCAGCTCGCGGCCTACAGGACGTTCCGCGCCAGCTGCAAGCCGATTGCAGCGAAACCCGAGGGCTCGCCGGAGGACAAGGCGCTCGGCGATTCCTTGCGCGATCCCTGCCGCGATGCGCGGGCCAATGACCTCACGGACAACGCCGCGGCGCGCGCCTTTTTCGAGCGCAACTTCGAGCCGCTGAAGATCTCCAAGCTGGGCGATGCCGACGGTTTCGTCACCGGCTACTACGAACCCGTGATCGAGGGCTCGCGCACCCAGAACGAGGTCTACAACGTTCCGGTCTATCGCCGGCCCTCGAACCTGTTCGTGCGCGGCTTCAAGCAGGATGCGACCAGCCTGCCCAACAAGGGTCCGGTGTATCGCAAGATCGGCCGGCGCAAGCTGGTGCCCTATTACGACCGCGCGGAGATCGAGGACGGCGCGATCGAGGGCCGCGGGCTCGAGATTGCCTGGCTGCGCAATCAGACCGATCTGCTGTTCGCCCAGATCCAGGGCTCGGCGCGCATCAGCCTCGACGATGGCTCGACGGTGCGCATCAACTACGATGCCTACAATGGTCATCCCTACACGCCGGTCGGCCGCATCCTGATCGAGCGTGGCATCATTCCGCGCGAGCAGATGTCGATGCAGCGCATCCGCGACTGGATGGAGCAGAATCCGGAAGGCGCCAACGAACTTCGCCGGATGAACCGCTCCTACATCTTCTTCCGCGAAGTCCAACTGTCGGACAAGGACGAGGCCGTCGGCGCGCAGGGCATTCCGCTCACGCCGGGCCGCTCGATCGCCGTCGACAAATCGCTGCACGTCTATGGCACGCCGTTCTTCATCACCGGCGAGCTGCCGATCGAGTCGGAGAAGCAGAAGAATCCGTTCCACCGGCTGATGATCGCGCAGGACACGGGCTCGGCCATCGTCGGCCCGGCGCGCGCCGATCTCTATTTCGGCGCTGGACAGGAAGCGGGGAAGGTGTCGGGCCGTCTCAAGCACAGCATCCAGTTCGTGATGCTGGTGCCGCGGAGCCTCGATCCTGTCGCGCGCGGCCGCAAGATGCCGCTGCCGGATCCGCGTCCCTCGGAGAAGATCGCAAAGCTGTTTCCGCAAGGCCTGCCGAAGGAGGCCGCGGCCAATGAGTCCGCCAAGGGGCTCGACAAGGGTGCCGATGCCGCGATGCCGACCACAACTGCAGCTTCCGCCAGTGAGACGAAGGTCCCTGCCCCTGCCCCGAGCGCGAGCCCGGCGACGACGGTGGCACAGAACGTCGCCGTCCCGCAGCCGGTGCCCTTGCCCGCCGCCCGGCCCCGCCTCGAAAGTGATCGCAATATCCGCCGATTGCGTTATGGCAGACGTCACCGCAATCACCCATGAACCGTCGTCTCCATGCCTGAAGATCCCGAGCCGCCGCGGACCCGACGCAGGCGCGGCCTTTCCGAGGACGAGCGCACGCTCTGGGAGACGGTAGCGCGACAGGTCAAGCCGCTGCGCAAGACGCCGCGTCCGGTGCGGCCGCATCCGCCGATGGCGACCGCCGAGCCGCAGCCGGACAAGCCGTTGACGACGCCGCGCCCGGTCGCGCCCGTCGTCATCCCCAAGCCGGCCAGGCCAGCGATCCCGCCGCTGGTGTCGCTCGGCCGCAAGGAGCGCTCGAAACTGTCGCGCGGCCGCAGCGAGATCGATGCGCGGCTCGACCTGCACGGCATGACCCAGAGCCGCGCGCACCAGGCGCTGCATCATTTTTTGCACCGGGCCCAGCATGACGGCCTGACCTTCGTACTCGTCATCACCGGTAAAGGCACGATCGGCGCCGATCCCGAACGCGGCGTGCTCCGCCGCCAGGTGCCGCATTGGCTGAGCCTGCCGGAATTCAGGACCCTGATCGTCGGTTTCGAGGAGGCCCATGTCGGCCATGGCGGCGCCGGCGCGCTCTATGTCCGCATCCGGCGTCCGCGCGGCTGAGGCTCAGAACGGCCGAATGATGCCGATGCGCGGGATGACTGTGACGATCCAGCCGAGGATGGTGGTCTTGCGGTCATTGGCGTCGATGGCAGCGATCTGTTTGCTTGCGGGAAGCGTCTTCACTGCGTGCAGCATCAGCACCTGACAGACGACCCAGCTCGAGATCCAGCGCGAATAGTCGAACACCATCGCGAACATCACGAAATAGGCGAGGCTGATCACGCCAAGCGCAGTGATGACCATGTGCCGGTCGTGCGGTCGCTCGAGCGCACGGACGAGGTCGTGCAGGGTCCGCCATAGCGGCAGGTGCAGCAAGATCAGCAGCGCGTAGACGGGGACGCCAAGCAGATTCGATGGCAGCCGCGCCCAGGTGTCCTGCACTTCCTTCGACAATGGCTGATACCAGACATAGGCGAATTGCAGCAGCTCGGTGCGCGACGGATCGAGCATGCGCGTCTTCAAATAGGCGACGAAGTCCGCTTCGGGCAGCGGCATCGTGCCGAGGAATTGCGCCGCTAGAAAAAGTGCGCCGAGGCCGAACAACATAGCCGCGCCCACGATGACATCGCGTCGCGTGGTGGCACGGGCGAGGTAGTAGCGCAGCACGACGATGGCGGTGATGGTCGGCACGTACATCAAGAGATGGATGTGGTGGATCAGCACAAGCACCGCCGAGATCACCGCCGCGAGCAGCACGTAAGCCAGCGAGCTCGCCGGCACCAGCAGCAGGATGATCGCGCCGAGGCAGCCATAGATGTCGAAATGGCCGAGAGTGAACAGGAAATTCTTGAATACGAATGGCGAGCCGGCGGTGAACACGAGCAGCGGCAGCTGCGCGCGGTCGAAACCGAACGTCCGTCGAAACAGCTGAATGAACAACGCGAAGGTGATCAGCCAGACGCCGCCGGCCAGCGCGAACACCAGCCACACCGGCACTTTGGTCGTGAACAGTCCCACGACCGCGCCGATCAGCGCGCGCTTGATGAAGCCGAAGTGATAGTCGACCAGCAGATGGATGTAGGGAATGTAGGGCGGCAGCGTCAGCTTGTGCACGAACACGCCGAGCATCACGGCTGCGTTGACGGCGAGCATCAGGCGCCAGTGTCTGCTGAGCACGCCGGTCATGCGGCGGCCGATCGAATGGTGATGTTGCGACGGCCGCCGCCACACCCACCAGTGTCGTCCCGGCCTTGAGCCGGGACCCATAGCCACCGCCGTTCGAGATGAGGCAAGGCTGGAGCCGCCATCGTGCGTGACAATCAGCTTCGGTGGTTATGGGTCCCGGCGTTCGCCGGGACGACGGCGGAGTTTGCGGTGAGCGCTCGGGCAGACGCCTACAGAATGAACCGGCTGAGATCCGCATTCTTCGCGAGATCGCCGATGTGCTGCTGCACATAGGCGGCGTCGACGCGCATGGTTTCGCCCGTGCGGTCGGAGGCGGTGAAGGAGATGTCGTCGAGCACGCGCTCCATCACCGTCTGCAGCCGGCGCGCGCCGATGTTCTCGACCGTCGAGTTGACCGCGACCGCGACGTCGGCGAGCGCATCGATCGCATCGTCGGTGATGTCGAGCGTGACGCCCTCGGTCTTCATCAGTGCCACATATTGCTTGATCAGCGACGCCTCCGGCTCGGTCAGGATACGGCGCATGTCGTCGCGGGTCAGCGCCTGCAGCTCGACGCGGATCGGCAGGCGGCCCTGCAGCTCCGGCAGCAGGTCGGATGGCTTGGCGATGTGGAACGCGCCCGACGCGATGAACAGGATGTGGTCGGTCTTGACGGCGCCGTGCTTGGTCGAGACCGTGGTGCCCTCGATCAGCGGCAGCAGGTCGCGCTGCACGCCCTCGCGCGAGACGTCGCCGCCATGGCGGTTCTCGCGCACGCAGATCTTGTCGATCTCGTCGAGGAACACGATGCCGTTGTTCTCGACGACGGTGATCGCCTCCTGCACCAGCTGGTCGCTGTCAAGCAGCTTGTCGGATTCTTCCGCGATCAGGATGTCGTGCGAAGCCTCGACCGTCACGCGCCGCGTCTTGGTACGGCCGCCGAGCTTGCCGAAGATGTCGCCGATGGAGATCGCACCCATCTGCGCGCCAGGCATGCCCGGGATCTCGAACATCGGCATGCCGCCGCCCGACGATTGCGTCTCGATCTCGATTTCCTTGTCGTTGAGCTCGCCGGCGCGCAGCTTGCGGCGGAACGAGTCGCGGGTCGCGGCGCTCGAATTGGCGCCGACCAGAGCGTCGAGCACCCGCTCCTCGGCGGCCAACTGTGCGCGCGCGGCGACGTCCTTGCGCTTGCGCTCACGTACCTGGTGAATCGCGACCTCGACGAGGTCGCGGATGATCTGTTCGACGTCGCGGCCGACATAGCCGACCTCGGTGAACTTGGTCGCCTCGACTTTGAGGAACGGCGCGCCCGCGAGCTTGGCCAGCCGCCGCGCGATCTCGGTCTTGCCGACGCCGGTCGGGCCGATCATCAGGATGTTCTTCGGCAGCACCTCCTCGCGCAGGCCCGTATCGAGCTGCAGCCGCCGCCAGCGGTTGCGGAGCGCAATGGAGACCGCGCGCTTGGCGTCGGCTTGGCCGACGATGAAGCGGTCGAGTTCGGAGACGATTTCGCGAGGGGAAAAGTCGGTCATAGGGCTCTAGCTAGGCTCGGATGGGCGGCGAGGCAAGTCGGCGGGTTGGCAGGACATCAGCAGCGCCCGGCCGTCCGGTGTGTCGATCAGGCGCTCGCGTCGGAATCCCGCCTTTTCATAGGCGCGAATGGCCCGCGCATTGGCCGGCGAGGGATCGGTGATCACGCGCGGGACGCCGCGCTGAAACATCAGGTTACAAAAGGTTCGGAGGACCAGCGGACCGTGACCCTGGCCGATGCGCTCGGGGCCGGCGATGAACAGGTCGATGCCGCGGGTGCCGTCCGGCTGCGGACCGAAGCCGTCGTTCCACGCGGTGAGGGCGTAGCACTGCAGATAGCCGGCCGCTTCGCCATCCATCAGCATGATGTACTGATCCATGGCCGGCTCATGACGGTCGCCATCGAGCAACGCATATTGCTCGTCCGGATCACCCCACCATTCGCGGACATGCGGCTGCTGCAGCCAGTCACGGATGGCCGGCAAATCGTCTTCGGTCATCGGACGGAAGCCAACATTCATCGCCGCCCTGCCCTCACAGCAAAGGCGGTCCGGCCTGCCACTGCCGGATCGCTTCGGTCGGATAGATCAGCATCAGAATATTGAGCGTCAGGTTGTCGCGGATGTGCAGGCCGACGCCGATCTCGAACATAATCGCGATCAGCACGGTCAGCCACACCGGCAGCACGCGCGCCAGCAAAAAGCCGGTCATCATCGCCAGCGTGTCGCCGACCGAGTTGACGACGCTGTCGCCGAAATAATCGAGCGAGATCGTCGCGGCGCGATAGCGCTCGATGATGATGCTGGAGTTCTCGACCAGCTCCCAGGCGCCCTCGATCAGCATCGCGATGATCAGCCGGCCTTGCCATGGCAGCCGCGGCACGATCAGCGCGGTCAGTGCATAGAACAGGAAGCCGTGGATGATGTGCGAGAACGTGTACCAGTCGGTGAGATGCTGCGAGTTCTCCGAGCTCTGCACCACGCCATGCCACAGCTTGACGGTGCCGCAGGCGCAGATCGGCAGCCGGCCCATCGCGAACAGGATCGCGGCCTGGAGAGCCAACAACGCAAGCACCAGCCCGAGCCAGAGCCCGGGCGACCGGCGGGACGAAACGCTGATTCCGTCCGCGGTCATCGCCTACTCGGCCGAGAGCGCTTCGATGGTAATGTTGCGGTTGGTGTAGACGCAGATGTCGGCGGCGATATCGAGCGACTTGCGTACGATGCTCTCGGCATCCTTATCGGTGTCGATCAGCGCCCGCGCCGCCGCCAGCGCGTAATTGCCGCCCGAGCCGATCGCCATCACGCCCGCTTCCGGCTCCAGCACGTCGCCGGTCCCGGTCAGCACCAGCGAGACCTCCTTGTCGGCCACGATCATCATGGCTTCCAGCCGGCGCAGATAGCGGTCGGTCCGCCAGTCCTTGGCGAGCTCGACGGCCGCGCGGGTGAGCTGCCCCGGATACTGCTCCAGCTTGCTCTCGAGCCGCTCGAACAGGGTGAAGGCGTCCGCCGTGGCCCCGGCGAAGCCGCCGATCACGTCGCCCTTGCCGAGCTTGCGGACCTTGCGGGCGTTGGACTTGATCACGGTCTGGCCGATCGAGACCTGGCCGTCGCCGCCCACGACCACCCTGCCCCCCTTGCGGACGGTCAGGATCGTGGTGCCGTGCCAGACGGTGGGCTCATGGGAAGATGCGTGCATGGGACGTCCTTGGTTGGTGCCCTCATTTAGGGCCTCAGGCCGGGGGATACAATTACCGGGTCCCCGCCCTGCCCTGGCGGGCCTTGAAATCCGCTCACCATGGCCCGAGATCAGGCCAAGAGCGCGTCATCCCGCAGTAGCTAAGGTGTCATCCGCCTGATAAAAGGGCCGCGTTTTCAAGGGAAAGCTGACCCCATGCGTAGCGCGTCCATCAAGCGCAAGACCAAAGAGACCGACATCGAGGTGTCCGTGAACCTCGACGGCACCGGCGTCGTCGAGATCGCGACCGGTATCGGCTTCTTCGATCACATGCTGGACCTGCTCGCCCGCCATTCCCGCATCGACATGACCGTCAAGGCGGTCGGCGACCTGCATATCGACTTCCACCACACCACCGAGGATGTCGGCATCGCGCTCGGCCAGGCCGTGCGCCAGGCGCTCGGCGACATGGCCGGCATCACCCGCTACGCCTCGATCCACATGCCGATGGACGAGACGCTGACGCGGGTCGTGATCGACGTCTCGGGCCGGCCGATGCTGGTGTTCCGCACCACCTTCGCGCGCGACAAGATTGGCGAGTTCGACACCGAGCTGGTGCGCGAATGGTTCAACGCCTTCGCGATGAACGCCGGCATCACCTTGCATGTCGAAACGCTGTACGGCGAGAACGCCCATCATATCGCCGAATCCTGCTTCAAGGGTCTGGCGCGGGCGTTGCGGACAGCGCTCGCGATCGATCCGCGCAACAAGGGCGAAGTGCCATCCACCAAGGGTCAGCTCGGCGGCTGACCTCCCTCCTCCAAGGGAATTTTTGACATGCCCGTCTATACGGTTCACGCGCCCCTCGCCGCTGGAGCCGATCTGCGTTCGACGGATCGCTTCGTCTTCATCCGCGACGGCTTCCATCTCTGGGCCGCCGTGCTCGGGGCCGTCTGGCTGGCCTGGCACCGGCTGTGGCTCGCAGTCATCGGCTACATCGCGCTGGTGATCCTGATCGATCTGGTGCTGGCTAAGGTCGGAGTCGCCGGCGGCGCGATCGCCACCATCGATCTCCTGATCGCGATCCTGCTCGGACTTGAGGCCTCCAGCCTGAAGCGCTGGAGCTATTCGCGAGGGCATTGGCGCCAGCTCGATGTCGTCGTCGCCGACGATCTCGATGCCGCCGAGCGCCGCTTCTTCGAGCGCTGGACTGCGCGGCGCAGCGATCTCGGCTACGACAACAACACCGTCGATCGCGGCGCCGCGCCGCCGACGCGCGACAACGGCCAGCGGCCGCCACCGCCTTTGCCCCACGCCAGCATCATTGGCTTGTTCCCAGAACCCGGAGGTGGACGATGAGCGTCGCAATCATCGATTACGGCTCCGGCAATCTGCATTCCGCCGCCAAAGCGTTCGAGCGCGCCGCGCGCGGCATGGAGGATCCGCAGAAGGTCGTCGTCACCCGCGATCCCGACACGGTGTATCGCGCCGACCGCATCGTGCTGCCGGGCGTCGGCGCCTTCGCCGATTGCCGCCGTGGCCTCGACGCCGTCGACGGCATGCTGGAGGCGATGACCGAGGCCGTGCGCCACAAGGCGCGCCCGTTCTTTGGTATCTGCGTCGGCATGCAGCTGATGGCGACGCGCGGCAAGGAGCATGTCACGACCGATGGCTTCGATTGGGTCTCCGGCGATGTCGAGAAGATCACGCCGCGTGATGAAAGCCTGAAGATTCCGCATATGGGCTGGAACACGCTCGACGTGTTGCAGGAGCATCCGGTGCTGGAGAAGCTGCCGCTTGGGCCGAAGGGCCTGCACGCCTATTTCGTGCACTCCTATCATCTCAATGCCGTCAACGAGAACGAGGTGCTGGCGCGCGCCGATTACGGCGGGCCGATCACCGCCATCGTCGGCAAAGACACGGCCATCGGCACGCAATTTCATCCCGAGAAGAGCCAGCGGTTCGGTCTCGCCTTGATTTCCAACTTCCTGAAATGGAAGCCGTGAGCGCTGTCGTCCTGTTCGCCCCGGGGCGGGCAGGGCGCGCTCTTGAGAGACACCAGATATGATCCTGTTTCCCGCCATCGATCTGAAGAACGGCCAATGCGTGCGCCTGGAGCAGGGCGACATGGCGCGCGCCACCGTGTTCAACCTCGATCCCGCGGCGCAAGCGAAGAGCTTCGCCGACCAGGGCTTTGAATATCTCCACGTCGTCGATCTCGACGGCGCCTTCGCCGGCAAGCCGATGAATGCGCAGGCGGTGGAGTCGATGCTGAAAGTCGTGAAGATGCCGGTGCAACTCGGCGGCGGCATCCGCGATCTCAAGACGGTCGAGGCCTGGCTCAACAAGGGCATCACCCGCGTCATCATCGGCACCGCCGCGGTGCGCGATCCCGAGCTGGTGAAGACGGCTGCTAAAAACTTCCCCGGCCGCGTCGCCGTCGGCCTCGACGCCCGCGACGGCAAGGTCGCGGTGGAAGGCTGGGCCGAGACCTCCGAAGTGACAGCACTCGACATCGCCAAGCGGTTCGAGGACGCCGGCGTCGCCGCGATCATCTTCACCGACATCGCCCGCGACGGCCTGCTCAAGGGTCTCAACCTCGACGCCACCATCGCACTCGGCGACGCCATCTCGATCCCCGTCATCGCCTCCGGCGGCCTCGCCTCGATCGAGGACGTCAAGGCGATGCTGACGCCGCGTGCGAAGAAACTCGAAGGCGCCATCGCCGGCCGCGCGCTATATGACGGGCGGCTGGATCCGGCCGAAGCCTTGGCGTTGATCCGCGCGATCAGCGGGTAGGGGAGAACAATATGTTCAAGGTCCGCGTCATTCCCTGCCTCGACGTCAAGGACGGACGGGTCGTCAAGGGCGTCAACTTCGTCAATCTGCGCGATGCCGGCGATCCCGTCGAAGCCGCGATCGCCTATGACGCCGCCGGCGCCGACGAGCTCTGCTTCCTCGACATCACCGCGACTCATGAGAACCGCGGCATCATGCTCGACGTCGTCCGCCGCACGGCGGAGGCCTGCTTCATGCCGGTCACAGTCGGCGGCGGCGTCCGCACCATCGAGGATATCAAGACCCTGCTGCGCTCCGGCGCCGACAAGGTCTCGATCAACTCGGCCGCGGTGGCGCGTCGCGAATTCGTGAAGGAAGCCGCCGAGAAGTTCGGCGAGCAGTGCATCGTGGTCGCGATCGACGCCAAGTCGGTGTCGCGTCCCGGCGGCGGCTCGCGCTGGGAGATCTTCACCCATGGCGGCCGCAAATCGACCGGCATCGACGCGCTGGAATTCGCGCAGGAGGTCGTCGCGCTCGGCGCCGGCGAGATCCTGCTGACCTCGATGGACCGCGACGGCACCCGCCAGGGATTTGACCTGCCGCTGACCCGGGCGGTGGCTGACAGCGTGCCCGTACCGGTGATCGCCTCCGGCGGCGTCGGCAATCTCGATCACCTGGTCGACGGCATCCGTCAGGGCAGGGCGACCGCCGTGCTCGCGGCGTCGATCTTCCATTTCGGGGAATTTACCATCCGTCAGGCCAAGGAGCACATGGTGCGCCAGGGCTTGCCGATGCGGCTCGATCCCTGACGACATTGCGCCGCAAAAATGTTAGATGAACGCTTGTCCGGCCACTCTGGGCGGACCGGCGTTCTGAGACCTGGCTGATGTCCCGCTTCACGCTTCACGACCTGGCTGCCATCATCGACGCGCGCGCCGCGGCGGGCGGCGAGGCGTCGTATACGCGCAAGTTGCTCGACAAGGGTCCGGCGCAGTGCGCCAAGAAGATGGGCGAGGAGGCGGTCGAGACGGTCATCGCCGCTGTCGGCCCTGATCGCGAACATCTGATCTCCGAAAGCGCCGATCTGCTGTTTCATCTGTTGGTGGTGTTGAAGTCGCGCGACATCAGGCTCGACGAGGTCGAGGCGGCGCTCGGCAAGCGGACCGGTCAGTCGGGGCTGGAAGAAAAGGCATCGCGCAAGACGGAGTAGGGCGCGACGGCCGGGGGAAACGAAGGGCAGCGTCATGGATATGCGCACCACCGAACAACAATATAATCCGTACCGCGTCTTCACCCGCCAGCAATGGGCCGAGCTGCGCAACGACACGCCGATGACGCTTGAGCCCGGCGAGTTCTCGAAGCTGCGCTCGATGCACGACCGCCTCGATCTGCAGGAGGTCGAGGACATCTACCTGCCGCTGTCGCGATTGCTGTCGATGTATGTCGATGCGGCGCAGCGGCTGTACTACGCGCAGCGTCAGTTCCTCGGCATCCGCGACCGCAAGATGCCCTACATCATCGGCGTCGCCGGCTCGGTCTCGGTCGGCAAGTCGACCACCGCGCGCGTGCTGCAGGCGCTGCTGACGCGCTGGTCGCCGCGGCCGAAGGTCGATCTCATCACCACCGACGGCTTTCTGTTTCCGAACGCCGTGCTCGAACGGCAGGGCCTGATGCAGAAGAAGGGCTTTCCGGAGAGCTACGACAAGGCCCGGCTGCTCGCCTTCCTCTCCGACATCAAGGCCGGCCGCCATCCGGTGCGTGCGCCGGTCTACTCGCATCTCAGCTACGACATCGTGCCCAACCAGTGGACCGAGATCGACCAGCCCGACATCCTGATCGTCGAAGGCGTCAATGTGCTGCAGACCGGGCCGTTGCCGCGCGACGGCAAGGCCGTGCCCGTCGTGTCCGACTTCTTCGACTTCTCGGTCTATATCGATGCCGACGAGGCGGTGCTGCGCAAATGGTATGTGAAGCGCTTCCTGTCGCTGCGCGACACCGCGTTCCACGACCCGCGCTCCTACTTCAACCGCTACGCGCTGCTGTCGGACGAAGAGGCCACCGCCACCGCGATCGCGATCTGGGAACGCACCAACCTCGCCAATCTCGAGGACAACATTCTGCCCACGAGACCGCGCGCGACCCTGATCCTGAAGAAGGGCGCCGATCACGAGATCGAATCGGTGGCTCTGCGGCGGTTGTGAGTTCGGTGCTGAGCCGAGCGAGATTTCGAAAAGTTTCCGCTGTCAAATAGTCTCGGTCATTCCGGGGCGCGCGAAGCGCGAGCCCGGAATCCATCACCACGATCGGTCATATGGGCCGAGATGCTCGTGGCTATTGTCCCTTAAGAGATAGCGGACTGTGGCTATGGATTCCGGGCTCATTCGCGCTGCTTCAAAATGGCTGCGCGATTTTGCGCGCGAATGCCCCGGAATGGCTTGCCTTGCGGATGCTCACTTAGTGCCCCGCTAATCAGGCTAGCGCGGTGCAACCTCTCCCTGCCCTTTTGCGGGGAGAGGTCGGATTGCGCAGCAATCCGGGGGGTACGGCAAATGCGCAGCCGAGTTGCAGGTCTGACGGACGAGCAGGGCGGCTCTGAGAGGCAGAGAATTATCACCACCCGTGTGGCTGCCCCTCACCCCGACCCTCTCCCCGTGAAGAACGGGGAGAGGGAGCGCAAACACCTCCCGTACTACAAACTCATCATTATGCGGCCACCTGTCGCGCAGCGGCCAGATTGGCGAGGGCCTCGTCCAGCTTGTCACGATCGATCGGCTTGACCAAAAATCCATCCATGCCGGCCTCGAAGCAGGCGTAGCGGTCCTCGACCAGCGTGTTCGCCGTGAGCGCCAGGATCGGCGTGCGGCGGCCGGGCTCGGCGGCTTCGAGCGCGCGGATGCGCTTCGCCGCGGCGATGCCGTCGAGGCGGGGCATCTGCACGTCCATCAGGATCAAATCGTAGGGCGTGCTGGCCGAGCGTGCCGCGAGCCAGGAATCCAGCGCGGCCTCGCCGTGCACGGCGATATCGGCATGATGCCCGAGCTTGGTCAGCAGCGAGCGCATCAAGAGCGCATTGATGTCGTTGTCCTCGGCCACGAGAATCGACAAGCCGGTGCCGGCGCGCGCGGCAATCGGCGGCGCGATCATCGGAACGGGATCGTCGATCAGCGTCGCGGCCGCGCCATCGACGTCGAAGCCGACGCGGGCGGCGAGTGAGGCGGCGCGTAGCGGCTTCACCAGATAGCCATTAAACGGCGCCGTCGGCGCCAGTTCGTGGCGGCTCACCGGCGTGACCAGCACGATCAGACGCGTGGTGTGGCGCTGCGCGGCCATGCCGAGGCTGCGCGCCGTCTCGCTGCCGATGGCGTCGTCCACCAGCACGGCATGCCAGGCGCGCTCCGGCAGCAGCGCTTCGGCCACCTCGGTCTCGGCGACGAGACAGGTCTGCGCGCCCCAGTTCTGCAGTCGTCGCTCGATCAGCTCGGCCTGCAGCCCGGGCGGTGCGATCAGCATGATCGACTGTCCGGTGAGATCGGGTCCGCGAAAACTGTTCTGCTCGCCGCGCTCGAGCGCGGCCGGCAGCGGGACGGAGACCTCGAAGGTCGAGCCGGCGCCGAGCTCGCTCTGCAGATTGATCCGGCCGCCCATCCGCTTGACGATGCGGTCGGAGATCGCCAGCCCCAGGCCGGTGCCGCCGAAGCTGCGGGCGACGCTGTCGTCGGCCTGCTCGAATTCGCGGAAGATGCGCTCCTGCGCATCGGCGGCGATGCCGATGCCGGTGTCGCGGACCTGGAAGCTGATTTCGTTCGGCCAGATGCCAGGCTCGGCGATGATGGCGACGCCGCCTTTGGAGGTGAACTTGATGGCGTTGCCGGCCAGATTGAGCAGCACCTGGCGCAGCCGCGCGGCGTCGCCCGTCACGAAAGTCGGCAGCCGTTCATCCATATAGGCCGCGATCTCAAGCTGCTTGGCCTGCGCCCGCGGCGCCAGAAGCTCGGTGATCTCCTCGATCAGCGCGGCCAGCGAGAACGGCTGCGCCTCCAGCGCCAGCTTGCCGGCCTCGATCTTGGAATAGTCGAGCAGCTCATTGATCAGCGACATCAGCGCTTCGCCTGACGTGCGCACCGCCCTGGCGTAGGTCGTCTGCTCCGGCGTCAGCTGCGTCTCCAACAGCAGCCCGCTCATGCCGAGGATGCCGTTCAGCGGCGTGCGGATCTCGTGGCTGGCCATCGCCAGGAAGCGCGACTTGGCGCGGTTGGCGGCGTTGGCCTGGTCGCGCGCATCGGCCAGCGCGCGCTCGGTCTCGGTGCGGTCGGTGACGTCGCGGCCGACACATTGCAGCAGGGCAGGGTGGCCGGCATCGGAGCGCACCAGCGCCTCGCGCCATGCGATCCAGCGCGGCCCGATCGCGCTGTCGATGCGCTGGTCATGCACGCGCGTGCCGCTGGGCTCGAGCGCGCTGTCGCCCTGCTCGATCAGCCCGAAGGCGAAGCGGCTGCCGACCAGGTTCTCGCGGTCGAGACCGGCCATCTGGCAGAACGCGTCGTTGACGAATACGATCCTGCCGTCCTGCTCGCGCATGACGATGAGATCGCCCTGCTGCTCGAACAGGTTCCGCGCCCGCTGCTCGGCTTCCTGTAACTCCCAATTCCGGTCGGCCAGCACCTCGTTGTGAAGCGCGATCTTGTGCAGCTTCTTCTTCACAAAGCGCAGCCGCATGCTGAGCGTTGCAAGGCCGACGCAGGCGAGCGCGAACAGGAAGCTCGCGCCGATCGCGAAGGTGTGCGGGTTATAGCCGGAATTCTCGGAGATGCTGGCCTTGATGAAGCCATAGGCGCCGCCGAACCCGGCGGAGAAGATCATCAGCGACCGCAGGATCGCGAAGATGGTGCGGTGACGGCGCATGAAGCGGCGCAGCTGCAGCCTGATATGAAACATCCGTCCCATCGCTCGTCCCCGACGATCTCGATTCCAATGTCGTTGCCGACCCGCACCATGCGACGTCGGTCTTGCCGAGACTTTGAAGGCTGCTCCACACGTGCAACGCCCGTGCAGAGATGGTGAACCGGACGTTAGTCCGGGTCACAGCACCGGATTGACCGGGGAAGGCGAGTGACTGCGTGCCGCGACGATCAGCGCCGCCGCTTCGCGCGCGCTGGTGCGGCTGGAGCGCACATAGATGCGATAGTCGGCGCGGCCATCCGCCGCATCGTCACGGGCGAGATAGATCAGCGTCGCGTCCGGATGCGGATCGGCGGCGATCGCGACGACCTGGGTGGCGGCGCTCATGCCGCAGCCCTGATCCTCCCGGCCAGGCGCATCATCCACGACCACGAAATCGGCCGTCTCCGGACTGTCGGCCAGCGCCACGCGCACCGTCGCGCGTGCGGGATCGTCGGTGAAGTCGACATGGAGATCGGCGTGGAACGGGCCCGAGCCGAGCAGGACGCTGTCGGCGCCGATGGCAATGCAGGGCTGGGCGGAGGGCGCCAACTCAATCTTGGCAAAGACAGCGGCCGCGATCAGCGGCACGGCCGACACGATGACCTTGAAACGCAACATGACACGCACCGACGCAACAGGCCTAGGGGCGGAAACGCGGGCCTTATGGTTGTCGGAGCGTAAAGAGAAGTCGTTACCAGAGGGTTGATGGAGGGCGTCGCGGTTACGCCGCGTGCCGATTGTCCTCGGCCAGGGCGCGATAGGAAAGGGCCTCCGCCAGATGCAGCCGGCCGATCGTCTCGGCATGGTCGAGATCGGCCAGCGTACGCGCCACGCGCAGCACGCGGTGATAGCCGCGCGCCGACAGCCGCATCGTCTCGGCGGCCTCGCGCAGCAGCTTCTGGCCAGGTGCATCGAGCTTGGCGATGTCGTCGAGCACGGCGGCCGGCGCTTCGGCGTTGGTCCGGATGTGCGGCAGGCCGGCCTTGGCGTAGCGGGCGCGTTGCAGGTCGCGCGCGGCGGCGACGCGGGCCGCGACCTCGGCGGAGCCTTCCTTGGACGGCGGCAGGATCAGGTCGGCGGCGGTGACGGCGGGCACCTCGATGCGCAGGTCGATGCGGTCCATCAGCGGGCCGGAGATGCGGGTCTGGTAGTCGGCGGTGCAGCGGTCGATGCGGCCGCGCTTGCAGGCATAGCCGGGCTCGAAAGCATTGCCGCAGCGACAGGGGTTCATCGCGGCGACCAGCATGAAGCGGGCAGGGTAGGTGACGCGGTGGTTGGCGCGCGAGATCGAGACCTCGCCGTTCTCAAGCGGCTGGCGCAGTGAATCCAAGACGCGCGGGTCGAACTCCGGCAGCTCGTCGAGGAACAGCACGCCCTGATGCGCCAGCGAGATCTCGCCCGGCCGCGCGCGCAGGCCGCCGCCGGTCAGTGCCGCCATGCTCGCCGAATGGTGCGGGCTGCGGAACGGACGCCGATTGGTCAGCGCGCCGCCCTCGATCTCGCCGGCGACCGAGGCGATCATCGAGACCTCCAGCAGCTCGGCCGGCGACAGCGGCGGCAGGATCGAAGGCAGCCGCGCCGCCAGCATCGACTTGCCGGCACCTGGACTTCCGATCATCAATAAATGATGGCCGCCGGCGGCTGCGATCTCCAGCGCCCGCTTGCCGCTCTCCTGGCCCTTGATGTCGCGCAGGTCGAGCAGGCTCGCGGGCGCCTCCTGGATTTTCGGTTGCGGGCGCGACAGCACCTGCGTGCCCTTGAAGTGATTGGCGATCTGGATCAGCGACGTCGCCGCGATGATCTGAAGGTCGGGACTGGCCCACGCCGCCTCGGCGCCGCAGGCGGCCGGACAGATCAGCCCCTCCTCACGCGCATTGGCGCCGATCGCGGCCGGCAGCACGCCGGCGACGGGCGCGAGCGAGCCGTCGAGGCCAAGCTCGCCAAGTACGGTGAAGCCGCTCAGCGCATCCGGCGGAATCGCGCCAATCGCCGCCATCAGGCCGAGCGCGATCGGCAGGTCGTAATGGCTGCCTTCCTTCGGCACATCGGCGGGCGCCAGGTTGACGGTGATCCGCCGCGCCGGCAGCGCGAGGCCAGAGGCGATCAGCGCCGAACGGACTCGTTCGCGCGCCTCCGACACTGCCTTGTCCGGGAGGCCAACGATCGCGAACGCCGGCAGTCCCGGCGCGACCTGGACCTGCACGTCGACCGCGCGGGCCTCGATCCCCTCGAAGGCGACGGTGGAAACGCGCTGGACCATGGTGCCCCTCCCGATGCAGAGGCTAGCGGAAGCGGAGGGCGTTCGCAAGAACAAGACGAGAACATTGGCCCGGGCCGGGTGAAATCCGTTAACGACGGCCTGACGCTTCCGTAGTTCCCCGTGGTTGGCTTAACGCCCCTTTAGTCCGGCCTTCGCATTCTTCCGCAAATTGATGAGCGATGCGCGCCGCCTCACAGCCGGCCGGCGCCGACCATGAGAGAATTGCAATGCCCCCAGCGCCTGCGGCAGCTCCATCCGTCAAAACGCCCGCCGGTGAGGCGAGGACGGTGTCCGAACTCGCCACCGACATGCTGCGCCGGACCACCAGCCTGTTCCTCGCCGGCCCGCGTCCGGCGTCGGACGAGCAGCTCGATCTCTATGACCAGATGTTCGCCCGGCTGATGCCGCAGGTCGCGACCGATCTGGTAGCCGAATTGAGCATGGCGCTCGCCGGTGTCGAGCGTGCGCCCTACGCCACCGTCCGTCTGCTCGCGGTGCATCCCGAATTGCGGGTCGCAGGTCCGATGCTGGCCAAGGCGGCCGTGCTGACCGAACGCGATCTCGCGGAGTTCATCCGGGCCGGTAGCCCGGCGCATCTGGCCGCGATCGCCAGCCGCAGGGGCATCGGCGACAGTCTCACGACGCAGCTGATCGCCCGCGGCTTCCCGGCCGTGCGCATGGCGCTGGCGCAGAACCTCACCGCGAAACTCTCCGAGGACGGCTATCGCAGCCTGTTCAAGATCGCCGAGCGCGATGAGGACCTGGCCGAGAAGCTGGCGCTGCGCACCGATCTCCCGGCCAAGCTGTCGCGCGCTTTCGTCGCCGCCGCCAGCGAGGCCGCCCGCACCCGCTTCATCAAGGCCGCGCCGCCGGCGACCCGCGCCACGCTGCAGGCCGCGCCGACCCGGTCGTCGGGCGCCGCGATGCGGGCGATGTGGGACTATGAGCAGGTCAAGGCCGAGGTCGCCGCGCTCAATCGCAGCGGCAAGCTCGGCGACTCCGCCGTCAATCGCTTCTGCGTCACCGGCGATTTTCCCGCCGTGATCGCGGCGCTCGCGCTGCTCTGCGTGGTCTCGATCGAGACGATCGAATCGCTGCTGCAGGATGATCGCCTGATGGATCTGCTGCTGGCCTGCAAGGCGGCGCGGCTGGGCTGGGCGACGACCGCGATGATCCTGCGCGCGCGTCCCGGCTGCGACGCGCTTGCCGCCGACGACGTCGAGGAGGCGCGCAAGCGCTTTGAGAAGCTCGCGCTGTCCGAGGCGCAGTGGAAGGTCCGCGGCCTCGAGTCGCGCTGAGCGGTGCGCCGCCCGGCGTCAGCCCGGCGGCGTGCTGTAGTTGGTGAAGTCGATCTTGAACATCGCCGGATCGAGCTTCTTCGTCGTGTCGAGGTTGTAGACGGCGATGGTCGTGTCGTAGCCTTGCGGATCGGTCACGGTCCACTGCTTGAGCTGGCCGTCCTTGGCGCCGAGCATCAGCATCAGCCGGCTGGTGCCGATCAGCGCCTGCTTCTCCTCGATCGTGATCGTCACATAGAGATCGTCCGAGGACACCGCGATGACGTTGGTGTCCTTGAGCAGGTCGATCCGATCGGACAGCAGATAGCGCAGCGGCGTCTGCGACAGCGGGTAGACGTCCTGGGTCGCCAGCTTGCGGTCGCGCACCACCAGCGACGAGCCGTCGGCGACGATGTCGATCGGCGTCGGCGGCTCATATTCGAAGCGCACCTTGCCGGGCTTCTGGATGTAGAAATCGCCCTTGGTCTTGCTGCCGTCCGGGCCGACCTGAACGAAGTTTCCGACCAAGGTCTGCAGCGACGACAGATAGGCGCTGACCTTGGCGGCCTGCGCCTTCTGGTTGGCGTCGAACGAGGTGAAGATGCTGGCCGGCACGTTGCGCCGGGGATCGGGAATGATCGGGTTGGGCGGCGTGGTCTGGGTGGCCACGGGACCGCCGCGCTGCGGCTCGGAGGCGCTGACCGGGCCGCCGCTCTTCTGCCCCGCTTTGGGCGCCGGCGTGCCCTGGGCGGCCGCATGGCCGGTCGCTGTGAGGACGGTGATGGCGCCCGCCACCATCCAGGTCGACAAGCGGCGGCCGCGGCAGGCCGCTGGAGATGAAAACGTGCTGTTCAACAAGGGGCTTTTCAAAACGGCGTCCTGATGTTTCCGCGTTTCTATCGTGGTTCGGTCGGTCAGCGTGATCGTAATTGCGTGAAGTTACGACACGGAAACGGCAGATCTGGGACCGAGACGGGCAGGGCTCAGAACCCGCCTTCTTCCTCGGGCACCAGGATCTCGCGCTTGCCGGCGTGGTTGGCCTGGCCGACGATGCCTTCCTGTTCCATCCGCTCCATCAGTGAAGCGGCCTTGTTATAGCCGATCTGCAGCCGGCGTTGAATGTAGCTGGTCGAGGCCTTGCGGTCGCGCTTCACCACGGCCACGGCCTGCGCGAACAGGTCGTCGCCGCCGCCGCCGCCACCCATGCCGGTGGCGTCGAACACGGCGCCGTCCTCCTCGCTCGGCTCCTCGGCGGTGACCGCCTCGAGATATTCCGGCGAGCCCTGGGCCTTGAGATGGCGCACCACCTTCTCGACCTCCTCGTCGGAACAGAACGGGCCGTGGACGCGGCTGATGCGGCCGCCGCCGGCCATGTAGAGCATGTCGCCCTGGCCGAGCAGCTGCTCGGCGCCCATCTCGCCGAGGATGGTGCGGCTGTCGATCTTCGACGTCACCTGGAAGGAGATGCGGGTCGGGAAGTTGGCCTTGATGGTGCCGGTGATGACGTCGACCGACGGACGCTGCGTCGCCAGGATCACGTGCAGGCCGGCGGCGCGCGCCATCTGGGCGAGGCGCTGCACGGTGCCTTCGATGTCCTTGCCGGCGACCATCATCAGGTCGGCCATTTCGTCGACGATGATGACGATGTAGGGCAGGGGATCGAGGTCGAGCTTCTCCTCCTCATAGATCGCCTTTCCGGTCTCCTTGTCGAAGCCGGTGTGGACGGTGCGCGTCAGCTCCTCGCCCTTGTTGCGGGCTTCCGCAAGCCGGGCGTTGTAGCCGTCGATGTTGCGCACGCCGAGCTTGGCCATCTTCTTGTAGCGCTCCTCCATCTCGCGCACCGCCCATTTCAGCGCGACGACGGCCTTCTTCGGGTCGGTCACGACGGGCGTGAGCAGATGGGGAATGCCGTCATAGACGGACAGTTCGAGCATCTTCGGGTCGACCATGATCAGCCGGCACTGGTCGGGCCTGAGGCGATAGACCAGGCTCAGGATCATGGTGTTGATCGCGACCGACTTGCCCGAGCCGGTGGTACCGGCGATCAGCATGTGCGGCGTGCGGGCGAGATCGATGATGATGGACTCGCCGCCGATGTTCTTGCCGAGGCAGAGCGGCAGCTTGGCGACGCTCTCCGTCGCCTCCTTGGCCACCAGCAGCTCGCGCAAGTAAACCTTCTCGCGATGCACGTTCGGCAGCTCGATGCCGATGGCGTTGCGGCCGGGCACGACGGCGACGCGCGCCGACAGCGCGCTCATCGAGCGGGCGATGTCGTCGGCCAGGCCAATGACGCGCGACGACTTGATGCCCGGCGCCGGCTCCAGTTCGTACAGGGTGACGACGGGGCCGGGATGCGCCTTGACGATCTCGCCGCGCACGCCGAAATCCTGCAGCACGCCTTCCAGCGCGCGCGAATTGGCCTCCAGCTCGCTCTTCGACAGCGGCTGGCGGTCGGAGGATTTGGGCGCCGCCAGCATCGAGACCGACGGCAAATCGTATTTGTCGCTGGACTTCTTCGGCGGGGTTTTCGGCGCCGGCTTTTTGCGCGCCTTCGGAGCCGGCTCCTCCTCCTCGTCGTCCTCCTCGTCGCCGGCCGCCTCTTCCTCCTCCTCCTCGTCCTCGTCGCCCTCCATCTCGGGCGCGAGGGTCGGCTTCTTCTGGCCGCGGGCGAGGCTCGGCTCCTGCCGGCCGGCGGCGGCCGTGCGCGGTTGCGGGCCGGAGGAGACCAGCGCGCGATAGGCCGTCGAGAGGAACCAGCCGATCTGCGCCTTCGCGCTCATCAGCGCGTGGAAGATCCAGCCGAGCCGGATGGCCTTGCGGTCGTCGTCATCCTCGGGATCGGCGAGCGGCGTGTCGTCCTCTTCCTCGTCGACCAGGCTCGGATCGGCTTCCTTCGCGCCCATGCCGCCGGCGACCAGCAGGCAGCCGATCATCGCGACCAGCAGCAGCGTGCCGAGCACGATGCGGTAGATCACGCCGGGCGGGCCGAACACCACCGCCGGCGCGCGCACCAGGGCATCGCCGACGACACCGCCGAGGCCGGTCGGCAGCGGCCAGGCATGCGAGCGCGGCCAGCAGCTGGCGAAGCCGGCGGCGATGACGGCTGCCAGCACCCAGGCGCCGAAGCGCAGCGCCTCGCGATCGAACGGCCGGTGCGTCATCATCCGCCAGCCGCGGACGGCCAGCGGCAGGATCGCCATGATCGAGCCGAGGCCGAGGATCTGCATCAGGAGATCGGCGCTGATCGCGCCGGGATAGCCGAGAATGTTGCGGATCGCGCGCGAGGTGGCATGCGACAGGCTTGGGTCCTGCACCGACCAGGTCATCAGCGCCGCGGCAGCGACACCGCACAGCGCGATCAGGCCGAGGCCCGCGAGCTCGCGCAGCCGCCGCACCAGCGCCTCGCGCAGCGAGGTCGGCAGATGGTTGACCAGGGGAATGACTCGTTCGATCGCCGGCATCCGCATCCGCCCCGCGATTATCCGAGTGTCTCGACCAGCCGGTGCAGCGCCTCGCCGGTCGAGGCGGCATCGGCCACCAGCGCCAGCCTGATATAGCCGACACCCGGATTGAAGCCATCGGGTTGCGGCCGCGCCAGATAGCTGCCGGGCACGACGCGCACGCCGGCGTCGCGATACAGCCGCAGCGTTACCTCCTCGTCGCCGCCGCGATCGGCGACGTCGAGCCAGACGCAGAAGCCGCCGTCGGGGCGTTGATAGCCGTAGCGGTTGCCGATGATCTGGTCGGCGAGGTCGAACTTCGCGCGGTACAGCCGCCGATTCTCCTCGACATGCGCCTCGTCGGCATAGGCCGCGACCGCGACATGCTGCAGCGGCACCGGCACCTGCGGCGCTGCGACATTGCGCAGCTCATGGAAGGCCGCGAGGAACCTGCGGTCGCCGGCAGCGAAGCCGATGCGCATGCCCGGCACGTTGGAGCGCTTCGAGAGCGACTGGAACGCGACGACGTTGGTGTAGTCGGGCCCGGCATGCTCGAGCATGCTGCCCGGCGCCTGCCGCGTGTAGATCTCCGAATAGCATTCGTCGCTGAAGATCAGGAAGCCGTAGGCGTTGGCGAGCCGGACCAGCTTACGCATGTAGTCCACTGATGCCACCGACCCTTGCGGATTCGCCGGCGTTGCGAGGTAGAACGCGACGGTGCGCGCCAAGGTCGCCTCGTCGATTGCATCGAGGTCGGGCAGGAAGCCGTTGTCGCGAATCGTCGGCAGATAGATGGAGTCACAGCCGGCGGTGCGGGCGCCGACGCCATACACCGGATAGAACGGGTTCGGCATCAGGATCGCCGGCCTGCCGCGGCGCGGGCCGACATGGCGGAGCGCGGCATGCGCGGCGAAGAACAGGCCCTCGCGGCTGCCGTTCAGAACGAGAATCTCGTGTTCGGGATCGACCGCACGCGGCAGCGCGAATCGGCGCGACAGCCAGGCGCTCGCCGCTTTCCGGAACGGTTCGATGCCCTTGGCGGCGGGATAGCGGCCGAAATCGGCGATGTGCTGCGCCAGCACGGGCCCGACGAAATCCGGCACCGGATGCTGCGGCTCACCGACGGCGAGCGTGATCATCGGCTTGCCCGGCTGGTAGGGGGCGAGCAGTTCGTTCAGCCGCGCAAACGGCGAGCGTTCGCTCTCCGAATGGCTGGCGCCAGCGGGCGCGGGGGATGAAGCGGTCATTGCCATACGTAAAACGCGCGCCAAACCAGTGGAAGCCGCCGATCGCCCATGAACCGGTGCCTTGGCGGTCACCATAGGTGGGGCGAGGTTAAGACGCGATTAACCATCGGCGCTGCCGCACGTTTTGATCGTTTTTCGCCACTCGATCCAGAGGCAATTTCGCAACAGCGGCGGACATTGTGGTGATTCGGGCGGGGGTGACGGCTGCTTCGCCGGAACTTTTCGGGGAAGCGTTTCCCAATCGCACAAAAGGGTGGGAGGTCGGCGCTTGTGGCTGCCCAACCTCGCCGCGCCGGGGCGAAGCGAAGCTTCGCTAGGGCGGGAGAGGTCGGATTGCATCGTCGGATGCAATCCGGGTGAGGGGGGCTCTCCGCGAGTCTGGTGCTCGTGGTGGCTCCTCACCCCAACCCTCTCAGCGCGAGCGAAGCTCGTCGCGGCCCCGTGAAGGACGGGGAGAGGGAGCGCAGCTGGGCTCGCCGCAAGAGCGATGGCTCAATTCTGCTACTGAAAAACAGGGCGGCCCGGTGCGCCGGAATAAGTATGGGAATCTACGCGCACCGGGCCTTGGCCGAACTACTTGGGGGCTTAGTTCGGGTGACCATCAGATAGCACCCTGGTTTTTCCCTGGTGTTGCCGACATCCTAAGATTTGTAGAATTTGATGTCGGTAGCCGCCGAATGCGGCGCGGGCGGACGAATTGCTTAACGAAGATGTCCGCAGCGGCCGTTGCCTTCTGGCCGCAGTGCCGGAGTTGGACTTCATACTAGGCCACGGCCTCGGTCGCTCCGCCCGCCGCGCAAGTTTGTCTGACCGGAAACACTCCGTCACATCCCGCATCATCCGACATTTCACGAAACGAGAATGGCGCATCACGACCATCTTTCGCGGGCATCAGCGATTCCCATGGGCGTGCCGGCATCTGCGTCGCGCCGAGGACTCTGACTTTTCGAAAGAGCGTCGATGATGCGTCTGAGACTGCCGGGCGTGCTTGCCCTGATGCTGCTGGCCCTGCCGGTGACCGCGTTGCCCCGCACCGCCGCGGCGGCCCCTGCGGCGGCCGCGACCTCGATCACCATCGAAGGCAACCGGCGCATCGAAGCCGACACCATCCGCTCCTACTTCAAGCCGGGGCCGTCCGGCGCGCTCGACGCCGGCCAGGTCGATGACGGCCTGAAGGCGCTGATCCAGACCGGCCTGTTCGCCGACGTCAGGATCGACCGCCAGGGCGGCCGGCTCGTGGTGCGCGTGGTCGAGAACCCCGTGATCGGCCGCGTCGCCTTCGAGGGCAACAAGAAGGTCAAGGACGAGCAGCTCCAGGCCGAGGTGCAGTCGAAGCCGCGCGGCACGCTGTCCCGGCCGATGGTGCAGTCGGATGCGCAGCGCATCGCCGAGATCTACCGCCGCTCCGGCCGCTACGACGTGCGCGTCACGCCTGAAATCATCGAGCAGCCCAACAACCGCGTCGACCTCATCTTCACCGTCGTCGAGGGCGTCAAGACCGGCGTGAAGTCGGTCGAGTTCGTCGGCAACAATGCCTATTCCGCCGCGCGTCTGCGCGACATCATCAAGACCCGCGCGACCAACTGGCTGAGCTTCCTCGGCAACAACGACGTCTACGACCCCGATCGCGTCGAGGCCGACCGCGACCTGATCCGCCGCTTCTACCTCAAGAACGGCTATGCCGACGTTCAGGTGGTGGCCGCGCTCAGCGAATATGATCCGGAGCAGAAGGGCTTCCTGGTCACGTTCCAGATCGAGGAAGGCCAGCAATATCGCGTCGGCTCGGTCGACTTCCAGTCGACCGTCGCCGCGCTCGATGCCAACGCGCTGCGCGGCTATTCGCGGGTCAGTGTCGGCGCTCTCTACAATGTCGAGCAGCTCGAGAAGTCCGTCGAGGAGATGCAGATCGAGGCCTCGCGCCGCGGCTTCAGCTTCGCGGTCGTGCGTCCGCGCGGCGACCGCAACATCGAGGCCCACACGGTCGCGATCGTGTTCTCCGTCGACGAAGGCCCGCGCACCTATATCGAGCGCATCGCCATCCGCGGCAACACGCGCACGCGCGACTACGTGATCCGGCGCGAGTTCGACCTCTCCGAGGGCGATGCCTATAACCGCGCGCTGGTCGATCGCGCCGAGCGCCGGCTGAAGAACCTCGACTTCTTCAAGGAGGTCAAGATCACGACCGAGCCGGGCTCGTCGAGCGACCGCGTGATCCTGAACGTCCTGCTGGAGGAAAAGTCGACCGGCGACTTCTCGATCTCCGGCGGCTATTCGACGACCGATGGCGCGCTGGCGGAGGTGTCGATCTCCGAGCGCAATTTCCTCGGGCGCGGACTCTATGCCAAGGCGGCGGTCACCTACGGACAATATACCCGCGGCGTCTCGCTGTCCTTCGTCGAGCCCTATCTGCTGGACTACCGGATCGCGCTCGGCCTCGACGTCTCCTACCGCCAGCAGCTCGCCAACAGCTACACCAGCTATGGCACGCGCACCGTCGGCTTCAGCCCGCGGCTCGGCTTCCAGCTGCGCGAGGATCTGTCGCTGCAGCTGCGCTATTCGCTGTACCGGCAGGAGATCACGCTGCCGTCCTATCTCGCCAACTGCAACAACAACTCCGCCAACGGCCTGCTCGCCTTCAATCCGACCCCGGCCTATATCCAGAGCGTGCTCGGCGGCGTCGATCCGACCAATTCGACCTCATCCGGCGTCTACGGCTATGGCTGCTATGGCGACGGCGAATCGAGCCTGGCGGTCCGCAAGGAGCTGAACGACGGCGCGGCGCTGACCTCGGCGCTCGGCTACACGCTGAACTACAACACGCTCGACAACACCAAGAACCCGACCGATGGCCTGCTGATCGACTGGCGCCAGGATTTCGCCGGCGTCGGCGGCAATGTCAGCTATCTGAAGTCGGCCATCGATGCGAAGTACTTCACGCCGCTGGTCGCCGACATCGTCAGCGTGATCCATCTGCAGGGCGGCGTCCTCAACAAGGTCGGCGACAAGGACCTGCGCATGCTCGACCACTACCAGATGGGTCCGACCCTGGTCCGCGGCTTCGCCTCCAACGGCATCGGCCCGCGCGACATCACCTATCGCAGCTTGGGCGCCACCGGCGATGCGCTCGGCGGTACCAAATATTGGGGCGCCTCGGCCGAACTACAGATGCCGTTCTGGTTCCTGCCCAAGGAGGTCGGCCTGAAGGGCTCGGTCTACGCCGACGCCGGCTCGCTGTGGGGCTATCAGGGCCCGACCTCCTGGGCCGGCACCGGCGAGGTCAACACATCGACCTGCAAATGCGCGATGCAGTATGACGACAGCAAGGTCATCCGCTCCTCCGTCGGCGTCGGCCTGATCTGGGCCTCCCCCTTCGGCCCCCTCCGCTTCGACTACGCGGTGCCGCTGTCCAAGGGCAAATACGACGTCACGCAGGAGTTCAGGTTCGGCGGCGGAACGTCGTTCTGAGGTGGAGTGCAGGACGACGCTCTGTTTAGGCGGCTAAGTTCCTGAAGATGCTCGAGCCCCGCTGCTGACCACAACGGCGGTGAGCCCCCCTCCCCCTTGCGGGGAGGGGTCGGGGGTGGGGGTCCACGAACTCCGCTGCTTATGAGAGTCGGAGCTCATTGCTCCATCGCACTGATGAGGTCTGCCTTGCTGCTCGGACCGCATTCACATCACTGAGTTCATCGCCCGCAGACCCCCACCCCCAACCCCTCCCCGCAAGGGGGAGGGGAGCGCACCGTCTGCGCGGCGGACATCTCGGCTCACATGGTCTCTTGGCAAGATCACATCCGTCGCATGTCCGTCGCATGCGCATTGCCCGCATCCCTCCCATGCTCAAATTGCCCGTCGTGTTAGTTTGCCGCAGCGTGTCCCGTTGTGTCGTCGGGCAAATCACCGGCACATTTCCGCGCGTCCCTGCTGCCGCATGAGGGGCGTGTCGCGACCGTCACGAGACGTTGGCAGTGGGATGCGATGGGCGTGTGTCGACGCAGCGTGGGTCTCCTGCGCGGACGAACGGTGAGGCACGCACGGTCAAGTCGCGCGGTCCTGATATCCCGACGCTGATATCAACTCACGTTGAGGCTTCGCTTCGCGGGGGGATGGTGGCCAGCAAGCCGGCGCACCAGGGAGAACGCGAAGCAGCCGTTAAAACCGTTGCGCGGGGAGGGCCGGGCGTTCTCGGCCAGACCTGTGGTGACTGCCGCCTGCTTTATTTTCTGCAGGCGGGCCACGGGCGCGGCCAGCGCCCGGCCTTCCCTGCGCCCTCTGTTTGAGGGGGCGACGAGTTTCATGAATAGCTCGGGCGCATCGTGTCGCGAGGACGTTTCCGCATATCCCATCGTCATGCCCCGCGAAGGCGGGGCATCCAGTACGCCGCGGCTTCTCGATTCCATCGCCGGCGTCTCGGAGTACTGGATCGCCCGGTCGAGCCGGGCGATGACAGCGGGGGTGACGAGAGACGTGCCTCCATCACATGGTTCGTTAGGAGCAAACGCCGGCGCTCTGGCATTGCCCTGGAGTCCTCAACCGGCTCGGTTCATCGCGAACCCAGTATGCGACCAGTCCAATCCCCCTCACTCCCTGTTCGCCGGCGTCTGAATGAACCCGCGATTCCACGTCGGGCTGATCAGGATTTCGTTCACGCACACCCGCGGCGGCAAACTCGCCACGAACGCGATCGTCCGGCCAAGATCCTCCGGCTGCAGCATGCGGGCCTGCTCCGCGGCGCTCGGCACCACGGGACGCTGCTCCAGGATCGGGGTGGCGACCTCACCCGGCATCAGGCAGCAGGCGCGCAGGCCGTTGACGCATTCCTCCATGTTGAAGGAATGCGTCAGCGCCAGCACCGCGTGCTTGGTCGAGGTATAGGCCGGCCCCGGCATCTTCGAGACGTGACGGCCGGCCCAGGACGAGACGTTGATGATGACGCCGTCCTGCTGCGTGCGCATCGCCGGCAGCACGGCTTTCATGCAGTACAGCACGCCGTTGAGATTGATTTCGACCAGCTGGTTCCAGCCGTCGAGCGTCATGTCTTCCCAGCGCCGCCGCGGCACGTTCACGCCGGCCGAATTGACCAGGAGATCGATGCGGCCGTGACGCATCAGGATGGCGTCGGCCGCGGCCTGCACGTCGGCGGCCTTGGCGACGTCGAGCACGACGGCTTCCGCGGCGCCGCCATCAGCCGCGATCTTGGCCACCACGGCATCGAGCGCCGCCTTGCGCCGGCCCGACACCACGACGGTCCAGCCCTCGGCGGCCAGCGCCAGCGCGCCGGCCTCGCCGATGCCGGTACCGCCCCCGGTGATCCACGCGATCCGTTTCCCCTTGGTCATTTCCTGGCGTCTCCCGTTGCCTTCGAAAGGGCGTTTTTGCTAAGGCAGCCTCGATCAGAGACGGCAGCCCCGGCGCTTCAGCCGCTGCTTTCAGCCGTCCGGGCCCTTTTCGTCTTCGTCGAGCACGATGTTCCGCCGGCTGGCACTGCCGGCCGGCCACCGCTCCAGGGGAATGTTGCATGAACCACGCCGCCAACGCCAATCTGTTCGCCCGCCTGTTCGACGGCCTCGACGATCCCAGCCGTCTCGCGATCGAGACCCATGATGGCCAGCGCATCACCTATGGCGATCTCGTCGCGCGCGCCGGCCAGATGGCGAACGTGCTGGTGGCGCGTGGCGTGAAGCCGGGCGATCGCGTCGCGGCGCAGACCGAGAAGTCGGTGTCGGGTCTCGTGCTCTATCTAGCCACGGTGCGAGCCGGCGGCGTGTATCTGCCGCTCAACACCGCCTACACGCTCAACGAGCTCGACTATTTCATCGGCGATGCCGAGCCGACCGTGGTGGTGTGCGATCCCTCGAAGGCCGAGGGCATCGGCGCGCTCGCGGCCAAGGTCGGCGCCAAGGTCGAGACGCTCGACGCGTCCGGCAAGGGCTCGCTGACGGAAGCCGCGGACAAGGCTGACACGGCGTTCACCACCGTGCCGCGTACATCGGACGATCTTGCCGCGATCCTCTACACGTCGGGCACCACCGGCCGCTCCAAGGGCGCGATGCTGTCTCACGACAATCTCGCCTCGAACTCGCTGACACTGATCGACTACTGGCGCTTCACCAAGGACGACGTGCTGATCCACGCGCTGCCGATCTATCACACGCACGGCCTGTTCGTGGCCAGCAACGTGACGCTGTTCGCCCGGGCGTCGATGATCTTCCTGCCGAAGCTCGATCCGGACCTCATCATCAATTTGATGGCGCGCGCCACGGTGCTGATGGGCGTGCCGACCTTCTACACGCGGCTGTTGCAGAACCCGCGGCTGAGCAAAGAGACGACCAGCCACATGCGGCTCTTCATCTCCGGCTCGGCGCCGCTGCTCGCCGACACCCATCGCGAATGGTTCGCGCGCACCGGTCACGCGGTGCTCGAGCGCTACGGCATGACCGAGACCAACATGAACACGTCGAACCCCTATGAGGGTGAGCGCGTGCCCGGTGCGGTCGGCTTCCCGCTGCCCGGCGTCTCCGTGCGCGTCACCGATCCCGAGACGGCCAAGGAGCTCGCCCGCGACGAGATCGGCATGATCGAGGTGAAGGGCCCGAACGTGTTCAAGGGCTATTGGCGGATGCCGGAGAAGACCAAGTCGGAATTCCGCGACGACGGCTTCTTCATCACCGGCGACCTCGGCAAGATCGACACCCAGGGCTACGTCCACATCGTCGGCCGCGGCAAGGACCTCGTCATCTCCGGCGGCTTCAATGTCTATCCGAAGGAGATCGAGAGCGAGATCGACGCCATGCCGGGCGTGGTCGAGTCCGCCGTGATCGGCGTGCCGCATGCCGATTTCGGCGAGGGCGTCACCGCCGTGGTCGTGAAGCATCCCGGCGCCGATGTGAACGAGGCCGGCGTGCTCAAGGGCCTCGACGGCCGGCTTGCCAAGTTCAAAATGCCCAAGCGCGTGTTCGTGGTCGACGAGCTGCCGCGCAACACCATGGGCAAGGTGCAGAAGAACGTGCTGCGTGACCAGTACAAGGACATTTATACGAAGTAGCGACGGCCTAGCGCCGTCGTCCGATCGCGAGGCCCGCGAGCGCGGCCAGCGGCGGCGCGGCGCAGATCACCACGAACTCCAGCACGGCGAGCGAGGCGATGTTGTGCTGGAGGGCGATGGCGACGCAGGCGGCGAACAGGCCGGCGGCCGCGAATCCGAGGACGCAGGTCAACGGCTCCTCGGCGGGTTCGCGCGAGGAGGCATTGCGCACCGGCAGCGCCGCCGGGCGTTCGGTGGCTGTCGGCCGGACCGTGGGAACGGGCATCGGACCTCCCTGCAGCGCGCTTTTTTGGATCGCGTTTCGCCGCAGACTAGGCCACGGCGTCCGACCCTGACATGCGGCAAAATCGACCAGCGGCGAGATACGGGTGTCGAGCATCGGGAACGGGCGACATCCGCGCCTGTTTGCCTCGGGGTCCGGCGGCGTCAGGGCGACGCTCGTCCCGCGAATCCTTCCGGTCAGGTTTGCAGAATCGAGAGCCTGTGCAGCCGGGTGTATGGCGAAACCGGCCGGCCCCGGTCCGTAGTTAAGCGGTGAATCAATGCTCTACGACCTGCGTTATTTTCGAGGTCTGCCGCGTTCGGCCGGGCTTGGTGAGGAGATAGAAATGAACCATCATTCGCCGTCAAATGGGGGCGCTGGGTCCTGGTATACCACGGCGGAGATTGATCCTTTTTTCACCGACGTCATAGTACTGAATCGCAGTTCGGTTTTGGGCCATTTGTTCGTTGCAACACCTGTTCCTTCTCCGTAAATAAGGCCCGCCTGCCGATCCCACACGGCCGCAAGCCCCTTCCGTTCACGGCCAACAAGAAATCATCAAAGCAAGCAATGACAGCCAGGATCGAACGACCGCTTTCGCCGCATCTGCAAACCTACCGCTGGACGCTGACGATGATCTTGTCGATCGTCCATCGCGCCACCGGGGTTGCACTGTATTTCGGGACGCTGCTGCTGGCCTGGTGGTTGATCGCCGCCGCGTCCGGTCCCAGCGCCTATTCCTATGTCCAGGGCTTCATGGGCAGCTTCCTCGGCCGCCTGATCGTGTTCGGCTACACCTGGGCGCTGCTGCATCATCTGCTCTCCGGCATCCGTCACTTCGTCTGGGACCTCGGCTACGGCTTCAAGCCCAACGAGCGCGAGACGCTGACCTGGGGCGCACTGATCGGCGGCATCTCCTTGACCGTTCTGGTGTGGATCGTGGCTTACGCAGTCGGAGGCGGTCGATGAGCAACGCACGCGCAAAATCGATGCGGACCCCGCTGGGCCGCGTCCGCAATCTCGGCGCCGCTCACTCCGGCACCGGCGACTTCTGGCGTCAGCGCATTACCGCTGTGGCGATGACCCTGCTGATCGTTCCCGTCGTTGTCGTCGTGATCATGCTGCTCGGCCGCAACCAGGCCGGTGCCGCGCAGATCCTCGGCTCGCTGCCGATCGCGCTGATCATGCTGCTGTTCGTGGTTGCCAGCTGCTGGCACATGAAGATCGGCATGCAGGTGATCATCGAGGACTACGTCCACACCGAGTCGCTCAAGCTCATCGCGATCATGGGCAACAATTTCTTTGCCGTGACCGTGGCGATCGCCTCGATCTACGCCCTCATCAAACTGTCCACTGGAGTCTAGCGAATGGCCGGCGGAGCAAATGGCAGCGCGAACGGCGCGCCCGCGACGAACGGAAAAGCCTATCCGATCGAGGATCACACCTACGACGTCGTCGTGGTCGGCGCCGGCGGCGCTGGTTTGCGCGCGGTGGTCGGCTGCAGCGAAGCGGGCCTGCGCACGGCCTGCATCACCAAGGTGTTCCCGACCCGCTCGCACACCGTGGCGGCGCAGGGCGGCATCTCGGCCTCGCTCGGCAACATGCACCAGGACGACTGGCGCTGGCACATGTACGACACCGTCAAGGGGTCGGACTGGCTCGGCGACCAGGACGCCATCGAGTACATGGTGCGCAACGCACCCGACGCCGTCTATGAGCTCGAGCATTGGGGCGTGCCGTTCTCGCGCACCGAGGACGGCAAGATCTATCAGCGCCCGTTCGGCGGCATGACCATGGACTACGGCAAGGGCCAGGCGCAGCGCACCTGCGCCGCCGCCGACCGTACCGGCCATGCGATGTTGCACACGATGTATGGCCAGTCGCTGCGCCATGCGGCGGAGTTCTTCATTGAGTATTTCGCCATCGACCTGATCATGGACGATCAGGGCACCTGCCGCGGCGTGATCGCGCTGCGCATGGATGACGGCACGCTGCATCGCTTCCGCGCCCAGACCACGATCCTGGCCACCGGCGGCTATGGCCGCGCCTACGCCTCCTGCACCTCGGCGCACACCTGCACCGGCGACGGCGGCGGCATGGCGCTGCGCGCCGGCCTGCCGCTGCAGGACATGGAGTTCGTGCAGTTCCACCCGACCGGCATCTACGGCTCGGGCTGTCTGGTCACCGAGGGCGCGCGCGGCGAAGGCGGCTATCTCGTCAATTCCGAGGGCGAGCGCTTCATGGAGCGCTATGCGCCGTCCGCCAAGGACCTCGCCTCGCGCGACGTCGTCTCGCGCGCCATGACCATCGAGATCCGCGAAGGCCGCGGCGTCGGCAAGAAGAAGGACCACATCTTCCTGCATCTCGACCATCTCGATCCGAAGGTGCTGGCCGAGCGTCTGCCGGGCATCTCGGAGTCGGCCAAGATCTTCGCCAATGTCGACGTCACCCGCGAGCCGATCCCGATCGTGCCGACGGTGCACTACAACATGGGCGGCATCCCGACCAACTATCACGCCGAGGTGTTGACCAAGAAGGACGGCGACGACAACGCGATCGTCCCCGGCCTGATGGCAGTGGGCGAGGCGGCCTGCGTGTCGGTGCACGGCGCCAACCGGCTCGGCTCCAACTCGCTGATCGACCTCGTCGTGTTCGGCCGTGCGGCTGCGCTCCGGCTGGCCGAGAAGCTGACGCCGAACGGCAAGCAGCCGGACCTGCCGAAGGACTCCGCCGACAAGGCGCTCGGCCGGCTCGACCATTATCGCTACGCTTCCGGCGGCACGCCGACCGCGAAGCTGCGCGAGAGCATGCAGCACGTGATGCAGACCAACTGCGCCGTGTTCCGCACCGGCGAGGTGCTGCAGGAAGGTCATAACCTCATTCACAAGGTGTATGGCGGCATCGGTGACATCGCCGTGTCCGACCGCTCGCTGGTGTGGAATTCCGACCTGATCGAGACCCTGGAGTTCGACAACCTCATCGCTCAGGCGGTGGTGACGATGGACTCCGCGGTCAATCGCACCGAGAGCCGCGGCGCGCATGCCCGCGAGGACTTCCCGGATCGCGACGACAAGAACTGGATGAAGCACACGCTGGCGTGGATCGACAACAAGGACGGCAAAACCACGATCGATTTCCGCCCGGTGCACAACTACACCATGACCAACGACGTGCAGTACATCCCGCCGAAAGCGCGCGTGTACTGAGCCCGTCCGTCATAACAAAGAAGGCCTCCTGAAATGGCTGAGTTCGCACTTCCGAAGAATTCGCAGATCACCGGCGGCAAGACCTGGCCGAAGCCGGCGGGCGCAACCGAAGTCCGCGAGTTCAAGGTCTACCGCTGGAATCCGGACGACGGCAAGAATCCGAGCGTCGACACCTATTATGTCGACGTCAACGATTGCGGTCCGATGGTTCTCGACGGCCTGATCTGGATCAAGAACCACATCGATCCGTCGCTGACCTTCCGCCGCTCCTGCCGCGAGGGAGTGTGCGGCTCCTGCGCGATGAACATCGACGGCCAGAACACGCTGGCCTGCACCCGCTCGATGCACGACGTGAAGGACGGCGCGGTCAAGATCAACCCGCTGCCGCACCAGCCGGTGGTCAAGGACCTGGTACCCGACCTCACCAATTTCTACGCGCAGTATGCCTCGATCGAGCCGTGGCTGAAGACCACCACGCCGACGCCGCAGAAGGAATGGAAGCAGACCCACGAGGACCGCGAGAAGCTCGACGGCCTCTACGAGTGCATCCTTTGCGCCTGCTGCTCGACCTCGTGCCCGAGCTACTGGTGGAACAGCGAGCGTTATCTGGGACCGGCCGCGCTGCTGCAGGCGACCCGCTGGGTCAAGGACAGCCGCGACGAGGCGACCGGCGAGCGGCTCGACAATCTCGAGGATCCGTTCCGCCTCTACCGCTGCCACACCATCATGAACTGCGCCAAGGCCTGCCCGAAGGGCCTCAACCCGGCCGAGGCGATCGCCGAGCTGAAGTTGAAGCTCGTCGAACGGCAGATCTGACCGAGAACTAGATAAGACGCGCCCGGAACCGTCAGAAGTTCCGGGCGCAGCTACTTTGTAGCCGACGCCGATTGCGTTAAGCTCTCAGCCCTTTGGGCCGGAGCACCTGTGCAAACCGCACAACGCAAATCGCTGATGATGCTGCGCTGGATGACGGTCGCGTCGCTCGCGCTGCCCGTCGCGCTGTTCCTGGTCGCTGCCTACGTCTCCTACGGTGCGACGACCGAAGAGGCCGACCGCGAGATCCGCCGTTCGCTCGATGTGGTCCACGAGCATGCGCTCAAGGTGTTCGAGACCATCGACCGCAGCCTGTCCGAGATCGACGAGATCGTCCGCGACCTGTCGGACGCGGACATCAAGGCCCGCGAGCAGGCGCTGCATCTGCGGCTGCGCCAATTGTCGGATGCGCTGCCGCAGATGAAGTCGGCCTGGGTGTTCGACGCCAATGGCCGGCCGCTCGTCAACAGCCTGGTCTACCCGGCACCGGACACCTCGTTCGTGGACCGTGACTACTTCTCCGCCCATGTGAAAACCAGCATCGGCACCTTCATCGGCACCCAGCTGGCACCCCGTCCCCCCTATCAGGGCGCGACGTTCTTCAGCGTCAGCCGCCGCCGCCCCGGCGACCACGGCAGCTTCACCGGCGTCATCCAGGCCTCGGTGCTGCCGGATTACTTCGAGCACTTCTATGCCCGGATCGGTCGCGCGCCCGGCAGCTACTTCGCGCTGCGCCGCTACGATGGCCGGGTCCTGGCGCGCTATCCGGCCGCGCCGGACGAAGCCGGGCCGGTCGCGAACGACATTCCGGCGGGGGCCGCGGATACCGAGCAGCTGGTCACGGAAACCTCGCCGCTCGATGGGATCCAGCGTCGCGTCGGCTACCAGCGGCTCGCGGACTACCCGGTCTACGTCTCCGCGGGGCTGGCGACGGCGACCATCCGCGACCGCTGGCTCGGCACGATCAGCCGGCACCTCATCTTCGGTATTCCTGCGACCGCGCTGCTCGTCGTCTTCCTGATGCTGGCGCGCAGCCGCACCGAGCACTTCTACGTCGAGGCGGCCCGACGCCTCGAGGCCGAGGACGCGCTCAAGCACGGCCAGCGCATGGAGGCGCTGGGCCAGCTCACCGGCGGCGTTGCGCACGACTTCAACAATCTGCTGACCGTCATCCGCGCCTCGGCCGATCTGCTGCGCCGGCCGAATCTTCCCGATGAACGGCGGCAGCGCTACATCGACGCGATCTCGGACACGGTGGCGCGCGCCTCGAAGCTGACCTCGCAGCTGCTCGCCTTTGCCCGGCGGCAGACGCTCAAGCCGGAGGTGTTCGACATCGGCCGCAGCGTCGTCACGCTGCGGGACATGACCAAGACGCTGGTGGGATCGCGCATCGAGGTCGTGACCTCCGTTCCCGATGAGCCCTGCTACGTCAATGCCGATGCCGGGCAGTTCGAGACCGCGCTGATCAACATGGCGGTGAACGCGCGCGACGCCATGGCCGGGCAGGGGCTTCTCAGCATCGCGGTGGCGCCCGCCGCCGACCTGCCGACCCCCGCCGCGCCGCACGAGCGACCGCCGCTCGGCTATGTCGCCATTGCGGTCAAGGACACCGGCGTTGGGATTCCGCAGGAGCAGTTCAGCCGGATCTTCGAGCCGTTCTTCACCACCAAGACCATCGGCCAGGGCACCGGCCTCGGCCTGTCGCAGGTGTTCGGCTTTGCCAAGCAGTCCGGCGGCGAGCTCGGGGTGGCGAGCGAGGTCGGGCACGGCGCCACCTTCACGCTGTATCTGCCGCGCGTGGCTCCGGCGGATCCGCAGCGCGGCGTCGACGGTCACCGTGCCGTTCCGATCGGCGGCGAGGGCATGTCGGTGCTGGTAGTCGAGGACAACATCGATGTCGGCAGGTCCGCCACCGAAGCGCTGGCCGAACTCGGCTATCGCACCACCCTGGTCGACAATGCCCAGGATGCGCTGGAGGAGCTGATCAGCAGCGCCAGCCGGTTCGACGTCGTGTTCACCGATGTCGTGATGCCCGGAATGACCGGCCTTGAGCTCGCCGAGGAGATCCGCCGCCTCGAGCTGAACGTGCCGGTCGTGCTCGCCAGCGGCTACAGCCACGTGCTGGCGCAGCAGGGCACGCATGGCTTCGAGCTGCTGCGCAAGCCCTATTCGATCGAGGAACTCTCGCGCGTCTTGCACAAGGTCGTGCCCGTCCCGCTCTACCGCGCGCCGCCCGTTGCACCAAACACCGACCTCTCCTGAGCCCGCGGTGCCGGGGAACTCAAGCGGGAACCTTCAACTCAGGTTGCGGTTATCGCGCCATGGGACAGGTTCAGGACATCGCGCGGCCCGCTCGGGAAGAGTCGGAAAAACCTCCGATCGTCGAGATTGCGGCCGAAAGCGGTGCCCATGTCGAGCCGCCGCCGCCTGAACTGGTGGAGCCCGACCCGGAGCTTTCGCCCGAGGAAGCCGAGCAGCTCCGCAAGCGCTACCTGCTGACCCGCTTCTGGATCAGCGCCCGCGGCTTCTGGGGCAAGAGCGGCGACCGGCTGGCATGGATGTTCACCATCGGCCTGCTGCTGCTGATCGTTGCGACCGTTGCGGTACAATACGGCATCAATGTCTGGAATCGGTCGATCTTCGACGCGATCGAAAAGCGCGATTCCGCCACCGTCTTCCATCTCACGGCGATCTTCTTCCCGCTGGCGATCGGCAGCGTCGTGCTCGGCGTCGCGCAGGTCTATGCCCGCATGGGCATTCAGCGCCGCTGGCGCGCCTGGCTGACCAACAGCGTCATCACGCGCTGGCTCACCAGCGGACGCTACTACCAGCTCAATCTCGTCAGCGGCGACCACAAGAACCCCGAATACCGCATCGCCGAGGATCTGCGCATTGCCGCGGATTCGCCGGTCGATTTCGTCGCCGGCGTGACCTCGGCGCTGCTGTCGGCGGCCACCTTCATCGTCGTGCTCTGGACCATCGGCGGCGCGCTGACGCTGCATCTCGGCGGCACCGAGATCACGATCCCGGGCTTCCTGGTGATCGCGGCGATCGTCTACGCCGCCATCGCCTCGGGTTCGATCATGACGATCGGCCGCCGCTTCGTGCAGGTCTCCGAGGACAAGAACCAGGCCGAAGCGGACTTCCGCTACACGCTGACCCGCGTCCGCGAGAATGGCGAGAGCATCGCATTGCTCGGCGGCGAGAGCGAGGAGCGCGCCGGGATCGATCGGACGTTCGGCAACGTGCTGCAGCAGTGGGCCCGGCTCGCCGGCCAGCACATGCGCACCACGCTGGTCTCGCAGGGCTCGAGCCTCATTGCCCCCGTGGTGCCGCTGTTGCTGTGCGCGCCAAAATTCCTCGACGGCAGCATGACGCTCGGCCAGGTCATGCAGGCGGCGAGCGCGTTCACGATCGTGCAGACCGCGTTCGGCTGGCTGGTCGACAACTATCCGCGCCTCGCCGACTGGAACGCCTGTGCCCGCCGCATCGCCTCGCTGATGATGTCGCTCGACGCGCTGGAGCGGGCCGAGCAGGGCGACGGTCTCGGCCGCATCAAGCGCGGCGAGACGACCGGTGATGCGATGCTGAGCCTCAACGACCTCTCCGTCACCCTTGATGACGGCACGGCCGTCGTCGGTGAAACCGAGGTCGTGGTCGATCCCGGCGAGCGGCTGCTCGTCGCCGGCGAATCCGGCACCGGCAAGAGTACGCTGGTCCGCGCCATCGCCGGCCTCTGGCCGTGGGGCGGCGGCAGCATCAATTTCCATCCCGACCGCAGACTCTTCATGCTGCCGCAGCGGCCCTATGTGCCCTCCGGCAGCCTGCGTCGCGCCGTGGCCTATCCCGGTGCCGCCGAGGACTGGAGCGTGGAGCAGGTCGGCGAGGCCCTGCAGAAGACCGGGCTCGATCATCTGAAGGAGCGCATCGAGGAAGAGGCGCCGTGGGACCAGACGCTTTCCGGCGGCGAGAAGCAGCGCCTCGCCTTTGCGCGGCTGCTGCTGCACCGTCCCGATATCGTCGTGCTCGACGAGGCGACCTCGGCGCTCGACGAGAAGAGCCAGGACCGGATGATGGAAATGGTGACGACCGAGCTGCCGAAGGCGACCATCGTCAGCGTCGCGCACCGGGTCGAGCTCGAGGCCTTCCACAGCCGCAAGATCGTGCTCGAACGCCGCAAGGGCGGCGCCAAGCTCGTGAGCGACATCGACCTGATCCCGCGCAAGGGCAAGCGGCGGTTGATCGGGCGCTTCCTGCGCCAGCGCAAGGCGGTGTGAGCCGAGCCTCGCATTCAAGCTCTCGTCGCTGCGGGGTCACAAAGCCGCCATCTCAGCCGCATTGGAGTGCCCGGCAAAACCGGCTATCACTCGCCGCCCCATGTGCAGGATGCGACCTTGACGCCCGACAACGACCCTTCTCCGCCGCCCTTCGGGACCTTCGCTCCCAACGCCGCCCAGTCGCTGGTGATCCGGCTGGCGCATGGCTCCGGGCTGAAGCGCGGCGCGTTCCGGCCGATGCTGACGCGCGCCCTGAATCTGCTCCGCGCAGGTCCGGTGGATGTCGGCTACCAGGGCGCGAATTTCCGCCTCTATCACCAGGTCAGCGCCACCGAGCGCGGCGCCGTGTTCAATCCCGACTACAATCGCGAGGAGCTGGATTTCCTGCGCAGCCATCTGCCGGCCGGCGGCGTGGCCGTGGATGTCGGCGCCAATGTCGGCACCTTCGCGCTGCCGCTGGCGCGTCACGTCGGCCCCGATGGCCTCGTGATCGCGATCGAGCCGCATCCGGTGACGCATGCGCGGCTCCGCTTCAACCGCGACGCCTCGGGACTGTCGCAGGTCAGGCTCGTTGCGGCGGCGGCCGGCGACAGCGACGGCGAGGTGATGATCGAGACCGACGGCGACAATCTCGGCGCCAGCCATATCGTGGTTGGCACGGCCGGCGCGGACGCGTTCAAGGTGCCGTCGATGCGGTTGCAGGCGATTCTCGACCAGGCCGGCGCGACCAGGGTCGATGTGCTGAAGATCGACGTCGAAGGCTTCGAGGATCGCGTGCTGATCAGCTTCTTCCGCGATGCGCCCGCAGCGCTGTGGCCGCGCGCCGTCGTCATCGAGCATCTGTCGCGCGACGAATGGCGGCAGGACTGTCTCGCGGACATGATCAGCCGTGGTTACCGCGAGGTCGGCCGCACCCGCAGCAACACTCTGCTGGTCCGCGGCTGAGACCTCACGCCGCTCGCTTTCCTGCGCGGTTTCCGGAACATCGCAGGCACGCCCCGCGTTACCGCCCCTGACATCCAGGGAGCGAACCATGAGCAATGACGACACGCGCGATCAGGATCGCGTCTGGGAGCTGATGAAGAAGATCACCTTCGCGATGCTGGTCACCCGCGATGGCGACAGACTGCGCGCGCGGCCGATGAGCGCCTATCTCCAGCGCGACGAGAACATGATCTACTTCCTGACCGACGCCCGTCACCACAAGGACGAAGAGATCGCGCGCGCGCCGCAGGTCAACCTGTCCTTCGCCGATGCAGGCGCCCAGAAATACGTCTCGCTGACAGGCACCGCGGCGATCTCGAACGATCGCGCCAAGATTCGCGAGCTGTTCACGACGACCGCCAAGGCGTGGTGGGACAGCGCCGAGGATCCGAACATCCGCCTGCTCAAGATCACGCCCGACGACGCCGAATATTGGGACTCGCCCGGCACGGTGGTCAGCTACATCAAGATGGCGGCCGCAGCCGTGACCAATACGCGACCCGATCTCGGCGATAACCGCAAGGTGGCGATGTGATGCCGATCGAACCGCCCGAGATCCCGCCGGCGACGCCGGGCCGCCCGGTCGAGCCGCCGCCGGAAGATCCGGTCGGCAATCCCCAGCCCGACATTCCACCGCCGATGCACGAGCCCGATGCGCCGGCGCCGCCGCGCGAGCTGCCGGGACAGACACCGGACGAAATCCCGGGGCGTGGACCGCTCGGTCCGACGACGCCCAGTCCGGTCACGGATTGACCGCGATTGAACCTTCATCATGATGCAGACAGGAGGGCCGGCCAAGAGCCGGCCTTTGGCGCGTCGTGTTCCGCCAACCCTTTGAAATTCAAGACTGAATGTAACATGAATGGCGGCGGCCGCGCGGCTGTTTCGCGTCGAAATAAATCCCCCCGCAGATTTGAACTGCGCCACAATCCAGCCTAACGCATAAACGTTGATCACTCCGTGCTTCAAAAAGAACGTTTCGGGATACCAAAACACATGAGCAAACTTCGCGTTCTGCTGCTGGCGACGACCGCGCTGTCGGCGATGCAACTGACGAGCTCCGGATCCTTTGCGCAGAGCGCGCCCATGGTCGTTGCGCAGGGGCAGGGCGGCCCCGGCGGCGAGGTCGGTCCGGACGGCCGGCCCAAGCCGCCGCAAGGTCAGCCGCAGCGCCCGGGTGCGCCGGGTGGGGCGCCGCCTCACCAGGCTGCGCCGCCAGCTCCACCGCCGCAGGCGGCCCCTCCGCGTCCTGCTGCACCACCGCCTCCGCCGCCCCCGCCGGCTGCAGCGCCGCGCCCCGCACCTGCCCCGCCGCCGGCTCCCCCGCGGGCCGAACCGCCGCGTCCGGAGCCGCCGCGCCCCGCACCGCCGCCGCCGCGGGCTGAACCGCCTTCACCTCCGCCGTCGCGTCCGACGCCGCCGACGCCTCCCGCCGCTGCGCCTCCGGCGCATTCGCCGGCGCCGCCCCCGGTCGTGCGTGAGCCGCCGCGCCCGGCGACTCCGCCCGCGCCGCCGCCGCCCGCCGCAGCCCCGTCGCGCCCGACACCGCCCGTTCCGCCCACGGCTGCGCCGCCATCTCCACCACCGGCGCCGCCGAGCGCAGCCCCGAGCTCGCAGCGGCCCGGAGCGCCGCCGCCGGCTGGCGCGACGCAGCCACCTCATTCCCCGCCCCCGCCGCCGGCCGCCACCCCGTCGCCACAGCCTTCCGCGGCCCCGGCAGCGCCGCCGCAGCCGCCGCGTTCGGGCCCCGGTCAGCCCGGCGAGCGGCCTCCGGGGGAACGACCTGCCGGAGAACGGCCGCCAGGCGGCCGCCCCGGTGCCGGCGGTCCTCCGCCTGGTGCCCCGCAAGGTGGCCTGCCGCCGCGTGGCGCACCGACGCCGCCGGCCGGCACGGTCGCGCCTGCACCTGGCGGATCGCCGTCGCCGGCAACGCCTCCGGCCGCCCAGGCGCCCTCGCCAGGGACGCCACCGTCGCCCGGCACTCCGCCGGTTGCCGGCAACCCGCCGCCGGGCGGTGGCCGTCCGGGCCTGCCTCCGGGCGGCCCCGCTGGTGCTCCTGGGACGCCGCCCCCGCCTCCCGTGGCCGGCCCAGGTGGCGGACCCGGTGGGGCGCAGGCCGGACCGGGCGCCGTGCCGCCGGCCGGTCCTCCGGCGATGTCCAACCGGCCGCCGCCGCAGGTCGCAGCACCCATTCCCGCGCCGCCTCCGCCGACGCCGCAGCAGCTCACGCCCATCGCGCCGGGCGCGCCGATGGCCGGGCCGCAGCGGCTCGAGGACTTCCGCGGCCAGCGCCGCGAGGTCCAGGAGGGCGGTCGCACGCTGATCTACGAGCCGGGCCGCGTCATCGTGCGCGATCCGAGCGGCCAGGCCTTCGTGCGTCACGATGAGCTCGAGCGCTTCCGCTACGGTGCCCGCGACATCCGCGTGCAGCAGGAGCGGGGTGAGACGCGCACCGTCGTGATCCGTCCCGACGGCAGCCAGATCGTGACGATCACCGCGCCCGACGGCCGGCTGCTCCGCCGCATCCGCCGCGACATCGGCGGACGCGAGATCATCATCATCGACAACACCTACCGCGATCCGCAGGCGGTCGGCGGCTTCTACGTCGATCTGCCGCCGCCGGAGATCCGCATCCCCTACAACCGCTACATCGTCGACGCCGAGGAGGCGCCGCCGGATGTCATCTACGACACGCTGATCGCGCCGCCGGTGGAGCGCGTGCAGCGCCGCTACTCGCTCGACGAAGTCCGCTACTCGCCCTCGGTGCGTCAGCTGATGCCGTCGATCGATCTCAACACGATCACCTTCGAGTCGGGATCGTGGGAGATCGGGCCGGACCAGGCGGCGAAGTTGCAGGTCATCGCCGACGGCCTCAATCAGGCGATCCAGCGCAATCCGCGCGAGGTGTTCCTGATCGAGGGCCACACCGACGCGGTCGGCAACGAGACCGACAACCTGTCGCTCTCCGATCGCCGCGCCGAATCGGTCGCCACCCTGATGACGCAGCAGTTCGGCGTGCCCGCCGAGAACCTGACCTCTCAGGGCTACGGCGAGCAGTACCTGAAGGAGCAGACCCAGGGACCAAGCCGCATCAACCGCCGCGTCACGGTCCGCCGCATCACGCCGCTGCTCAACGGCGGCCAGGCGGCGCTGCCGCCGCCGCCTCCGGGCGTGGCGCCGCCGCGGTGAGGCGGGGCGATTAGTCGAGAATGAAAATGGCCGGGAGCGATCCCGGCCATTTTTGTTTGTCGAGGTGAGCCGCTTTGCCATCCCCTTGCGGCGGCCTGCTCACGCTTCACGAAGCGTCGTCTCCGAAGCGCTCCAAATTGACTCAACTCATCATCACGCACCCTTGACTATACAATCTGAGGGTGTTGAGCGATCTTTACGCCATTACTTGTCGCGTCTCGATTACATCGATCATTTTCATTCAGGAGATTCATCATGCCGCTGTTGTCCGCATTTGAAGTGCTTGCCGAGACTCTCGTCCCCGACGGCATTCTTCCTCCCGGCGCCGCCAATCCCTTCCTCATCCAGGGCTACTGGGTGCAGGTGTCGCTCGTGCCCGGCGCGTCCGTCTCCTCGGTCTACTACAACGTCATCTTCGAGGAGACGACCGACTTCAATCAAGGCGAAGGCAAGAGCAGCCTGATGGCGCAGTTCATCGACGCCGCGGGCAATGTCGAGATCTACCAACAGTTCTTCGCCTCGACCGGGCGCGGCTTCCTCAACCAGCAGATCAACGCCGGCCAGACCATCATCTACGGCGTTCAGTGCATTCCATCGACCGTGACGCAAGGCCAGTCTTTGCCGCAGGGCGGAACGGGTTGGCGCGGCACGGTGCGCATTGACGCCAATATCAACGGCAATCTAATCGCGACGCCGACGCAGCGGCTGTTCTATCTCAACGGCGATTCGATCACGTCGTCCACGCCGCTCGACGCCGTCGTCTATCCGGTCCCGACGTTCACCGGCGGCACGCGGATCTGATCATGGCCCAGCAAACTTTCACGGCCTTCTGGCTCGGATATATTCCATCCGGGCCAGGGCACGGGCCGCTGCTCGCGGACACACCGTCCTATGTGGACGTGCTGATCCTCGCCTTCTCGAACCTCTTCCCGGGAAATACGACCTGTCAGGCGTTCCTGCAGAAGTCGAACACCGGGGACAGCATTCGCGCCGGCATCGCCTCGCTGCGCCATACGGCGCCCAACATGAAGATCCTGCTGTCACTGATCGGCACGCCGCAGCCGCCAGTGGGATGGAACACCGGCATCACGGATCCCGATCAGTTCGGCGCATGGTGCGCCTATCTGGCCGACCAATGGAATCTCGACGGCTTCGATATCGACAACGAAGATCTGGACAGCTTCCCCGGCCAGCAGTTCGTCGACACCGTGACCGGCATGCGCAAGGCCATGCCGAACGCGATCCTCACGCTCGATACCTATCTGTTCGATCGTGACAAGGACGTGATCAGGCAGCTCGCGTCGACGCTCACCAGCATCAACACGATGGCCTACTTTCGCGACTTTACATCGATGACGCAGTTGGTGGAGCAGTACGCGACCGTGATCAGCCCGGACAGGATCTCGATCGGCGTGAAGTCCGACAAGGTCGGTCCGATCACGCAGGGCACGTCGCTGGAGGAGACCAGGCAGCTCTGCCGCTGGAATCCCAGCGCCGGCGCCAAGCGCGGCATGATGCTCTGGAATGTGTCATCCGACATCGAGAGCATCACCGGCAAGCCGGATGGCAGCTGGACGCGTACGATCCACGACAACCTTCCATGACGACCTCGGGCGCCGGCTTCGGCCGGCGCCTTCTGCCGATCCTGCCAGCGCAATCGCGCGAGATGCGTCGCGCGAACGAGCCTGCGCGGGCACGCGAGCGCGATCAGCCTCGCCGCATCGGAATGATTGACGATGTTGACCACATTTCTCCATGCCGCCGGCGCGCCTCTGCGTGCTGGTGGCCTAGACGGGAGCACGACATTGATGTCAGAAGCTGTCTCTTCTCCGCTCGTCCCGCCGGTGTCCGACGCCGTGCTGATGACCCTTGCAGGCATCGCCTACGGTGCGCCGGGATCGATCGCAACATATCTCGCGCAGGATACCCTCACCGCCGACGACTGGCGTGTCGTCTGGCTGGCGGCCCCGCCGGACCCGCCGGATAACTTCGCCTTCATCGCCTACAGCGAGCGCACCAAGACCTATGCGATCGCGATCCGCGGCACCTACCCCAACCCGTTCTCGCCGGCCTATTGGGACGATGGCGACGAGGACAGCCCGTTCGGCGACATGGTGGAGTGGCCGGCTGCGCGCGGCGCCAAGATCTCCGCCGGGACCAGCAAAGGTCTGACCAATCTCCTGGCCCTGACCGACCAGGCCGGCGTCACGCTGCAAGACGCGGTCGGCCGTCTGCCTGCCGGCAGCCGGTTGGCGGTGACCGGGCACAGCCTGGGCGGCACGCTCGCGCCCGTGCTCGCGCTTTCGATCGTCCAGCGCAGCCCGGCGCTCGATGTCTATGTCAGCAGCTTCGCAGGGATGACGCCGGGCAACACGGCGTTCGCCGCGCTGTTCGGCAGCGGCTCGCCGTTGGAGGGCAGGGTGCGCCGGGTCTATAACACCTTGGATACGGTGGCTTACGGCTGGAATGCCGTGTGGGCCACTCACGACTTCTATCAGCCTGCGCCCAAGGGCGGTCCACTCGTTGCAGCGATGCTGTTGGCGACCGCGGCCCGTCTCGAGCTCGGCGGCTATCATTATGCGCCGATCGGCACGCCGGTGGCGCTGACGGGCAAGGTGCAGCCGATCGTGATCGGCTGTGAGCTCGTCGCCTATGTCATCGAGAATCTGCACCAGCACATGCCGGATACTTATCTGTCTCTGCTCGGCGCGCCGCCGCTGCCGTTCTCTATCGTGCTGGCGTCCGTGGTCATGCCACGAGCGAATCCGGTGGCTGCAACCCAGCCGCTGTCGGCACGGCCGCCCGTCGTGCACCTCGCCTGAAGCGAGTCCTGCAAATGCGAATGGCCGAGAGTGGTCCCGGCCATTCGTCATGTGCCGCGCTCTCGGCGGATTCGCTCAGCCCTTGTCATGCCCGAGCTGGAAGATCTGCGCGCCGTCCGATCCCGACAGCAGGCCGGTGTCCGAATAGAGCTTCAGCTTGGTGCGGGTGTCGGCGATGTCGAGGTTGCGCATGGTGAGCTGACCGATGCGGTCGGCCGGCGTGAAGGCGGCGTCCTCGACCTTCTCCATGCTCAGCCGCTCCGGCTGATAGGTCAGGTTCGGGCTCTCGGTGTTGAGGATCGAGTAGTCATTGCCGCGGCGCAGCTCGAGCGTCACCTCGCCGGTGACGGCGCTCGCGACCCAGCGCTGCGCGGTCTCGCGCAGCATCAGGGCCTGCGAGTCGAACCAGCGGCCCTGATACAGCAGGCGGCCGAGCTTCATGCCGCTCATGCGGTACTGCTCGATCGTATCCTCGTTGTGGATGCCGGTGACGAGACGCTCATAGGCGATGTGCAAGAGCGCCATGCCCGGCGCCTCGTAGATGCCGCGGCTCTTGGCTTCGATGATGCGGTTCTCGATCTGGTCGCTCATGCCGAGGCCGTGACGGCCGCCGATCGCGTTGGCTTCGAGGAACAGCGCCACCGCGTCGCTGAAGCTCTGGCCGTTCAGCGCGACCGGCTGGCCCTCCTCGAAACGGACGACGACCGTCTCCGGCTTGACCGCGCAGTCCTCGCGCCAGAACGGCACGCCCATGATCGGGTTGACGATGCGGATGCCGCTGTTGAGGTTCTCGAGATCCTTGGCCTCATGCGTCGCGCCGAGCAGGTTGCTGTCGGTTGAATACGCCTTCTCGGCGCTCATCTTGTAATTGAAGCCGTTGGCGGTGAGGAACGCCGACATCTCGGCGCGGCCGCCGAGCTCGTCGATGAACTGCTGGTCGAGCCACGGCTTGTAGATCTTCAAGCTCGGATTGGTCAGCAGGCCGTAGCGGTAGAACCGCTCGATGTCGTTGCCCTTGTAGGTCGAGCCGTCGCCCCAGATGTTGACGCCGTCCTCCTTCATCGCGGCGACCAGCATGGTGCCGGTCACGGCGCGGCCGAGCGGGGTGGTGTTGAAATAGGTGATGCCGCCGGTCGAGATGTGGAACGCGCCGGACTGGATCGCGGCGATGCCCTCGTGCACCAGCTGGGTGCGGCAATCGACCAGGCGCGCCTTCTCGGCGCCGAAGCTCATTGCCTTGCGCGGGATCTCGTCATAGTCGGACTCGTCGGGCTGGCCGAGATTGGCGGTGTAGGCGAAGCAGCGCGCGCCCTTCTGCTTCATCCAGAGCAGCGCGGCGCTGGTGTCCAGCCCGCCGGAGAAGGCGATGCCGACTTTCTCGCCCGCAGGCAGGCCTTTGAGGATCGTGGTCATGGGGAGTCCAACCGGTGTTGATGGCCGTTTCGTTGCCGAAATTCGGGCGCGGATAGCAGATTTCGCCCCGGGGGGCACGCGATTAATCTCAGGCCGGCCGCGCTCAGGCGGCGGGGCTGGTATCGGCCTCGCGGCGGCGGCCGAACAGCCGGCGCATCAGGCGGAAGCCCGGCATGGCGAAGCGGGTCAGCGCGGCGTCGACGCCGGCGTCGGTCAGGCGCGTCGACGGCCAGCGGTAGATGTAGCCATGGGCCAGCCAGATCACGAAAAAGGTCACGAGCCCGGCGGCGGCGATGTCGGTGAAGAAATGGCCGCCGAACGCCATGCGCAGCACCGAGGTGGCGAGGCCGAACAGCACGGCGGCGGCATAGGCGACGGGGCGGATCGCGGGTGGCGTCAATGCGGCCGGGGCGAGCGTCCAGAACGCGGTGGCGCCTTCGCCGGAGAAGAACGAGCAGTTGCGGCCGCAGCCGCCGCGCGGATCCCAATACGGCACGAACTGCATGTCGCCGCCGAACTCGGTCACCACGACCGGGCGCGGGCGGCCCCAATAGGATTTGAAGGTGAAGTTGGTGAGCACGCCGGCCGACAGCGTCAGCGTCAGCAGCAGGAAGGCGATGGTGCGGCCCTTGATCAACAGCGGCCGGTCGGGGCGGATCAGCTTCACGACCAGTGCGATGATCGAGGGCAGCGCGAGCCCCCAGGCGATCCACATCGCGGCGTCGCGCGCGAAGGCGGCGGTGCCGTCGAGCTTGAGCGGGAAGCTGCGCGTGTGCGGATCGTAGAACAGCGCGGCGAGCTTGAGGTCGAGCTCGGGATAGACGCCGAACAGCACGCCGATGACGAGTGCGAGCGATAACGCGATGAAGAGTCCGTTGCGGTTCATGGCGCGCGGTTTAGCGAAAGCCGATGGCGATGGAAAGGCTCACCGCGGCGATCCCGAGGGCAGCGGCGGAGGGGGAGCCAATCGCGGCGGCTCGCGCCAGCGTCCGGCATTGCGGCCCGCGATCAGCCAATAGATCAGGCCGCCGAGGATGCCCGCGCCGGTCAGGATCTCGAGCTGGCGGCGGACGATGCCTTCGAAGTGCAGCGTTTCGGGATCGAACGGGATCAGGCCGAGATAACAGGCCGCGCCGACCAGACCGCCGCCGATCGCATAGGCGAGCACGCTGCGGATCGAAAATGCCTCGGTGATGAGCGCGATCAGCAGCGCCGGGATCAGCGCAAAGCCCGACACGAAGATGAAGCCGAAGCCGATGACGACCTGGAACGCGCTCTGGTCGATCGGTCCGATGCCGATGTCGGAGAATTCCGGGATCAGGATCGCGGTGACGACGACAAGCCCCGCGACGAAGCTTGCGAGCAGGAAGCCGAACGCAATCACGATGAGTCGGCCGATCAGCGCCATGGCGTCAATCTCATGTCAGACATGAAAGTGCTTCTCTCTCATTCGTCATGGCCGGGCTTGACCCGGCCATCCATCACTTAAGAAAATCCAGCGAAGAAGGATGGATGCCCGGGTCAAGCCAGGGCATGACGACGCGTCGTGTCGCTATAAGCACGAAAAAGACAACTAATCCGTCATCGCCATCGCGCGCAGCGCCTGGCGCTCCCGCGCCGACAGCTTCTCGGTCTCCGATTTCAACTGGCCGCAGGCGGCGAGGATGTCGCGGCCGCGCGGGGTGCGCACCGGCGAGGAATAGCCGGCGTTGAAGACGTATTCGGAGAATTTCTCGATCTGCTCCCAGTCCGAGCATTCATAGGCCGAGCCCGGCCACGGATTGAACGGGATCAGATTGATCTTGGCTGGAATGCCCTTCAACAGCTTGACCAGCAGCCTGGCATCGTCGAGCGAATCATTGACGCCCTTGAGCATCACATATTCGAAGGTGATGCGCCGCGCGTTCGACGCGCCGGGATAGTCGCGGCAGGCTTGCAAGAGCTCGGCGATCGGATATTTGCGATTCAGCGGCACCAGCTCGTTGCGCAGCTCGTCGCGCACGGCATGCAGCGAGATGGCCAGGGCCACGCCGATCTCTTCGCCCGCGCGCTTGATGTTCGGCACCACGCCGGACGTCGACAGCGTGATGCGGCGGCGGGAAATGCCGATGCCCTCATTGTCGGAGACGATCAGCAGCGCATCGCGCACCGCATCGAAATTGTACAGCGGCTCGCCCATGCCCATCATGACGATGTTGGTGATCAGGCGATTGCCGTGCGGCGTCTCGCGGTCGGCCCAGTCGTTGAGCCGGTCGCGCGCCACCATGATCTGGCCGACGATCTCGCCTGCGGTCAGGTTGCGCACCAGCCGCTGGGTGCCGGTGTGGCAGAACGAACAGTTGAGCGTGCAGCCGACCTGCGAGGAGACGCACAAGGTGCCGCGGTCGGTCTCGGGGATGTAGACGCACTCGACCTCGTGGGCCTTCTGCAGGCCGTCGCCGCTTGGCAGCCGCAGCAGCCATTTGCGGGTCCCGTCATTCGAGATCTGCTCGGCCACGACCTCGGGACGGTCGACCGTGAAGCGCTCGGCCAATCCGTTGCGCGTGTCCTTGGACACCGACGTCATCTCGTCGAAGGATCTGGCGCCGCGGAAATACAGCCAATGCCACAGCTGCTGCACGCGCATCTTCTGCTGCCGCTCCGGCACGCCGATCTCGCCGAGCCGCGCCGCGAGCTCGGCACGCGACAGACCGATCAGCGACGGCTTCGCCGGCGGCACGTAGGTTTCGAGCGGAATCTTTTCGAGGGGCGCGGCGCCGTCGCGCAGCCCGGCAGTCGTTGCCATGTCGATGGGCCCAAATTGCTGCCCGGCCGTCGCGGCCGAAGGCGTTCAGCGGGTCTATATAACAATTCGGCCGGCAAATGCGACCGGTCTGGCCGCCGGCGGTATCAGCCGGCCGTTCAGCGCCGGCAATCCTGGGCGATGCGGTCGAGCGCCTGGGCGAGGCCCTTCAGCGAGAATACGTCGGTGGTCTCGGTTCCCTTGGCTGAGACACCCTTCACCACCGCCTCCGGGGCCTTGCGCATGGCTTCGACCATGCGTTCCTCCTCGGCGGCGTTCTTGATCCAGAGCCCGTCGCCCTGCGCGTACATCGAATAGGACGCGCCGCCGACATCGAGCGAGCCGTCGGTGCCTGGTTTCAGCGCGTAGCCGATCATGATCGACACCTCGTTGACAACCTTCTCGGAGGGCCGGGTCGAGACGAAGGCATAGGCGGGATCGCGCGGACGGTTGGGCGGGTTGGTCTTGGACGAGGCCGGCTTGGCCAGCGCGAAGCACACCTTCTTGCCGCCGGGCAAAGCGGTGTAGGCGCCCCAGCCACCGAATTGGCCGATCAATGTCGGCTCCGCGCCGCCGATGCTCGGCACGGCCGGCTTGGCGTCCGATTTCGGCGCGGCCTTCGGCTGCGGAGCGCCGGCCTTCGATGCAGAACCCTGCGCCGCCGCGAGGCTCGGCACTCCGACCAGCAGCGCGCCGCCGACCAGCGCTGTCAACAATCGCCCAAACATGATGTGCTAAGTTCCCCCGCGACTTCGTTCCACCAATATTGTGACTGGAAAATGGCCCGGAATCGCTGACCTTGAACGCGATGGATAGCGGCTAAATGCTTCGCTTGCAAAGCCGGTGCATCGCGATGGCCGGCCCGCGGCCCATGCCGTCATCATGGATTGTGGCGCGCCGGCAAATCCGGCATGACGTTCCCAAGCCGGATCCAAGCCGGCAGCAACGAAACAAGGAGCGCCCATGAAAGCCATTCTCTGCTCGCAATTCTGCCAGCCCGACGATCTCGTCTTCGCCGACGTGCCCGATCCGGTGGCCGGCGCCGGCGAGGCTGTGATTGCGATCAAGGCTGCGGCGCTCAACTTCTTCGACATTCTGATGATCCAGGGTAAGTACCAGATCAAGCCGCCGTTCCCGTTCTCGCCGGGCGCGGAAGTCGCAGGCGTGATCGAGAGCGTCGGCGATGGCGTGACCGACCTGAAGGTCGGCGATCGCGTGGTGGCCTCCTGCGGCCATAACGGCGCGCGCCAGAAGATCGCGCTGCCGGCAGCGTCGATCGTCAAGATTCCGGACAATCTCGATTTCGACCGCGCTGCCGGCATCATCATCATCTACGGCACGGCCCTGCATGCGCTCGAAGACCGCGCCAGCCCGAAGCCTGGCGAAACGCTCGCCGTGCTCGGTGCGGCTGGCGGCACCGGACTGGCCGCCTGCGAGCTCGGCAAGCTGATGGGCCTCAAGGTGATCGCCTGCGCATCCTCCGACGAGAAGCTGGAGTTCGCCAGGCAGCATGGCGCCAGCCTGACGCTGAACTATGCGAAGGAGGATCTGAAAGAGGGGCTGCGCCGGCTGACCGACGGCAAGGGCGCCGACATCATCTTCGATCCCGTCGGCGGCACGTATGCCGAGGCGGCGCTGCGCTCGATCGCGTGGGAAGGCCGCTTCCTGGTGATCGGCTTCGCGGCGGGCGACATTCCGAAGATGCCGCTGAACCTGGCGCTGCTGAAGGGCTGCGATATTCGCGGCGTGTTCTGGGGCGCCTGGACCCGGCTCAACCCGGCCAAGAACCGCGCCAATCTCGAGAAGCTCGTGCAGTGGACCGCCGAAGGCAAGCTGTCGTCGCATGTCGACCGCACGTTCCCGCTGGCGCAGACCGCCGATGCGCTGAAGGTGCTGGCCGGTCGCCAGGCAATGGGCAAGGTGATCCTGCATCCGTGACGGGATGAGATGCTGCGGCTCGGGCCTGCCTGGCCCGGGCTCGCGGATGTGGTCTGCAGCACGCCCGCACTCATCCGTTACGCGAAGGATGGATCGTGATGGACGGCGTCGTGACGGCGATACGGCGCAAACTTGTCGGACTATCGTGCGATAGGCGCATTCTCGCGGGCGCACGATGCAACCTCAGGCCGCAAATCCGAAAACGAGCGTTTCTTGGTTAACGCAACCTCGGCACATTGTGGCAAGGTTAATAGTATGACTTTCTCGTTGTAATCTCGATGTTTCCAGGTTTTCCGCCGCCCGATATCGCACGTGCGTCGTCACAATCAGATCAAAATATTTCCAGAATCATGCCGGCTCTCGTCCACTTTTAGTCGGATTCAATTAGTCAATTAGTTGTCGGCAGTGGGGTGCCTCTAGCAATCGTGACGTGTCTCGAGCTTCTGGCGGGCTTGGGACTCAAAGTTTGTTGCGTGAAGTTGAGATGGGGATGAAGGCCATGGCTGAGCGGACGACGCGTGGACGGTTCAACGAGCGGGCTCCTTCCGGCCCCGACTACAGGCCCTTCCCTGACGATCCACCGCAGGAGCGTCCGTCGAACTATCGGTTCGGCCGGTCGACCCAGGACAACTATCCCAACGACGAATCGATGCCGATGTTCCTGTCGGAATATGACGGCGGCAACCAGATCGAGAGCACGGAGTTCGAGGACCAGTGGCCGGTCCGGACACGCCGGACGTCGATCTCCTCGCGCATCCTGCTTGCGGTCGTGGCCGCGGCCGGCGTGGCCGTGCTGTTCGCGCTGGTCACATCGGATGCGACCCGCGATCTGATTGCCTCGGCGAAGGCGTCGATGATCGGCGCCACGCCTGATCCGACGGCGCCGCCGCAGCCGACCAACACCCAGCTGACCGCGCGCGACATGCAGCTGAACGAGCCGGCCCGGTTGCCGCCCGAGCCGCCGGCCGCGGCCGCGACGCCGGTGCAGACCGCAGCCTTGGCGCCGACACGCGACGACATCGCCAACGCCTACCAAACGGCCCTGCAGAACCGCGCCGTGACGCAGCCCACGCCATCCGCGGCCGCGCCGAGCTTTGCGACGGCGCCCTCGGCTCCGGTGCCGTCGGCAGCGGCCCCCGCCGCGATGGTGCCGTCCTCGATCACGTCGCCCGGTGCCGGATCGGCGATCACCGCGCCGGGGCTCGGCGCCGTGACCGCGGCTCCGCCGCCCGCCCAGGTCCGCCGGCTCGATCCGGATGAACTCGCGGGCATCATGAAGCGCGCCAAGAGCCTGCTCGCCGCAGGCGACATCCCGCCCGCCCGCCTGCTGCTCGAGCGCGCTGCCGAGGCGCAGGAACCCGCCGCTGCCCTGATGCTGGCGCAGACCTACGATCCCCACGTGCTGGGAACGAAGGACATCCGCAACATCAACGCCGATCCGGCGGCGGCTCGCAACTGGTACCGCCGCGCCGCCCAGCTCGGTTCGGCCGAGGCGCAGCGCCGGCTCGACCAGCTGCAGAATTGAAGCTCGTGACGGCAGCGATGCCGTCCCGTTTGATTTTTTTGTTTCACGCATGATTTTCGAGCCGTTCATGGCCGCGCCGGGAGAGTCCGGCGCTGCGCGCGTGCCGGCCCGCAATCATGTGCCAGCCTTCACCGAGGGGGACACATGCGACGTCTGTTTGGAGCGGCCCTGGCCGCAGTGATGATGGCGTGCGGTTTCGCCGCCCACGCCGAGGAAAGCGAGTTCGATCCCGCCAAGGTGAGCGACAGCCTGAAGGCGATCTTTCAGTTCGGCTCGGTGCAGACCAAGCAGGCACTGAACGCCAACACGGTGACGCTCATCACCGGCACCATCGGCGGCACCTATGTGCAGTTCGGCGCCGACCTCGCCTCGCTGCTCGACGACGGCAACAGCCTGCGCGTGCTGCCAATCGTCGGCCGCGGCTCGGTGCAGAGCGTCGCTGACATCCTGTTCCTGCAGGGTGTCGATCTCGGCGTGGTCCGCGCCGACACGCTCGACTATCTCGAGCGCAAGGGGTTCGCCAAGGACATCAAGCGGCAGTTCACCTACGTCACCAAGCTCTACAATGAGGAGATGCAGGTGATCGCGCCGCGCGCGGTCCGCACCTTGCGCGACCTCGAAGGCCGCCGCGTCAGCGTCGACCTGCCCAATGGCGGCACCTTCGTCACCGCGCTCACGGTGTTCGAGCGCCTCGGCCTGCGCGCGAATTTCGCCTATATCGAGCAGCGCATCGCGATGGAGAAGCTGAAGCGCGGCGAGCTCGATGCGGTCATCGTCGTCGGCGGCAAGCCCTACAAGTCGGTCAGCAACTTCGTGAACGACGGCCGCTTCCACCTCGTCAATGTCGACTACGACCGCCCGCTGCAGACCGACTATCTGCCGGCGACGCTGACGGCGAAGGACTATCCGAACCTGATCGCCGAGGGTGAGAAGGTGGATACGATCGCGGTGCCCGCGGTGCTTGCCGCCTATAATTGGGCGCCGAACACCGACCGCTACCGCAAGCTCGCGACCTTCGTCGATGCGTTCTTCACCAAATTCCCGGCGTTCCAGAACCCGCCCTTCCATCCGAAGTGGAAGGAAGTGTCGCTGTCGGCGCCGCTCGCCGGCTGGCAGCGCCTGCCCGCCGCCAGCAAATGGCTGGAGAGCCACGCGATGGAGGGCGCGCAGCGCGATCGGTTCGACGACTTCCTGAAGCAGAGCAACGCCGGCAAGGCGCTGCCGAGCGAGGCCGATCGCGAAGCCTTGTTCAAGCAGTACCAGGCCTGGGAAGCCGAGAAGACCGGCAGCGCCCGCGCCCAGGCGCGCGGCCGCTGACGAGACCGCCCGCCGGGCACGCCTCGGCTCTGTCGGCATGAACTGAAAAGCCCCGCTCGGATGTCCGAGCGGGGCTTTTGGTCTCCTGGGCATGCCGCCTGACGTGGCCACCCTCAGTCGCGATGATCGTCATCCGCCGAATCTTTCGCGGACCTGTCCGATGCGAGTCGCGCGAGCATGGCGCGGGCGGCGGCATGATGATCGGGCGTGATGTTCGAGGTCACCATGCGGATCGCCGTGGCGAGCACCGCCGCGTCGTCGGTGAAGCCGAGGATCGGCAGCACGTCCGGAACGAAGTCGAACGGCAGCACGAAATAGGCGATCGCGCCGAGCAGGGACACCTGCACGTGCCGCGGCGTCTCCTTGTCGAAAGCGCAGTAGTAGGCCGCGAGCAGCTCCTCGGCGAACGGGAGCCGCGCGACGACCTTCTTGAACTTCACCCAGAAACGACGGCGAAGCGTCTCGCGATCCTGCGCCAGCCGCTCCGCCGGCTCGAAGCCGACGCTGTAGTCGGCCGAATCCGACACCATGTCCGATCTCCGGTTCCGAGGCTGCGCGGTGGCGCAGCCGTCGCGCCGACATGTGGGGATGGCGATCTCTGCTGCAAGACGTCGCTGGGCAGCGATCTCGTTCAGTCGCCGATCTCGCTTGCGATCGCGTTCATTGCGGTGGCAAGCGCGATGTCGCGGGCGGTCACGCCTCCGGCGTCGTGGGTGGCAAGCACCACCTCGACCGTGCGGTAGACGTTGCGCCATTCGGGATGATGGTCCTGCTTCTCGGCGATCAATGCGACCCGCGTCATGAAGCCGAATGCCGCGTTGAAGTCCTTGAAGGTGAAGGTGCGGGTGATGGCGTCGCGGCCGTTCAGCTCGGACCAGCCGGAAAGCTCGCGCAAGGTATGGGCGCGTGCGTCCCCTGAAAGTGGTTGGGCCATCTTGATGTCCTCCTCTCGTCCTCTTCCTCGCACAGATCGATCCGTCCGGATCTCTACGGTCATCGCGCCGGTCCGGATCACGCGCCCCGATCCTCTCGGGCCGGTGACTGGAAACCGCTTCCCCGTCAGAGCCTTGTCACAGCAGCGCCGCCGGATCGCCGTCTCGCCATGGTTGTCTGCCCGAGCACTCGTGCCACGGTAACCATGACGCAGATGTCACCCCGGGCGGACAAGAAATTTGCTACAGTTCGGCATTATCGGAGGTCGAGGCCGGACGAAGCCGCCCCTGGCGTCGTTCCCCGGCTCGAGGTGACCGGAGGAACGGACCTGGCAGACACCCAGACCACGCCAGCACAGCGCTCCCAGATGCGCCCTGCCGTGTTCATCGTCATCGCCGGGATCCTCGCGATCGTCGGCGCTCTGGCGGGTGCGTACTATTTTGCCATGCGGCCGGTCGTGCTCAAGATCGCGGTCGGTCCGCCGAACAGTGACGATCTCAAGGTCGTCCAGGCCCTCACCCAGGCGTTCTCGCAGAACCACGCCTATGTCCGGCTCCGCCCGGTGCCGACGGAAGGCGCCGGCGAGAGTGCGCAGGCGCTGGCTGCCGGCAAGGTCGACCTCGCGATCGTGCGCGGCGATCTCGAGGTGCCGAAGAACGCGCAGGCGGTCGCCACCCTGCGCAAGAACGTGGCCGTGCTCTGGGTGCCGCCGGCCGGCAAGGGCAAGGGCCGCAAGAGCGGCGCCAAGATCACCAAGATTTCCCAGCTCGCCGGCCACAAGGTCGGCATCATCGGCCGCACCCCGGCCAACGCCAACCTGCTGAAGGTGATCCTGCACCAGTATGGCGTCGATGCCGGCAAGGTCGAGATCGTGCAATTCCCGATCACCGAGGCCGCCGAAGCCGTCCGCAACCAGAAGGCGGACGTCTATCTCGCCGCCGGGCCGATCAACAGCAAGATCACCGCCGATGCGATCGCGGCCGCCACCAAGGACGGCGGCACGCCGACCTTCCTGGCGATCGATTCGGCCGAGGCCATCGCGCAGAACCATCCGGAGTACGAGGCCGCCGAGATTCCCTCGGGCGCGTTCGGCGGCTCGCCTGACCGTCCGGAAGACGAAGTCAAGACGATCAGCTTCAACCACCACATTGTTGCTCGCAAGGGTCTCGCCGATTCCACCGTCTCGGCCTTTACACATCAGTTGTTCTCGGCCCGCCAGCAGCTGCTGTCGGAATTCCCGCTCACCGCCAAGATCGAAACGCCCGACACCGACAAGGACGCCGCGATTCCCGCTCATCCCGGTGCCGCCGCATTCGTCGACGGCGAGGAGAAGACCTTCCTCGACCGCTACAGCGACTACATCTGGTGGAGCCTGATGGCGCTGTCTGCGATGGGCTCGGCCGGCGCCTGGTTCGCGGGCTATCTCAAGCGCGACGAGCGCACCATCAATACCTCGCTGCGCGACCGGCTGCTGGAGATGATCACGATCGCACGCAAGAGCGATTCGACCGAGGAGCTCGACCAGCTCCAGGCCGAGGCCGACGAGATCCTGCGCAACACGCTGACCTGCTTCGAGGACGGCGCGATCGAGCACGCCGCGCTGACCGCGTTCAACATCGCGCTCGAGCAGTTCCACAACGCGGTGGCCGACCGCAAGCTGATCCTGATGAGCATGCCGGCCAACCTGCAGCGGACCAGCGCTCAGCTCCGCGCCGCCGGGACGTGAGCCGGCGCCACGCCTGCCGCGTGCGTCTCGACCAGCCGTGTAATTGCAGCGTCATCAATCTTTCCTAGGTCTGCCGGCCATGGCGCTGCGCGTCCTCTTTCGCGCGCGAGCCGATCAGGAGATTCCCATGACCGCTCATCTTGTCCGCCCGCCGTCGCTTCGTCTGTCGCGCCGCCGCTTCCTCTCGACGGCCGCTGCCGCCGGCGTCACGACGCTTGCGACCCCCTATCTCAGCCGCGCGGCCGACCGGCCGCAGATCACCCATGGCGTGCAGTCCGGCGATGTCAGCATGGACGGCGGCGTGGTGTGGGCGCGTGCCGACCGGCCGTCGCAGATGCTGGTCGAGGTCGCGACCACCGAATCGTTCAAGGACGCCCGCGCGCTGCCGCCGATCGCGGTGCTGCCGGAGAGCGACTTCACCGCCAAGATGCTGATCGACAATCTGCCGAGCGGCCAGGACATCTTCTACCGCGTCAAATTCCGCGACCTCTCCCACACCGCCGTCGAGAGCGAGCCAATGGTCGGCCGCTTCCGCACCGCGCCAGGCAACAAACGCGACGTGTCGTTCGTCTGGGGCGGCGACGTTGCCGGCCAGGGCTGGGGCATCAATCCCGACGATGGCGGCATGTTCACCTTCGCGACGATGAAGAAGCATCGTCCGGATTTCTTCCTGCATTCCGGCGACACCATCTATGCCGATGGTCCGATCAAGTCCGAAGTCAAGCTGCCGGACAACAAGGTCTGGAAGAACCTCACCGTGGAGGAGAAGGCCAAGGTCGCCGAGACGCTCGACGAATTCCGGGCCGCTCACAAGTACAATTTCCTCGACGAGAACGTGCGGGCCTTCAATGCCGAGGTGCCCATCTTCGTGCAGTGGGACGATCACGAGGTGACCAACAACTGGTCGGCCTCCAAGGACCTGCCGGCGGCCTACAAGGAGCGCAACATCCAGCTGCTCGCGGCGCGCGCCGCGCGGGCCTTCCACGAAATGTATCCGATGCGCGAGAGCATCGTTGAGCCGGGCCGGGTGTATCGCACGATCAAATACGGCCCGCATCTCGATGTGTTCGTGCTCGACGAGCGCAGCTATCGCGGTGCCAACGGTCCGAACCTCGAGGACAGCTATGGCCCGTCGTCCTACTTCATCGGGCCGGAGCAGATGCGCTGGCTGAAGCGGGCGCTGCTGAATTCGCGCGCGACCTGGAAGGTGATCGCCTCCGACATGCCGCTCAGCCTTATCGTCTATGATGACGCGGCCAACAAGAAGGGCTCCGAGGCGATTGCGCAGGGCGACGGTCCGGCGCGCGGCCGCGAGCTGGAGATCGCCGAGATCCTGCGCTTCATCAAGACGGCGCCGATCCAGAATACCGTATGGCTGACGGCCGACGTGCACTACGCCGCCGCGCACTACTACGATCCCAACAAGGCGCAATTCCAGGACTTCGAGCCGTTCTGGGAGTTCGTCTCGGGTCCGCTGCATGCCGGCACGTTCGGTCCGAACGAGCTCGACAACACCTTCGGCCCCGAGGTGCGCTTCATCAAGGCGCCCGGTCTCGACAAGCAGAACCTGCCGCCGTCGGCCGGCATGCAGTTCTTCGGTCACGTCAAGATCGACGGGGCGAGCGGCCAGATGACCGTGACCCTGCGCGACCGTGCCGACGTTGCGCTGTGGTCGACCACGCTCGATCCGAAGCTGGGCTGACGGCGTTTCGCTGCGGCGACGACTAGTCGCGTCGCCGCAGCACGACCTCCAGGGCATCGGTCGGGCAGGGCTTCGGCAAGCGCGGCCGGTCGGAAAACGCTGTGGGCACGCCGTCGGCGCCGTAGCCGGTCGAAAATGCGAAGGGGATGCCGAGCGTGCTGAGACGCTCGGCGATTGCAAAGCTCTTTTCGCGCACCAGGCCGACATCGAGCAGCGCGAACTCCGGCGCCCGCTCCTCGATCATGGCGAGCGCCGTGGCGACGTTCGCCGCGATCCTGACCTCGGCCACACCGAGATCAGTGATGGTGTCTTCCAAGCCGAGCGCAATGATCGGGTCGTCCTCGACGACCAGCACATGCTGATAGAGCTCGGGCACGCTGGGTTGCGAGCGGGTCATGTGATCTGCGGGTTCCAAGGTGAAACTGGCTCCCGCAGCCGGCGCCTCATCGCAAGCACGCTGGCGGGTCCTGGAACCGAAGCCATCATATCGGAGTTCCTGTGTCTGTGCACTTGTGAACACAAGAAGCACAGATCACGCACATGCGTAACGCGGGGGATTTCGATGCCGACCCAGACTGTGACGACACTTGCGCGTGAGCGACCCTACAACAATCTGCTGCGCCGGTTGAGTCCGCCGGATTATGCCCTGATCGCGCCCTACCTGGTCGAGGACCAGGCGATGCCGAGCGAACTGCTGTATCGCCCCGGCGACGACGTGCAGATCGTGCATTTTCCCTGCGGCCCGGCGCTGACATCCTACCTGGTTCCCAACGAGGACGGTCGCGACGTCGAGACCATTCTGGTCGGCCGCGAGGGCGCGGTCGGCGGCATCGTCAGCGAGGGTTTCCTGCCGGCCTATACGCGGATCGTAGTCAAGTTCGGCGGCCCGTTCGTCCGCTTGCCCCTGTCACGCCTCGCCGCGGCCAAGCTGCAATCGAAGACGCTGCGCAACGTATTCGCGCGCTATGCCGATTGCATGCTGGCGCAGATGTTCCAGTCGACCGCCTGCAACGCCATCCACTCGATCGAGCAGCGCACGGCGAAATGGATCGTGGCGGCGATGGACCGCACCGATGGCGAGCCGATCGTGCCGCTGACGCATGAGCAACTCGCGACCTTGCTCGGCGTTGGCCGCTCCTATGTCAGCCGTGTCGTCCAGACCTTCCGCGCCGAGGGCATTCTCGAAACCAGGCGCGGCGCCTTCATGGTGCGGGATTTCGATGCCTTGAAGCAGCGCTCCTGCCTGTGCAACGAGGCGGTGAAGACCCATTTCGAGGAGGTCCTGCGCGGCGTCTATCCGACCGAGCAGGCGGCCACCGGCTGATATCAACCGAGGCTGAGACGAACACGTCATTGCCTTCGGCGCCGGGACCTTGCCATAGTCCGGATGCAACCGGACTATGGGAGTCATGGACGGCGCCTTTCTTCATGCGATCTTCGACGTCGCCGCCTGGCTCAGCGCGGCCGCTGCCGGCTGGTGGCTCGCGCGAGGGGCGCGCGTCAGCTTTCCGAAGCAGTCGACCGAATGGCCCTATGTCGCCGCGCTCGTGTTCGGCGCCGGGCTGAGCGCCTATCTGTTCGGGACCTTGAACCTGTGGCTGTCCGGCATGACCGGGCTGGCGCGCTCGGTCGAAGGCGCGCTCGCCGGCGGCATCGTGGCGGTCGAGCTCTACAAATGGCGGCACGGCATTGCCCTGCGCACCGGTGCGCGCTTCGCGCTGCCGCTGGCGGTCGGCATCGCGGTCGGCCGTATCGGCTGCTACGTGGCAGGGCTCGATGATTTCACCTATGGCACGCCGACGTCCCTGCCTTGGGGCCACGATTTTGGCGACGGCGTTCTGCGTCATCCGGTGCAGCTTTATGAGAGTCTGGCGATGGCGGCCTTCGCGGCGCTCTACATCATCGCGGTCTTCAGGCGGAGCGGCTCCATCATCGCCAACGGCTTCTATCTCGCGCTGCTTGTCTACGGCCTGCAGCGCTTCGCTTGGGAATTCCTCAAGCCCTACGGGCCGGTGATCGGCCCGCTCACCCTGTTTCATCTGCTGTCGCTCGCGATCGCCGCCTACGCCGCGGTCATGCTGGCGACCGCGCCGCAACCGAAGGCCCTGCATGAACGCGCCGCTGCGTAAGTCTCGCCCCTATGTGTTCTGGGGGCAGACGCAATCCCTGTGCGAGACCTGCCTCGAACTGGTGCCGACCAAGATCCAGATCCTCGACAACGAGGTCTGGTACGAGAAGCGCTGCAAGCAGCACGGCGTGCAGTCGACCCTGGTCTCCGACGATGCCGCCTATTGGCGGCGCTGCAAGTCCTTCATCAAGCCGGGTGACACGCCGCTCAGCTTCCAGCGCCGCACCGAATATGGCTGCCCCTATGATTGCGGCCTGTGTCCCGATCACGAGCAGCATTCCTGCCTGGCGCTCATCGAGATCACCGATCACTGCAACCTGACCTGCCCGGTGTGCTTCGCCGAGTCCTCGCCGCAGCGCGCGCATTTCACGCCGCTGGCGACCGTCGAGCGGATGCTGGATGCGCTGGTGAAGAGCGAGGGCGAGCCGGACCTGGTGCAGATCTCCGGTGGCGAGCCGACCTTGCATCCCCAGTTCTTCGACATCCTCGCCGCGGTGCGTGCGCGCCCGATCCGCCACGTCATGATCAACACCAACGGCCTGCGCATCGCGCGCGAGCCGGAGTTCGTGGCGAAGCTCGCGGAAAACAAGCGCGGGCTCGAGGTCTATCTGCAGTTCGATTCGCTGTCGCGCGCCGGCCTCACCAACATCCGCGGCGCCGATCTGCGCCGCATCCGCCAGCAGGCGCTGGAGAACCTCGAGCGCGCGGGCCTCTCGACGACATTGGTCGCGACCATCAAGCGCGGCGTCAACGACGACGAGATCGGCGACATCGTCCGCCACGCGCTGGAATGGACATGCGTGCGCGGCGTGACGTTGCAGCCGGTGCAGGACGCCGGCCGCAACGCCGATTTCAACAAGGACACCGACCGCATCATGCTGTCGGAAATCCGCCGCCGCGTGATCGAGACCGGCGTGTTCGGCGATGATGACATGATCCCGTTGCCCTGCAATCCCGAGAGCATCTCGATCGGCTATGGCCTGCGCAACGGCACCACCGTGCTGCCGCTGACGTCGATGGTGCCGGAAGAGGAATTGCTGTCGGTGATGCCGAACACGATCAGCCCCGAGAAATACCCGGTCCTGCGCGACAAATTCGTCGAGCTGTTCTCGCTGTCGTCGGGGCCGCTGAACACCGGCGAGCGCGTCGCCGAATTCCTCTGCTGCCTGCCGTCCGTCCAGGTGCCCGACAATCTCGGCTATGAGCACGTCTTCCGCGTCACCATCGTGCAGTTTCTCGACCGCTTCAATTTCTGCGTCGGCAACGTCAAGCGCTCCTGCATCCACTTCGTCACCGAGCGCGGCGAGATCATCCCGTTCGACACCTACAACCTGTTCTACCGCAACGGCGCCATCGACGGCATCCGCGCGCGAATGGGGAAGGGGCCGATATGAACAAAGCGCCCATCCGTGTCGTTCGGCCGCTTCAAGCGTGGTCGCCATGACGGAACGCCCGATTCTTCCCCCCGAGCTCCCGCCGCAGCAGCAACGCTCGGGTTGTCTTGCTGCGCTTGGGATCATTGCCGGCCTGATCCTGCTGTTTCCGATGGCCTGCGTCCTCGTCATCTTCCCCAATCAGATCACGCGCAATGATCTGGTCGATCCGATCGGACTGCTGTTCATCGGCGCTGCGCTCGCCGGCGTCGTGCTCATTGTTCTCGCCGTCAGGCGGGGGCGGGGGCCTGCATGACATCGCCTGCGCCGCCGTCGGCTGCGCGTGGCTGCGTCACGGCGGTGGCGTCCATCCTGATGCTGCTGATCGGGCTGGTGCTGCTCGCGCCCGGATTGCTATGCTTGATCACTGAGCGGAATCTTCCGGGCCTGCTTGCCGCGCTTGCGCTCGGTGCCGTGATGCTCGGCTTGTTTCTGGTCTTTGCCGCGATTCGCCTGATGATGCCGCGCCGCCATGGATGATGATCCCTTCCACCGCCGTCCGCCGCTGTCGCCCTTCCTGGAGGAGGTGGGTCGGGCGCGGGAGCCCGCCGGCCTGGCGGCGACGGTCGGAGCGATCCTCGGCGGCCTTGCCCTGATGTTTCCGTTTGGCTGCGTGATGGCGCTGATGCGCCGCGAGTGGAATGAGTTCGGCGGCCTGTTCGGCCCCGGGGTGATCCTGGCCGGCATGGCCGTCGCGGGACTGGTGATGATCGTGCTGGCGGTGCGCCGCCGCTGGGGCTGAGTCCGGTCAGATGACCTCACCCGACCGTCCTGGCTCGGAGACTCGCGCTATCCCGCCGCTGCCGAAGGAGCGCTGGAAGGGCCCGCCCGGCGGCATTCCGGACGATGAGCGGCCGCGCGGCAAAGGCTGCCTCACCCCGCTGATCATGGTCGGGAGCCTCGGCTTGATGGCTTGGGGGCTGTACGCGGCCATCTACCTCGCCCTCGTGCCGAGATGGACGATGGGCGGCTATTTCGGGTTCTTCCTGGCGGGTCTTGCTGCGGTGGCGCTCGGTGCATGCTTCATCGGCTACGGCCGCGGCCGTCGGCCACCCAGGCCGCGGACCTTCGTCGCGTCGGTGGCGCGAGAGGGGCTGACCGCGCTGCTCGGGTTCATCGGACTGTTGCTCCTCTTGCCGGGGCTCTGCTCGCTGCTGTTCGGTTCATCTGCGCTCAGCTTGCCTGAAGGCGGCGACATGGCATCGCAAGGCATGATCCTCACCGGCTTGCTGGCCGGTGCGGCCGGCATCACATTGATCACCTGGGACAGTATTCCCTCTGGCGCCGCCGGACTGGTCCTGGCAACCGGCCTCCTGCTCCTGATCCCCGGCGCGTATGCCGTCCTGTACGGTTTCAGCCGCCTCTATTGGATCAACCATCTGCAGTCTCCCCTGCTGCCGATCGGGCTCCCCGCCGGGGTGATCGGAATGCTCTATTTCCGGGCGGCCCGGCAGCGCATGCGGGACGGAGCGTCCGTCGATCCTCCGGCCGACCCGCCCGGATCCGCTCCTCATTCCTGAAAGCAGTCATTGTTTTTTGGCATTTTCTGCCTATATTGCGCCGCAACGCGCGAGGTCTGCCCGGTCGATTGGCCGGGTTTCCTATTTGGGGCTGCCGGCCCCTTCCGCCGAACGAGTTTCGCGAGCGCGCGTCGCAAAGCTAACAGCTTGATTCGACTATCATAAAGCGCGCGCCCCGCCGGGGACAGAGCACGGGCTCTTGAGAAAGCTTAGAAGACACCGACCATGAACCTCCGCAACATCGCCATCATCGCCCACGTCGACCACGGCAAGACCACCCTGGTCGACAAGCTCCTGCAGCAGTCCGGTACCTATCGCGAGAACCAGCGCACGGTTGAGCGCGCGATGGATTCCAACGACCTGGAGCGCGAGCGCGGCATCACCATTCTGGCCAAGTGCACCTCGGTGCAGTGGCAGGACACCCAGATCAACATCGTCGACACCCCCGGCCACGCCGATTTCGGCGGTGAGGTCGAGCGCATCCTGTCGATGGTCGACGGCGTGATCGTGCTGGTCGACGCCGCCGAAGGGCCGATGCCGCAGACCAAATTCGTGGTCGGCAAGGCGCTCAAGCTCGGCCTGAAGCCGATCGTCGCGATCAACAAGGTCGACCGCCCGGACGCCCGCATCACCGAGGTCGTCAACGAGGTGTTCGACCTGTTCGCCGCGCTCGACGCCACCGACGAGCAGCTCGATTTCCCGATCCTGTACGGCTCGGGCAAGAACGGCTGGATGGCGACCTCGCCCGACGGCTCGCATGAGGACGGCATGAAGCCGCTGTTCGATCTCGTGCTCAAGCACGTGGCGCCGCCGGTGGTCGAGGAAGGCCCGTTCCGGCTGCTCGGCACCATCATCGAGGCCAACAACTATCTCGGCCGCATCATCACCGGCCGCATCGCGTCGGGCTCGGTGAAGCCGAACCAGGCCGTGAAGGTGCTGTCGCGCGACGGCAAGCTGATCGAGACCGGCCGCATCACCAAGATCCTCGCGTTCCGCGGCCTCGAGCGCCAGCCGCTCGACTTCGCCGAGGCCGGCGACATCGTCGCCATCGCGGGTCTGACCAAGGGCACCGTCGCCGACACCTTCTGCGATCCTTCGGTCGAGACCCCGCTGCAGGCGCAGCCGATCGATCCGCCGACGGTGTCGATGTCGTTCATCGTCAACAACTCGCCGCTGGCTGGCACCGAAGGCGACAAGGTCACCAGCCGCCTGATCCGCGACCGCTTGCTGCGCGAGGCCGAGGGCAACGTCGCGCTGCGCGTGGTCGAGTCCCAGGACAAGGACGCGATGGAAGTGTCCGGCCGCGGCGAATTGCAGCTCGCGATCCTGATCGAGACCATGCGCCGCGAGGGCTTTGAGCTCTCGGTGTCGCGTCCCCGCGTCGTGTTCGAGAAGGACCCGGCCACCGGCCAGACCCTGGAGCCGATCGAGGAAGTCGTGATCGACGTCGACGAGGAGCATTCCGGCGTCGTCGTGCAGAAGATGAGCGAGCGCAAGGCCGAGCTGATCGAGATGCGCCCGTCAGGTGGCAACCGCCTGCGCCTGGTGTTCTACGCCCCGACCCGCGGCCTGATCGGCTACCAGGGCGAGCTCATGACCGACACCAAGGGCACGGCGATCATGAACCGCCTGTTCCACAACTACATGCCCTACAAGGGCGCGATCCAGGGCCGCCGCAACGGCGTCCTGATCTCGAACGACCAGGGCGAGGCCGTGGCCTACGCCATGTTCAAGCTGGAGGACCGCGGCCCGATGATGATCGAGCCCGGCTGGAAGGTCTACAAGGGCATGATCGTCGGCGAGCACACCCGCGACAACGATCTTGAGATCAACGTGCTGAAGGGCAAGCAGCTCACCAACATCCGCACCACCTCGAAGGACGAGGCCGTCCGCCTGACGCCGCCGATCCGGATGACCCTGGAGAAGGCGCTCGCCTATATCGAGGACGACGAGCTGGTGGAGATCACCCCGAAGTCGATCCGGCTGCGCAAGAAGCACCTCGATCCGAACGAGCGCAAGCGCGCCGAGAAGCAGAAGGAAGCGGTGGCGTAAGCCACTCGACCGCTTCAGTGGGGCAGGGCGTGGTGGCGCAACATCCGCTCTCGTCATGCCTCGCTTGTCGAGCGCAGTGTCTCGACATCCTCCGCCGTCATGCCCCGCGCAGGCGGGGCATCCAGTACGCCGCGGCCCCTCGGGGTCACACGCCCGTCTCGGCGTACTGGATCACCCGCTTTCGCGGGTGATGACAGCAGTGGTGAGGTGATAGCCGGGCCTCCATCGTAGGAGCCGCAGCCGCCTCATGAGCAGCCTCCCATCCTCCATCGACATCGCCATCATCGGCGCCGGCGCGGCCGGCCTCGGCGCCGCGCATGCGCTGCGCGACAAGGGCGTCTCCTTCATCGTGCTCGAAGCGCGCGGCCGCATCGGCGGCCGGGCGCACACGATCATGGCGTCGCCCGACGTCACCTTTGACCTCGGCTGCGGCTGGCTGCATTCGGCCGACCGCAACTCCTTCGTCGCCATCGCCGAGCGGCTCGCTTTCACCATCGACAAATCCCGTCCGCCCTGGCGCGACCAGGCCTATGAGGCGGCGTTCCCGCGTGCCGAGCGCGACGATTTCCTCGGCGCGCTGGAGGCCTTCTTCACGCGCACGGCGGAGGCTGCCGCAAGCGGCCGCGACGCGCCCGCGAGCATCTGCCTGGAGCCCGGCCATCGCTGGAACGGCATGATCGATGCGATCTGCACCTATCTCAACGGCTGCGAGCTCGACCAGATGTCGCTGCTCGATTTCGAGGCCTATGAGGATACCGAGCTCAACTGGCGCATCCGCCGCGGCTATGGCGCGCTGGTCTCGGCCTATGGGGCCGGCCTGCCGATCGCGCTGAACTGCCAGGTGACGCTGATCGATCACAGCGACAGGCGCATCCGGCTTACGACCTCACAGGGCACGCTGACCGCCGACAAGGTCATCATCACCGTGCCGACCAATCTCATCGCCGACGAAGCGCTCCGCTTCACGCCGGCGCTGCCGGCGAAGGTCGAAGCCGCCGCCGGCCTGCCGCTCGGCCTCGACAACAAGGTGACGCTGGCGCTCGACGGCTGGGATCACCTGCCGAAGGATTCCGGCATGCGCGGCCGCAGCCACTCCGCGCGCGTCGGCAGCTTTCAGCTCCGCCCCTTCGGCCAGCCCTGTATCGAAGGGTTTTACGGCGGCAGCTTCGCGCGCGAGATCGAGGCGGCGGGCGAGGGCGCATTGGCTGCGCAGGCGATCGACGACGTCGCAGCCCTGCTCGGCAACGATGTCCGCAAGAGCCTGCGTCCGCTGGCCGAGTCGCGCTGGGGTGCCGACCCATTCGCGCGCGGCGCCTATTCGCACGCCCTCCCCGGCCACGCCGACAAACGCGCGGTGTTGGCCGTACCGGTCGACAATCGGCTGTTCTTCGCCGGTGAGGCCACGCCGCCGGATTTCTTCTCGACGGCCCATGGCGCGCGCGACAGCGGCGAGCGGGCGGCGAAGGAAGCGCTGAAGGCGCTCGCCTGGCGCTGATGGGTCTGCCGTCATTCCGGGGCAGCCGCGTTCAGCGGCTGAACCCGGAATCCCGAGGTGAGGCGGTTGAGCTGTGGCTACAAACAATTCGGCTAATTAGTTTACTCCGTCATGCCCGGGCTTGTCCCGGGCATCCACGTCGTTCCAAGCATGCCGGACGACGTGGATAGCCGGGACAAGCCCGGCCATGACGATGTGGTGGGAGACGAGCACAAAACTACGACCGTCAAATCCGATAGTCCTGCGGAATGCCTGCCCAAACTAGCTCTGGCTCTCCGCCACCATCCGCAGAAACTCCCGCGCCGCCTGCGTCTGGTGATGCTCCTTGTGCCGCAGGCTGTAGAAGTGCCGCTTGGGCAGGTCGAGATGGGCCACCGCCAGCAGCCCCGCCTTGACCGCGCGCATCACTACCAGCCGTGACAGCACCGTGACGCCGGCGCCGGCCTCGACGGCGCCGCGCACGGCCTCATTCGACGGCAGGTCGAACGCGACATCGAGCTCGTCCATGCGAATGCCGAACCGTCCGACCGCCGCTTCGAGCACGGCGCGTGTGCCAGAGCCCTGCTCGCGCAACACCCAGCGCGCCGCCTTCAGATCCGCGGCCTTCACCGACGCGCCCCGGCACAGCGGATGATCGACCGGCCCGACCAGCACCATCTCGTCGTCCGCCACCGGCTGCGCCGCGAGCACGGGATCGTCGATATCGCCCTCGACGAAGCCGAGGTCGGCCGAGCCCTCGCGCACCCGCTCCGCCACCTGCTCGGTATTGCCGATCGACAGCTCCAGCGTGATCGCCGGATGCGCGGCGTTGAAACGATGAATGAAAGCCGGCAGCCAATAGCCGGAGATGGTCTGGCTCGCCGCCAGCGCCAGCCGACCGCGTTTCAGGCCGGCGAGATCGTCGAGCACGGTCTCGGCCGCGGCGGCGCGCGCGAGCACCGCCTTGGCCTCGACCAGAAACGCGCGGCCGGCCGCCGTGAGCACGATGCGGCGGCCGACACGATCGAACAGTTTCGTCTGGTAGCGCGCTTCGAGCGCGGCGACCGCCGCCGATGTCGCCGACTGCGTCAAATTGAGCTCGCGCGCCGCTTGGGTGACGTGCTCGCGGGTGGCGACCGCAACGAAGATCCGGAGCTGCTCGAGCGTCACGTGCTCTCCTATGTCGCCAGCTTCACCAGAGCGAGGCTGAAGCTCGCGATGAACAGGAAGGCCGCGAAGCCGAGCGCCGCCGGCCGCAGGCCCTTGGCCTTCAGCTTGGCGAAATCCGTCTCCAGCCCCATCGCGGCCAGCGCCATCGACAGCAGGAAGGTCGTCGCAGTCACGATGATCGTCTTCGCCTCGGCAGGCACCGTGATGACGCTGTTGATACCGATCATCGCGATGAAGCCGAGCACGAACCAGGGCAGCTGCGGTTGCGCGCTGGCGTGACCGTGTCCGCCATGGCGGGCGCGGCGCGTCGCCAGCAGGCCAAGCGTGAGCACGACGGGCGCCAGCAGCATCACCCGCGCCAGCTTGGCGATGGTGCCGAACTCGCCGGCCTGCTGTCCCCCCTGGAACGCGGCCGCGACCACCTGGGCGATCTCATGGATCGAGGCGCCGCTCCACAGCCCGAAGGCGTGGGCATCGAGATGCAGAAGGGCGGGCAGCAGGGGATAGGCGATCATCGCGATCGAGCCGAACACGGTCACGCAGGCCACCGCATAGGCGACGTCCTCGTCATGCGCGCGCGTCACGGTGTTGGTCGCGATCACCGCAGACGCCCCGCAGATCGAGGTGCCCGCCGCGATCAGCTCGGCCAGCTTGCGATCGACGCCGAGAAGCCGGCCCATCCACACCGTGAACAGGAACGTGCCGGTCAGGCTCAATGCGATCACGAACAATCCGCGCGCGCCGACTTCGACGACCTGGGCCGCCGTGAGCTGCAGCCCGAGCAGGATGATCGCGACCCGCAGCACCCGGCGCATGGCGAAGGCGACGCCGGGCTTGGCCCGCACCGGCGTGCCGACCACATTATGCAGCGCCATGCCGGCCACGATCGCGAGGATCATCGGGCTGAACACGCCTAGGCCCGGCAGTTCGCGCAGCCCGAAGGCGCCCGCCGCGATCGCGGCGGACAGCGCGAGGCCCGGCAGCAACGGCGCCAGGCGCGACGGTGAGGGGACGCGCGTGTCTCGATGTTGGGCGATGTCGGGCGCATCGGCGGTCAGATCGTTCGGGTGGGTAGCCATGAAAAAACTCTCCAAACCTGGGGTTTGAGAGAGAATTTCATGCTTAAATCAATCGATCCAACGGATTATATCGGACATTATGATCGATTCAATCGATTGGTTGGGCCGTCTGCGCCAGCAATCCTAATCCTCCAGGACGCGCCGACGCAGCGTGGCGTCCGGCACGAAGCAGGAATCGTATTTGCCGAAAATGCGGTAGCGATTGCGGGCGACCACGCTGTAGAGCGCGTCGCGCAACGGCTTCGGCACGGCGAACAGCGCACGGGTCCAGCCCCAGCCCGGGAGGTTGGAGAGCACGGTGAGCGCCGCATCGGATTTCAGATGCGCACGTCCGCCGTGCACGACCGCGTTGGTGTCCGGCTCCTTCGGATCGATGCCGAAGGCTTGCGCGAGCCTCGTGCCATAGGGCGATTGGATCGGCGTGAAGCGGAAGCGCTTGGCGCTGTCGCGCGCGATCACGAACCGGACCCAGCGCGAGCAGAACACGCAGACGCCGTCATAGAGAATCACATCGTCATCGGGCCAGTCGGTCATCAGCGATTGTCCATCATCAAGAGCGCGACCAGCATCAGCACGATCGCAGGTGCGGTCTTCACCAATGCGCCGAGCGGCTCGAGCCAGAGGTCGGGCGTCAGCACCGCGCATCCCAGCATGTAGCCGAGCGAGACGACGATTCCGGCAACGAGGCCGAAAGCCGCCGTTTTGCGGAATGCGATCAACATACCGACGGAGATGTCCATCATGCTGGTGATGGCCGCGAACGGAATCGCAAATCCCTCCGGCCAGCCGCGCGTGGTCAGGATCGCGGTGGTCGCCGGGAACGAGATGAACAGCGCGATGCTGCCGGAGGCGATCCAGAACAGCACGAGGCTCGCGATCATCAGGGCCTTGATCAGGAACAGCCGCGCGAACCATTTGTCCTGAATGGACGCGCCCTGCGCGCCGACGGCTTCGCTGAGGCTGACCGGCGTGATCCCAGTGGCCGCCATCCATGGCGCAGGATCGCCGCGCACGCCGCGGCGCAGCTCGGCGATGGCCGTGCGGCGCATCGGCGGCATCCAGCCCAGCCGGCTGGAGAGGTCGCCCGCGAGCGCGCCGAGATCAACCAGCGGCGCGGGCACGGCGAGGCGCGGCCAATCCGTGGTGCCGAAGCTGCGCCGGAACGCGGCGATCACGTCACCCAGCGTCACCGCCTCCGGCTGCATCAGATCCCAGCTCACCGCTTGCGTCGCGTCCTCATCGATCGGCCGCGTGGCGAGCCAGGCGATGGTCGCGGCGATATCCGCAACTGCCACCGGCTGGAACGGCGTCGCCGCGTCCTTGACCGGCAGATCAATCGGAAACGCCGCGAGCGCGCGCAGCATCGCACTGCCGCCATAGGCCGAGGGTGCGATCACGAAGCCCGGGCGCAGGATCGCATGCGGAATGCCTGAAGACGCGATCAGCCGTTCGGCCTCGCGCTTGGTGGTGGCGAAGGCGGTGAGATCCTCGTCCGCCGTGCCCGGGATCGAGATATGAACGAACCGCACGCGGCGGCCGCTGGCCGGGATCGCGGCGAGCAGGCGCGCCACGAACTCGCGATGCACGGCCGTGGTGTCGCTGCCGGGACCATCCTGCAGCACGCCGAGACAATTGACGACGACATCGATTTGATGCGCGCGCATGAGGCCCGCCAAGGCGGAGGCATCGAGCGCCATGATCGGCAGCTCGATGTCCAGCGAGGATACCCGTTGCGAGGCCGAGAATGCCCGCGCGACGCCGACTGTGGTCAAGCCGCGCCGGCGCAAGTCATCCGTGACGAAGCGGCCGATCAGCCCGGAAGCGCCGAGCACGAGGACGCGCGAGGTCGGAGCAGCGATCATGCAAAACCTGTTAGTACGGCTTGGCGATCATCAGCCAGAGAATGGCCATGACCGAGCCGAAGCCGGGGATGCCGCACAGGAACCAGCGGCGGAAGACGGTGAAATAGCGCGGCGGCAGCTCTTGCGCACGGCTGTCGGCGGCGCGCGCGAGGTCGCGGAGCTCGATCTGCATGAAGATCACGGGCACCCAGAACAGGCCGGCGACGGCGTACAGCACGAGCGAGGTGAGCAGCCAACCCTCCGTCACGGCCGTCGACGACAGCCACATCAAGGTGCCACCAGTGACCGGCTGCAGCAGCACCGCCGACAGCGTGAAGATCATGTCCGCGATCACGACGACACCGGCCGTCCGTGCGATGAACGCGGCTTCGCCGCTCAGATGCGCCATCAGCATGAAGAATGCGATCCCCGTGCCGGTTCCGAGAATCACGATGGCGCCGAGCACGTGCAGATATTTAACCAGGAAATACAGCGTCATCATGGTCCTGTTAGTTCGCCGATCCCGACTTGGCCGGGCGCGGCGCCGGCGGCCGGACGAGCGCTGAGGCCAGCGCGTCCGAGGCGGTCATGATACCGGCGTCCTGTTCGGCCAGCCAATGGCCTTCGTTTCCGAAGGCGGGCAGCAGCTTGAAGTCGACTTGCGCCCCACCCGAGACGAACGCGTCGGCGATCTCACGCGACAACGCCGGCGGAAAGTAGCTGTCATTGGCTGCAACGAGCCATGTGACCCGGAGCTGTGCGTTGTGTCCGAAGGCATGGGCGGCGTCGCGCAGCCGCAACTCGCCGCAGATGCGTCCCGGCACGTCGTCAGCGTGGCCGCCACGGCCAGGTGCGAAGACGACGATCTTCGCGGCGAGGTCCCGCGGCTGACCGGCGAGCGCCAGCGCGCCCCAGCCGCCGGCCGAGTGGCCGACGACGAGCGCGCCACCGTTGGCAACGAACGGCTGCTCGCGCATGAAGACGAGTGCGCGCGAGATCTGCGCGGCGGTCGCCCGTCCGGCTTTCTCGTAGTCCGGATTGGCGCACTCACCCTGGTCTTCAATGTAGGGCCCGCCGGTGCGGCCATGCCCGAGACGCTCCGGCACCAGCACAGCATAGCCGCGCGCCACCAGCTCGCGCGCCAGGGCCGTGTAGTTGGGCTGCGGCATCTGCGCCCGCCGGAGCGCGTTCTGCGTGGAGGCGTGTGCGATCAGAGCCAATGGAAACGGTCCGTCACCGGCGGGCCGGTAGAGCAAGGCGTGCGCCGGAATGTCGGGCGAGGTCGACGGCACCAGCCATTGCTGCCGTCGCGCCGGCTCGCCCTCGGCCGACACCGGTCCGAATCGCTGCGCCGAGGCGTTCGATCCTGTGAGGACGGCGACCGCGAGCAACCATGAGACGCAGCGAAGCAGCACCAGTCAGCCTGACGGGAAGATGTTGAGCCCGAGCCACACTAACCGATGCAGCGTCGCCGTCAGCCGCTGTTTGTCGTGCGTGCTATGAACCTGCGGTGACAGGACACCGCTGTCTCCCAACAATGTTGCGAATTTGTCCCTTTTCGGCACAGGTTTCCGCCACTGTGATGCCGAAAGTCCACAGGTTAACCGATCTTTAACGTGGCACCTTGAAGGCGGACCGCCGACTTGCTTTGATCCCGTCATGAGCACAACCCTGATCGAAGTCCGTCCGGCCAAGGCTGCAGATGCGGCTGCGGTGGCGTCAGCCCATGATGAAGCTTGGCGTTCTGCCTATCAGGGGATCATCCCCGGCGCAGAGCTGGAGAAGCTGATCAACCGGCGCGGTCCCCAGTGGTGGGACAGCGCAATCCGCAAAGGCAGCCGCGTCAGCGTGCTGGTGTTCAACGACAAGGTCGCAGGCTACGCGAATTACGGCCGCAACCGCGCCCGCAGCCTGCACTTCGACGGCGAAGTCTACGAGCTTTATCTGCGACCGGAATTTCAGGGGCTGGGGTTCGGTCGCCGGCTCTTCCAGTCCGCCAAGCGCGATCTCGCGCAGAGCGGACTGAAGAGCATGGTGGTGTGGGCGTTGTCCGACAACGACCCCGCCACCGAGTTTTACCGCGCGTTGGGCGGCCGCATGGTCGCGCGGTCGTCGGAGCGCTTCGGGCCGAAGTCGCTCGACAAGGTCGCCTTCGCTTGGACCAACTGAGCTGGACCAACTGTGGTCCGGCCGGATTGAAGCTCTGGACGCGTTAAGCGTTAACGCGTCGGCGAATTGAACTGAAGGTTTCGGATTGAGCTAGCAGTTGCGCGGCCGCGATTTTTTTGCGACTGCGAATGCGAGCGCTCATCTCCCGAGCGTCTGACCCGCGAGGGTCAAATCCTCAAACGTTCAAGTTCCACGGAGCATCCATGCGCATCGACGCCATCCCGATCGGGAAAGATCCGCCGCGCGAGGTCAATGTCGTCATCGAGGTCCCGGTCGGCGGCGAGCCGATCAAGTACGAGCTCGACAAGGAAGCCGGCACCCTGTTCGTCGACCGCTTCCTCTATACGGCGATGCGCTACCCCGGCAATTACGGCTTCATCCCGCACACGCTGTCGAATGACGGCGACCCCTGCGACGTGCTGGTGGCCAACACCCGCGCGATCGTCCCTGGCGCGGTCATGAGCGTCCGCCCGGTCGGCGTGCTGATCATGGAGGACGAGGCCGGCGGCGACGAGAAGATCATCGCGGTGCCGTCCTCCAAGCTGACGCAGCGCTACGACAAGGTGCGCAGCTACTCGGACCTGCCTGATATCACGCTGCAGCAGATCCAGCACTTCTACGAGCACTACAAGGATCTCGAGCCCGGCAAATGGGTGAAGGTGCTGCGCTGGGGCAATGCCGACGACGCCCACCAGCTGATCAGCGAGGGCATCGCCCGCGCCAAGGCGGCGAAGAAATAACCTCCGGCGCGTTGGCAACAACGCGCACAAGGTCATTCCGGGATGCGCGAAGCGCAGACCCGGAATCTCGAGATTCTCAGGTGCGCGATTGCGCACCTGAGTTCAGCCGCTGCGCGGCTGCCCCGGAATGACGTTGAATACTACACAGCCGGCTTCGGCAGCCCGGCGATCGCGCAAGCCGCGCGCAGCGTGTTCACCAGCAGGCAGGCCACCGTCATCTGGCCGACGCCGCCGGGCACCGGCGTGATCGCGCCGGCCACTTCAGCAACCTCGGCATAGGCGACATCGCCGACCAGCTTCGTCTTTCCTTCCGCGGTCGGGATGCGGTTGATGCCGACGTCGATCACGGTCGCGCCCGGCTTGATCCAGTCGCGCTTCACCATCTCCGGTCGGCCGACCGCCGCATAGACGAGGTCCGCGCGCGCGGTCAGCGCCGGCAGATCGCGCGAGCGCGAATGCGCGATGGTCACGGTCGCGTTCTCGTTTAGAAGCAACTGCACCAGCGGACGTCCCACCAGATTGGAGCGGCCGATCACGATCGCATTCAGGCCTTCGAGCGAGCCGTGCACGGTCTTGCTCAGGATGATGCAGCCGAGCGGCGTGCACGGCGCCAGCGCCGGCTGGCCGCCGGCCAGGCGGCCGGCATTGTGCGGGTGCAGGCCGTCAACGTCCTTGGCCGGATCGATCGCGTTGATCACCACCTCGGTCTCCAGCCCCTTCGGGAGCGGAAGCTGCACCAGGATGCCATGCACCGACGGGTCTTGATTGAGCCTGCCGATCAGCGCCAGCAGCTCCGCCTGGGAGACGTCGGCGGGCAGCTTGTGCTCGAACGACGCCATCCCGGCGGCCTGGGTCTGGGTGTGCTTGCTGCGGACATAGACCTCGGAGGCCGGGTCGTTGCCGACCAGCACAACGGCAAGGCCCGGCGTCAGGCCGTGGTCGCGTTTGATCCGCCCGACCTCGCCCGCGACCTGCGCCCGCAGATCGGCTGCGATGATTTTTCCGTCGATGATGCGTGCGGTCATGTCTGGTCCCCTCGTGTCGTCGATCGTCCGAGTCCTCCGAAGCAAGCTCGCCGGCTCCCACCCTCCCCTGGAGGGGGAGGGTCGCTCGCTCGCGAAGCGGGCGAGCGGGGTGGGGTGATCTTTCCGCCCGCACTGGTGCTCGTGGAGAGATCACCCCACCCCGCCTCACGTTTCGCTTCGCTCTCCGCGAGGCGACCCTCCCCCTCCAGGGGAGGGTGAAGACCGCCGCCGGCGACGCGAAACGCATCGGCTCGCCTGTCTTGCGTCTGCTTCGACTATGTTCCGGTCGGCTTATGGGCTGCGATGAGGTCGCGCAAGGCCTGATCCAGCTTGGACGGCTCGCCGTCGATCGCGACCTGCTTGAGCCGGGCCGTCGCGCCGGAGGTGATTCGCACCGCCTTCTTGGTCACGCCGATCGCCTTGGCCAGAAGCTCGGTCACGGCGCGGTTGGCTTCGCCGCCGTCGGCAATCGCGCGGACCCGGACCTTCAGCACGCTGCGGCCGTCGGACAGCGTCTCGACACCGTCGATCGCGTCGCGGCCGCCGCGCGGTGTCACGCGCAGCGCGACGGTCAGGCCGCCCGCCGCCGTGCGCCAGGGCTCCATCGCGACGACAGCGATCAGAAGACGTTTGGATAGATGTAGTAGGTGATCACGCGCTGGATCAGCATGATGATCAGGATCAGGATGATCGGCGAGATGTCGAGGCCGCCCAGATTGGGCAGCATGCGCCGGATCGGGGCCAGCACCGGCTCGGTGATTCGGTAGAGGAATTCGGCCACCGCGGACACGAACTGATTGCGCGTGTTGACGACGTTGAAGGCGATCAGCCACGACAGGATCGCCGAGGCGATGAGCAGCCAGACATAGAGGTCGAGAACGATCAGAACGATGTCGAGAACGGCACGCATGCGGGTCCACTCGGGGGCGAGGTCGCGGATTCGACCTGGGTTGTGCGGTAGATATCGGTTCCCCCCCGCCCAAACAAGGGAAGCCGGACGTCAAGGCTAACGGGCGATGTGAGCGTTCTTGACTTGACCAGTTCACGGCCTGTAAATGGCGCCCGATCTGCCGGCCGCCTTCCCACTCTCGCGCGGCCGCGTGACCAAGACGTCGGACTGTCCAAAACATCGGACCGTCGAAGTCGTGACTTGGGGCCATAGCTCAGCTGGGAGAGCGCATCGTTCGCAATGATGAGGTCGGCGGTTCGATCCCGCCTGGCTCCACCACGCTTCGCCCTTCGGGCTACGCGTGGCGCAGCCACGCAGTGCCCGAGGGGCGAAGCGTGGTGTCCGGCGTAGCCCTTGGCGAAGCCGGACTGACACCAGTCACCACAATCCGAACGTCTGAAGCCGCTACTCCGCCGCCTCGGCCATCGCCGCGACCGGCTGCCGCTCCAGCCATCCATCCAGGAAGTGCTTCAGCCATACCCGCTCGGCGGCATCGTGCACCGCGCGGCCCTCGAAATGATGGTGGCGCGCGCAGGCGCCGGGCGTGTCGAGCCTTGCATGGCCGCGCGTGGTCCAGCGGCACATCATCGCGTAGGTGACGTCGGGGTGGAACTGCAGCCCGGTGGCGTTCTCGTATTGATAGGCCTGCACCGGAAAGTCGCCGCCCTCGGCCAGGAGGTCGGCGCCGGCGGGCAGGTCAAAACCCTCACGGTGCCAGTGGTAGACATGGTCGGGCCAATGCGGGCAGAGCTTCTTGCCCGCGCGCGTCGGATGGATCGGATAATAGCCGATCTCGGCGCGTCCCTGCGGATGCGGCGCCACCCGGGCGCCGAGCTGCATCGCCAGCATCTGCGCCCCGAGGCAGATGCCGAGGAACGGGCGCTGCTCGCGCAGCGGCACCTCGATCCAGTCGATCTCGCGCCGGACGAAATCGTCGGGATCGTTGGCGCTCATCGGACCGCCGAAAATCACGGCACCGGAATGCCCATCGAGCGTCTCTGGCAGCGGATCGCCGAAGCGCGGCCGACGGATGTCGAGCCGGTAGCCGCGGGCGCGCAGCGCATTGCCGATGCGGCCGGGACTCGAGGTTTCCTGGTGCAGGATGATGAGCACGGGCCGGTGCGGCACAGCCGCCGCGGCCGGCGTCGAGGACAGGGGCCGAACGTCCGCCGTGGCGGTCCCGTTCGAGGAAAGCGAAGGGTCTGGCCTGAGCATCACCTGGCGATCATAGCTAAGCGAAGGTTAACGGTGCGTGAGCAAGTCAACCTCGGAAAGCAAGCACCGGGCCAGCACGGGCCATTTCGGCCGACGCAACGAATCATCTGCGCGACGTTTCGCGATAGTCGAAGACCACTGGCGACGTCGAAAACGCAGAACGAAAAATCTGGTGCGGTTTCAGAGCCGATGCCGCCACGGCGACAACACCGACATCGCACGGCGGAATGTCGGATCCGCCACGCGCAGGCGAATCAACTGCGCTTGAGCTGCAGCCGCCCGACCGCGTCGAGGATGAAGCCGCGCGGGAACCAGCGCAGCAGGAACGGCACGATCTTGATGCCGATCCCCGGCAGCACGACCCGCTTGTCCGCCATCAGGCCGCGATAGCCGGCCTCGGCGACGGCCTTCGGCGAGACGTTGAGGATCACCGAATCGACGCCCGGCTTGAAGCCGGCGCGGTCCTGAAATTCCGACGGCACCGGGCCCGGGCACAGCACGGTGACCCGCACGCCATGCGGCGCCAGCTCCTTGCGCAGCGCCTCGGTGAACGAGATCACATAAGCCTTGGAGGCGTAATAGACGGCCATGCCGGGCCCCGGCAGGAAACCCGCGACCGAGCCCAGGTTGAGGATGCCGCCCTTGTTGCGGATCAGCTGGTCGGAGAAGCGCAGCGACAATTCGGTCAGCGCGCGCACGTTCACCGAGATCATGTCGAGCTGCTCGGTGCGGTCGAGCTGGACGGCCTTGCCGAACAGGCCGAAGCCGGCATTGTTGACGAGATATTCGAGCTCGACGCCGGCGTCAGTCAGCGCCGCCGCGATGGTCGCCCCGGCATTGGGGGAGGTGAGATCGCAGGGGATGACGAGCGGCGCCGGTCCGCCCTTGGCGGTGATCTCGCGGGCGAGCGCGGCGAGGCGGTCCTCGCGCCGGGCGGTCAAGGCAAGCCGGTGACCGTTGGCCGCGAACACGCGTGCCAGCTCGGTTCCGATTCCGGCCGAGGCGCCCGTTACCAGCGTAACCCGTTCACTCACGATTCCCTGCTCTTCGATCACATTCCGAACTTGCTTGGTCGCCGCGGACGAGAGCATAGCCCGGCCGGAACATGCAAGCTGGCCCGAAGCCCGGCTCGGCGCCCGGTTAACGCAATAACATCGGATTCACATAGGTTTACATGAACAAAGGTTGCCCGGAACAAAATTAAAGTTTGTTCATCTGACGGCCACTCGCCGGGCGGGAGCCGGATCAGGCCGGGTTCCCCGCGCGTCGGGAGGCCACCCGGTGCTTGAGGTCGATGCGGTCGGGAGTGGAGATGCCGAGCAGCTCCGAGGCGCGCCAGACCACATTGTCCTCGAACTCCGTCACCTTGCCGTCGGCATAGACCAGCTCCCACATCATCTCGACGATGCGCAGCCGGCCGGCCTCGTCGACCTCGCGCATGATGACGCTGGTGAACCGGTAGAGATCGACCGCGTCGCCCTCGGCCAGCATCGCCTGGGCGATCAGCCGGTCGGCGGAGCCATGGTCGAGGCCGAAGCGCAGCTCGATCAGGCTGTGCAGCTTGCGCTGCTCCGCCGCGCTCGGCTCACCGTCCAGCGAGATTACGTGGATCAGCAGCGCGGTCGCGGCGAGCTGGTAGCCATTGTCGTCGAAGGCCGGCGTCTCCTGCGGCGACACGACGTCGGCGATGAATTGGCGCAATCCCTCGAGCATGGCGTCCTTCGATGTTGGGGCAGGCCGCGGATCGTCCTGCTGACGCCTGTTATATGCAAACGCCGCCGGTCTCGGACAATCCATCCGGGCCCGGCCGCGGCATGACATTTCGGTAAGCGTTACGGTATTTCGTAGACCATCATCCGGTCGGCGATCCCGCGCAGCGCCGCCTGTTTCTGGATGGGGGCGATGTTCGCCGTGCTCAGAATGTCGGCGACGCCAGGGCTCTGGATGACCGGTGCGGTGATGTGGATCTCCTGCGCCGTCGACAGGCTCTGCACCCGCGCGGCGATGTTGACGGTCTGTCCGAAATAGTCCTGACGGTCGTTGAGCATCACCGCCAGGCACGGCCCTTCGTGGATGCCGATCTTCACCACGAGATCCTCGGTGCCGCGCTCGGCATTGAGCCGCTGCATCGCGTGGCGCATCCGCAGGCCCGCGGCCAGCGCATGCTCCGGCTTGATGAAGGTGGCCATGACGGCGTCGCCGATGGTCTTCACGACCGCGCCCTTCTCGGCATTGATGATCTCGAGCAGGATGCGGAAATGCGCGCGCACCAGGTCGAACGCGGCGAGATCGCCGACGCGCTCATACAACGCGGTCGAGCTCTTGAGGTCGGTGAACAGGAAGGTCAGCGAGGTGATCTTCAGCCGCTGGTCGATGTTGAGATTGTCGGCCTTGAACACGTCGCGGAAGGTCTGGTTCGACAGCATCCGCTTGGCGGTGAGGAACGGCTTGCGCCGGCCGATCAGGTGATGCAGCGCATCGGCCGCGACCATGATGGTCGGCAAGGTCCGCACCCGGGCCTTGTTGTCGAGCGCGAGCTGCAGCGGGCCGGGCCGCAGCACCGTGGTCTGCACCGCGCTGTGTCCGCCTTCATACTTGATGGCGAGCTGCTGCACCTCGTCGGTCGGGTCGCCCTGCACGTCGATGAAATGCGCGGCATGCGTGACCGGCTCGAACAGGATGATGAATTGCGGCGGCAGCGTCAGCGTGACGGTGGTGTGGTCGCCGGCCGCGAGCTCGCGCGTGTCGATCACCACCTCGTTTGACAATGCCGCCATCGCGGCGTCGTCGAATTCGACGCCGGAGCTCCAGAACACCTGCTTGAAATAGTCCCAGACCGGCAGCGCATGCGGGTCGTGCGCGGCGATCCGCCTGACGCGCGGGCTCACCGTGAAGGCGGCCTCGACCTGCTGGTCGACGGTCGCCTCATAGCCGCAGGCGCACAGCCCACATTGATACTCGTCCGAGCGGAGTGATTTCAGCGTGCCGTGCGCGTCGAGCACGCCGCCGCAGCCGGGGCACAGCACGTTCCAGGTCAGGTCGAACAGGCCGGCCCGCGCGGCATGGATGAAGCCGGAGATCGCGCGCTCCTCGTCGAGGCCGGTCCGGGCCGCGAAGTCGAGCACGTTGATCCGGTTGAGCTCGTGGTCGGCCCCTTCCGCGATCAGCCGCGCGATCGCGTCCGACACGGCCGGGTCGGCGGCGTCGTGGGAGGCGGAAAACGGCATGGCCGCGGTCATGGACATTCCGATCAGGTAGTCAAAGATGGACCGGAATACCAGATGAAGGCGCTCACCGCGGCGTGATTCGGAACAGCGGCGAGCGGTCGGGCTGCGTCGTCACCACGCCGACCGGCATCACCGGCGCGCGGTCGACCAGCTCGATCCTGAAGGCGCCGACCAGGCGCGCCAGCGCCAGCACTGCCTCGACCAGGGCGAAATGAGCGCCGATGCAGACCCGCGCACCGGCCCCGAACGGCAGGTAGGCGAAGCGCTCCAGCGGCGGTGCGCCGGGCATGAAGCGCTCCGGCTTGAAGGCATTGGGCGCGTCCCACAGCTTCTCGTGCCGGTGCAGCAGCCAGGGCGAGATCAGCACCACGTCGCCGCGCTTGACCGAAAACGACGCAATGCGGTCCGGTCCGCTGGCGGCGCGGGCGATCAGGAACGCCGGCGGATACAGCCGCAGCGTCTCGTCGATCACCGCGCGCGTGAACGGCAGTTGCTCCGGATTGCCGAGATCGGCCGCCGCGCGCACCTCCTGCGCGAGCCTGTCCTGATTGGCCGGGTCGAGGGCGATCAGGTACAGCGCCCAGAACAGCGCCGTCGCGGTGGTCTCGTGTCCGGCGAGGATCATGGTCGCGACCTCGTCGGCGAGCTGCGCGTCGGTGAAGGCCGCTCCGGTCTCGGGATCGCGCGCGGCCCCCATCAGGTCGAACAGGTCGCGCGGCGGCGCATCCTCCAGCTTTCCGGCGGCGCGGCGTTCGGCCATCAGCATGCCGATGAAATCGGTCCAGCGCCTGCGGAACTTTCGGCGGGCGAAGTCGCGCGGGGTCGGCCAGGACACCGGCAGCACGATGTCCAGGAGATGCGGGCTGGCCAGCCGCATGCCGTACTCATAGACGAAGTCGCGCAAGGTCGCGCCGTGGCGGCCCATCTCGAACGAGAACATCGTGCGGCCGGCGATGTCGAGCGTCATGCGCTGCATGACCTCGCGCAAATCGACCGGCTGCCCGCATTGCTGCCGCAGCCGCGCGACCGTCTCGTCGGTCACCGCCACCATGTGCGGCACGAGGCCGGAGACCGCGCGCGGCGTGAACGCCGGCGCGAGCGTGCGGCGCTGATGCTTCCAGGCCTTGCCCTCGGCAATCAGCAGGCCGTCGCCGAGCACCGGTTGCAGCACGCGGATCGCGCCGGCGGTGCGCGTGTAGTTCTCCCAATTGTCGACCAGCACATGCTTGATGGTCTCGGGCGTGTTGAGGATGTAGCTGGAGCTGCCGAGGAAGCGGCCGCGGACGATCTCGTCCTCATAGGCGCGCTGGCTCCAGGTCGAGATGGCGTTCTGGCCCATCATCAGCACCCGCCGCAGCGTGCCCATGCTGTCGGGCGCGCGTGGCGGCATCGGCGGGATCAGCGGCCCCCGGGAATGCGGCACCCGTGCCTGCGGCAGATAGTGGATCTCGGCAGTGCTCATTCACTCCTCACAAGATCGCTCCCATGAGCGCCCGTCGACCCAAACTATCGCACCGACGAGCGCGACATCTTCACGTCATCGCGCTCGTCGCGTGAGCTGGGACGCGCAAGCGCACCCCCTCGGGGCTCCTGTGACGTACCATCATACTCCAGCAACTAATCAGTCAGCTCGATCAGCGCAATCCTGCCCTCCGATGCTGGCCAAACCCGGGCGGCGATGCGTTCCTGGTTGAACAGCCCGATGACGCTGCGCCCGATGTCTCCGGCCGGTAGCCGCAACGTCGTCGCGGCATCGGTCGGCACGCCCTTCTGTACGTCGCCCGGTTCCTTGCCGTCGAGCAGCACGATGTCGCGGGGCAGGCCGAAATAGCCGCGCGGACGTGACATGATCACGATCGCGCCAGCACCGGCATCGGCCTGGCCGAGCGGCCGCGCGGCGCGCAGATGCACCACGTCGGACGAGCGCGGGAACGGTGAGCGGTAGAAATGTGTGACCGGCGCGCCCGGCGACGTCAGCACGATCTCGATGAACGACGTCGGATCGATCTCCGCCGGGCCCCAGCGCCCGTCGGCGCCGGTCTGGCCGCGATAGACCGGCTCGCCGTTGCGCGCGCCGGTCTCGCCTGAGACGCGGCAGACTTCCACGCTGGCGCCGGCAACGGGGCGGTTGGTCGGCGCGCCGCCCGGCGTGCCCGTGACGAGGCCGCTGATCCGCACCTCGCGCTCCGGCTGGACCGCGATGACCGACGGCTCGCGGCCGGCAATGAATTTGTAGATCTCGCGGAACGCGCGCGGATGGAACGCGACCTCGCGATGGTCGAGCGCGCCGAGCACGAGATTGGTCGCGCCTTTCAGCGCCGGGCCTTCCGCGGTGATCCCGGTGGGGACGCCGGGCTTGCCGACGAGCCGGCCGTCGGCCTGCGCGTATTTGTCCAGCCCGTCGCTGCGCAAGGTCAGGAAGGCGGTGCCCGGGGTAACCTCGCTGTCGCCTGAATTCAGAGCGCGCAGGAACGGACCTCGGCCGTTGAACTCGCTGCCGGGACTGTCCTCCCAGTCGAACACGCCATGATTGGGCGTGCCGCACAGCACGGCATGACTGACGTCGGCGCCGCCGCCGTTCTTGATGACGTTGCGGATCGCGTAGCCGCCGCGCGAGCTGCCCACCAGCGCCACGCGCGGTGCGCCCGTGCGCTCCTTCAGCGCCTTGATGGCCTCGGCCAGTTCGCGGCGCTGGTCGTCGGTGGACGACCGGTTCGGCTGCGCCACCGCGTCGTCGTTGCGGGCCAGCGGATCGGTGAAGTTGAGGGCGGCAAGCCGCGACCGCGGCACGCCGTTGGACTCCATCCGCCACAAGGTCGTGAGCCACAGCGCGGCATGATCGCCGTTGCCGTGGACGAACAGGATCGGAGGAATGTCGCCGGTCGATGGCGCGGTCGTCGTCTGTGCGGCGGCGGAGAGCGGCAGGCTGCTGGCGAGGAGGGGCAGGGTTCCCATGCCCTGCAGAATGTTGCGGCGCGTCAGTTTCATGGGTGGTCTCCCCTTGTCTCATTCATCTTGTGTTGGTTGGCCGCGATCCATGATGCGATCGTCTGCGCACTGGACGCGGCTGACCTTCGCAGGCATCACATTCGTCCGGCTGGAATCAAGCGATAGTTCAATGCGACCTTCTGCACTGCGATCTGGCGACCTGGACGGACCGGCATGAATGCGCCGCAGAAACGCGAGCTGTTCGCCGCGGAGAGCATCGCCGCACCGCTGAAGCACACGGTGTTCCGCCGGATCTGGCTGGCGAGCCTGCTGTCGAATCTGGGACTGCTGATCCAGGCCGTCGGCGCCGCCTGGGCGATGACGCAGATGACGTCGTCGGCCGACAAAGTGGCGCTGGTGCAGACCGCGCTGATGCTGCCCGTCATGTTCATTTCGATGCCGGCCGGTGCGGTCGCCGACATGTACGACCGCCGCATCGTCGCGCTGGCGTCCCTGCTCGTGGCCCTCGGCGGCGCGACGACTCTGACCGTGCTGGCCTGGCTCGGCATGGTCACGCCCGAGCGCCTGCTCGTGCTGTGCTTCGTGATCGGCAGCGGCATGGCGCTGATGGGGCCGGCCTGGCAATCCTCGGTCAGCGAGCAGGTGCCGCCGGAAACCTTGCCGGCGGCCGTGGCGCTCAACGGCATCAGCTACAACATCGCGCGCAGCTTTGGCCCGGCGATCGGCGGCGTCGTGGTCGCGGCTGCGGGGGCGGTGGCCGCGTTCGCGGCCAATGCGCTACTGTACCTGCCATTGCTGGTGGCCCTGTTCATGTGGCGCCGCGTGGTCGAGCCGAGCCGACTGCCGCGCGAGCCGCTCAACCGCGCCATCGTCTCCGGCGTTCGCTACATCATCCACTCGCCATCGATCCGCATCGTGCTGATCCGCACCCTAGTGACCGGCATCATCGGCGGCTCGATCTCGGCGCTGATGCCGCTGGTCGCGCGCGACCTGCTGCATGGCGGTGCGCAGACCTACGGCATCATGCTCGGCGCGTTCGGCATGGGCGCCGTCATCGGCGCGCTCAATATCGGCGAGGTCAGGAAGCGGCTGTCGGGCGAGGCGGCGATCCGCGTGTGCGCGCTCACCTTGGGAGCGACCACGGCGGCCGTGGCGCTCAGCACCGAGCCGGTGCTCACGGCCGCAGCGCTCGTCGTCGCCGGCGCGGTGTGGATGCTCGCGGTCGCGCTGTTCAACATCGGCGTGCAGCTGTCGGCGCCGCGCTGGGTCGCGGGCCGCGCGCTGGCCGCCTTCCAGGCGGCGATCTCTGGCGGCATCGCCATCGGCAGCTGGGGCTGGGGCCGCCTCACCGACGCCGCCGGCGTCGAGGTCGCGCTGCTGGTGTCCGGCGGATTGATGATCGCCTCACCGCTGCTCGGCCTTTGGCTGCGGATGCCGCCGATCGGCGCCCGCAACGAGGACGGCGAGACCTTGGCCGATCCCGAGGTGCAGCTGGAGCTGACGCCGCGCTCAGGCCCGCTGGTGGTCGAGATCGAGTACCGCGTCGCCGAGGACAATGCCCGCGCCTTCCACGATCTGATGCAGGACGTGCAGCTCAGCCGGCAGCGCAACGGCGCCTATGGCTGGTCGATCGCGCGCGACATCGCCGATCCCGAACTCTGGACCGAGCGCTATCACTGCCCGACCTGGATCGACTATCTGCGCCAGCGCAACCGCTCGACCCGCGCCGAGCGCGAGCTGCACAAGCGCGCCATCGATTTCCACATCGGCCCCGATCCGGTCCGCATCCGCCGCATGCTGGAGCGTCCGTTCGGCTCCGTGCGCGCCAAGGACGACATCGACCGCACGCCCGAGACTGCGCCTGCGGTGGCGAGCGCAGCGCGGAGCGGGCCTTAAGCGGCTCATTCGCTCAAGCAAACCGCTTCCGAGTCATTCCGGGGCAATCGTCAACGCGCGGCTGCGCGGTGACGATTGAACCCGGAATCTCAAGCTGAGGAGCAGGGTGCAAGACAATCTCGGGATTCCGGGTTCAAGGCCTGCGGCCTTGCCCCGGAATGACGAGCCTCCGGAGACGACAAAAAAAACTTCGGCCATCCGCTCGACGACCGAAACGATTACGCCAAATCAGGACTCACTGCCCGTGATCGGTCAGCACCTTGTCGCAGGCCTTCGACAGCTTGGCGCGGTGCTCCTTGAGGCAGGCGAGCACCGCCTGGTCGCCATTGTTCATCACCGCACGGCAATGCCGCGACACGTCACGCGCGCAGGCATCCTGGTTCGCCTGCTGCTGGGCGGAGGCCGCCGACGCGAGCAGGAGGAAGGGGATGATGACCAAGACCTTATTCATGACTGACGCCTCACTCCCGGCATTGAAGGTTCTGCGGCGCTTTTAGTGGCCGCAACCGGGCCTCGCAAGCGCCTCGACTGCAGCCGGGGCGCGCAAGGGGAGCCAGAGCCGTGCATCACTGGCTGTCGCTGGCCTCGGCGATCTTGCCGCTGCGCTGCTTCGCGACTTCCTTGTCGAGCACGGTGCGGCAGCCAGAGCTGAGCGAGGAGCGGTTCTTGATCATGCAGGCGGTGACTGCCGGGATGTTGGGGATTTCGCTACTGCACAGGCGGAAGGCGTCGCCGGTGCACATCTGCTGCGCCTCGGCGCTGAAGGCGAAGCTTTCGGTGGTGGTGAAGGTTGCGACGGCGGCGACGCTGACGGCGGCCAGAACGGCCTTGCGCAGCAGAGTGAAGGACTTCGTCATGGCTGGCTCCCATTGGCTCCGCGTCATTGCGGGCCCCGTGTTTCGATGCGCTCATCATGGCCGGATGCCGCGTTAGCAACCGTGATGCGGGTCACGCCAGATCGGCCTGCGCAACCCGGATCGGCCATTTCGGCAGGGCGGCCGCCCGCGGCGACATGTCGCTCCGGTGAACACCCGAGAGCGTCGGCGATCGTCCTGCAAATCTTGGTCGATCCTGGCCGTGTTGGCACCGCGTTAAGGTTTCGTTGGCACTAATGGAAGCTAATCGAGGTGGTTGGACGGTGTTCTTGTCCGCCACCGTCTGTCTCGCGTTTTCGGGAAGAGTAACCATGCGTAATGCGTTAGGCTTGCTGCTGGCCACCGTCGTCGCGGCATTGGCGATCACCGGTGTGTGGTACTATGTGTCGAAGCCGAGCGCCGCGAAAGCCGCCGCGCAGAGCGCATCGATCAAGCCGGCCGAGCCGGCGTCCTCCCCATCCTCGACCAGGCTCGCCGCCAAGGCCGACGTCGAGTTCACCGGCACCGTGCCGGCCCGACCCGCAACGCCGCCGCCGGCGCCCAGCTTGCCGAAATCGACCTGCGCCAATCCGGATGCGCTCGGCGTCTCCCGCACCGTCGTGGTCGACACGACAGGCGGTCCGGGCTTCGGCCTCGACCACTTCAAGCAGTTCGACTTCCTCGCCGACCGCGAGGTTGTGCTGACCTTTGACGACGGCCCGTGGCCAGTCAACACGCCGGCCGTGCTGAAGGCGCTGGCCGACGAATGCACCACCGGCATCTTCTTCACCATCGGCAAGCACGCGACCTATCATCCGGAGATCCTGCGCCAGGTGCAGGCGGCCGGTCACGTCGTCGGCGTGCACACCTGGTCGCACGTCAATCTCAACGGCAAGAAGATGACCGACCAGACCGCGAAGGACGAGTTGGAGAAGGGCATCAGCGCCGTGAAGTTCGCGCTTGGCGGCACCAATCCCGCGCCGTTCTTCCGCTTCCCGCAGCTGCAGCACCGTCCGTCCGCCGTGGCCTATCTCGGCACCCGCAACGTCGCGATGTTCTCCTGCGACGTCGACAGCTTCGACTTCCGCTCCAAGGATGCCGACCAGGTCGTGAACACGGTGATGACCGGGCTCGACAAGAAGGGCAAGGGCATCATCCTGATGCACGACTTCCAGAAGAACACGGCGCTGGCGCTGCCGACCCTGCTGCGGCGGCTCAAGGCCGGCGGCTACAAGGTCGTCGCGATGAAGCCGAAGGGCACGCTCGACACGCTGCCGGAATATGACGCCATGGTCGGCCAGGATCCGAAGCTGCCGACCACCATGACCAATGCACGCCCGATCTCCAGCGTGATCCAGACCGTCCAGCAGTGATGCCCCGCTGCCCGTGAGTGACGGCAAAGGCCGGGCGATTGCCCGGCCTTTTTCGTTGCACGCGTGTTTGCCTGAAAATCACGCCGCGCCTTCTTCTATCGGCCTGGCGACCTGCAGCGGATGCCGTCGATGCCGCCGCGAGCCGGGCCGACTATTTGCAGGTCGGTTCGATCGTCCAGGACCAGGTCACAGTCGAGCGCGCCGAGGGAATCAACGCCTGGGACATGCCGACATCCTTGCCGCCGCGCTTCGGTGCTTTGCCATCGACGCACAGCCACCAGAACGGTGATCCCAGACCACCATTGGTCACCAGGGGCGTGCCCTCGGCAATCACGAGTGCATTTCCGAGGCGGGGATACCAGGCGGTGACGTACTTGATCCCGGCGCCCTGCATGGCCTGCTCGACCGTGATGCCGGGCCGCCATTTGGCTGGATGGCTCACCGGCGGCTGTCCCGGGATGTTGAAGGTCAGCGCAACAGTCTGGGCGGCGGCGCCAATTGTCGTCGCCGCAAGAATTGCAGTGGCAAGCAGGGCCGTTCGGAACATCATGTTTCCCCATATGGCGGTAATATGGGCCGAAAGCTAGCTCAGGTTGAACGGCTGTCAACCGGGCTCGACGCCGAACGAAGGTCTCGGCTGTCCGCTCACCAATAGATGCCGTGGCGGTGCAACTCGCGGACGATGCGGGCCTCCGTCCAGCTCCTGGTCCGCGGCTTGCTGCTGCGGGCGGAGCGCTGGAACTTCTGCGGCTTCTGCACCGAGCTGGTCGACGCCGCAGGCGCGGTCGCTGTGGCCGTCGCCGGCTGCGGCGTCGCGGCGGTGGTCGCCGGAGCGGCCGGCGCGGGCGCTGCCGCGGGTGCAGCAGCGGCCGTCGCTTGGGTGGCGGGCTGCGCCGGGACGGTCGCGACGGCCGGGACCGGTGCGGGTGTCACGGTGACTTGGCCGGCCTGCTGCACATAGCTGGGTCGCGGCGTCGGGGCAGCGTCGCTGGACGACAGCGACAGGCTGCGGGTGCCCTCGGCCATGGCGGCGGTGGCGGACATCAGGACCATGGCACCGGTCAGGATCATCTTGCGCATCGTGAAAGCTCCCCTTGTTGGCTGCGAGGAGGTTTAGACGTCCCGGCGATCCCCTGATGTGATGCCCGTCACACTGGGCGGGACAATTCCAGATCGTACGCGGGCGCTCCACACGCCCTCGCGGATCGGCACACCGCTTTTCTCAGAACCTTTTGTCGATGACCGCGACTTCAGTTCAGGGCGATGAGGAGCTCAGGGACGCGCCCGACGATCATCCGACCATCGTTGATTGCAGCATGTGCGGGCGCTCGCACTGCACTCCCAGACCATCGGCGTTTGTTACCAAAATACCGCCATGCGGAGGTGTTCCATCCTCGTGGAACGACCCAAGGTTGAGGTATGATCGTATGCATATGTACTGTTCGTTGGTGCTGTTCAGAAGGTTCGCCGAATCCGATAGGGAAAGTGGTCGATTCGGGGGAAGGGCTGGCGCATGCGCCGAATGATCTCAGCACTGCTCATAACGGCCGCCATGCTGCTCGCCGGCCAGCATCCCAGCCTCGCCCAGGCGGGCGAGAATGACGTCGAGGAAATCTACATCGCGCGCTCCGTGCGCCGTGGGCGGGTGGTGCCGTCGGATTTCTGCGCGCCGACCAAGACCGGTTTTGCTCCGGCGCTCGAGGACCAGTTGTCCATTCACAGCGTGAACGTGCAGGCGAGCGATGGCCGGATGACCGGCAGCAACGACAAGAGCATCGGCGACATGCGGGTGTGTATTGGCCAGGCGATGGATCCGACCGTGCTCGGCACCTACACCGAAGGCCAGCTCAACGGCATCCCCTTCACCGGGCTTGGCGACTGCCGTCTGGTCCGCGGCAACCAGCCCGAGGATGGCCTGCTCACGCACCGCTGCTTCCTGGTGCTGACGGGATTGCCGGAGCCCTATGTGGGGGGCTTCATGGTCTCCAGCTCGCTATATTCGCGGACCCCGTTCGGGCCCGACAGTTCGCCGCCGGGCTATGCCCAGGCCAGCTTCCTGATCTTCCGTCTCTGGAGGAAACGGCTGCCCTGAGGCAGCCGATCTGAATCGCTCTCCGTGACCGTGCTCAGGCCGGCGAGAAGGTCTGCACGAAGGCGCGGACGGTCGCCGACACCTTGTCCTCCGAGACGTGCCAGGCGGCGCCGTCATCGGCGGCGAAGAAGCTGGAGGCATTCGAGCCGCCCCAGCGGAACACCTCGAACGAGGGCCAGTACCAGATGTCCTCGAGCTCCGAATTATTGACGATCTCGTGCGCGACCAGCCGCATCGTGCTCTTCGACAGGCAGTCGGCCTGCACCACCGATTCATATTCGAACGAGGTGAGCAGCGGCACCGGCGACACCGTGACGATCACCTTGATGCCGGGCCGCACGCTCCTGACGAAGTCGATCAGATAGCGCACATTGTCGACATTCTCCTGCACGCTGGCGGTGCGGAACTTGTACTTCTCGGCCAGCGCCCGTGAGTTGAGCGCGCTCGGCCTGGGGAGCACGAAGGCGCCGGTCTCGCGGTCGAAGAACGCGGCGGCGACGCCGAGCGTCAGGATGAAGACGTCGGCCTGCTTGATGACGGCGAGCGTATTCTCCTGGCTCGAGCCCGGCGGCAGCAGCTCGACGATGCGCTCGCGGATCTCCGGATCGATCTTGGCGCCGCGCAGCCAGTCGACGAACACGCGGTTGGCGAAGGTCGTGTTGATGTATTCCGAGATCTCCATGTGATGGCTGTTGTAGCCGCTGTCATTGAGGCTCTTGGAGAGGTTGCGCGCGAAGCACGAGCCCATGGTGAAGAAGCGCGTGCTCTTGTCGAGAAACTTTGGCGCGGCGGCGAGGTTGACGGCGATGTGGCTGGTGATCAGCGTCTGCAGGTCGCCGAGGAAGTCCTTCGTCTCCGGATAGCGCCCGACCTTGGCGCGGGCCTTGACCTCCTTGGTCTTGCCCTTCCTGGCGTTGGTGCGCGCGAGTTCCAGCGTCTCGCGATTGGCCGGCGTGTCATAGGCGGGGTTGAGCTTGATCGCCTTCTCCAGCGCGGTGACCGCTTCCTCGAATTCGTTGCCCTGGGTCAGGATCTCGCTGAGCGAGAAATAGTCCGCCGCCTCGTTGGAGGCGGGCGCGAGCTTGCGGAACAGCTCCATCGAGCGGCTGAACGGGCCGACATGGCTGCAGCGCACGGCGGCGCTGCGGATCAGGTGCAGATTGCCCTCGGTGGCCTGCTCGAAGATCTGCGGGTTCTCGTCGAGGATCGCCAGCATCATGTCGCGCGCCTCGGCGCGCTTCTTGTGCGAGCCGTCGTCGATCAGCTGCGCATAGATGAAGCGCGCGTTGATGTCCTTCGGGTCGAGCTCCAGCAGCTTCTGGAACGCGAGCTGCGCGCTGACGTAGTCCTTGTCCTCGATATATTTGTAGGCGAGCGTCCGGACCTGGCCGACGATGGATTGATATTGGCTGTGATTGTCGAGGGCAGTGGCTGTCGTGCTCATGTCGAAGGGCTCGCCTTTGTCTCGTTGCGTCGATCCGGCCTGCCGGCCGCCGGAGCCGGGCATCGCCGCCTAAAAGGCCTGTTCGTCACGCGCGCAGGCATCGCACGCCGCGCGCATTCCGTTTCGACCATGACCTTTGTACTGATCGTCTGCGGCCTGGCCGTTGACGTACGCCGAGCTTTGGCCGGCATTGCGGATATCGAACGTAAAAACACGGGTCCGAAACGCCGCCTGAGCGGGAACTTTCCCCGCGGCTCGCGCCCGACGATGGCGCGATTTGGGTTAAGCAATTGTTAACTGGTCAACCAAGCGCGCGACGGAAACTAGGCAGGCTGGGCCGGACCGACGAAAGGATTTCCGCTGTTTCGGAGCGAACCATAGTGCAAACCGCAAAGATTCTTCCTGCCTCACTACTTGCCCGTGCTTGTCCGAAATTTCCGGCACTAGGTAGGAAACCACTCGACATTGACTTTTAACGCCATTTTGGATTTGTGTTTTCCTTAACGGGGAATGCTCAGTAATCTGTTTCCTTATTTCTATCGTTGCGCGAAAAAGAGAATCACTTTAGGTAAAGATGCAAGATCGGCCCTTCGGGGACCTTCAAAGCACTTCGGAATGTAGCAATCGGCTACAGCTTAAGACGAAGCGCGACCTAGCACTGACTAAGATGCCGTTGTGAGAACCGCCTCTCAGCCAAGTGTCGGGTTCGGGCTAAGAGCAACCCATTGGGAACCTGTAGGTTCGATGACCAGCCATCCTGACCAGCCAGGTCCCAATTTGTTGGAGGCCCTCGAACGCGAGAAGGCGCGCTTATTGGAGCAGGCGACCGCCAAAATTGAACGCGAGATGGCTGAAATTGCTCGGTTGGCCGTCGCTTACCCTGACGCCTTTAAGGCAATCGCAAAACAGATGGGGCTGGAAGAGGTTAAAGAGCCGCCCGCGTCGAGCATTGCAACACTTGGCGAACTTGTTGATCGCTATCGAACTTCTCCGACCTCTCCCTTTCAGAAGCTCAAGCATACGTCGCGGGAGCATTACGACACCCTGCTCAATCTTATCCGCAATGACTTCGGCGGCCAAAAGCTGTCAGAGGCCGACGCCAATACCCTCGATGCATGGTACGCGAAATGGCGCGAAGGCGGGAAGATTGCTGTTTCACACAGCAAAATGGTGATGCTCCGAAATCTTTTTTCATTCGGCACAACGTCGGTGCGGGATGAGAATTGCGCGCGCCTTTATGGCTTGCTTGGCAATATGGAAATCGAACTACCGAAAGCGCGGAATGAGCAACTCACGCGTGAGCAAGCTAATCTGATCAGAGCCAAGGCACACGAAAAGAACCGGCCATCTATTGCACTGGCGCAGGCCTTCCAATCCGACGTTGGGCTGACTCAAAAAGAAGTCATCGGCGAATGGGCGCCCATGTCCGAGCCGGGCATTTCTGATGTCATTGAAGGCAACATGAAATGGGTGCGCGGTCTCCGGTGGGAAGAAATTGACCGCAAGCAGATGACGCTTACGCATCTGATCGGCGATAAGGAAGTCACTATCGAACTCAAGAAATACCCCATGGTGATGGAGGAATTGGAGCGCGTTAGGACCAACCACTCCAATGAGCTGCCCATGAAAGGGCCAATGATCGCTTCCGAGTATGACGGATTGCCATGGTCGGCCGTCGAATTTCGACGATGGTGGAGGCTTCTAGCCGACGCGTGCGGCATTCCGAAACATGTGCGCAACTCCGATAGCCGCGCCAAAGGTAGCGCTGCGGCGGCTGAAAGCGGCGGGAAGAATATGAGCGGAGGTCTTTCTTAAATGGCCCGCTCAAACAAAAACCGGAGCCTTTCGGCTCCGGTTTCAGAATGGGGATGGCACGGTGCGGGCGGTCGGTTGTCCACCTGGCGAGCCCGAGGGTTCGAGTCCCTCCATCTCCACCGTTCCACCGTCAGAGGGCCAATCTTGGCGGAGCAACCCTCTGGCATTGAGACCATCCAAACCCCGGCCGAGCCGGATCAGGAGCATCCCATGTGGCAAGCCCACATAATAGTCTCTGGGGCTTAACTGCCCCCTTTATCAAAACCGCTGAATCGCGTCTAGCGCGGCGCTACGACGCCGCGCTGCTTCTTATCTTTTGAAAATGAAACGCGACCTGATTACGTTGCAGCTTTCATTACCCGCTAGATCGTTCCGTCGGCTCCGGTCGGCCGGCTTCAAAGTCCCGTAACGTCGAAGCGCCAACGTTCGGGCTACGGTGACGCTGCTGGACTGCATGTATCTCGCCGTTCTGTTCGGGAGCCATTTGGCCCACTCATCGAGTTTGATGGCGGCCAAAACGGGATGACTGACTGTTGTGCACGGCAAGTGAGCGGTGCGGGGGCGTGAATTCCGAATACCAGAAATTTTGTTGACGCCACCCCCAAATCAGTGATCTTATCTCGCCATCCCGCCCGCACTGAGAGGGGCGTATCGCGATCGTCACGGGACGTTGCGGCGGGGAGCGGTGGCCGTGGGGCGACGCAGCATCTCATGGAGGTGCGGACGAACGTCGTGTCGCGGACGGTCAAGCCGTGTGGTCCCGACACCCCGACGCTGGTGTCTTGATCGGCGACGATGCCGATGACGGGGGCAAGCAAGCCCGGTCCCCTGGGAGAGCACGGAGCAGCCGTTCAAACCATTGCGCAGGGAAGGCCGGGTTGTGTCCGGCTGAGCCTGTGGTTCCTGCCCCGTGCATTTTCCTTCGCACGGGGGCCGCGGGTGCCAGTCGGCACTCGGCCTTCCCTGCGCCCTCTCAATCGACGAGGACGCCAAACTGCAGCGGAGCTCGGGGTTATCAACCCGCGGGATCGCGGCGGCATGGGCGTCAGCAAGACCGTGACGAGCGGCGGGCTGTTTGACAGCGTTGATCGGATCAGAGAGAGCCGGACTCAAGTGAGACTTGGGGGGCTCAAACGCCCGGCTTCGCCAAGAGGCTACGCCGGGCACGCTTCGCCCTTCGGGCTACTTGTGGCTGCGCCACGAAAAACGAGGGTCCGAAACGCCGCCTGTGCGGGAATTGTCCCCGCGGCTCGCGCCGACGATGGCGCGATTTGGGTTGAGCAATTCTTAACCCGGGGAATGCGGGCGGAAAGGTTTGGAAACAAGAAAGCTGCGCCACCGGCGGAAGCTTGGCGGTCACCGGACCGAGATCACCGCCGGATGAGAGGTTTGGGATGCGGAGCGGCTGCCGGCTCACGATCCTCCAGCGAGGCTGCCCTGGCGCGCAGCGCCGCAAGGCAGGCGGCGAGAAAACGATGGCGGTGATGCGCCTCGATCGTCGTTTGGCCGTTGTTGGTCTGCATGATCACGGTCGACAGGAAGCTGGAGCCATCGCGCTTCGACGTGGCCATGAGCGCCGAATCCGGCAGCAGCAGCTTCGAGGCGTGAGGATCGTCGGTAAAGAACGGCGGCACGCCACCGGGGATCGACGCGGATGCGGGGTCGACGGTCTGCCAGATCAAGCGGTCCAGGTCGCGGCTCGGTCGTTCGGCGATCTCGACCAGCCGCGCGAGTTCGGTCAACTGCTGAGACAATGAAATGAAGTCCTCCAAGACCTGCTGTCGAGGTCTCCCCATGCAGTGCGTGCAGACGGTCGCCGAACGCGAATCGCACCCTGCGTCCTGTTGCAGACATACAGCGGACAAGGCGCTTTTGAGGGGTACCTGTTTCTGACCGCAACTATTTGTTGCGGTTTGTACAGCCAGTGGTGCCGCAAGAGGGACTCGAACCCCCGACCCCGTCATTACGAATGACGTGCTCTACCAACTGAGCTATTGCGGCGAACCATAGCAGCGCGTGTCCGGCACGACCGGACCACGCGAACGCGCTCCTGATATCGGGCCGATGGCCCGTTGGCAAGGACAAGTCGGGGGCGAGGGGACCGCCCCGGACGATTTCGTGGCCACCGTGATGCTGGTTCCGCGCGGCTAGTTGCCGAAGCGGGACCAGAAGCCCCGCCAGCCGCCGGCCTGGACCTTGGGGGCGATCTGCTCGGCGAATTCGTCGCGCGGCTGGTCGTCGTCCTCGACCCCCGGATCGTCCGGCGGTCGCATGATCGGCACGATGGCTTGGATCGGCGTCTCCGGCGGCTTGGCGAGGTCGTTGCGGGTCCGGAACAGCGGCGTCGGCGCGGTCGCGGCCGTCTCCGCCGGTTTCGCTGGCGCTTCCGCAGCCTCGTTGTCCTCGGCCGGCTCCGCCGCGTCCGTCTCGGCGGGGGCTGCGGCCTGCAACGGCGGCGCCGGCTCGGCCGCGACGGCTGTGACGGCCGTCGCCTCGATCAACGGGCCATCCCCAGCCTTTTCAACAGGGTTGTCCACCGGCTTCTCGACAGGCTTCTCCAGGGCGTTGTCCAGAGATTCGTCGACAGGTTTGTCCACCGTGGCCACGTCGCGCGCCGTCTCGGCCGGCCGCGGCGGGACGTTGTCCTGCACGGCCGGGGCGATCACCGCCGCGGCGGGGATGTCGCGCAGCGGCTCGGCCGGGGTCTCGGCGATGACCGGCCGGGCCGGCGGTGCCAGCACGGCTTCGGCGAAGGCCGAGCTCTCGATCACGCTGTTGCGCTCCGACGGCAGGCTCGCGACCGGCGTCTGCCATTGGAACGCGTCGATCCGGCCGGTGACCGGCGAGATCGGCTGCCAGCGCTCGCTGACATAGCCGTCCGCGGTCCAGGCCGGGTCGTGGCGGGCGCGCACCGCGCGCAGGGTCCATTCGCGCGCCTTGCCGGCATCGCCGCTCTCGGTGCGCTCCAGCTCGGCCATCAGCATGGCGACGCGCTGGGTCGGGTCCTCGGTGAACGGCGCCAGCGCCTCGCGGGCGCGGCCGAACTCGGAGGCGTCGATCGCCGCGCGGGCCACGGCGAGCGCGCCCTCGATATGGCCGGGCGTGCGGGCCGCGAGATTTTCCACCCGCGTCAGCCGCTGCCGGGCGGAATCGCCGAGCCTGACATGGGCATAGGCATCGGCGAGGTCCGGATGCGGGCAGGACGCCCAGGCGGCCTCGATGATCTTCATCGCGCGCCGCACCTGGTGCGCCTCGCTCTCGAACTTCGCCGCCAGCACCGCGGCCGGCACCAGGGTCGGAGCCAGCTTGACCGCTTCCATCGCGCTCGATCGCGACACGTCGCGGTTCTCGGTCTCCAGCGCGAGCGCGCGCGCCGTCAGCAGCACGCCGCGCTGGCGGCGATAGCTCGGCTTGTCGATCATGCCGGCGGTGTAGTTGCTGTCGAGGATCGAAAGCGCGCCGTCCCAATCGCCCTGCGCGCAGCGGAAGCCGAGCACGGCATGCGAGGCCCAGGTCGCGTTCGGCGCAAGCCGCAGCGCCTCGTCGGCGATCATGACGGCCGAATAGGCGTCGTCGGCGCGCTGCGCCTCAATGAACAGGCCGCGCAGGCCGAGCAGGCGGGTGTCGTGGCGCTCGGCCATCGCGCGGAAGGCGCGCTGCGCGCCGTCGCGGTCGCCTTCGAGCTGCGCCGCCTGCGCATGCAGCAGCAGCGTCAGCGGATCGTCGCCGGCGAGCCGCTTGGCGATGTCGGCATGCTGCCGCGCCGCGGTCGAATCGCCATGGCCAATCGCGAGCAGGCCGTGGGTGATGGCGTGGCGGCCGCGCTGATGGCGGCGGTTGCGGTGCGCGTGACGGATCCGGCCGGGCGCCCGCAGCAGCGCGCTGATCAGGTTCCATACCAGCACGCAGGCCGCGATGGTCAGGCCCAGCGCCAGCACGAACACCGGCAGGGTCATCGCGACCCGCCAGGGGCCCCAGTTCAAGACGACGTCGCCGGTCTGCTCGGCGACCCAGGCCGAGCCCGCCGCCGCGAGCCCGACCAGGATGAGGAAGATGACGATCCGGAACATGTGCGTCCTTGCGCGTCCTATTGCGCGGGTTTGGCGAGCGCGGTCATCGCGTCGTCGGCGAATTTGCGGGCGGTCGATAGCGCGGCGTCGCGTGCATCGGCCTTGGCGAGCCAGTCATTGGCCGGCGCGCGATCCTCGGCCGACAATCCCTTCAGCTCGCGCCGCGCCTCGGCGACGTCGTTGCGCAGGGCAGCCGCGGTGATCCGCGCCACCACGGCGCCGCGATCGGTGCCGGCGCCATCGGTGCGCTCGACCTTGACCAGGCTCTGCGCGCCGGCGGAGAGCTTGCTGAGGATCGAGGTTCCGGTGGTGCCGTCCGCCGCGGGCGGCGTCAGCTTCGGCACGATGGTGAGCAGTTCGCGGCTGAGCGCGGCCTGGCTCGGCACGCCGCTCTTGGCGAAGGTCTCGAGCGGCTGCAGCGCCGCCGCGTCTCCCGCCAGCGATTTCGCGGTCGACAGCGCCGGGCCATAGGGATCGCCATGGCGCACGGCGACGTCGAGCAGGGTGGCGGCAATCACACGGCGCAGCGGCGCGTCGTCGGTGGTCTTGGCCGCCTCGGCTGCCTCGGACAGCTTGCGGCTCTCCTGGGCCAGCGCCGCGCTCTGGGACTTGCTGGCGCGCTCCAGCGCGTCGATGCGCGCGGTGAGGCCGGACAGATCGACCGGGGCAGGCGCGGGCACGGACGCGCCGCCATCGCGCGGCTGCGCCTTGACGTCGTTCAGCGCCGCGACCGTCTTGTCGTTCTGACTGCGCAATGCGGCGACGTCACTGCGGACGCCGGCAATCGCCTTGTCGATCGCATCGATGCGGCCGGTCACGGCCGTATCCGGCTTGCCGATGCGCTGCTCCAGTCCGGCGACCCGCGTGGTGAGCTCGTCGACGGCCGTCGACAGCGGCGTGGTGGGCGACGGCGGCTGCACGGCCGGCCAGCCCAGCATCCAGCCGACGCCGATCACCAGGGCTGCGGCGGCCGCGCCGGAGAACGGCGCGATGATCCAGGGCGACACAGGGCGAGGCGGCGGAGGCGGCGGCAGGTCGGCGCGCGGCGGCTCGGCCGCGGCGACCGTTTCGTCCGGTGTGGCAGTTTCAGTCTCGCTCTCCGGCTCGCCATGCGGATGCGACTGGCTTGCCGCGCCCGACGAGCCCTCGGCGACAGCCTCGGCCGGGGCGGACCACGGCGACAGCGCCGGCCGCTCGGCCGCGCTCTCACTGGCCGCGGGGCGCTCCTCGCGCGAGGTCGCCTCAAGATCGATGGTCGGCGGCGGCCGTTTCGGCCGCCCGGTATCGGAGGCCGGTGCAGCGGTGTCGGGTTCATCGACCATGATGGAGGTTCCCTGGCTGAAGCAAGACTGGGCAGGCCCTCTTACGCCATTCACGACGGGAGCGCACGGGTCAGCCCTTCCAGCATGTCGTTTTCATCCGGATGCGCTGGGATTGTGACCTGGGTCGCCCCGGCGTCACGCAGCACCTCGGCGATATTGGCCGACAGGCAGCCATGCGGCACCGCCAGCGCCGAGATTTCGACGCCCTCGGCCCGGATCGCGGCCACGAATGCCGCGGCACTTCGCCGCGAATAATGCAGCACCGCCTGAATCGCGTTGGCCGCGAAGGCGTCGCAGACCTCGCGCGGCAGTGCCGCGACCGGTGCCATGCGGTAGACGGTCTGCGTGATCACCTCGAAGCCGCGCTCGGCCAGCTCGGCGGCGAGATCGCGCGAGATGTCGGCGCCGGCGAGATAGAGCAGGGTGGACTTCACGTTGGCCTTGGCCTTGACCAGGCGGCTGCTGGTGATCACCTCGCGCAGCGCCGTGGCATCACCGGCGGCGGAGATCACGTTCGTGAAACCCGCGTCGCGCGCCGCCGCGGCGGTCTGGTCGCCGACCGCGAACAGGGGCAGGCGCAACAGCGCGGAGCTCTGCAGTTGCGGCGCGACCGCGCGCAACGCGTTCGACGACGTCACGATGACCCCCGCCACGTCGTGGCCCGCATCGGCCGGCAGCGCGGCCGGCTCGAATCGCAGCATCGGCGCCAGCAGCACCTCGAAGCCGCGCGCGCGCAAGGCCGCGGCGGTGCGTTGATTGTCGGGAGCGGGACGGGTCACCAGCACAGCCATGTGCTATGCTCCCGTCGAATACGGATCGGCCGGGCTGCAACGGCGTGGTGATTGCACCTGGCGACCTCGTGGTGTTAGGCGGTTTCCCGCACACATAATGACCAAAGGGTTGAGATTGGGTAACGACTCGCAAACGCTCGTGCTCGGCATCGAAACCACCTGCGACGAAACCGCCGCGGCCGTGGTTGCGCGTGATTCGGACGGCAAGGGGCATATCCTCTCGAATGTGGTGCGCTCGCAGACCGATGAACACGCGATCTATGGCGGTGTGGTTCCCGAGATCGCGGCGCGTGCCCATGTCGACATGCTCGACCATCTCATCGATGCCGCGATGCGCGAAGCCGGCGTCGACTACGCCGCGCTCTCCGGCGTGGCCGCCGCTGCGGGGCCGGGCCTGATCGGCGGCGTCATCGTCGGTCTCACCACGGCGAAGGCGATCGCGCTGGTGCACGACACGCCGCTGATCGCGGTCAACCATCTCGAGGCGCATGCGCTCACGCCGCGTCTCACCGATGCAATCGACTTCCCCTATTGCCTGTTCCTGGCCTCCGGCGGCCACACCCAGATCGTCGCCGTCGCCGGAGTCGGCGACTATGTGCGGCTCGGCACCACCGTCGACGACGCGATGGGCGAGGCCTTCGACAAGGTCGCCAAGATGCTCGGGCTGCCCTATCCCGGCGGACCACAAGTGGAGCTGGCCGCGCGCAACGGCGACGCAACGCGTTTCGCTTTGCCGCGTCCGATGCAGGGCCGCAGCGACGCCAATTTCTCGCTGTCTGGCCTGAAGACGGCCGTGCGCACCGAGATCGGACGATTGGACAGCGTGGGCGAGCAGGATGTGGCCGACCTCTGCGCCAGCTTCCAGGCCGCGGTGCTGGAGTCGACCGCCGACCGCTTGCGCGTCGGCCTCGATCTGTTCAAGCAGCGCTTCGGCGCCCCGACCGCGCTGGTCGCCGCCGGCGGCGTCGCCGCCAACCAGGCCATTCGCGCCGCGCTGGACGATGTCGCGCAAGCCGCGGGCACCCGCCTGATCATGCCGCCGCCGGCGCTGTGCACCGACAACGGCGCCATGATCGCCTGGGCCGGCGCCGAGCGCCTCGCCCTCGGCCTCGTCGACGGCATGGATGCCGCCCCGCGTGCGCGCTGGCTGCTCGATGCGAATGCGCAGGTCCCCGGCAAGTTCGCGAAAACGCGCGCGGGGTTTTGAGACGTGGCGTTGTTGCCAGATGTCCTGAGCCATCGGTTGGCCCGCGCTCCTGCGCATGACGACGCAAGCCCGTGCGGCGCGCTCCGTGCGCTCCCCTCCCCCTTGCGGGGAGGGGGCGGGGGTGGGGGTAGCCCCACAAAGACGCATATTCGTGGCACTCCATCTAACCTCTCCTCACTTGCGGGGGCGCGACGAGCTTCGCTCGCGCTGAGAGGTCCGATCGCATCGCCCGATGCAATCCGGGTGTGCGCTCCCAGCAAGGTCGGTGGGTGTGGCTGCCCCTCACCCCAACCCTCTCAGCGCGAGCGAAGCTCGTCGCGCCCCCGTAAGGACGGGGAGAGGGAGCGCAGCGGCGCGTGTTGCGCATGACCCGCTTCCAAACCATCTCCATCATCGGCGCCGGGGCGTGGGGCACGGCGCTCGCCGCCGTCGCCGCGCGGGCCGGCCGTGACGTCACCCTCTTCGCCCGCGACGCGGGTCACGCTGCGCGCATAGCAGCCGCGCGGGAAAACCCGCGGCTGCCCGGCATCCCGCTCGCCGACAGCATCGTCGTCACCGCCGATCTCGCCGCCGCCGCCCGCGCCTCTGCCATCCTCATCGTCGTCCCCGCGCAGCATCTGCGCGGCGCCGTCATGCACATCGCGCCGCTGCTTGCGCCCGCCACGCCGGTCATCGCCTGCGCCAAAGGCATCGAGCACGGCACCCACAAATTCATGACCGAGGTCATCGCCGAGGCGGCGCCGAACGCGACGCCCGCCATCCTCTCCGGCCCGAGCTTCGCCGACGATGTCGCACGCGGCCTGCCGACGGCCGTGACGCTCGCCGCGCCCGACGAGACGTTGGCAGCCGATCTCGTCCAGGCACTGGGCTCGCCGACCTTCCGGCCCTATCACTCGACCGACGTGCGCGGCGTCGAGATCGGCGGCGCCGCCAAGAACGTGTTGGCGATCGCGGCCGGCATCGTCGCCGGGCGCCAGCTCGGCGCCTCCGCGCTGGCGGCGCTGACCACGCGCGGCTTCGCCGAGCTGGTGCGGCTCGGCCGCGCCTATGGCGCGCGCAGCGAGACGCTGACCGGCCTGTCCGGCCTCGGCGACCTCATCCTCACCTGCGCCGGCCCGCAATCGCGCAACTTCGCCGCCGGTCTGGCGCTCGGCCGCGGCGAGCCGCTGCCGGCGGGCAAGCTCGCCGAGGGGCAGTACACCGCCCCTGTGCTGGTCGAGCTCGCCGCCTCGCGCGGCGTCGAGATGCCGGTCGCGCAGGCGGTGGCCGCGATCCTGTCGGGTGCGGTCACGATCGATGCCGCGATCGAGGCGCTGATGCTGCGGCCGTTCAAGGCGGAGCAGTGAGCCTGATCGCTGGGCAAAAGCCCGATGTGCTCGCTGTAAACTGTTGACCCGGCGATGGCCGTCTTCTTTGATCCGCCCGCCGAGCCATGCTGCACTCCGCGCGGGACCGGCGCTGCCGTGATCTGAGGACGATGCGCATATGAGCTACTGGCTGGTGAAATCCGAACCCTCGGTGTGGTCCTGGGACCAGCAGGTCGAGAAGGGCGCCAAGGGCGAGGCCTGGACCGGCGTGCGCAACTACACGGCGCGGCAGAACCTGGTGGCGATGAAGAAGGGCGAGCTCGCCTTCTACTACCATTCCAACGAGGGCAAGGAGATCGTCGGCATCGCCGAGATCATCAAGGAGGCCTATCCCGATCCGACCGACAAGACCGGCAAGTTCGTCTGCGTCGACATCAAGGCGCACAAGCCGTTCAAGACGCCGGTCACGCTCGCGGCCATCAAGGCCGACCCGAAGCTGTCGGAGATGGCGCTGGTCAAGCAGTCGCGCCTGTCGGTGCAGCCGGTGACGCCGGAGGAGTGGAAGCACGTCTGCAAGCTGGGCGGCGTGTCGGGCTGACGAGCACGTGATCGAACAAGTCTGGCCGTCATGTCGGTCAGAGATCCCGCCCCTTCTTGCACCGCTCTTCGATCATCTGCGTCCCGATCTCCTGCCGGACCGCCTGCCCGAATGTCTGACCGGCAAGACTAGTGTCATGACAGCCGATCCGCTGCAGCGGCAAAATTCCTGAGGCGACTAAAAGCCCCGCTACCGATCACGACGACGCTGAGCTCCCCTCCCCCTTGCGGGGAGGGGTCGGGGGGGGTCCAAACCGGCTACATAGGTGACAGAACAAACCGACGACATGGGTGACAGGTTGAGGTGATCGGCAGGAGGACTT